>NZ_OY726397.1:2726687-4090030 GCF_963378095.1 Mycolicibacterium sp. MU0053
AGATCGGCGGGTGCGGCCGCGCGACCGGACGCGGATGGGCGGTGATGCCGCGGGCGCTGAAGTGCTTGCCCTCGAACGTCAGGTCGTCGGTGGTCCACGCCGCGCGGATCACCTCCAGCGCTTCCTCGAAAAGCTCGGCGCGTTCGTCGAACTCGACGCCGAGCGCAGCGAATTCTCGGCGCAGGTACCCGACGCCGACGGCCAGGGTAAACCGGCCGTCGGAGAGCAGGTCCAGCGTGGCGGCCGCCTTGGCCACCACGAACGGGTTGCGGTACGGCAGTACCACGATGTTCGGGATCAACCGGAGGGTCGTCGTGTGGGCGGCCGCGAAACTCATTGCCACGAACGGGTCGAGCGCGTCATGGCCGCCGTTCTCGAGCCAGCGCTGCGAGGGCGCCGGATGATCGGTGAAGCCGAAGCCGTGGAACCCGGCCTTTTCCGCTGCCACCGCAATGGCGGTGATCCCGGCGCCCGAGACCACGTCCGGGTGATAGGGATGCGAGTTCATCGGATGGGTCATCGTGAAGCGCAGCTGCGAGAGATCCATAGCGCAGCTGACGTTACACCGGAGGGCCTATTTGTCATACACCTCTGGTGCTGGGATCAGGCGTTGATGCCCCCGGTGAGAAGCGCCGCCAGCTCGCGGTAGGCCGCCGCGTCGTCGAGACCCGTGGCCGCGCGCACCCGCCCCTGCTGGATGCTGACCATCATGGTCGCCGTCAACTCGCCGGCGAAGGACGCGTGCACGTCGCGGAACTCGCCGGCCGCGACCCCCTCGGCGATCAGTTCCTGGACCCGCCGCGCCGCGATGGCGGTGTTGGTCTCGTACACCTCGCGCGCGGGCGGAAACGCCGCGAGATCGGCCAGGAACTGGGCGGACGCCACGTCCAACGCCCGGCCGACCGCCGACAAATAGGTGGTGATGCGCTCCCGCGCTCCCGTGCGCTCGGCGACCCGGCCTTCCACCGCGTCGGTGGCGCCGCGGAAAAAGCGCACCGTCGCCGCGCGGACCAGCGCGTCCTTGCTGTCGGCCAGGGTGTACAGCGTGGATTTGGAACAACGCAGACGGCCCGCGATGTCGTCGAGGGTCAGGTGAGCGAACCCTTCGGCCAGGAACAACGCCTGCAGGTCGTCGAAGAGTTGACCCCGGCGGGCGGTGCCGAACTCGGCGGTGGGGCTGCGTTGCACGGCCTCATAGTACTGGAGACACATCTGTAGTACTGTCGAAGTACTGAAACTCGTGCTCCAGTACTGCTGGAGGTGATGGAAGGAATCCGCGTGCCCGTCGACCGACTTCTCCCCGATCAGGACGCACGCGACCTCATCGCGCTGGCCCGAGACATCGCGGACAAGGCCCTGGCCCCCCGCGTCGACGAGTGCGAACGTGCCGAGACCTACCCCGAGGGTGTTTTTGCGACGCTCGGCGAGGCCGGCCTGCTCAGCCTCCCCTACCCGGAGGAATGGGGTGGCGGCGGACAACCGTACGAGGTGTACCTGCAGGCGTTGGAGGAGATCGCCGCGCGCTGGGCGGCCGTAGCCGTCGCGGTCAGCGTGCACAGCCTGTCCTGCCATCCGCTGCTGGCGTTCGGTACCGACAAGCAGCAGGCCGATTGGCTCCCGCAGATGCTCAGCGGCACCACGATCGGCGCCTACAGCCTGTCCGAACCGCAGGCCGGCTCGGATGCGGGCGCACTGACCTGCAAGGCCGTCGCCGTCGACGACGGTTACCGCATCACCGGCGAGAAGGCCTGGATCACCCACGGCGGGATCGCCGATTTCTACAACCTCTTCGCCCGCACCGGCACCGGATCGCAAGGGATCTCGTGCTTCCTGGTGCCCGCCGACACGGCCGGGCTCACCTTCGGGAAACCCGAGGAGAAGATGGGTCTGCACGCGGTGCCGACGACGGCCGCGCACTACGACGACGCCTATCTGCCCGCCGAGCGCCGCATCGGCGCCGAGGGGCAGGGCCTGCAGATCGCGTTCAGCGCGCTGGATTCGGGCCGGTTGGGGATCGCCGCGGTCGCGGTGGGCCTGGCCCAGGCCGCGCTGGACGAGGCCCTGGCCTACAGTCAACAGCGAAGCACGTTCGGCCGCAAGATCATTGACCACCAGGGCCTCGGTTTCCTGCTGGCCGATATGGCCGCGGCCGTCGACTCGGCGCGCGCGACCTACCTGGACGCGGCCCGGCGTCGCGATGCGGGGCTGGCGTATTCACGCCACGCCTCGGTGGCCAAACTCGTGGCCACCGACGCCGCGATGAAGGTCACCACCGACGCGGTCCAGGTGCTCGGCGGCGTCGGGTACACCCGGGACTATCGCGTGGAGCGGTACATGCGGGAGGCCAAGATCATGCAGATCTTCGAGGGCACCAACCAGATTCAGCGCCTGGTCATCAGCCGCGATCTGGCCAAGCAGGGCTGAGACCGGCCCGGATCGACTAGATGCCGGTCCAGGCGTCGTCGAGGCGCTCGGCGACATCGATGACCTGGGCCGCCTGGGCCTCGGGCGCATCGATCTGATCGGCCACGTGCTGGGCGATGAAGCGTCGGATCTCGGCGTCCACGCCGCCGATGATGCGCACGATCTCGCCGCGAATGGACTCCGAGGACACGTGCACGCTGATGTTCGAGGGCCGCGGCTTGGCCACATCGATGACGAGCAGCAGCGGTTTGGCCGCCCGTGCCGTCGCGCGCAACTCGACCTCGCCGTCAACCTTGAACCGCGGTTTGTCGAGCCGCAGATCCACGATGAGGTCGATCTCGAGCGGGATCCGGATGTCGAAGGAGATGTTGTCGCCGACCTGTCGGGTGGCCTGCGGTTCACCGATCTTGACCTTCGCACTGACCCGGGCGATCCGGCCCGGTCCCTGCGCCAGCGGTCCCATCTCGAACTGGTCCCCGGCGATCGCCGCGAATGCCCCCGCGACCCGCTCCTCGGTCACCGCGATCTCGAAAAATTCGCGTCCCCACTGCTCATAGGTCACGTAGTCGTGCGTGTTCATAGTCCTGTAACCGTCTCACGACCGGCCACGTCGACGACACAGCACGCGCCGAATCGGCCCTGCCGCCGCTTGCTGAGTATGGTCACGACGTTCGGTACCGCGCTGGATCTGACGGTCGGTGAGCTGACCGGCCTGAATCGGAAGGTAGCTGATGGTCAACCCCACCCAGGCCGCATCGGCCATGGAGCTGAAGGTGCGCTACGTCGAATGCGACATGCAGGGCCGGGTCTTCAACGCGCACTACCTGACCTGGGTCGACATGGCCCACACCGAGGCCATCGATGAACTCCTCGGCGGCTACCGGCAGGTGGTCGCCGCCGGCGTCGATCTGGTGGTGGCCGCCGCCGATCTGCAGTTTCGGTCCCCGGCCCGGTTCGACGATCGGCTGACGGTACACACCACCATCCACCCGCCCGGGAACACCTCGCTGCGCAGCGATTTCACCATCACCCGCGGCGAAGACCTGCTGGCCGAATGCCGGATGATCCACGTCTGTGTCGACGCCACCACCTACGAGAAGCAGCCCTGGCCGCAGTGGTTGCGGGCCAAATTACCCGTCGCCGCCTGAGTTTCGATCCAGCCAGGCGCTGATGGCGGCCACCGCGTCGGCGAAGAAGATGCCGTACTGGCGGTCGGTGACGTAACCGATGTGCGGGGTGGCCAACACATTGTCCAGGGTGCGCAGCGGGTGATCCGCCGGAAGCGGTTCGGTGTCGAACACGTCCAACGCCGCACCGCCGAGCCGTCCGGACCGCAGCGCGGCCACCAACGCCGGCTCGTCGACGATCGGTCCGCGAGACGTGTTGACCAGCCATGCCGTCGACTTCATCTGCGCGAGCTCGTCGGCCCCGACGAGGGCACGCGAGCGGTCGCTGAGCTTCAGGTGGATGCTCAGCACGTCGGAATCGCCGAACAGGCTCCGCCGATCGACCAGGCGGGCACCGGCCGCATCGGCGGCCTCGGCGCTCAGATTCTGGCTCCAGGCAATGACTTCCATGCCGAACGCCGCTCCGATACGAGCGACCCGGCTGCCGATCCGGCCCAATCCGAGCACACCCAGAACCCGTCCGGACAGTTCGTGGCCCACGGACCGCTGCCACCCGCCGGCGCGCACCGATGCATTCTCGGCCACCAGGTTGCGGGCCGCGGCAAGGATCAGCGCCCAGGTCAATTCGACCGTCCCGGCGGCGGTGCCTCCGGACCCGCTCACCTCGATCCCCTGCTGTTCGGCCGCGGCCATGTCGATGGCGGCGTTGGCCACCCCGTTGGAGGCGATCATCCGCAGCCGGGGCAGGCGTTGCAGGACATCGCGCGGCAGCGAGGTGCGCTCCCGCATGACGAACACCACGTCGAACGGCGCCAACCGCGCCACCACCTGATCGGGGTCGGCGAGGTGATCGTTGAAGACGGTGATCTCGGCGCGCCGTGCTACCGGAGCCCAGTCGGCCGACCGCAGTGCCACGTTCTGATAATCGTCGAGGATCGCCACTTTCATCGGTGCTCGCTTTCGCGGGGGTAGTCGAGGATGCTGCGCCCGTCATCCTCCGGGATCTCGCCACCGGCGCGCAGCACGATCGCCGACCCGGCGCCGTTTCGGTACCGCTGGGTACCCGCTCGCGGCGGCCGCGGCGGTCCCGAGATAATCGACCTCGTGCCCAAAACCGCCGAACGTCGCAAAACCGGCGTCCTGGTGGTCTCGCTGAGCGTGGTGGCACTGACGGTGGCCCTGTTACAGACCGCGGTGGTCCCGGTCCTGGGGGTCATGGCCGAGCAGCTGCAGGTGTCCTCGGTGGCGATCAGCTGGGCGGTGACGGCCAACCTGCTGGCCGCCGCGGCGGCGACCCCGTTGGTCGGGCGATTCGCCGACCTGCACAACAAGAAGTATGTGCTGCTGGTGGTGCTGCTGGTCGTCCTGGTGGGCTCGCTGCTGGCCGCGACGACCAGTTCACTGCCGTTGCTGATCGTGGCCCGCGTCCTGCAGGGTGCTTCGTTTGCGTTGTATCCGATCTGCGTGGCGATCCTGCGCGCGGAACTGGAGCCGGAGCAGGTGGTGCGGGCGCTGGCGGTGTTGTCCGGCATGCTCGGGTTCGGCGGCGGCGTCGGGCTGGTGGTGACCGGGCTGTTGATGGACGGCGCGGTCGGCTACCACCGGGTGTTCTGGCTGACCACGGTGTTCACCGTGTTGGTGATACTACTGGTGGTCTGGGTGGTGCCGTCGCGCGCGGGCGGTCGCGACGGCACCGTCGACTGGTGGGGCGCGATCGGCTTGGCAGTCGGTCTGACCGCGGTGTTGCTGGCGATCACGCAGGGCAACGCGTGGGGCTGGCTGACCCCGCCGACCCTGATCTGCGCGGCGCTCGGGATGCTGGTGTTGGCGGGTTGGTGGCGGTGGGAACGAGGCCGGCGCTATCCCCTGGTCTCGACCGCGATGTTGACTCAGCGCGCGATGCTGCTGACCAACCTGGCCACCATCTTCGTCGGCATGGGGCTGTACTTCAGCTTCCTGGGGTTGACGCTGTTCGTCCAGATCCCCCGCGAGCAGGCCGGGTTCGGCTTCTCGGCGTCGGTCCTGCAGTCCAGCGTGATGTTCCTGCTGCCGGGTGCGTTGACCGGGTTCGTGACGGCCACCAGCAGCGGCTGGATCATCCACCGGTTCGGCCCGCGCCCGGTGCTGATGGTCGGAGCCTTGGTCGGCGTCATCGGCTTTGTCGCGCTGGCGCTGGCCCATTCGGCACCATGGCAGGTGATCGTCGCCGGTGCCTGGACCAACGCCTACATCAGCCTGGCCTACGGGGCCCTGCCCGCGCTGGTGGTCAGCGAGGCCGACTCGGGCAGCACCGGGGTCGCCACGAGCATCAACGCCATCGCGCGCACCGTGGGCGGCGCACTAGCGGCGGCCATGGTCGCCGTCCTGCTGGGGCGCCTCTCGGCCGAGACCGGACTGCCCACTGAGGGCGCGTTCGTCGTCATCTTCGCGGTGGGGGCGGCCACCGCGGCGCTCGCGATCCTGCTCATCGCCTTCTCGGGGACACGTCCCAAGCCCAGCGAGTCGGCGGCGGCCGAGACGGTGGAATCGCGGGCGATGAACCACGAATGGGGCTGACTCAGAGCGATACGCCGTCGAAGGTCTCGGCGCTGAAATCGAGCTGGGCGTCGGGGTTGGCGATCGCGGTCACCATGCCGGAACCGAACGGGCCCGCGCTGTCGAACAACGTCGCGGTGCCCACCGACACCCCGTCGGCGGCCCAGTGCGTGTCTTCCTGCACGCCGATCCATTCCTCGACCGGCAGTCGGGTGAGCGCCACCGTGAGATCGCCGTTGATGTAGCCCACGCCGCGGGTGCCGAGGTGGGTGACCAGGCTGGTCGCCTCGGCAACCACCGCGGCCCGGACGAACGGGGAATTCTGTTGTCCGCTGAGCACATTGATGCTCCTGTCGACGAACTTCGTACGGGTGTTGTTCTGGTGGTCGCTGATTTTGCGTGACCACCCCCCGCCCGCGCTGCCGGTGTGCGGGTGGGGCGGGTCCTGACTCGAGTCCAGGTCCTGCGGGAAGGCGAAATCGATACTGGCCGACCACTGCTCGCCCGGCGGGGGTGCCGAGCGGCGGTACAGCACCAGGGTCGCCCTGGCGACGACGACGTCATCCTGCACCACATCGCATTCCGCATTGCGGATGCGGCGACCATCGCGGATCAGCCTGGTGCGGACCGTGGTCAGCCGACCCCGCGCCGCCTTGAACAGGTCCACGGTCAACCGGGCCGGCTGAAAGTCGGCTGATCCGTGGTCGTGCTCGAGGCAATGCGCGGCCAGACCCACGATGGCGGGACCATTGAGTTGGTCCGGACCCCAGCGGCCCTGAGCGTATTGCGACGGCAGGAAACCCTCCGGCGTGGCGGTGAAGTGAGCTGGGCTGACCTTCATCCGCGCATCCTCGCATACGCGTGAAATCAGCCGATCCCGCGCTCAACCGAACCGATGTCGCAGCTCGGTCTTGAGCACTTTGCCGGTGAGATTGCGCGGCAACCCCTCGACGAACTCCAGACGTTCGGGGGTCTTGTGCCGGCTCAGGCCGCCGCGCCGGCAGTGCATTGCGAGGCTCTGCAGCGAGATCGAGGCGCCGGGTTCGGCGACGACGACGGCGCATACCCGTTCGCCGGTGCGGCCGTCGGGCACCCCGATCACCGCGACGTCGCGCACACCGGCATGCGTGGCCAGCACGCCTTCCACCTCCAGTGCCGAGATGTTCTCGGCGTTGCGGATGATCGCATCCTTGCTGCGCCCCGTCACCACGACGTTGCCCGCAGCGTCGATGCGGCCCAGGTCGCCGCTGCGAAACCAGCCCTCATCATCGAACGCATCGGCGTCGAGCGACTCGTCGACATAGCCCAGGAAACGCTGCGGACCCTTGAGGCGCAGTTCACCGTCGACCACGCGGACTTCCACGCCGGGCACCGGCGGCCCCACCGTGTGGTCCAGCACGGCAGCGGCGGCATCGAGCGCCGGTGAGGTGGCCACCGGAAACTCGGTGAGTCCCCATGAGTTGGCAATCCCCGGCACCGCCAACGTGTTTCGGACTTGTCGGCCCAATTCGGAGGTGATCGGCGCGCCGCCCCCGATGCAGCCCCGCAGCGCCGGGAACATTGGGCTGTCGCCGCGGCGGTGTTGGGCATCGAGGTACGCGACGAAGAACGGCGTGGCCGTGCCGAGCAGCGTGGGTCGGTGCCGCGCGATCGCCTCCGGCGTCGAGCGCGGATCGAAATGGTCGAACAACACCAACCGCATCCCGGTCAGCAGCGCGGCCGCCAACATCGCCGCACCGCCGATGTGCGAGATCGGGAACGCTATCGGATAGCAGTCGGTGCTGCCCGCCCCGACCATGGCCACCACCCCCGCGGTTCCGGCGATCACCGACCGGTCGCTGTGCCGGATCCCCTTCGGTTCCGCGGTGGTGCCCGACGAGTAGTACACCCAGCGTGCCTCGTCGGGATCGCGCGGCGGTGCCGCAACGATGTCGGCCGCATGCGTGGGCAGCCGCAGCGCACCGGGTTCGGCCGGCGCGTCGTGGTCGACGACGATGAGCGAGACGGCGGAGTCCGCGGTTGCCGCCCCGGCCAGTTCCCGGTAGTCGAAGTCCCGCCAACGGCCCGGGATGATCAAGAATTCAGTGTTGAGTTGCGTTGTGGCGAAGCGGAGTTCGCGTTCCCGCCAGATCGGCAGGATGGGGTTCTGGACCGCGCCCAGCCGGGCCAGCGCCGCCATCACGACCATGGTCTCGAGCGAGGTGGGCAGCTGCCAGGACACGACGCTGCCGGGACCGACGCCATGCGTGGTCAACATCGCCGCGGTCGAAACGGCCGCGCCGTGCAAAGCCCGCGAATCCAGGCTGCGCCCGTAGTCGTCGACCAGCACGGTGCGGCCCGGATGGCGCCGGGCGGCACTTTCCACCACACCCCAGAAGGTCTGCGGGTCCGACGTCGCCTGCTGCACTGTGCCCATCGAGTAGCCAAGAGTAATGCAGCCGGATCCATCTCTGAGTTCCGCCGCCAGGCAGGCCAGAAGCAACAGATTCCATCGATTCGAGCAGGAATCATGACGGAATCGGTTGCGAGGACCCCGCCGATGGGTGAGAGTAAACGCACCCGTTCACGCACCGAGTGGCTCGGGCGGCGCCCATCACACGAGGAGGCTTTGTCCTGACGAAGATCGGCACCGAGGCCAGCGAACCGCAACTCGAACACGGCGCCCGGCGTGCACCCGGGCAGCCGGTGGTCGAGATCGAGCATGTGGTCAAGCGTTTCGACGACTACGTGGCCGTCGAGGATGCCGACTTTTCGATCGGTGCCGGTGAATTCTTCTCGATGCTCGGGCCCTCGGGCTGCGGTAAGACCACCACGCTGCGGATGATCGCCGGGTTCGAGACGCCGACCACCGGCGCGATCCGCCTCGAAGGTCGCGACGTCTCGCACATGCCGCCGCACAAACGCAACGTCAACACCGTTTTCCAGCACTACGCGCTGTTCCCGCACATGACGGTGTGGGACAACGTCGCCTACGGCCCGCGCAGCCAGAAGGTGGACAAGACCAAGGGCAAGGGCGAAGTCCAGCGCCGGGTCGATGAACTGCTCGAGGTGGTACGCCTGACCGACTTCGCCCAGCGCAAACCCGGCCAGCTCTCCGGTGGCCAACAGCAGCGGGTGGCCCTGGCGCGCGCCCTGGTCAACTACCCCAGCGCGCTGCTGCTCGACGAACCGCTCGGGGCCCTGGACCTCAAACTGCGCCACGTCATGCAGTTCGAGCTCAAGCGCATCCAACGGGAACTCGGCATCACGTTCGTCTACGTGACCCACGATCAGGAGGAGGCGCTCACGATGAGCGACCGGATCGCGGTGATGAACGCCGGCCGGGTCGAACAGATCGGTACCCCCACCGAGATCTATGACCGGCCCGCCACCGTCTTCGTGGCGAGCTTCATCGGTCAGGCCAACTTGTGGCACGGTCGCCAAACCGGGCGGCTGAACCGCGACTTCGTCGAGGTCGAGGTGCTCGGCACCAAGCTCGCGGCGACTCCCGGGGACACCACGATCGAAAGCGGCGGCCACGCGACGTTGATGGTGCGCCCCGAACGGGTCCGGGTGTCGATGGAACCCGCAGGCGGCGAACTGATTTCGGTGCCGGCCACGGTGACCGACCTCACGTTCCAGGGACCCGTGCTGCGGCTGTCGCTCGCCGCGGCCGACGGGTCGCCGATCGTCGCCCACGTCGGGACCGACCAGCAGCTGCCGATGCTGCGCCCCGGGGACCGGGTGTACGTGGCCTGGGCTCCCGCCGCGTCGCTCGTGCTGCCGGCCGCCGACATCCCCACCGCCGAGGACCTCGAGGAAATGCTCGGCGACACCTGACACTTCCGCACACCGTTTTCCCACCGACGAAAGGCTCCCGCGGCCATGGCCCACACCTCCCCTGACAACCGCGCCTCCCGGCGCCGCTTCCTCGGCGGTGGCGCCGCCGCGGCCGCCGCATTGGTGCTCGGCCCGTCGTTCCTGGCCGCCTGCGGCTCCGAGGACGGATCCGGCAGTCCCGCCAGCGCCCCGCCCGACGACGGATCCCCGGCGACCGGTACGTTGCGCATCTCCAACTGGCCCTACTACATGGCCGACGGCTTCGTGGCCGCGTTCCAGACGGCCAGCGGGCTGACCGTCGACTACAAGGAAGACTTCAACGACAACGAGGAATGGTTCGCCAAATACAAGGAACCGTTGTCGCGCAAGCAGGACATCGGTGCCGATCTGGTGATCCCCAGCGAGTTCATGGCCGCGCGGCTGATGGGACTCGGGTGGCTCAACGAGATCAGCGAGGACCGGGTCCCGAACAAGAAGAACCTGCGCACCGATCTCGCCGACGCCGCCATCGATCCCGGTCGCAGGTTCCTGGCGCCCTACATGTCCGGCATGGTGGGGATCGCTTACAACAGGGCGGCTACCGGGCGGCCGATCACCACGCTGGACGACCTGTGGGATCCCGCGTTCAAGGGCCAGGTCAGCCTGTTGTCGGACATGCAGGACGGGCTCGGGCTGGTGATGCTCGCGCAAGGCAGTTCGCTGGCCGAACCGACACCGGAGTCCATCCAGAAGGCCGTCGATCTGATCCGGGAGCACAAGGACAGCGGTCAGATCCGCCGGTTCACCGGCAACGACTACGGCGACGACTTGGCGGCCGGCAATGTCGTGGTGGCGCAGGCATATTCGGGTGATGTGGTGCAGTTGCAGGCCGACAACCCGGACCTGGAGTTCGTGGTGCCCGATTCCGGCGGAACCTGGTTCATCGACAACCAGGTGATCCCGTACACCACGCGGAACCAGAAGGGCGCGGAGGCCTGGATCGATTATGTCTACGACCGGGCGAACTACGCGAAATTGGTTGCGGCGACCCAGTTCGTGCCGGTGCTGTCCGAGATGACCGACGAGTTGGCCAAGATCGACCCCGCGGTGGCCGCCAACCCGCTGGTCAACCCGCCCCAAGAGGTGCTGGCCAAACTGCAGTCCTGGCCCGCGCTGACCGACGAGCAGACTCAGCAGTTCAACGCCGCCTACGCCGAAGTCACCGGGGCGTGACGCGATGACGGAGGGCCCCTAGATGGCGGGGGTCGCCAGCAGCGGCCGACAACGCAGCAAGGTCGCGCCCTATCTGATGATCCTGCCGGCGCTGGCCTACCTGGCGGTGTTCTTCGTCATTCCGTTCTGGTCGTTGTTCCAGACCTCGCTGTCGACGTCGGGCGGGTCGGTGTACCTCCCGACGTTGACGTTCGCCTGGGACTTCGGCAACTACGTCGACGCCTTCACCGCCTACCAGGACCAGATCCTTCGGTCGCTGGGTTATGCGTTGACCGCAACCGTTGTGTGCCTGCTGATTTCGTATCCGCTGGCCTACGTCATCGCTTTCAAGGCCAGTCGGTTCAAGAGCCTGCTGCTGGGTTTGGTCATCCTGCCGTTCTTCGTCACGTTCCTGATCCGCACGCTGGCGTGGAAGACCATCCTGGCCGACGACGGGTTCGTGGTGAGTGCGCTGGGTGCCATCGGCATGCTGCCCGACGAGGGCCGGTTGCTATCCACCAGTTGGGCCGTGATCGGCGGATTGATCTACAACTGGGTGATCTTCATGATCCTGCCGCTGTATGTGAGCCTGGAGAAGATCGACGCCCGCCTGCTGGAGGCCTCCCGAGATCTGTATTCGTCGAGCTTCCGGGCGTTCCGGAAAGTGATTCTGCCGCTGTCGATGCCCGGTGTGATCGCCGGCAGCATGCTGGTTTTCATCCCGGCGGTGGGTGACTTCATCAACGCCGACTATCTGGGCAGCACCCAGACCACGATGATCGGAAACGTCATCCAGAAGCAATTCCTGGTGGTCAAGGACTATCCCGCTGCGGCGGCGCTGAGTTTCATGCTGATGGCGGTGATCCTGGCCGGCGTGCTGTCCTACACCAGGGCGCTGGGTACGGAGGACTTGGTATGAGCATCACCGTCGCCACCACCGGCCCCGACACTCCCCCGGCCGAGTCGACCACCCGGGTGCGGTCCCGGCGCCGCCTGAGTTCGGGCAAGATCGGCGATCTGGTGCTGCGCGCGATCGCCGCGCTGGTGATGCTCTACATCTTCCTGCCGATCTTCGTGATCGTGCTGTTCTCGTTCAACAAACCGGCGGGCAAGTTCAACTACACCTGGCAGGGCTTCACGCTGGAGAACTGGGCCGACCCGTTCAAGTACCCCGCGCTGACCAAGGCGCTGCAGATGAGCCTTGCGGTGGCCGCGATCTCGACCGCGATCGCCCTCGTGCTCGGCACCCTGCTGGCAATCGCGTTGGTGCGTCAGCGGTTCCGCGGCAGCAAGGGCGTGGAGGCGTTTCTGGTGCTGCCCCTGACCGCGCCCGAGGTGGTGCTGGGCGCTTCGCTGCTGACGCTGTTCCTCGATCTCGGTTGGGCCAGCGGGTTCATCACGATCGTCATCGCGCACGTCGCCTTCCAGATCAGCTTCATCGCGCTGACGGTGCGCGCCCGGGTCCGTGGCTTCGACTGGACGCTCGAGGACGCCTCGCTGGATCTGGGCGCGAGTCCGGCCCGAACGTTCGTCAAAGTGACACTGCCGCTGATTGTTCCGGGCATCGTCGCCGCCGCGATGCTGTCCTTTGCGCTCTCGCTCGACGACTTCATCATCACGTATTTCGTCAGCGGGTCGACGGTGACCTACCCGCTCTACGTCCACGCCGCGACCAAGGCCGCGGTGCCGCCGCAGATCGATGTGCTGGCGACGGTGATCCTGGTGGTCAGTCTGGCGTTGCTGGCGGTGGGCACCCTCTACCGGCGTAAGCGCGACACCTGAGATTCAGCCGAACACCTCGAGGCGTTCGATGGCCGCGCGGGCGGCGAATTCGGCGATGACCACCATCCGTCGGTCCACGGTGTGCACCGTCGCGGTCACCGATCGGCCCGCCGCGATCACCTTTTCCCAACTGGCGCCGTAGAACTGGGTGCGAAGTTCGTCGAGGTCCACCGCGACCTCGGCCGTACCGAGGCTGCGGCGGACGGCCAACTCGTCGCCGACCGACAGCGCGGTCAGCGCCTCCACCAGCGCTTCGCGTTGGTGCGGTCCGGGGCGGCGCAGGCCACGCAGGAAGCCCAGCGCACCGCCGAGGCCCTGATTGGCCAGCAGCGTCCGGGTCAGGGTCAGACCGGCCGGAAGCGCCGAGACACCGTGGCCCAGGAATTGCATCAGCATCGGCGGCAGCTCCCAATAGGCGCGCAGCGACGCGATTTTGAGCTCCTCGTCGACCGCGCGCAGCCGGTAGCGCAGCACCGCCGGGACCGCCATCGTCACCCCGGCGCCCATCTCGATGCCCAGGGTCAGATCACGGATGACGGTGTCGCCGCAGATGATATCGAGATCGCGGTGGAACACGACGCTCCGCGGCGCGATGAACGTGTCGAAAAACCGCCCGAGCGCGGTGTGCCCGACGTGCGGCTGGGATCCGACCGGGTCCTCCACGCTGCCGTCGGCGGTGAACAACGCGACCCAGCCGTGCCGATCGCGACGGCCGGCGGCCGCCGGGGAGCGCTCGACCACCTCCATCAGGTGGGTGTCCTCGAGGGTCATCGTCAGCGCAGATCCGCGGAGTCCGCGACTATTTCGACGGCACCGGCGCGCAACGCCGATATCGCCTCGGCGGTCGACTCGGCGGCCACTCCCGCGGTCAGATCCAGCAGCACCCGGGTGTCGAAGCCCGCGCGCACCGCGTCCTGGGCGGTCGCCCGCACACAGTGGTCGGTCGCGATCCCCACCACGTCGAGCGCTGTGACACCGCGGCGCCGCAGCCATTCCTCGAGCGGGGTGCCGGCCTCGTCGCTACCTTCGAACCCGCTGTAGGCCGCGGTGTAGGCGCCCTTGCAGAACACGGCCTCGATGGCGCCGGTGGCCAGGTCCGGGTGGAACTCGGCGCCGGCGGTGTCGGCGACACAATGCGGCGGCCACGACGTCCGATAGTCGGGATCGGCCGAGAAGTGCGCTCCGGGATCGATGTGGAAATCCTTGGTGGCCACGACGTGGTCGTAACCGTGGGCACCCGCCAGCCGGGAGCTGATCGCGCCGGCCAGTGCGGCACCCCCGGCCACCGCCAGCGAGCCGCCCTCGCAGAAGTCGTTCTGGACGTCGACGATGACCAGCGCACGCATGCCCCCACCGTATCGGCTCCGGCGGCACAGTGAAACGGGCCGCGCAGCGGTGGTCGGATCCCGCTCAGGCGGCCCCGCGCCGGCTGCCCCGTGCTCGCCGGCGGGTGTCGGTCGACCACACCTGCGTGCAGCCGGGACACTGCAGGTGCACGAGGGTGCCCCGATTACTCAGTAGGTACTGCCAGTGCGTCACACAGTTGCGCCCGGACCCGCAGTCGTGGCAGGCCGAGCCGTGATCGCAGTGCGGGCACGGCAGCCACGCGCGGCGACTGAAATCGGCATCCGGATCAATCGGCAGCACGATCAACAGCCCGTCCCGGCAGCACCCCGGCGCTCACCAACTCGTCATAGATGCGTTGCTGTTCGGCGTCGAGACCCGAATACAGGAGGTCTTCGGCGCGCTGCTCGTCGGCGAGCACGCGGATCGGGTCCCAGTCCGCACCGAGGGCAGACACCACCGCGGTGCGGCGACGAGCCTCGTCGAGGCGCAGGTCAAAGGCGAAGGTGAGCGCCGGATCAGATGCCATAGGTAGGTAAGGCTGCCCTAAGGCATTGGGTTCCGCAAGCCGTGGCGTCGGATGACGGCGTGAGATGTCTCACAGCGCGGCCGGGGCCGAAATCGCCCTGGTCGAGCTGGGAACGGCGCCGGTCCGGCGCCCACTCGTTGCACTGGCTAGCTCAGCGAATTAAGGTCTGGACACATGTCCAGAAAGAACAGCGGGGTGGCCTGAGCATGCGGATCGCAATGCTGTCGTATCGCAGCAAGACCCATTGCGGCGGCCAGGGTGTCTACGTCCGCCACCTCAGCCGCGGCCTCGTCGAGTTGGGTCACGACGTCGAGGTGTTCTCCGGGCAGCCCTATCCCGACGGTCTGGATCCCCGCGTCACGCTGTGCAAGGTGCCCAGCCTGGACCTGTACCGCGAGCCGGACCCGTTCCGGATTCCGCGTCCCAGCGAGATCCGCACGAGCATCGACCTGCTCGAGCTGGCGACCATGTGGACCGCCGGATTCCCCGAACCCCGGACCTTCGGGCTGCGTGCGGCCCGCCTGCTGGCCGACCGCCGCAACGACTTCGACGTCGTGCACGACAACCAGAGCCTGGGCACCGGTTTGTTGACGATCGCCGCCTCGGGCCTGCCCGTCGTGGCCACCGTGCACCACCCCATCACCCGTGATCGGGTCCTGGACCTGGCGGCCGCGCCGTGGTGGCGCAAGCCCGTCGTGCACCGCTGGTATGGATTCGCGGAGATGCAGAAGCGGGTGGCGAAGAAGATTCCGGACCTGCTGACGGTGTCCAGCAGTTCGGCCGCCGATATCGCCGAGGACTTCGGCGTGCGGCCCGATCAGCTGCGCGTGGTGCCCCTCGGCGTCGACACCACGGTCTTCGCCCCGACCCTGGCGCCGCGGGTGCCGGGCCGGATCATCGCCATCGCCAGCGCCGACGTTCCGCTCAAGGGTGTCTCGAATCTGCTGCAGGCGGTGGCCAAGCTGCGCACCGAACGCGACGTCGAGTTGCAGCTGGTGGCCCGGCTGGAAAGCAACGGTCCCACGCAGAAGATGATCGCCGAACTGGGGATCGCCGACATCGTGCACATCTCGAGCGGCGTCTCCGATGCCGAGTTGGCCGCGCTGCTGGCGTCGGCCGAAATCGCTTGCATCCCCTCGCTGTACGAGGGCTTTTCGCTGCCCGCCGTCGAGGCGATGGCCAGCGGCACGCCGATCGTCGCGAGCCGGGCCGGCGCGCTGCCGGAGGTGCTGGGCACCCAGGGTGCCTGCGCCGAGCTGGTGACCCCCGGCGACGTCGAGGAACTCACCGCCACGCTGGGCAGCCTGTTGGACTCGCCGGAACGCCGCTACCGCATCGGCATCGCGGGCCGACAGCGGGCGCTCGACGTCTACAGCTGGGAATCCGTTGCCGCCCAGACCGTCTCCGTGTATCAGCGGGCCATCGAACGGCGCCGCGCATGCTGACGGTCGACTTCGACCGGCTCGGTGTCGGGCCCGGGACCAAGGTGATCGACGTCGGCGCCGGTGCCGGTCGGCACAGCTTCGAGGCCTACCGCCGCGGCGCAGATGTGATCGCGTTCGACCAGAGCGCGGACGACATGGCCGAGGTCACCACGATGTTCGAGGCGATGTCCGAGGCCGGTGAGGTGCCGGCGTCGGCGCGGGCCGAGGCGGTGGTGGGCAATGCGCTGGAATTGCCCTACGAGGACGGCACCTTCGACTGTGTGATCGCCTCGGAGATCCTCGAACACGTCCCGGAGGACGACGCCGCCATCGCCGAGCTGACCCGGGTCCTGAAGAAGGGCGGCAAGCTGGCCGTGACGGTGCCGCGCTGGCTGCCGGAACGCATCTGCTGGGCCCTGTCGGACGAATACCATGCCAACGAGGGCGGGCACATCCGCATCTACAAGGCCAGCGAGTTGCGCGAGAAGATCGCGTCGCGCGGCCTGAAGTTCACCCACACCCATCACGCGCACAGCCTGCACTCGCCGTTCTGGTGGCTCAAATGCGCTGTGGGCGTGGAAGAGACCGAACATCCGGCGGTGAGCACCTACCACCGGCTGTTGGTATGGGACATGATGCAGCGGCCGCTGCTCACCCGAGTCGCGGAGGCCACGCTGAATCCGCTGATCGGCAAGAGCGTCGCGCTGTACTTCGAGAAACCGGCGGTGGATGTTGTCCTGGTCTGACCTGCCGGAGGTGCCGGGCGTGCTCAGCGCCGCCCAGTGCCGCGAAACCGCCGTATCGATCGCCGACACCCAGGAGGCCTCCGGGGCCATCCCGTGGTCGCGGACCGGACACACCGACCCCTGGGATCACGTCGAATGTGCGATGGCCTTGACCACCGCCGGACTGTTGGAACCGGCCCGGCGGGCCTACGAATGGTCGCGACTGCAGCAGCGCGACGACGGATCCTGGCCCATCCAGTTCCGGGCCGGGGTCATCGAGGACGCCAACAGCGACAGCAACTTCTGCGCGTACATCGCCACTGGGGTGTGGCATCACGTCCTGGTGACCGGGGACGACGCATTCGCGGAGTTGATGTGGCCGACCGTGTCGAAGGCCATCGACTTCGTGTTGGGACTGCAACTTCGCGGCGGCGAGATATGTTGGGCCCGTTCCCGATCCGGCCCGTTGCCGGAGGCGCTGCTCACCGGCTCGGCCAGCATTTATCACAGCATCCGATGCGCGGTCGCACTGGCCAATCACCTGGACCGGGCCCAGCCCGAGTGGGAACTGGCGCTGGGACGCCTCGGGCACGCCATCGTCGCCCATCCGGAGTCCTTCACAGAGAAGCCGCACCACTCGATGGACTGGTACTACCCGATCCTCGGCGGCGCGATGCGCGGGCAGCAGGCCGAGGACCGCATCGATGCGCGCTGGGATCAGTTCGTGGTCGAAGGACTGGGCATCCGGTGCGTCGATGACCGGCCGTGGGTGACCGGCGCCGAAACCTGCGAGTTGGTACTGGCGCTGGACACGCTCGGCGATCGGGACCGGGCCCAGGAACAGTTCGCGAACATGCAGCATCTACGCGAGCGCGACGGCTCCTACTGGACCGGTCTGGTCTATGCCGACGGCAAGCGCTGGCCGGTGGAGCGCACCACCTGGACCGGGGCCGCGATGATCTTGGCCGCCGACGCGCTGGCCGGTGCCACCGCGGGCGCGGCGATCTTCGCGAGCGAGGAACTGCCCCGCGGACTGGACGGCAGCTTCGACTGCGTGTGCGTCAGCGCCCAGCGCTGAGCAACGCCACTCAGCGCACCGACCGGCCCGCCTCGCCGGCGATGCGTTCGAGCACCCGCAGGGTCCCGGTCGCCGAAACCTCACGGAATTGGCCGCTTTCGAGCGCCCGCCGGTAGATCTGATAGGGCGCCTGGCCGCCGTCGTCGGGGTTGGGGAAGACGTCGTGGATCACCAGCGCCGCGCCGCGCTGCACCCATCTCGACCAGCCGTCGAAGTCCCGGTGCGCGGCCTCCTCGGTATGCCCGCCGTCGATGAACAGCAGCCGCAGTGGTGTCTGCCAATGCCGCGCGACCACCGCCGACTTTCCCACCACCGCAACGATATTGTCCGGCAGCGACGCCTCGTCGAGGGTATGCCGGAAGGTCGGCAAGGTGTCGAAGAGACCGGTCTTCGGATCGACCATCGTGGCGTCGTGGTAGTCCCAACCGACCTGGTGTTCCTCAGAGCCGTGGTGATGGTCGATGGTGTAGAGGACGCTGTCGGTCTCGGCCGCGGCCGCCCCGAGCAGCACCGTGGATTTGCCGCAGTACGTGCCGATCTCGACGCCCGCTCCGCCGCCGAGGTAGCTGCGCGCCGCCTCGTACAGCGCCCGGCCTTCGTCGGCGGGCATGAATCCGATCACGCGGTCGGCCAGTTCGAACAGCCGCCGGGTGGGCTCGGGAGTTTGCGCGCCGGTGTCGATGTCGGTATCGGTCATGGAGGAAACCTATCGTGCCGGCAATGCCGGTGGCCAGCGAGCATTCTTGCTGCCCAACCGGCGTTGTAGTAGCGTCCGGACATGTGTCCGAACCGGTAACTCGGGAGGCGACACGACGTCGCCTGACGGCCAAACAAGCCGACACCGTGGACCGACTTGGACGGTGTGCGGTCGAAGTGCTCAGCCGCGAAGGATTCGCCGGCCTGACCATCCGCATGGTCGCCGCCGAGGCCGGCGTCGGCGCCGCCACCGCCTACACGTATTTCTCGTCGAAGGAACATCTGGTCGCCGAGGTGTTCTGGCGTCGACTGGCCGCCACCCCGACGCCACCCAGCGAGTCCCCCGATCCGGCGGACCGGGTGGTCGGCGTTCTGCGCCACATCGCGCTGCTGCTGGCCGATGAACCCGAACTCGCCGGTGCCGTCAGCACGGCGCTGCTGGGCAGGGACCCCGACGTCGTGCACCTTCGATCGCGGATAGGCGCGGAGATCAACAAGCGACTCGCGGCGGCGCTCGGCCCCGAGGCCGATCCCCGACTCGTCGATTCGTTGGACCTGCTCTACGCCGGGGCGCTGGTGCGCGCCGGCATGGGCCACGCCTCGTATCAGCAGATCGCCGACGTGCTGGACCGCTCGGCTCGGCTGCTGCTGGCCTGAGCGCCGGCTTCGGCCGAGGTTTGTGCTGCGACGCCGCGGGGAACACCCCGGGACATGTTGCTACGCAGAATCGCCCGTCCGTTGTTGGCTGCCGCATTCATCGGCCAGGGGGTGGAGGCGCTCCGAAGCCCCAAACCCGCCGCGGACGCGGCGCAGCCCGCGCTGGACGGGTTGCAGAAGCTGCCCGAACCCGTGTCGTCCAACGTCCCCCAGAATGCGGAAACCGTGGCCCAGATCAACGCCGCCGTCCAGATCGGCGGCGGGTTGTTGCTGGCCACCGGCAAGGTCCCCCGGCTCGCCGCGGCCGCACTGGCCGCCACGATCGTCCCGGGAAACCTTGGTGCCCACATGTTCTGGAACGAGACGGACCCCGAACGCAAGGCGCAGAAACGGCGGGAGTTCCTCACCGACGTCAGCCTGCTGGGCGGACTGATGATCGCCTCCGCCGATACCGCGGGCAAGCCCTCGCTGGGATGGCGCGGCCGGCGCGCGGCCGCCAAGCTCGGCGACACCGTCACCTCGGCGTTGCCGAGTTCGGGGTCCTCGCACGCCCTGCTCGACAGCGAACTCGGCGAGCGGGTCGGGCACCGGCTCAGCGAAGGCCTGCACACCGGCGCCGAGCGGGGCAAGGAACTTGCCAGCGTCGCCGCCGAGCGCGGTGCGCCCGTGCTCGCGACGGCCCGCCAACGCGGCGCGGAATTGGCCGGCGAGTTGGCCGAGGTGGCCCGCGAACGCGGCGGTGAGCTTGCCGGCACCGCCCGTGAGCGCGGGGCCGAGTGGGCCGAGGTGGCCCGCGAACGCGGCGGTGAACTCGCCCAGGCGGCCAGGCATCAGGGCGAGGAAGTCGCCGTGGAGGCGCGCAAACGGGCGCGCGCCCGGCGTGGGCACTGACCCAGTTCGGCACGGTTTCGTTGCCGCGGCGGTAGATTGGCCGCATGTCCACTGGAGACTTCGACCCCTATAACGGACCGCAGTACGGGCAGCCGGGCGGGTATCCCCCGCCCGGTGTCAAACCCGGCGGACTCGGAATGCGGTTTCTGGCCCGCATCATCGACGGCGTCATCGTCAGCATCGCGGTGGGCCTGCTGGGCTGGATCTTCGGTGGTCTCGGCGACGGTCAGGTCGCCGGGATGAACACCGGCATCATGGTGACCGGCCTGTTCTCCGGCCTGCTGACCTTTGCCTATTTCGTGTTGTTCGAGTCGAACAAGGGCTGGACGCCGGGCAAGAGGCTGCTCGGCCTGAGCGTGCGCGGCCCCGGCGGTGCGGCGAAGCCGGATGCGCGACAGGCGGCGGTCCGCAACCTGTTCACGCTGTTGCAGCTCATCCCCTGCCTGGGCTGGGTGCTGGCGCCGATCGCCTACATCGTGATCGCGGTGACCATCAGTGGCAGCTCCACCAAGCAGGGCAAGCACGACGAGATGGCCGGGGGCACCCAGGTCGTCACGACCTGACGAATTCAAGCAGGTCCGCGTTGATGGTGTCGGCCTGCGTGGTCGGCATGCCGTGCGGAAAGCCCGGATAGGTCTTCAAGGTTCCGTTGGCAAGCAACGCGGCCGACAACGGACCCGAGGCCGCATACGGCACGATCTGGTCGTCGTCGCCGTGCATGACCAGCACCGGGACCTCGATCTTCCGCAAGTCCTCGGTGAAGTCGGTCTGTGAGAACGCCACGATGCCGTCGTAGTGCGCCTTGGCGCCGCCCATCATGCCCTGACGCCACCAGTTCTCGATGATGGCTTCCGACGATTCCACGCCGGGCCGGTTGAAGCCGTAGAACGGGCCCGCCGGCAGCGCGCGGAAGAACTCCGAGCGGTTGGCCGCCAATTGAGCCTGCAGGTCATCGAACACCGCGCGCGGCAGGCCGCCGGGATTGGTGTCGGTCTGGACCATCAACGGCGGCACGGCGCTGATCAACACCGCCTTGGCGGCCCGGCTCGCGCCGTGCCGAGCCAGATAGTGCACCACCTCACCGCCGCCCGTGGAGTGCCCGATGTGGACCGCGTCGCGCAGGTCCAGCGCTGCGGTGAGGGCGGCCAGGTCGTCGGCGTAGTGGTCCATGTCGTGCCCGTCCGCGACCTGGGTGGAGCGCCCGTGGCCGCGCCGGTCATGGGCGATCACCCGGTAACCGTGCGCCAGGAAGAACAGCATCTGGGTGTCCCAGTCATCCGCCGACAACGGCCAGCCGTGACTGAACACGATCGGCTGCCCCGACCCCCAGTCCTTGTAGAAGATCTCGACACCGGGTGCGGTGGTGATCACGGGCACGGCTGGCCTCCGATGGGATGGTCGGATGTCGTGCGCTATCGCTGCGACAGCCTCAACCTAACCGGTGCTCAGCGGTTGCGGTTCCATTCCAGCCAACCGACTCCGGTTCGTCCGTCTGCCATCGTTATCCGCGCCCAGGCGCGGGGAAACTGACTGACCTTGCCGTCCAGCGATTCGAGCCGCACCGGGGCGTGGGCCACCACCTCGGCGGTGGCAACCAGCCCGGTGGGCTGCAGCGTCAGCGTGGTCGAGACCGGTAAGTCGTTGGCAGCAAAGGATTCCTGAGCGCCGACCGATTGCAGCTCGATCAGTTCGGTGCCGTGCTGCACGTAGCCGATCCCGATGGGCGGCATACCGTCGATCCGGATGTCGACACCGTGCAGGCGGGTGCCGTCGTCGAGGTGCAGCGCGCTCCATACCCACTCCATGCTCCACCAGTCCCGCACTCCCCAGGAGTGGTCACGCTGGCCGGGGACATCGGTCACGGTGTAGGTGTTGTCGTCCACGGTGACCGTTCCGGTGACGGTGCACGGGATCTCGTAGCGCGGGGTGATCCGGTACTGGTACGGCCTACCCACGGTGGTCCACTCCAGATCCATCGACACCCGGGCGGCCCGGCCCTGTTCACCGCGCAATAGCCCGGCCGGATCATCGAAGACCTGACCGCTCCCGGTGACCGTGACGCGGTAGCGCCGCAACGGTTCCAGCACGTCCTGGGTCATGGCGACGTCGGCGGTGCGCACCGCGAAGGGCTCTGCTGGAATCTCGGCCCGGAAATCGGTCAGCGCGATGGTCGGCAGGTCCGGTCCGCACAGCAGCGCGTTGACCCACGCGTGGTCCTCGTTGGGATACAGGCCCAGCCGGATCCAGCCGCCAATGCCCGCGGCCGGATCGATGAAGTCGAAGTACCAACTCTCGTTCCACAGCGCCTCATCGGTCGGCTGGTGTGGGAACTCGTCGGACTCGCTGGGAGACAACAGTTCCGGGGTGCTCGGCGCCGGCAGCACCGCGAGCGCGTCGGTGTCGAGCACCTGCGCGCAATGCCGCTCCAGCATCGTCATGAACATCTGGTCGCCGCGTTCGGTCTGCCCCACCAGCATCGAGGAGACGATCGCCATCATCACTCCGAAATAGCTCTGCCGGCGCACCCCTTCGCGCACATCGGCCTCGACGAGTCCCGACTCGGGGCCGAGTCCGTCGAGGTAGGCGCGGATCAACGCGTCGAAGTTCGCCCGGCGCAACTCGATCGGGAGCGCACATCCCAGGAAATAGGCCAGGTCGATGAACGCCGGCCCCCACGTCACGGTCTGCCAATCGACGGCCGTCAGCGCGCGCTGTGCCCCCGGCTCCCCGAACAGCAGGTTGTCCAGCCGATAGTCGCCGTGCACCAGACCCTGCTGATCCTCGGACTGGGCGGCCATGTACTCGTCGAAGCTTGCGACCAGCCGGTCGCAGATCATGCGCTGCTCGTCGCTCATCCGCCCGGCGTAGCGGTCGGTGAACGCGGCGTAGAGCGCGCCGAGCAGAGCCTGATCGACCGGGGCGTCCCGGTTGAGCCAGTCGGCCTCGGCCGCGGTGGTGTCCCCGCGCAACGAACCGTGGATGCGGCCGAGTTCGGTGACGGCCAGCAAAGCCTGATCGAGGCTGGCGCCGCGGATTTCGTCGCCGGCCACCGCGGGCGCGGCGTCGTCGAGGACCAGGTCGAAGATGCCGGTCTCGGGGTCGAACGCGGCGTGGTAGCAGTGCGCGATGGGCCCGGTCAGGCGGGGGGCGATGTCGGTGTAGAACCGGACCTCGCGTTCGTAGAGCCCGAGGTTCAGCCCGGTCTCCCGGCTGGTCGGTTCGGCGGCGGCGACCTTCAGCACGACCGAGGCGGGCCCGGTCGACCCGTCGGCGTAGCGCAGCGTGACGCGGTAGCACTCACTCATCTGGCCGGTGCCGATGCGTTCGGTGTCCCAAGACTCCACCGTGCCCGCGCCGAGTATTTCGGTCAACCACTGCGCGGTCAGATCGGTGGGGCGTTCGATCACGGCTGCATTGACATGACTCTCCACGCCCTCAACCTAGGACAGGTGTCAAGTACGCTCGCTGCCGGCCTGGCAGGCCGCGGGATCGGCCGCAACGTCGAGGGCCGGATTGCGGTCGAAGAAGCCCGCGGGTTTGAGCCAGAACGACACCACGTCGACCGACATGATCGGCCACTCCTCGGGCCGGGTGATGTGGTGGATGCCGAACACGTACCACAACACCACGTCGGTGTTCTCGATGGACCGGTTGGCCCTGGTCCAGGCGCCCAGGCCGGTGTCGGTGCTGGACTGGTTGACGAACTCGCCTGCGGGCCAGCGTTCGTCGGGGCTGTTCGGGGTCACCCACAGGGTGTGGCCGATCGCTGTCGCGCGCTGGAACACCGGTGAGGCCGGGTCGAACATCGCCGGGATGGCACCGCCGGGAACGAGCTGGTAGGACGGGTGGGTGCCCAGGCCGTTGACGACGTTGGTGTTGACGACCTTCCAGGCCCGTTGCGTCGCGAAGTTCATGTCCTGCATGCCGTCACGCTCGGTGCGCAACGCCACGTTGCGCTGCACCACCGACAGGCCGTAGGGATTGTCCGGGCCCATCGGTTCGGCGACGGACTCAGTCATGAACACCGTGTTGTCGGTGCCGTC
The DNA here is from genome assembly GCF_963378095.1 of Mycolicibacterium sp. MU0053. NCBI lineage: Bacteria > Bacillati > Actinomycetota > Actinomycetes > Mycobacteriales > Mycobacteriaceae > Mycobacterium > Mycobacterium burgundiense. The sequence goes on from NZ_OY726397.1 coordinate 2,750,953, forward strand.
GACGTCGAGGTCGAGGCGTGCCACCAGGAAGTGCTGGTGGAACGGCGCATAGGTGCGCTCGTCGACCAGGGTGCCGTTGGGATGCTCGGCGCCCGGCGCCAGCGGCGTGGTCACCATGATCCCAGTGGCCCGCACCTCGCATTCGATGTTGCCGTCCTGATGAAACCGCCAGTAGACCAGGTACTCGTAGTTGGCCACCGTGACGTGGCACGACACGGTCAGACGGCGCATCCGGCGCACCGCGGCACCGGTGTCGTGGTCGACGTGCTTCCACAACACCGCGTTGTCCTCCTCGTGGATGCACACCGCGTTGCGGATCAGATAGGGCGCCCCGGTGCTGTCATGCAGGGTGGCGTCGAGGTAGCGGATCTCGCCGAGGCAGTCGCAGCCGAGTTCCAGGGAGGTGGTCATGAACCCCAGGCCCCACTCCCCGATGTCGAACGCGGTGCGCCGGTAATGGTCGTCGGTGGGGTCGCGGTACGGAACCATCATCTCGGCGAATGACATCCGGTGTGCCACCGTGCGCTCCCGGTCCCCATCGCGGTAGCTGACCTGATGCAGCGTCATGCCCTCGCGGTGATTGAAACCGATTCGCACACTCCAGTTCTGCCAGCGCAACAGGTTGCCATCCAGGGTGAACGACGGCCCCTCGGGCTGCGTGATCTCCAGCGGTTTGAGCGGCTCGCGCTGCCAGCGGTTGCGCAACAACTCCGGGATCCGCGCCGGCAGGTACTCGCCCATGGTGACCGGTTGCGGCACCCCTTCGGAGAACGGGCCGGTGTCTTCGATGCGCAGCAACTCCATCGCGTTCAGGTCGATGACGCAGTGAAATCCGCTGACCGCGCACGCATACGGGTTGGCGCCGGGTTCCTTCTTGACCCAGGTGTCCGACCAGCCGAGCCGCCGGTCGCGGTATTCCGGCGGTGCCACGGCTTCGCCGTAGGTCCAGGTGTCCATGAATACCAGTGACATGTCGGTGATCCCGCGTTTGGCCAGCGCCGCGATCACGTCGGGATGGGCGCGCAGCATCTGATCGCACTCGGCGAATTCGTCGACGGTGAAGTTGGCCTGTACCCCTGGGATATGCTCGAAGGACTCGATGCGGTGGTCGCTCAGTGACACCACCGACTTGTAGGTCGCGTTCGCCGTGCGGTCCAGGTATAGCGCCACGGCCCGGCGCGCCGGACACGTTCCGGCGGCGGCGAACCCGGCAAGTTCGGCCTTGCTCGGTTCGAGCATCTCGATGCTCGTGATGCGCCAGCCGGTACCGACCCCGCGGCTACGGCGCAGGATATCGGCCACCGCGGTGAACTCGTCGGCCGACAGCGGGTCCAGCGGATGCTCGCTCATCCACCCATCCTCGGCGCAAGCCCGAGTCGCAGGGGTGAATTTGACCGGATTCAGTTGGTCAGCAGGAAACCGTTCCAGGCGCTGCGCCGTTCCGGATGCGGATCGTATTCCACCCGGGATCGGCGGTCGAACGCCATCACCGGACGCTCGGTCAGCGTGTAGGCCGGCCAGCCGTCGCCGGGGCGGCCGGTGCGCGCGAATTCCCGCCAGCGCGACTGCACGTCGCGGCTCACCCGACGGGCCGCGCTGCGGTCACCGGCCAACGTCAACGCCGCCCCGAACCGGGTCCGGTAGATGTCGAAGACCGCGAACAGTTCGGTGGCGTGGGTGGCGCCCAGGCCCGACCAGTGCAGCGGGCGCGGCGCGTAGTCGTAGCGGTACACGTAGGTGGGGGCGTGCGCGGCCCGCACCTCGGCGACCTGCCAGGCCGCGGCGCCGAACGCGAAGTCCCCACCGATCCGGATGCAGGCGTTGCGCGCCGGATAGTCCGGATAGGCGTCGATGATCCGATCCCGGGTGGCCGCACCGGCGCCGCCCAGCACCGCTTCGACGGCGTGTTCGGTGGTGGGCAACAGCTTGAGGAATCGGGTGAACAACCGGCCCTCGTCGGCGTTGGTGCCGACGATCAACGGCACCGCCGCGGCCTGCTCGGAGCGCATTGCGGCCATCGGTTCGACCGGCAGCACCTCGTCGCCGTAGGTCGGCCCGGCCGGAAACGCGCCGAGGATCTCGTCGGCGGTGTTGGCCACCAACTGATCCAGCGCATTGACCAGATCGCGGGGACGCGCGCGCATCAGTGCGGCTGCGGCGTCGGCCCGGCGCACCCCCATCAACGCGGCGAAACGTTCCGCGTAGGCGGCGGCGATCTCCCGCGAGCTGCTCATCCCCGCCGCGGGACTCTCCGAGATCGCTTGCGCGAATAGCCCTTCGGCGGCAGGTACCGCCAGCAGCGTGAGGACGGCCTGGGCGCCGGCGCTTTCCCCGAAGATCGTGACGTTGCCCGGATCGCCACCGAAGGCCGCGATGTTGTCGCGCACCCACTGCAACGCCAACACCAGATCGCGCAGGAACAGGTTCGATTCAATCGGATGCTCCGGTGTCGACAATGCCGACAGGTCCAGGCACCCCAGCGCTCCCAGTCGATAGTTGACCGAGACGTACACGCAGCCCCTGCGCGCCAGCGCGGCACCGTCGTAGATCGGCGTCGCCGAACTGCCCAGCAGGTAGGCGCCGCCGTGGATGAACACCATGACCGGCAGCGGTTCCCCCGCGGGCGCTTCCGGCGCGACCACGTTCAGGGTCAGGCAGTCCTCGCTCATCGGCTGGTATCGGCCGGGCCCGGTCATCGTGTACATGCGCTGCTGCGGCGCGCAGTTGGCGAACGCGTGGCAGTGCCGCACCCCGCGCCAGGGCCGAGCGGGTTGCGGCGCGCGGTAGCGCAACTGACCCACCGGCGGTTGGGCATACGGGATGGAGCGCCAGCGGTGGACGCCGTCGCGGGTGAAGCCCTCCACCAGACCTGATTCGGTCGACACGCGGACGATGCGATCGTGCATACGTCGACCGTAGCGAATCGCCCGCTAACGTGGCGGGCATGCGGAAACTCGTGTTGGCCGCAGCGCTGCTACTGCTGGCGGGGTGCTCAGGTGCCGACGACGACGCTACGTCGCCGTCGAGCCTGACCCCGATCTCGCCGCGCCCGACCTCGGCGGCACCATCTTCACCTGCGACGACCACGAGCACCACCATCGCGACCACCGCTCCGACCCCGGGTGCGCCGATACCGGCGGTGACCGCGTGGATCGACGCCGGCACGGTCGGTGACACCGCGGACTTTCACAGCGCCACCCGGGACGGCGTCACCACGTCGCTGGGTGATTACGTCGCATTCGTCACGCCGTCGGGCAAGACCCAGTGCATGACCGACGAGAAATCCGACGGCGCGCTGGCCTGCCTGGTGAGCCTGACCGATCCCCCGCCGCGGCCGGCCGAGGCCTACGGCGAGTGGGTCGGCGGATGGGTCGATTTCGACGGTGCAGCCGTCCAGGTGGGATCGGTGCGGGCGGACCCGGGGCAGTTCCGGCTCGGGACCGGCACCGAACTGCCCTACGGCAGCACGCTGCGGTTCGGCGACTATCAGTGCCGCTCGGACCCGGACGGGCTGTTCTGCGTCAACTTCGCGCACCGCACGGCGGTGGGTCTCAGTGACGCGGGCGTCGAACCGTTCGGTTGCCTGCGCGAGGTCGAACCCCCGCAGTTCGTCGGCGTGCGATACGCCTGTCCGTAGTCAACGCCAGCCGTCGGCGGCCTTGGCGGCATCGAGCAGCGCGGCGCACAACTCGCGCAGTTCGGCACCGTCGGCACCCTCGTCGACCGCCGTTGCTACATCCTCGGCCGCGCACCTGACCTGATAGACGCGGTCGGAGAGTTGAGCCGCCTCCTCGGCCGACAGCACGACGGCATCGGTGGGCAGCGCGGTGCCCTTGACCTGCGCGCGTTGCTCGTAGGCGCGCTGCCGACAGGATTGCCGACAGTACTGCCGACGGCGACCCATCGGGGTTTCAACGACTTCCCTGCCGCACCACCGGCAGGGTTGCGGACGGCTGCGACGTGCCACGGAAACCGACTCTAGACTTCGATGCCCGGGTTTCCCGGTATCCTTGATCGTTGAACTTGATCGCGTCGAGCGAATGCCAGGGAACTTCGCTGGCGCCTGATGCGTTGACATCCCAGAGGTTTTGCGCAGTTTGCGCTGATGAGGAGTGATGACGATGGCTGATCGTGTCTTGAGGGGCAGCCGCCTCGGTGCAGTTAGTTACGAGACCGACCGCAACCACGACCTGGCGCCCCGTCAGATCGCGCGGTACCGGACCGACAACGGCGAGGAGTTCGACGTCCCGTTCGCCGACGACGCCGAGATCCCCGGCACCTGGCTGTGCCGCAACGGCCTGGAGGGCACCCTGCTCGAGGGCGAGGCGCCCGAGGCGAAGAAGGTCAAGCCCCCGCGCACGCACTGGGACATGCTGTTGGAGCGGCGTTCCATCGAGGAACTCGAGGAGTTGCTCAAGGAGCGCCTCGACATCATCAAGACCCGCCGCCGCGGCAGCAGCAGCTGACCGCGGCCGGCTGACCGGCTAGCTGAACTGCGCCCCGCGGGCGCGGGCCAGCCGGCCGGCGATGCCCCACTGGGCGACCTTGACCATGGCTTCACGGATGTTGGAGCCGCTCATCTTCGACACCCCGAGTTCGCGCTCGGTGAAGGTGATCGGCACCTCGACAACCTTGAAGCCGTTGTTGATGGTCCGCCAGGTCAGGTCGATCTGGAAGCAGTAGCCCTTGGAGTCCACCGCGCTGAGGTCGATCTTCTCCAGCACCTCGCGCCGGTAGGCGCGGTAGCCGGCGGTGATGTCGTGGATGTCGACGCCGAGCAGCAGCCGCGAGTAGGTGTTGGCGGTCTTGGACAGCAGCAGTCGGCGCACCGGCCAATTCCGCACCGTGCCACCGTCGACGTAGCGCGAGCCGATCGCCAGATCGGCGCCCGCATCGACCGCGTCCAGCAGTCGGTGTAGCTGTTCGGGCGCGTGGCTGCCGTCGGCGTCCATCTCGACCAGCACCGCGTACTGGCGATTGAGCCCCCAGGCGAATCCCGCCAGATACGCCGCTCCCAGGCCGTCCTTGGCCGTCCGGTGCATCACATGAATCCGGTCCGGATCCGTCAGCGACAGCTCGTCGGCGAGCTTGCCGGTGCCGTCGGGGCTGCCGTCGTCGACGATCAGGACGTGAATGTCGGGCAACGCCTCGTGCACCCGGCCCAGGATGAGCGGAAGATTCTCCAACTCGTTGTAGGTCGGGATGATCACCAGCGCGCGCTGGCTGGGGCGCTCACTGGTCATGTGGCTCCTCGGAGTCGGTTTCGGCACGGCGAGTCGGACGCGCCGACGAACTATTGTGCCTGATCGCCAGGATGAGCGCCGCCAGCACTGCGGCAGCGCCCGCCGCGACCAACGCCAACTGGACCGCCGGGCCCCACCGGGTGGCTGGTGTCTGGCTGGTCTTCAACCGCACCTGTGCGTCGAGATAGGCGGGCTCGAAGAAGTCGGTGCGGGCCAACTCGCGGCCGTCCGGGGCGATGACGGCGCTGATGCCGGTGGTGCCGGCCACCACGGTGTAGCGGTCGTGCTCGACGGCGCGCAGCCGCGCGAACGCCAACTGCTGTTCGCTCATGGTGACGTCGAAGGTGGCGTTGTTGGTCGGCACCGCGAGCACCTGCGCACCGTTACGGACGGATGCCCGCACGGCCCGGTCGAAGATCACCTCCCAGCAGGTGGCGACGCCCACCGGGACGCCCGCGGCGTCGACGACACCGGTGCCGCTGCCCGGCACGAAGTAACCGGCCCGATCGGCATACGGCGACAACAGCCGGAAGAACCCACGCCACGGCAGATACTCGCCAAACGGCTGCACGATCCGTTTGTCGTGGCGCTGTCCGGGCCCGTCGACCGGATCCCAGACGATCACCGTGTTGCTGGCCGCGGGATTGTCGGTGGTCCAGTCCGGATGGGTCACCACGGCGCCGACCAGGATCGGCACCCCGATGGCCCGCGCGGCACTGTCGATCTGGTCCCGGGCGTCGGCGTTGGCCAGCGGATCGATGTCCGAGGAGTTCTCGGGCCAGATCACGAAATGCGGCGCGGCGGCGCGGCCGGCCCGCACATCCTCGGCCAGCCGCAGGGTCTCCTTGACGTGGTTGTCGAGGACCGCGCGACGCTGGGCGTTGAACTCCAGGCCGAGCCTGGGCACGTTTCCTTGGACGGCGGCAACCGTGACGCCGGCGTCGTCGCCGGATCCGGCGCCGGACTGCCGCACCTGGGGATAGACCAGCGCGGTCGCCATCAGCACCACCACGATGCACACCCCCGGCACCGCCACCGCCGGCGGCGCGAGTTGCTGCGCGTCGCGGTGCTCCCACCAACTCAGGACCGCCAAGCCCAGGGCGGCGAGGCCGAACCCGAGCAGCGCCGCCGCGAACGAGACCAGCGGCGCGCCGCCGAGCTGCGCCAGCGGCAGTAACGGGCCGCCGGTTTGACCGAAAGCCAATACGCCCCAAGGGAATCCGCCGAACGGGATGGTCACTTTGAGCCACTCGGCCAGGACCCAGACCAGCGCGAACCCCACCGGCCAGCCCGGTAGCCCGCGCACCACGACGGCCAGCAGCCCGAATACCGCCGGGAACAGCGCGCACACCGCGGCCAGCGCGAGCCACGGCAGCGCCCCGACCAGACCACTGATCCACGGCAACAGGAGCAGATAGAACGCCAACCCCACGAGGTAGCCGTAACCGAGGCCGCCGGCCTTCGTGGTGGCCGGCCGGGTGAGCACCACCCCCAGCACGACCAGGCCGACGATCGCGGCCCACCACCGGTCCAGCGGCGCGAAACTGGCGCTGAGCAACGCACCGGCGGCGATCGCGGCCAGCTGCCGCGGCCAGCGGGGCGCGAACCAGCCTCCGGCCCGGGCCAGCCGGCTAGCCATCGGCCGCACCGAAGATCACGGTGCCGCGGTGCACGGTCTGCAGACAGCGCGGCGGCTCCTCGCCGGCGCCGAGTCGGGGCAGGCCCGGCACCCGGGATCCCGGTTCGGTGGACCAGCGCTGTACCGCGTCGGCGGGCGCGGCCACCGCGAGCTCACCCACCTCCCACACCGCGTAGGAGGCCACCGCGCCCGGCGCCAGGGTGCCGGTGACGCCGTCGCGCACCCCCGCCGCACGCCAGCCACCGCGCGTGGCGGCGGCAAACGCCGCCCGCGGCGAGATCGAACTGCCCGGGGTGTGGTGCGCCGTCGCCGCGCGCACGGTCCCCCACGGGTCGATGCAGGTCACCGGCGCATCCGAACCGAAGGCGAGGGGCACGCCTTGGGATGCTAACAGCGCGAACGGGTTGAGCTGCTCGGCGCGCGCAACGCCCAGGCGCTGTGCGTACATCCCCGCCGGGCCGCCCCACCGGGCGTCGAAGCCCGGTTGGACGCTGCCGATGACACCCCAGCCGCCGAGCGCGGTGGCCTGTTCCGGAGTGACCATCTCGAGGTGCTCGAGCCGGTGTCCGCACCGGGCCACCGCCGCGACACCGTGTGCCTCGGCGACCCGGGCGAACGCGTGCACCGCGGCCGAGACGGCCCGATCGCCGATGACGTGGAAGCCCGCGGTGACGCGGGCCTCGGTGCACGCCGACAGGTGCGCGGTCAGGGCGTCCTCGCTCAGATAGCCGTTGCCGCAGGTGTCGGGGGCGTCGTGGTAGGGCTCGTGCAGCCAGGCGGTGCGGGATCCCAGCGCGCCGTCGACGAACAGGTCGCCGGCCAGGCCGTGGGCGCCGGTGGTCTCGATCAACGCGCGCGCCTCGTCGGCGCTGGTCACCGCCTCACCCCAGTAGCCGGTGACCTCGACACCGTGGCGGATGGCTTGCACCTCGCGCCAGTCGTCGAGTCCGCCGATGTTCGGTCCCGCGCATTCGTGGACCGCGACGACGCCGGCGGCGGCGAAGGCGTCCAGCGCGCTGCGGCGGGCCTCGTCGCGCTGGGCGGGCCGCAGCAGGGCGCGCGCCTGCGCGCGCACCAGGTGGTGGGCCTCGGCCGAGAGCGGACCGGCCGCGTCGAAGCCGGCCGCCCCCGCGAGTTCGGGCACTCGGTCGCGCAGTGCGCTCGAGGCCAGCGCCGAATGCGCGTCGATGCGGGTCAGGTACGCGGGCCGCGAGCCCACCGCGGCATCCAGTTCAACCACGGTCGGCGCCGAGGCATCGGGCCAGCCGGAGTCGTCCCAGCCGTGGCCCCAGATCACGTCGTGGCCGCCGCCGACCGCGGTGGCGACGTAGTCGGCGACGAGTTGCAGACAATGCGCCTTCGAGGTGGCGCCGCGCAGATCGAGGCCGAGGCGGGTGAGGCCGGTGGCCGTCAAATGTACGTGGCTGTCGACGAAGGCCGGGGCGACGAACGCGCCGTCGAGGTCCACCACCCGCGCGTCGGGAAACTGCGCTCGACCGACCTGGTCACTGCCGAGCCAGGCGACGACGTCGCCACGGACCGCCATGGCCGTGGCATCGGGGTGGGTGGGGCTGTAGATGCGTCCACCGATCAGAAGCGTCGTCACGGTAGGAGAACGTACTCGGCGGCGGCGCAGTCGCCGCTATTCGGGCTTGGGCGGGAGCACCGGATAGACCTCGACGACCTCGCCGTCGATGTAGTCCCGGCGCGCACCGACGAAGCTGACGTGGCGGGACAACCCGCGTGCCGCCAGGCCCGCGGCCACCGGGCGCATCACCGACCGGGTCGGCGGGGCCAGCATCAGCAAACCCGCCGCCGTCGTCACCAACCCGGGGATGAAGACCAGCACCGTGCCGAGTGCCACCAGCGCACTGTCGGTGACCTGCGCGCGCGGATCGGTCATGCCGCGTTGCAGGTGGGCCAGTTGACGGCGGGCCTGGGACCCGGCCAGGACCAGGCCCAGCACGAACACTCCGGTCAGCAGCAGCACGGTCCAGCCGAAGCCGATGGTCGCGGTCAGCGCCACGATCACCGCCAGTTCGAGGACCACATACAGGAAAAACAGCCGCTTCAGCATGACGGGGAAACGATTCGGCAATCCGATTGGTTCCGACCCGGGTGCCGCACCGTCATGGGGCCGCCTCGACCTCGATCGCCGCGTGCAGGTTGTCGATGCCGCCGCGGATCAGCGAGTGCGGCACAAACCACCAGGCGTGCCACCAGTACCGCTTGACCACGGCGTCGTACACGCGTCGGGTCTCGGACTCCGGGAGCATCCGGGCCACCCCCTCGACGGGTTCGCCCTTGGGCTTGCCCAGCGCGGTGCTGCAGGCGATCGTCACCCGGGGCGTGTTGGTGATGCGTTTGGTCTTCCAGGAGCCCTTGTCGGTGATGATCACCAGCTTGTCGCCCACGGGTACGCCCCACACCGCGGTCGGCTTGGGGCGGCCGTCCCTGGTGAAGGTGGTGAGCAGCAGATACTTCGATCGCGCCACCTCGGCGAACCCGGGCGCGGTCACGCGGCTGCCCGGATTTCGAGCGCGACGTTGTTCTTCATCCCGCCGCGCAGCTTGGAGAAGAAGTTGAACGCCTTGCCCATCAGCCCGTACCGCTCCCCAATCGCTCGGTAGGCGTCGGCGGTCCGGTGCTCGTTCACGCCGGCCACCGCCTCGACGGCCTCGCCCTTGGGGTTGCCGCGCATATCGCACGGGGCCAGGGTGACCCGCGGCGTGTTGCGGATGCGTTTGACCTTCCAGGACTGCGCCTGGGTGATGACGATCAGCCCGTCGCCGTCGGGGGCCGCCCAGATCGCCGTCGGCTTGGGTCGGCCGTCCTTGGTGAACGTGGTCAACAGCAGGTATTCGGATCCGGCGATATCGGCAAAGGTCTGGGCCATGGGTCCAACCTAATCGCACGGCGCCCGCTACCCCTCCAGATCGCCCTCGGATTCCAGCAGCACCTGCCGCAGGCTGTCGAGGGTCTGCTGCTCGGGCTGCTCCCACATCCCGCGCTCCACGGCCTCGAGCAGGCGCTCGGCCATGCCGTGCAGCGCCCACGGATTGGATTCGGTCATGAACTTGCGGTTCGCCGGATCCAGGACGTAGCTCTCGGTGAGCTGCTCGTACATCCAGTCCGCCATCACGTGTGCGGTCGCGTCGTAGCCGAACAGGTAGTCCACGGTGGCCGCCATCTCGAACGCGCCCTTGTAGCCGTGCCGGCGCATCGCGTCCATCCAGCGCGGATTCACCACCCGGGCCCGGAACACCCGGGTGGTCTCCTCGCTCAACGTCCGGGTGCGCACCGCATCCGGGCGGGTGTTGTCGCCGATGTAGGCGGCCGGGTCCTTGCCGGTCAGCGCCCGCACGGTGGCGATCATGCCGCCGTGGTACTGGAAATAGTCGTCGGAGTCGGCGATGTCATGTTCGCGGGTGTCGGTGTTCTTGGCCGCCACCGCGATTCGCTTGTAGGCGCGGGTCATGTCGTCGGCGGCCGGGGCGCCGTCGAGGTCGCGGCCGTAGGCGAAACCGCCCCAGGCCGTGTACACCTGCGCCAGGTCCTGGTCGTCGCGCCAGTTGCGGCTGTCGATGAGTTGCAGCAGACCCGCACCGTAGGTGCCGGGCTTGGACCCGAAGATCCGGGTGGTGGAACGGCGCTGGTCACCGTGTTCGGTCAGATCGGCCTGACTGTGCGCGCGGACGTAGTTGTCCTCGGCCGATTCGTCGAGACCGGCCACCAACTGCACCGCGTCGTCGAGCATCGTGACGACGTGCGGGAAGGCATCCCGGAAGAACCCGGAGATCCGCACCGTGACGTCGATGCGGGGGCGGCCCAGCTCGGCCAGCGAGATGGTCTCGAGGTCGACCACCCGCCGCGACGCGTCATCCCACACCGGCCGCACGCCCAGCAGTGCCAGCACTTCGGCGATGTCGTCGCCGGAGGTGCGCATGGCCGAGGTGCCCCACACCGACAGCCCCACCGATTCGGGCCAGCGGCCGTAGTCCTGGCGGTACCGCTCCAGCAGCGAATCCGCCATGGCCACACCGGTTTCCCAGGCCAGCCGGGACGGCACCGCCTTGGGGTCCACCGAGTAGAAGTTGCGTCCGGTGGGCAGCACGTTGACCAAACCACGCAGCGGCGAGCCCGACGGGCCCGCGGCAATGAACCGGCCCTCCAGGGCGCGCAGCACCTGTTCGATCTCGGCGGCGGTGCCCGCCAGCCGGGGCACCACCTCGGTGGCGGCGAACTTCAGCACCGCGGCCACCTCGGTATTGTCGGTCAGCCCATCCACCACGGCCGCATCCCAGCCGCTGTCCTGCAGGGCCGCCACCAGCGCCCGGGCCTTGCTCTCGGCGTCGTCGACCGAGACCCGGGTGTCGCTGCCGTCCTCGACGAGGCCCAGCGCCTGCCGCAGCCCCGGCACGGACTGCTCGCCGCCGAACAGTTGGCGGGCCCGCAGAATGGCCAGGACCAGGTCGAGTTCCGCTTCGCCGGTGGGCTTTTGGCCGAGAATGTGCAGCCCGTCCCGGATCTGCACGTCCTTGATCTCGCACAGCCACCCGTCGACGTGCAGCAGCATGTCGTCGAACGAGTCCTCGTCGGGCCGGTCCTCCAGCCCCAGATCGTGGTCCATCTTCGCCGCGCGCATCAGCGTCCAGATCTGTTGCCTGATGGCCGGGAGCTTGCCCGGGTCGAGCGCCGAGACGTTGGCGTGCTCGTCGAGCAGCTGCTCCAATCGTGCGATGTCGCCATAGGTTTCGGCGCGGGCCATCGGCGGAATCAGGTGGTCGACCAGCACCGCGTGGGCGCGGCGCTTGGCCTGGGTGCCCTCCCCCGGGTCGTTGACCAAGAACGGGTAGATCAGCGGCAGATCACCCAGGGCCGCGTCGGCCCCGCAGGAGGCCGACATGCCCAACGTCTTGCCCGGCAGCCATTCCAGGTTGCCGTGCTTGCCGATGTGCACCACCGCGTCGGCGCCGAAACCGGTGTCGATCCACCGGTAGGCGGCCAGGTAGTGGTGGCTCGGCGGCAGGTCGGGATCGTGGTAGATGGCCACCGGGTTCTCGCCGAAGCCGCGGGGCGGCTGCACCAGGATCACCACATTGCCGGCCTGCATTGCCGCGATGACGATTTCGCCGTCGGGATCCTGACTGCGGTCGACGAAGACGTCGCCGGGCGGCGGGCCCCAATGCTTCACGACGGCGTCGGTGAAGTCCGTGGGCAAGGTGTCGAACCACTGGCGATACCGACTGGCCGGCAACCGGATCGGGTTGCCCTCCAACTGGCCGGTGGTCAGCCAGTCGGGATCCTGCCCGCCGCGCTCGATCAACGCGTGCACGAGCGCGTCGCCGTCACCGTTGTCGACGCCGGGCACCTCGCCGATCTGGTAGCCCGCCTCGCGCAGCGCGCGCAGCAGTGCGACCGCGCTGGCCGGGGTGTCCAAGCCGACCGCGTTGCCGATCCGCGCGTGCTTGGTGGGATAGGCCGAAAACACCAGCGCCAGCTTCTTTTCGGCGGCCGGGATGTGGCGCAGCCGGGCCTGGCGCACCGCGAGTCCGGCCACCCGCGCGCACCGTTCCGGGTCGGCAACATAGGAAATCAGGCCGTCGTCGTCGATCTCCTTGAACGAGAACGGCACCGTCACGATCCGGCCGTCGAACTCGGGGACGGCCACCTGGGTGGCCACGTCCAGCGGGCTCATGCCGTCGTCGTTGGCCTCCCATTGCGCCCGCGACGAGGTCAGGCACAGACCCTGCAGAATCGTGATGTCCAGGGCGGCAAGGTGTTCGACGTTCCAGCTCTCGTCGTCCCCGCCGGCTGCGGCGGTTGCGGGCCGGGCCCCGCCGGCGGCGAGCACGGTGACCACCATCGAGTCGGCGGCGCGCAACCGTTCCAGCAGTTCGGGCTCGGCGGTGCGCAGCGAGGCGCAGTACAGCGGTAGCGGGCGGGCGCCGGCGTTCTCGAGCGCCGTGCACAGCGCGTCGACGTAGGCGGTGTTGCCGGCCAACTGCTGGGCGCGGTAGTAGAGCACCGCCACGGTCGGGGCGGACTCGTCGACCGCGGCCGCGGTCGCCGCGCGATCCAGTTCTCCCCAGGTCGGCGTCGTGACGGGCGGGTCGAATCCGACGCCGGTCATCAGCACGGTGTCGGACAGGAACGCGTGCAGGCTGGCGATGTTGTCGACGCCACCCTCGGCCAGATACACGTGGGCCTGCACGGCGATGCCGGCCGGCACCGTCGAGTGTCCCATCAGATCGGCGTCGGGGGTCTGCTCGCCGCTGATGGCCACGGTCGGCACGCCGCTGGCCACCACCGCGTTGATCCCGTCCTCCCAGGCGCGGTAGCCGCCCAGGATCCGCACCACCGCGATGTCGACGCCGGCCAGCAACGCGGGCACGTCCTCGACCAGCAACCGGGACGGGTTGGCCCACCGGTAATTCGCGCCGCTGGCGCGCGCGGTGATCAGATCGGTGTCGGAGGTCGAGAGCAGCAGGACGGTCGGCGCGGAAGGGGTGGTCACCCACCATTCGTACCGCACCGCCGGCGGTACGGTGAACACGTGGTCCGGACCCGCAAGGATGACGCCTGTCCCGGCGCGCTGAGCCTGCATGAGGCGGCCGACGGGGCGCTGGCGCGGATCCGGCTGCCCGGCGGGATGCTGACGGCGGCCCAACTGCATACCCTGGCGGTGACCGCCCGCGACCACGGCACCGGAACCCTCGAATTGACGGTTCGGGGCAACATCCAGATCCGGGGCATCACCGGTGTGTCCGGGGCCACCGCGGTCGCCGATGCGGTGGCCGGGGCGGGGCTGCTGCCGTCGGCCAGCCACGAACGGGTGCGCAACATCGTCGCCTCGCCGCTGTCCGGGCGTGTCGGCGGTCGCGGCGGCTGTCGCGGCGGCTGTCGCGGCGACGTCCGCGACCTGGTCACGCAACTCGATGCGGCGCTGCAGGCCGACCCCGACCTGGCCGATCTGCCCGGCCGGTTCTGGTTCGGCCTCGACGACGGCCGCGGCGACATCAGCGCCCTGGCCACCGATCTCGGCCTGCGGCTGACCGACGAGGGCGCCGGGCTGCAGATCGCCGGGCGCGACACCGGGGTGCTGGTCCCGCCCGGGGACGCCGTCGCCGCGCTGCTGGACGCGGCGCGCCGCTTCGTCGCCGTCCGCGGCACCTGCTGGCGGGTCACCGAGTTGGCCGACCCCGCGGCTCTTCTCGACCGGGCCCGGCTCGGGCCCGTGCCCGCCGCGGCGCAGCCGCCGCCGGTCGGCTGGTTCGACCAGGACGACGGGCGGGTGGCCCTCGGTGCCGCCGTCCCGTTGGGCGTGCTGCCGGCCCGCACCGCGGAGTTCCTGGCGGCCATCGACGCGCCGATCGCGATCACCCCGTGGCGGACGGTGCTCGTCTTCGATCTCGACGACGCGGTGGCCGACACCGCGCTGCGGGTGCTGGCCCCGCTGGGGTTGGTCTTCGATGCGCACTCGCCGTGGTTGTCGGTGAGCGCCTGCACCGGCAGCCCGGGCTGCGCGAAGTCGCTCTCGGATGTTCGCGCCGACGCCGCCGCGGCCGTCGAAGCCGGCGAACCCGGGATGGGCCGACGACACTATGTGGGCTGCGACCGGGCCTGCGGCAGCCCCTCGGACGGCCAGGTACTGATCGCGACACCGGAGGGATACCGGACGCGAAACTCCCACCCGTAGGGTGATCGGGTGCTCGACTACATCCGCGACGCCGGCGAGATCTACCGGCAGTCGTTTGCGACGATCCGCGCCGAGGCGGACCTGGCCCGGTTCCCCGACGACGTCTCCCGGGTGGTGGTGCGGCTCATCCACACGTGCGGTCAGGTCGATGTCACCGAGCACGTCGCCTTCACTCCCGACGTCGTGACCCGCGCGCACGCCGCGCTGGCCGCCGGGGCGCCGGTGCTGTGCGACTCGTCGATGGTCGCGGCCGGGATCACCGCGAGCCGACTGCCCGCGGCCAACGAGGTGGTCTCGCTGGTGGCCGATACCCGCGCGCCGGAGCGTGCCGCGGCGACCGGCAACACCCGATCGGCGGCCGGCGTCGAACTGTGGGCCGACCGCCTCGGCGGCGCCGTGGTGGCCATCGGTAACGCGCCGACGGCGCTGTTTCGGCTACTGGAACTCATCGACGAGGGCGCGCCCGTGCCGGCGGCGGTGCTGGGCGGTCCGGTCGGATTCGTCGGCTCGGCGCAGTCCAAGCAGGAACTGATCGAGCGCCCACGCGGCATGGCGTACCTGGTGGTGACCGGCCGTCGTGGCGGCAGCGCGATGGCCGCGGCGGCCGTCAACGCGATCGCGAGTCCGCTCGAATGAAAGGTCCGTCCAAGGTGACAGGAACCCTGTGGGGCGTGGGGCTGGGGCCCGGCGACCCGGAACTGGTGACGGTCAAGGCGGCGCGGGTGATCGGCGCCGCCGACGTGGTGGTGTACCACAGCGCGCGGCACGGTCGCAGCATCGCGCGCGGTATCGCCGAGCCGTATCTGCGGGCCGGGCAACTCGAGGAACACCTGGTGTATCCGGTGACCACCGAGACCACCGCCCACCCCGGCGGCTACGCCGGGGCGATGGAGGACTTCTACCGCGAGGCCGCCGAGCGCATCGCGGTCCACCTGGACGCGGGTCGCGACGTCGCCCTGCTCGCCGAGGGCGATCCGCTGTTCTACAGCAGCTACATGCACATGCACACGCGGTTGACCGAGCGCTTCAACGCCGTGATCGTGCCCGGCGTGACGTCGGTCAGCGCGGCCTCGGCCGCCATCGCCACCCCGCTGGTGCAGGGCGACGAGGTGCTCTCGATCCTGCCCGGCACGCTGCCCACCGCGGAGCTGGCGCGTCGGCTGCGCGACAGCGACGCCGCGGTGATCCTCAAGCTGGGCCGCTCGTATCCCTCGGTGCGCCAAGCGTTGTCGTCGGCCGGGCGCCTCGAGGAGGCGTTCTACGTCGAACGCGCGAGCACCGCCGAGCAACGGGTGCTGCCCGCGGCCGAGGTGGACAGCGACACGGTGCCGTACTTCTCGCTGACCATGCTGCCGGGTGGCCGTCGGCGCGCCGCGACGGCCGGATCCGTCGCCGTCGTCGGGTTGGGGCCCGGCGATCCGGAGTGGTTGACGCCGCAGACCCGCCACGAGTTGGCGGCGGCCACCGATCTGATCGGCTACGGCCCCTATCTGGACCGGGTGCTCACCCGCGACGGGCAGCGGCTGCATCCCAGCGACAACACCGACGAACCCGCCCGGGCCCGCCTGGCCTGCAGCCTGGCCGAACAGGGCCGGACGGTGGCGGTGGTGTCCTCGGGAGATCCCGGCGTTTTCGCGATGGCCACCGCGGTGCTCGAGGAGGCCACCCAGTGGCCCGGCGTGACGGTGCGAGTCATCCCGGCCATGACGGCGGCCCAGGCCGTCGCCAGTCGGGTCGGTGCCCCCCTGGGCCATGACTACGCGGTGATTTCGCTGTCGGACCGGCTCAAGCCGTGGGAGGTGATCGCGCGCCGGGTGACCGCGGCGGCCGAGGCCGACCTGGTGCTGGCCATCTACAACCCGGCGTCCAAGACCCGGACCTGGCAGGTGGCCGCGATGCGCGAACTGCTGCTCGAACACCGCGACCCCGGCACGCCGGTGGTGATCGGCCGCGATGTGTCCGGGCCCCACGAGCAGGTCCGGATCGTGCGGCTGGCCGACCTGGACCCGGCCGAGGTCGACATGCGGTGTCTGCTGATCGTCGGGTCCTCGCAGACCCAGTGGCATGGCGATCGGGTGTTCACCCCGCGCAGCTACCCCGCGGTGAATGCCTAACGGGGCATCCTGCGCCAGATCGACTGCGGCACAAACCGCATCGCAAAGGCGGCGATCCCGACGGCCCGCGGTACCCACACGGCCCGCTTCCCCTTGGCCAGGGCCCGGGCGGTGGCCGCCGCCACCTGCGCCGGGGTGCTCGACAGCGGCGCCGGGTCCATCCCGGCGGTCATCCGGCCGATGACGAAACCGGGCCGCACGATCAGCAGGTGCACCCCGGAGCCGTGCAGCGCATCGGACAGGCCGCCGGCGAACCCGTCGAGACCGGCCTTGGCGGAGCCGTACACGTAGTTGGCCCGCCGCACCCGGGCACCCGCGACCGAGGAGAACACCACGATCTGCCCGGCCCGCGCCGCCCGCATCCGCTGGGCGAGCAGGGTCAGCAGATTGACCTGGGCGACGTAGTCGGTGTGCACGACGGCGACGGCATGCGCGGCGTCGGTTTCGGCGCGGGCCTGCTCACCGAGCACCCCGAACGCCAGCACCGCGGTGTCGATGCGGCCGTGTTCGGCGATCAGCGCGTCGATCAACCCCGCGTGGGTGTCGAGGGCGTCGGCGTCGAAGGCCCGCACGTGGACCGCGGCCGCACCGGCGGCCCGCAACCGCGAGATCTGCTGGTCAAGGCCGCCTTCACCGCGGACCGCCAGCACTATCGTGGCGCCGGGCACCAGCCGAACCGCCAGTTCGGCGCCGATTTCGCTGCGCCCGCCGAAGATCACGACCACCCGCGCCCCCGTGTCGTTCATGGCTGTGATTATGTCCTGCGCTAGGTTGTGCACTGATGGCGCACGCAACTACCCGGCTCACCAACGAGGCTTTGGCGTTCCTCACCGAACGTCACCTCGCCATGCTCACCACCCTGCGGTCGGACGGCTCGCCGCATGTGGTTGCGGTCGGCTTCACCTTCGACCCGAAGACCCACATTGCTCGGGTGATCACCAACGGCGGCTCGCAGAAGGCCGTGAACGCCGATCGCGGCGGCGTGGCCGTGCTGAGCCAGGTCGACGGCGCCCGGTGGCTGTCGCTGGAGGGCGCCGCCGCGGTCAACACCGAACCCGAGGCGATCCGCGACGCCGAATTGCGTTATGCCCAGCGCTACCGCACCCCGCGGGTCAATCCCACCCGGGTGGTCATCGAGGTCAACATCGAACGGGTGCTGGGCTCGTCGCAGCTGCTCGACCGCAGCGCGTAACGTCCACGGCCGGTCAGACCGGCACCACGATCAACTCATGCGGCCGCTGGTTCAGCGATTCGGCGCCGTCGGGCGTGACGATCACGATGTCCTCGATGCGCGCGCCCCACTTGCCCGGAAAGTAGACGCCGGGCTCCACCGAGAACGCCATGCCGGCGCGCAACGGCAGGTCGTTGCCCGCCACGATGTAGGGCTCCTCGTGCACCGAGAGCCCGATGCCGTGGCCGGTGCGGTGCACGAAGTACTCCCCCAGCCCGGCCTCGATCAACACCTCGCGCGCGGCCGCATCGACCTGCTCGGCGCGCACCCCGGGCCGCACCGCCTCGACGGCCGCCCGCTGCGCGCGCTGCAGCACCGAATACTGCTGCGCCACTTCGGCACTGGGTTCGCCCAGGCTGTAGGTGCGGGTGCAGTCCGAGTTGTAGCCGGGCTCATACGGCCCGCCGATGTCGACGACGACGATGTCGCCGGCCCGCAGTTCGCGGTCGGAATGTTCGTGGTGCGGGTCGGCTCCGTGCGGCCCCGACCCGACGATGATGAACGCGGCCTGCGAATGTCCCTCGGCGACAATCGCTTTCTCGATGTCGGCGGCCACCTCGGCTTCGGTGCGGCCGGGGACCAGCAGCTCCGGCACCATAGCGTGCACACGGTCGATCGCCGCCCCCGCCTGGCGCAGCGCATCGATCTCGGCCGGGTCCTTGATCATCCGCAGCGAGCGCAGCACGTCGGTGGCCAGCACCGGCAGGTCGTCGAGGCGCTCGGTCAGCGGCAGCAGGTGCAGTGCGGGCATCGAATCGGTCACCGCGGTCGCCACCGGATCACCGCCGAGGGCTCCGACCACCATGTCGTAGGGGTCCTGACCGTCGACCCAGTCCCGCACCGGCAGCCCGAGTTCGAGCACCGCCGACTGCTTCAGGGAGGCCAGTTCCAGCCGCGGGATCACCAGCGTGGGCTCCCGGTCGACCGGGATCACCAGGGCGGTGAGCCGCTCGAAGGTCTGGGCTCGGGAGCCGACCAGATACCGCAGGTCGTAGCCGGGTGTGATGATCAGGCCGGCCAGGCCGGCCTCGGCGGTGGCGGCGGCCGCGGCCCGCAGGCGGTGCGCGTAGACACTGGTGTCGAACCGGTTGGCAGTCATCCCCCCAGGTTAGTTCGCGCCGCGGGCTTAGGATCGCGGAGTGCAGACCTGGGAGCTGAGCGCTCGTGAACACATCCGCGACACCCTGGCCCGCTACACGTGGTCGGGGGACGCCGGCCGGGTCGCCGGGTTGGCGGACGCCTTCTGTCCCGACGGCGTCCTGGAGATTCGTGGTGAGCCGCCGCTGCACGGCCGGGCCGCGATCATCGAGCGGTTGGGTGCGGTCGCCGAGACCGCGCCGGCGGTCGCGGGCGGGCGGCGCATCGTGCGGCACAACGTGGCCAACATCCGCTTCGACGAGGTGAGTCCGGACCGGGCTCGGGTGTCGTCGTACTTCACGGTGTTCACCGAGATCGGGTTGGACCACTTCGGCCGCTACCGCGACGAGTTGGTGCCCGTGGCGGGCGCCGACGGCACCGACTGGCTGATTCGGCACCGCTTCGTCTCGACCGACTGGAGCGCCCCGAACTCGACGATGGCCGGTTAGGGCAGGATCACCGGGTATGGTTTCCGATTCCACCGGCGGGTTGGTTCTGCTCGACGGTGCCAGCATGTGGTTCCGGTCGTTCTTCGGCGTGCCGTCGTCGATCACCGCGCCGGATGGGCGGCCGGTCAACGCGGTTCGCGGCTTCTTCGACGCCGTCGCCACGGTGATCACCCAGCAGCGACCGTCCCGGCTGGTGGTCTGTCTGGACCTCGATTGGCGGCCGCAGTGGCGGGTGGATCTGGTCCCGTCCTACAAGGCCCATCGGGTCGAGGCCGAGACCCCCGGGCCGGCCCCCGATGTCGAAGAAGTCCCCGATGAGCTCACGCCGCAGGTCGAGATGATCTACGAACTGCTCGACGCCTTCGGTATCGCCACCGGCGGTGCACCCGGGTACGAGGCCGACGACGTGTTGGGCACGCTGGCGGCCCGGGAGCGGCGCGACCCGGTGGTGGTGGTCAGCGGGGACCGGGACCTGCTGCAGGTGGTCACCGACGAACCGGTGCCGGTGCGGGTGTTGTACCTGGGCCGCGGGTTGGCCCGGGCGACGCTATGGGGGCCAACCGAAGTCGCCGAGAAGTACGGACTGCCGGTGGCGCGGGCCGGCGCCGGGTACGCCGAGTTGGCGTTGCTGCGCGGCGACCCGTCCGACGGTTTGCCTGGCGTCGGCGGCATCGGTGAAAAGACCGCGGCGACGTTGCTGAGTCAGCACGGCTCGCTGGCCGCCATCCTCGCCGCGGCCGCGGATCCGAAATCGAAGGTTCCCAAAGGCATCCGGTCGAAGCTGGCGGCCGGCCAGGACTACCTGAAGGTGGCCGAACCGGTGGTGCGGGTGGCCACCGACATCCCGGTGACGCTGTCGACCGGCACCGATGCGCTACCGCTGGCCGCGAAGGACCCCGCCCGGGTCGCCGAGTTGGCGGCGACCTATGGGGTCGGCTCGTCGATCGGTCGGCTGCAGAAGGCCTTGGACAAGCTCTGAGCCGCGCCGGCTACTTCGGCCGACCGACCTCGTAGGTGCCGTCGTCGTCCTGGAACGTCACGGTCACTTGGCGTTTGGTGCCGTCGATGCTGACCTCGCAGGTGAACGTCGAGTTCTTCTGCACCTTCGGGTTCTCCCCGTTGTTGCACTTGACGTCCTTGACGTTCTTGGCGCCGTAGCCGTTGGCCTCGTCGGAGAGGATCTGCTGCACACCCTCCTGCGCCTTGGTCACGTCGAGCTTGGTGGTGACGAAGAATCCGGGCATCCAGAAGCCCAACACCAGGAAGGCGATGACGACGACGGCGCCGAGCGCGGCCAGGATCACCGTCAGCGCGGTCGTGGAACTCTTGGGGCCCTCGCCCGGCCCGGGCGGGTACTGGCCGTACTGGCCCGGCTGACCGTACTGCGGCGGGCCGTACTGCCCGGGCTGGCCGGGCTGGCCGTACTGCGGCGGATACCCCGGGGGCATGGCGCCGGGCTGGCCGTACTGCGGCTGCTGGCCGTATTGGGGCGGTGGCGGATAGGCCGGGGTCGCCCCCGGCTGACCGTATTCGGGCTGACCGTATTGCGGCGGCTGGCCGTACTGCGGCTGGGTGTAGGCCGGCGGCTGCCACTCCGGGTTCTGTGGGGCGGGCTGCTCAGCGGACTCACCAGCGGGTTGGCCCTGACCCTGCCACGGCTGCGTCGGGTCCGGTCCCTGCGGTCCGCTCATCATCTCTCCTCGAAAACTGGGTAACACGTGCGCCGTCATCAACCGTAGCGGTTGCCTCACCCTACCGGTTGCTACCGCACATTCGGCGCTGGTGTAACGGTGTTCAGCCGTAGTCGACCGCGACGACTCCGCGCCGCACGGCGTCGATGGCCCGCTTCGCCGTGGCCCGTAATTCGGGGTGCGGCGCGGCGATGCGAACCTGATCGAGCAGGTCGAGCACCTGTCGGCACCACCGCACGAAGTCACCGGCCGAAAGCGGCGCGGCGGCGCTGCTGTCGGCGGCCACGGTGAGCGCATCGGTCAGGTCGCCCGTGCTGGCCCAGCGGTAGACCGTGGTGACGAAGCCCTCGTCGATGTCGCGCGAAGGCGCGATCCGGTGCCGGTTCTCTTGCTGGCGCAGTTCGCCGGATAGCCGGCGGGTGCCCGCCAGCGCCCGGCGCAGCCCCGCGGTGGGCACGTCCTGCAGCTGCGGGGAGGGGCCGTCCCCGCCGCGCGACTCGTACACCACCGCCGAGACCATCGCCGCCAACTCCGCGTGCGCGAGCTTGTCCCACACCCCGGTGCGTAGACACTCGGCCACCAGCAGATCGGCTTCGCTGTAGATGCGGGCCAACAGCCGGCCGTCCTCGGTGACCTTGGGGGCCTTCGCCTTGGGACCCGTTGCGCCGGTGATGAACCCGCGTTCGGCCAGCAGACCGACGATGCGGTCGAAGGTGCGGGCCAACGAGTTGGTGGCGGCCGCGATCTGCTGGCGCAGTTGAGCATTCTCGCGTTCGATGCGTAGATAGCGTTCGCCGGCCCGGACCCGGGCCTCGCGGTCGGGTTCGTCGTGGACGGGATGGCGGCGCAGTTCGGTGCGCAATGCGATCAGTTCGGGGTCGCTGTCGCCATCGGGACTGGCGGTGTGACCGGCACGCTTGCGCCGTTCCGAAGGCACGTCCAGTCGGGCCGCGGCCGACCGGAGCGCGGACGCGAGGTCGCGGCGCACCCGCGGTTGCCGATGCTCGACGCGCTTGGGCAGCGACATCGTGCCCAGCGGGCCGGCGGCGCCGGGGTAGTCGGCCGACGAGATGCGGCCCGCCCAGCGATGTTCGCTCAGCACCAGCGGGCGCGGATCCTCGTCGTCGCGCGCCGGCTCCAGCACCACCGCAAGCCCGCCGCGGCGACCCGAGGACACGTTGATGATGTCGCCGCGCCGCAGCGCCGCCAACGCCTCGTTGGCGGCCTGGCGTCGGTGGACCCGTGACGAACGCGCCTGTGCGCGTTCGCGTTCGGAGATCTTGGCGCGCAGCCGGACATAGTCGAGCAGTGCCGAGTCGTGGCCGCCGATTTCGGCGGCGATCTCGTCGAGCAGTTGCTCGCCGCGTTCGGCGCCGCGGACCAACCCCACCACGGACCGGTCGGCCTGATACTGCGCGAACGACTGTGCCAGCAGGCTGCGGGCCTGCTCCGGGCCCATCTGCTGCACCAGGTTGATCGTCATGTTGTACGACGGGGCGAACGAACTCTTGAGCGGAAAGGTTCGAGTCGAGGCGAGCCCGGCGACCTCGGCCGGTTCGGCCGAGCTTTCGGTCGGGTTCCAGATCACCACGGCATGGCCTTCGACGTCGATTCCGCGTCGCCCGGCCCGGCCCGTGAGCTGGGTGTACTCCCCCGGGGTCAGCGGTGCGTGTTCCTCGCCGTTGAACTTGACGAGCCGCTCGAGGACCACGGTGCGGGCCGGCATGTTGATGCCCAACGCCAGTGTCTCGGTGGCGAATACGGCCTTGACCAGTCCCGCGGTGAACAGCTCCTCGACGGTGTGGCGGAAGACCGGCAGCATTCCGGCGTGGTGTGCCGCCAGGCCCCGCAGCAGTCCCTCGCGCCATTCGTAGTAGCCTAGGATCGGCAGGTCCACATCGGGCAGGTCGCCGCAGCGGCGGTCGATGATCTCGGCGATGCGGGCGCGCTCGGAATCTCCGGTCAACCGCAACGACGAGCGCAGGCACTGTTTGACCGCGGCGTCGCAGCCGACCCGCGAGAACACGAACGTGATGGCCGGCAACAGTCCTTCGCGGTCCAGAGTCGCGATCACCTCGGGACGAGGCGGCGGGCGGAACAGCCCGGGCCGACCGCGATGCGAATCCCGGCCCTTGCCGCCGCGGGGCCGCCAATCCGAGAGGTGGTCGGCCTCCCGGCGGTGCGCGATGTGGCGCACCAGATCCGGGTCGACGAGCAGCTTCTTGCCGCGCGCGTCGGCGTCGTAGTCGAACAGGTCGAACAGGCGCCTGCCGACCAACATGTGTTGCCACAACGGGACCGGGCGGTGTTCGTCGACGATCACGGTGGTGTCGCCGCGGACGGTCTGGATCCAGCCGCCGAATTCCTCGGCGTTGCTCACGGTGGCGGACAGGCTCACCAGCCTGACCTCCTCGGGCAGGTGCAGGATGACCTCTTCCCACACCGCGCCGCGCATCCGGTCGGCCAGGAAATGCACCTCATCCATCACCACATGGGAAAGGCCCTCCAGCGCAGGCGAACTCGCATACAGCATGTTGCGCAGCACTTCGGTGGTCATCACCACCACCGGGGCGCTCGCGTTGACCGACACGTCACCGGTCAGCAACCCGATCTGCTCCGAACCGTACCGGCGCACCAGGTCGGTGTGCTTTTGATTGCTCAGGGCCTTGATCGGCGTGGTGTAGAAGCACTTTCGGCCGGCCGCCAGCGCCAGGTGTACCGCGAACTCCCCCACCACGGTCTTACCGGCGCCGGTGGGCGCGCACACCAACACCCCGTGGCCGCGCTCGAGGGCCTCGCAGCCCTGCTGTTGAAAGTCGTCCAGGGTGAACGGCATCTGCGCCGCGAAGCGGTCGAGCTCGCTGCGCTCAGGTGATGTCGTCATGCGCGATGCTGTTCGGTGCGCCGACCTGCGACGGGGGGTCGACCGGGGTGGGCGGTTCGATGACCGAGGCCTGCCCATCGGGCAGCTCTTGCTCCCGGGCGCGTTCGCGTTTGGCCTTGCGCCGGTCGTGCACCCGGGCGACCTGGATCGCGAACTCCATCAGCAGGGTCAGCGCCAGGCCCAGCGCCAACATCGAGAACGGATCGTTGCCCGGGGTGGCGAACGCGGCGAAGACGAAGACCGCCAGGATCAGGCCCCGGCGCCAGTCCTTGAGCCGCTGGTAGGGCAGCACGCCCACCACGTTCAGCATGATGAGGATCAGGGGGAACTCGAACCCGACGCCGAAGACCAGCAGCAGGTTGATCAGGAAGCTGAAGTACTGGTCGCCGGAGAGCGCGGTCACCTGGACGTCGCTGCCCACGGTCAACAGGAAGTGCAACGCCTTGGACAGCACCAGATAGGCCAGCAGCGCACCGGCGACGAACAACACCGCCGCGGTCACGACGAAGGTGACCGCGAAGCGCCGTTCCTTGCGGTACAGCCCCGGGGTGATGAACGCCCACAGTTGGTAGAACCACACCGGACAGGCCAGCACCACGCCGGCGGCCAACGCCACCTTGAGGCGCAGCATGAACTGGTCGAACGGGCCCGTCGCCAACAGTCGGCAGCCGCCGTCGGCGCTGATCTCGGCGCGCGCCGATTCCGGCAGCGCACAGTAGGGCCCCCGCAGCCAGTCCCCGAGGCTGTCGAGGCCCAGGATGCCGTAGCTGTACCAGAGGAATCCGACGATCGTGGTGGCCACGATCGCGGCGATCGAGATGAGCAGCCGTGTACGCAGTTCGCGGATGTGGTCGACCAGGGACATGGTCCCGTCGGGGTTGACCTTGCTGCGACGCTGACGGGGGTCGAGCCGCTTGAATACGCCGGGAGTTTTCACGGGCTGGCTTCAGTCGCGCTCCACCGGGCGGTGGAGCGGCCTTCGATGAGTTGACCTGGGCCGGCTGTCAGGCCGGGCGGGCGTCGGTGTGATTGGGCTCTGGGTTGGCCACGGGGTCGGCGACGCGCTCGGATTGCACCTGCGTCGGCGACGGCTCCTGCTTATCGGTCTGCAGTTCCTTGACCTCGGCTTTGAAGATGCGCATCGACTTGCCGAGCGAACGCGCGGCGTCCGGCAACCGCTTGGCCCCGAAGAGCAAAACGATCACCACAATGAGAATTGCCCAGTGCCACGGACTAAGAGCACCCACTTTGGTTACCTCCAGACGTTGGTTTGATGCTACCCCGCCTCGGCGTAGGCGCCCAGCGCAGCGTGCGCGGCCTGCCGCACCCGCTGGGCCAGCTCTTCCGGTTCGACAACGCGCACCTGCGCGCCGAAGCCCAGCACCAGCCGGGCCATCCAGTCGTCGGATGCGTAGGTCATCGCCGCCTCGAAATGCCCGTCGGGCAACTCGCGCAGCACCCGCATCGGGTAGTACTCCAGCATCCACGCCGCCTCCGGCGCGATCCGCAGCGTCGCCGCCGGCAGCGCGGGATCCGCGTCGAACAGCGACGTGTCGGTCGTGCCCTGCACCGCGGGTTCCGGTGGCGCGGCGGGCTCGTCGAGCACCGAGGCGTCCACGATGCGGTCGAATCGGAACAGCCGGACCCCTTCGGCCTCCCGCGACCAGGCCTCCAGGTAGCTGTGGTCGCCGACGAGCACCACGCGGATCGGGTCGACGACGCGCTCCGAGAGGGTGTCGCGCGAGGCGGAGTAGTACTCGAGGCTCAGCGCGTGGCCGGTGCGCACCCCTTCGCGGACCGCGGCCGCGGCTTGGCTCTCGGCCGGTGCCCGCTCGGCTTCGGCGCCGACCGATCCGGGGTGATGCACGGCGCCGGCCGCCGATTCGATCTTCGCGATCGCGCTGCGGGCGGCCTCCGGATCGACCACACCGGGCACATCGGCCAACGCACGCAACGCCATCACCAGGCCGGTGGCCTCGGGCGAGGTCAGCCGCAGCGGCTCGTCGATGCCCGCGGAGAACGTCACGTCGATGGTGTCGCCGGAGAACTCGAAGTCGATCAGGTCGCCGGGCCCATACCCC
This sequence comes from Mycolicibacterium sp. MU0053, assembly GCF_963378095.1. Lineage (NCBI taxonomy): Bacteria > Bacillati > Actinomycetota > Actinomycetes > Mycobacteriales > Mycobacteriaceae > Mycobacterium > Mycobacterium burgundiense. The sequence goes on from NZ_OY726397.1 coordinate 2,777,121, forward strand.
GGCAGCCCGCACATCCACAGCTGATCAAGGTCCTGTTCGAGCTGCTTGCGGGTTACTCCGAGGTCGGCGGCCGCCTCGTCATAGGTGATGCGCGGGTTGGCCTTGAGGTAGGGAACCATGTTCAGCAGCCGGACCAGCCGGGCTGAGACCGAGCTACTCATTCGGACTCCCCCGCCGCGCCGCGCAACCGCGTCAGCACCTCATCGCGCAGGGTGGCCGGCTCCAACACCACCGCGTCGGCCCCGTGGCCGGCGATCTCCCGGCCCAGCCCGCCGTAGGGGCCGGTGTCGAGTTCGATCACCTCGCCCGAACGTCCGCCCAACGTCATGGCACCCGTGGAGGTTCCGGCTCGGCGCAGCGCGGTGGCGCGTCCGTCGGCGACCCACACCCGGGCCTGGACCCCGCCGGGCGCGTCACTCACCGCGCGGGCGACCACGGCGCGCAGATCGATCCCGTCGGGGCGTTGCACCGCCCCGGGCGGGCCCACCGCCGTGACCTCCGGTCCCATCCGGGAGAGCCGGAAGGTGCGGGTGTCGTCGCGATCACGGTCATGGCCCACCAGATACCAGCGACCGTTCTGAGTGACCACCCCCCACGGTTCCACGGTGCGTTTGGTGAACGGCGCGGCCCGCGACGAGCGGTGCTCGAATTCGACGACCTGACCGGCGTTGATTGCGCTCAGCAGTACCCCGAGCACGCCCTCGGAACCGCGCAGGCCCGGAAAGCCGGTAGGTGCGCTCAGCGGAACCCCGGCCTCCGGTTCGACGTCGACGCCGCCGGCCCGCAGCTTCAGCAGCGCGCCCTGCGTGGCGGTGACCAGTTCCGGGGACTGCCACAGCTGGGTGGCGACCGCGACGACGGCGGCCTCGTCCGCGGTGAGCTGGATGTCCGGCAGGGCGTAGGCGTCGCGGTTGATCCGGTAACCCTCGGTCGGATCCAGCGACGACACCCGCCCGGTCTCCAGCGGTATGCCCAGGTCCCGAAGCTCGTTCTTGTCTCGCTCGAACATGCGGGAGAACGCGTCGTCGCTGGGACTGTCGCCGTACCCGGCGACGCTGTTGCGGATCCGTTCGGCGGTGATATAGCCGTGCGTCGACAACAGCGCGATGACAAGGTTCATCAGCCGTTCGACTTTGGCGGTCGTCACGTTGTCAGCCCACGCCTTACATCGAAGCTATGAGTCGTTTGACCCGCTCGTCGACGGAGCGGAACGGGTCCTTGCACAACACGGTGCGTTGCGCCTGGTCGTTGAGCTTGAGGTGCACCCAGTCCACCGTGAAGTCCCGACCCGCCTCCTGCGCTGCGGCGATGAACTCGCCGCGCAGCTTCGCGCGGGTGGTCTGCGGCGGGGTGTTGACGGCTTCGTCGATCTCCTCGTCGGTGGTGATCCGGGCCGCCAGACCCTTGCGCTGCAGGATGTCGAACACCCCCCGGCCGCGTTTGATGTCGTGATAGGCGAGGTCGAGTTGCGCGATCTTCGGATCGGACAGCTCCATGTCGTACCGATCCTGATAGCGGTCGAAGAGCTTGCGCTTGATCACCCAGTCGATCTCGGTGTCCACCTTCGCGAAGTCCTGGCTCTCGACGGCGTCGAGCTGACGACCCCACAGGTCGACGACCTGCTCGAGTTGCGCATTGGGTTCCCGGTTCTGCAGGTGCTCGACGGCGCGCGCGTAGTACTCGCGCTGAATGTCGATCGCGCTGGCCTGCCGGCCGCCGGCCAGCCGCACGGGACGCCGCCCGGTCAGGTCGTGGCTGACTTCCCGGATTGCCCGGATCGGGTTGTCGAGCGAGAAATCCCGGAACGGCACGCCCGCCTCGATCATTTCGAGCACCAGCGCCGCGGTACCCACCTTGAGCATCGTGGTGGACTCGCACATGTTGGAGTCGCCCACGATGACGTGCAGCCGGCGGTACTTCTCGGCGTCGGCGTGCGGCTCGTCGCGGGTGTTGATGATGGGCCGGCTGCGGGTGGTCGCGCTCGAGACGCCCTCCCAGATGTGCTCGGCGCGCTGCGACAAACAGAATGTCGCGGCCTTCGGCGTCTGCAGCACCTTGCCCGCTCCGCAGATCAGCTGTCGGGTCACCAGGAACGGCAGCAGCACATCGGAGATCCGGGAGAACTCGCCGGCGCGCACAATCAGGTAATTCTCGTGGCAGCCGTAGGAGTTGCCGGCGGAGTCGGTGTTGTTCTTGAACAGATAGATGTCCCCACCGATGCCCTCGTCGGCCAACCGCTGCTCGGCGTCGATCAGCAGGTCTTCGAGGACCCGCTCGCCGGCGCGATCGTGGTTGACGAGTTGGATCAGACTGTCGCACTCGGCGGTGGCGTACTCGGGGTGGCTACCCACATCGAGATACAGCCGCGCGCCGTTGCGCAGGAAAACATTCGAACTGCGGCCCCACGACACCACACGGCGGAACAAGTACCGGGCGACCTCGTCCGGGGACAGTCGCCGATGGCCGTGGAACGTGCAGGTGACACCGAATTCGGTCTCAATACCCATGATCCGTCGCTGCACGATGTCGAGCTTACGGGGTGGCTTCGCCCAACGGTGCAGAAGAATCGCTGCGCGCGCCCCGCCCGCGCCAGTTCGTCGTGACTTGACGGCGCTACCAGCGTCGTCGCTGGGCTGTGGATTCTCGTCCACGCGGGCGCGCCGGCAGTTGTCAGCATGCGCGGATGGACCCCGTCGCACTGTCCGTGGACCCCGAGCGACTGCGAGTTGCCGCCCGCGGCGCCCAGGAGTTGGCCGAGCGGGTGCGCCGCATCCGATGTCCGGGGCTCGACGGCGCCATGCCCGGTTCGGCCCTCGAGGCGATCCGTCCTGACGATGCCACCGCGCGGGCTCAGGCCGACCTCGTGGCCGGGTTGCTGGCCTGGGGCCGCCGCGCCGACGCGGTGGCCGACGAATTCGCGCGCTCCGACGCGGATGCGGCGGCCCGGCTGCGGCGATGACGACCGGCTTGACGGTCGGCGACGTCGAGCGCTGGCGTCCCGAGGCGCTGCTGGCGGTCGCGGCGGGCTGGGACGGACTGGCCGGGCAGCTGCGCGAGGTCGCCGACCACCTGAGTGGACTGGACCGCACCGGTTGGCGCGGCCGGTCGGCCTCGCGCGGATGGTCGCAGCTGGAGCACCTGCGCGAGACCGCCACCGAATGGGCAGTGGCGTTCGGGGCGGCCGCCGCGGCGGCGCGTGACGGGGCCACGGTGATCGGCGCCGCGCGCGAGGAATTCCTCGTGCTGCTCGCGTCGGTCCGCGGCGACGGACACACCGTCGCCGACGACGGCCTGGTCACCGATGGCGCCGCCGAGTTGACAGTTCGGGTGCGTTACGGATTGCGTCAGGTCGCGGTCGCCGACCGCGATGTCGCCGACGAGATCGCCCGCCTCGTCGCCGCCCCGGCCGGTGCGGCTCCTGACGGTGCAGCCGTGCCCACCGCACCCGCGGCCGCCGGTGTCGTCTCCGGATGGCCGGCAATGAGCCAGGACCGCATCGCCGAACAGATCGCCGCAATGAGCGCCGAAGGACGCCGCCGCCTCATCGAGTCCGCGCCCGGGTCGGTGGGCAACACCGACGGAGTGCCCTGGCCCATGCGGATCGCCGCGAACCGCATCAACATCGCCGAAGCCATAGCCGCACAGCGCCAGATCCTGGCGCGACCGGAGGACGACAAGATCCGCGCGGTGCTCGACCGCGGTTTCGGAGTGGGCATCGGGATCGGTGGCCAGGGCGGCGTGGGCGGCACCTTGGACCCGGCGTCGGCCGAGCGACTGCGCGCGGTGGTGTTCCTCGATCCCGGCTGGCGGGCGGCGGCGATCGCCGCGCACGATCGGGATGCCCAGCGGCGCATCGCGTTCTATCGCGGCCTGCTCGAGGCGGTGCCCGATCCCACCGGACGCACCCGGGGGTTCGGGCCCCGCCAAATCCTGGCCTTCGATCCGGCCCGGTCCTCGTTGATCGAACTCCACGGCGATCTAGACACCGCCGAGAGCCTCGGGGTGCTCGTCCCGGGATTGAACACCACGGTGCTCGATTCGGCCGCCAATGTCCGCACCGCGCGGCGCTTCGTGGCCGCCGGCGGCGGCGACGTCGCGATGATCACCTACCTCGGCGGCCCCTTCCCCGCCGGCGGGGACGCGGTGGGCGGCCTGCTCGAGGCGGCCGACCCGAGCTACGCGCTGCAGATGGCGCCGCGCTTGGTGGCGTTCAGCGAGGATGTCGAGCGCACCGTGGCGGCCACCGACCGGCCCCTGCCGGTCACCTACATCGGGCATTCCTACGGCGGTTCGATTCTCGGCACCGCGGAGCGGCTGGGTCTGACCGCCGACCGCACGATCTACGTGGCCGCGGCCGGCGCGGGCGTCGGGGTCCTTGACGAAACGGATTGGCACAACCGCAATCCCGACGTGCAGCGATATTCAATGACCGCACCCGGCGATCCGATCGAGTGGGTGCAGGGGCTACCGGGCAGCCCGCATGGCGCCGACCCGGACGAGATGTCCGGGGTGTGGCGGTTGAGCACCGGCCGACGACTCGATGGTTCCGAGATGTCCGGCCTCGCCGCCCACAGCGACATCGTCAACGAACCGTCCGATGCCTGGCACAATCTGCTCGCCGTGATCACCGGCACGCCGGTGCGGCGGTGAGCTCAGACCAGTTGCTCGGCCATCTCTTCGACCTTGGCCCGGCTGCGCTTCGGGTCCGACCCGGCGACGTAGTTCGGCGAGGTGACCGGACCGTGCACGCCGCCCGCGACACGTTTCTGCGCCTGCCGGAACTCCGGCAATGGCCCCATGGCGAGGTGGAGGCCGTTGATCACGGACCACACCGAGGCCTGGCGGAGGGCGCGTTCGATGGGATTGGGCTTGCGGTGCATCACCATCGCGGCGGCCCAACTGGGCAGCGTGTCGCGAATCGCCCAGTCGATGAACTCGCCGCCGGGCGGGCCGGGGTACTTGGGATCGGCCAGGTTGGACCCGGTCGCCGCGGCCGTGCCGTAGGTGATCGCGAGCTTGGGCAGATACGAGTGCAGGCAGTCGAGCGTCTCCGCCTTGGTCTCGGGCAGGTCGGTGCCGCCGAGCGCCTGCCCGACCTTGACGAACTCGCGGTAGTAGCGGTCGATCTTCTTCCCCCGCAGGGGATTCGGATGGTAGTACTCGTGGGCCGTGGCAATCCCCCACACCACGGTGGCGTAGTTCCACCGCAACCATTCCGGGTCGTCGGCGTCATAGGGCAGCCCATCCGGGCGAACCCCCTTGACGGTGTGGTGCATGGCCCGCACGGTGTTGGCCAGCCGCTCGGCGGTGGCCGTCGACCCATAGGCGGTGCCGATGAAGAACGACACTGAATGCGCGAGCCGCACCGTCGCGCCCTCCGGGTTGATGCGCAGGTCGAAGAGATCGCCGTCCGGGCGCTCGACGATGCGCGAGTGGTCGACGCCCATCCAGAAGATGCTGGGGTCGAACCGTTCGAGGTAGGCCGCGCACTGCAACCCGAACACCAACGCCGGCATATGGGAGTGCACGTGCCAGACCGCGCTGTCGGGTCCGAACCAACCCGGATCCCCGTCCGGGCCATCGAATTCCAGACCACGGAAGTAGCGGCTTCGGATCTCGTCGTCGTAAAACCCGGCGATCCGGGACTGCAGCAGTTGGTGCGGAAGTTGCATGCCGGCAAGCCTACAATTCTGGATACGGGCGTGTCCAGAACTTCGCGTCACTAGGCTGGTCCCGTGTCGAGCCCCACCAGGTGGGCGGGTGTCCCGCTGACCGATCGCCGGATCGAGCGCCGTGCGCTGCTGATCGCGGCGGCGTTCGCGCTGTTCGGAGAGGGTGGCGAGGTCGCCGTCTCGGTGCGCTCGGTGTGCCGCAAGACCGCGCTGAACACGCGGTACTTCTATGAGAGTTTCAGCGACACCGACGAACTGCTCGGCGCGGTCTACGACCAGGTCGCGGCCGAGATGAACACTGCGGTGCAGGCAGCCATCGACGCGGCCGGCGACACCGATGTCGAGCGGATGCGGGCCGGGGTCAAGGCCGTGCTCGGGTTCAGTTCGGCCGATCCGCGGCGGGGCCGGGTGCTGTTCACCGAGGCGCGGGCGAACCCCGTGCTGACGGCGCGGCGCCAGGTCGCCCAGGAGACTTTGCAGCAGATGGTGCGCAGCCAACACGAGCACGCCCATCCCGGCAACGACCGCACCGCGACCCTGGTCGCGGCGGCGATGTTCACCGGGGCCATGGCGGAGTTGGCGCAGCAGTGGCTGGCCGGCAACCTCGGCACCGATCTCGAGGACGTCGTCGAGCATGCGGTCCGATTTGTGCTGCTGACCTCCTGAGTACCCGGATCAGGGCTAGTAACTGTTGCTCAGATGGTGAGCGTTAGTGCTCGATACAGCGTTCTAGTGAGCGTGCTTGTGGTGTGACACCTACGGAGTGGGCACGGTCGGAGGGTGCGCATCGTCAGACGGGGGTATCGCTGGTTTCGGGAGGCCACGTTGTCGGTGCCGGCGGTGCGGATGAATCAGAGCACGGTGTTGGTGAGCCGGGTTAAGGCGCTGGGTTGTGCGCAGCGCGATGTTGGCCCAATCCCGAATGTCGGTGCCTTGGGTAACAATCTGGGTTATGGACAGTGGGCGTGGGGCGTTGCGCCGGATTACCGGTCCGGTGGTTGCTGCGGCGCCGGCGGGAGTACGGATCCGCACCCGGATTGCGCTGACGAAGTCTGAGGCGGCTGCGGTGGCGTCCATCGGAGCGTTTCTGGGATCGGTGTACCGCACGGAGTGGGCGGCCCGGGTGGAGTTGGGTCGGTTGGACTACAAGGCGCACGCCGTGTGGCGGGCGGAGCGCAAACAGGCGCTGACGGCGGTGTCGTCGTCACGGTGGGCCGGGGCGATCACCCGATCTGTGGAAATCCAGTACCAGCTGGGCCTGCGCACCCTCAACGCGCACGTCACCGATCTGCGCCAAGGCATCGAGGTGCTCGAAGCGCGGTGCGCGCTGCGCCCCGGCACCCGGGAAACCACCCCCACCGGTGCTCGGCGGTCCCGGCGGCGTGGTTACCGCACCGCCGGTGAGCGGTTCGCGAAGACCCGGCGGCTGGCGATCCTGCGTGAGCGGCTCGCCGCCGCGCAGAAGGCCTTCGATGCGGGTCGGCCCTCGATCACGATGGGTGGGAAACGGTTGTGGCGGAACCGCACCCACCTCGACGAGACGGGCATGACCGAAGAGCAGTGGCGGGCGCGCTGGGATGCGGCGCGGATGTTCTGCACTGCTGATGGTGAATCGGGCAAGGCCGGCGGCAACGAAACCCTGCGCGTCGATGCGGCGGGCCGGTTGCGGATCAAAGTCCCCGCCGCCTTGGCCGCCGAGTTTGGGTCGCATCTGAACATCGCGGCACCGGTGAGCTTCAGCCACCGCGGCCGCGAGTGGGCTGCGCGGGTCGCGGCCCGACAAGCGGTGCGCTACGACCTGCGCTACGACCCGTCCCGGGGACGCTGGTACCTGGATGCCTCCTGGAAACACGACACCGCGGTGGTGCCGCCGTCGATCGAGGAGCTGCGGACCGGCCCGGTCCTCGGTGTCGACCTCAACGCCGAGCACCTGGCCGCCTGTGTGCTCGACGGCTCCGGGAACCCCGTCGGGAACCCGATCACGATCCCGGTCGCGACCGCAGGGTTGGCGGCATCGCGCCGTGATGGTCGGGTCCGCGCGGCGATCACCACCGTGCTCGATACCGCCACCTATGCCGGGTGCACCGCGGTGGTCATCGAGAACCTCGACTTCACCGACGCGCGCGCGGTCGGCCGGGAGACGATGGGACGCGGTAAACGTGGAAAACGATTCCGTCGCGCGGTGGCCGGTATCCCCACCGCGAAGTTCCGGAACCGCCTGAGCGCCATGGCCGCCCGCCGCGGAATCGGGATCATCGGCGTCGATCCGGCCTACACCAGCAGATGGGGTGCCCAACATTGGGCCAAACCCCTGCAACAACAGACTTCCGAACCGGTCACCGGCCATCACGGTGCGGCGATCGCGATCGGCAGACGTGGCCTCGGTCAGGCGATCAGGCGACGGCCGGCAGGACCCCGCAACGGACAGCGGACCGTTACGGGCACACCACCGGCCAGGCCTGAACGTCAACCGGACCGCGTTGGTAGGCGCGGCAGTTCCGGCCCACCCGTGCGCACACGATGCGCATCGGTCCCCCGAAGAACACCGGCCACCAGCGGCCAACACCGTTCGGGCCGCAACCGAGCAAAACGCACTACTGCTCACCCATGAGGAACGGTTACGCTGCGAAGATGCCTTTCAAGCGGGCACCTGCAGTGTCATCCCTGGCGCAAAGCCGGTTGCCGCGCGAGAACCCTTGTGTGTCGGTCCGCAACGAGCATTACGTCGATTCGGTGGCCCGCCGATTCCGGGTGCTCAAGATCGCCACCGGGATCGCCGCGGTAGTCAGCGGGTCGTTCGGACTCTGGGAGCTGATCCGCGACGTCGGCATATGGCAGATCGCGATGGTCAACATCGGCACCGCCGTTCTGTTCGTGGCCATTCCGCTGCTGTGGCGGTTCAGCGACGTGCTCACGGTGCTGGTTTTCGTCGCGGTGGCCTACGCCTCGGTGTTCTTCCTGGCCTGGACGGTGGGCACCGGAACGGGCATCCAGTTCTACTTCCTGGCCGCGGTCACGATCGTGGTCCTGGTGCTCGGCATCGATCGGATCGTGCTCGCCGGTGTCCTGGCCGCCGTCGGTGCGCTACTGGTGATCGTCCTGGAAATCAACGTGCCGCATGACACCGGGATTCAACCACCTGCGGTGCTCACCATCGGATTCGCCACCTCCGCGGTGGGTGCGGCCCTGTTGGCCTTCGCGACCATCTGGTACGCATTGCGCGAAACCGCGCGCGCCGAGCACGCCATGGAGCTGGAATATGAACGCTCCGAACAACTCTTGGCAAATATCCTGCCGAGTAGCATCGCCGACCGGCTCAAGGACCCCGACCACGACATGATCGCCGACGCCTACGACGACGCCTCCGTGCTGTTCGCCGACATCGCCGGCTACACGGAGCGCGCCAGCCAAACCGCTCCGTGCGATCTGGTGAAGTTCCTGGATCAGCTCTACACCGAGTTCGACCGGCTCGTCGATATCCACCGCTTGGAGAAGATCAAGACCACCGGCGACTCCTACATGGTGGTCAGCGGTGTACCAGAGCCCCGACCCGACCACCTGCACGCGCTGGCGGCACTGGCGCTGGACATGCGGGCCGCGATCGCGGAGTTGCGCGATCCGGCGGGGCGCCGGGTGCCCATCCGGATCGGGTTGGCCGCCGGCCCCGTGGTCGCCGGGGTGGTCGGAGCGCGACGGTTCTTCTACGACGTGTGGGGCGACGCGGTCAACGTCGCCTCGCGGATGGAATCGACCGACCAGGAAGGCCGTATCCAGGTGCCCGACGCGGTCTATCAGCGGCTACGGGCGGATTTCGTGTTCGAAGAACGCGGCGATGTCGCCGTCAAGGGCAAGGGTGTCATGCACACCTGGTACCTGGTGGGACGACGCGGCGACAGCACCCCGCAACGGGTTCGACCCGCCCAGTCCGAGACTGGGCGGGTCGAATCATCGGCTGCGAGTTAGACCTTGCGGTTCTCCGACTTGATCAGCCAGGCCAACTTCTCGAGGCCCTCGATCTGCTGATGCAGGATGTCAGCGGTGGTCGGGTCCTCCGCGTCGACGGACTCGTGGACGTCGCGAATCGTGTCAACGGCGGCCTGAATACGGGTGGTGATCAGGTCCACTACCTCCGCGGTGTTCTGCTCATGGGGCGGGAACTCCGGCAGGGAGGTGGTCGCGGCCACGGTATCGGTGCGGCCGTCCGGCACTGCCCACAGGGCCCGCATGCGCTCGGCGATGGTGTCGCTGCCCACGCGGGTGAAGTCGACGAGTTCGTCGAGCTGAAGGTGCATGTCGCGGAAGTTGGTGCCCACCACGTTCCAGTGCGCCTGCTTGCCCTGCAGTTGCAGCTCGATCAGGTCGACGAGAACCCGCTGGAGGTTGTCGATGAACTTTTCGGACGGGGCGAACCCGACAATCTCACTGGCGTCGCGTCGCTTATTGGTGATGGTTGCTGATGCAGTCACTGATAGCCCTTCCTCTGTTTCACGGTTATCGTTCGAGGGTGCTCCGAGCCGGTGCGGAGAGCACGTGCAATTTGCGGCACTTATGCCTCTCACCTGCATATTTACTCGTTTCAAACCACTCACTAACTATTAACGTTTAATCCCGTGGATTATTTCTAAATGGAATGTATCTTCGATCACGATAGGCCAGCCTTACCTTTGCTGCTATTTTCACTCGGGTGGTCACGGCCGGGCCAAGCTTCGCGCGTAGTTGGTGCCCATGCCCAGCAGGACCAACCCCACCACGATGAACGCCGCGACCCGGAACATCCCGTCGAGGGTGCCGAGGTCGAACAGGAACAGCTTCGCCGTGGCCGCTGCCGTCAACGACAACCCGGCCAGCAGTGGCGCCGTGCGCGCCTCACCACCCGGCATCCGACGCGCAAGGTGGAACAGCGCGGCGGCCGCGCCGATCCAGCAGATCGTCGCCACCATATGGCCGCCGAGAAAACCACCCTCCCGGCCGGCCAGTAGTACGCCGGCCGTCACCGCTGACATCGTGATCGCGTACAAGCCGACCAGTCCCGCACCCGCCCACACCGTGCGCACGCCGTCCTCATCGAGACGGCCGTATCCGGTCCACGACCAGGCCATCACCAAGACCGCCGCGATCAGCAGCACACTGGAGATCAGCGTCGACACCGCGACGGAGGTGGGCAGTGTGGTGGCTTGCAGCAGCGTCTCCGGCGGCGCGAACGCCAGGTACAGCATGGCGCCCACCGCCGCGAAACCCGCTGCGGCCCAGCGGGAGACGGTGCTGCGCCGGCCCGCGACCCCGGTGATCAGCGCCAACCCAAGCAGCGCCGGTCCTTCCACCAACCCGGCGCAGGCCACCGTCACGGTGATCAGCGCGGCTACGGCCGCCAATGCCGACCAGATGGCCACGACGGTGTCGTCGACCCCGGGCAGTCGGCGAGCCAGCAGCACGACGGCGAGCATCCCGACGGCCACTGTGGCGGCAATCAGGGCGCCCAGCACCCGCGGCACCGCGGTTGCGGCGACCAGCGCCGGCACGGTTCCCGCGACCGTCAGCAGCGCCATCGCAACTCGATTACCAGTGTGCGGCAACAGGATCAAGGCACCGATCACCGCCAGCAGCGCCGCGATCGCGCAAGCTGCGCCCAGTAGCCACGGGTCATTGCCGGCACCGAATGCCCCCGCAACCGAAGCAATGAACAGTGCCATCAGCAGCGGTAGCGTGACCGCGGCCGTCCGAGCCGCATGCAGCCAGATCCAGTCCTTGCCGAGCTGCACCGGCAACGCAGCTGCCGAGAGCGCAATCATGAACGCGATCAGCAGCAGCGACACCCCGTCCGCCACGATCGGCGCGAGCACCGTCAACGGCACCAGGACCAGCAGCCCGAGTTGCTGTGAGTCCCAGCGGCGGGCCAGGGTCAGGCCCGCTCCCCCGATCGACGCCGCCAGCAGCAGGCCGGCGGATCCGGGGATCCAGTCGTAGATGGTGGTGACGGCGATGACATCCATGTAGGCGGCCGCAATTCCGGTGGCGGTCAGCGCGATTGCACCTACCTGTCCGCCGGGCCGGCGGGACAACCGCACTCCGATCATGACCAACGCACCCGCCAGCACCGCCCCGGCTCCGACCCGGAGTTCGGGACGCAGGATCCCGGCCTGGGCGGCCAACACGAGCAGCAGCACTACGCCGATCAGCGTCACCCCGACCCCGGCGACCGCGAGCAGCTTGCCGATCCAGCCCTGGCCCTCATCGTTGCCCAGGCGTGTGGTCAGCGTGGGTCTCGGTGTGGCCGGCGGAACGGGGCGCGAAACCGGGAACGGCGCCGGGGCCGGGACTGGTGGTGGCGGCGGCGGGACCGGTGGCGGTGGCGGCACCGGTGCGGGCCTGGCGGCCGACGGCGGGGCAGTCGGGCCCAGGGTTCGTTGCAACTCGCTGAACTGCCCGGCAACGCGGGCCATTTGCTGCGACATCTGCTGAAACTCTTCGGACAACCGTTGCAGGGCAACCTGATGCGGTGCAGTCATGACTGCCATCGTGCGCGGCCCCCGGCCTGGGCGCATGAGTAGGACTACCCGACTGTCAGGATTCCTTGTCCAGTCCGTGTTCGATCGCGTACCGGGTCAATTCGACGCGGTTGGCCAGTTGCAGCTTGCGGAATGTCGCCTGCACATGATTTTCCACCGTGCGATGGCTGACCGAAAGTTTGGCGGCAATCTGCTTGGCGGTCAACCCCTTTGCCACGTAGCGCAGCACCTCGGTTTCGCGTTCGGTCAACTTTGGTCCGGCAGCCTGGGCGCTCGGAACACGGGCGATGCGCCGGTACTCCCCCAGCACCAATCCGGCCAGGCCCGGGGTGAACACCGCCCGCCCTCGCGCGGTTTCGACCACCGCCGTGGCGAGCTCGGCCCTCGATGCGCTCTTCACCAGGTAACCCGTCGCGCCGGCCTTGACCGCCTGCAGCACATCGTCGCGCTCCCCGGAGGCCGAGAGCACCAGCACCCGACTCGTCGGCGACACCTCGAGCACCCCGACCGTTGCGGCCGCGCCGTCACCGTCGGCCAACTGCATGTCCATCACCACCACATCGGGATGCACGACGGCGGCTCGACGGCGCGCGGCGGCCACCCCCTCGGCGGTCGCCACGACGTTGAAGCCTTCGTCGGCCAGATCGCGGGCCACCGCATCACGCCAGATGGGGTGGTCGTCGACGATCATCACCGTGATCGGCGCGGTGTTGTCCTCAGCCACGCTGTTGTCCCGGTTCCGATTGACTCCTGGGTACGGTCAGTTCCCATTCGACGCCGTCGCCCACCTCCGTGGCCAATCGGGCCGATCCGCCCAACGCAGTGAGCCGGCCGACGATCGACTGGGAGATCCCCATCCTGCCCTCGGCTTCGGCCCGAGCCAGGCGATCCGGCGCGATACCTACGCCGTCGTCACGGATGCTGATCGTCACGGCGTCGCCGAGATCCTCGAGCAGCACATACGCCCGAGCCTGCTCCCCAGCATGCGCGCGCACGTTGTCCAGCACATTGCCGACGGCCGCATCCAGCTCGCTCACCACGATCGAATCGAGCAGCACCGGCGTTCCCGGCACACTGATCACCACCCCGTCCTCGGCCCGCCGGTTCAGCCACTCCCGCAGGTCGACCGCCTGCGGGTCAATGTCCTGCCCGGCGGTATCGACGCTGACCAACCTGCGCAGCGCGCGTTCCTGTTCCCCGGCCAGCTGGGCGAGTTCTGTTGTCGGCCCACCGATCTCATTCCCGCGCTTGGCCACCAGCGCCAACACTTGCATGACCCCGTCGTGGACCTGACGGGCCAGGCGTTCACGCTCGGCCACCGCGGCCGAGATCCGCACCGCGCGTTCCAACTCGGCGTGGGCACGGCGCGCGGTCTGGGCGGCCATCCCCACCGCCAACCCAACCGCGAGTTCGATGATGATCGTCGCGTTACGGGTGAAGTCGAAGCTCACCGACCCCTTCAGCGCGGCGTAGACGGCCATGACGCCCACCCCGGCACCCATCCCGGCCACGGGGCCGAGCAGAATCGCCGCGGAGATCGGCGCGTTGGTGGCCCACAGGGTCGTCGGCCAGGACTGGTTGGCGGCGATCCATTCCGGTGCGGCCACCAGGTGCGTTGACCAGATCAGCAGGATCACGACCAGGAACTCGGCGGTCACCCAGGCCGGTCGACGCCCGAAGCCGTGCAGATAGGCCACCGCGCAGGCCAACGTCCAGCCGGACAGGACCGCGAACAGCACCCATCCCCGCATCGGGTGTTCGATGTCGTCCATGCCGGCGATCTGGAACCCCGCCGCGTACAGATAGCTCAGCAGCCGGAACACCTGCGCCGCCCGCCACAATGGGGCCGCGGGATCGTACGCGGTTGGACGCGGGGCGCTCACCTGGTGGCGCCGTTGATCTGCGGCTGATCGATCATCCCGAGTTCGACGCCCCACATGGTCGCGATGGTGCGGTACTCGCCGGTGCTCATCACGTGTTCGAGCGCCAGCCGCAGGGCCTCGCCCAGCTCGGAACCCTTGGGCACCGGCCAGCCGTAGAGGCCCGCGTCGAACACCTCCCCCGCGGTTTCGAGCGCACCCCCGCTGGTCTTGACCGCGAAGCCGGTCACCGGAGAGTCGGCCGACATCGCGTCGACGTCGCCGGCGATCAATGCGGCGGTGAGATCGTCCTGGCGCGTGAAGGCCACCTTCTCGATCGGGGGCCTGCCGGCAGCCAGGCATGCCTGGTTCTTGGCGGGGATCTCCTCGGTCTCCTGAATCACGCCGTAGGCCACTCCGACTCGCAGCCCGCAGGCGTCGTCCGGGTCGATTCCGGCGCCCGGGCGCTGCGCCCACAGCGTGCCCGCGGAGAAGTAGTTCACGAAGTCCACCATGCGTTCGCGGGCCTTGGTGTCGGTCACCGACGACATCCCGACGTTGAAGCTGCCGCCCACCACCGAGGACATGATGGCGTCGAACGCCGTCTCCCGGTAATCCGGTGTCAGGCCCAATGTCCGGGCCACCGCGTCCATCAGATCGACGTCGAATCCCACCAGTTCGCCGTAGGAGTCCCGAAACTCGTTGGGCGCGTATGGAACGTTGACCCCGATGACCAGCCGGCCGGTCGCGCGGATGTCGGCGGGCACGGTCTCGGCAATCGCGGCCACCGCACCGTCGGGCAGCTCGACCGCGACCGGTGCGGTGCTTTCGGCGACGTTGGCGGCCCGGGTCCGCTCGTCGGAGACGCCCCGCAACTGCCAGGCGCCGAAGGTGCACACCGATGCCACCAACACTCCGGTGACGGCCGCGACGAGCACCCGGCGCCGGGACAGCGGGCGGGGTCGAGACGCCCGGTGCGTGGACCGCTCCGTCCGGCGCGTGGGTCGAATCTTGGGTTGGTTCACCGCGCGTCGGGCCGCGACGGCCAGGGCCGAGACACTTGCGTAGCGGTCAGCCGGATCCTTGGCCATGCCCTTGGCGATCACCTCGTCGAACGCGGCCAGGGCGGGGTCGGCGTCCGAGGGACGGGGCGGCGGAGCGACCATGTGGCCGGCGATCTGCTGCTCCAGGCTGTCGCTGGGGTAGGGCCGGTTGCCGGTCAGACACTCATAGAGCACGCACGTCAGGGCGTAGACGTCGGAGCGCGGGTCGCTGGGACCGCCGTGGAACCGTTCCGGCGCCATGTAGGCCAGCGTGCCCAGCGTGTTGCCGGCGGTGGTGACGCCGGGTTCGGTGGTGGTACGCGCGAGTCCGAAGTCGATCAGGTAGACGAATTCACGCTCGGAGATCAGGATGTTGGACGGTTTGACGTCGCGGTGGACCAGACCGACCTGATGCGCGGCGTCGAGCGCCGACCCCACCTGCTCGACCACCACCGTCGCCAACTCGGAACCCAGCGGAGCGGCACGTCTGCTCAGGATCGCGGCCAGGGTCAGTCCCTCGATTAACCGCATGTCGAGATAGAGCCGGCCATCGATTTCGCCGTACCCGTGGATCGGGACGACATGCGGGTCGTTGACCCCGGCCGCGGCCTGCGCCTCCCGCCGGAACCGCCGCTGAAACACGGCGTCGCGGGCGAGATGCAGGGGCAGCAGCTTCAGCGCGACTATCCGGTCGGTCTTGGAGTCGCGGGCGCGGTACACCTCCCCCATACCGCCACGGCCGAGCAGCTCCAGCAGCTCGTAGTGGCCAAAGTGCTCAGGCTCAGCAGACGTGGTATCCACCGTTCATCCCTGGGCGTCAACGCCCCCCGACGAAGTTGACTGAATTTACATCACCTTCGACAGGAATGCCTTCGTGCGGTCGTGTTGCGGGTTGCTCAGGACCTCGCGCGGATGTCCACTTTCGACGATCACGCCCGCGTCCATGAACACCAGCCGATCGGCGACCTCCCGGGCGAAGCCCATCTCGTGCGTGACCACCACCATCGTCATCCCCTCCGCAGCAAGCTTTTTCATCACGCTGAGCACCTCCCCGACCAGTTCCGGGTCCAGCGCCGAGGTGGGTTCGTCGAACAGCATCAGCTTCGGGCTCATCGCCAACGCCCGGGCAATGGCCACCCGCTGCTGCTGGCCGCCGGAGAGTTGCGCCGGATAGGCGTTGGCCTTGGCCGACAGGCCCACCTGCTCGAGCAGGTCCTTGGCCCGTGCCGTCGCCTCGGCCTTCTTCACCTTCTTGACGTGGATCGGGGCTTCCATGATGTTTTGCAGGGCGGTGCGATGCGGGAACAGATTGAAGTGCTGGAACACCATCCCGACATCGCGACGCTGCTTGGCCGCCTCCCGGGGTGGCAATTCGTGCAGTTTGCCTCCGCGTTCGCGATAGCCGACGAGTTGGCCGTCGACGTAGAGCCGGCCGGCGGTGACCTCCTCGAGGTGATTGATGCAGCGCAGGAAGGTGGACTTGCCCGAACCCGACGGGCCGACCAGGACGAGCACCTGCCCCTTGTCGACCTCCAACGTCACGCCCTTGAGCACCTGTAGGGCACCGAAGTCCTTGCAGACCAATTCGGCCTTGACCATCGGAGTTCCGGTCATGGCTGCGGCCCACCGATCTGTTCTCGGGCCAGCGCCTCGAGTTGTTTGGTGGTCAGCTTCCGCGACGCCCCGCGGGAGAAGTACCGCTCGAGGTAGAACTGGCCGACCATCAACAGGCTGGTGGCGGCCAGATACCAGGTGGCGGCGACCAGCAGCAGCGGGATCGGTTCGAAGATGCGCGCGGCGATCTCGCGCGACGTGATGCCGTACAACTCCAGCGTGTAAGGCACGGCCGTCACCAGCGAGGTGGTCTTCAGCATGCTGATCACCTCGTTGCCGGTGGGCGGGATGATCACCCGCATCGCCTGCGGCAGGATGGTTCGGCGCATCGTCATCGCCCACGACATGCCCAGCGCGGTCGAGGCTTCGGTCTGTCCTTCCGGCACCGAACTGATTCCGGCGCGGATGATTTCGGCCATGTACGCCGCCTCGTTCAGGGCCAGGCCGATGAGCGCCAACAGAAACGGGAACGACACGTTCTGCAGGTCCAGGTGCAGCAGCGACGGCCCGAACGGGACGCCGAGTTGGACATTCTGATAGATGGTCGGGAACAGGCCCCAGAACACCAGCTGCACGTAAACCGGCGTGCCGCGGAAGATCCACAGATACACCCAGGCCACCCAGCGGAACACCGGGTTCGGCGAGAGCCGCATGACCGCCAGCACCACACCGAGGATGACCGCGAGCACCATCGCATACACCGTCAGCTGCAGGGTGTTCCAGACACCTTGCAGCACACGCTCATTGAACAGGTATTCGCGATAGGTGGCCCAGCCGTACGCCGGGTTGGTGGCGGCGCCCCACAGGAACAGCCCGGCGACGACGAGAATGGCCGCCGCGGTCACCCATCGCCACGGGTGCCGCAGCGGCACGGCATCGATGGGCGCCGGTGACGATGCCGAGTCAACACTCATCCGCGAACCGTTCAGTTGACCGCGCCGTTGATCACAGGCTTGTCGATCATCCCCTGTTCCACACCCCAATTGGTCGCGATCGTCTCATAGTCACCGGTCTCGATCAGATGCTCGAGGGCCTTTTGCAGCGCCGCGGCCAACGCGGAACCCTTGGCGACGGGCCAGCCGTAGGGTGCGGAATCGAACACCTCACCGATCTGTTCGAGCTTGCCGTTGCTCTGCTTGATCGCATAGAGCACCACCGGGGAGTCCGCCGACACCGCATCGGCCTGCCCGAGGACGACGGCGTTGGTCGCGGCGTCCTGACCGTCGAAGGCCATGATCTCGATCGCGGGTTTGCCCGCGTCGGTGCACGCCTTGCTCTTGGCCGGTAGTTCGGTGGTGTCCTGATGGGTGGTCGCCTGCACCGCGACCTTCTTGCCGCAGGCATCGGTGGGATCGATGCCAGCACCCGGCCGCTGCGCCCACAACGTGCCCGCGGAGAAGTACGTCACGAAGTCCACCGAGGCTTCCCGCTCCTTGGTATCGGTGAACGACGACATGCCCACGTTGTAGGTGCCGCCCTGGATGGCCGGGATGATCTTTCCGAAGTCGGATTCCCGGTACTCCGGGGTCAGTCCCAGGGTCTCGGCGATCGCGTTCATCAGGTCGACGTCGAAGCCGACGATCTTGCCGCTGGGGTCCTTGAACTCGTTGGGCGGGTAGGGAATGTTCACGCCGATGACGAGCTTGCCGGAAGCCTTGATGTCCTCGGGGACCGTCGCCGCGATCTCTTCCACCACGCTCGCGGCCACCGGCGAGGACTCCGGGGACTCGCCGGCGGAGTCAGTGCTGCTCGAGCACCCCGAGAGCGCGAGCGCGCCCGAGGCCACCAGAATCGTTGTCCAACGCCACCATCGCGCACCGCTCCGACGTCCTTGTAGTGCTGATTTCACGGTTTCCACCTTCTCGTACTCGTCCACTCGGAGTGCGTCCGCGCTACCTCGTCGAGGCGACGTCAATGACCGTAAACCCCAGGCTGCACTGCCGCTCACCGAACATTAACGATCGCATCGGCCGTCCACGGTCACATTGCACGTTCTCATGGCGTGCGGTAGCGGACCCGCGCCGCACCCTAAACGTGACCCACGGGCCCGGGAATGTGTCAGACTTCGGCAATGGTGACGCCAGCCGACCAGGGTCCAGCAGCGACCACTCAATCCACCACCGTTCCAAGCCTGTTGCCGCACCTGTGGCGGACCACCCTGCTCTCGGGTCTCGCCGCGATCATTCTGGGTGTGCTGATGTTGGCCTGGCCGGGCACCACGATTTTGGTGGCCGCCATCATCTTCGGCGTCTACCTGCTGGTCAGCGGAATCACGCAGGTCGTCTTCGCCTTCACGTTGCATGTCTCGGCCGGCGGCCGGGTGCTGCTGTTCATCAGTGGCGCTGCGGCACTGGTACTGGCCGTGTTGTGTTTCCGCAGCCTGCAGGAGTCGATCCTGTTGTTGGCGATCTGGATTGGCATCGGGTTCATCTTCCGCGGGGTGGCGACGGCGGTGTCGGCGATCAGTGATCCGACCCTGCCCGGGCGCGGCTGGGAGATTTTCTTCGGTGTCGTGAGCCTGCTCGCCGGTCTGGTCATGTTGGCCACGCCGTTCGGTTCCCTGGGTGTATTGGCGCTGGTGGTCGGCATCTGGCTGATCGTGCTCGGTGTCTTCGAGGTCATCACGGCATTCGGCATCCGGAAGGCCGTCAAAACCCTGACCTTGTAGCCGTCGGCGCTCTGCGGGGAGAATCACACCCGGCCTCGCCGAATTTTTACTACTCTCCGTAGTAGCTACAGGCTTGCAGCCCGGGAGATGTACGCATGGATGCTTTGGACGTATCACGGTGGCAGTTCGGGATCACCACGGTCTACCACTTCATATTTGTTCCCCTGACCATCGGTCTGGCACCGTTGATCGCGGTGATGCAGACGATCTGGCACGTCACCGGGCGTCCCGAGTGGTACCGCCTCACGCGGTTCTTCGGGAAGTTGTTCCTCATCAACTTCGCCATCGGGGTGGCCACCGGCATCGTCCAGGAATTCCAGTTCGGGATGAACTGGAGCGAGTACTCCCGGTTCGTCGGCGACGTATTCGGCGCCCCCCTCGCGATGGAAGGGCTGGCCGCCTTCTTCTTCGAATCAACCTTCATCGGACTGTGGATCTTCGGGTGGTCGCGACTGCCCCGCATCGTGCACTTGGCGTGTATCTGGATCGTGGCGATCGCGGTCAACATGTCGGCCTTCTTCATCATCAGCGCCAACTCGTTCATGCAGCACCCCGTTGGGGCAACCTTTAATCCGGAGACCGGACGCGCCGAGTTGCACAGCATTCTCGAGTTGTTCACCAACAACACCGCGATCTGGGCATTCCTGCACGCGGTGGCGGGGTCGTTCCTGACCGCCGGCACGTTTGTCGCCGCCGTGTGCGCATGGTGGATGGTGCGGAGCCGAAAATCGGTGCCGGCCAATCACACCGACGTTGAAGACGACGCCAAGCGGGTGGCCTCCGATGGCGGCACGCTGTTCCGCCCAGCGGCGATCCTTGGCTCCTGGGTGACCCTCGTGGCGGCCGTCGCCCTGATCTTCACCGGCGACATCCAGGGCAAGCTGATGTTCGAGCAGCAGCCCATGAAGATGGCCTCTGCAGAATCGTTGTGCCACACCGAAACCGATCCGATGTTCTCGATCCTCACGGTCGGCACCCACAACAACTGCGACAGCATCGTCCGAGTGCTCGAGGTGCCCTGGGTGCTGCCGCTGCTGGCAGAGGGCCAGCTTTCGGGGGTGACGCTGGAGGGCATCGAGAACCTGCAGGTCGAGGCCGAAGAGGCGTTCGGTCCCGGCAACTACCGGCCGAACCTGTTCGTCACCTACTGGTCGTTCCGGGCGATGATCGGACTGCTGCTGGTGCCGGTGGTCTTCGCGCTCGCCGTCCTGTGGTTGACGCGGCGCAAGGCCGTCCCGGACCACCACTGGTTGTCCTGGTTCGCCCTGATCACCCTCCCGACCCCGTTCCTGGCCAACAGCGCCGGTTGGATTTTCACCGAGATGGGCCGACAACCGTGGGTCGTGGTGCCCAACCGGGACGGCGACCAGCTGATCCGGCTCACCGTGCAGGACGGCGTGTCCAACCATTCGGCGGGCATGGTGTGGGTTTCGCTGACCACGCTGACGCTGACCTATGCGGTGCTGGCGGTCATCTGGTTCTACCTGCTGCGACGTTATGTGGTCGTCGGGCCCCAGGAACACGACTCGGAACCCGCGCCGCCCACGCCACCCGGTGACGACGACGTGGCTCCACTATCCTTCGCGTACTAAGGATTTGATCGAGATGGGATTACCGGAACTCTGGTTCATTCTGGTCGCGGTGCTCTTCTTGGGATTTTTCATGCTGGAGGGCTTCGACTTCGGCGCCGGCATGCTGATGGCACCGCTGGGGCGGATGGCGGGCCGGGCCGGTGGCCCGGAAGCCGCCGACAACCATCGCCGGGCGGTCCTCAACACCATCGGACCGGTCTGGGACGGCAACGAGGTATGGCTGATCACCGCCGGCGGCGCCATGTTCGCCGCCTTCCCGGGCTGGTACGCGACAGTGTTCTCCGGGCTCTTTCTGCCGCTGCTGGCGATCCTGTTCGGGATGATTCTGCGCGTCGTCGCCATCGAATGGCGCGGCAAGATCGATGACCCGAAATGGCGGCACCGGGCCGACCTCGGGATCGCGATCGGATCCTGGTTGCCCGCGATCCTGTGGGGTGCGGCGTTCGCGATCCTGCTCCGCGGGTTGCCCGTGGGCGCCGATCAGCAGGTGAGCAACCTGGCGTTCACCGACGTGATCAACCCGTACACGTTGCTCGGCGGGCTCACCACCTGCGGCATCTTCTTGCTGCACGGCGTGGCGTTCCTGGCTCTCAAGACTGCCGGCGAGGTCCGCGACAACACGCTGAAGGTCGGCCGCTGGTTGGCGCTGCCAGTGCTGGCACTGGCCGGGACGTTCGGGCTGTGGACCCAGATTGACCATGGCAAGACCGGCTCCTGGGTGGCCTTCGGGATTGCGGTACTGGCGTTGCTCGGCGCCGTCATGCTGCTGCGCGCCGGGACCCGGGACGGCTGGGCATTCGTGCTGACCACCGTCACCGTCCTCGCCGTGGTCACGATGCTCTTCGTGAACCTCTACCCCAATGTGCTGCCGTCCACGCTGAACCCGGACTGGAACCTCACCATCTACAACACCGCCTCCAACCCGTACACGCTCAAGGTGATGACCTGGGCCGCCGCCATTTTCACCCCGCTGGTGATCGGCTACCAGTCCTGGACGTACTGGGTGTTTCGGCAACGCATCTCGGCCGACCGTATCCCGGCCTCCATCGGCCTGGCGGGGCGTCGACGCTGAGTCCCGGGAGAACCACCCAGTCCGGCCGGGCGCAGTTGTCCCGCCTGGTCACCGCGTCTGCCTCGGTGCGGCGATTCCTCGTCGGCACTGTGGGATGCGGTGTGGTCACCGCGGTGTGCGCGATCAGCTCCGCGATCGTGCTGGCTCATCTGGTGGCCGCGCTGATCACCGACCCGGACAGCCGAAGCCTTGCGCAACAAGCCATCCCGCTGATGCTGCTCGCGCTGATCTGGACGGTGCGCACGGTGGCGCAGTGGGCGCAGGCGCGGATCAGCCAGCACGAAGCCAGCGCGGTCATCGCCGACCTCAGCGGGCAGGTGCTGCGGGCGGTCACGGCCGGCAGCCCGCGCGCGCTGGCCGCACACCGCGATGATGCGGCCGCGGTGGTGCTACGTGGACTCGACGGCCTGCGGCCCTACTTCACGTCGTATCTGCCCGCGCTGCTGCTCGCCGCGGTCCTTACCCCCGCGGCGCTGATCGCGATGGCCACCTTCGATCTGCAGGCCGCGGCGATCGTGCTGGTGGCCCTGCCGCTGGTCCCGCTGTTCATGGTGCTGATCGGACTGGTCACCGCCGACCGTTCGGCGGCCGCCCTGGCGGCGATGACCTCACTGCAATCGCGGCTGCTGGACCTGATCGCCGGGATCCCGACCCTGCGCGCCCTGGGGCGGGCCGACGGCCCAGGCGCGCGCATCGCCGAACTCAATGCGGCCCACCGCCGTTCGGCGATGGCGACGCTGCGGATCACCTTCATGTCGAGCCTGGTGCTGGAATTGCTGGCGACGCTCGGGGTGGCGCTGGTAGCGGTCAGCGTCGGCCTGCGCCTGGTCTACGGCGATGTTGGTCTGGCCGCGGCTTTGACCGTGCTGCTGCTGGCTCCCGACGTGTTCTGGCCGCTACGCCGCGTCGGCGTGGCCTATCACGCCGCTGATGATGGAAAGACCGCCGCGGCAAAGGCCTTCGAACTCATCGAGATGGGCGTCGGACCGTCCGGCGGGTCCCGGACCGTAACCGCTGCCGGCGCACCGATTCGCATCGAGGCCGTGACCGTCAGCGGTCGGGACGGTCCCCGGCCCGCCGATCTCTGGGCGATCGTCGAACCCGGCGCGATCACCGTCCTCACCGGACCCAACGGCGCAGGCAAATCGACGACGTTGCAGGTGATCGCGGGCCTGACCGCGCCGAGCGCCGGTCGGGTCACGATCGGCGGGGTCGAAATCGGGGATCTCGACCGCCGGTTGTGGTGGCGCCAACTGTCCTGGTTGCCGCAGCGCCCGGTGCTGGTCCCGGGCACCGTAGCCGAGAACCTGGCGTTGTTCGGACCGCTGAACGACCCGGATGCCGCCTGCGCGGCATCCGGTTTCGACGCCGTCCTGCGCGAGCTCCCCGACGGCATCGCGACACCGATCGGCCGCGGGGGTGTCGGACTGTCGCTGGGTCAGCGTCAACGGCTCGGACTGGCGCGTGCGCTGGGGTCGAGTGCGCCGGTACTGCTGCTCGACGAGCCCACCGCCCATCTCGACGCCGGAACCGAGGCGCGGGTGCTCGGCGCACTGCGGGCCCGGGGGCGCGACGGCGACACGGTGGTGATCGTGGGACACCGCCCGCCGGTGTTGGCCATCGCGGACCGCATTGTGGAGGTCGGTGCTCATGTGGCGGCATGACCCACTGCTACGCGCGCTGATACTGCTGCGTCCGCGACTGCCGCGACTGGGGCTCGCGGTGCTCTGTGGCGTGCTGTCCTTGGGTAGTGCCCTGGCCCTGGCCGCGGTTTCGGCGTGGCTGATCACGCGCGCCTGGCAGATGCCGCCCATCCTGGATCTGTCGGTGGCCGTCGTGGCGGTACGGGCGTTCGGCATCTCCCGCGGCGTCTTGCATTACTGCGAACGGCTGGCCTCCCACGACAGCGCGCTGCGGGCCGCCGGGTCGGCACGGGAACAAATCTACCACCAACTCGCGCACGGACGCCCAGAAGTTACCGCACGGCTGCACGAGGGTGAGCTGATCGGCCGAGTCGGCCATGATGTCGACGAACTGTCCGATGCCCTGGTGCGCGCCGTGTTGCCGATTGCCGTGGCCACCGTGCTCTCGGTGGCGGCCATCGGTGTCATCGCCGTGATCTCGGTGCCGGCCGCCGTCGTGCTGGCCGGCTGCCTGCTGGTCGCCGGGGTGCTGGCGCCGTGGCTCTCGGCTCGCGGCGCCGCCGCCCAGGAGGAACTGGCCCGCGGTCATCACGCGGAGCGCGACATCGCCGCCATGACCGCCCTGGAACACGGCCCGGAGCTGCAGGTCAGCGGGCGCCTTCCGGGCGTAATCGCCGATTCCGAACGCCACCAACGCGATTGGGGCGCCGCGCTGGATCGTGCGGCCCGCCCGTCGGCGTTCGGTGCGGCAATGCCCACGGCGGCTATCGGCGTCAGCGTCCTGGGCGCCGTCGTCGTCGGGATCGGGATAGCCTCCGCGGTCGCTCCCACCACGCTGGCCATCCTGATGCTGCTGCCGCTGTCGTCGTTCGAAGCCACGACCGCGTTGCCGGCGGCCGCGGTGCAGCTGACCCGGTCGCGGATCGCGGCCCGAGGCCTGTTCCAGCTCGTTGGCGGCGACGTCGAATCCACCTCCGTACCAACGACGTCGCCCGCCTCCCTCGATCTCACGCTGCGCGCAACTGCGGTTACCGGGCATCCGGGGACGGCGCGGCCGGTACCAGTGGACGTCACGCTGCCCCCGGGTGCACGCCTGGCGATCACCGGACCGAGCGGCTGTGGCAAGACCACCGCGCTGATGACGCTGGCCGGCTTGATGCCCGCCCTCGACGGGACGGTCACCCTCGGCGGTTATCCGCTGGCGTGTCTCGCCGAGGACGAACTGCGGAGCAAGATAACGTTTTTCGCCGAGGACGCGCACCTGTTCGCCACGACAGTGCGCGACAACCTGCTGGTGGTGCGGGGCGACTGCACCGACGCTGAGATCGAAGCCGCCTTGGCCCGAGTCGGATTGGGCGGGTGGCGCGCAGGGCTGCCCGACGGCCTCGCTACCGTCCTGGTCGGTGGCGCCGCAGCGGTGTCAGCGGGTCAGCGTCGTCGCTTGCTGTTGGCCCGCGCGTTGTTGTCCACGTCCCCGATCCTGTTGCTGGACGAGCCCACCGAACACCTCGACGCGGCGGATTCCGATGCGCTGCTGCGCGACTTGCTGACACCCGAGGGCGGACTGTTCGGCCCGGACCGGACCGTGGTGCTCGCGACCCACCACCTGCCTGCCGAGTTGGCCCGACGCGTCGATGGTCTGCATCTGCAAATGGACTGCGGCAGGTCCGCGGCAGGTATCGTGGCGAGCGGTCGTTCAATTCCTCTTGACCAGGAGCGCAATTCATGACCTTGCCACCGCCCCCGGAGTCCACCGGGGGATCCGATGAACCGACCGGCACCACCGGTTCCGGCGCCCCACCGCCGTACCCCCCGCCGGTCGGTCCCGGAGGTTATGGCGGTGGCTACCCACCGCCACCGCCGCAGCCGTACTCGGGATATACCCCGCCCCCGCAACTGATGCGCAACGGCCTCGGGATCGCCGCGCTGGTGGTGGCGCTGCTGTCGTTGCCCGCGGCACTGACCATCGTCGGGGGCCTGATCCTCGGCATCACCGCGATCGTGCTCGGCGTCATGGGGCGCGGCCGGGTCTCCCGGGGCGAGGCCGACAACGGCGGCGTCGCCGTGGCCGGGATCGTGCTCGGCGGCCTCGGTGTGGCGTTGAGTCTGGTCATGATCCTCGTCGCGGTGGTCGCGGGCCGGTGGTTCATGGATTGGGGCGGCCGGGACTACTTCGACTGCATGCAGGAGGCCGGCAACGACCGGACCTCGCAGGAGCAGTGCGAGGACGAGTTCCGCGGCAAGCTCGAAGAGAAGTTCGGTATGACGGTCACGCCGTCGACATTGCCCTGATCGGCACTATTTGCGGCTCGGGAAGTGTTTGACGATGCCTTCCTGCACCACGGTGGCCAGGAGCAGGCCGCTGCGATCGAAGAAGTGCCCGGTGCCCAGCCCGCGGGACTCGGCAGCCACCGGTGACATCGTCGAGTAGAGCACCCATTCGTCGAACCGCACCGGCCGGTGGAACCACACCGAATGGTCGATGGTGACGGCGAAAATCCGGTCGTGTCCCCAGGACAGTCCGTGGGTGGTGATGATCGAGTCCAAAATGGTGGTGTCCGACGAGTAGACCAGGGCGGCTTGGTGCAGTACCGGATCGTCGGGCATCGGCCCCTCGGCGGTCATCCAGACCCGGTTGTGGTCCAGCGCAGCGCCCTTGTCGCGCATGATCCATGCCGGGTCGTTGGTGTAGCGCCACTCGATGGGCCTGGAAGCGTTGACGAACAGCGGGACGGTCTCCTCGTAACCCGCGAGCAGTTCGTCGATCTTGGGCAGATCCTCAGGTGCGGGCACTTCGGGCGCGGAGATGTTGTGCTCGAGCCCACGTCCGCCGGCGAGATAGGAGATCAGCGCCGTGCCCAGCAGCACACCGTTCTGGGTGACGTCGACGCGACGGTTGGCGAAGCGGCGCTCGTCGCGCAACCGCACCACCGTGAACTCCAGATCCTCGGCGGGGTCCCCGCCCGCGATGAAATGCATCGACAGCGCACTCGGCGGCAGGTTGGCCGGCACGGTCCGGCTCCCGGCCACGAAGGCCTGAGCTGTCATCTGGCCACCAAAGGTGCGAACCGGATTCTTGCTCGGGTGTGAACCGAAGAAGGTTTCCGGACCGTCACCGGCCTCGCCGCGTCGCAGGTCGAGGATCGCCAACAGCTCTTCGAAATCAGTTCCGGCTGATGGTCTCATCTGTGGATCGAGCCTCCTGTTGGCCTGCCGGTCTGATCACGGGTGCTAGTGGTCGTCCTCTCCGATGCGGTGGACATGAATCAGATTCGTCGAGCCTACTGTGCCCGGCGGAGCGCCTGCGACGATGATCACCAGATCGCCGCGCTTGTACCGACCGAGGTCCAGCAGCGACTTGTCGACCTCGCGGATCATGTCGTCGGTGGCTGCCATCTGGGGCACGATGAAGGTTTCGGTGCCCCAGGTCAGGGCCAACTGGCTACGGACCTCCGGCAGCGCCGTGAACGCCAGCAGCGGCAGCCGGGTGTGCAGCCGTGCCAGGCGCTTGACCGTGTCCCCGGATTGAGTGAAGGCCACCAGCGCCTTGGCCTCGAGGCGCTCACCGATGTCGCGGGCCGCGTACGAGATGACGCCACGCTTGGTCCGCGGCAGATGCGTCAGCGGCGGGGCGTCGATCGAATTCTCTTCGACTGCACTGATGATGCGGGCCATCGTGCGCACCGCCTCCAGCGGGTACTTGCCCACCGAGGTCTCCCCCGACAGCATCACCGCGTCGGCACCGTCGAGGACGGCGTTGGCCACGTCGGAGGCCTCGGCACGAGTCGGACGCGAATTCTCGATCATCGATTCGAGCATCTGGGTCGCGACGATGACCGGTTTGGCGTTCTCACGGGCCATCTGGATCGCCCGCTTCTGCACCAGCGGCACCTCCTCGAGCGGAAGCTCGACACCGAGGTCTCCGCGGGCCACCATCACCGCGTCGAAGGCCAGCACGACGGCCTCGAGATTGTCGATGGCTTCCGGCTTTTCGAGTTTGGCGATGACCGGGACGCGGCGACCCACCCGGTCCATGATCTCGTGCACGATTTCGACGTCGGCCGGCGACCGCACGAACGACAACGCCACGAGGTCAACACCGAGGTGCAACGCGAATTCCAGGTCTTCGATGTCTTTTTCGCTCAGTGCCGGCACCGACACGTTCATCCCGGGCAGCGACAGACCCTTGTTGTTGCTGACCGGCCCGCCCTCGGTCACGGTGCACACCACGTCGGAACCATCGATGTGCTCGACCACCAGTGCGACCTTGCCGTCGTCGACGAGGCAGCGGTCCCCCGGCTGGGCGTCGGCGGCGAGCTGTTTGTACGTGGTCGAGACCCGGTCGTGGGTGCCCTCGACATCCTGGGTGGTGATCCGCACCGTCTCGCCGGTGGCCCAGTAGGTCGGCCCGTCAGCGAACCTGCCGAGCCGGATCTTGGGGCCCTGGAGGTCGGCCAGGACGCCCACGGCGCGCCCGGTCGCGTCGGAGGCCTTGCGTACCCGCTCGTAGTTTTCTTTGTGGTCCACATAGTCACCGTGGCTGAAGTTCAGCCGGGCCACGTCCATGCCGGCCTCGACAAGCGCCCGGGTCTTGTCGTCGGTCGCGGTGGCGGGGCCCAAGGTGCAAACGATCTTGGCGCGTCTACTCACGTTGAGCCAGCTTAGTCGCAGTCAGACGGCATCTCGACCGATACAGATGGCGGCCGGTTTCGGGCAGGCACACGTAGCTGTTTGGTCATCTGCCCGACCGCCTACGGCAACCGTTGCCGGTGCGTCGGTTCAGCCGCTGAGAAGGGTCGGAACCAATGGAAACCCGGGCAGATTCCGCACCACGGTCCAGCCCACCGTGGCGCTCAACACCGTGGCCCCGGCCCACCACGTGACGAGCGGTCGCCCGACCCGGAGGCGCCATACCCCCCACAACAGCAGCAAAGGTATGCCGACCAACAGGAACACGTTGTCCGTGACCGCTGCGGCCATGTCACCATGCAAGACGCCGTGGGTCATCCGCAGGCCGCCGCACGCCGGGCAATCCCAACCGGTGATCATCTTGAAGGGGCACGGCGGGAACAAGGATCCGGGCCGGTGCGGGTCGACGAGACCCACATACGCGAGGCCACCGGCGACGGCGGCGCCGGTTCCCAGCGCCGCAATAACTCCGGCGCGTCCCGAGGTGGTGCCGTTAGGTCCCATCGCGCAGCGGACGACCCTGCGTATCGCGCACCTTGTCCGTGAGAATCATCACCGCGTCGATGAGACCCCAAATCACCGCGCCGATTCCGCAGGTCACGATTCCGACGATGAGTTGGGTGATGGCCAGACCGGTGTCACCGAGATAGAACCGTCCGATGCCGCAGATCCCGACCAGTCCCACGAGTTGCAGCAGGCCGGCGACCACCTTCGATTTATCGGAGAACGGCTCGCCGGTGACCGGGTGGCGGCCCCACGGCGCGCTCGGGTCGTAGTAGGCGCCCGGCGGCGGCGGGTACTGCCCCGGGCTGGGATACTGCGGCGGCACCGGCGGTGGGTACTCGTAGGAATGCTGCGGCGGGGTCGTATCGCCGTCTGCTGGGCCGGGCGAAGAAGTCATGCGTTCAGGATGCCAGACACAGCACACCCAAGTCAGCGACGACGCCGCCACCAGCGGCGCTTGGTGCCAGACTGCGACGGTGCAGGCTCGGCAACCGTCGCGTCCGCAGCGGCGGTGTCCTCGTCGGCCGCAACCGTTTCCGTGGTGGCTTCGATCGATTTCTGAGCAGTCTCGGTATCGAGCTCACCCACGGCCGGCGCATCCGAATCCTCGACGTCGGTGGCGGATTCGTCTGCAACAGACTCCTGGGCCGCCTCGGCGTCGACCTCACCGACGGCAGCGACATCCGCATCCTCCGACGACACAACCGACTCAACAGACTCCGCGACGGCACCCTCGGCCTCAGCGGCTGAATCAGGTTCGTCGGCGGCTACTTCCTCGGCAGATTCGGCAGATTCGGACTCGGCGCCCTCGACCTCGTCACCGGCAGGCTCGTCTGCAACAGACTCTTGCGCGGCCTCGGCGTCGACCTCACCGACGGCGGCGACATCCGCATCCTCCGACGACGCATCCGGCTCAACAGACTCCGCGACGACACCCTCGGCCTCAACGACTGAATCAGGTTCGTCGGCGGCTACTTCCTCGACATCCTCGGCCTCGTCATCGGCAGGCTCGTCTGCAACAGACTCTTGCGCGGCCACGGCGTCGACCTCACCCACGGCAGCGACATCCGCATCCTCGACAGCCTCAGCAGATTCAGACTCGACATCCTCGGCCTCGTCATCGGCAGGCTCGTCTGCAACCGACTCCTGGGCGGCCTCGGCGTCGACCTCACCGACGGCAGCGACATCCGCATCCTCCGACGACGCAACCGACTCCGCAGACTCCGCGACGGCACCCTCGGCCTCAGCGGCTGAATCAGGTTCGTCGGCGGCTACTTCCTCGACATCCTCGACATCCTCGGCAGATTCGGACTCGGTGTCCTCGGCCTCGTCATCGGCAGGCTCGTCTGCGACAGACTCCTGGGCGGCCTCGGCGTCGACCTCACCGACGGCGGCGACATCCGCATCCGCGACAGCCTCAGCAGATTCAGACTCGACATCCTCAGCCGCGTCATCGGCAGGCTCGTCTGCAACAGACTCTTCGGCAGCCTCGGTAACGAGCTCACCCACGTCCGCTGCGTCCGCATTCTCATCAGCGTCGTCCAAGGCATCCTCACGGCCGGCCACGGTTGCCGCGGCTACCACCCCCGTGGTCGCGGCCACGGCCGAGAGATCCTCGACGAACTCCTCGACCAGCGGCTCTCGTTCCCGACCGCGCAGCGTCTCGGGTTCCTCGCGGCCCTTGGTCGCCAGGATGAAGTAGACGATGGCACCGATGAAGACGAACGTGGCCGTAAACGAGTTGATGCGGATCCCCGCGATCTCGGTCGCATAGTCGTCGCGGAGCAGTTCGACGCAGAACCTGCCGACGCAGTAGCCGGCGACATAGAGCGCGAACAACCGGCCGTGGCCGATTCGGAACCGCCGATCGAGGTAGATCAGCGCGGCGAAGACCAGCAGGTTCCACAGCAGTTCATACAGAAAGGTCGGGTGCACCACAGCCGCGACCTGACCGGTGGATATGCCGTTGAGGGAGTGGACATCGACAATCCCGGACGGATCCCGCCGATAGAACACCTCCATGCCCCACGGCACGGTGGTCTCGCGACCATAAAGTTCTTGGTTGAAGTAGTTGCCCAACCGACCGATGGCCTGCGCCAACACGATTCCGGGTGCGACGGCATCACCGAACGCCGGCAACGGGATGCCGCGGCGCCGACACGCGAGCCAGGCTCCCAAGCCGCCGAACGCCACCGCCCCCCAGATACCGAGACCACCGTCCCAGATGCGCAGGGCGGCCATCGCACCCGCGCCGCCACTGCCGAAGTAGGTCTGCCAGTCGGTCATCACGTGATAGATCCGGCCGCCGATCAGGCCGAACGGCACCGCCCACAGGGCGATGTCGTAGATCACGCCTTGTTCGCCGCCGCGCGCCACCCAGCGCCTGTCACCGATGACAAGCGCGGCGATGATGCCGATGATGATGCACAGCGCGTAGGCCCGGATCGGGAACGGGCCCAGGAACCACACCCCCTGCGGAGGGCTCGGAAAAGAAGCCAGTGTGGTGGTGATCACCCAGAAACCCCAGTTACCTTCTGTCGTACACCCGCCACCAACTCGTCGGTGAGAGCGCGCATCGCGTTCAGATCCTGGCCCAGCGCGGACACCAGCGCCGAACCCACGATGACACCGTCTGCGTAGGAACCGATTTCGGCCGCCTGCTCGCGTGAGCGCACACCGAGTCCGATCCCGATCGGGATGTCGGAAATCGTCTTGATTCGCGCCACCAGTTCCGGAGCGGCATTGGACACCGCGTCGCGGACTCCGGTGACCCCCATCGTCGAGGCTGCGTAGACGAAACCGCGGCACGCTGCGACGGTCGTGGCGAGTCGTTCCGGCGTCGACGACGGCGCCACCAGGAAGATGCGATCCAGATCGTGGTCGTCCGAGGCGGCGAACCAGTCGTCGGCCTCATCCGGGATCAGGTCCGGGGTGATGACCCCGAATCCGCCCGCGGCCGCCAGGTCTCGGGCGAACGCGTCAACCCCGTAGCGCAACACCAGGTTCCAGTACGTCATCACCACGGCGCGGCCGCCGGCGTCGCTGATCGCCTCCACCGCGGTGATCGCGTCGCGCACCCGTACGCCGCCGCGCAGCGCAATCTCGGTGGCAGCGGCGATCGTCGGCCCGTCCATGCCCGGATCGGAATATGGGATACCGACTTCGACGATGTCGCAGCCGGATTCGATCAACGTGGTCATCGCCTCGATCGAGGTCGGCACATCCGGATAGCCCACCGGGAGGTAACCGATCAGCGCCGAGCGGTTCTCGCTACGGCAGGTGTTGAACAACGGTCCGAGCCGACTCGGTGTGCTCATGACTGCACCGCCGACTGGTCGAGCAAATCGAACCACTTTGCCGCAGTCTCGACGTCCTTGTCGCCACGGCCGGACAGGTTCACCAGCACAATCGAACCCGCACCCAACTCGGGACCGAGTTTGAGCGCACCCGCCACGGCGTGTGCGGACTCGATGGCCGGAATGATGCCCTCGGTCCGGCACAGCAGCCGGAAGGCGTCCATGGCCTCGGCGTCGGTGATCGGCAGGTACTCGGCGCGGCCGATGTCACGCAGATGCGCATGCTCGGGGCCCACCCCGGGATAGTCCAAACCTGCTGAGATGGAATGTGATTCGATGGTCTGGCCGTCCTCGTCCTGCAGCAGGTAGGAATACGAACCCTGGAACGCGCCCGGCGACCCGCCGGTGATCGTGGCCGCATGCCGGCCGGTCTCCACCCCGTCTCCGGCGGCTTCGTACCCGATCAGTCGGACGGCCGGATCGTCGATGAAGGCGTGGAAGATCCCGATGGCGTTGGAGCCGCCACCCACGCATGCGGTGACCGCGTCGGGCAGGCGGCCGGCCTGAGCCTGGATCTGACCGCGGGCCTCCAGTCCGATGATGCGTTGGAAGTCGCGAACCATGGCGGGAAATGGATGTGGTCCGGCCGCGGTGCCGAAGCAGTAGTAGGTGGTGTCGGCGTTGGTCACCCAATCCCGAAACGCCTCGTTGATCGCGTCTTTGAGCGTCTTCGAACCGGCTTCTACGGACACCACCTCGGCGCCCAGCAGTCGCATGCGGGCAACGTTGAGCGCCTGTCGGGCGGTGTCGACCGCACCCATATAGATGACGCATTCGAGATCCAGCAGCGCACAGGCGGTGGCCGTGGCGACGCCGTGCTGACCGGCACCGGTCTCGGCGATCACCCGCTTCTTGCCCATCTGGCGCGCCAGCAGTGCCTGGCCCAGCACGTTGTTGATCTTGTGCGAACCGGTGTGGTTGAGGTCCTCGCGCTTGAGGAACAACCGCGCGCCGCCCGCGTGCTCAGACAGCCGGGTGGCCTCGTACAGCGGCGAGGGCCGCCCGGTGTAGTGCGTCTGCAGCCGGTCGAGTTCATCGAGGAACTCCCGGTCGATGCGCACCTTGTCGTAGGCGGCGGTCACCTCTTCGATCACCGCCATGAGTGCCTCGGCGACGTAACGACCGCCGTAGACGCCGAAGTGGCCGCGTTGATCGGGTTCGTGCGCGGTGGGCTCGGACACTGCGGAGCTCATGCGCGGAAGGTTGGGAAGTGTGAAATCAGCCATGGCTCAAGCCCCTTCGCACACCGGGTGCATCGCGAACTAGCGGGCCGGCTTCGGACAGGACGGGTGGGTTCCGGCGGTCACCAGGTCGGCGACGGCGCTGCGCGGGTCGCCGCTGGTGACCAGGCCCTCGCCCACGAGGACGGCGTCGGCACCGGCACCGGCGTAGGCCAACAGGTCGGCGGTGTCACGCACCCCCGACTCGGCCACCTTGATGACATTGCTGGGCAGTCCCGGCGCAATCCGGGCAAAGCAGTCACGGTCCACGTTGAGGGTCTTGAGGTCGCGGGCGTTGACGCCGATGACGGTCGCGCCGGCCTGCAGCGCCCGGTCGGCCTCTTCCTCGGTGTGCACTTCCACCAGCGCGGTCATGCCCAGCGACTCGGTGCGCTCGAGCATCGACTCCAGCGCCGGTTGTTCGAGCGCGGCGACGATGAGCAGCAGCATGTCCGCACCATGGGCCCGAGCCTCATGAATCTGGTACGGCCGAACCACGAAGTCCTTGCGCAGGACCGGGATGGACACCGCGGCGCGTACCGAATCCAGATCGGCCAGCGATCCCTGGAAGCGGCGCTCCTCGGTGAGCACGCTGATGATCCGCGCGCCGCCACTCTCGTAGGCCCGAGCCAGGTCGGCCGGATCAGGAATGTTGGCCAACTCGCCGCGCGACGGGCTGGCGCGCTTCACCTCCGCGATCACCCCGATGCCGGGCGCACGCAGGGCGGCCAGCACATCCAGAGGCGGGGGCGCCGCGTTGGCCGCGGCCTTGATCTGCTCCAAGCTGACGACGGCCTCTCGAGCGGCTACATCAGCTCGAACCCCTTCGATGATGGAGTCGAGGACGGTCGGCGCACTCATGCCAGTCGTTCCTTCCTACACGTGACCAAACGCTCGTCAGAAACGGTTCCTACCGTTCCGTCGCGTTCCAAAAAGGGTAGCCGCTCGCCAGCCATTGAGTTTCACCGACCCTCCGGCGACGGGCCCGAATCCGGTTCGGTCGGGTCACGCCCCTCGTCCAGGGCGTCCCAGATCGTCCGTTCCGACATCGGCTCGGATGTTTGCCCTAGTGAAGCCCCCTCGGCAGCGGTCGCACTCTGCTCCCGCACCGCCGCACGCCGCGCCGCCGGTGTGGCATACCGCGGCGCCGTCGAGGCCGCCCGGGACGCCGCCCGCATCAGCAGCGCCGCCGCGGCCAGCGTCGCCACGGCCGCGGCCAGCGCCGTCCCCGCGCCCAGATACTCCCGCTCGCTACCGACCAAGGTGGTCAGCGACACCTCCGCGAGGTCGGCAGCCCGCGCCGACACATCCGGCACCACCCACTGGCTGATCGCCAGGTAGGCGATCGCGGCGCTGACCGCCGCCAGCAGCAGCGCCAGCGCGCGCAGCGCCCAACCCCGCACCGCGAGCGTCGCCACCACCGCCGCGGCCAGCAGCAGCGCAACCGGCAGCAATGCCGTCGACCACGTCGAACCGGACAGCGCGATGGTCTTCGGCGGCCCCAGGCCGTCGAAGCTCTCCAGCTGCACCCACGTCAACCGGCTCGCCACCCACAGGCACAGTGCGCCGAGGATCAGCAGCAGCTGCGCGATCCGCATCGGGGCCGGCCCGCGGCGTGCGTCGTTAGCCATGACTGCCCGGCACTGTCAGGGTCTCGGCCGCGGCGATTGCGCTGAGCACCGCCTTGGCCTTGTTTGCCGCCTCGTTGAATTCGTAGGGGCCGTTGGAGTCCGCGACCACCCCGCCGCCCGACTGGACGTAGGCGGTTCCGGCCCGCATCAGCGCGGTGCGGATGGCGATGGCGAAGTCGGCGTTCCCCGCGAAATCCAGATAGCCCACGACACCGCCGTAGAGGCCGCGACGGGTCAACTCGACCTCCTCGATGAGCTCCATCGCCCGCACCTTCGGCGCCCCGGACAGGGTGCCGGCCGGAAAGCATGCGGTCACGGCGTCGAGCGCGGTGTGGTCGTCGGCGAGCAAACCGGTGACGGTGGACACCAGGTGCATGACGTGGCTGTAGCGCTCGATGTGGCTGTAGTCCTCGACCCGCACGGTGCCGGGGACACACACCCGGCCCAGGTCGTTGCGGCCCAGATCGACGAGCATCAAGTGCTCGGCCCGCTCCTTCTCGTCGGCCAGCAGGTCCTTCTCCAGCAGCTGGTCCTCCTCCTCGGTGGCCCCGCGCCAGCGGGTCCCCGCGATGGGGTGGGTGGTCGCCCAGCCCTCCTGCACGGTGACCAATGCTTCCGGACTCGAGCCCACGATCGAAAAGGCCGTGCCGCCGGTCTCATCCGGGACGTGCATCAGATACATGTAGGGGCTCGGGTTCGACACTCGCAGCATCCGGTAGACGTCGATCGGGTCGACCGCGGTGTCCATTTCGAACCGTTGCGACGGCACCACTTGGAAGGCCTCACCGGCCTCGATGTCGCCGACGAGCTTGTCGACGATGGCGCTGTACTCCTGCACCGTGCGTTGGGACCGGTGCTCGGGCTGGGGGCGGCTGAACGCCGCGACCGCCGAGGACAGCGGCTGTCCGAGGGCCGCGGTCATCACGTCGAGACGCGCCAGGGCGTCGTCGTAGGCCTCATCCACGCGTTCGTCGGTGCCGTTCCAGTTGACGGCGTTGGCGATCAGCGTGATGGTGCCCTCGTGGTGGTCGACCGCGGCGATGTCGGTGGCCAACATCATCACCAGATCGGGCAGATGCAGGTCGTCGACGGCGATTTCGGGCAGTCGTTCCAGCCGCCGGACCAGGTCATAGGCGAAGTAGCCGACCATGCCACCCGAGAGCGGCGGCAGGCCCGGCATCGCCGCAGTGCGCAGCACATCCAGGGTGGCCTGCAGCACCTGCAGCGGGTCCCCGCCGCTGGGCGCGTCCCGTGGTGGGGACCCCAGCCACACCGCCTCGCCGTCGCGCACCGTCAACGCCGAGGGCGCCCCGGCACCGATGAACGACCATCGCGACCACGAGCGCCCGTTCTCGGCGGACTCCAGCAGAAAGGTTCCGGGCCGGTTCGCCGCGAGTTTCCGGTACGCCGACAGCGGCGTCTCGCTGTCGGCGAGCACCTTTCGAGTGACCGGAACAACGCGGTGTTCGGCCGCCAGCACGCGGAAATCGTCCCGGGTGGTGGTCAGTGCGATGTTGAGGTCGGCGGGCACGGACGCCATTGTCCCAGACGATCGCGGGTCCCCCGGCGTACCGTGGCCCACATGAAACGCGGTGATGTCGTCGACGACTTCGTACTCCCCGACCAGACCGGCACCGAGCGTCGGCTCAGCGAGTTGCTCACCGACGGCCCGGTGGTGTTGTTCTTCTACCCGGCGGCGATGACCCCGGGGTGCACCAAGGAGGCCTGCCACTTCCGGGATCTCGCGGCCGAATTCGCCGCGGTCGGGGCGCAGCGCGTCGGGATCAGTACCGACAGCGTGGACAAGCAGGCCCAGTTCGCCGGCAAGGAGAACTTCGACTATCCGCTGCTCTCGGACGCCGACGGCACCGTGGCAGCGGCCTTCGGCGTCAAGCGAGGGTTGCTCGGCAAACTCATGCCGGTCAAACGCACCACCTTCGTCATCGGCACCGATCGGCGCGTGCTCGAGGTGATCGCCAGCGAGTTCAGCATGGACACCCATGCCGACAAGGCCCTCGACGCGCTGCGGGCGGGATCGTCGGCCTGATCGGGGGCTGATGGTGATCACCAAAGCGGGCCGCACGCCGCGGATCATGCCGTTCGACATGGCGGGCGTGGCCCGTGGCGCCGACGGAGTGCTCCGCTACACCACACTGGCCCCCTCGCTGCTGGAGATGTTCCACGCGTCAGTGCGCCGCCACCCCGACCGCGAATGCATAGCCGTACTCGACGTTGAACGGCTGAGCTACCAGGAGACCTGGACTCGCGCCGCTCGGGTCGCCGGCGGCCTACGCGCCGGTGGAGTGCGGCCCGGGGATCGGGTGGCGATTCGCTATGGCAACGGTCTGCAGTGGTGCCTGAGTTTCTGGGGCGCCCTGATGAGCGGTGCGGTGGCGGTTCCGGTGAACACCCGCTTCGCCGAAACCGAAGTCGACTACGTCCTCGATGACTCCGGCGCGACGACGGTACTCGGCCCCGCCGGCCCCCTGCCCGACGGTGCGCCGTTTGTCGCCGCCGACGTCGGGCACGACACGCTGGCGGCGCTGATGTACACCAGCGGCACGACCGGATTCCCCAAGGGGGCCATGGTCACTCATGAGAACTTCCTGTCCAACTGCGAAACCGCCCGTCGAGTGCTGTCGCTTCCCGCGGACATGCCGATCCGCAATCTGATCGCCGTCCCGCTGTTCCATGCCACCGGGTGCAACAGCCAACTGCTGTCCACCCTGCAGCTCGGCGGGACCGCGGTGATCATGCCCGCCTATGAACCGCAGGCGTTTCTGCGTGCGGCCGTCGAGGAAAGCATCACGATCCTCACCGCGGCCCCTGCCCTGTTCTGGCTGGCAATGGCCCAGCCCAACTTCGCCGAATTCGATCTCGGCGGGGTCGGCTGGGTCACTTACGGCGGGGCACCAACCTCACCGGAGATGATCGCGCGGCTGCGGGCAGCGTTTCCCAACGCACTGCTGGCCAACGGATTCGGCCTGACCGAGACCTCGTCGATCGCGACCTGTCTGCCCGATGCGTACACCGAAACCCGCCCGGAGACCGTGGGATTCGCCGCTCCCCCGGTGGAGGTGGATCTGGCCGACGTCGACCCCGACACCGGAGTCGGCGAGCTGCTGATCCGCGGCCAGAACATCGTCGCCGGATACTGGAACAAGCCCGACAAAACCGCCGAATCCTTTGTCGACGGCTGGTTGCACACCGGTGACCTGGCCCGGATCGACGACGACGGGTTCGTCCAGGTCGTGGATCGGGTCAAGGACATGATCAACCGGGGTGGCGAGAACGTGTACTGCGTCGAAGTGGAGAACGTGCTGATCCAGCACCCGGCGGTGTTCGACGCCGCGGTAGTGGGTGTACCCGACGAGATGATGGGTGAGAAGGTCGGCGCGGTGGTGGTTCCTCGCCCCGGGAGCACTGTCGAGGCGAAGGATATCCACGATTTCGTGGCGGCTCGAATCGCCGACTACAAGGCCCCGCAGTATGTCGCCGTCCGCGACGAGCAGCTACCGCGCAACCCCGCGGGTAAGGTGCTGAAGTCCCTGCTGCGCAGCGAAACCCGTTGGGGCGAGCAGATTCGCTAACTCTCCTCCGGCAGCAGTACGTCGGCGTCGAAGCAGCTGTGGTCGCCGGTATGACAGGCCCCGCCGACCTGATCGACCACGAGCAGCACGGCATCCCCGTCGCAGTCCAGCCGCACCGAGTGCACGTGCTGGGTGTGCCCGGAAGTGGCGCCCTTGATCCACTGCTCGCCGCGTGAACGCGAATAGTAGGTGGCCTCACGGGTTTCCAGGGTGCGAGCCAGCGCGTCGTCGTCCATCCACGCCACCATCAGCACGTCGCCGCTGCTGCGTTCCTGAACCACAGCGGTGAACAGGCCCTCGGCATTGCGCTTCAGGCGGGCCGCGATCTTCTGGTCCAGTGTCATCGCACGCAGATCCCCGCTGCGGCCATGGCTTCCTTAACCTCGCGGATGGTCAGTTCCCGGAAGTGGAACACGCTGGCGGCCAGCACCGCATCGGCCCCGGCCGCCACCGCCGGTGCGAAATGCTCGACCGCACCCGCGCCGCCGCTGGCGATCACCGGCACCCCCACCGCGGCGCGCACCGCGCGCAGCATGGGGAGGTCGAAGCCGGCCTTGGTGCCGTCGGCGTCCATCGAGTTGAGCAGGATCTCCCCCACCCCCAGTTCGGCGCCGCGCGCGGCCCACTCGACCGCGTCGAGGCCGGTCCCCTGGCGCCCGCCATGGGTGGTGACCTCCCAGCCCGAACTGGTGGCGTGGCCACCGGCGGGCACGGTGCGCGCATCGACCGACAGCACGATGCACTGGGACCCGAACTGCCGGGCCATCTCCGCGACTAGTTCCGGACGTCCGATCGCCGCGGTGTTCACCGACACCTTGTCGGCGCCCGCGCGTAGCAACACGTCGACATCCTCCACCGAGCGCACTCCGCCCCCGACGGTCAACGGGATGAAGACCTGCTCGGCGGTGCGACGGACCACCTCGAGCATGGTGGCGCGCCCGGACGAGGATGCGGTGACGTCGAGGAACGTCAGTTCGTCGGCGCCCTCGGCGTCGTAGCGTGCCGCCAGTTCCACCGGATCGCCTGCGTCCCGGAGGTTCTCGAAGTTGACGCCCTTGACCACCCGGCCCGCGTCGACATCGAGGCACGGGATCACCCGCGTCGCCAGTCCCGACCGTGTCGTAACGGCACTCATCGGTAGTCCTTCCGACTTCCGGCCGCCCGCACGAGTGCGAGCATCTGTTCGTGCACGCCCGGAGCGCCCGCGAGCGCGGACCGTGAAGCAGGGGTCCACGGCTGGCCCTCGAGGTCGGTGACGATCCCGCCGGCGGCCCGAACGAGTGCCACACCGGCCGCGTGATCCCACACGTGGTGTCCGAAACTGATTGCCCCGCCCAGGATTCCGGCCGCGACGTAGGCCAGGTCGATCCCGGTGGCGCCGTGCATCCGCATCCGTGAGCACACCCGGCTCAGATTCTCCAGTACCGCGGACCGGTACCGGCCGGGGAAGTAGCCGCGGGAGTCGATGTTGAAGGTGCCGACTCCCACGATGGATTCCGCCAGGGCTGAGGGTTGCAGGGGCTCCAACTGTTCCCCGTTGCAGCGCACCGGGGTACCGACCAGGCTGGTGAACCGCTGCCCGACGAAGGGCAGCCACGTCAACCCCAGCACGGGCTCGCCCCGCCAGAGCAGCCCCAGCAGCATCGCGGCCATCGGTGACCCCGCCGCGTAGTTGAACGTGCCGTCGATGGGGTCGAGCACCCACACCAGCTCCGAATCCAGCGGCTCGCCCCCGAACTCCTCGCCGTGCACCCCGATTCCGGTCAGCCGCTGCAACTCGGCGACCACACGTCGTTCGATCGCCAGATCCACCTCGGTGGCGAAGTCGTCACCCTTCTTGGCCACCGCACTCTCGGCCCGGTGTCCGGCGATGAACTGCGCGGACGCGCCGTCGAGGACGTCGGCGGCGATGGACAACCACTCGGACAGCTTGGCCGGATCGAGTTCTGCGACAGGCATCAGCAGATCAACCGCTGACCGCGGCCAGCGCCTGCGGCAAGGTGAAGCGCTCGGCATAGAGCGCCTTGCCCACGATGGCTCCCTCGACACCGCGGTCGGTCAGGGTCGCGATGGCCCGCAGGTCATCCAGGCTCGACACCCCACCGGAGGCGATGATCGGCGCATCGGTTCGCCTGGCGACCTCGGTGAGCAACTCGAGGTTCGGTCCGGTCAGCATGCCGTCCTTGGTGACGTCGGTGACTACGAAGCGCGAACAGCCTTCGGAATCAAGCCGTTCCAGCACCTCCCACAGGTCGCCGCCGTCGGTCTCCCAGCCGCGGCCACGCAGGCGGTGATCACCGTTGATGATCTGTACGTCCAGGCCGACCGCCACCCGGTCACCGTGCTCGGCGATCGCTGCGGCGCACCAGGTCGGATTCTCCAGCGCCGCGGTGCCGAGATTGACCCGCGCGCAACCGGTGGCCAGTGCGGCGGTCAGCGATTCGTCATCGCGGATGCCGCCGGACAATTCGACGGCGACGTCGAGCTTGCCCACCAGCTCGGCGAGCAGTTCGCGGTTGGAGCCGCGGCCGAAGGCGGCGTCGAGGTCGACCAGGTGGATCCATTCCGCGCCGTCGCGCTGCCAGGTCTCGGCGGCTTCGAGCGCCGACCCGTAGTCGGTCTCGCTGCCGGCCTTGCCCTGCACCAGGCGCACGGCCTTGCCGTCGACCACGTCGACGGCAGGCAACAGAATCAATGGCGGTTTTGAAGTCACAGTCCCTCAACCCAATTCGCGAGCAGTTCCGCACCAGCGTCGCCGCTCTTCTCCGGATGAAATTGCGTGGCGGCCAACGGGCCGTCCTCGACGGCTGCCAGGAACGGCACGTGATGTGTCGACCAGGTCAGCAACGTCTCGGGGTTACCTTCCCAGCGTTGTGCTGCGTAGGAATGCACGAAATAAAACCGTGCGTCGGCTCCGAGTCCTTTGAACAGCCCGCTGGACGGCGCCGCCTCGACGACGTTCCAGCCCATGTGCGGGACCACCGGGGCGTCCAGTCGGGTCACCGCGCCGGGCCACTGGCCGCAACCGCGGGACTCCACCCCGAACTCCACCCCGCGGGCGAACAGAATCTGCATGCCGACGCACACCCCGAGCACGGGGCGCCCGGCCGACACCCGGTCGGCGATGATGCGTTCGCCGTCGATCGATCGCAGCCCGGCCATGCACGCTTCGAAGGCACCCACGCCGGGCACCACCAGACCGTCGGCGTTGGCCGCGGCATCGGCATCGGCGGTCACCGTGACGTTCGCACCGGTTCGCTCCAACGCCCGCTGCGCTGAGCGCAAGTTGCCGGATCCGTAGTCGAGCACCACCACGGACTTCGGTGTCACAGGGTGCCTTTCGTGGACGGCACGCCGGTCACCCGCGGGTCTGGCTCGACGGCTTGACGCAGGGCACGGGCGACGGCCTTGTACTGCGCTTCGGTGATGTGGTGCGGATCGCGGCCGTAGAGGGTGCGGACGTGCAGGGCGATCCGCGCGTTGAACGCCAGCGTTTCGAAGACGTGTCGGTTGATCACGGTGTGATACGGCGTCGACGAACCCGCGATGGTGAAGTCGACCATGTATTCGGGTTCCCCGGTGTGCACGAAGTACGGCCGGCCCGACACGTCGACCGCGGCGTGTGCGAGCGTCTCGTCCATCGGGATGAACGCGTCGCCGAAGCGGCGGATGCCCTTCTTGTCGCCCAGGGCCTGACCGAGCGCGGTGCCCAGCACGATGGCGGTGTCCTCGACCGTGTGGTGCGCCTCGATGTCGACATCACCCTCGGCGCGCACCGTCAGATCGAAGCTGGCGTGGCTGCCCAGCGCGGTGAGCATGTGGTCGAAGAACGGGACACCGGTCTCGATCTGCACCTGGCCGGTGCCGTCGAGGTTGATCTCGACGACGATGTCGGACTCCCTGGTCTTGCGTTCGATCTTCGCGTAGCGACTCACGGTGCTCCTACTCGGCTGTGCTGAACTAGTTCGGTGGCGGCCAGGTGGGCGCTCGCCTCGAGGAAGGCCTCGTTTTCGGCGGCCAGTCCCGTGGTGGTCCGCAGGTAGCCGGGGATGCCCACATCCCGGATCAGCACACCTGCGTCCAGATAGCGTTGCCAGGTGGCCGGCGCGTCGGCGAACTCGCCGAAGAGCACAAAGTTGGCATCGCTGTCGATCACATGAAAACCCATGTCCCGCAATGCCTGTGAGACCCGGTCGCGCTCGGCGATCAGGGTCGCGACACTGCCCAGGGTGTCGTCGGAGTGCCGCAGGGCCGCACGGGCCGCGACCTGCGTGAGCACCGACAGATGATACGGCAGCCGGACCAGCAGCATGGCCTCGATGAGTGCCGGCGCGGCGATCAGGTAGCCGAGCCGGCCACCGGCGAAGGCGAACGCCTTGCTCATGGTGCGCGTGACCACCAGCTTCGTCGGGAACTCGGCGATCAACTCGACCGCGCTCGGTTGGGAGGAGAACTCGCCGTAGGCCTCGTCGAGGATCAGCAGGCCGCCGGGCTGCGCGGACAGCGCAGCCAGAAGCCGGCGCAAGTCCGCGGCCGGAACGCTCTGCCCCGACGGGTTGTTCGGGCTCGCCACGAACACCACGTCTGGTCGACGCGCCTCGATGGCCGCGACCGCTTGATCGGTGTCCAGACTGAAGTCCCCGGCGCGCGTGGCCTGCAACCATTCGGTCTGGGTGCCGTCGGAGATGATCGGGTGCATCGAATACGACGGCACGAATCCGAGGGCCGTACGGCCCGGTCCGCCGAATGCCTGCAGCAGCTGCTGCAATATCTCGTTGGAGCCGTTGGCTGCCCAGAGGTTCCGCACACTCAGCTCGACCCCGGTCGCCGCGGTGAGATAGGCCGCCAGGTCAGTCCGCAAGGCCACCGCATCGCGATCCGGATAACGGTGCAACTCAGCGGCCGCGGCACGGACGGATTCCGCAACGTCGTCGATCAGCGCCCTGGTGGGCGGGTGCGGATTCTCGTTGGTGTTCAACCGGACCGGAACTTCCAATTGCGGTGCACCGTACGGGGATTTGCCGCGTAGGTTCTCGCGCAACGGGAGTTCGGTCAGTCGAACCGAATCGCCAGGCGTCATCGCTCGAACCTCCTTCGGACCGCCTCACCATGGGCGGGCAGATTCTCGGCCTGAGCCAGCGTGATGACATGGCCGGCGACGTCTTTGAGCGCGGCCTCGGTGTAGTCCACCACGTGAATGCCCTTGAGGAAGGTCTGCACCGACAGCCCGCTGGAGTGCCGGGCGCAGCCCGCGGTGGGCAACACGTGGTTGGACCCCGCGCAGTAGTCACCCAGGCTCACCGGCGACCAGGGTCCCACGAAGATCGCACCGGCGGACCGGATCCGGTTCGCGACCTCGGCCGCATCGACCGTCTGGATCTCCAGATGCTCAGCGGCGTAGGCGTTCACCACTCGGATGCCCTGCTCGAGGTCGTCGACCAGCACGGTCGCCGACTGGCGGCCGCTCAGCGCGGTCGAGACCCGCTCGCGGTGGACGGTGGTGGCCAGCTGTGCGCCCAGTTCGCGATCGGTGGCGGCCGCCAACTCCGGGCTGCAGGTGACCAGGACGCTGGCGGCCATCTCGTCGTGCTCGGCCTGACTGATCAGGTCGGCGGCGACATGCCCGGGATCGGCGGTGTGATCGGCGAGGATGGCGATCTCGGTGGGGCCGGCCTCGGCGTCGATGCCCACCAGGGATCGGCAGATACGTTTGGCGGCAGTGACGTAGATGTTGCCCGGGCCGGTGATCATGTCCACCGACGTCAGTTCGGCGCCATTCGTGTCGGTGCCGCCGTAGGCCAGCAGCGCGACGGCCTGCGCGCCGCCGACGGCCCAGACCTCGTCGACGCCGAGCAGGGCCGCGGCAGCCAGGATGGTCGGGTGCGGCAGGCCGTGGAAGGCCCCGGGCCCGGAGGCCTGCGGCGGACTGGCGATCACCAGCGAGTCCACGCCGGCGGTCTGCGCCGGGACCACGTTCATCACGACGCTCGACGGATAGACCGCGTTTCCGCCGGGCACGTAGAGTCCCACCCGCTCCACCGGGACCCAGCGCTCGGTCACGGTGGCCCCGGGCGCCAATGCCGTGGTGGTGCTGGTGCGACGCTGATCCGCGTGGACGGCGCGGGCCCGCTCGATGGCCACTTCCAGGGCCGCGCGGACCGCTGGATCGAGGGTCCGCAGGGCCTGTTCGAGGGCGGCTGCGGGCA
Organism: Mycolicibacterium sp. MU0053; assembly: GCF_963378095.1. Classification (NCBI taxonomy): domain Bacteria; kingdom Bacillati; phylum Actinomycetota; class Actinomycetes; order Mycobacteriales; family Mycobacteriaceae; genus Mycobacterium; species Mycobacterium burgundiense. Next base: position 2,821,986 of record NZ_OY726397.1, read on the forward strand.
CCCGCACGGCGGCGGGCCGGACGCCGTCGAACGCGTCGCCGTATTCGAGGGCGGCCTCGGCGCCCCGTGCGGCCACGGCATCGACGATCGGCCGCACCTTGGGCAGCACCGCGTCGACGTCGACGCCGCCGCGGGGCAGCGCGGACCGCAGTTGCGCAGCCGACAGGGTGCGGTTGCGCAGATCGATACGGGACATCTCGAAGTTGGCCATCCCTGCAATTGTCCCTGATCAGTCCAGTTGAATAAAATCCGCGGAGCCCAGAGCGGATATCAGTCGGCTTTCACCCGCCGACCAGCAGTGCAGCGTTCTAGAAATCCAATCCGATGTCGAGCACCCGCACCGAATGGGTCAGCGCGCCGACGGCCAGGTAGTCGACCCCGGTGCCGGCATAGGCCGCGGCCTGGTCCAGGGACAGTCCGCCGGAGGACTCCAACTGGACATCCGGCGCCTTGGCGTCGCGACGTTGCACCGCGATCTGGGTTTCCCACACCGCGAAGTTGTCCAGCAATATCAGCTGCACGTCCTCGCCCAACACCGCGTCGAGCTGCTCCAGCGAGTCCACCTCGACCTCGCAGGGCAGCTCGGGTGCGGCGGCGCGGACCGCGCGCAACGCGGCCACCACGGACCCCGCTGCAGCCACGTGGTTGTCCTTGATCAGCGCGGCGTCCCCGAGCCCCATCCGGTGGTTGACTCCGCCGCCGACGCGCACCGCGTACTTCTGCAGCGCGCGTAGCCCGGGCAGCGTCTTGCGGGTGTCCCGGATGCGGGCGCCGGTGCCCTCGACCGCCGCGACCCACTGCGCGGTGGCCGAGGCGATACCCGACAGGTGGCAGATCAGGTTGAGCATGGTTCGTTCGGCGGTCAACAGGCCGCGGGTGTCGGCCTCCAGGGTCAGCAGCGCATCGCCGGCTCGCAGCCGGTCGCCGTCATCGGCGCGGCCCAGCACCCGGTAGCCGTCGGCTCCGAGCACCTCGTCGAGCACCAGCAGCGCGACATCGAGCCCCGCGATCACCCCGTCGGCGCGGGTGACCATCGCCGCGGTGGTGCGGGCGTCGGCGGGCACCGTCGCCACGGTGGTGATGTCCGGCCCGTAACGCAGGTCCTCGTCGAGACCGCGCGCGATGACTGCGCGGGCCTCGGTCAGCTCAGCGGGGCTCAATCCGCGGCCGGTCATCAGGCCACCACCGGAGCGTCGACGACCAAGTGCCCGTCGAGCAGTCGCACTGCCGTGCTGCGGCCCCGTGCGCCGTCGGTCAACGGATGATCGCCGCGGTGGTGGCAACCGCGGCTTTCGGTGCGCTCGGCGGCCGCGGCGGCCACCGCGCGCGCGGTCAGGGTCAGCGCCGCATCCTCGAACCGGTTGCGGGTGTTGACGGGTCGGGGTTGCGCGGCCGAGAGCGCCTCGGTGAGCCGATGCAGCCCGTCGCCGTCGCGGACCACCGACGCGTCCCGAGACATGGCGTGCTGCAGGTCGGTGCGCTCGACGATGTCGTGCTCGACTCGGGCCGGCGCGCCGGCCATCGGCGGCGCGACGGATGCCACGTGCTCGGCGGCGGCGCGGCCCGCTCGACCGCCGACCACGAGGCCCTCGAGCAGGCTGTTGGAGGCCAGCCGGTTGGCGCCGTGCATGCCGGTTCTGGCGACCTCGCCGGCGGCATAGAGCCCCGGCACGCCGGTCCGGCCCGTCACGTCGGTGACAACGCCACCGCAGCTGTAGTGCGCACCCGGCACCACCGGGATCGGCTGCCGGGTGGGGTCGATCCCCGCCGCGTGGCAGGAGGCCGTCACGGTCGGGAACCGCGCCGCGAATCCGGCGATCCGTCGCGCGTCGAGGTATACGCACGGCGAACCGGTCTCCCGCAGGCGGGCGTCGATCGCGGCAGCCACCACGTCGCGGGGCGCCAGATCCCGCATCGGGTGGATTCCATCCATCACCGAATCCCCTTGGGCGTCAATGAGAATCGCACCCTCGCCGCGGATGGCCTCGGTGATCAGCGGACGTCGGCCGCCGGTCCGGCCGTCGAACAGCATGGTCGGGTGGAACTGGATGAACTCGATGTCGCTGATCGCGGCTCCGGCCCGTAACGCCAGCGCGATGCCGTCTCCGGTGGCCCCGGACGGGTTGGTGGTGGCGGCGTAGAGGTGGCCGAGTCCCCCGGTGGCGAGGATCACCGCGGCGGCGTGCAAGATGCCGGGCCCGTCCGGGCTCAGCACGTGCACGCCGGCGACCGCGCCGTCGTCGACCAGCACCTCGAGGGCGATGTGCTGGTAGCGGATGTCGAGCAGTTGCGCGGCGCTGTCGAGTGCGCGTTGGACCTCGGCGCCGGTGGCGTCGCCGCCGGCGTGGATGATGCGGCGACGGGTGTGTCCGCCCTCCCGGGTCAACGCCCAGTGGCCGGGCTCGGATTCGTCGAATCGCGCTCCGTCGCCGACCAATGCAGCCACGGCGCGATGACCGTCGGCGACGATCGAGGCGACGGCGTCCGCATCGCACAGTCCGCCGCCGGCGGCGAGCGTGTCGGCGATGTGTGCCGGCACCGAATCGGCGGCGCCGGGCAGGGCCACGGCGATGCCGCCCTGGGCGTAGAAGGTCGCGGTGGTGTCCGCTCGCGGCGCCGCCTTACTCAGGACGGTGACCTTGCGGCCGGCGCGGTGGGCGGCCAACGCGGCCGTCAGGCCGGCCACACCGGTGCCGATCACCACGACGTCGGTGCGTTGCTGCCACCAACCGGCACGCGGACCGGAGCCGCCGCAAGCCGGTCCGGTCATTCGCCGCCGCCGGGCTGGCCGATCTCGATCATCCGGCGGACGCTGGCCCGGGCCAGGCGCGCCGTCTCGGGATCGACGTGCACCTCGTCGGCGCCGTCGGTCAGGCACCGCAGCATCGCAGCCGGGGTGATCATCTTCATGTACTTGCAGGAGGCCCGGTCGTTGACCGCCTGGAAATCGATGTCCGGTGCCGCGCGGCGGAGTTGATGCAGCATCCCGACTTCGGTGGCCACCAGCACCTGCCGGGCGCTGGATTCGCGGGCGGCGTCGAGCATGCCGCCGGTGGACAGGATCTTCACCCGATCCTCGGGGAAGGCGCCCTCGCCCGCCAGGTACAGCGCCGACGTCGCGCAGCCGCACTCCGGATGCACGAACAGCTCGGCATCGGGGTGGCTGCGAGCCTGATCGGCCAGTTCATCACCGTTGATGCCGGCGTGCACGTGGCACTCGCCGGCCCAGATATGCAGGTTCTTGCGGCCGGTCAGCCGGCGCACGTGGGCACCGAGGAACTGATCCGGGCAGAACAGCACCTCGCGGTCGGGATCGATGGATTGGACCACCTCGACCGCGTTCGACGAGGTGCAGCAGATGTCGGTCAGCGCCTTGACCGCGGCCGTGGTGTTGACGTAGGAGACCACCACCGCGTCGGGGTGCTCGTCCTTCCAGGCCCGCAGATCCTCGGCGGTGATCGAGTCCGCCAGCGAGCAACCCGCACGCTGATCCGGGATCAGCACGGTCTTGTCGGGGGCCAGGATCTTGGCGGTCTCGGCCATGAAGTGCACGCCGGCGAACACGATGGTGTCCTCGGGCGCCGCGGCGGCGATCCGGGACAGCGCCAACGAGTCACCGACGTGGTCGGCCACATCCTGGATCTCGGGCAGCTGATAGTTGTGTGCCAGCAGCGTCGCGCCACGCAGTTCTGCCAGTCGGCGGATCTGCGCGGCCCAGTTCGCGTCGCCCACCACGCCCGAGTAGCCCTCGGGGCTGTCGACTATCTGGTCCACCAACGAAGTGTCCATGTCGCGGTCGGTAAGGGTCATGACCGCTCCTTTCGGCGTCGAGGTTTTCGACTTACAATCGAAAACATGGGAAATTTTAGCACTGCGCATGAAGTGCTTGCGGTTGTGTTCCAAGTTCGGGGCCTGGGCAGCCGAAACCCGCAGCTCAGCGTGCTGCTGTGGGAACGGGCCCTGGCACCGGAGCGCGGCGCGTGGTCGCTGCCCGGCGGCGGACTGCGACACGACGAGGACATGACGAGTTCAGTTCGGCGTCAACTCGCCGAGAAGGTCGACCTCAAGGAGATCGCCCACCTCGAGCAACTGGCGGTGTTCTCCGAACCCGACCGCGTGCCCGGCTACCGCACCATCGCCTCCACCTTCCTGGGCCTGGTGCCCTCCCCCGCGACCCCTGAATTGCCGCCGGACACCCGCTGGCACCCGGTGGACATGCTGCCGCCGATGGCGTTCGACCACGGCCCGATGATCACCCACGCGCACGCCCGGCTGATCGCGAAGCTGTCTTACACGAATATCGGCTTTGCCTTGGCCCCAACGGAATTCGTGCTGTCAACGCTGCGGGACATCTATGGTGCCGCCCTCGGTTACCAGGTCGACGCGACCAACCTGCAGCGCGTGTTGGTCCGGCGCAAGGTGATCACCCCCACCGGCACCACGGCTCAATCCGGGCGCAGCGGCGGGCGCCCCGCCGCGGTGTACCGGTTCACCGACTCGCAGTTACGGGTCACCGACGAATTCGCGGCCCTGCGCCCACCGACCTGACAGAGTTGATTTTTAAGGGATCTGTAAGAGACACTCATAGGTCGGTGCCGCTCCATGCGGTGCGAAGGGAGTCCCATGGAGCTTGGCAACGCCGCCGTGGACAGCAGTGCCGCCGAATGGATCGGTGCGCCGCCGCACGAGGAATCGGCGTCACACGCCAGTCCGCTGCGGCCCTCCCTGGACCCGTTCTACCTGCCGCCTGCCGGATTCGAACACGCCCAACCGGGCACGGTGCTGCGCAGCCGCGACGTTCAACTGGCGTTCCTCGGGTTGATCCCGCAGCGCATCGTCGCGACCCAACTGCTCTATCGGACCTCCGACCGCAACGGTGCCCCCGAGGCGGCGGCCACCACGGTGATCGTCCCCGCGGAGCGCGCACCCCACACGCCGACCCCGGTGCTGTCCTACCAATGCGCGATCGACGCGGTCACCGATCGCTGCTTCCCGTCCTATGCGTTGCGGCGCGGCGCCCACGCCGTCGGATCGCTCGCCCAGCTGGAATTCCTGCTGATCGCCGCCGCGGTCGCCGAGGGCTGGGCCGTCTCGGTCCCCGACCACGAAGGCAGCCGCGGGATGTGGGGCGCCCCGAATGAGCCCGGCTACCACATTCTCGACGGCGTGCGCGCCGCGGTGTCGGCGCCCCGCCTCGACCTTTCCCCCGCCGCCCCGGTGGGCCTGTGGGGTTATTCCGGCGGCGGTCTGGCCACCGCCTGGGCCGCCGAGGTCTGCGCCGACTACGCCCCCGAACTCAATGTCGTCGGCGCGGTGCTCGGTTCCCCGGTCGGCGATCTGGGCAGCACCTTCCGCCGGCTCAACGGCACCTTCTACTCGGGCCTGCCGGCCACAGTGGTGGCCGCGTTGACCCACATCTATCCCGACCTGCACCGGCTCATCGACGAGCACGCCACCCCGGAAGGCAAGGCGATGCTCAAACGCATCGAAAAGCTGACCACCATGCACGCCGTGCTGAGCCTGGTGCGCATGGACATGGACAAGCTCGTCGACTGCCCGCTCGAGCAGATCCTCGACAGCCCCGAGGTGCAACACGTCTTCGCCGACATCAAGCTGGGCGGCACCGCGCCCACCCCGCCGGTGCTGGTCGTGCAGGCCGTGCACGACCGGATAGTGTCCGTCGACGACATCGATGAGCTCATCGACGCGTACAGCACCGGCGGCGCGCACGTCACCTATCACCGCGACCTGTTCAGCGAACACATGCTGCTGCATCCGATGTCGGCGCCCATGACGTTGCGCTGGCTCATCGACCGGTTCGAGGGTCGCCCACTGTCGGAGAACTACGTCCGCACGAAGTGGCCCACGTTGCTCAATCCGATGACGTACCAAGGCATGTGGCGTCTCGGCAAGGTGGCGGCCCGGGTGGTTTCCGGGCGGGTGCTCAACCGCCGTCCGTTGTGACCGACGCCGTGCCCACCGGCGTGCCCAGGACCAGTCCCTCGACCGGCGGGTAGCCGCCGAGGTCGTCGCGCGCCGCCGCCACCGCGCACACCGCGTACACCAGCGCGGCCGTGGCGACCGGGACCAGCAGGGTGGTGGCGATCTGCAGTGGCGTGGTCCCGAAGAACGCCGCGGGCGCCTCGGCGACGTAGTGCACCCGATGCTCCGGGGACACCGGCGCCCCGTCCAGATCGATCGCGTCGTAGCGCGCGTTGACCAGCACCGTCCCGAGGGCCGCGGCGGCGGCCGCCGCGGCGCCGACGCCTACGCACAGGGCGGTGAGCATCAGCGGGCCCCGGTGCGCGCGCCACTGCCAGGCCGCGGTCGAACCGATGACCGCCAGCACGCACAGCATGCCGAGCATCAGGAACGCCGCGACGAAGAAGTGATCGGCCTCGGTGCCCAGGTAGGCCCGCACCCGCTCACCGCTCTTGGTCAAGGCGATGACGCCGTGCGCCGGCGGCGCCAGCCACGCCCACAGCGCCCCCACCGCGGCACCGCACAGCGTCAGACCCAGCGCGAGGATCAGCGCGGCGCGTCCCCGCGAGATGGCCGGCGGCGGGACGGCGCCGGTCATCGGCGGGTCTCCAGGTCCTCGGAGTCGACGACACCGTGGCGGGAACACTTGGCCCACCAGCCGTCGGGGCGCACCTGCACGATCATCCGGCGGCCGCACGCCGCGCAGAATCGTGGCGGTTCCAACCCGAGCTGGGCGGCGGTGGGAATCACCGCAGCGGCAACCGCATCGGTTGCCACTCCCGTGTAGACGTTGAACGCGCCCGCGCTGACCGGAGCGGGCGACGCCGGGAGATCTGCGACCATCACCTGTTTCTACAGGGTCGCGTTCAGAGCCTTGATCGGCATCTGCAGATCGTCGAGCAACTCCAGATCGGACTCGGCCGGTCGGCCCAGCGTGGTCAGGTAGTTGCCGACGATGACCGCGTTGATGCCGCCCAGGATGCCCTGCTTCGCGCCCAGGTCGCCGAGGGTGATCTCGCGGCCACCGGCGAAGCGGAGCATGGTCCGCGGCAACGCCAGCCGGAACGCCGCGACGGCCCGCAGCGCGTCGGCGGCAGGCAGCACGTCCAGCTCACCGAACGGGGTGCCGGGACGCGGGTTCAGGAAGTTCAGCGGAACCTCATGCGGATCGAGCTCGGCCAGGTTGGCGGCGAACTCGGCACGTTGTTCCAGGGTTTCGCCCATGCCGAGGATGCCGCCGCAGCACACCTCCATGCCCGCCTCGCGCACCATCCCCAGGGTGCCCCACCGCTCCTCCCAGGTGTGCGTGGTCACCACGTTCGGGAAGAACGACCGGGCGGTCTCCAGGTTGTGGTTGTAACGGTGCACGCCCATTTCGGCGAGCCGGTCCACCTGCTCCTGGGTCAGCATGCCCAGCGAGCAGGCGATTTGAATGTCGACCTCGTTGCGGATCGCCTCGATACCGGCGGCGACCTGTGCCAGCAGCCGCTCATCCGGTCCGCGCACCGCCGCGACAATGCAGAACTCCGTCGCACCGGATTTCGCGGTCTGCTTGGCGGCCTCGACGAGGCTCGGGATGTCGAGCCACGCGCTGCGCACCGGAGAGGCGAAAAGCCCTGACTGCGAACAGAAGTGGCAATCCTCGGGGCAGCCGCCGGTCTTCAGGCTGATGATGCCCTCGACCTCGACCTCGGGCCCGCACCATTTCATCCGCACCTCGTGGGCCAGCGCCAACAAATCTTCGAGGTGGTCGTCGGGAAGTTGCAACACCTGCAGGACCTGGTCCTGGCTCAAGCCCTCACCACGATCGAGCACCTGGTCCCGGGCCACACCCAGAACATCTACCGCCGCCTGCGTCACCAGCATTCCTCCGCGATCATCGACTTGAACGGTGTTCAGGTTAGGGTAACGGCGTGCAACTCCACAAACCCGACGTGGTGGAAACAGCAGCGGCGATCCTCGACAACTACGGGATCGCCGATCTGACGATGCGTCGCCTGGCCCGCGAACTCGACGTCAGCGCCGGCGCCCTGTACTGGCATTTCGCCAACAAACAGGAACTGCTCGGGGCGGTCGCCGACCGGATCCTGCAGCCGGCGGTGCGGGATGCCACCGAGCGGGACTGGCCGACCGCGATCCGGCAGCTCGCCAGTGCGTTGCGCGAGGCGCTGCTGTCGCACACCGACGGCGCCGAACTGGTCTCGGCCAGCTTCGCCGCGGGGCAATCGACGGCGGTGCTGGAGATCCTGGCCCGGCTCCGCGCGGCGGCCGGGGAATCTGGCGCGGATCCGGTCCGCGCGGCCCTGACGGCGCGGACCGTCGTCCATTACGTGCTCGGGTTCACCGGCGACGAGCAGTCGCGGTTGCAGTGGGACGCCGCGGGCGCCGTGCTGCCGGCCGAACAGTCGGTGCTGGACCCGGCCACCGATCCGGGTGCGGCCTTCGAATTCGGGCTCGCCCTGCTCATCGACGGTCTGTCGGTGCAGGCCCGCGCCCAGACCTCCTGACCCGGGCGCGCCGGTTCAAACGCCGCCGAGCAGGTGCTCGACGCGTTGGTCGCCGTCCCAGTGCCGCAGCGCCACCAGGCGGCCGGTCAGGTCGCGGCCCAACTCCGGCACCGCGGTCAGCGCCCGGCCCGCCTCCTCGGCACTGAACCGGCGCCCGAGCGTGACGTGCGGCGTCCAGTGGCCGGGCGCGCTGTGCGGTGCCGGACCCGGACGCAGATGCGGGGCGCAGACGTCGTGGACATCCGCGTGTAGCGCCAACAGGTCCGGCGACGCCACGATCAACCGCGCCAGCACGTAGCTGCGCCGTCCGAACAGCAGGGGCGCGCCCACCACACCGTCCAGCGGCAACCGGTCCAACAATTGCGCCACCGCCGCATCGGCCGCGGTATCGATGTGCTCGGCGGCCAGCAAGGTCACATGTGGGCGGTTGGTCGCGGACTGCACGCGGGACTGACTCGGCAACCCCGCGTCGGCCAACTGTCGCCAGCATCGACGCAGCTGCGCGTCGGTGGGTTCGTCGAACAGCAACTCGATGGAGTGGACCATCAGGCGCTCAGATCAGGCCCGAGAGCCAGTGCCGGTCGAAGACCGATTCGGCCATCTTCGCGAACTCGGTGGCGTCGCGCGTCGCGGCGCCGGCCGGCAGCACGCCGCGCACCGGGGCCAGCGCCGCCAGCTCCGCCCGGTTGCCCTCCGCGGCGGCATCCGGCTGCGCCGGCCAGGCCCCGATCACCAGGCCCGCACACGGAATCCCTTGACCAGAAAGCGATTCCAGCGTCAGCGCGGTGTGGTTCAGGGTGCCGAGACCCGGTGCGACCACCACCAACACGGCCGCCGACAACTCAGCGGCGATATCGCGCACCGTGACGTCGTCGGCGCCGAGGCGCACCAGCAGGCCGCCCGCCCCCTCGACGAGGGTGAGCCGGCCCGGGGCATCCGCGGCGCGCACCGCGGCCAGCAGTTCGGCGCGGGTGGGCAGCGCCAACCCGGCCCGCCGTGCCGCCGCCGCCGGCGCCAGCGGTTCCGGATACCGCCACCCGCCATGCAGACGTTGCACACCCGACAGCCGGCGCACCTCGCCCAGGTCGTCGTCGCCGTCGATCGTTCCGGTCTGCACGGGTTTGCACACCGCGACATCGAGGCCGGCCAGCCGGGCCGCACCGGCCAGCGCCGCCGTCGTCACCGTCTTCCCGACACCGGTGTCGGTCCCGGTGACCACCAGAACGGTCATGCGCGGGCGGTGCGTAGCGCTTCGGTCAAGACCCGGCGCGCCAACGCCATCTCATCCTCGGTCAGCGAGGCGCGTGCGGTCAGCCGCAACCTCGAGGTCCCGGCGGGCACCGTCGGCGGCCGGAAGCAACCCACCCGTACCCCGCGATCCAGACAGGCGGCCGCGGCGGCGACCGCCACCTCGGGGTCGCCGAGGATCACCGACACCACCGCCGACTCGGGCCGCTCGGAGCTGCCACAGATCCGCGCCAGTTCGCCCGCGTGGGCCACCACGGCCTGCGCGCGCCGCGGCTCGGCGATCAGCACCTGCAGCGCCGCCAGCGCGGCCCCGACGGCGGCCGGGGCCAGCCCGGTGTCGAAGATGAAGGGTCGGGCGGCGTCGATCAGATGAGCGCGGACCGCCGCGGGACCCAGCACCACCCCGCCCTGACTGCCCAGCGCCTTGGACAACGTCGTGGTCGCCACGATGTCGGGCGCGTCCGCGAGGCCGAGTTCGTGCAGCAGCCCCTGCCCGCCGGCGCCGCGGACCCCGAGCCCGTGCGCCTCATCCACCAACAGCAGCGCGCCGTGTCGGCGACACACGTCGTGGAGTTCCCGCAGCGGTGCCAGCGCACCATCGGTGGAAAACACCGACTCGGTCACCACGACCGCTCGCTGCTCGGTGCGGCCCGACAGTGCCGCCTCCACCGCGGCCACGTCGCGGTGCGGGGTGACCACCACGCGGGCCCGCGACAGTCGGCACGCATCGACCAGCGAGGCGTGCGTCAGGGCGTCGGAGACCAGCAGCGAGTCGGGGCCCGACAGCGCGACCACCGCGCCGAGATTGGCCGCGTAGCCCGAGGAGAACACCAGCGCCGATTCGGCGCCGACGAAGGCCGCCAACGCGCGCTCGAACTCCTCATGCAGTTCGGTGTTACCGGTGACGAGCCGGGATCCACCGGCGCCCGCACCCCAGGTCCGCAGCGCCTCGACACCGGCGTCGAGCACCGCCGGATGCTGCGACAGCCCGAGGTAGTCGTTGGAAGCCAGGTCCAGTTCGGCGCCCACCGGCGGACGGGTGCGCAACACCCGGCGCAGCCCGGCGGCCCGGCGGTCGCGCTCGACGCCGGCCAACCAGGCCAGCGGGGAAAGGCCGGTTTGGGTCACCCGAAGCTCCTCAGTGCGGTATTGAACACCGTTCAGGTTAGTGCACGGGCGACCGCGAGCATCGCCGTGGTGATCTGGCCGATCTCCTCGGCGGTGCAGATGAACGGCGGCATCACGTAGATCAGATTGCGGAACGGCCGCAGCCAGACGCCATGATCGAGGGCCGCCGCGGTGGCCACCGCCATGTCGACGGGGTGCTGCATCTCGATGACACCGATGGCACCCAGCACCCGGACGTCCGCGACACCGGGAATCGCGCGCGCCGGCCGCAGACCCGCGGTCAAGCCGGCCTCGATCCCCGACACCTGCGCCCGCCAGTCCTGGCTCAGGAGCAACTCCACGCTGGCCACCGAGACCGCACACGCCAGCGCGTTGGCCATGAACGTCGGGCCGTGCATCAACGCGCCGGCCTCGGAAGTGCTGATGACATGCGCGATTTCGGCGCTGCAGAGGGTCGCCGCCAGCGTGAGGTAGCCGCCGGTGAGCGCCTTGCCGACGCACATGATGTCGGGGGTGACGCCGGCGTGGTCGGCGGCGAACAGTTCGCCGGTCCGCCCGAACCCGGTGGCGATCTCGTCGAAGATCAGCAGCACGCCGTGGCGGTCGCAGATCGCCCGCAGCTCGCTCAGATAGCGCGGATCGTGAAACCGCATACCGCCGGCGCCCTGCACCACCGGTTCGACGATCACCGCGGCGAGTTCGTCGAGATTCCGCACCAACTGCTCCTCGAAGGCGCGGCAGTACTGCGCGTCGAAGTCTCGCGGCACCGCCGGGGCGAACACCTGTTGGGCCAGCAGCGAGTTTCCACCCACGTGCGGCCCGGTCCACAACTCGTGCATGCCGCCGTCGGGGTCGCAGACGCTCATCGGGGTGAAGGTGTCGCCGTGGTAGCCGCCGCGCCAGGTCATCAGCCGGTGCTTGCCGGCAAACCCGCGCGAGATCTGATACTGCAACGCCATCTTGACCGCCACCTCGACCGCCACCGAACCCGAGTCGCTGAAGAACACGGTGTCCAACCCCGCGGGGGTGACCTCGACGAGCAGCTGCGCCAGGCGCGCGGCCGGCTCATGGGTGAGCCCGCCGAACATGACGTGGTTCAGCACCGAAAGCTGATCGCTGATCGCGGCGTCGAGGACCGGGTGGCCATGGCCGTGCACGGCGGTCCACCACGAGGCCATGGCATCGAGCACCTCGACCTGGTGCCCGTCGCGCGACAGCGTCAGCCACGCACCCCGGGCGGCCAACGCCACCACCGGGGGCAGCGTGCCCGGCGCGCCGATCGTGCTGTACGGATGCCAGACGTGGGCGGCGTCGATCGCACTGATCTCTTCGGGCGTCAACGCACACACGGCCACCAACCCTAGTTGGGCCACCGAAGCGCGGACGGCCACCCGCGGGTTACGCCGAAATGAGTTGCGGGCCTCAATTAGGTAGATTGTCGGTCGACCATGATCGCCCTGCTCCCCACCCGGCCGACGTCTGCAACCGTTCCGGAGCCTGCGTCCCCGACCGCGAAGGGGACCAGGAAGGCGGATTTCTACCGACACGATCTCGATGGCCTGCGCGGCGTGGCCATCGCGCTGGTTGCTGTCTTCCACGTGTGGTTCGGCCGGGTTTCCGGTGGCGTCGACGTGTTTCTGGTGCTGTCGGGGTTCTTCTTCGGCGGCCGGCTGCTTCGCAACTCGCTGACCGCGCAGACCGTGGTGTCCCCCACCCGCGAGGTCATCCGGCTCGTCCGCCGCCTGCTGCCGGCGCTGGTCGTGGTGTTGGCCGCCTCGGCGGTTCTGACCATCCTGATCCAACCCGAAACCCGCTGGGAGGCCTTTGCCGACCAGAGCCTGGCCAGCCTCGGGTATTACCAGAACTGGGAACTGTCGAACACCGCCGGCGACTATCTGCGCGCCGGCGAATCGGTCAGCCCCCTCCAGCACATCTGGTCGATGTCCGTGCAGGGTCAGTTCTACATCGCGTTCCTGGCCCTCGTGCTGCTGTGCACCGCGCTGCTCCGCAAGCCGCTGGGCAGGCACCTGCGGGTGTTCTTCTTGGTACTTATCAGCGCGCTGACCATCGCCTCGTTCTGCTACGCGATCTTCGCCCACAACGCCGATCAGGCGGCCGCCTACTACAACAGCTTCGCGCGGGGCTGGGAACTGCTGGCCGGTGCGCTGGCCGGGGCCGCGGTGGGCTCGCTGCGGCTGCCGATGTGGGTCCGCACGGTGATGGCCGTCGTCGGCCTGGCCGCGATCCTGTCCTGCGGCATGCTCATCGACGGCGGCGCGGAATTCCCCGGGCCGTGGGCGCTGGTGCCGGTCGGCGCCACCGTCCTGATGATCCTGGCCGCGGCCAACCGCCAGGCCGATCCGCACACCCGCGGCAAGATGCCCCTGCCCAATCGCGTGCTGGCCTGGGGTCCGCTGTTGACGCTGGGCACCATGGCCTACTCGCTGTACCTGTGGCACTGGCCGCTGCTGATCTTCTGGCTGTCCTACAGCGGACGCACCCACGCCACGTTGATCGACGGCGCGGCCATCCTGGCGGTCTCGGGCGTGCTGGCCTACCTGACCATGCGCTTCATCGAGGAACCGTTGCGAGACCGCGGCGGCGCCACCGCGCTCGGGGCGGTCAAGACGCCGTGGCGGCAACGGCTGCGTCGTCCCACGATCGTGCTGGGCTCGATCGTCGTGTTGCTCGGTGTCGCGCTGACGGCCACCTCGTTCACCTGGCGCGAGCACGTCATGCTGCAGCGCGCCGACGGCAAGGACCTCGCGGGCCTGAGCACCCGCGACTATCCGGGTGCCAAGGCACTGCTGCGCGACGCCCGGGTGCCGCGGGTGCCGATGCGCCCGACCGTGCTCGAGGCGGCCAAGGACCTGCCGGTCTCCACCACCGACGGATGCATCAGCAACTTCAAGAACGACGACGTCATCAAGTGCACCTACGGCGACAAGGACGCCACCCGCACCATCGCGGTCGCCGGCGGCTCGCACGCCGAGCATTGGATCACCGCGCTGGACCTGCTGGGCCGGCTGCACAACTTCAAAGTGGTCACCTACCTGAAGATGGCCTGCCCGCTGTCCACCGAGAAGAACCCGCTGATCATGGGCAGCAATTCGCGCTATCCGCAGTGCTACGACTGGGTGCAGAAGGCGATGGCCGAGATCATCGACGACCAACCCGACTACGTGTTCACCACCTCGACCCGGCCCTGGAACATCAAACCCGGGGACGTGATGCCCGGCACCTACGTCGGGATCTGGGAGCAGTTCGCCGAGCACGATATCGAGGTGCTGGCCATGCGCGACACCCCGTGGATGGTGAAGAACACCAAACCGTTCTTCCCTGCCGACTGCCTCGCGGATGGCGGCGACTCGGTGTCCTGCGGGGTGAAGCGGTCGGTGGTGCTGGCACCGGAGAACCCGACCCTGGAATTCGTCGAGCGCTTCCCTAATCTCAAGCCGCTGGACATGAGCGAGGCCGTGTGCCGACCCGACTTCTGTCGCGCGGTGGAGGGAAATGTGTTGATGTACCACGATTCTCACCACTTCACCGCAACCTACATGCGGACCATGGCACCGGAGTTGGGCCGGCAGATCGCGGCCGTGACCGGATGGTGGTGAGCGAGGGCGCGCAGGTGCCCACCGTGCCCACCGTGTGGCCGGGCAGCGCCTATCCGCTGGGAGCCACCTACGACGGTGCGGGCACCAACTTCGCGTTGTTCTCCGAGGTCGCCGAGAACGTCGACCTGTGCCTGATCGCGCGGGACGGTTCCGAGACCCGTATCGAACTCGACGAGGTGGACGGGCACGTGTGGCACGCCTATCTGCCGACCATCACCCCGGGCCAGCGCTACGGCTACCGGGTGCACGGACCGTGGGCCCCGGAGTCCGGGCACCGCTGCGATTCCTCCAAACTGCTGCTCGATCCCTACGGCAAGTCCTTTCACGGCGATTTCCACTTCTCGCAGGCGTTGTTCTCCTACGACCTGGCGGCCGAGGATCCGGCCTCGGGCGGCACGCCGCCGCGGGTCGATTCGCTCGGGCACACGATGAGCAGCGTGGTCATCAACCCGTTCTTCAACTGGGCCAACGATCGTCCGCCCCGGACGCCGTATCACGGCACGATCATCTACGAGGCACACGTCAAGGGGATGACCCAACGGCACCCGGGCATCCCCGAGGAACTGCGCGGCACCTACGCGGGTCTGGCCCACCCGGTGATCATCGACCACCTGAAGTCGCTGGATGTCACCGCGATCGAACTGATGCCGGTGCACCAGTTCCTGCACGACCGCCGGCTGGTGGATCTCGGGCTGCGAAACTACTGGGGCTACAACACTTTCGGGTTCTTCGCCCCGCACTATCAGTACGCGGCCACCCGGAACGCCGGCGGCGCGGTGGCCGAGTTCAAGACCATGGTCAAGGCCTTCCACGAGGCCGGCATCGAGGTCATCCTCGACGTCGTCTACAACCACACCGCCGAGGGTGACCACCTGGGTCCGACGCTGAACTTCCGGGGCATCGACAATGCGGCCTACTACCGGCTGCTCGACGGGGACCTGCGCTACTACAAGGACTTCACCGGCACCGGCAACAGCCTCAATGCCCGCAACCCGCACACCCTGCAGCTGATCATGGACTCACTGCGCTACTGGGTGCTCGAGATGCATGTGGACGGGTTCCGCTTCGATCTCGCCTCGACGCTGGCGCGTGAGTTCTACGACGTCGACCGGCTTTCGGCGTTTTTCGATCTGGTGCAACAGGATCCGGTGATCAGCCAGGTCAAGCTCATCGCCGAGCCGTGGGACATCGGCGAGGGCGGCTATCAGGTGGGCAACTTCCCGGGGCTGTGGACGGAGTGGAACGGCAAGTACCGCGACACCGTGCGGGACTACTGGCGTGGTGAGCCGGCGACCCTCGGCGAGTTCGCCTCCCGGCTGACCGGCTCCTCCGATCTCTACGAGCACACCGGGCGCCGCCCCAGCGCCAGCATCAACTTCGTCACCGCACACGACGGCTTCACGCTCGCAGACCTGGTGTCCTACAACGAGAAACACAACGAGGCCAACGGCGAGGGGAACGCCGACGGCGAGAACCACAACCGGTCCTGGAACTGCGGCGTGGAGGGTCCCACCGACGATCCGGACGTTCTGGCGTTGCGGGCCAAGCAGATGCGCAACATCATCGCCACCTTGATGGTCAGCCAGGGCACCCCGATGATCAGCCACGGCGACGAGATCGGCCGCAGCCAGCTGGGCAACAACAACGTCTACTGTCAGGACTCCGAGCTGTCGTGGATGGACTGGTCGCTGACCGAGACCAACGCCGATCTGCTGGCGTTCGTGCGACGCGCCACCGGCCTGCGCAGCGCACACCCGGTGTTCCGTCGCAGGCGGTTCTTCGCCGGCACGCCGATCCGCACGGGCGACCAATACCGCGACATCGCCTGGTTGACCCCGACCGGTCAGGAGATGACCCCCGAGGACTGGGGCTCCCCCTTGGGCACCTCGGTGGCGGTCTTTCTCAACGGCGAGGCGATACCCGAGCCGGACAGGCGCGGCGAGCGGGTGATCGACGATTCGTTCCTGCTTTGTTTCAACGCCAACTCCGAGGGTATGGACTTCGTCACGCCCGATGGACGGTACGCACAGGAATGGAGCTCGGCTTTGGACACCTCGACCCCGACCGGCGTCAGCGACACCGTGGTGCGCGCCGGCGAAAAGGTCACCCTCGAACCCCGCTCGGTGCTGGTCCTGCGAAAGACGACTTGACGTGCGACGACCGGTGTTGTCCACCTACCGCCTGCAGATGCGCGGGGATGGGTTCACCCTGGCCGACGCGCTGGAACTCCTCGACTACCTCGACGAGCTGGGCGTCACCCACGTATACCTGTCGCCGATCCTGACACCAGTGACCGGCTCGACCCACGGTTATGACGTCACCGACCCCACCGCGGTCTCCGCCGAACTCGGCGGCCCCGACGCGCTCGCGGCGCTGTCGCGGGCCGCCCGCGAACGCGGGATGGGCCTGGTGGTCGACATCGTGCCCAACCACGTCGGGGTCGAACAGCCGGCGCTGAATCCGTGGTGGTGGGACGTGCTCAAGCACGGCCGCCAATCGCAGTTCGCCGACTTCTTCGACATCGACTGGTCGTTGGATCCCGATGGGCGGATCGTCCTGCCGGTGCTGGGCAGCGACGACGACGTCGATGCCCTCCGGGTCGACGGCGACGCCTTGACCCTGGGGGATTTGCGCTTCCCGATCGCCCCCGGCACCGCGGCCGGCAGCGGCGCCGAGGTGCACGGTCGGCAGCACTATCGGCTGGTGGGCTGGCGGAACAACGTCTGCGGGTATCGCCGGTTCTTCTCGATCACCTCACTGGCCGGCCTCCGGCAGGAGGATCGAAAGGTGTTCGACGCCAGCCACGTTGAGGTCAAGCGTTGGTTCGACGAGGCGCTGGTCGACGGGGTGCGCATCGACCATCCCGATGGACTCGCCGACCCCGTCGGCTACCTGCGGTGGTTGCGGGAACTCACCGGTCCGCAGGCCTACATTGTGATCGAGAAGATCCTCGGGGTCGACGAGGCGCTGGAACCCAGCCTGCCGGTCGACGGCACCACCGGATACGACGTGCTGCGCGAGATCGGCGGGTTGTTCGTCGATCCGGCGGGTGCGGCGACGCTGACCGAACTGAGCGCATCGGCCGGATTCGAGCATACCGAGGCCCCCCGGTTGGAGGCCGAACTCAAGCTCGCCGCCGCCACCGAGACCCTGGCTGCCGAACTCGCCCGGCTGCGGCGGGCGGTGGTGGCGGCCACCGGCCACGACCACCCCCGGCTGCCGGATGCGATCGCCGCGCTGCTGACGCACATCGACGTCTACCGCTGCGACTACCCCGGGTTGGCGGCCATGCTGTCGGCCGCCATCGCCGAAACCGTCGCCGCCGAACCCGAACTCGCCGCGCCGCTTCAGGTGCTGGCGGCCGCGCTCGGTTTCGAGGAGCCCGCCACCCGGCTGCAGCAGCTGTGCGGTGCGGTCACCGCCAAGGCCGTCGAGGATTGCCTGTTCTACCGGGACAACCGGCTGGTGTCGCTCAACGAGGTCGGCGGCAGTCCCCTGCGGTTCGGTGTCAGCGCGGCGGAGTTTCACCACAGCGCTGCGGTGCGCGCGCAGCGCTGGCCCACCGCGATGACGACGCTGACCACCCACGACACCAAGCGCGGCGAGGACGTCCGCGCCCGCATCGGGGTGCTCTCGCAGGTGCCCGGGCTGTTTGCCGAGCTGGTCGCCGGCTGGGAGCAGGCCGTGCCCTCCCCCGCCCCGGACAGCGGACTGTTCCTGTGGCAGAACATCTTCGGGGTGTGGCCCGTGGACGGCACCGTCGATGCGGAGCTGCGCTCCCGGCTGCACGGCTACGCCGAGAAGGCGCTGCGCGAGGCGCAGGTGCACACGTCCTGGAACGAGCCCGACGAGGCCTTCGAGTCCGCTACGCACGACTGGCTGGACGCCGCGCTCGACGGCCCGGTCGCCGCCGAGCTGACCGCGCTGGTGGCCCGGCTCGACCGGTATGCCCGCGACGACGCGTTGGCACAGAAGCTGCTGGCCCTGACCGTGCCGGGGGTCCCCGACGTCTACCAGGGCACCGAACTGTGGGAGGACAGTCTGGTCGATCCGGACAACCGCCGCCCGGTGGACTACGGCGTCCGCCGGGCCGCGCTGGCCGCCGGCGAGCACCCCAAGCTGCAGGTGGTGCGCAGCGCATTGCGGCTGCGGCGAGACCGACCCGAGACCTTCCTGGCCGGCGGCTACACCCCGGTGCTGGCGACCGGGACCGCCGCTCAGCACCTGGTGGCGTTTCTGCGCGGCACCGATGTGCTGGTGGCCGTGAGCCGGTGGACGGTGGCGCTGAGCGAATCCGGTTGGCAGGACACCGAACTGGCACTGCCGCCCGGGAACTGGGTGGATCGGCTGACCGGGGCCGGCCATTGCGGCGTGATTCCGGTATCCCAATTGTTCACCGGCAATCCGGTGGCGCTGTTGGAGCGCACCGATGGCTGAGCACCAGTTCGCGGTGTGGGCGCCGCGGCCCGATCTGGTGCGGCTGGATGTGGACGGCGCGCTGTATCCCATGGAGCGCGGCGCCGACGACTGGTGGCGGGCCACCCTCGACGTCGAACCGGGCGCCCGCTACGGCTTTGTTCTCGACGACGATCCGACGGTGCTGCCGGATCCGCGCTCGGCGCGCCAACCCGACGGGGTGCACGCGCGCTCGGCCCTCTGGAGCCCCGCCGGCCCCCCGGCCGCGGACTGGGCGGGCCGATCCGTTGCCGGCGCGGTCGTCTACGAGTTACACGTGGGAACCTTCACGGCGGCAGGAACTTTGGATTCTGCGATCGAGCGGCTCGACCACCTGGTGCGGCTGGGCGTGGACTTCGTCGAGTTGATGCCGGTCAACGCGTTCGCCGGCACTCACGGCTGGGGCTACGACGGGGTGCTGTGGTACGCGGTGCACGAACCCTACGGCGGCCCCGATGCGCTGCTGCGGTTCGTCGACGCGTGCCATCGGCGCGGGCTGGGTGTGCTGCTCGACGCGGTGTTCAACCACCTCGGTCCGTCGGGCAACTACCTGCCCCGGTTCGGCCCCTACCTGTCCTCGGGCAGCAACCCGTGGGGCGAGGGCATCAACATCGCCGATGCGGACTCCGATGAGGTGCGCCGCTACATCATCGAATGTGCGTTGCGCTGGCTGCGGGACTTCGGCCTCGACGGGCTGCGGCTGGACGCCGTGCATGCGCTGGTCGACACCACCGCGCTGCACATCCTCGAGGAGCTGTCGGCCGAAACCGACTCGCTGGCAGAGCAATTGGGTCGGCCACTGTCGTTGATCGCCGAAAGCGACCGCAACGATCCGCGGTTCATCACCGAGCGCTCGGCCGGCGGCTACGGCCTGACGGCGCAGTGGGACGACGACATCCACCATGCCCTGCATGCGGCGGTATCCGGCGAACAGCACGGCTACTATTCGGATTTCGGTTCCATGGCGGTATTGGCCCAGACCCTCAAGAGCGGCTTCTACCACGCCGGCTCCTTCTCCTCGTTCCGCAAGCGCAGGCACGGTCGGCCGCTGGACACCGCGACCGTTCCCGGGTGCCGGCTGTTGGCCTACACCAGCACCCACGATCAGGTCGGTAACCGCGCGCTCGGCGACCGCCCCACCGCCTATCTCACCGACGGACAGCTGGCCGTCAGCGCCGCGCTGGCGTTGTTGACCCCGTTCACCGCGATGCTGTTCATGGGTGAGGAGTGGGCGGCCACCACGCCCTTTCAGTTCTTCAGCTCGCATCCGGAGCCCGAACTGGCCGAGGCGACCCGGCAGGGCCGCAAGGCCGAGTTCGCCGACCACGGCTGGGATGCCGCCGAGGTGCCCGACCCGCAGGACCCCGAGACGTTCCTGTGCTCCAAGTTGAACTGGGACGAGGCCGGCGCGGGGCGGCATGCCGCCATGCTGGCGCTGTACCGGGAGCTGATCGCGTTGCGCCGGACCGAACCCGACCTGGCCGACTACTGGCTCGACCACTTGGCGGTCGACTACGACGAGGATGCCCGCTGGATCGTGCTGTACCGCGGCGCCTTGGCGATCGCGTGCAACCTGGGTGCGGACACCGCGTCGGTGCCGGTGACCGGCGAGGTGGTGTCCGCGTGGGGCACCCCGCGGGTCGGTGCCGCCGCGACCGCGCTGGACGGGCATTCCTTTGCGGTGCTGCGGGTCTCGGCCCGTCAGGTGAGGTAGCGGTAGGTCGGCGAGCCCGGTTCGAGCAATTCGACGTGGCACTCGGAGGTCTTCATGCGCTCCAACAGGCCATCTAGGTCGCCGGCCGAGGCCAATTCGATGCCGACCAGGGCCTCGCCGGTCTCCCGGTTGTTGCGCTTGACGTATTCGAACAACGTGACGTCGTCGTTGGGTCCCAGCACCCCGTCGAGGAAGCGCCGCAGCGCGCCGGGTTCCTGCGGGAAGTCGACCAGGAAGTAGTGCTTGAGACCCAGGTGGACCAGCGAGCGTTCCAGCACCTCGCCGTAGCGGGACACGTCGTTGTTGCCGCCCGAGATCAGGCAGACCACCGTCGACCCCGGCGCGACGTCGGCCTCCAGGAGTCCGGCCACCGACAACGCCCCGGCGGGCTCGGCGATGATGCCCTCGTTCTGGTACAGGTCCAGCATGGCCGTACAGACCGCGCCCTCGTCGACCGTCGTGATCGAGACCATGTCGCCGGCCGAGGACAGCGCCTCGAAAGGTAGCCGGCCCGCGCGGGCCACCGCCGCGCCGTCGACGAACTGGTCGACGTGCTCCAGGGTGACCGGCTGCCCCTCCGCCAACGCCGCCAGCAGCGAGGCCGCGCCGGCGGGCTCGATCCCGAGTACCGAGGTCGCGGTCGTCCGGTCGGCGAGGTAGCTGGTGATACCGCTGATGCAGCCGCCGCCGCCGACGGGCACCACCACCAGGTCGGGCTCGCCGTCGAGTTGGTCGAGGATCTCGACCGCGATGGTGCCTTGACCCGCCATCGTGCGGAGGTCGTCGTAGGGGTGGACCAGGGTGGCGCCGGTGCGTCGAACATCGGCGAGCGCCGCGTCGGCGGCCATGTCGTAGGTCTTGCCGCCGACGATCACCTCGACGTACTCGCCGCCGTGGTAGGCGATGCGGTCACGCTTCTGCTTCGGCGTCTTGGCCGGCACGTAGACCCGGCCGTGAATCGCCATCGACCGACACGCCAGCGCGAAGCCCTGCGCGTGATTCCCGGCCGACGAGCACACCACGCCGGCCGCCAACTCCTCGGGCGTCAGCTGGAGCAGCAGATTGTAGGCGCCGCGCACCTTGTAGGAGCGCACGGTCTGCAGGTCCTCGCGCTTGAGGTACACCAGCGCGCCGGTCAGCTGGGACAGCCGATCGCTGTACTGCAGGGGTGTGGGTGTCACCACACCGGAAATTCGCTGCGCCGCCGCCTCGACATCGGCCCCGGTGAGCAGCGGGGCTGGTGCTGCCATGTGTGGTGCTTGTTTCAGTTCAGCGGACACCGACCAATGGTGCCACGCGGCAATTGAGCAGTGAAATCGATTAGACGGGAGTCAACACGAAGACCGGGATTTGCCGATCGGTCTTTTTCTGATATTCGGCGTAGTCGGGAAACGCCGCGACCGCCCGCTCCCACCACTGCGCACGTTCCTCGCCGGACACCTCGCGGGCTCGGTAGTCGGCGGAAACGGTGCCATCCTGCAGTTCGACCTGCGGGTTTGCCTTGACGTTGTAGTACCAGACCGGGTTCTTGGGGGCGCCGCCGAGGGAGGCGACGATTGCGTACTCACCGTTGTGCTCGACCCGCATCAATGGGGTCTTGCGCAACTTGCCCGTCTTGGCCCCGATCGTGGTCAACAGCACCACCGGCATGCCCCGCAATTCGGTGCCCTTGGTGCCGCCCGAGTTCATGTATTCCTCGGCGTTTTCCCGGGCCCAATCCGAGGTGCTGGGCTCATACTCTCCTTTAAGCGCCATGGGGCCCACCCTAGCGAAATCACGGGACCGACATCTTGCGTTTCGGGTGGCCGAAACTTTTTGTCAGGTCTATCATGGCGGCATGACCACCGCCGAACAGCTCCGCTCCGGCCCGGAGGCTGGGACGGCTCGCCACGCGCACCGCGAGTTCGTCATCGCGGGCGTGCCGTGGCCGGCTTACAAGGTGGTGGCCATCCTCCTCGCGCTCCTGGTGTTCGCGCTCGTCATCCTCGCGACCGCCGATCCGAGTGCCGCGGTGCTGACCGCGACCACCGCCGCCACCACGGTGTGGATCGCCGGCGGCTCCCGCCACCACCGCTGACGTCGGCAGGCGCCGTAACCTTCACGCATGACACAGCCGCCCAAGGTCCGTCGCCGCGATCGACGCGCGGTCGTGACCAGCGCCAACATCCTGGACGCCGCCGAGCGACTGTTCACCGAACGCGGCTTTCACGCCGTGACCATGGATGCGATCGCCGAGGCCGCCGGTCTGGCGGTGGGCTCGATCTATCACCATTTCAAGAACAAGGAACGGCTGTACCTGGCCCTGGTCGAGCGGGCACTCGACGTCAACGCGGAGGCCATGGCGGCGGCCTACGGGGGTGGGCGCACCCCGATCGAGGAATTGCGCGCCGCGAGCGACGCCTACTTCCGGTTTCACCTGGGCAACCCGGGATACTTCCGGATGATTGCGCTGCGCACGCTCGACGTGCCGCCGGGCGACGTCGCCAGCGAGGCCGAGCGCCGGATCGCGGACAAGGTCGAACGCCTCGTGGGCGACATCGCCGACACCTTGCGTCGCGCCGATGCGGCCGGCCAGCTGCACTGCGCCGACCCGCACCGGACGTCGGTGTTCCTGTGGGGCGCATGGAACGGCGTGCTGTCGCTGCGCCTCCGCCCCGATCGCCTGCAACTCGACGAGGCCGAGCTTCGACGGGTGCTGGAGACCGGACGCGACATCATCGAGCAGGGCCTGGGTCCGAACAAAGTCTTGAAGTAGCGTTCAGTTTTATAGTACCGTTCGGTTCATGGTGCTCGCAGCGGCTGTTCAACTCGAGGCGGTCCTGGGCGACGTCGCCGCCAACCTGGCGGCGTGCGAGGCCCTTGCCGACGAAGCCTGCCGGGCCGGGGCGCGGATCATCGCGCTGCCGGAGTTCTTCTCCACCGGCATCGGATTCGACGACGCGCTCAAGGATGCGGCACTGCCGCCGGACGGCGCCGCCACCGCCTTGCTCACCAGCCTCGCCCGGCGGCACGACGCCCTGGTCGGCGGGTCCTTTCTGTGCCGCGACCCCGACGGGCATGTGCGCAACGCCTATCTGGCCGCCACACCCGATGGCGTCCTCGGCCGTCACGACAAAGACCTGCCCACTATGTGGGAGAACTGCTTCTACACCGGCGGGCACGACGACGGCGTGATCCCGGCCGGCCAGTATCAACTCGGCGCGGCCGTGTGTTGGGAGTTGATGCGCACTCGCACCGTGACACGTCTGCGGTCCCGTGTCGATCTCGTCATGACCGGTTCCGGGTGGTGGTCGATCCCGCGGTGGACTCCCCGCGCCGTGTTCGACCGGTGGGAGTACCAGAATTCGGCGACGGCTCGCGCGGTGGCACCGATGTTCGCGAAGTACGTCGGGGCGCCGGTCATCCATGCCGCGCACGCCGGGGACCTGACCTGCGGGATGCCGTGGCTGCCGATGCCCTACCGGGGCCGGCTCGAGGGCTCCACCATGATCGTCGATGCCCGTGGCGAGATACTCGCCGAACGCGGCCCCGACGAGGGTCCGGGTGTTGTCCTTGCCGAGATCGAGATCGGCCGCGCCACACCGCTACTCGAGCCGCCGGACCGATACTGGCTACACCCGCGCGGGCCGCTGCCCAGCGCCGTCTGGCACTACCAACGCTGGCACGGTCGGCGGTGGTACCGGCGCCACGTGTTGAGCGCAGGAGCGACGCTTGCGGAGCCTACGTCACCTTGCTGAACCCGACCCTGTTCCTGCCCTTGGCTTTCCGGGAGCAGTTCAATGCCTCGGAGTATTCCAATACTGCATCGGCTGCGGTGTAGCTGGTCTGCTGGTCGATTGTCACCACGGCGGCACCCCGGCCAGTCCTACCGGTCCGCCGTGACTAGCCGCCGAGGCAGCCCGGGCCCAGCAGCGCCTTCAGATCCCCCATCAGCGCCGAGGACGGCGTCACCCGCAGCGACTGGTCCAACTCCAGCGTGGTGATGCGTTCCCCGCTGATCAACCGCAGATGCACCTGGGACGTGCCGGGGTGGCGCGCCAGCACCTGCTTGAGCGCGGACACCTTGTCCGTGGTGCATTGGCGGGTCGGCAGGCTGACCGCGAGCGGTCGGTCGGCCTGGGCGTTCGAGAAATCCGGGATCACCAGGTCGTGCGCGATCAACGCGCGCCGGTCATCACGCACCGAGACCTTGGCCTTGAGCAGCACGACGGTGTCGTCGGCGATGTCGGCGCCGTACACCGAGTAGGTCTGCGGGAAGAACAACACTTCGATGCCGCCGGTGAGATCCTCCAGTTGCGCCGAGGCCCAAGGCAATCCGTTCTTGTTCACCCGCCGGTTGACCGACGCCAGGATGCCGCCGACCTGGACGAACGCGTCGTGGCCGACATCACCGTCGAGGATCGCCGGGAGTTGGGTGTCGACCTGGCTGTTCAGCAGGTGGGCGATTCCGTCGAGCGGATGCCCCGAGACGTAGAGGCCCAGCATCTCGCGTTCCAGCGCCAGCTTGTGCTTGTCGTCCCACTCCTCGTCGGGGACCTTGATGGTGAACACCGGGTCGCTTCCGTCGGTGCCGTCTCCGTCCCCGCCGAACAGGTCGAACTGGCCCATGGCCTCGGCCTTCTTGGTGCCCAGCACGGAATCGACTGCGTCGGTGTGGATCAGGAACAACCCCTTGCGGGCATGCTTGAGCGAGTCGAAGGCACCTGCCTTGATCAGCGACTCCGTCACCTTCTTGTTGCAGACCGACACCTCGATCTTGTTCAGGTAGTCCGAGAAGTCGGTGAAATTCCCCTTCTGCTTGCGGGTTTCGATCAAGGACGACACGACGTTGGCGCCGACGTTGCGCACCGCGCCGAGCCCGAATCGGATGTCGGTGCCGACCGAGGTGAAGTGCAGACTCGATTCGTTGACATCCGGCGGCAGCACCGTGATGCCGAGCCGCCGGCAGTCGGCCAGATAGACCGCCGCCTTGTCCTTGTCGTCACCCACCGAGGTCAGCAGGCCCGCCATGTACTCCGAGGGGTAGTTGGCCTTGAGGTAGGCCGTCCAGTAGGAAACCAGGCCGTAGCCGGCGGCGTGCGACTTGTTGAACGCGTAGCCGGCGAACGGAAGAATGGTGTCCCACAACGCCTTGACGGCCTTCGCGGAGAACCCGTTGGCGGTCATGCCCTCGAGAAAGCCCTTGTACTCGGCCTCGAGCACCTCGAGCTTCTTCTTACCCATGGCCTTGCGGAGCGCATCGGCCTTACCCATGGAGTAGGAGGCGACCTTCTGCGCGATCAGCATGATCTGCTCTTGGTAGACGATCAGGCCGTAGGTCTCGGACAGGATCTCGCGCAGCGGATCTTCGAGTTCGGGGTGGATGGGTTTGACCTGCTGGCGACTGTTCTTGCGGTCGGCGTAGTCGTTGTGGGCATTCATGCCCATCGGGCCTGGGCGGTACAACGCCAGCACGGCCACGATGTCGTTGAACTCGGTGGGCTGCATGCGCCGAAGCAGGTCGCGCATCGGCCCACCGTCGAGCTGGAAGACGCCGAGAGTGTCACCGCGGGAAAGCAATTCGTAGGTCGCGGCGTCGTCGAACGGCAGCGTCTCCAGGTCCAGGTCGATGCCGCGGTTGGCCTTGATGTTCTCCAGGGCGTCGCCGATGATCGTCAGGTTCCGCAGGCCCAGGAAGTCCATCTTCAGTAGGCCGATGTCCTCACAGGACGGATAATCCCAGCCCGTGATGATGGCGCCGTCCTGCGGCCGCTTCCACAGCGGGATCGCGTCGATCAGCGGCTCGGAGCTCATGATCACCGCGCAGGCGTGCACGCCGGCGTTGCGCACCAGCCCCTCGAGGCCCCGCGCGGTTTCGTAGATGGTGCGCACATCGGGGTCGGTGTCGATCAGGCTCCGCACCTCGGCGGCTTCCTTGTACCGCTCATGGGTCGGATCGGTGATCCCGGACAGCGGGATGTCCTTGGCCATGATCGGCGGTGGCAGCGCCTTGGTGATCCGGTCGGCGATCGCGTAGCCCGGCTGGCCGTAGTTGACGCGAGCCGAATCCTTGAGCGCGGCTTTGGTTTTGATGGTGCCGAACGTGATGACCTGGGCGACGCGGTCGCTGCCCCATTTGTCGGCGGCGTAGCGCACCATCTCGCCGCGGCGACGGTCGTCGAAGTCGATGTCGATGTCGGGAGCCGACGGCCGCTCGGGGTTGAGGAACCGTTCGAACAGCAGACCGTGCGGGATCGGGTCGATGTTGGTGATGCCCAGCGCATAGGCCACCAACGAACCGGCGGCCGATCCGCGACCGGGACCGACCCGGATGTCGATGGA
Source organism: Mycolicibacterium sp. MU0053 (assembly GCF_963378095.1). Classification (NCBI taxonomy): domain Bacteria; kingdom Bacillati; phylum Actinomycetota; class Actinomycetes; order Mycobacteriales; family Mycobacteriaceae; genus Mycobacterium; species Mycobacterium burgundiense. Next base: position 2,848,958 of record NZ_OY726397.1, read on the forward strand.
ACGCGCGTAGTTGATCAGGTCCGCGACGATCAGGAAGTACGACGGGAAGCCCTTGCCGCAGATCACGTCGATCTCGAACTCGGCGCGGTCGGTGTACTCCTGGGCCACCCCGGCCGGGAAGCGGCGGCGCAGACCCGCGTGCACCTCATGGCGCAGCCAGGACCCCTGATCGTGGCCCTCGGGGACCGGGAAGATCGGCATCCGGTCCACCGGCGTCCACACCTCGTCGTACGGGGTGACCCGTTCGGCGATCAGCAGGGTCGAATCGCAGGCCTCGGGCACCTCGGAATCCCAGATCTGCCGCATCTCGGCGGCCGACTTCAGGTAGTAACCGTCACCGTCGAACTTGAACCGGTTGGGGTCCGACAGGGTTTTGCCGGTCTGGATGCACAGCAGCGCTTCGTGGTTGCGCGCGGCATCCTTGGTGACGTAGTGGCAGTCGTTGGTCGCCAGCGGCCGGATGTCGAGCTTGCGGCCGATCTCGAGCAGTCCGTCGCGGACCCGGCGCTCGATGGACAGGCCGTGGTCCATCAACTCCAGGAAGAAGTTGTCCGGTCCGAAGATCTCGCGCCACTTGGCGGCGGCCTCCAGGGCCTCCTGGTTGTGCCCGAGCCGCAGCCGGGTCTGCACCTCCCCGGACGGGCACCCGGTGGTGGCGATGATGCCCTCGGCGTGCTCGGCAATGATCTCGGCATCCATCCGCGGCCACTTGCCGAGCTGCCCCTCGAAGGAGGCCAGCGAGGACAGCTTGAACAGGTTGCGCAGCCCCCGGGCGTTCTCCGCGACCATCGTCATGTGCAGATACGCACCGCTGGCCGAGACGTCGTCGGACTTCTGGCTCGGGTCGCCCCAGGTGATGCGGCGGGTGTCGAACCGGGAGGCCGGGGCGATGTAGGCCTCGACGCCGATGATCGGCGTGATCCCGGCGGATTTGGCCTCGTTGTAGAACTGGCTCGCGCCGAACATGTTGCCGTGGTCGGTCATGCCGATCGCGGTCATCCCGAGCCGTTGCGCCTCGGCCAGCATCGGCTTGATCTTGGCGGCGCCGTCCAGCATCGAGTACTCGGTGTGGTTGTGCAGGTGAACGAAGCCATCCGAAGTGCCCATAGGCCCGTCAGTCTAGGACGTATCCCCGACGCGCTCGGGCGTGTCGGACTGCGTGTCCGCGCGGAGGTCGCGCAACGCGCGCCGCATCACCTTGCCCGACGACGTGGTGGGCAGCGCGTCGACGAAACTGAACAGCCGGGGCCGCTTGTAGGCGGCCAGCCGGGTGCCGGCGAAATCGGCGAGTTCCGCCTCGGTGACCGTGCTGCCCGGGGCCCGCACGACGTACGCGCAGGGCAGCTCACCCTTGACCGGATCGGGGACGGGTCCGGCGGCCACCAGGGCCACCCCGGGGTGTGCGGACAGCACCCGTTCGATCTCGGCCGGATAGATGTTGTAGCCGCCGGAGATGATCATGTCCTTGCGCCGATCCACGATGAAGACGTGTCCGGTGTCGGCCATGGTCGCGATGTCGCCGGTGTGTAACCAACCGTCGGGCTCGATGGTCTCGGCGGTCGCCGCCGGGTTGTCGTGGTATCCGAGCATCACGACCGGCCCGCGCACCATCAGCTCACCGGGTTCCCCGGCGGGCGCGTCGACGGCGCTGTTCTCGAGGTCCGCGATGCGGACCTGCACTCCGGGCAGCGCGACGCCGACCGATCCCGGCACGGCCGGCGCATGGACGGCGTGGGTGAGGCCGAGGCCGGCGATCTCGGTCATCCCCCACAGTTCGATCAGACGGACCCCCGAAACCGCCTCCCACTTCTCGAGGGTGGCGACCGGAAAGGTCTGCCCGCCCACGGTGCAACGGGTCAGCGAGGTGAGATCGGTCCCGGTGAGCGCGGGGTCGGCGAGCATCATCGCGTACATGGCCGGCACGCCCTCGAACATCGTGGCGCGATGTTGCTCGATCAGTCGCAACGCGGCCGCGGGTTCGAACCGCTGCATCAGCACCACGGTGCCGCCGGTGAGGAACGTGCTGTTGATCGCGACGTTGCCGTAGACGTGCGGGGCCGGCAGCGCGGTGACGACGATGTCCGCAGCGCTGCGGCCGTGCATCGTCGCGGTCAGTGCGCAGTTGGTCAGCACCGCCCGGTGGCTCTGGATCGCGCCCTTGGGGTGCCCGGTGGTGCCCGAGGTGTACCCGATGGTGCTCGGGTCGGTAGGCCCGGGCATCGCGACGTCGGGTCGGTCGGGGTGCGGCGTCAGCAGGGCCTCGAACGGTGTGGTTCCGGCCGGCGCCGCACCGAACGCGACGACCGCGCGGATGCCGGGCAGGTCGCGCGCCAGGTCGCGAATCCACTCCGCCTGCTCGCCACCGGCGAACACCGCCGTCGCCGCGCAGTCCCGCAGGACGTAGGCGAGTTCGTCGCGGGTGAGCATCACGTTGACCGGATTCACCACGGCGCCGGCCTTCAGCGCGCCGTGATAGGTGACGATCCACTCCCAGCGGTTCGTCGAGTACAGCGACACCGTCTGACCGGGTCGCACGCCGCGCTCGAGCAGACCGTGCGCGACGCCGTTGGCCGCCTCCTCGAGCTCGCGATAGGACAGCGTGCGCTCGGCGGTGATCAAAGCCGGTTTGTCGCCGAACTTTTCGGCTGCGTGGGTGAGAATATGCGCGGGACTGTGCACCAGGACTCCTCGTGGTGGGGCGGACAGATCAGAGGAACTGCGGGGCCCGCGGCAGCTCGCTCGCCGACCCCTCGGCGGTGGTCACGTCATAGGCGAGCGCATCGAAATGCCGCAGCCGCCCGGCGATTTCGCTGGTGTTGCCCGGCCACAGGGTGGGGTTGTATTTCGTCTCGTGCAGCAGCCAACTGGTGCAGCCACTGGTCCAGACGGTCCCGTCGAGCCGATCCGTCATCTCGGCACCGAATTCGTCCTGCGCATCGGCGCGGGCCTCGATCACGGCCAGTCCGTGCCGATCCATCTCCTGGACGGTGTTGACGAAGTGGTCGATGACCTGCTCGATGACGAACAGGATCGAGGTGAACACCGCGGTATTGGGCCCGACGACATAGAACAGGTTCGGGAATCCGTGCACGGCCCCGCCGAGATAGGACCGGGCGCCGTGTTCGCGCCAGTCGTGGTCGAGCGTCTTGCCCTCGCGTCCGACCACGCGGGCGGCGTCCACCCACTCGTAGGGCTTGAAGCCGGTGGCCAGCACCAGCGCGTCCACCGGGTGCTCCCGACCGTCGGCGGTGACGACGGCGTGCGGGCGGACCTCGCTGATCGGGTCGGTGACCAGTTCCACGTTCGCGCGCATGAACGTGCGCAGGTAGTCGCTGGACAGGATCGGTCGCTTGCAACCGAACCGATCCTGCGGGGTCAGCTTCGCCCTGATCTTCGCATCGGGCACCTGCATGCGCAGGAACAGGCGCAGCGCCGACTCGATGACCGCCAGGTCGCGGCCGGGATTGAGCAACGCCGGGAACAGCAGTTCGCGGGTCCAACGCTGCCGCCAACGACGCGCCCGCAACAGGCCCGGAACGTGCTTCATCAACAGCTTCTCCAGGCGCGAGACCCGCCAGTCGACGCGCGGCAGCACCCAGCCCGCCGACCGCTGGAAGACCGTCAGGTGCCCGACCTCGGGCGCGATCGCCGGAATCACCTGCGACGCCGTCGATCCGGTGCCGACCACGGCGACGCGCCGGCACCGCAGGTCGTAGTCGTGATCCCAGTCGGTGGTGTGAAACACCTTGCCCGCGAACGTGTCCAGGCCCGCGATCTCGGGCGTGGACACCCGGTTGAGGATGCCCACCGCCGGCACCAGGAACTGCGCCGAGATCGTGCCGTCGGAGGTCTCCACGAGCCAACGCCCGCGCTCGTCATCCCACCGCGCGGCCGCCATACCGCGTCCGTAGTACAGCCGTTCGGCGACCGCCGGCGTGGTGGCGAGTTCTTCCAGATAGGCCTGCAACTCGCCCTGCCGGGCGAAGTTGTGCGACCAGTCGTGCTTGGGCGCGAACGAGTAGGAGTAGTAGGCCGAGGCCACGTCCACCGCGCAGCCGGGATAGTCGTTGTCCCGCCAGGTCCCCCCGACCCGATCCGCGCGTTCTAGCACGACGAAGTCGTTGATACCCGCCTCGAGCAGCCGAAACGCCGCCCCGAGGCCGGCCATGCCGGCGCCGACGATGACGATGCGGGTTTCGTCGGGAAGTGTGGCGTTGCTCCGCGCGGTCTGCGTGCTCATGACCCGTCCGTTCTTGTTGTGATCCAACTAACGATGTGACATAGTGTTCGTTATAGTTGACGATATGTCAATTAGCTTCGGATCGGCGAACTTGAACAGGAGAAGTCCGTGAACACTTCCGGGCCTGACGCGTCCCCGATGGTCTTGATCCACGGATTCAGCGGCAGCTGGCGCCACTGGGTACCGATCGTCCCCACGCTCGAACAGCACCACCGCGTGTACGTCGCCCGGCTGGCCGGGCATGCCCGCGGGCCGCAGCTGCCCGAGGACGTCCCGGTGTCCGTGACCGCGCTGGCCGATCAGCTCGAGCGGGACCTCGACCGCGCCGGGATCACGCGGGCCCACCTGGTCGGCAACTCGCTGGGCGGCTGGCTCGCCCTCGAACTGGCCGCGCGCGGGCGCGCGCTGTCGGTGACCGCGCTGGCCCCGGCGCTGGGCTGGGAACCCGAGGGGCGGCACCTGCTACCGCTGCGGCTCAAGTTGCAGGTGGCCCGCAAGGTATTCGCCACGGTGGCCCCGTACGCCGAAGTCGTACTGCGCTCGCACCGGATCAGACACCTGCTGCTCAGCGCCGCGATGGCGCACAGCGACCGCATCTCGATCGTGGAGGCGGCCGCGTTTGTCCGCGACAACCTGCGCTGCGACCTATATTTCGAGTTGATGGAGCCGATCCTCACCACCAACCACGGCCTCGGCAGCATCGACTGCCCGGTGACCATCGCCTCCTGCGAAAAAGACGGCCTGATCCCCTACCAGCCCTACGGGCTCCGGTTCCCGAAGCTGGTCCCGCAGGCCGAATTCATCACCCTGCCCGATGTCGGTCACGTCCCGATGTTCGACGATCCCGACCTGGTGGCCCGCACCGTCCTCGAGTTCGCGGCCACCGTCGACACCCACCAACCAGTCACCAGGAGTAATCAATGACTTTCACCGAACGCAGCGGCTTCTGGATCGACGGTGCCTGGAGCACCCCGTCGGACCCGCAACGCATCGATGTCATCGACGCCAGCACCGGCGTGCCGGTGGCCACCGTCCCGCAGGCCGGCCAGGCCGATGTCGACGCCGCGGTCAGCGCCGCCCGACGCGCCTTCGACTCCACCGACTGGGCCACCCGCCGACCCGAAGCCCGCGCCCAGGCCATCCTGTCGCTCGCCGATGCGCTCGACAAGCGCGGCGAGGCCACCGCCCAAGCGGTCAGCACCCAAAACGGCATGCCGATCTCGATCGCCTCGGTCACCGAAGCCGTCGTTCCGGCGATGTTGCTGCGCTACTACGCCGAGTTGGCCCTCAACCAGCCGATCGAGGAACGTCGCGCCGGCCTCGGCGGCGGCACCACCGTGGTGCGCCGCGAACCCATCGGCGTGGTCGCCGCGATCGTGCCGTGGAACTTCCCGCAGACCCTGACCTTCTTCAAGCTCGCCCCACTGCTGGCCGCCGGCAACACCGTGGTCATCAAGCCGTCACCGGAAACCGTCCTGGATTCCCACCTGCTCGCCGAGGCCATCGCCGACTCCGACATCCCCGCCGGCGTGATCAACATCGTGCCCGGCGGCCGCGAAGCCGGCGCCTACCTGGTGGCCCACCCGCACGTGGACAAGGTCGCCTTCACCGGGTCCACCGCGGCCGGCCGCGCCATCGGCGAGGTCTGCGGCCGGCTCATCCGCCCCGTCACCCTGGAGTTGGGCGGCAAGTCGGCGTCCATCATCCTCGATGACGCCGACCTGCCCTCGCTGCTGCAGGAGTTCTTCGCCGCGACCCTGATGAACAACGGCCAAACCTGCTACCTCGGCACACGGGTACTGGCACCGCGGCAGCGCTACAGCGAAACCGTGGACCTGCTCACCGATTTCGCGCGCTCGCTGGCTGTGGGCAACGCCCTGGACCCGCACACCCAGATCGGCCCGCTGGCCACCGCCCGCCAACAGGAACGCGTGCAGAACTACATCAAACGCGGCGTCGCCGACGGCGCCCGGATCACCACCGGCGGCGGCCAACCCGCCGACGCCGGTTCCGGCTGGTTCGTCGAGCCGACCATCTTCGACAACGTCGAAAACTCCCACACCATCGCCCAGGAAGAAATCTTCGGACCGGTGCTGGCAGTCATCCCCTACACCGACGTCGACGAGGCCATCGCGATCGCCAATGATTCCGACTTCGGCCTCGGCGGCAGCGTCTGGACCGGCGACCAGGAACGCGGCCTCGACGTGGCGCGGCGGGTACGCACCGGAAGCATCGGCGTCAACAACTACGCCCTGGACTTCGGCGCCCCGTTCGGCGGTGTGAAGGCCAGCGGACTGGGCCGCGAACTCGGCCCCGAAGGACTCGCCTCCTACCAACAGATCAAGTCGATGTACCTGCCCGCCAACGGCACCGAGTCGTAAAGGACCGACACCCGATGAAGATCACCGCAGCCGTCCTGCGCGGCGAACAATCCCCTTACACCATCGAGGAACTCGAACTCGCCGAACCGGGACCGCAACAGATCCTGGTCCGCATCGTCGGCGCCGGGCACTGCCACACCGACGTTGTGCCGCGGGCCGCAATGGGTCTGGGCACGCCGCCCATCGTCTTGGGCCATGAGGGCGCCGGCGTCGTCGACGCCATCGGCGCCGCAGTCGATTCGGTGGCTGTCGGTGATCATGTGGTGCTGAGCTTCGACTCCTGCGGGCGGTGCCGCAACTGTCGCGAAGCGCATCCGGCCTACTGCGACACGTTCCTGGCCCGCAACCTCGGCGGGCCCGGCGTCGACGGTGCCGGCCCGCTCACCGACGGCGATGGAAATCCCGTCTCCGGGCGGTGGTTCGGTCAGTCGTCCTTCGCCACCCACACCGTGGTCGACGTCGACAACGCCGTCGTCGTCGACAAGGCGCTGCCGCTGGAGTTGCTCGGCCCGCTAGGCTGTGGCATCCAGACCGGCGCCGCCGCCGTGCTCGAGGCGCTGCGGGTGCCGGCCGGAGCGGGCATCGTCATCACCGGGACCGGTGCCGTCGGCCTGTCCGCGATCATGGCGGCCAAGGTCGCGGGCGCCGGGCCGATCATCGGCGTCGACCTGAACGCCGAACGGCTCGAACTCGCCCGCGAACTCGGCGCCACCCACACCATCGTCGCCGGTGGCGGGGATCTGACCGAGCAAATCGCGGAGATCGCGCCGGCCGGACTGCCCTTTGGCCTCGACACCACCGGGCTGCCCGCCGTCATCGCCGCCGCGCTCAACGCCTTGACCCAACGGGGCGTGCTGGGCCTGGTCGGTGTCCAGCAGGGCGATCTGGTGATCGACCCGATGGCGTTGACCGTGGGCCGTTCCCTGATGGGCATTCTCGAGGGCGATGCCGTCCCGCAGAACTTCATCCCCACCCTCATCGCGCTGTGGCAGGCCGGACGGTTCCCGTTCGACCGACTGATCGAGACTTTCGACCTGTCGGAGATCAACACCGTCGAGCAGCGCGCGCTTGCCGGCGAGATCATCAAGCCGGTGCTGCTGCCGGGCAAATAGGGCCCGCGGGTCAGGCCTCGTCGCGGAGCAGGCGGGCGATCTCCTCGGACTGCTCGGCGCTGAGTTCGCCGGACAGTTGCAGCGCGGTGCCGTCGATGCGTTCGCTGATCGCCGGCGCCGAGATCACCCGGCCGCCCCGGATGAACGCGACCTGCTTGCCCACCTGGCCGGCGGTGAAATCACCGAAGGTGCGCGCGGACTGCTCGGTCAGCAAAACCTGGACGAAGTGACCGCGGGTGATCGGCGACAGCAGCGAATCGGCTTGTGTGAGCTGCAGTTCCAGGGACTCGGGCCCCAGGGTGTACAACCCCGTCTCGGCGAGATCGCACAGCTGCTGGCTGCCGGTCATCGGTCCCTCCGGTACCGCCGGGCACTGCTCGGGGGTGGTGCCTTGGGCGCTGAGCACCGGGCGCACCACCAGCGGTTTGATCGACGGCGCCGGTGCGGCCGCGGTGCTACTCGGGTGGGTGGCCTGCGACGGGGCCTCGGGTTCCGGCTGCAGCAACGCCACCGCCATCGGCACCACCAACATGAACCCGAGCAGGGCCGTCATGCCCGCGATCCACCAATGCCGACGTCGCGGCCCATCGCGGCCCGTGAGATCCGTCAACGTCGTCATCCTCCCCGTAGCTTGCTCTGAGCATCTTGCCCCACGCGCCGGGCCGGCGGACGCGGTTACGGGTTCAGCACCGCCGGTGGGCGCCGATTCCGGTAGATCGCGTCGCCGGTGAAAACCGCCAAGGCAAGCCAGATCAGCATGAACCCGAGCCAGCGTGCCGGCGGCATCGGCTCGTTGCCGATGAATACGCCCCAGCTCAGTTGCATCACCGGTGTCAGGTACATCAGCAGCCCGAGGCTGACCATCGGCAGCCGCCGCGCGGCGACGGCGAACAGCAGCAACGGGATCGCCGTCACCGGTCCGGAGGCGATCATCGACACGGTATGCCAGGGGCCGTTGGACAGGAATGCCTGCTGGCCGGCCGCGACCCCCACCAGGATGTAGACCAGCGCGAACGGGGACGCCAGCGCGGCCTCGACGCCGACGCTGACCCGCGGATCCGTCGGCACCACCTTCTTCACCAGCCCGTAGAACGCGAAGGACAACGCCAGTCCCAGCGAAATCCAGGGCGGGGCCCCGAGTTCCACCGCGAGGATGAGAACCGCGAGCACCGCGACCAGCAACGCGAACAGCTGCGCGCGGTTCAGCGATTCCCGAAAGATCAGCACCCCCAGGGCGACGCTGACCAGCGGGTTGATGAAGTATCCCAGGGCCGCGTCGACAACGTGCCCGTTGTTCACCGCGTAGATGTAGATCACCCAGTTCGCCGCGATCAACCCGGAGGCCGCGGCCAGCAGCAGCCATACCCGACCGGTCATCCGCCGCAGATCGCCGAGGCGACGCAGCGCGGCGACGACGATCACCATCAGCAGCGCCATCCAGACGATGCGGTGCGCCAGGATCTCGGCGGCCCCCGCCGGTTTCAGCAGCGGGAAGAACCCGGGAAACAATCCCCAGGCACCGTAGGCGCCGACCCCGAAGAGCAGTCCGCTGGAGCCGGCGCCGCGCTTGAACGGATTCACTCGTGGTCGCGGAGTACGTCCAGGGCGTGCTGCAGATCGGCCGGATACGGGCTGGTGATCTCAATCCGGCGGCCGTCGGCGGGATGCGCAAAGGCCAGCGACCTGGCGTGCAACCACTGGCGTTGCAGCCCAAGCCGTTTGGCCAGTGTCGGGTCCGCACCGTAGGTGAGGTCGCCGCAGCAGGGATGGTGCAGGGCCGCGAAGTGCACCCGGATCTGATGCGTGCGGCCGGTTTCCAGATGCACATCGAGCAGGCTGGCCGCGACGAAGGCCTCCACCGTGTCGTAATGGGTGACGCTGTCCCGACCGTTCTCGGTGACCGCGAATTTCCAGTCATGGCCCCGGTGTCGGCCGATCGGTGCGTCGATGGTGCCGCTGGACGGATCCGGATGGCCCTGCACCAGCGCGTGATACCGCTTGTCGACGGTGCGTTGCTTGAAGGCGCGCTTGAGCAGGGTGTAGGCGCGCTCCGAGAGCGCCACCACCATCACGCCGGAGGTGCCGACGTCGAGGCGCTGCACGATGCCCTGACGCTCGTGGATACCGGAGGTGCTGATCCGGAATCCCGCCGCCGCCAGACCACCGAGCACGGTGGGACCGTGCCAGCCGACGGTGGCATGGGCGGCAACGCCCGGCGGTTTGTCCACGGCGACGATGTCGTCGTCGGAGTACAGGATCGTCATGCCCTCGATGTGCTCGGGGGTGTTCTCCACCGGCGCGGGCGCCGCGGGCAACGTGACCTCGAGCCACGCTCCGGCGGCCAGTCGGTCCGATTTTCCGGCCGGGGCGCCGTCGAGTGCCACCCCGCCCTCCTCGGCCAACGCCGCGGCGGCGGTACGCGACAACCCCAGCAGCCGGGCCAACCCGGCGTCGACCCGCATTCCGGCCAGTCCCTCCGGGACCGGCATCGACCGATCGGTCGTCACTGCGCGGTGTCGTTCTTGCGCCGTCCATTGGTGTCGAAGTCGAAACCGAACAACGACAGCGCCACCAACAGGATCGCGCCACCGACCACGGCCGGATCGGCGACATTGAACACCGGCCACCAGCCGATCGAGAGGAAGTCGACGACATGGCCCCGCAGCGGGCCCGGCGACCGGAAGAACCGGTCGACGAGGTTGCCCAGCGCGCCGCCCAGGATCAGACCGAGCCCCACCGCCCACCAGGGGGACACCAGTCGGCGGCCCATCCACACGATGCCGATCACCACGCCGGTCGCAACCAAGGTCAGCACCCAGGTGTAACCGGTGGCCATCGAGAACGCCGCGCCGGAGTTGCGCACCAGCGTCCAGGTCACGGTGTCGCCGATGATCGACACCGGTTGGCCGGGGGTCAGCAGTCTGACCGCGAGCACCTTGGTGACGACGTCGAGCAGCAGAATCACGGCGGCCACCGCGAGCAGCAGCCGGAGACGGCCCCTGGGCGCCGCCGCAGCCTCGGCCGCCGGGGCGACGTCGGCGTCGGCGGCCTCGTTGGCGCCGACGATGTCAGCGGCCGCCGGTTCCGCTGAACCGGCCGTTTCGTCAATCACGCCCCCTATCATCCCCTAGAAAGTTGCGGACACCGGACACCCCACCGCTGGGGCATGATCGACCCATGTCGCATCTGAGCGTCCTCACCACCGGCGGAACCATCGCGACCAGCGCCGATGCCGAGGGGATCAAGCGCCCACAGCGCACCGGCGCACAGTTGCTGTCGGGTATCGAGGCACCTTCGGCGGTGGCGATCACCGAGCTGATGGCGCTGGACAGCTCCGCATTGGTGCCCGCGGACTGGGACGTCATCCGCGCGGGGATCGACCTGGCCGTGAATGACGGCGCCACCGGTGTCGTCGTGACGCACGGCACCGACACCCTCGAGGAGACCGCGCTGTGGTGTGAACTGACCTACCGCGCGGCGACGCCGATCGTGTTCACCGGTGCGATGCAAAGCGCCGATTCGCCCGAGGCCGACGGCCCGGACAACCTGCGGGCGGCGCTCGACCTCGCGGCCCGGCCGCAGGCGCGCGGGCAGGGCGTGCTCATCAGCTTTGCCGGGCAGGTGTTGGCGCCGTTGGGGTTGTACAAGGCGGCCGGCCCGGGTTGGGCCGGGTTCCTCGGAACCGATGTCGCACGACTGGACAAGACGACTGCGCAGCGTCCTTACCTGGGGTCTTTGACCGCGGCCGCGGCACCCCGGGTCGACATCGTCGCCGACTACCCGGGCGCCGACACCGCGGCGCTGGACGGATGTGTCGCGGCCGGCGCGCGAGCGATCGTGCTGGAGGCGCTGGGTTCGGGCAACGCCGGCACCGCGATGATCGACGGGGTCCGGCGACACTGCCGCGACGGTGTCACGGTGGCGGTGTCCACCCGGGTGGCCGGTGGTTCCGTCAGCCCGGGTTACGGCCCGGGCGCGGCGCTGGTGGCGGCCGGTGCGGTGGTGGTCCCCCGGCTGCGTCCGCCCCAGGCGCGGGTGCTGATGATGGCGGCGCTGGCGGCCGGTGCCCCCGTCGCCGACGTGCTGGCCCGCTGGGGCTGAGCGCACATGCAGATTGCCTTGTCTTTGCTGGATCGGTCGCGCACCCGCGACGGTGCCCCCGACGCGGCCACGCTTCGGCAGACCCTGGACCGGGCCGAACGCGCCGAAGCCGTCGGATACCACCGCTTCTGGGTCGCCGAACATCACGCCGTGCCGGGCGTCGCGTGCGGTGCCCCGGCCGTCCTGATCCAGGCGATCGCCGGCCGGACGAACCGCATCAGGGTCGGATCCGGCGGGGTGATGCTGCCGAATCACCAGCCCATCGTCGTCGCCGAGCAGTTCGCGATGCTCGAAGCCCTGCACCCGGGTCGCATCGATCTCGGTGTCGGCCGCTCTCTCGGATTCACCGCCCCGATCCGCGCGGCCCTACGCACCGAGCACGCCGACGTCGACGAATTCGCCGCCGACGTCGCCGAACTGCGTGGATACCTGCGCGGCGAGACTGCGGTGACCATCCGTCCACAGGTCTGGCCACCGCCGCCGATCTTCGTCCTGGGCACCGGCCACGGTCTGCAACTCGCCGCCCGGCTGGGCCTGCCCGTCGTGGCCGGCGGCCCGCTGCTGTGGCGCGGGACCGAACCGTTCCAGCGATACCGGGCCGACTTCCAGCCGGCCACCGACGACGCTGAGCCCTATCTGGCGGTGAGCCTCGACATCCTGGTCGCCGACACCGAGACCGAAGCCGCCGAGCTGCTGTTGCCGGAGGCCTGGGCAATGGCGGTCAGCCGTGAGACAGGGTCATTCCCACCGCTTTCCAGCGTCGAGGCGATTCGTCGGCAACCGATGTCCGAACGCCGTCGCCGCGTGGTGGTCGAGGCGAGGCGGACGGCAATCGTCGGCACCGAAGATCAGGTCGCCGAAAGCGTCGAGGAGTTGATCGACACCACCGGGGCCGACGAGGTCATCAGCTCCGCGTCCACCTTCGACACCGCGGCGTTGTACGACTCCGACGCGCGGCTGGCACGGCTCTTCGGCCTGGGTTGAGCGGCTACGGCGTGTCCTGGTCGTCGGCCATTGCGCGAAAGTAGTCCTCCCAGTCCAGGCTGTCGAGGGGATTGGCCCGCACGATATCGGGGCTGTCGATCGGGAAGGTCCGGGCCGGACCCACTCCGCTGCAACGGGTTTCAAACCGAACCGTCATCACGCCGTGTCCGGCGCCCTGCAGCCAACCGTGGCCCAGTTCGGGGTGGGCGACGTCATCCCCGATCCGCCACCCGCCGGCGTCGGGTTCGGGCATGGCGACCGGCTGGGCGGTGGCGCCGAGTTCGACCTCCTGCTGTTCCAACTCGGGGAACAACGACTCCTGACGCACATCGGACAGGCCCGAAAAGCCCACCCCCAGCAGGCGAATCGGACCCACCTCGACGGGGTCCAGCAGCAGCCGCCGGGCGGTGGCGGTCAACGTCGCCACCTCGGTGGTCGCATACGGCAGCGTGGCCGAGCGGGTCAGGGTGCTCATGTCGGACTTCTTGAGCTTCACCGTGATCGTGCGGGCTCCCCGGCCGTCGCGCAGCAGCCGACGGTGCGCGTGTTCGGCGATCGGTCCGGTGGCCTCCCGCAGCTGTTCCAGCGTGGTGAGGTCGGCCGCGAACGTCGATTCGGCGCTGATCTGCTTGGCCTCGGCACGCTCGGCCACCGGACGGTCGTCGATCCCCTGCGCCAACCGGTGCAGCGCCGGCCCGATCGTGGCGCCCAGGATGCTGGCCACCTCGGCGGGGTCCAGGGCAGCGAGTTCGCCGACCGTCTCGATGCCCAGGCGGTGCAGCTTCTCCTCGGCGACCGGCCCGATCCCCCACAGCTTGCGCACCGGCAGGCCGTCCAGCAGGACGCGCTCCTCGTCGCGGTGTACCACCCGCACCCCGTCGGGTTTGGCCAGCCCGGAGGCGATCTTGGCGACCTGTTTGCCCGAGCCGGCCCCCACCGAGGCCACCAGGCCGGTCTCCGCACGCACGCGGCGCCGCAGCGCCTCGCAGAACCGGGCGGCCTCGTCGGCCCCCGCGCCGACCAGGCCGTCGGGCTCGGCGAAGGCCTCGTCGAACGAAAGCTGTTCCAGCACCGGCACCACCGCGCGCACGGTGTCGAACACTCGCCTGCTGGCCACGCCGTACACCGAGCCACGGGGCGGCAACACCACCGCCGCCGCGCCCACCCGGCGGCGGGCCTGATGCATCGGCATCGCCGAGTGGGCGCCGAAGACCCTGGCCTCGTAGCTCGCCCCGGCCACCACCCCACGCCCGCCGAGGCCGCCGACCAGCACCGGGCGGCCGCGCAGCGTCGGTCGGGTCAGCTGCTCGACGGAGGCGAAGAACGCATCCATGTCGAGGTGCAACACCCAGCGGGCCGACCGATCCACGCACCGATGCTAGGTCGCCCCGGGTTCGTCGTCGGACCCGGTGATCAGATCAGGTCTTCGCCGGAGCGGCGAGCCTCCAACCACTCCTTGCTGAAACCGGTCACCAACACGCCCAGCACAACGGCGACAATCACCGGCCACACCAACACATACACCGTCAACGCAATCGTGCTCATCACTGGTTTCCTCTCGCCGTTGAGACCGACACGAACTGCTCATCGCTTCCGTCCGTCTGCCGGTCCGCTGCTTCCGTATCGAAGTCACCCGTCCGTTGTTTGATGACGGCGAAGTCGAAGTTCATCTTCGATCGCACCGACATGGCGAAACACACCACGGCGCTTACCGCGTAGGCAACCAACGAGCCACTGAGGGTGGCGTAGTTGTGCAGGAATCCGATGACGAACGGTGCCGAAGTCACCATCGCGATGACACCTACGGTCACGGCCGGGCGGAGCCCGAAGAATCCGAACACCATCAACCCGAGAACGATGCCGATACCGACGACGTTGAGGACATCTACGACGTAGCCCACACCACCGTCGAGCGGAATCCACCCGAAACGCACTGGCAGGAAGCATGCCAACGCCACCAGTACCGAGGTGGTGAACGCCCTGTTGGTGACCTTCTTCCAGTAGAAGCTCGCAATCACCGGGAAGACCAGAGCACCCCACAGCGCACCCACGAAAACCAGCAGGTCGAGAATGCTCAGTTGCAAACTTGCGAACGAGATCGCCAACGCGGTCGCCAAGACCATGGTCAGCCGACCGATCAGCAGCATGGTCCGAGGGTTCGCCTCCTTTTTGCCGGCGATGTTCTGGCCATAGCCGTCAGCCATCGCGATCGACGACAGTGCGGCGAGATCGGAGTCCGCCGTCGACGACAGCGCCGCGATCACCATGATGAAGAACAACACCAACAGTATCGTCGGCAGATAATTCGAAGCCATCTGCGGAATTATGTTGTTGACATCGCCATCGAGGGGTTCGATGCCGAGATACAGCGCGAGGACGCCGAGCATGCCGATGCCGATTACGGTGGCACCGTAACCGACCGTCGCCGTGATGAATGTCGGCTTGATCAGGCTTTCTTTGACCGCAAAAAGTCGTTGCGCAATGGTTTGGTTCCCTATCGCATATGCCAACACCGCCGCAATATAGGGAGCGCCCTGATTCAGGAACGCGTCACTGGAGAAGAAGTTGGACTGCTGTGCGGTGAGATTTGCGGCCCCGGCTTCAAACGCCGCCGGAAAATCGGCCGCAATAAAGATCACCGGGACGATGATGACCACCGCGCCCAGCATGGCCACCACCTGGACGAAGTCGGTGAGCACGGACGCCCGGAACCCCGACCACAGCGAATACAGCAGCACGCCCAACGCCACGGTGAATACACCCTGAATGAAGTTCAACGGCGACAACAGGGCGATGAGGACGCCACCGGCGAGGAAGTTCGACATCAAGCTGATGATCGACCCGACCACGTTTGAGCCTGCCAGCATGAGCTGACTGGAGCGGCCGTGGCGGGCGAACATCACTTCGGCGAGGGTGTGCGCTTTGGGCGCCACCGCCCGTATCCGCCGACCGAACGGGTAGATGAAAAGGATCATCAACGCGCCCCACAGCCCGTAGTGGATGGGCCCGGAGATGCCGTAGGTGTATCCGGAAGTGGCGGAGGCATACATTGATGCCGCCCAAATCCAGGTCGCGGTCATACTGGCCGCTGAAATGCCAAAGCCAAGATTGTTGCCGGCGGTCATATAACCATCGGCATTTTCTCGCTTTTTCCCGATCCGGACGGAGATCCCAAAAGTTCCGCCGTAAAAAAGTATCAGCAACAGTAGGACCGTCGGAATGCTGAACTGCATCATCTCTGACTTACTCACGCGCTACCTCAGTCTTAGTCTTCATTGCAATATGGACGCTATCGACCAGACGATCAAAACCTTTCAAGTAAATTGGCACACCGAAAACCGGACCGTGCCGCAACCTTGCGAACTATATCAACGCGCAGAATTGTGACGTACGACACGCTCGCAGGGCGGGGTCGGATGGCGCTTGAGACAATTTATTTAGGGCCAAATCTGCCATTCACTAATTCACACAAAGCGTCGCCGACGCGCAATTTCGGCGGGTGTACCGATCGGTTTCCACCAGCAGCGGCCCGGGTATCCCGGCCGGCATGGCCGTTTCCACCCACCGCGACCACCCCACCGCGGGAAAGAAGCCCAGCATCGCGCCGACGCTTCTGCTCGGCCTCGGCCTGGGCGGCTTCATCGACGGCATCGTCCTGCACGAGATTCTCCAATGGCACCACATGGTCAGTCACGTGGCGGACTATCCGGTGGACACGCTCGCCGGACTCGAGGTCAACGTGCTTGCAGACGGCTTCTTCCACGTCGGAACCTGGCTGCTGGTCTGGGCGGGCACCACCCTGACCATCGTGGCCTGGCGGCAGGGCCGGATCGCACCGAACTGGTCGTTTCAATCCGGTCTGTTGCTGATGGGTTGGGGAATCTTCAACCTCCTAGAGGGACTGGTCGACCATCACCTGCTCCAGATCCATCACGTGCGCGACGATCTGGGCGCCCCGCCGGTGTGGGACATCGGATTTCTGGTGTTCGGGGCGCTGTTGGTGACCGTCGGCTGGGTGTTCTACCGACGGGGCAGTCGGGCGCTGGACCTGCAGGCGCGTCCCACGCGACCATTCCGCGGCTAGCCTGTCCTCCATGAGCCAGGAGGTACACGAGGTGTCCATCCGCGATGACACCATTCGGCTGGGCCAGTTCCTCAAACTGGCGGGCCTGATCGACAGCGGGGCCGACGCGAAATCGGTGATCGCCGACGGCCGGGTCACCGTCAACGGTGAGGTTGAGCAGCGCCGCGGAAGGCAGCTCAGGGTCGGCGACACGGTGGCCAGCGCCGGCCAGTCGGCCAGGGTGGCCGGGCCATGACGTGGCGGTGTCAGACCTTCACAACCGACACCCGCACCCCGTCGCCGATCTCGGTGCCCCCGGACAGGTGGTCCTGAGTCACCACCTCGAAACTGGTGGCCAAGACCTCCCCCGCGATCAGGTCGCGGTGGGTGCGCAGCCACTGCTCCTGCGCGGGGCTGTCGGGCGGCACCGCGATTGTCACCGCAATGCGGTCGGACACCTCGAGTCCGGTCGACTTGCGCAGGTCCTGCAGTTCCCGGATCCGGTCCTTGGCCCAGCCCTCGGCCTCCAGCTCGGGCGTCACCGCGGCGTCGAGCACCACCAGCCCGGCGCCCTCGGGCAGCGCCGCAGTGGAATCCGGTTCGGCCGCAACCAGTTTGGAGCTGTACTCCGCGGGTAGCAGCGTGGCCGGTCCCGCGGTCAGGGTGCCGTCGGCATTGACCACTCCGGCGCCGGACTTGACCGCCTTGATCGCGGCCTGCACGTCCTTGCCGATGCGCGGACCCGCTACCCGGGCATTGACGGTCAATTCGAAGCGGCCGTAAGTGGCGATGTCGTCGGTCAGTTCCACGGCCTTGACGTTCAACTCGTCGGCGATCAGGTCGACGAACGGACGCAGCTGGTCGGGATCCGCCACCGCAACAGTCAGTTTCGGCAACGGTAGCCGCACCCGCAGCATCTTCGCCTTGCGCAGCGACGAGCCCAACGAGCAGACGTCGCGCACCTGGTCCATGGCCGCCACCAGCGCCGCGTCCGTGGGCAGGTTGGCCTCGGGCCAATCGGTCAGATGGACCGAACGCTCGCCGGTCAGCCCGCGCCAGATTCGCTCGGTGGCCAACGGCAGCAGCGGCGCCGCCAACCGCGCAGTCACCTCGAGCACGGTGTGCAAGGTGTCGATCGCATCGCGGTCCTCGTCCCAGAACCGGTTGCGGGAGCGCCGCACATACCAATTCGTCAGCGCCTCGGTGAACGAGCGCAACTGGTCGCACGCCCCGGAGATGTCGCAGCCGTCCAGGGCCACCGTGAGGTCGTCGCGCAGCACGGCCAGTTTGGCCAGGATGTAGCGGTCGAGCACATGCGGCGAATCGGTGCGCCACTGGCCGATCTTCGGTGCGTACAGCGCCAGGAAGCTGTAGGCGTTGGACAGCGGCAGCAACACCTGTCGCACGCCCTCGCGGATCCCCTGTTCGGTGACCACCAGGTTGCCGCCGCGCAGGATCGGCGAGGCCATCAGGAACCACCGCATGGCATCGGAACCGTCGCGGTCGAACACCTCGGTGACATCCGGGTAGTTGCGCAGCGATTTGCTCATCTTCTGGCCGTCGTTGCCCAGCACGATGCCGTGACTGACACACGTCTTGAACGCCGGCTTGTCGAACAGCGCGGTCGCCAGCACATGCAGGGTGTAGAACCAGCCGCGCGTCTGGCCGATGTATTCGACGATGAAATCGCCTGGGAAATGCGGCTCTTCGCCGTCGCCCCCGTCGAACCAGCTGCGGTTCTCGAACGGGTAGTGCACCTGGGCGTACGGCATGGACCCCGAGTCGAACCAGACGTCGAAGACATCCTCGATCCGGCGCATGGTCGAGCGGCCGGTCGGATCGTCGGGGTTGGGCCGGGTCAACTCGTCGATGTAGGGCCGGTGCAGATTGTCCGGCCGCACCCCGAAATCGCGTTCGAGTTCGTCGAGACTGCCGTAGACATCGATCCGGGGATACTCCGGGTCATCCGAGGTCCACACCGGAATCGGGGTGCCCCAGTAGCGGTTTCGGGAAATCGACCAGTCCCGGGCGCCCTGCAACCACTTGCCGAACTGACCGTCCTTGACGTGTTCCGGGTACCAGGTGATCTGCTGGTTGAGTTCGACCATGCGGTCGCGGAACTCGGTCACCTTCACGAACCACGAGGACACCGCACGGTAGATCAGCGGATTGCGGCACCGCCAGCAGTGCGGATACGAGTGTTCATAGGTCTCGTGCCGCAGCAGCACCGGCCCGTTGACCGCGGCGGATCCCGTGCCGTCCTTCAGGTCCCGGATGATCTGCGGGTTGGCATCGAAGACCTGCATGCCCTGATAGTCCGGAACGGTCGCGTCGAAGCGGCCCTTGGAGTCCACCGGGATGGCCGGGACGATGCCCACGGTGTCGGTGGCGGCCTTGTCGTCCTCGCCGTACGCCGGGGCCAGGTGGACGATGCCGGTGCCGTCCGCGGTGGTGACATAGTCCCCGCGAAGTACCTGAAAAGCATTGTGCGCCTTGTCGGTGTCGACAAAGTACGGGAACGGGGGCAGATAGCGCAGGCCGATCAGGTCCGCCCCCGTGTGAGCGGCGAGGAGTTGCGGTTCCTCGCCCAACTCGCGGGCGTAGGCGGCCAACCGCGCCCGGGCCAACAGGTAGCGGTTGCCGTCGGGGCCGGCCACCTCCACGTAGTCCACCTCAGGGTGGACGGCCACGGCCTGGTTGGACGGCAGGGTCCACGGCGTGGTGGTCCAGATCAACAGGTGCGCGCCTGCCAAGGGCCCCTCGGCCACCCGGAAGCCCACGGTGATCGCCGGGTCCTGCCGACTCTGGTACACGTCGTCGTCCATGCGGAGTTCGTGGCTGGAAAGCGGGGTCTCGTCGTTCCAGCAGTACGGCAGGACACGGAATCCCTCATAGGCCAGACCCTTGTCCCACAACTGCTTGAATGCCCACAGCACCGACTCCATGAAGGTCGGGTCCAGCGTCTTGTAGTCGTTGTCGAAGTCCACCCAGCGGGCCTGGCGGGTGACGTATTCGCGCCACTCGTCGGTGTACTTGAGCACCGAGTCGCGGCAGGCATCGTTGAACTTCTCGATGCCCATCTCCTCGATCTGGGCCTTGTCGGTGATGCCCAGCTGTCGCTGTACCTCGAGTTCGGCGGGCAGGCCATGGGTGTCCCAGCCGAACCGGCGTTCCACCTTGTAGCCGCGCATGGTGCGGTAGCGCGGGACGATGTCCTTGACGTAGCCCGTCAGCAGGTGCCCGTAGTGGGGCAGTCCGTTGGCAAATGGCGGGCCGTCGTAGAACACATACTCCGGCGCGCCCTCGCGACGGGCGATGGAGGCCCGGAACGTGTCGTCGGCGTCCCAGTACCCGAGCACCTCGGTCTCCAACTCCGGAAAGTTGGGGGTGCCGGTAGCGAACTTGGGATAAGCGTTGGGGCTCGCACTCTCGGCCACTGCGTGTCGTCTCCTGTGCCTGCGTCTTCGGCACGGGGACGACGGTCGCGCTGGTGCGCAAACGCCGCGGTACCACCCCGCTTGCGTGCCGATGGCACGCCGCTCAACTCTGCTCGGCTGTGACGGGCCGTGCCCGTTCGGTTCTACTGTGCCGGGCGTGCCGGCGGTTCTTCCGAAGGCTCCCCGGTGATGGCCGGATCGGTGCCGTTGATCCGATTCTAGACCGTGCCCTCAGTTCGACGTGACCTCGATCAGCGCCAGCGGCAACTGGTCGTCGAACTCCTCGACCGTGTGGCGCTCGAAGCTGCGGCTGTCATACCACCAGTCCAGGTAGATCACGTCGGCTCCGCGGCGGGCGTGCAGTGCCAGCAAGTAACCCTCCGGCGCGCTGGTGCCGGCCACGACCGACCGGTAGGACACCCACGCCTCGGGGCTCTGGGCACCGTCGGCCAACACCGATGGCGCATACGCCGACAGCAGCGCAGCCGTGGTCAAGGGGGGTTCCAGGGTGCAGTCCAACCGACCGATGCTGCCCTCGGCCTGCTCACCGTCGACGTGTACCGACAGGGTCCCGGTGCCGACGGTGCGAGCCAACGCGCGCCCCAGCGCGGCCGTCAACATCACCTCCAGCGCCGCGCCGCCGGCCACTCCCGGAGCAGTCACCTCGGCGCTCAGCACGGGATCGAGTCGGCTCGCGAGCTTGTGCATGTCGCGGCTGCGCGGGCGGCCGGGGAACACCTGGTCGGTCAGCCACCCGGCCGCCGCTGCGGCGGCGGCGATGCGTTGGGCCGGCCGGGCTGAGCGGTGGACCACCGACGTTGCGGACATGTCACCAACCGTAAGCCTTCTGTCCCAATAATGGGAGGGTCGTGCCAAATGTTTGACAGGTATGTCAAATTTTTGCCGGCTACTCGTGCCCCGGTAACCCATGTCAGCAACGGGAATGCCGTTTATTGTGGGTGGGTGCCCCGCACCGATGAGAACGGCCGGCAACTCAAGGCCCTGCTGGACTATCTGCTCGACGGCGATGTCGACGCCAAGGCGATCTACACCGCGCTCGGGGTATCGAGCAGCACGTATTACCGACGAATCAAGGAGAGCGACTATCCCAACGCCGAGGAGTTGCGTCTGGTCGCGGACCGATTCGCGCTGAGCTATCCCGATCTGCAGATCCGCTTCGGCCTGATGAGCCGCCAAGAGGTCTACCACTACCTGGAGTCGGCCCCGGTGGCGGTGCTCTCCCGCAGCGACCGAGCCGCGGCGCGGGCGACCCGGCCCAAACTGTCCCAACTGTCACCACGTCCAGACGCACCACCGCTGTAGGCGCGGAGCTGGACTTCCCGATGTGAAAGCGTTTGCCCCATGGCACTGACGGTCATGATCACGATCACGATCATGTGCATCACGTGGAGCCTGTGGATTCGACGGCTGACCTGGTCGTGCCGCTGGGAGGTGGCGGCCACGCTCAACATCGCACTGCAGGGTGGCGCGGTGCTGTTGATGTCCCCGTGGGCCTCGTCGACGCTGGGCCCGGTCCTTTACGACCTGACGGGCAAATGGAACCTCGAGGACTACCTCGGCCACGACCTGTACATCGTCGCCGCCTCGGCCATCGTCTACAACGCGATCGGCCGTCTGCAGGACGACCACGCCATGCAGGAGACGTTCAAACAGTATGTCGAGCGGCCCGCGACGTTGTGCATCCCGCTGTTGCTGGCGACCTTCTGGATTGGCAACGGCGCGGCGGTCTACCATCCCGACTTTTTCCAGTTGCAGACCGATTTCTGGCTGTCCGCGTATTGGGTCCTGTTGTGCTCGACCCTGTTCTACCTCTTGGCATACGGCGCGCGCGCCATGCTGGTGCTGCGCCGAGACCCTCGATCGCGCCGCATCGCCACGGTGTACCTGATCGCGTCGGCCAGCGGCATGCTCGCCTGCGCAATCCGCATCTTCACCGCGTTGGTGCCGCGACTGCAGCCGCTGGAAAACGGGCGACTCGTCTGGCTTTTCGCCCTGGCCTGCGGTGCGGTGTTCGCGTTGACCGCGGCGCATTCCTGGCGGGTGCGGATCCGCGGCCTCACCCGGGTGCCGCGCTGAGGGTCCTCAGGCGTCCAACCGGGCGAACTGGCCGTGCCGATACTGCTCGACACAGCTGGCGCGGCGGACCTTTCCGCTGGTGGTGATCGGGATAGCGCCCGGGCCCACCATCACCAGATCCGCGACCTTGAGGCCGTGCACGGTCGATATCGCGGAGGTGAGTTCGCGTTTGAGGTCGGCCAGCCTCAGCATCGCCGCCTCCTCGGTATCGCCGCGCTTCTTGTGCTCGACGATGACCACGAGATGTTCGGTGCGGTCATCGGGAACCGAGATCGCCGCGGCCCTGCCCCGGCTGATCTCCTGCACCGTCGCTTCGATGTCGTCCGGCGAATGGTTGCGGCCGTACACGATCAACAAATCCTTGATCCGGCCCATGATGAACAGCTCGCCCTCGGAGAAGAAACCCAGATCGCCGGTGCGCAGCCATGGCCCCGCCGGGGTCTCGGCACTCGGGTTGACGATCGTGGCGCCGAACGTCTCCCGGGTCTCGTCGGGCTTCTGCCAGTAACCGAGCGCGACGTTGTCGCCACGCACCCAAATCTCCCCGGTGCGACCGTCGGCGCATTCGACGGCGGTGTCCGGGTCCACCACGCGCACCACCGGTGAATCGGTTCGGCCGTAGCTCACCAGCGGTGATCCGCTGCCTGCCCCGCAACGTTGGGCGTGGCCGGCCGACAGCTTCTCGGCGTCGAACTCGACGACCGCGAGCGGATCGAGGGACGCCCGGGTCGCCACGTAGACGACGGCCTCGGCCAACCCGTAGGACGGCCGGATCTTGTTCTCCCGCAGCCCGAACGCCGCAAAGCGTTCCGCGAACCGCCGGACCGTCGCGGCATGCACGCGTTCGGCGCCGCTGAGCAGGTTCATGACATTGCTCAGATCGAGGCCCGCCATGTCGTCGTCGGTGGTGCGCCCGGCGGCGAGTTCGTAGGCGAAGTTGGGGCCGGCCGACAATGCCCGCGGATGGCTGGCCACCAACTGCATCCAGCGCGCGGGCCGCTGCAGGAACGCCATCGGACTGGTCACGACGGTGTGCACGCCACCGAGAATGGGCACACACATGCCCAGCATCAGACCCATGTCGTGATAGAACGGCAGCCAGGACACGAACGTGGTGTCCGGCGGGGCCACGCCGCCGTGCTCGGAGAAGAAGGCCCCCATCATCTGTTTGAAGTTCGCCGCGAGATTGGCGTGCGATATCTCCACGCCGGCCGGGCGCCGGGTCGATCCCGAGGTGTATTGCAGGTAGGCGAGTTCCTGCGGCGCGACGCGCCGACCGGACCGGCGCCGACTGTCCAGGTCAAGCAGGTCCACTTCGATGACGGTCGGGGCCGGTTGACCGTCGCGTGCCATCGCGTAACCGGCCGCTCCCTCGCGCACGGCCGAGGTGGTCAGGACGACGCTGGGTTCGGTGTCGACCACGACCGCGGCCGTGCGTTCGTCATGGGCACCACCGCCGGGCGCCGGCGCCGGCAGCGGCACCGCGATGAGCCCCGCCTGCAGCGCCGCGACGAAAGCCACGATGTAATCCAGGCTTTGGGGGGCGAGAATGACCGCGCGGTCGCCCGGTTCGGCATGCTCGGCCAACTCCTGCGAGAGGTTCAGTGTGCGCCGGTAGAGCTGTGCCCACGTCAGCGTGATCGGGACACCGTCCCAATCCTGCTCGTAGTCCATGAAGGTGAACGCGATGTCGTTGGGCTGCAGGCTCGCCCGCTCGCGCAGCACCGCAGGAAGTGACGCCTGGATCATGGTTCCCTCTCAGACCGCGATGTGGTGGGCCGGCGCGTTGACCCAGCGTCCGTTGGCGACCCGCACATAAACCGACTTCATGACGTCGACGAACCTGGTGACCGACGCCCGCGCCACCGCAGTGTCGGGGAACAACGCGGTCAGCTTGGTCTCGTGCTCCATCCGGGTGACCCACATCGAAACCTGGTGCGAGGCACGACCTTCGTTGAAGATATGGAAGTTCAAGTCCGAGTTCGCGACCGTTGACAGCGGCGCGATGCTGGCGTCCAAGAACGACATCACGAAATTCCCCGGCCGGGGGCTCCGGATGCCGAGTTCCGCGGGCGCCAGTTGCAGCACCCGGGCAAAGGGCACCTTTGCCAACGGAATACCGGTGTCGTAGGACTCCTGCGCCACGCACGCGGTGGCACCGAACGAGTCCGCGTCGACGGGCACTGCCACCGGCACCAACCCGGTGAACCAACCCGTCGTCATCAGCTCGGTGGGCGTGGTGCGGGTGTCGGTCGGGGTGACGACGCAAAAGGTGTCGGCGCCGCTGATCTCCCGCTGGGCGAACGCGGCGGCCGCGAACACCCCGCCGCTGAATCGGGCGCCGCCATCTACGCAGGCGGCCTCGAAGCGTTGCGTTTGACGCTCATCGAGCAGGGTCGTCGTCAGGGTTTGGCCATCGCACGGTACCGAAAGATCCCCGAGCGGCAAGGGAAAGTCCGGCAGGGTGCCGTCGTTGCGGCCGGCGAATTCCAGCCAGGCGCGCACCTCGGGCGACTCCGCGGTCAATGCACTGGTGTAATCGCGTTGCTGACAACAGAATTCCTCATAGCTGCCCGCCTGAGGTAGCTGGATCGGAGCGGCCCCGCCCACCAGCGCTCCGTACATCAGGTGGATCTCGCCGAACAGGACTCCCATGATCATCGGGTCGATGTGCAGGTGAGCGATGCTGGCGAAGAACGTAAAGTCGTTGCGCCGCTGAATCACCCCGAACCGGAACCCACCCCAGTGCCGCGGGTCGGGCGTGCCCAGCACCAACTCCCGAAGTTGCGTCGCGCGGAGTTCACCGCAGCGTTGCGCGGTCACGGCGATATCGGCGGGATCCACCATCGAATGCCGCACGTAATCGCCGTCGCCGCGGCGCTCGAACCAGCTTCGGTAGGTGTCGTGTCGGCGCAGGTGCGCGTTGAGCACGTGGGTCATGGCCCGGACATCGCAACGTCCCGCCACATCCCAGGTGAAGATCATCAGCCTTGACATGTCCAGGCCGCGGGCGGCGTGGTGGGCGAATCGGTCGAGGTGCTGCGCCTGCTGATAGCTCGGAGGCACCGGACTGACCGGCGCCCCACCGGCCTTCTCACACGCCGCGGCCGCCGCGTCCCACCGGATGACCTGGCCCGGAGCAGGATCCCATTCGTCTATCGTCGCAATGTCAAACAAGCTTCTCCTGCTCCTCTCCGCGATTCACACTCATGCGGCACCCGGGGCACCGTTCCAACGGTCCACCCAATCATGAAGCCGGCCGATTCGGTAGCGTACCCAATAGCCCGTGCCGCCGCCTCGAGAAACGCCCGGCTCGGTAGGCAAACTTAAAAGTTGGCACACACGGTCACAATTGCCGGCCTGGCCCTCGACTCGATCTTTTTCCAATGTGAATAGCCGCCCGAACACCCGCATTGTCCGTTTCCGGATCCCACTGCGGTGCGCTCCATAATTCGCTGACCTGCGTCTCAGCAATGCCGTCCGATCCCCGCAGCGCCTTCGCTGCCCCTAGTCGAACCCCGCACGGCAGCGTCGGTCGGGCAGCCGGGAAATGAATTCGGGACATTTCGCTATTGCGCCCGGAAACCAATCAGTGAGGCCCTGAAAACAGGCTTGGGTCTCAGTTTATAGAGCTTCATTTACGAACTACGCCGACGAATGCCGGCCCGCACATTATTCATTGCCATATTGGTGAAGGAATGGCGTGCGCCGCGTGCACGTGCAACGGCGCCGGCGCCCACCACGGTGGACCGACCGGCCGGCCGGTACCGCCCCGGCGGCTCAGCGATCGACCGCCCCAACGACGTGACCACCGTCGATGCCTGTCGCCGGGGAACGGCCCCGCCCGCTCGTGAACCGGACCGAGACTCAGCCGGGGCGAGGCATGGCGGGACACGACGCCAGTGAGAGCCGCCGAACGCATTTGATCAACCACCGGCCCACCCTTTGCCACCGTGGCCGCTGAATGCATTCCGGCGAAATAGCCGATCGTCCCGCGGCTTTTTTCCAGCCACAATTGACGTGCTCGATAAATAATGGCTCGCGGCCCGCTGGGCTACCGAAAGTGGTCTGCACAGCCTCGATTCGGCGCTCCGGACAATCTTTCCGTCCGCGCACATCGTCACCAGCACCGCGAGCGCAGCCCGCAAACATGCTCGGGGTCAAGCGGATTGCACCTCACCGGGGCAGACCGAACCGCACCGCATCGATTCGGTAGCGATCCACCCACTCCCGGGAGCGCTCGTCGGCCTGGCGCTGCAGCGCGGGCCCGGGCGGCGGCACCGGATCCAGTGCCAAGGCTTTCAGAATCGTGCCGGCAACCTGAGAAAGGTTGCGGGCCAACAGCGGATACGGCACGTCAATGGGGTTGATGCCCTCTTCGGCGAACCACCGGCGCCACCCGTCGTCCTGGGCGCGCAGGGTCGCCACCAGGTGCCCGATGGCGCCGGCGTGATACTGCGCCCGGGCATCTCGGCACGGCTCGGGGGTGCCACGCCAGACCCGGGTCTGCAATGCGCGCCAGAACGACACTGCCTGTGCCACCACGTCGGGACGGTGCACATAGATGTACAGCGGCTCCTCGCCGACGACATCGCGGATTGCCGAACGCAATCCGTCGCCGCTGCGGTCTGGGAGGTTCTTGGCGCGGCTGAGCAGCACTGATGTCTGATTCCACATCAACTTGCCGCCCCAGACCCCGTTCGGCGTGCGACCGACGGTGCGGATGTAATCGCGCCAGGTGCGGGCCGAGGCGAGGTCCGGAGTGCCGGGGTCGAACGGGTCCAGCAGACGCGTGATCGACGGATCCTCCACCCCCGCGAACCACTCGGAGGGTTGCGGCGCCTGGCTGGTGGCGGGCAGGAACTGAAAGAACTCCGCGGGTTGACCCGCCATCCCGGTCGAGCGCAGCGACTCCACCAGCAAGGTGCTCCCGCTGCGCTGGGAGGCCAGTACGAGGTAGGCCGCGGGACTAGCTGACACTGGCCGAACCCGAACCCGAACCCGACACTGCGGCGTCGTGCCGCTTCCCGCGCGACAGCCGATGCTGTCGAAAACCATTCAGTAGCAACGCAAATCCTCGTTGAGTGCCAATACCTTCCGCACCGCGAACCGGTGGCAGTAGGGCAGCCCCGCAGGTGACGGCCTACGCAGCCTAAGGCAACCCGCGGCCCGCGGCGGGGCGCTCGGCGGGATTTCTCAGTGGGCACCTAAGGTAAACGCCGGGAACAACCGTCCCGCCGACGGAGCGCGAGTAGTACGGTCGTTACCCATGTGGACGGCCGTGGTGGTGATGGCGGTCGCGGTGATCTTCGAGCCGATCCGGATCGGCTTGGGTGTCCTGATGCTCAACAGGCCGCGGCCGCTGCTGCAACTCGCGGTGTTCCTGTGCGGCGGGTTCGCCATGGGCATCGGCGTCGGCCTGGCGGTCCTGTTCCTGCTGCGCACCACCCCCCTCGCCGGCACCGATACCGTCTCGGTTGCGGGTGTGCAGATCGCCGTCGGTATCGCGGTGCTGTTGGTTGCGGCCTGGATCGCGGTGGCCCGGGTCCGGCCCGCGCCGGTCCCCCAGCCGGCAATTGCCTTGGCAGGTAACGGTACTGGCCCAGCCCCTGTAGCTGCTGTCGCCGCAAACGACCGTTCGGTGCGGGGCTGGGTCCGGCGAACGCTCACCGGGGATTCGCTGTGGGTGGCGTGGGTCGCCGGGATGGGCACCGCACTGCCGTCGGCGAACTATCTCGGTGCCATGGCCGTGATCCTGGCCTCCGACGCCGCTGCCCCGGCCCAGGCGCTGGCACTGGTGCTCTTCAACGTCGTTGCCTTCACGCTGGTCGAGCTTCCCCTGCTGAGTTATCTGGTGGCCCCGCAACGAACCCTGGGTGTCATGGCCGCACTGCACACCTGGCTTGCGACGCGCCCGAGGCGGGACATCGCGTTGTTGGTCGCCGCAAGCGGTTGTGTGGTGCTGGTGCTGGGACTGGCCCAGCTGTGACCGGGCACCGTCGGCGAATCGCGACCAAAGCCTCGATTGACGCGGCCGGACGCGCTAGGCTACGGGGATCTCTTGCCGCGTTTCGGGATCGGCACGGCAAGACCATCGCAGGAGGAACCTGACCATGAGCAGACTATTCGCGGCGATGGTGGCTGCGGGAATGGTGGGATCCGCAACGTTCCTGGGCGGTGCCTACGCCTCCGCGGAGACGGCCGTGATCGTCCCGGGCACCGCGCCGTCGCCGTATCCGGCGTTGCGCGCGTTGTACCACTTCGACCCGGCCAGCCGCGTCGCGATCGGCGAGAACTATTACGACAGCGCCGGCGCGCCGCGGCAGGTGGTCCCGTATCCGGGCAGCCTCTGGCCGCTGACGGGCAAAGACTCTCCGACACTGGGCAACTCGGTGGCCGTCGGCACCGACAACCTAGGTGCGACCATTCGCGACACCGAGGGACCCGTTGCGGTGACGGGACTTTCGCAGGGCGTGCTGGCGTTGAACGCCGAGCAGGCCCGGCTCGCCCACGATCCCAGCGCACCGCCGCCCGGCGACCTCACCTTCATCAAGGCCGGCAACCCCGACCGTCTTTTCACCAAGTATTTCCGGCCCGGCACCCGCCTGCCGGGGCTGGACTACACCGTTCCCGGCGCTGTCGAAAGTCAGTACGACACCGTCGAAATCGTGGGTCAGTACGACATCTTCAGCGATCCATTGGACCGACCGGGCAACCTGGTGGCGTTGGCCAATGCGCTGGCCGCCGGCGGCACCAACCACACCGCGACGGCGTTCTCCGACCCGGCACAGATCGCACCCGAGAACGTCCGGGTCACCACGAACAGCCGGGGCGCCACGACCACCACCTATTTCCTCCCGGCCGAGGAGTTACCGCTGGTGCAGTTGCTGCGCGACGCCGGGATCTCCGGTCCCATGGCAGACGAGATGGAACAGGTGCTGCGCCCCGTCGTGGCGCGCGCCTACGGTCCCGCGCCGGCACCGGTGCGGCCGGCCCTCCGGTTGCCGGCACTGGCGCACGGGTTGCCCAACCTCGCTCCGGTCACCATCCCGATCAACGCCACCACCAACGTCGTTTCCGCGGTGAACACCGCGCGGGTGGTGAACCAGATTCGCCAGGCCCTGCCGAAGAAGAACAAGAATCCACTGCCCAAGATCGGCATACTTCCCAAGGGCAAGAACAAGAAGCGTTGAGGGGTTTCCGCGCGCTCAAAGGAAGTTCGGGCTCTGCCGGGAGGGCCACCAGTTCGCCTTGCCGATCAAGGTGGCGGCCGCCGGCACCGTGATGGTCCGCACCACGAAGGTGTCCAGCAGCAGGCCCACCCCGACGACGAAGCCCGACTGCACCATGGTGCTGATGCTGCTGAACAGCAGCCCGAACATGGTGGCCGCGAAGATCAACCCGGCCGCCGTGATCACGCCGCCGGTAGAGCCGACAGTGCGAATGACGCCGAGCCGCAAGCCCACCACGGACTCCTCCCGGATCCTGGAGATCAGCAACATGTTGTAGTCGGCACCCACCGCGACCAGGATGATGAAGGTCAATCCCGGTACGCTCCAATGCATCTCCTGGCCGAGCAGGAACTGGAACACCACCGCCCCGATCCCCAGCGCGGACAGGTAGGACAGCACCACCGAGAGAATCAGATAGATCGGCGCCACGATCGCGCGCAGCAGCACCACCAGGATCAGCAGCACCACCAGGATGGTGACCAGCACGATCAGCCGGATGTCGCCGTTGTAGAAGTCCCGCGTGTCACGCAGCACAACGGGGTAGCCCACCACCGACACCGACGCCTCGGCCAACGTGGTGTTCGGCTGCGCGCCCTGCGCGGTGCGGACAATGTCATTCACCTGATCCATCGCACCGGTGCTGAACGGGTTGAGTTCGGTCTGCACCAGATAGCGCACGGCGTGGCCGTCGGGCGAGATGAACAGTTGCGCGGCCTTTTTGAACTCCTCGACGCCGAAGGTCTGCGGTGGCACGTAGAACCCGGCCATCGCCGGCGTCGACGCATCCTGCTTGAGCGCCAACAGGAACTGTGAGGCCTCCGCGAGTCCCCCGCTCATCTGCAGGGTCTCCCCCACGAGTCGGTCGACCCCGTCGGCGACCTGGCGGCTGGCCTCGGCCAGGGTGTTTGCGCCCTGCTGGAACCCGTTGAGGCGAGCCTGGAGCCCGTCGGGATTGTCGGCCCCCAGCGACCGCATCGCACTGGAGGCCAGTTCCACCGCGCGCCGCAGGCTGCGCGTGGTGTCGGCCAGGGTGTTCGTGGCCTGGGTGTCCTGAAGCTGCCGGGCCAGGTCGGCCAGCCGATCGAAGGTGCCGTCCTTGCTGGCTTTGTCCAGCCGTGCCAGTTGGATTCGCGCATTGGCGCACCCCACGTCGAGGTCGCACACCGGGCTGGCGTTCAGCGCCCCGAGCACCGGGGCGATCCAATCGAAACTGTTCTTCAGATTGGTGAGGTTCACCCCGATCGCGTCACCGAGCGCGCGCATGTCACCGACGAGTTTCACCGCGTTGTCGATGTCTTTCAGGGCCTTGTTGCCGCCCACCGCACCCTGGACGTTCGACAACACCCCGACCAGCGTGCGCGCCTTGCCGATCGCGGTGCCGATCTGACCCCGCACGTCGCCGAGACTGTCGGCCAACTCGTCGGCGCCCGAACGCAGCTTGCCCAAATCGCCCGAGTTCTGGTCGATCTGCGCCGAGCCGTCCTTGAGCTGCTTGCCGACCTCGCCGGCCTGATAGGCCACCCGGGCCTGCTCCAGCGGTTCACCGGTGGGACGGGTGATGCCGCGCACCATCGCCACCCCGGGCAACTGGCTGATCCGCTGGGCCAGCTGTTCGAGGTCCGCCAACGCCTGCGGAGACCGCAGATCGTGCGGCGACTGGATCACCAGGTATTCGGGGATGATCGAGTTGAGCGGAAAGTGTTGCTCCAGCGCGGTGTATCCCTGGGAGCTCTGTGCCCACGCCGGCAGCGCCTTGCGGTCGTCGTAGTTGTAGCTGGCCAGCGACATACACCCGGCCAGGATCGCCAGCACCAGCAGGCTGGCCACCAGATGGGTGCGCGGACGCCGCACGATGCGGATGCCCGAACGTCGCCAGAACCGGGTTGTCAGGTCCTTGCGCGGGGCTATCCAGCCGCGGCGTCCGACCAGGACCATGACGGCCGGCAGCAGCGTCACGGCCGCCAGGAAGGCGATCGCGATGGCGATGGCCAGCGCCGGACCCACCGATGCGAACAGCCCGAGCCGGGTGAAGGACATCCCCAGGAATGTCACCGCCACCGTGGCGGCCGACGCGGCGATCACCTTGCCGATCGATCCCAACGCGAGCCGCACGGCGACGTCCGAGTCGTATCCCGTCCTGAGGAAGTCGTGATAGCGGCTGATCACAAAGACCGCATAGTCGGTACCCGCGCCGACCATCATGCCGCTCATGAACACGATGGTCTGGTTCGCGATACCCAGGCCCAGTTGTGCCACCCCGGCCACCGCCGGTTGGGCCACGACGATGGCGATCCCGATCGAGACCAACGGTAGGAACATGGTCACCGGGTTGCGATAGATCAGCAGCAGGATCAGCAGCACCAAGACGGTGATGGCCGCTTCGATGACGAACAGGTCGTGCTCGCCGACGACGTTGAGATCGGCGACGGTGGCCGCCGGCCCGGTCAGATACGCCGTGAGCGTGGACCCCCCGACGGTCTCTTCGACGATGTCGGAAACCCGGGTAAAGGCCTCCTTGGACCGCGGCGTCCCCAGGCCCCCTTCGAGGTTGATCGGTAGCAACCAGGCTCTGTCGTCCTGACTGGTCATGGCGTCTCGAAGCGCCGGTGCGCTCAGGAAGTCCTGCAACTTGGCGTCCTGGGACATCTGGTCCCGCAGCGTTTCCACCAGGGCGCGGTAGGTCGCCTCGTCGGCACGTCCGAGCCCGTCGTCGTTGACCAGCACCACGACGACGAAGCTGTCGGTGCCGGACTGCTGAAAGGCATCCAGCATGGCCTTGCTGGCCGCCATCGCGGGCGCATCCGACGGCAGGATGGCCACCGGATGTTCTTCGGCCATCTGTTTGAGGGTCGGCATGGTCATCGGAAGGACCACCGCGAGCGCGATCCACAGCGCAATCACCACCCACGGCCACCGCACCGTGAACGCACCCAGGCGGCCGAAGACGCCCGTGGTCTCGGCAGCGTCAGCGGTGCCTGCTGCCGTGGCTGTTGTCGTGACTTTTTCCGTAGGCACCCGTCACCGCCTGAAACACTGGGACTTCAACGTAATGCGCGGACCAACCGCGGTGTGGTCACTTCCTTCCGACGGGTTCTGCTAGTGCGGACCCGCGCCGTTCGGTGACGCGGTCACAGACTGCCTTCAGGGCTTCGGCATAGCGCTGTACCGACGCCCGGGCCACGGGGTTCTTCGGGAAGACCACCGTGGCGATGGTCTCCCCGTACCGGCCCACCAGGGTGCTCAGCGGGTAGGTGACCCGGCCGTCGCTGTAGGTCGCGATCTTCACGCCGTCCATCAGGTTGGTCAGCAGCGGCGCCAGCGGACCCGAACTCGCGTCGAAGAAGTTGAGCATCGGGAACAGCGGGGGTGGCGGGCTCAGCCAGGGCGCCAGCTCGACGACGCGCTCGAACGGAACATTGGCCAACGCCTTACCCGAGTCGAAGCACCGCTGGGCGGCCAGCGCACTGTCCGCGAACGGCGTGCCGGCCACCGGAACGGTCAGCGGTATCAGACCGGTGAACCAGCCTTGAGTGGTCAGATCCGCGGGGCCGGAACGGGTGTCGATCGGCGTCAGGCTGTAATAGGTGTCCAGTCCGGTCAGCTCGTGCAGGGCGTGGCCGGCGCAGGCGATCAATCCGCCGATGAACCTGGCACCGGCGGCGACACAGATCTCCTCGAACCGCTCCGTCTGCTCCTCGTCCATCAGACGAATCGTGAGCAGATCGCCGGTACTCGCCGGTGGGTCGTCCTCGACCGGCAGCGGGAACCGCGGGAACGTGCCGTTGTTGTGCTCGGCGAACTCCACCCAGGTCCGTACCTCGTCGTGTTCGAGTGTCAACGACGACGTGAACTCCCGCTGGCTCAGGCAGTAGTCCTCATAGCTGCCCGCATCAGGCAGTTGGATCGGCGGCGCGCCGGACACCAGCGCGCTGTACATCAGCTGAAACTCCATCAGACCCACACCCACGAACTGACCGTCGACGTGCAAGTGGTCGATGCTGGACCAGAACGTGAAGTGGTCGGCATTCTGGATCACGCCGAACCGGAAACAGTCCCATTGCAACGAATCCGGGGTGTCCACCACCCGCGCCCGCAGCTCCGCCGGCGTCAGCTCACCGTGCCGGGTCGCGGCGAACGTGATGTCGTCGGGGTCCGCGATGGTGTGTCGCACGATGTCCTCGGCGCTGCGGTACTCAAACCAACTCCGATAGGTGCTGTGCCTGCGGAGGTGGTTGTTGATGACATAGGTCATGGCCCGGACGTCGCAGCGTCCGGGCAACACGCACGCGGCGATGAACAGCCGGGAATGGTCGATCCCGCGGGCCCCCTGATCGACGAAGCTACGCAGGTGCCGGGTCTGGATATAGCTGGCCGGCACCGCATTCGGTGGCGCTTGACGTGCCTTGTCCAGCGTGGCCGCCGACGGCTGCCACGTCACCAGGGCGCCCGGGGGTGGGGTCCATTCATCGATCGTCGCGATCTCAACGGGGCCTAGTAGCAAGCCTTACTCCTGTCGTCTGTCCCCCGGCGAAATCGGTACGCGCGGTTCACGGTGTTGCGGGCTCGGCTTCTTGGGGCGCCAGCTTTTCGCAGAGATGGTCGGCCAACCCGCGGATCGTGGTGATCGCCATGGAACTTATCCGCACCCCGGTCTCGGCCTCGATGCGAGTCCGCAGTTCCAAATTGCCCAGCGAGTCCAGACCGTATTCGGGCAGCGGACGATCCGGGTCGACCGCCCGCCGAAGCAGCACGCTGACCTGTTCGGAGATCACCCGCCGCAGATGGGTGGGCCATTCCTCGCGCGGCAGCGAGTTCAGTTCCGCGCGCAGCTTGCTCTGCTCGCTGCCGCCGCGGCCGGCCGCCTTGAACAATTCGGCGAACGGAGTCCGCTGCGCGAAAGCGGTGAGCCACGGTGCACCCATGATCGGCGCATAACCGCTGTAATCCCGGTTGTAGCGCAGGATCTCGGCAAAGGCATACGCGCCCTCGTCGGGTGCGATCGAGGCGTCGCCGTCGGCCATCGCCGTGCCCCGGCCGATCTCCGACCAAGCACCCCAGGCGATCGCCGTAGCCGGCAACCCGCGGGCGCGGCGCCACCGGACGAACGCATCGACCCAACTGTTGGCCGCGGCATAGGCGCCTTGACCCGGCGAGCCCACCAGTGCGGCGGCCGAGGAAAACACGCAGAACCAGTCCAGCGGTTGGGATTCGGTGGCGATGTGCAGATTCCACGCCCCTTCCGTCTTCGGCTTCCAGTCCCGCGTCAGCAGGTCGTCGGTGATGTTGCTCAGCGTGGCGTCCTCGACCACCGCCGCCGCATGCAGAACGCCGCGCAGCGGCAGACCGGTGGCTGTCGCCGCGGCGACGACACGTGCCGCGGTCGTGGGGTCGGCGATGTCGCCGCACTCCACGGCGATATCGCCGCCGGTGGCACGGATGAACTCGATGGTCTCCTGCGCCTTGGGATTCGGCTGGCTGCGGGAGGTCAACACGATGCGGCCACAACCGGCCTCGGACATCTTCTCGGCCAAGAACAATCCGAGACCACCCAAGCCGCCGGTGATGACGTAGGCACCGTCGGCGCGGAACACCGGGACCTGCGCGGGTTCGACGACCGCCTGCAACTGTCCGCCGCGCGGGATGTCCAGCAGCAGCTTTCCGGTGTGCTGGGCACCACCCATGGCCCGGATCGCGGTGGCCGCGTCGGCCAGCGGATAGTGCGTGCTCCGCGGCATCGGCAGATAGCCCTCGGCCGTCAACGCAAAGACCTTCGCGAGTAGGTCGCGCATGACCGCGGGATGCGTGACCGACATCAGCGCCAGATCGACGCCGTAGAAGGTGAGGTTGCGCCGGAACGGGAACAATCCGACCCGGGTGTCGCCGTAGATGTCGCGCTTGCCGATCTCGACGAACCGGCCGTTGAAGGCCAACAGTTCCAGGCCGGCCCGTTGCAGCGCTCCGGTGACGGAGTTCAACACGATATCGACGCCGTAGCCGTCGGTGTCGCGGCGGATCGCCTCGGCGAACGACACGCTCCGGGAGTCGTACACGTTCTCGATGCCCCAGTCGCGCAACAGCTGTCGGCGCTGCTCGCTGCCCGCGGTCGCGTAGATCGTGGCACCGGCGGCCTGAGCGATCGCGATCGCGGCCTGGCCCACGCCGCCGGTTCCGGAGTGGATCAACACCTTGTCGCCCGCGGTGATCTTGGCCAGGTCGTGTAACCCGTACCAGGCCGTCGCGGCGGCGGTGGCCACCGCGGCGGCCTGCTCCCCGCTGAGGCCGTCGGGCAGCGGCACCGCCAGGTCCGCGTCACAGGTGACAAAGGTCGCCCAGCAGCCGTTGCCGGAGACCCCCGCCACGCGATCGCCCACCTGATGGGTGCCGACTCCCGGTCCCACCGCGGTGACGACTCCGGCGAAATCGGTGCCGAGTTCGGGCAGCCGTCCCTCGAAGCTCGGACACTGCCCGAAGGCGACCAGGACATCGGCGAAGTTGATGCTCGAGGTGGTGATTGCCACCTCGATCTGGCCGGGCCCGGGCGCAACCCGGTCGAAGGCCACCAATTCCAGCGATTCGAGGTCGCCGGGGTTGCGCACCTGAAGGCGCATACCGCCGTGTTGGTTGTCCACCGCGACGGTGTGCCGTTCCTCGGCGCGCAACGGCGCGGGGGTCAGCCGCGCGGTGTACCACCGGCCGGCGCGCCAGGCGGTCTCGTCCTCCTCGGAACCGCTGAGCAATTGCTGTGCGACAAGCTCGATCCCGGTGGCGTCATCGAGGTCGATCTGGGTGGCGCGGCTGTGCGGATACTCCATCGCCAGAACCCGCACCAGGCCCCGCAAGCCGGCGTGCGCCAGATTCGGGGTGTCCTCGGCGAGCACGGTCTGCCCCGACTTCGTGACGACGTAGAGGCGCGGCAGATCGTCATCGATCTCGACGAGCGCCTGGGCGATGTGGACCACGTGCCGCACGCACTGTTCGCCCCGGTCCGCCGAATGTTCCTCGGGCACCGGGCCGTTGGGGGCCATGACGACCACACCCGTGCAGCCCCGGTCACCGAGGCGGGCCGTCAGCGCCGCGCGCGCCCCCCCGGGGTCGGTACCCACCGGCCAATCCAGTACCAGACACTCGGCGCCGGCGGCGGTCAGCGCTGCGGACAGCCCTGCCGGCAGTGGGTTCTCGGGGTTGCCGGCCGAGACCAGCAACCAGGCGCCGCCTTGGGCGCCCGGCGCGGCGGGCAACTCGCGGGTGGCCCAGTCGACGCCGAGCAGGCGGTCGTTGAGCATCCGGTGGGCACGTCCCTCGGCCGACATTCCGGTTCCCAGCCGCACCCCGAGGGCGCTGAGCACGACGGTGCCGTCGTCATCGAGGATCTGCAGATCGGCCGCCACACCGTCGGCATCGACGTCGACCAGGTGCACCAGGCAGTACCGGCCGTGGCGGGCCGCGCCCGAGGCGTGTAGGCGCCGGACACCGAGCGGAAGAAGCAGCCCACCCGCCGCCACGCGCTGGGCCGCCGGATGTGCGAGCACGGCTTGGAAGCAGGCGTCGAGTAGCGCGGGGTGCACCCCGTACCCGCCCTGCTGGGACCGCAGCGGACCGGGCAACGCGACCTCGGCGATCACGGTCTGCGCCGCGGCACTGACGTCCTCCGGATCCGCGATGTAGGCCGCGGCCAGTCCGGCGAAAGCAGCGCCGTGGTGCACGCCGACCTGATCGAAGGCCGAGCGCAGATCGGCACCCTCGACGCGATGCGGGTGCTGCGTCAGCAGCGCGGTCAGATCGTGATGTATTGGCGCACTACCGGATTCCCCGATCGTCAGGGTCGCGGTGGCTCGCGTCGTCCGCTCGCCACCCTCGAACGTCTCGACCGCGAAGTCGACGACACCCGGCGCGGCGACGGTGGCCGCCGCACCCACCGAGGTCTGCTCGTCGAGCAGCAGCATCTCCTCGAACGCGATGTCGCGCACCTCGGCGTCCGCGCCGAGTACGGTCTGCGCGGCGGCCAAAGCCATCTCGCAATAGGCCGCCCCGGGCAGCACCGCAACGTTGTGGACCTGGTGCTCGGCCAGCCAGGGCTGGGCCTCGGTCCCCACCTCGCCGTACCAGACATGGCGTTCCGGCTCCTCCGGGAGCACCACGTGGGAGCCCAACAGCGGATGGATCTCCATGCTGCACGAACCCCGGACCGGGCCCTCGAGGCTGTCGCGGTTCAACAGCAACGGCTGATGCGTCCACGTCGGCAACGGGACGTCGACCAATCGGCCGGCCGGATGCAACACCGCGAAATCCACTGCGGCCCCGGCGCTGTGCACGTCGCCCACCAGCGCGAGCAGTCCGTGCGGCTGGTCCTGCTCCCGGCGCATCGCCGCGAACATCGCCAACGGCACGTCGACGCTGCGCGCGGTCTGTTCCACGGCGTGGGTCAGCAGCGGATGCGGTGAGAGTTCGGCGAACACCCGGTAGCCGTCCTCGAGGGCGGCCTGCACCGCCGCCGCGAACCGCACGGTGTGACGCAGGTTGTCGGCCCAGTACCAGCTGTCCAGCTCGGGCACATCGCGCGGATCGTAGGACGTTGCCGAGTAGTAGGGCACGGTCGGCGTCAGCGGTGTGATGTCGGCCAGCTGTTCGGTCAACTCGTCCAGGATCGGGTCGACGTACGACGAGTGCGACGCGACGTCGACGGCGATCTCCCGCGCCATCACCTCCCGGGCTGCCCAGGCCGCGACGAGCTCCCGAATCGAATCGACGTCGCCGCCGACCACCGTGGATTCCGGCGAGGCCACCACGGCCAGGCTCACGTCGGTGACCCCGCGCGCCGCGAGCTCGGAAAGTACCTGGGCAGCAGGCAGTTCCACCGACGCCATGGCGCCCGCGCCGGAGATCGTGGCCATCAGCTTCGACCGGCGGCAGATCACCCGGACGCCGTCCTGCAGCGACAGGGCCCCGGCGACGACCGCGGCCGCCACCTCGCCCATCGAATGCCCGATCACCGCTCCGGGAACCACGCCCCGGGCGCGCATGGCCGCCGCGAGGGCGACCTGGACCGCGAAAACGGTGGGCTGGATCCGGTCGATCCCGGTCACGGTGTCCGGCGCGGTGAGCGCCGCCGTCACCGAGAACCCGGACTCGCCCGCGATGAGCGGTTCCAATTCCGCCACGGTGGCCGCGAACTGCGGTTCGGTGGCCAGCAGACCGGCGCCCATGGCCGCCCACTGCGAGCCCTGACCGGAGAACACCCAGACCGGTCCACGATCGTCCTGCCCCACCACCGGCAGCGGTGGCACCGCGCCGGTGGCAATGGCGCGCAGGCCGTCAAGCAGTTCGGCGGTGCTGTGCGCGACGAGCGTGGTCCGCACCGAGCGATGGCCGCGGCGACGCGCCAGCGTGTAGGCCACGTCGGCGATGTCGAGGTCCTCCGAACACTCGGTGAGCCACTGCGCCAACCGTTCCGAGGTCCGCGCGAGTTCCTCGGCCGAGCTGGCCGACAACGGGAACAACAGCGCGTCGCCATCGTTGCCCACCTCGGGCGATGCTTCCGGCGCCGGGACGGGCGGCTGCTCGACGATGGCATGCACATTGGTGCCGGACAGCCCGTACGACGACACCGCGGCGCGCCGGGGCCCGCCGCCGTTCAACGGCCAGGGCGTAATCTCTTGTGGAACAAATAGTTTCGTGTCGATGGTCGCCATCTCGTCGGGCAATGCCGTGAAATGCAGATTCTGCGGCACCACGCCGTGCTTGACCGCCAGTACCGCCTTGACGAAACCGAGCGCACCGGCCGCCGACTGGGTATGGCCGAAGTTCGTCTTCAACGATGCCAGCGCGCAGGGACCGTCGGTGCCGTACACCGCGGCCACGCTGGCGTATTCCAGCGGGTCACCCACCGGCGTACCGGTGCCGTGCGCTTCGACCATCCCGACGGTGGCCGCATCGACACCGGCCGAACGCAGCGCAGCTTGGTAGACCCCGATCTGGGCGTCGGTCGAGGGGGTGGCGATGTTGACCGTGCGGCCGTCCTGATTGGAGGCCACCCCGCGCACCACGGCCAGGACCCGGTCGCCGTCGCGCAGCGCGTCGGGAAGCCGCTTCAGCAGCACCACCACGGCACCCTCGGCCGAGACGAACCCGTCCGCGGCCACATCGAAGGCGCGGCACCGACCGGTCGGCGACAGCATTCCCGCGGCGGAACCGGAGGCCGCCTTGCGCGGCTCGAGCAGGACCGACACACCGCCGGCCAGCGCCATGTCGCTCTCGCCCTCGAGCAGACTGCGACACGCCAGGTGAATGGCGGTCAGCCCGGACGAACACGCGGTATCGACAGTCAGCGCCGGACCGTGTGCTCCGAGGGCATAGGCGACCCGGCCCGAGGCCAGGCTGAAGCTGGTTCCGGTGAAGCCGTACGGCCCCTCCAGTGATCCGGTATCGGCGGCCAGATAGGCGTAATCGTTGTGCGTCACCCCCATGAACACGCCGGTGGGCGTACCGGCCACGGCCGCCGGGTTGATCCCGCCGTGCTCGACGGCCTCCCATGCCGTCTCCAGCAGCAACCGATGCTGCGGATCGATCGCGACCGCCTCGCGTTCGCTGATGCCGAAGAACTCCGCGTCGAATCCCCCCACATCGTCGAGGAACGCCCCGTACTTCGACACCGAGCGGCCCGCGACACCCGGTTCGGGGTCGTAGTACTCCTCGGGATCCCAGCGATCGGTGGGAATTTCGATTACCAGGTCGTCTCCACGCAGCAGCGCCGACCAGAGTTCGTCAGGTGAGTTGATTCCGCCGGGCAACCGACATGCCATCCCGATGACGGCAACTGGCGTTTTATCCACGTATCCAAACCCTCTTCAATCTGCTCCCGGTCCCGAGACAACGAAACGCCACACTAGGCCCATTTGGACCGCGATGGGACCGTCCGGCCAACGGTGGCGCGTTCGGTGTCTTCGGGGTGCGATTGGGAAGCCTAACCCGATCGCTTGACGCATCTGCCAATATTGCGGCGAATAGTCAAACTAGCAATAACTCGCCGTGCGATATCGGGCAAAGCTGTGTCGCCACCGCCGCAGAGCCGCCGATCCGCCCAGATACCCTGTCCGATAAGCGATTACCGGCAACAGGCACGGCGCCAGACCGGGCATCGCGGATCGGCTGGTTCCGATCACTGTGGTTGCCAGCTGCCGAGGTGGCAAATATTCTGCCCGGTACGGCGCCGACTGTGAGTCGCCTGTGAATCTTCGCCACCGATCAGCCTGCTCCGCGAATCGAGCGACGTTTGCGAGTCGGGGTCCTCGGTCGGAGTCATGCGCATCGAAGCCCAGCATGCGGCCCCGCGGGCAAAAACTCGCGAGATAGCCATTGCAGATCAAGCGAATTCGCGCTACCACTGCAGTCACGTGGTCCACCGGGCAATATCAGCCCACAGCGGACGACGGCTCCGCCCAGTAGGACGAGCCCTGCTCGGGGATCGCCTCGAAGCCGCGGGAGCGCGCCAGCGCGGCCCCCCGGCGGATCAGCGCGGCCGTGGCCACGAAGCCCGCCTGATCGGGCACCACGAACGGGGTCAGCAGGCGGTTGTGCACCACCGCGAAGGACAGGCCGAGGCTCGGCACCGCCCAGCCCACCGAACCGCCCAGGCCGACATGACCGAAGCCGGGGAGCACGCCGGGGATCGGCAGCGCGTGATATCCGAGATGGAATGACATCGGCATGAGCACGCTGTGATCGCGGTGCAGGCTGCGCCGACCCGAGAGCCCGTGCGCAACCTCCGGTGAGAGGTAGGGGGCACCGTCGATGACTCCGCCGTTGGCGATCGCGCCGTACATCTTGGCCAGGGCGCGCGCCGTGGCGACCCCGTTTGCCGACGGGATCTCGCTGTCCAGCAATGGAATATCGCCCTGCACAACGGCTCTCATACCCGGGAAGTACAGCGCCCCGAAGCCGGCCGTCATCTGTAACAGCGCCGCGCGCGGCGCCACATAGTTGAACACCGGATTCTGGATGTTCAGCTGCGGATGGATGATCTGGGCGGGCCGGGTGGGTGCGGCCGCGGGCGGCCGACCCAGGTGTATCCCGTCGGTGTTCAACGGGGCGGCCACCTCCTCGCGGAACAGCCGGCGCATCCCCTTGCCGGTCACGGCCCGGGCCAGCCCGGCGAGCAACCACCCGTAGGTGATGGCGTGATATGCCGGCTTGCCCCGCAGCTGGGAGGCCGGTGCGGCGGCGATCCACTGCTCCATGCGTTCGTGGTCCATCACGTCGGCCTTGCTCAGACCGTTGAGGTGGGACAACCCGGCGCGGTGGCTCATCATCTCCCGGATGGTGATGTCGGCCTTGCCGTTGGCGCCGAACTCCTGCCAGTACTCGGCCACCGGTGCGTCGTAGTCCAGCAGGCCGCGGTCGGCCAGCCGGTGGATCACCGTGGACGCCACGCCCTTGGTGGCCGAGAACACCATGGCGCCGGTGTCGGCGGTCCAGGGTTGGCGTCCCCGCCGATCCGACCATCCGGTCCAGATGTCGACCACCGGCTTGCCGTCGAGGTACACCGCCAGCGCGCCACCGCCGAACCTGCGGTGCGGGAACATGCCGGCGAATGCGCGGACCGCGCAGGAGAAGCTGGGATCGGCCGTGCCACCGACACCGTCCGGGAGCGCCACGTTGCGCTCCCAAGCAAATGCTTTGCTCATCTACGCAAATCTACCCGCCTCGGCGAGCAAACTTACAGAGAGTTATCGATCTGTTAATCCGTGGCGGCGTCGAGAATCCGCGCGGCGGCCAACGCCGGGGTCAACTCACCGTCGCGGACCTGTCGTTCGACCTCGGTGCGAATCCCCCTGACCTCGGGGTGGTCCAGCACCCGGTCCAGCACCGCGTCGCGCACCATCGCCCAGGTCCACTCGACCTGCTGGGTCCGGCGCCGGGCATCGAACTCGCCGGCCGCCGTCAGCACCTCGCGATGCTTGCGCACGGCGTCCCACAACTCCGCCAGGCCCGTGCCTTCCAGCGCACTCATGGTGAGCACTGGCGGCCGCCACAGCACCTCCCGCGGATAGATGAGCCGGATCGCCCCGGAGAGTTCGCGGGCGGCCTTCTTGGCCTCCATCACGTGCTTGCCGTCGGCCTTGTTGACCACGATGATGTCGGCGAGTTCCAGCACACCCTTCTTGATGCCCTGCAACTGATCGCCGGTGCGCGCCAAGGTCAGGAACACGAAGGTGTCGACCATCCCGGCCACCGTCACCTCGGACTGCCCCACCCCCACGGTCTCCACCAGGATGACGTCGAAGCCCGCAGCCTCCAGCAACACGATCGTCTCGCGGGTCGCGCGGGCCACCCCACCGAGTGTGCCGGAGGTGGGCGACGGTCGGATGTAGGCATCCGGTTGCCCGGCCAACCGCGACATCCGGGTCTTGTCGCCCAGGATCGAACCACCGGTGCGGGTCGACGACGGGTCCACCGCCAGCACAGCCACGCGGTGCCCCTGCTCGATGAGATACATCCCGAGCGCCTCGATCGAGGTGGATTTGCCCACCCCCGGCACCCCGGTGATGCCGATGTGCATCGCCGAACCGGCCTCCGGCATCAGCTCGAGCAGCAGGTGCTGCGCCTGTTCGCGGTGGTCGGCCCGGGTCGACTCGACCAGGGTGATCGCCCGGGCCAGGGCGGCCCGGTCGCCGTGCCGAATGCGGTCGGCGAATTCGTCCGGATTCAATACCGACGGTGCTGCCATCGATCAGGAGGTGGCATTCAGGTCGTAGCCCAGCCGGTCGGCGAGTTTGTCGAGCAAACCTACCGCCGCGTCCGCAATGACCGTGCCCGGCGGGAAGATCGCGGTCGCGCCGGCCTCGTAGAGCTCGTCGAAGTCACCCGGCGGGATCACGCCACCGACGACGATCATGATGTCGGGTCGGCCGGCCTCGGCCAGCGCGTCGCGCAGCGCGGGCACCAGGGTCAGATGCCCGGCGGCCAGCGAGGACACCCCGACCACGTGCACGTCGTTGTCGGCGGCCTGGCGGGCCACCTCGTCCGGCGTGGAGAACAACGACCCGACGTCGACGTCGAAGCCAAGGTCGGCGAACGCCGTCGCAATCACCTTCTGACCGCGGTCGTGGCCGTCCTGCCCCATCTTGGCCACCAGGATGCGGGGACGGCGACCATCGGCCTCGGCAAACTTCTCGACCAGCGCGGTCGCGGTGTTGATTCCGTCCACGTTGTTGCTGTTCCCCACCTCGTCGCGGTACACGCCCGCGATGGTCCGGATCTCGGCCTGGTGCCGGCCGTAGACCTGCTCCAGTGCATCGGAGATCTCGCCGAGGGTAGCCTTCGCGCGCGCGGCATTGATCGCCAGCGCCAGCAGATTGTTGCCCAGCCCGTCCTCCCCGGCGGGTCCGGTCGCGGCCGCGGCCCGGGTGAGCTCCGCCAATGCGGCCTGGGTCGCGGCTTCGTCGCGCTCGGCCCGCAGCTGCTGCAGCTTCGCCAACTGCTCGGCGCGGACCCGGCTGTTCTCGACCTTGAGCACCTCGATCTCTTGGTCCTCGTCCACCTGATACTTGTTGACACCGATCAGGGGCTGAGCGCCGGAGTCGATGCGGGCCTGGGTGCGGGCGGCCGCCTCCTCGATGCGCAGCTTCGGGATGCCGTCGTCGATCGCCTGCGCCATGCCGCCGTGTTCGGCCACCTCGGCGATGTGCGCGCGGGCGCGCTGGGCCAACTGGTGGGTGAGCCACTCCATGTAATAGGAGCCGCCCCACGGGTCGATCGGCCGCGTGGTGCCCGACTCCTGTGCCAGCAGCAGCTGGGTGTTGCGCGCGATGCGGGCCGAGAAGTCGGTGGGCAACGCCAGCGCTTCGTCCAGCGCGTTGGTGTGCAGCGACTGCGTGTGCCCCTGGGTGGCGGCCATCGCCTCGACACAGGTCCGGGCGACGTTGTTGTAGACGTCCTGGGCCGTCAGCGACCAACCCGAGGTCTGCGAATGGGTGCGCAGCGACAGCGATTTGGCGCTCTTGGGA
Source organism: Mycolicibacterium sp. MU0053 (assembly GCF_963378095.1). Lineage (NCBI taxonomy): Bacteria > Bacillati > Actinomycetota > Actinomycetes > Mycobacteriales > Mycobacteriaceae > Mycobacterium > Mycobacterium burgundiense. The sequence continues at coordinate 2,893,607 of NZ_OY726397.1, forward strand.
TCGAATTGCGCCACCAGTTCACTCCACAGCAACCGGCCCGCCCGCAGCTTGGCGACCTCCATGAAGAAGTTCATGCCGATACCCCAGAAGAACGACAGCCGCGGCGCGAACTTGTCGATGTCCAGCCCGGCGGCCAGTCCGGCCTTGATGTACTCCACCCCGTCGGCCAGGGTGTAGGCCAGCTCGAGATCCGCCGTGGCGCCGGCCTCTTGGATGTGGTAGCCGGAGATCGAAATGCTGTTGAACTTCGGCATTTTCACGCTGGTGTAGCCGAAGATGTCGGAAATGATCCGCATCGAGGGCTTCGGCGGATAGATGTAGGTGTTGCGGACCATGAACTCTTTGAGGATGTCGTTCTGGATGGTCCCGGCCAACTTCTCCGGCGGCACCCCCTGCTCCTCGGCGGCGACCACGTACAACGCCAGGATCGGCAATACCGCACCGTTCATCGTCATCGACACGCTGACCGTGCCGAGATCGATGCCGTCGAACAGCTGCCGCATGTCCAGGATCGAATCGATGGCCACCCCGGCCATCCCGACGTCGCCGCCGACCCGGGGATGGTCGGAGTCGTAACCGCGGTGGGTCGCGAGGTCGAACGCCACCGACAGGCCCTTCTGGCCGGCGGCGAGGTTACGGCGGTAGAACGCGTTCGACTCGGCGGCCGTGGAGAACCCGGCGTACTGCCGAATGGTCCACGGCTGGTTGACATACATCGTCGGATACGGACCGCGGATGAACGGCGGTTCACCCGGGAAGCTGTGCACCGGGTAGCCCTCGGCCGCCGCGGCATCCCGGTCGGCACCGATGTACACCGGCTTGACGTCGATGCCCTCGGGCGTGGCCCACTGCAACTGTTCGGGCGTGTAACCGTGCGCGGCGGCGGCCGCCCGCACCGCCTCGGCCGCAGCCTCCGCGGTGGGCTCGGCACCGGAGTCGGCGCCATGCAGCGGAACCTCGGCAAAGCTGCCGATGGCCATTTCACCAGCGGGTGTGCCGGCGACGTCGGATGCGGTCATCGTCAGGCCCCCAATCTCGTCAGGAGGGTGGAAAGCGCTTCGACCGCATCAATTTTCGCGGTCAGGTAGGCATCGGGCCGGTGCTCGGCGGACGCGACCGCCCGCTCCGGGCCCGCCAGGTAGACATGGGCCACACCCGCGCCGCGCGCCGCCTCGATCACCGCGGCGGCCTCCTCGGCGTACCGGGCATCGGTGCCGCAGAGCACCACCGCGGACGTCGATGCGGATTCGGCCACCGCCGCGGCCACCGACGCACTGTCCAGGGTGCCGGGGTTGACCACCTCGATGCCGCCCGAGGCCAACAGGTTGGTCGCGAACGAGGTCCGGATGTTGTGTTCAGCCAGCGACCCCAGGGGCACGAGCAACACCCGCGGGCGGCTGCCGTGGGCGCCCAGATAGTCGTCGGAACGGTTGCGCAAGGCTTCGAAGTCCTGGGCGTAGCGCAGCACCCCCGGCGGGGAATCCTGTTGCGGCAGCGGCAATTCGGCGAGATTCGGAAACTCGTTGACGCCCGTCACCGCGGTGCGTCGATGCGCGATGTCGGTGCGGCGCGCGGTTGCCACCGCGGCGATCTGTTCGACGACGAAATCGGCGGCTGCCGCGAAACCGCCGCGGGCCTCGATCGCCTGGAAGTGCTGCCAGGCCTGATCGGCCAGCCGCTCGGTGAGGTCCTCGACGAACCACGAACCGCCGGCGGGATCCTGGACCCGACCCAGATGCGATTCCTCGAGCAGCAGCAGTTGCGTGTTGCGGGCGATGCGCCGCGCGAAACTCGCCGAGACGCCCGGGGCACCGCCGGCGATCGCCATGTCGAACGGATGGACCTGCACGGTGTCCGCACCGCCGACACCGGCCCCGAATGCCGCCAGCGTGCAGCGCAGCATGTTCACCCAGGGGTCACGCTGCGCCATCATCGCCAGCGAGCTGACCGCGTGCACCCGCACCGCACCGGCGTCCCGGGCGCCGACCACCTCGGCCACCCGCGCCCACAGCTGCCGAGCGGCCCGCATCTTGGCGGTCGTCATGAACTGGTCGTCGTCGGCGGCGAGCCGGAAACTGATCTGCCGCAACGCATCCTCGGTGTCGAGACCGGCCGCTACCAGCAACCGCAGGTAGCTCACGGCGGCCGCGACGACACCGGCCAGCTCCCAGGCGGCGTTCGCCCCGCGGTTGTGCAGCGCCGGACCGTCGACGGTGATGGCGCGCACCGCTGCGCCGAATTCGACGAGCTGCGCCGCGACCTGGGTCACCTCATCGAGCGAGGCGGTGGCCGCGTCGTCGAGCGCGGCGATCAGCGGATCGGCCCCCAGATCGACCGACAGCGTCTTGCGTTGCTCGCCGTCGAGGCCTGACACCACGTTCCGGATCACCTCGGCGGCGGCGGCGAAATCCGCACCGGCGGACACGATCACCGGGACAAGTTCGACGAAGACACCCGACAGCAGGCGCTCCAGGTCCCGGACCGCGACGCCGTCGGCACCCACCCGCAGCACCAGCGCGCTCACACCCTCCGACAGCGCCGCGAGCAGCGTCGCGTTCCCGTCGTCGGCGGCCTGGCCCGGCACCGGGAACGCCTCGGCGACCTTCCAACCGGACAGCACGTCGCGGGTCGCGTCGCCGCCCCGGACGAACGGCCACTGGCCAGGCAGCGGCGGCTCCGGCAACGCGTCGAGCGCGGTGTAGAGCGGCCGGACGTCGAAGCCCTCGTAGGTGGGGCTGTCCAGCAACCGCTCGGGCTCGTCCGGCAACTCCGACACATCGCGTCGGGTGCTCTTGGCGAGCACGCCGGCGACCGCGTCGCGCCAGCGGGCGCGCGCCTGCTCCAACTCGGCGCGATCACCTGACACGACTGAGGCACCTGATGACACCGGCAGCTCCCTGTTATCGCAGCGTGCAGTGGCCCGCGAAGGAGCGGACCATTCGGGTTTCAGGCTAGATGATGGCGATCTCCGCCGATGAAGCGCCCGAGCCAAGTCGCCACGGCGCGCCCCGACGCGCCGTGGCCGCAGTTCGCCGGCACCCCGTAGGCTTGATTCCCGTGGCCAGCGCATTACGACGGACGATCGGTGTACTGCGCGCTGTCCCGGAGACGGTCACCGCGATCGCGCGCCAGATCCCGCGCAGGCGTCTCGTCTTCGCCGCGATCGGCATTGTGATCCTCGTCGCAGTCACCCTGTTGGTGCCGCTGCCAACCGCTTTGGAACTGCGGGACTGGGCCCGCTCGCTGGGCCCGTGGTTCCCGCTGGCGTTTCTGGCGGCGCACAGCCTGGCCACCGTGCTGCCGTTTCCGCGCACCGCGTTCACGCTGGCAGCCGGCCTACTGTTCGGATCCGCACTGGGCATCGCGTTGGCGCTGACCGCGAGCACGATCAGCGCGGTGTTGGCCGTGGTGCTCGTGCGGGCGTTCGGCTGGCAGCTATCCGGGTTGGTGAGCCATCCGAGGATCGATGCGGTCGACGCGCACCTACGCCGGCGCGGCTGGCTGGCGGTGCTCTCGCTCCGGCTGATTCCGGCGGTGCCGTTCTCGGTGATCAACTACGCCGCCGGTGCGTCGGCGGTCCGGCTGCGGCCCTATGCGGCCGCCACGGTGCTCGGGTTGTTCCCGGGGACCTCGGCCGTGGTGATCCTCGGTGATGCGCTCACCGGCAGCGTGAACCCGCTGCTGGTGCTGTTCTCGCTGTGCACCGCCGGCGTCGGGGTCGCGGGACTGGCGTTCGAGTTGCGCAGCCACCGCCGCAAGGTCGCGGCGCAGGAACCCGAGTCGGTGCAGCCCGCGGGCCTCAGCGGCTGACGTCGGGCCCCTTGGCGGTCATGGTGGCGAACAGCGCCAGAAACGACGACGCCGCCGCCAGCCCCGGACTCCAGTCCTTGGCCCGGATGTGGGCGCCGACCGCCAGCGTGAAATACACCGTCAGCAGCAGCGTCGTCAGCCGTGCCAGCGTCGGGAACCGCCCCGCCGCCAGCAGCCCGACGGCCGAGGCCGCCTTCACCACCGGCAGGATCGGCCGATACTGCTGCGGCAGCCCGACATCGTCGAGGGCCTTGGTGATCGGTGCCAGCGGGATCGCGCAGGCCACCGCGTCGCCGGCCTGGATCGCCGCCAGCGCCGCGTAGGTCCGCGGTGAGGTCAGCGTGCTCACGCCTGCTCCCGATGCCGTGCGCCGGACTCCAGCGACGCGGGCGGCACTTTGGCCGAACCCGGGAGCGCCGGCTCCGACGGCACGCGTGCATCGGCCTCGGCCTTGGCCACCGCCTCAGCGATCGCCGGGTCGCTCTTGGTCTCGAACCAGTCGGCGACCTCGTCGGTGTCGTCGGTGGGTGGGGTGTCCTGCTCCACCGGCGAGGGGGTGTAGCGGAACACCCCGTCCTCGCCCGGCGCGCCGAGCAGCTTGGTGAAACCCTGTAGCGCGGAACCGAAGTCGCTGGGCACCAGCCACACCTTGTTGGCCTCGCCCTCGGCCATCTTGGGCAGGGTCTGCAGATACTGATAGGCCAACAGCTCCGGAGTCGGGCGGCCGGCCTTGATCGCGGCGAATGTCTTCTCGATGGCCTTGGCCTGCCCCTGCGCCTGCAGATACTGCGCGGCCCGCTCGCCCTGGGCCCGCAGGATGCGGGATTGCCGTTCGGCCTCGGCGGACAGGATCGCGGCCTGCTTGGCGCCCTCGGCGGTCAGGATCGCGGCCTGCTTCTGGCCCTCGGCCTGTTTGATCGACGACTCGCGGATGCCCTCGGCGTTCAGGATCATCGCGCGCTTCTCCCGGTCGGCCCGCATCTGCTTTTCCATCGAATCCTGGATCGACACCGGCGGATCGATGGCCTTCAGTTCGACGCGGGCCACCCGCAGCCCCCACTTGCCGGTCGCCTCGTCGAGCACGCCGCGCAACTGCCCGTTGATCTGGTCGCGCGAGGTCAGCGTCTGCTCCAGGGTCATGCCGCCGACGACGTTGCGCAGCGTCGTGGTGGTCAGCTGTTCGACTCCGACGATGTAGTTGCTGATCTGATACACCGCGGCCTGCGGGTTGGTGACCTGGAAGTACACCACCGTGTCGATGTTGACCGTCAGGTTGTCCTCGGTGATCACCGGCTGCGGCGGGAAGGACACCACGCGCTCGCGCAGGTCCACCCGGGCCCGGATCCGGTCGATGAACGGCACCAGCAGGGTCAGCTGGCCGGAGACCGTCTTGCTGTAGCGGCCCAGTCGCTCGATGACCGCGGCCTCGGCCTGCGGGATCAGCGCGACGGACTTGGCCACGATGATGACCGCGACGATCACCAGCACGGCCAGCAGCACGAGGCCGGTTACGGCACCATCCATGGAAACTCCTCTAGTCGTTTTTCCAGACCACCGCGGTGGCGCCGTCAATGCGCATGACCATCACCTGATCACCGGCTTCGTAGACGTCGTGGTCGTTGAGCGGGCGGGCGGTCCACACCTCGCCTTCGAGCTTCACCTGGCCCTGGTGCAGCGTGATCTGGTCCAGCACCAAGGCCGGCCGGCCTTCGAGCGCCTCGATGCCGGTCTCCAGCGCCGCGGCCGAGGCCATTCGGCGGCGCAGCGCCGGCCGCACCACCACCAGCAGCAGCACCGAAACGACCAGGAACACCGCACCGTCGGCCCAGATCGGCCAGTCGAACAGCCAGCTGGTACCCGCCGCGGCCAGTGCCCCGCCACCCAGCATCAACAGGAACAGGTCGCCGGTCAGCACCTCGGCACCGGCAAGGCCCAGTGCCGCGATGAGCCAGAGCAGGGCTGCGGGCATAAGCCCAGGATAACGCGACGAGGCGCGGGGCAGCCGCGCTTCCGCCGCGCGCGTAATCGCGTGGCACAGCCACTAGACTGCCTCTCATCATGTGGTGTCCGAGTGTTTCGCTGACGTTGTGGGCCAATGCCTGGCTGGCCGGCCAGGCCGCGCCCGACGACGTCCTCGACGCCTTGTCGTGTTGGGCGCCAGCGCATTCCGTCGCCGCCTACGACGCCGCCGCCGCGGATGTGACCGGCCTGCCGTGGCCGGACGTCAACACCGCCACCTCGGTGAGCCTGCTGCAGACCGTGCGCGGTGCCGCGGGTTTGCGGACGGCCCCCGGCCCGGCGCTGAGCCTGGCCCTGCCGGTGCCCGGGGACGTGCGGGGGCTCCCCGCCGGCAGCACCTTTGCCCGCGACGCCCTCGCCGTGGGCGAGGCCGTGATCATCGGGTCGGAGCGGGGAGCGGCGATCGGCCTGGTTCCCGAATTCGAGATCGACGGCGACTACCTCGGCGATGACACCGACGCCGACCCGCCGGTGTTGAGCTGGACCGCGTATTCGGTGCCGGCCGCACCCACTCCGGAGCACCGCGATCTCGGGGAGGCCGAGTACACGCTGCGGGCGGCGGTGCGCTCGGCCGCCGACGCCCTGGTGGCGCTGCGCGACGGCGGCGGCGGCATCGACGTCGACGACCCGCGCGCCATGGTCGAGCAGGTGCTGGCGGTGACCCATCAGCACCGCGCCCCCGAGCACGCACCCACGCGGGCGTTGCGCGTGCTGGAGAACGCCGCTCAGGTCGACGCGATCATCACCGTGAGCGCGGGTCTGATGCCGATCGCCATCCAGTCCTCATCGGAGGTGCAGTCGGCCTCGGATGCGTTGCGTCCGCTGGCCGGCGTCGTGCGTTCGGCCCGGCTCGCGGCCATCAGCGCGATTCTGTACTCGGCGTGGTGAGGCAGCACCCGGTGGCACACGGCGCGCCGTTGACGCTGCACCCGTAGCCGGGCACCGGATTCGGGCCGCGCACCCGGCTCGGCTCCCGATCGGTGCGCAGCTCGTCGATGAGGTCGACGATCAGCTGCGCGAAGCGGACGTCGGCGTTGGGGGTCAGCGCCCGGGCCAGCGTGATGCCGACCTCGGCGGCGACCTCGGCCACCTCGTTGTCGAGGTCCCACACCACCTCGATGTGGTCCGAGACGAACCCGATCGGGCACAGGATGACGGCTTCGGTGCCGTGGGCGGCCAGTGCCGCAACGTGATCGGCCACATCCGGTTCCAGCCACGGAATCTGCGGCGGTCCGGACCGGGACTGCCAGACCTGATCGTAGGACTCGTATCCGGCCGCCGCGGCCACCAGCGCACTGGCGTAGGCGACCTGGCGGCTGTAGAGCCGCGGGCCGTGCCGCTCGTCGACGGCAATCGGGATCGAGTGCGCGGTGAACACCAACCGGGCCCGCTCCCGCAACTGCTCGGGCAGGCCCTGGCGCGCCGTGGCGATCGCCTCGGCGAAGAGTTCGACGAAGCGCGGATGGTCGAAGAACTGCCGGAGTTTCACCAGTTCCGGCGCGCCCGGTCCGGCCGCGGCGCGGGCACGAGCGATGTCCTCGACGTACTGGGCGCAGCCGGAATAGCCGCCCCAGGCCGACGTGGCGAATACCGCCGCCCGCCGAACCCCGTTGTCGCGCATGGCGATCACGGTGTCCTCCAGGTAGGGATCCCAGTTTCGGTTGCCGAAGTAGACCGGCAGGTCCGTCTGGGTTCGCAGCGCTTCTATCAGCGCGCGGTTGATGCCGTTGATCGGCGAGACCCCACCGAAATGCTGGTAGTGCTCGGCGACGTCGTCGAGACGTTCGCGCGGCACGTTCCGGCCGCGGGTGACGTTCTCCAGGAACGGCATCACCTGCTCGGGCCCCTCCGGTCCGCCGAAGGACAGGAGCAGCACGGCATCGAATTCGGTGGCCACCGTCGGCCTAGAGCAACTGGGTGCTGGCGCCGCCGTCGGCGTAGATGATGGTGCCGGTGGTGGCCGGCAACCAGTCCGACAGCAGCGCACACACGGTCTTGGCCACCGCGGTCGGGTCCTTCATGTTCCAGCCCAGCGGGGCGCGCTGATCCCAGCCCTCCTCGAGCAGTTTCATCTGCGCACCGGCCTCGTCGCCGAGGGCGCCGCCGACGATCGCGCTCATGGCCAACGTGCGGATCGGCCCTGCGGCAACGAGATTCGACCGCACCCCGTGCGGCCCGGCCTCACGCGCGACGAACCGGTTGACCGATTCGAGCGCACTCTTGGCCACGGTCATCCAGTTGTAGGCGGGCATCGCGCGGGTCGGGTCGAAGTCCATGCCGACGATGCTGCCGCCGGCGTTCAGCACCGGCAGGGTGGCCTTGGCCAGCGACGCGTAGGAATAGGCCGAGATGTGAATGCCCTTGGCGACATCCTCATAGGGCGCGTCGAAGAACGGGTTGACGCCCATCCCGGTCTGCGGCATGAACCCGATGGAGTGCACCACGCCGTCGAGCTTGTTGCCCTCGCCGATCACCTCGGTGATGCGGTCGGCCAGCGAAGCGAGGTGCTCCTCGTTCTGGACGTCGAGTTCGAGCAGCGGCGCCGGATTCGGCAACCGGTCGGCGATCCGCTGGATCAGCTTCATCCGGTCGAAGCCGGTGAGCACAACTTCGGCCCCGGCCTCCTGGGCCTGCTTGGCGATGTGGAATGCGATCGATGAATCGGTGATGATCCCCGTGACGAGGATGCGCTTGCCTTCGAGAAACCCTGCCATGTCTTCAGTCCTGATCTCTTAGATGTTCTAGTGGCCCATGCCCATGCCGCCGTCGACCGGGATCACCGCGCCGGCGATGTAGGTGGCGTCCTCGGAGGCCAGGAAGCTGACGGCGCCGGCGACCTCCGCGGCGGTGCCGACCCGCTTGGCCGGGATGAATTCGAGGGCCCCGGCCTGGATCCGCTCGTCCAGCGCGCGCGTCATCTCGGTGTCGATGTAGCCCGGAGCCACGACGTTGGCGGTGACGCCGGCCTTGGACAGCTCCCGCGAAATCGACCGGGCCATCCCGATCAGGCCGGCCTTGGCGGCCGCATAGTTGGCCTGGTTGCCGATGCCCCACGTCCCGGACACCGAACCGATGAAGATGATGCGCCCGAACCGCTTGCGCTGCATGCTGCGCGAGGCCCGCTGGGCCACCCGGAACGCGCCGGTGAGGTTGGCGTCGATGACCTTCTCGAACCGCTCCTCGGTCATCCGCATCAAGAACGCGTCGGCGGAGATGCCGGCGTTGGACACCAGCACCTCGACGGCGCCCTGGTGTTCCTCGACCTGCTTGAACGCGCGGTCGACCGCGTCGTTGTCGGTGACATCGCATTCGACGCCGAACAAGCCGTCGGGCGCCCCGGAGCCGCGGTGGGTGACGGCCACCTGGTGCCCGTCGGCGGCCAGGCGCTGCGCGATCGCCAGGCCGATCCCCCGGTTTCCGCCCGTCACGAGCACGGATCGCGAGACGAACGGCGGCTTCCCACCGGCCTGGGCGGCGGCGGCTTCGGTCGAGGCAGTGTCGGTCATGTTCGTCAACTTATCGTCTTGGTATCCGTTCGCCGAAATCGACACCGCCTGTGCGGAATCGTCCTCAGCCGGGCAGCCGTCGGTTGATCAGCAGGGCCGCCAGCGCCGAGATCGCCAGGACCAAGGCGCCCAGCCGCAGCCATCCGGTGCTGGCGTCCCCCTTGATGGTCTCGTAGCCGATCTGCTCCTGCAGCGAGGTGAACACCTCCTTGAGCTGTACGAGGCTCGAGGCCGTGTAGGCGCTGCCGCCGGAGAGGTCCGCGATGCGCTTGAGCATCTCGTCGTCCACCGGAACGGGCTGGCGCTGATCGTTGATCTCGACGTAGCCGTAGGCGGTCCCGAACGACACCGTCGAAATCGGTACGCCCTGATCCTCGGCCGTGCGGGCGGCGGTGAAGGCACCCTTGGGGTTGTCCGGGTTCGACGGCACCGTCTCCTTGCCGTCGGACATCAGCACGATGCGGGCCGGCGGCGGTTCGTCGCCACCGCCGATGACCGCGCCCACCGTGGCGATCGACTGCAGCGAGGTGAAGATCGCCTCACCGGTGGCGGTGCGGTCGGCCAACTGCAGCTTGTCGATCGCGTTCTTGGTGGCCTCGCGGTTGGTGGTGGGCGAGACCAGCACGGTGGCGGTCCCGGCGTAGGAGATCAGCCCCAGGTTGATCCCGGGGGTGAGCTGGTCGGCGAACTGCTTGGCGGCCTCCTGGGCGGCCGCCAGCCGGCTCGGTTCCACGTCGGTGGCGCGCATCGACTGCGACACGTCGATCACCAGCATCACGACCGCGCGGTTGCGGGGAATCCGCACATCGTGGGTGGGCCCGGCCATCGCGATCGTCAGCAGCGTCAGCGCCGCCACCATCAGGATGGCCGGCAGGTGCCGCCAGCGCGACGGCCGTTTGGGCGCCACGCTTTCCAGCAGTTCCATGTTGGCGAACCGCAGCACCCGCTGATGCCGGGCCAACTGCACCACGATGTAGAACGCGACAAGGGCGAGGACGACGAAGAAGAACAGCAGGAACCACGGGTGTTCGAAACCGCCCAGCGACATCGGCCCGAGCAACGGCAAGGTCATAAACGCTCAGTCTTCTTTCTCATGGCTTCCCCACTACCGCCCCGCCAGCGCGCCGCGGCGCCGCGAGGCGACGAACCGCACGATGTCGGCGATCCAGTCCCGGTCGGTGCGCAGACTCAGCAGCGGCGACCCGCACCGGCGCAGCGTGCGGGCCACTTCCTGGCGATGCGCCGCCGCGGCGTTCTCGAAGTCCTGACGAAGTTGGGCATCGATGGTGAACTCGCGGGTGACCCCGGATTCGGTGTCCTGCAACACCACGTCACCGACCTCGGGTAGTTCGACGTCGCGGGGGTCGAGCACCTCGATGCCCAACACCTCGTGGCGCGCGGCGATGGCGCGCAGCGGCCGCATCCAGTTGATCGGGCCGAGGAAATCGCTGATGATCACGGCCATCCCGCGGCGCCGCTCCGGGCGCCGCAGTCCGTCGATGGCGGCGGCGAGATCGCCGCGGACGCCCAGGGGTGCCCGGGGCATGGTGGCGATGGTGCGCAGCATGGTCTGTTCGTGTTGCCGGCCCGAGAGCGCGGGGACGCGAACGATCTTGTCGCCGTTGGCGATCAGCGCACCCAACCGGTTCCCGCCGCCGCTGTTGAGGTAGGTGATCGCCGCCGCGGCCGCCACCGCGAGGTCACGCTTCTCGCAACCGGTGGTGCCGAAGTCCAGGCTCGCCGACATGTCGACCACCAGCCAGGTCTCCAGCTCCCGGTCGGCGATCATCTGCCGGACGTGCGGATGGGTGGTCCGCGCGGTCACCGACCAGTCCATCCGACGCACGTCGTCGCCGGGCTGGTACATCCGCGACTCCCCCGGCTCGGAGCCGGGACCGGGGATCAGGCCGAGGTGATCGCCGTGCAGCACGCCGTCGAGCTTGCGCTTGACGGTGAGCTCCAGGGTGCGCAGCGCCGCCGAGAGTTTGGGATCGCCGATCTCGCCGCGCGCGAAGGACGGCGGATGGCTGGACTGCGAGTCACTCACCGACTGTTGGCCGCCGCGGCCGGCACTCCGGCAGGAACCGAATTGCCCTGCTGCGCAACGGCATTGACTTGTGGCAACGCGACCGTCTGCAGGATCCGGTTGATCACGGTCTCGGCGGCGATGTCGTCGGCCAGCGCGTCATAGGTCAGCACCAACCGGTGCCGCAGCACGTCCGGGATGACCTCGATGACGTCCTGCGGGATCACGTAGTCGCGGCCACGCACCAGGGCCAGGGCCCGGGCGGCGGCGATCACGCCCAGCGAAGCGCGCGGCGAGGCGCCGAAGGCCACCCAGGCCTTGACGTCGTTGAGGCCGAACTGCTCGGGCTGGCGGGTCGCGGTGATGACCCGAACGACGTAGTCGACCAGTGCGTGGTGGACGAAGTTGTTGGCGGCCACCTCCTGGAGGCGCAGCAGGTCGCCCGGATTGAGGATCTGCTTGGGCTCCGGCGGCGTGACACCCATCCGGTAGATGATCTCGCGTTCTTCCTCGGGCGAGGGATAGTCGACGTTGATCTTGAACAGGAACCGGTCGCGCTGGGCTTCGGGCAGCGGGTAGACGCCCTCGTTCTCGATCGGGTTCTGGGTGGCCATCACCAGGAACGGCTTGGGCAGCGGGTAGGTCTTACCGCCGATCGAGATCTTGCGTTCGGCCATCACCTCCAGCAGCGCGGACTGCACCTTCGCCGGCGCGCGGTTGATCTCGTCGGCCAGCAGGAAGTTCACCACCACGGGGCCGAGTTCGATGTCGAACTCCTCGCGGCCCTGCCGGTAGATCCGGGTGCCGACGATGTCGGTGGGCACCAGGTCGGGGGTGAACTGAATGCGGGCGAAGGTTCCGCCGACGACCTTGGCGAAGGTCTCGACCGCCAGCGTCTTGGCGACACCGGGAACGCCCTCGAGCAGCACGTGCCCCTTGGCCAGCAGGCCGACCAGGATCCGCTCGACGAGCTGATCCTGCCCGACGATGATGCGCTTGACCTCGAAGATCGCCCGCTCGATGGTCTGCATGTCGGCCGCCAAGCCGTTCGGTCCGCCCGGCGGTGGACCCGCAGGAGCACCTGTCGACGGCGGGGCCGCGTGTGCGCCGGGTGCCGGCGTGTAGTTGGGCGCCCCACCTGGTGATGTCATCGACTACGTCCTCCAGACTCCTGCGTGCATTGCGTACGGTTTCGTACCGTCGGACTCGGGTGTGGCGCATAACGCCTGCGGCGACACCGTTGCCCGGGCTCAACTATTCCAGGCAGTTCGAAATCCGTCGACGTGCCCCACCGGCTATCAGCATTTGCTTAGCAACGCCGGCCCGCGCCGGCGGTGGGGTCGGCCGCGGTCAGGACTCGATGATGCGCGCCACATAAGGCTGCAGACCCGAGGTCCGCACCGGGCTCACCGTCACCTTGCCCGCACTGCCCGAGGCCTCCAACATCCGGCCGGCGCCGAGGAAGATCGCCACGTGCTGGCTGCCGCCGGGGCCCCAGAACAACAGATCGCCGCGCTTGGCCTGCGATACCGGAACCTTGCGTCCGGTGTCGTACTGGTCGCCGGAGTACTTGGGGATCAGCACCCCCACCCCGGCATAGGAGAACTGGGTGAAGCCCGAGCAGTCGAAGCCGACCGTGCCCGCCCCGGAGTCGATGCCGGTGGATGGACCGGTGGGCTTGCCGCCGCCCCACGAGTACGGCACCCCCATCTGGGTGCCGCCGCGCCGGATCACGTATTCGATGGCCTGCGGTCCGCGCACCCGGCCCGGGGCCACGGTGGCCGGCGAGCCGCCGATGCCCAGGCTGGAGAGGAATTTGCGGCCGAGGTCCATGGTGGCCTGGGTGGCCTGGGCGGTGGCCGCGAGCGAGGCGTTGGCGATGGCCAACGGGTCGCCGGGAGCGCCGGCGCTGAGCACCTTGGGCAGGGTGGGGTCCCACTGCCCGGCGTCGGGCGCCGCCGCCGCCGGCGTTGCCAGCGCCGCCGACAGCATGATCGCCGCCAACGCCGTCAGCACTGCGCGTTGATAGCGAAACAGCTTGTGACGCATAAAGTTACATCTTTCGTCAGTATTCGATGTAGCGGACGACGTGGGGCGTCATTCCGCTGGTGCGAACCGGCGAGATCTTGACGTGTGAACCGGTATAGGGCGCCTCGAGCATCTGCCCGTCGCCCAGGTAGATCGTGACGTGTTGGCTGCCGCCGGGGCCGTAGAAGATGACGTCACCGCGGCGCATCTGCGACGACGGGATCTTGCGGCCCATGTTGTACTGCGAGCCCGAGTAGTGCGGCAGCTTGATCCCCACGCCGGCGAAGGCGTAGAGCACCAGGCCCGAGCAGTCGAAGCCGACGGTGTTGGCCCCGGAGTCGATGCCGCGGCTCGGGCCGGCCGCGTTTCCGCCACCCCAGGAGTACGGCACGCCCATCTGCGACATGCCGCGCCGGATCACGTACTCGACGGCTTGCGTGCCGTGCACCCGCGGCAGCACACCGTTGGTGATCCCGGTATCGGCCGGCTTGAGGATGCCGATCTTCTCCAGGAACTTGCGTCCGAGATCAGCGGTGACCTGCGCGGAGGTCGCCGAGATTTGCAGCACGGTGTTCACGATGGCGATCGGATCGCCGGACATGAAGGCGCTGGGCACCATCGGCAACGTGGTGTCCCACTGGCTGATATCGCCGTAGGGCACCGCGCCGGCGGCCGCAGCCGGGCTGCGGTCCCAGTCCCCGGGTGCGACGGCGGCGGGGGCCGGGGCCGACGCGCCGGATGCGGCCGGCGGCCCCGCCGGCGCCGCGGGAGCTGGAGCGGGCCGGGCCGCGGCGAGCCGGGCCTTGGCCGCCTCCCGCTCGGCCGCCAGCGTCGTGACCTGGGACTGCTGCTCACCGAAATTGCGCTGGGCGGACTCGAGGGCCGCAACCGCGGCGTCCTGACTGCTTTGGGCCGCCGATGCGGCCTCGTCGGCCTTCTGCTTGGCCAGCCGCGCCGACGATTCCTTGTTCACCTGCTCGGTGCGGGCGCGCTCCAGGTTGGCCATCACCCGCTCGGAGCTGACCTCGAGCGTCTTGCTGGCGGTCGCGGTGGCGACGATTGCCTCCGGCGTCCCGGCCGACAGGTACGACCCGGACGGTCCCGCGACGTAGGTGGCGGCCGCGAACTTGTCGAAACGCTGCTGCGCCTGCTCGATCGCGGCGTTGGCGGCCTTGACCGCCTCGGCGCTGCGTTCGACCTCCTGTTGGGCCAGCGCGGCGTTGTCGCGTGCCGTCTGCACCTCGACGAGGGCCTTGTTGACGCTCTCCTGCTGGATCTGGATCTGGGCGCCGATCTCGTCGAGTCGCTGATTGGCCTCGGCCACGTCGGCGATCAGGGCGGCCACGCTGGTGGGGCTCGAATCCGGCTCGGCGGCCGCGGTGCCGGGCAGCACGAGACCGGCCGTGGCGAGTAGCAGCGCCACCGTGACTACCGGAGAAACGGCCCGTACGGGCACCATGCGTCTCATTCGACTCGGTCTCCTCATGGCTCAGCTCTAACCGATGGCCCCCGCCCACTGCAGTCACAGGAGGCTCACCTACCTCAATAGGCTTACTTCGCACCGTACGTCACAGCTGTCGCTAATGAAACTTTAGTCACAAATTACAAGAACGTAATTAAATGAATGTGACCGAATGGTGACCTTGCGGCATTTGCCGAATAACGCGCTATGCGGTCATTCAGAGGCCGCAGAAGCGGTGTCTGCCTGCGGTTTTGGCTCTTCAATGGCCTTTGCGCGGACTTGCAGGAAACGCGTCACAACCGCGGCCAGTAATACGCCGACGGTAAGCACGATCGTGAGCCCGGTCCATGGGAAATCGGGGGTGTTCAACTGGTCCACGAAATTCTGCGCGGATTGCACCGGATTGCCCGTCTTGGCGAGGTCTTCGCCGGCCTCGAGCGTGACCCGGTCGAAGACCTGACTGTGGGTGCCCGCGAACGACGGACTCAGCACCAGCACCGTCGCGTCGGGGTGGGACTGGGCGACCACGGTGGCGATATCGCGCAGGGGGGTGTCGATCGGCGGATTGGTGTCGATCACCACGACCTTGAGATCGATGCCCTGCCCCTGGGCCTGCGCCACCACCTGCTGCAGGCCGGCCTCGTCGGCCGGGTCGGCGCTGACACCGTCGGCGGCCACCTCGGCCAGCACCACGTCCATGTCGACATCGGGTGGGATATAGGCCGGCAAGACCGGAAGGACCGGTGCGTACGGAAGCAAGGGCAGCGTCTCCGGACCGAGCATGGAAAGCACGGTACGCGATGGGTGCGGCACCGGTTTGGCAGCGCGCCCCGCCAGGGTGAAGACTTGCTGTCAGGGCCGTGAAATTCTGCACAATGCGCCCGCCCCATTGCAGTACAAGCGTACTGTTAAAGTAGTACGATTCGCCGACACAGCCCGTCGGCGAGACAACTAAACGCCGGGAGTTGATGTGACCAGCATGAATTCGTTTGGAGCGCGCGCCACGCTCAACGTCGGAGACAACAGCTACGAGATCTACCGCCTTGCCGCGGTCCCGGGCACCGAAAAGCTCCCCTACAGCCTCAAAGTGCTCGCCGAGAACCTGCTGCGCACCGAGGACGGCGCCAACATCACCAAGGAGCACGTCGAGGCGTTGGCGAACTGGGACCCCAGCGCCGAACCGAGTGTGGAGATTCAGTTCACCCCGGCGCGCGTGGTGATGCAGGACTTCACCGGGGTGCCGTGCATCGTCGACCTGGCCACCATGCGGGAGGCGATCGCCGACCTCGGCGGCGATCCCGAAAAGGTCAACCCGCTGGCACCGGCCGACCTGGTGATCGACCACTCGGTGATCGCCGACCTGTTCGGCCGCGCCGATGCGTTCGAGCGCAACGTGGAGATCGAATACGAGCGCAACGGTGAGCGCTACCAGTTCCTGCGCTGGGGTCAGGGCGCCTTCGACGACTTCAAGGTGGTGCCGCCGGGCACGGGGATCGTGCACCAGGTCAACATCGAGTACCTGGCCCCGGTCGTCATGCAGCGCGACGGGGTCGCCTACCCGGACACCTGCGTGGGCACCGACAGCCACACCACCATGGTCAACGGCCTGGGCGTGCTGGGCTGGGGTGTCGGCGGCATCGAGGCCGAGGCCGCGATGCTCGGCCAGCCGGTGTCGATGCTCATTCCGCGCGTCGTCGGGTTCAAGCTCACCGGCGAGCGGCAGACCGGTGTGACCGCCACCGACATCGTGCTCACCGCCACCGAGATGCTGCGCGAGCACGGCGTGGTGGGCAAGTTCGTCGAGTTCTACGGCGACGGCGTGGCGGAGGTGCCGCTGGCCAACCGCGCCACCCTGGGCAACATGAGCCCCGAATTCGGCTCCACCGCAGCCATTTTCCCGATCGACGCGGAAACGATCAACTACCTGCGGTTCACCGGGCGCAGCGACGAACAGCTGGCGCTGGTCGAGGCCTACGCCAAGGAACAGGGCCTGTGGCACGACCCCTCGCGGGAGCCCAAGTACTCCGAATACATCGAGCTCGACCTGTCCAGCGTGGTGCCGTCGATCGCCGGACCGAAGCGTCCCCAGGACCGCATCGCACTCAGCGACGCGAAGAACGCCTGGCGCCGGGATATCCATAACTACGTCGAAGAGAACAACCCCACGCAGTTCACCAGGCTCGACGACGCGGTCGACGACACCTTCCCGGCCAGCGACCCGGTACGCAACATCGAATTCATCGCCAACGGCAAGACCCACGACCACACGCCGCCGCCATCGGCCGCGACGCACGTCGAGGGCCGTCCCAGCAATCCCGTCACCGTGAAGTCGAGCGAGCAGGGCGAATTCGAACTCGACCACGGCGCCGTCGTGATCGCCGCCATCACCTCGTGCACCAACACCTCCAACCCGGAGGTGATGCTCGGTGCGGCACTGCTGGCGCGCAACGCCGTCGAAAAGGGGCTGGCCACCAAGCCGTGGGTGAAGACCACCATGGCGCCGGGCTCGCAGGTCGTCAGCGACTACTACGACAAGGCCGGGCTGTGGCCGTACCTGGAGAAGCTGGGCTTCTTCCTGGTGGGCTACGGCTGCACCACCTGCATCGGCAACAGCGGCCCGTTGCCGGATGAGATCTCGAAGGCCATCAACGACAACGACCTCGCGGTGGCCGCGGTGCTGTCGGGTAACCGCAACTTCGAGGGCCGGATCAACCCGGACACCAAGATGAACTACCTGGCGTCGCCCCCGCTGGTGATCGCCTACGCGCTGGCCGGCTG
Source organism: Mycolicibacterium sp. MU0053 (assembly GCF_963378095.1). Lineage (NCBI taxonomy): Bacteria > Bacillati > Actinomycetota > Actinomycetes > Mycobacteriales > Mycobacteriaceae > Mycobacterium > Mycobacterium burgundiense. The sequence continues at coordinate 2,911,236 of NZ_OY726397.1, forward strand.
GATGGACTTCGATTTCGAGAGTGATCCGCTGGGCCAGGACAAGGACGGCAACGATGTCTTCCTCAAGGACATCTGGCCGTCGCAGCAGGACATCACCGACACCATCGCCTCGTCGATCAACCGCGAGATGTTCGTGCAGAACTACGCCGATGTCTTCAAGGGTGACGACCGGTGGCGGAACCTGCCGACCCCGGACGGCAAGACCTTCGAGTGGGATCCGCAGTCCACCTATGTGCGCAAGCCCCCGTACTTCGACGGCATGCAGGCCGAGCCCACTCCGGTGTCCGACATCCACGGGGCCAAGGTCCTTGCGCTACTGGGTGATTCGGTCACCACCGACCACATCAGCCCGGCCGGCAACATCAAGGAGGGCACTCCCGCGGCCCAGTACCTGGAGGCCAACGGCGTCGAGCGCAAGAACTACAACTCGTTCGGATCGCGGCGTGGCAACCACGAGGTGATGATCCGCGGCACCTTCGCCAACATCCGGCTGCGCAACCAGCTGCTCGATGACGTCGCCGGTGGGTACACCCGCGACTTCACCCAGGAGGGCGCCCCGCAGGCGTTCATCTACGACGCGGCGCAGAATTACCAGGCTGCCGGCATCCCGCTGGTGGTCCTCGGCGGCAAGGAGTACGGCTCCGGTTCCTCACGGGACTGGGCGGCCAAGGGCACCAGCCTGCTCGGCGTGCGCGCGGTCATCACCGAGTCCTTCGAGCGCATCCACCGGTCGAATCTCATTGGCATGGGCGTCATCCCGCTGCAGTTCCCGGCGGGTGAAACCGCCGCCTCACTGCAGCTCGACGGCACCGAGACCTACAACATCACCGGTATCGAGGAGCTCAACAACGGCCGGACGCCGGAGACCGTGCACGTCACGGCCACCAAACAGGCCGACGGCGCTGAAACCAGCCGAGTGGAGTTCGACGCGGTGGTCCGCATCGACACCCCGGGCGAGGCCGACTACTTCCGCAACGGCGGCATCCTGCAGTACGTGCTTCGCAACATGTTGAAGGCCTGAGCGGGGGCGTCAGGGAGTCGGGGGCATAGTCCATGCCCAGAGTGAGTGCGGACCATCTGGTGGCCCGCCGCCGCCAGATCCTCGACGGCGCCCGTCGCTGCTTTGCCGAACACGGCTATGACAGAGCGACGGTGCGCCGCCTCGAGCAGACCATCGGGTTGTCGCGGGGTGCGATCTTCCATCACTTCCGCGACAAGGACTCGCTGTTTTTCGAGCTGGCACGCGAGGACGCCGAGCGGATGGCCGACGTCGCGTCCCGCGAGGGGCTGATCCAGGTGATGCGCGACATGCTGGCCGCCCCGGAGCAGTTCGACTGGTTGGCCACCCGGCTGGAGATCGCCCGAAAGCTGCGCAACGACCCGGTGTTTCACCGGGGTTGGGCGGAACGTTCGGCCGAATTGTCGGCGGCCACCAGCGAACGGCTGCGACGCCAGAAGCAGGCCGGCAAGCTGCGCGACGACGTGCCCGGCGACGTGCTGCAGACGTACCTGGACCTGGTGCTCGACGGACTGGTCGCGCGGTTGGCTTCCGGAGATGATCCGACGAAGCTGAGCGCGGTGCTGGATCTGGTCGAGGATTCGGTGCGCCAACCGCAGTAGCGGGGGTCCCGTTCAGCTGGCCCGGCGGGTCCGGTGGTTGGGTCCGCCGCGGCTGCGCATGGTGGTGCCCGATTCGCGCAGCATCGCGTGGATCGACCCGTAGGACCGACCCGTGTTCGCGACCAGCGTCCGGATGCTGGCGCCGGCCTCGTAGGCGCTGCGCAGATCGCCGAGCAACTGATCGCGCGCCTTGTTCGGCTTCGTCATTGAGGCCCTCCCCCCTGTGACAGGTCCCCGACCTCATCCAGGGTAGAACCGCGCCGCGCAGATACCACCCGAATCGGCGAAACCCGCTGCGCCGAACGCGGTCGGCGTCAAGCGAGTTCGATCAAGTCCCGGTAGTCGTTGGACCAGAAATCCTCGGTCCCGTCCGGAAGCAGCACCACCCGCTGCGGGTCCAACGCCTCGGCGGCACCCGGGTCGTGCGTCACCAGCACCACCGCGCCGAGATAGCTGCGCAGCGCATCGAGGACCTGCTCGCGGGACGCGGGATCGAGGTTGTTCGTCGGCTCGTCGAGCAACAGCACGTTGGCCGTCGAGGCCACCAGACCCGCCAGCGCCAGCCGGGTCTTCTCGCCACCGGACAGCGTGCCCGCCGGCTGGTCGAGTTGCGCACCGGTGAACATGAAGGCGCCGAGTATCCCGCGCAAATCCTGCTCGCCGGTGTCGGGGGCCGCGTGCCGGATGTTCTCCCAGACCGTCGCGTGGTCGTCGAGGGTGTCATGCTCCTGGGCGAAGTAGCCGATCTTGCAACCGTGTCCGGGTTCCAGCGCGCCGGCGTCCGGGATCTCGGTGCCGGCCAGCAGCCGCAGCAGGGTGGTCTTGCCGGCGCCGTTGAGACCCAGGATCACCACGCGGGATCCGCGGTCGATCGCCAGGTCGACGCCGGTGAACACCTCGAGTGAGCCGTAGTTCTTGGTGAGGCCCTTGGCCACCAACGGGGTACGGCCGCACGGCGCCGGGGTCGGGAACTTGATCCGGGCCACCTTGTCGGCCACCCGCTCGTCGTCCAGGGCCGCCATCATTCGCTCGGCGCGACGCAACATGTTCTGCGCCGCAACGGCTTTGGTGGCCTTGGCGCCCATCTTGGCGGCTTGGGTGCGCAATGCCGAGGCCTTGCGTTCGGCGTTGGCGCGTTCCCGGCGCCGGCGCTGCTCATCGGTGGCCCGCGCATCGAGGTACTTATGCCAGCCCATGTTGTAGACGTCGGCCTCGCCGCGCACCGCGTCGAGGAACCACACCCGGTTGACGACGTCGGCCAGCAGGTCGACGTTGTGGCTGATCATCACCAGCCCCCCGGCGTGGTTCTTCAAGAAGTCGCGCAGCCAGCCGACCGAGTCGGCATCGAGGTGGTTGGTGGGCTCATCGAGCAGCAGCGTGGTGGCCGAGCCGGATCCGGTGTCCGATGCGGCGAACAGGATCCGGGACAGCTCGATGCGGCGACGCTGACCGCCCGAGAGCGTGCGCAGCGGCTGGGTCAGCACCCGCTCCGGCAGCCCCAGACTCGCGCAGATCCGGCCGGCCTCGCTCTCGGCGGCATAGCCACCGAGGGCGGCAAAGCGCTCCTCGAGCTGACCGTAGCGCCGGACGGCCTTGTCGCGCGCCTGATCGTCGGCCACCTCGGCCATCAGCACCTGCTGCTTCTCCAGATCGGTGAGCAGAGTGTCGAGACCGCGCGCCGACAGCACCCGGTCGCGGGCCAGGATGTCGAGGTCACCTTCCTTGGGGTCCTGCGGCAGATAGCCGACCTCGCCGATGCGCGACACGGTGCCGGCGTACGGTTCGCCCTCACCGGCCAGGATGCGCATGGTGGTGGTCTTACCCGCGCCGTTGCGCCCGACCAGACCGATGCGGTCGCCGGGCTGAACCCGTAGCGCCGGACCGTCGGCAAGGAGCAGCGTGCGCGCGCCGGCGCGGACCTCCAGGTCCGTTGCGGTGATCACGAACTGTGCTCCTGCTCAATCGGTCGAAAAGTTACTTGTCGTCGGTGAAGATCGGTGCTCGCTGCTCCGCGCGCGCGGCCACCGCTTCTTCGAAGTTCCCGGTGAGCAGGCGCAGATAAAGCTGCCCCAGGCCTTCCGCCTGCATATGCCCTTCCAGGGTAGCGGCGTCCAGTCCACTCCATAGCGTGCGCTTCGTCAACTCGATTCCCGGCCGGGAGAACGCCGCGATGCGCTGCGCCATGTCCAGGCAGGTCGGCAGCAGGTCGGCGTCGGCGACCTGCTGAGACACCAGACCGATGCGTTCGGCCTCGGCGGCGTCGACGTCGCGGCCCGTGAGCATGATCTCGAACGCACGCGAGGTGCCGATCGCGCGCGGTAGCAGGAAGCTGAGCCCCAACTCGCTGGCGGTGAGACCGTTGTTGATCCCGGCGGCCCGGAAGTAGGCACCGGCACCGGCCACCCGGATGTCGCAGGCCAGCGCCAGACACAGCCCGCCCCCGATCGCGGCCCCGTTGACCGCGGCGATCACCGGCTGATGCAGCCGCCGCAGGCCCAGGATCACCTCGTCGAGCACCTGCATCGAACGAAGGCCGAAGGTGGGCCGGGTCAGGCCCTCGACATGCGGGACACTGCCGGCCGACTTGTGGTCGGCGCCCGAGGAGAATCCGGCGCCGGCCCCGGTGAGGATCACGGCGCGGACCGCGTTGTCGTGCTTGACCTCGTCGAGCACGCGGCGCAACGGGACCATCACGTCGAAGGCCATCGAGTTCATCCGCTCGGGCCGGTTCAGGGTGATCTGCGCGACACCGGCGCGCGGGTGGTCGACTTTGACGAACTCCGAATCAGCGCTCACCAGAGCACGCTATCGCGTGCGCCGGGCACAGCAGCGTGCGCTCAGAGATCCTTGGCGTCGCCGTCGGCCGGCTGCTCCTGCATGGCGGCGTCGATGTCGAAGCTCTTGACCTGCTGGATCAGCTCTTCCAGGGCCTGCGGCGGCAGCGCGCCGGCCTGGTTGAAGACCAGCTTGCCCTTCTTGAAGGCCATCAGCGTCGGGATCGAGCGGATTTCCGCGGCCGCGGCGAGTTCCTGCTCGGCCTCGGTGTCGACCTTGGCGAAGACCACGTCGGGATGCTGCTCCGCGGACTTCGCGAACGTCGGGGCGAAGGCGCGACAAGGTCCGCACCACGACGCCCAGAAGTCCACCAGCACGATGTCGTTGCCGGTGATGACCTCGTTGAATTTATCGGCGGTGATGTCTTGTGTGCTCACGCCAGTCCTAACGTTGTGGCTACGCGGCCTGTTCCCGGTCCGAGCAGTTCGCGCTGTTCGGCGCTGTCGGACCCATGGTAGCTGGCGCGCGTTATGACCGTTCCGGCTCGCACCGTTGCTTGTGACCCAGCCAACTGTAACATAATCTATGTTTCGTTAGGCGGACGAACGGGAGAAGGATCATGGCGACGAAGCTGCAGGCGACCGACCCCAATTCGGCGGTGGCGGAGGTCAACGTTTTCGATCCGCACTGGTGGGCTGCCGGCCCGCCGCACGAGCTGTTCAAGCGGATGCGACGCGAAGCGCCGGTGCACTGGAACCCCCTGGGAGACGGCACCGGCTGCTGGTCGTTGTTCGGCCACGCCGAGATCAGTGCGGTCAGCCACGACACCGACACGTTCTCCAGTCGCAAGGGCGGGCTGTTCATCCATCCCGACCAGCTGCTGCAGTTGGATGTGATCGGCAACATGTTGAACGTCATGGATCCGCCCACGCACACGCGCTACCGCAAGATCCTGGCGAGGGTGTTCACCCCTGCGTCGGTGGCGAAAATGGAGGACGGCATTCGCGCCCGGGTCCACCGAACCATCGACAAGGTCATCGAGGCGGGCCACTGCGACTACGTCGAGGACATCGCCGTCCCCATCCCGCTGCTGATCCTCATGGAGCTGATGGACGCACCAGAGGAGGACATGCGGCTGTTCTACGACTGGACGGACAAAATCGAGCAGGGCATCCGATCGCCGGAGCCCAACGCGGGCGTGGAGGTCTTCGCCGACATGGGCGCCTATCTGGCCCAACAGGTCGAGCGCCAGTCGAAGGACGCCGTCGCGGATTCATTGGTGATGCGCCTGCGCAATGCCGAGATAGACGGCCAGGAACTGACCGACGTGGAGATCGTCATGTTCTTCGGCCTGCTGACCTTCGCCGGCAATGACACCACCCGCAACACCGCGGCCATCGGGTTGCAGACCCTGCTCGAGCATCCCGATGCTTTGCGCGAGCTTTACGCTGATCCGACGCTGATTCCGGGCGCCATCGAGGAGATCCTGCGCTGGACTTCGGTGGTGCAGTGGTTCGCCCGCACGGCCACCCGAGACGTCGAACTGGGCGGCCAGCAGATCTCCGAGGGAGACAAGCTCGTCATGTGGTACGCCAGCGGATCACGTGACGAGGCCGTGTTCGACAACGCCGGCACCTTCGACATCCACCGCCCCAAGCCCGATCATCAGGCGTTCGGCGGCGGCGGACGACACTTCTGCCTCGGCGCGAGCCTCGCGCGCCTACAACTGCGCCTCATCTTCGAAGCGGTGCTGAGCCGAATGAAGGACCTGAAACTCGCCGGCACTCCCGAGTTGCTGCCGTCGAACTGGGCGTACAGCCTGACGACGCTGCCGGTGACGTTCACTCCGGGACCGCGGACAGAGGCCTGAGCGCCATGGCGGACGTCGCAGTCGATCTGGACAAATGCATCGGCACCGGGATGTGTGAGGCCAGCGCACCCAACGTATTCCAAGTCGGGGACGACGGGCAGGCCCAGGTTCGCACGGCGAAGGTGGCCCCCGAAGACCTCGACGCGGCGAAGGAAGCCGTCGCCAACTGTCCGACAGGTGCGTTGACGCTTCACGACTGATCCGCCTCGCACATGCTTATCCTGAGCGTCGCGCCGGGTCGAAACGGATGGGTAGGGGCATGCACAAGATCGTGGACCGCACGGATTATTTCTCGGCGGCCATCGACGTGCTGGCCGAAGCCGATCACGGCGGCCTCAAGTTGACGCCGCTGTGCCGTCGGCTACAGGTTACGACCGGTTCGTTTTATCACTACTTCGGCAGCTGGGCCCGCTTCAAGACCGAACTGCTCGAATCCTGGCTCAACGACCGCACGTTGAACCTGGCCAACACCGCCCGTCGGCTCGATGATCCACAGCTGTCGCTGAACACCCTTGTGGAGATGGCCTGCGACCTCCCCCACCGCGCTGAAGCAGCCATCCGCGCCTGGTCCCACAGTGACGCGGAGGTCCGTCAGATTCAATCCACCGTCGACGAACAGCGCTACCAGGTCACCTATGACACCGTGCTGCGCCTGCACGGCAACCCGGACGAGGCCGAGACCATCGCGCGGCTCACCACCTTCATCCTGACCGGGTACCAGCAGACCCAGCCGTTACCGGATGTCGAGCACCTGCGCCGGTCGTTGGGAACCGTCCTGACGCAGGTGCTCGTCCCGGATTGAGATCGTACCGAAAGCTAGTGCGCGACAGTCAATCTCATTCGTCCGCGGCCAGCCGCGGGCCCGGGGTGAAGCTGATCGGCAGCTTGGTCAGCCCGTGCGCCCAGTGCGACGGCACGAGTTCCGGGGTGCCGGCCAGTTCGATGTTCTTCATCCGGCGCAGCACCTCCTCGAACGTGACCCGCAGTTCCAGGCGGGCCAGGCTGGCGCCGAGGCAGAAGTGTCGTCCGCCGCCGCCGAATGCCTGATGATCGGGCTTGGGGCGGTGGATGTCGAAGGCGCCGGCGTTGTCGAACACGGCCTCGTCGCGCGATCCACTGCCGTACCACAGGACGACCTTGTCGCCTTCGGCGATGGTCTTACCGCCGACCTCGACATCGCGGGTGGCCGTGCGGGCGAACCACTGCACCACCGTGGTCCAGCGCAGGATCTCCTCGATGGCGTTGGGCAGCAGGCTCTGATCGTCGTAGAGCTGCTGCAGGGCGTCCGGATGTTTCAGCAGGGTGAGCAACCCGGTGGCGCTGGTGTTGCGGGTGGTGTCGTTACCCGCGAACGCCAACAGTCCGAACACGGCGACGATTTCCAGTTCGTTGAGCTGCTCGCCGTCGACCTCGGCGTTTCGTAGCCGCATCACCAGCGAGTCCTCGACGGCTTCCTCGGTCTGCCGCTCGATCTGCTGGGCCAGATACGCACCCATCTCACCGAACACATCGAGGGCGGCCGAGGATTCCGGCACCCGGACCGCCTTCTCGATCCGCTCGGTCCAGTCGAACCAGGTCTGCATGTCGTCTTCGGGCACGCCCATCAGCTCCATGAGCACGCCCAGCGGGATCGGGACGGCGACGTCCTCGACGAAGTCGCATGACCCGTTCTCGATGAATTTGTCGATGGTGCGGGTCACCCGGGCGCGAATCTCGTCCTCCAGCTTCGCCACCGAGGCCGGGGTGAACACCTTCGCAACGATCTTGCGGTAGCGGGTGTGCTGGGGCGGATCCATGACCAGCATCATGGTGCGCATGACATCCAGCCGCGCCTCGCGCGGCTGAGCGACGGATCAGAGCTTCCCGGTCAAACGGTGAAGCCGAGGGCGCGCAACTGCTCGCGGCCGTCGTCGGTGATCTTGTCCGGTCCCCACGGCGGGTTCCAGACCCAGTTGATCTTGATCTCGTTGACCAGCCCGGAGCCCACCAACGCCTGCCGCGACTGATCCTCGATGACGTCGGTCAGCGGGCACGCCGGCGAGGTCAGCGTCATGTCGATCAGTGCGACCGGCCCGGTTTCGCCCTCCTCCACGTTGAGCCCGTAGACCAGGCCGAGGTCGACGACGTTGATGCCCAGTTCGGGGTCCACCACGTCGTGCATGGCCTCATGCAGGTCGGCAACCACATCGTCACTGGTGGTTTCACTCATGATCTCTCCTCGCTCGCTTGTGTCACAGCATCCTTGAAGGCCATCCAGCCCAGCAGCGCGCACTTCACGCGCGCCGGGTACTTGGCCACACCCGCGAACGCGATGCCATCACCTATTACATCCTCGTCGCCTACAACGTTGCCCCGCGAGGAAATCATCTCCGTGAACGAGGCCACCGTCTTCAAGGCGTCCCCCACAGTCTGCCCGATCACCTGATCGGTCAGCACCGAAGTCGCGGCCTGGCTGATCGAACACCCCTGGCCGTCGTAGGACACGTCGGTCACGGTCTCCCCGTCCTCGGACAGCGCGACGCGCAAGCGCACCTCGTCACCGCAGGTCGGGTTCACGTGGTAGACCTCGGCCGCGAACGGTTCGCGTAGGCCGCGGTGGTGCGGGTGTTTGTAGTGGTCCAGGATGACTTCCTGGTACATCTGTTCCATTCGCATCAGCGGCCGCCGAAGAACTCCACGGCCCGACGCACCCCGGCGATCAGGCGGTCGACCTCGTCGAGTGTGTTGTACACCGCGAACGAGGCCCGCGCGGTGGCCGCGATCCCGAACTTGCGGTGCAACGGCCATGCGCAATGATGTCCGACCCGCACGGCCACGCCCTCGTCGTCGAGCACCTGGCCGACGTCGTGGGCGTGCACCGAATCCACCACGAAACTCACCGGTGAGCTGCGGTCGACCAGCGTGGTGGGTCCGATGATGCGCACCCCCGGCACCCCGGCCAAGCCATCCAGCGCGGCCGCCACGAGCTCACGCTCGTGCGCCTCCACGGTGTCCATGCCCAACGCCCGCAGATACCGCGCCGCGGCCGCCAAGCCCACCACCTGCGAAGTCATCGGCGTGCCGGCTTCGAAGCGCTGCGGCGCCGCCGCGTAGGTGGTGTGCTCCATGGTGACGGTTTCGATCATCGAGCCGCCGGTCAGAAACGGTGGCAGCGCGTTCAGCAACTCGCCGCGGCCATACAGCACACCGATGCCGGTCGGACCCAGCATCTTGTGCCCCGAGAACGCCGCGAAGTCGACCTCGAGGGCCTGGAAGTCGACCGGCTGCTGCGGCACCGACTGGCACGCGTCGAGCACCGTCAGCGCGCCGACGGCCCGGGCCCGGCGCACCAGTTCGGCCACCGGGCTGATCGCGCCGGTGACATTCGAGTGGTGCGTGAACGCCACGACCTTCACCCGCTCGTCGAGTTGCAGCGAGTCCAGGTCGAGCCGACCCGCGTCGGGCCCGTCGGGAACCACCGAATACCAGGCCAACTCGGCACCCGTGCGACGCGCCAACTCCTGCCATGGGATCAGGTTCGCGTGGTGTTCGGCCTCGGTGATCACGATGACGTCGCCGGGACCCAGCGCCCGGTCGAACCGGCTGTCGCCCACCGCGTACGACACCAGGTTGAGCGCCTCGGTGGCGTTCTTGGTGAACACCAACTCGTTCGCGTCGGCACCCACGAACGCCGCGATGTCGTCGCGGCCCTGCTCGTAGGCGTCGGTGGATTCCTCCATCAACTGGTGCGCGCCGCGGTGCACCGCGCCGTTGGAGGTGAGCAGGAACTCACGTTCGGCGTCGAGCACTTGCAGCGGCTTCTGCGAGGTGGCGCCGGAATCCAGATACGCCAACTGATTACCGCTGCGCATCACCCGGCTCAGGATCGGGAAGTCGGCCCTGATTCCGGCCAGCGTCGCCGCGTCGAGCCCCACGGAGGCGGTCATGACGCCTCCCTAAGCCCCGGCTGCGGCGGCCTGCGTGAAGCGCTCGTAGCCATTCTCTTCGAGTTCGTTGGCCAGCTCGGGCCCGCCGGATTCGACGATGCGTCCGTCGACGAACACGTGCACGAACTGCGGCTGGATGTAGCGCAGGATCCGGGTGTAGTGGGTGATCAGCAGGACGCCGGCGTTGGTCTCCTTGGCGTAGCTGTTGACCCCGTCGCTGACCACCCGCAGCGCGTCGACGTCCAGACCGGAGTCGGTCTCGTCGAGGATGGCGATCTTGGGCTTGAGCAGCCCCAGTTGCAGGATCTCGAAGCGCTTCTTCTCACCGCCGGAGAAACCCTCGTTGACGCTGCGCTCGTTGAACGCCGCGTCGATGTCGAGGGCCTGCATGGCCTGCTTGACCTCTTTGATCCAGTTCCGCAGCTTCGGCGCCTCGCCGCGGACCGCGGTGACGGCGGTGCGCAGGAAGTTCGACATCGACACGCCGGGCACCTCGATCGGGTACTGCATGGCGAGAAAGAGGCCCGCACGGGCTCTTTCGTCGATGCTCATCTCCAGCACGTCCTGGCCGTCGAAGGTGATCGAACCCGAGGTGACGGTGTACTTGGGGTGGCCGGCGACCGCGTAGGACAGGGTCGACTTCCCGGAGCCGTTGGGGCCCATCACCGCATGGGTCTCGCCCGAGCGCACGGTCAGGTCGACCCCCTTGAGGATCGGGATGTCACCCTGGTCGGGCGCGGTGACGGAGACGTGCAGGTCCTTGATTTCCAATGTGGTCATGGCTGGGGGGTTCTCGATTCCGTGATCTCTAGTTCTTTTTCAATGGCTTCGGTCAGTCGCTCACGCACCTCGGGTACGGCGATCTTGGCGATGATCTCGGCGAAGAAGCCGCGGACGACCAGACGACGGGCTTGATCCTCGGGAATACCGCGGGCCCGCAGGTAGAACAGCTGCTCATCGTCGAAACGTCCGGTGGCGCTGGCGTGTCCGGCGCCGACGATCTCGCCGGTCTCGATCTCCAGGTTGGGCACCGAGTCGGCGCGGGCGCCGTCGGTCAGCAGCAGGTTGCGGTTGATCTCGAAGGTGTTGGTGCCGGTGGCCTCGGCACGGATCAGCACGTCGCCGATCCACACCGCGTGCGCATCGGGCTTCTTCGAGTCCGGATCGCCCTGCACCGCGCCCTTGTAGAGCACATCCGATTTGCAGTTGGGCTGGGAATGGTCGACCAGCAACCGAGATTCGAAGTGCTGCCCGTCGTCGGCGAAGTAGGTGCCCAGCAGTTTCGCATCGCCACCGGGCCCGGTGTAGCGCACCGTTGCCGAGGTCCGCACCACGTCCCCACCGAGGGTGACGTTGACGTGCCCGAGCACCGCGTCCTTGCCGAGCGTCGCGTGGTGGGCGCTGACGTGCACCGTGTCATCGGCCCAGTCGGCGATCCAGATCACTCCGAGACCGGCCGAGTCGCCGACGATGATCTCGACGTTGTCGGCGTAGACGCCGCTGCCGCGCAGGTCGACCACCACGGTCGCCCGGGACAACTCCGCCACCCGGATCTGCAGATGGCCGTAGGCCACCTTGTCGACGCCGGGTCCGCTGATGTCGATCTCGATCGGCTCGGCGACTTCGGTATCGCGCGCGACCGACACGATCGTGGCCGATTCGAACGACGAGAACGCCTGGGCGGCAACACGATCGCCGGGTACGCCGCCGTCACCCAACCGGTCGTCGCCGCGCTGCACGGTTTCCACCGTGACGCCGGGCTGCTCCGCGACGGTGATGGCGGCGGTGCCGGTGGGCACCGCCGAACCGTCGTGCAATCCGCGCAGTCGTTTCAGGGGGGTGAAGCGCCACAGTTCGTCGCGGCCACCGGGCACCTCAAAGGCATCGACGTCGAACGAGGCGAACTGCTCCCCCTTGTTCTTGACGATCCCTTCGGCAGCCTCGGTCAGATTGATTCCAGTCACTAGCCGACCGCGCCTTCCATCTGCAGCTCGATCAGCCTGTTGAGCTCCAGCGCATATTCCATCGGGAGCTCCTTGGCGATCGGTTCCACGAAGCCGCGGACCACCATCGCCATGGCCTCGTCCTCGGTCAGGCCGCGACTCATCAGGTAGAACAACTGATCCTCGCTGACCTTCGACACCGTGGCCTCATGGCCCATCGTGACGTCGTCCTCGCGGATGTCGACATACGGATAGGTGTCCGACCGGCTGATGTTGTCGACCAGCAGCGCATCGCATTTCACGCTGGAGCGCGAGCCGTAGGCACCCTTGTTGATCTGCACCAGCCCGCGGTAGGACGCTCGGCCACCGCCGCGCGCCACCGACTTCGACACGATGTTCGACGACGTGTTCGGCGCCAGGTGCAGCATCTTGGCACCGGTGTCCTGATGCTGGCCCTCGCCGGCGAACGCCACCGAGAGCACCTCACCCTTGGCGTGCTCGCCGGTCATCCAGACCGCCGGATACTTCATGGTGACCTTGGAGCCGATGTTGCCGTCGACCCACTCCATGGTGGCGCCGGCCTCCGCGCGGGCGCGCTTGGTGACCAGGTTGTAGACGTTGTTCGACCAGTTCTGGATGGTCGTGTAGCGGCACCGGCCACCGGGCTTGACGATGATCTCCACGACGGCGCTGTGCAGCGAGTCGCTCTTGTAGATCGGTGCGGTGCAGCCCTCGACGTAATGCACGTAGGCACCCTCGTCGACGATGATCAGCGTGCGTTCGAACTGACCCATGTTCTCGGTGTTGATCCGGAAGTAGGCCTGCAGCGGGATGTCGACGTGCACACCCGGCGGCACGTAGATGAAGGAACCGCCGGACCACACCGCGGTGTTGAGCGCGGAGAACTTGTTGTCACCGGCCGGAATCACGGTCCCGAAGTACTTCTTGAAGATCTCCGGCTGCTCGCGCAGGGCGGTGTCGGTGTCCAGGAAGAGGACGCCCTGGGCCTCGAGATCCTCGCGGATCGAGTGGTAGACGACCTCGGACTCGTACTGCGCGGCGACACCGGAGACCAACCGCTGCTTCTCGGCCTCGGGGATGCCGAGCCGGTCATAGGTGTTCTTGATGTCCTCGGGCAGGTCGTCCCACGTGGCGGCCTGCTTCTCGCTCGAGCGCACGAAGTACTTGATGTTGTCGAAGTGGATGCCGTCGAGCTCGGACCCCCACTTGGGCATCGGCTTCTTCTCGAAGGTGCGCAGCGCCTTCAGCCTGATGTCGAGCATCCACTCGGGCTCGTTCTTCTTCGCCGAGATGTCACGCACCACTGCCTCGGAAAGTCCGCGCTGGGCGGCGGCACCCGCGGCGTCGGAGTCGGCCCAGCCGTAGTCGTAGTTACCCAGCGAGGCGATCGTTTCCTCTTGGGTCAAGGCCTCGGGGGCGTGCCCGACGTCCGGTGTGAGTGTCATTTACGACACACTCCTTCTGCTCTCTCGGTTCTCTCGTTTACTCCGGCCACTGGGCTGCGGGCCGGAGGTCGTGCTCATGTGCTGCAGTGGCCGCCCTAAGCCCGTACCGGACTCAGCGGCACATGGGTGGTACACGCAACATCCCCGTTGACGATCGTCGACAGACGCTGCACGTGGGTGCCGAGCAGGTCGGCCATCGCGGCCTTTTCGGCGTCACACAGTTCAGGGAACTCCGCGGCGACGTGGGACACCGGGCAGTGATGCTGGCAGATCTGCACACCCTCGATGGGTCCCTGCACCCGCGAGGTGGTGGTGGCGTATCCGGCCTGACTCAGCGCTTCGGCAACCCGCTCGGCGCCTGCCTCGACGTCTTCGTCACGGTCGCTCGTCACCGGGTCCACCCCTGCCAGGATGGTGTCGATCCGGCTCCGCGCGAACTGACGAATGGCCTGCTCACCACCGATTTCTCGGAGCTGACGCATGGCCGCCGACGCCAGGTCGTCGTAGGTGTGCTCGAGCTTGGCGCGCCCGGCCGCGGTGAGTTGATAACGCTTGGCCGGGCGACCCCGGCCCGCCTGCTGCCAGGCCGCCGCGGCGTTCGCTTGGGCGTCGCCGGCCTCGATCAATGCGTCGAGGTGACGACGGACGCCCGCCGCGGACAATCCAAGCTGCGCGCTGACCTGGCTGGCGGTGACGGGTCCGGACTCCAGCAGTAGCCGGACGATGGCGCTGCGGGTGTCACCGTCCTGGGCATGCAGCGGCGCATCGAGTGCGCGCTGAACCGTCGGACGTATTTTCACAACACCAGTGTGACGCAATTCGGCAGGCGGGTCCAGCAAGGGCACCCTTACCCGAGGGTCGCGATACTCACAGCGCCGCCAGGGAATGTTAAGCGACGTCCGGTCGCCCACGCCCGGGTGCCCGCCCGGTGGCGACTAAGCTGCCCCCGTGGCAGCCCGCCTTCGTTCGCTCAGCACGTCGATTGCCGGTTGGCACGGCGACGAGCGCACCGTCGGCACACCGCTCGGCGACGCCGAACTCGTGGCGCTGCGCCGGACCCGACTGTTCGGGGCCACCGGCACCATCCTGATGGCCATCGGCGCGCTCGGCGCCGGCGCCCGCCCGGTGATGCAGGACCCCACCTTCGGGGTGCGGTTGCTGAACCTGCCCTCCCGAATCCAGACGGTCTCCCTCACCATGACCACCACCGGGGCCGTGATGATGGCCCTGGCCTGGCTGATGCTGGGCCGGTTCGCGCTGGGCAAGCGCCGCATGACGCGCGGTCAGCTCGACCGCACGCTGCTGCTGTGGATCGCGCCGCTGCTGATGGCACCCCCGATGTACAGCAAGGACGTCTACTCGTACCTGGCGCAGAGCCAGATCGCGCACAACGGTCAGGACCCCTACCGGGTGGGTCCCGCCCCCGGCCTGGGCCTCGACCACGTGTTCACGCTGTCGGTGCCCAGCCTGTGGCGCGAAACCCCCGCGCCGTACGGTCCGTTGTTCCTCTGGATCGGCTCGGGCATCTCGGAGCTGACCGGCGAGAACATCGTCGCCGCGGTGCTCTGCCATCGACTGCTGGTGTTGCTGGGCGTCGCGCTCATCGTATGGGCCACCCCGCGGCTGGCCCGCCGTTGCGGGGTCGCCGAGGTCAGCGCGCTGTGGCTCGGCGCGGCCAACCCGCTGCTGGTCATGCACCTGGTGGCCGGGATCCACAACGAGGCCCTGATGCTCGGCCTGATGCTGGCCGGCGCGGAGTTCGCGCTGCGCGGCATCGATTCGGCTCGCCGGCTGGTCCCCCGACCACTGTTACCGCTGACCACGCAGCGGTGGGCACCGGCGGCCATGCTCATCCTGGGCGCCGTACTCATCACGCTGTCCTCGCAGGTGAAGCTGCCGTCGCTGCTGGCACTGGGCTTCGTGGCGATGGCGCTGGGACGCCGTTGGGGTAGCACGATCCGGGCGTTCTTCCTGGCCAGCGGCCTGCTTGGGGTGCTGTCGTTGGCGGTGATGGCGCTCATCGGCTGGGCCAGCGGTCTGGGCTTCGGGTGGTTGTCGACCCTGGGCACCGCCAATGTGGTGCGCAGTTGGATGTCGCCACCGACCCTGCTGGCGTTGGGCACCGGCCAGGTGGGCATCCTGCTGGGGCTCGGCGACCACACCACCGCGATCCTGTCGCTGACCCGCAGCATCGGCGTCGGCATCATCATGGTGGTCGTCACCTGGCTGCTGCTGGCGGTGTTCCGCGGCCGGTTGCATCCGGTCGGCGGCCTCGGCGTCGCGCTCGGCGCCACGGTGCTGCTCTTTCCCGTCGTCCAGCCCTGGTACCTGCTGTGGGCGATCATCCCGCTGGCGGCCTGGGCCACCCGGCCGGGATTCCGAATAGCGGCGATCGGCGGGACCCTGATCGTCGGCATCTTCGGCCCCACCGCGAACGGGGACCGCTTCGCGCTGTTCCAAATCATCGACGCCACGCTGGCCAGCACCGTGATCGTGGCGCTGATGATCGCCCTCACCTACCACCGGCTGCCCTGGCGTGCCCTGACCGAGCGCGACGCCGACCCAGCGCCGGTGAATTCACGCAACGGTCCCCCCGACGCCTACGCTGAGTCTCCGTGAGTTCGACTGGCACCACCGCCCCGCTTCCGCTGCGGCTGCGCGGGGTCACCAAAAGCTACGGAGCCACCGCGGCCGTGTCGGGGTTCGACCTCGACGTGCAACGCGCCGAAGTGCTCGCGCTGCTCGGACCCAACGGCGCCGGCAAGACCACCACCGTCGAGATGTGCGAGGGCTTCATCCGTCCCGACGCCGGGACCATCGAGGTGCTCGGACTCGACCCGTTCACCGACAACGCGCAGCTGCGAGCCCGGATCGGGGTGATGTTGCAGGGTGGCGGCGGCTACCCCGCGGCGCGGGCCGGCGAGATGCTCAACCTGGTCGCCGCGTATGCCGCCGACCCGCTGGATCCGGCCTGGCTGCTCCACACGCTCGGTCTCGCCGACTCGGCGCGCACCACCTACCGCCGACTCTCCGGCGGTCAGCAGCAGCGGCTGGCCCTGGCGTGCGCCCTGGTGGGCCGCCCCGAATTGGTCTTCCTCGACGAGCCGACCGCCGGGTTGGACGCCCACGCCCGGCTGGTGGTGTGGGAGTTGATCAACGCCCTGCGGCGGGACGGCGTGACGATCGTGCTGACGACGCATCACCTGCAGGAGGCCGAGGAACTCGCGGATCGGATCGTGATCATCGACCGCGGCCGGCAGGTGGCCGCGGGCACCCCCGCCGAGTTGACCCGTGCCGGGGCCGAGGGGCAGCTGCGGTTCCGGGCACCCCACAAGTTGGACCTGGCGCTGCTGATCTCGGCGCTGCCGGAGAACTATCGGGCGGCCGAGGTGGCCGCCGGTGAGTATTTGGTCGAGGGCCCCATCGAACCGCAGGTGCTGGCAACGGTCACCGCGTGGTGCGCGCGGCTGAACGTGCTGGCCACCGATATGCGGGTCGAGCAGCGCAGCCTGGAGGACGTCTTCCTCGACCTCACCGGACGGGAGTTGCGGCAATGAGCGAAACGCTGTTCCCAGCAGGAACATTCACCCCGGATCCGCGACCGAACACGGTCGCCAGGATGCTGTTTGCGCAATTCGGCCTCGAACTCAAGCTGTTGTTGCGCAACGGCGAGCAGCTGCTGTTGACCATGTTCATCCCGATCACCCTGCTGGTGGGCCTGGTCCTGCTGCCACTGGGATCCTTCGGCGACGACCGCCCGGCGGTGTTCGTGCCGGCCATCATGGCGCTGGCGCTGATCTCGACCGCCTTCACCGGGCAGGCCATCGCGGTGGCCTTCGACCGGCGCTACGGCGCCCTCAAACGCCTGGGCGCGACCGCGCTGCCGGTGTGGGGCATCATCGCCGGCAAGTCGATGGCCGTGGTCGCGGTGGTGTTCCTGCAGGCGGTGCTGCTGGGCGGCATCGGATTGGCGCTGGGCTGGCGGCCGGACCCGATGGGGTTGCTGTTGGGTGCGGTCATCATCGCGCTCGGCACCGTCTGCTTCGCCGCGCTCGGCCTGCTGTTGGGCGGGACCCTGCGCGCCGAGATCGTGCTGGCCGCCGCCAACCTGTTGTGGTTCGTGTTCGCGGGCTTCGGCGCGCTGACGCTGGAGACCGAGGCCGTTCCCACCGCGTTGCAGTGGATCGCCCGCCTCACCCCGGCCGGCGCGCTCACCGAGTCGCTGACCCAGGCCATGACGGTGTCGGTGGACTGGTTCGGGGTCGCGGTGCTCACGGTGTGGGGCGTGCTGGCCGCGGTGTGCGCGGTGCGCTGGTTCCGCTTCACCTGATCGCCGGGAACCGCCGGCGTCCCAGCCCTTACTACGAGCTGTAGTTGGCGTCCTCTAGTCTTGGGCGGTGTTCTTCCGTCGGCTGGTCGACCTGCTGCCCTATCCCAGCCTGCGCGTGCAGCGCATCGTCGCGGCCCTGGTCATCCTGACCCAGGGCGGCATCGCGGTCACCGGCGCCGTCGTGCGGGTCACCGCCTCCGGGCTCGGCTGCCCCACCTGGCCGCAGTGCTTCCCGGGCAGCTTCACCCCCGTCCCGCACCCCGAAGTGGCCCGCATCCATCAGATGGTCGAGTTCGGCAACCGGCTCATCACGTTCGCGGTGGTACTCACCGCCATCGCCGCGGTGCTGGTGGTGCTGCGGGCCCGCCGCCGGCGCGAGGTACTGGTCTACGCCTGGCTGATGCCCGCCTCGACCGTGGTCCAGGCCGTGATCGGCGGCATCACCGTCCTCACCGGCCTGCTCTGGTGGACCGTCGCGATCCATCTGCTGGCCTCGATGGCCATGGTCTGGCTGGCCGTGCTGCTCTACGTCAAGATCGGCGAACCCGATGCCGGCGTGGTCCGGCACGTCGTGCCGAAACCGTTGCGGCAGTTGACCGTCCTGAGCGGGATCGCGCTGGCCGCGGTATTGGTGACCGGCACCCTGGTCACCGCCGCCGGTCCGCATGCCGGCGACAAGAGCATCGATCGCCCGGTGGCGCGGCTGCAGATCGAGATCGTCGCGCTGGTGCACGCGCACTCGTCGCTGCTGGTCGCCTACCTGGCACTGCTGGTCGGGCTCGGCTTCGGACTGCTGGCCGTGCGGGCGTCCCGGGCGGTGCTGACCCGACTGACCGTCCTGCTGGTGCTGGTGTTCGCCCAGGCCGCGCTGGGCGCCGTCCAATTCTTCGCAGGCGTGCCGGCCGCGCTGGTCGCGCTGCACGTGGCCGGTGCCGCGGTCTGCACGGCGGCCACCGCCGCGCTATGGGCGTCGATGCGAGAGCGGACCGAGCCCGAGCCGGTCCAGGGCTGAGCCCACCGCGAGCGCAAACCGGCGCTGCTGACGCGCGCGGGTCACGGCATCGAGCTGTTGCCAGCCCAGTCCCGGCTCGACGAGCTCGAGCTCCAGCAGCACCGGGTCGCTGCGGCCGATGAGGTCGACCCGGGCGTAGAGGAAGTCCGAGCTCGGCACGCCCAGCCGGGCGGCGGCCGCCGCCAACGCGGTCTGCGCGACGTCCCAGAGCTCGAAGTCGGGATCGGCCGGCGCCAGCACCTCCGCCGCGTAGCTGCCCGATGCGTCGAGCGCGGGCCGCCGACCCGGCGCCGGCAGCATCGGCGCCTTGGTGAAGGCGTGGGACGGCTCACCGGCGAGAAACACCAGCGCGGTCTCCCCGTCCTCGATCCGCGGGTCGTAGGTCTGCACCAGCACCGTGGCCCCCGCCTCCTGCAGCGTCGCCGCGTGGTCACGGGCCGCGTTGTGATCGGTGAACCGTTGCGCGCCAACGGATCCGGCCCCAACCGCGGGCTTGACCACGACCTCACCGGCCGGCAGGTGTAGCAACTGCCCCGGCGCGAAGAACTCGCTCTCGCACACCGGCACACCGGCGACGGCGAGGTCGTGCAGATAGATCTTGTCGGTGTTCCAGGCCACCACCTCGGGTGCGTTGAGCAGGTTGGGCACCCGGTGCGTCCAGGCCAGGAACTCCTCAAGGCGCTCGGTGTAGTCCCACGTCGCCCGCAGGATGACCAGATCGGCAGTCAGCGTCGCCGGATCGTCCCAGGCCCGCCAGCGCGCGGACAGCCCCTGGGCGCGCAGCGCGGCGACCAGACCGTCGTCGTCGCCATCCCCCTCGACCAGCTTCGAACATCCGGCCAGCACGATCTTCGGGTGGAAGAGATCCGGACGGGCCAGTTTCATGCGGTCATCACGTCAAGGATGATAGTCAGCATGGATGCGATCGAAGTTGCCGAAACCGGCGGGCCCGAAGTACTGACACTCGTCGACAAGCCGCAGCCGGCGCCGGCACCCGGTGAGGTTCTGATCAAGGCCGACGCGATCGGCGTCAACTTTATCGACACCTATTTCCGGTCCGGGCTGTACCCGCGTCCGGTGCCGTTCGTGGTCGGCACCGAGGTGTGTGGCACGGTCGCGGCCGTGGGCGCCGATGTGGCCGCGCTCTCGGTCGGCGATCGGGTCGTGACGGCCAATGCCGACGGCGCCTACGCCGAATATTGCACCGCGCCCGCGGATTTCGTGGCCTATGTGCCCGACTCGGTACCCTCCGACGCGGTCGCCTCGGCGCTGCTCAAGGGGATGACCGCGCACTATCTGATCAAGTCGGTCTATCCGGTGCAACCCTCGGACACCGTGCTGGTGCACGCCGGCGCCGGCGGGGTGGGCCTGATCCTGACCCAGTGGGCCACCAGCATCGGCACCAAGGTCATCAGCACGGCATCCACCCCGGAAAAGGCCGCCCTGGCGCGGCAGGCCGGCGCGATCGAGGTGCTCGAATATCCGGAGGATCCCGCGAAGTTCGCCGCCCAGGTCCGCGACCTCACCGGCGGCCGGGGCGTGCAGGCGGTCTACGACGGCGTCGGCCAGACCACCTTCGACGCCAGCCTGGCCAGCCTGGCGGTGCGCGGCACGCTGGCGCTGTTCGGGGCGGCCAGCGGACCGGTCCCGCCGGTGGACCCGCAGCGCCTCAACGCGGCGGGCTCGGTGTTCCTGACCCGCCCGAAGCTGGGCGACTTCACCCGCAGCTCCGACGAGTTCGCCTGGCGTGCCGGCGAGTTGATGGAGGCGATCGCGGCCGGGTCCATCACGGTGACCGTCAGCGCCCGGTATCCGCTGGCCGAGGCCGAACAGGCCCACCGCGACCTGCAGGGGCGCAAGACCGTCGGCTCCATTGTGCTGGTGCCCTGAGCCGGCGACGGGTCAGAACAGCTCGAGCAGGGTGGGCAACGCCAACGCGGAGTCGACCGCCAGCGCGCAGAACACCGCGGCCAGATAGTTGTTCGACTGCAGGAACAGCTTCAGCGGCTTGACCGGCCGCCCGCGCCGCACCCCGGCATAGAGTTGGTGGGCCATCACCAGGAACCACGCCCCGGCCAGACCCGCCACCGCGGCGTACAGCCAACCGGCCGCGGGGGCCAACGCCAGCGTGGCGAGCACGGTCAACCAGGTGTAGATCAGGATCTGCAGGGTCACCTGCTTCTCGGTGGCCACGGCCGGCAGCATCGGCACGCCGGCCGCCTTGTAGTCGTCCTTGTAGCGCATCGCCAGCGCCCAGGTGTGCGGCGGCGTCCAGAAGAAGATGATCAGGAACATCACCAGCGCGGGCCACTGGATGGTCCCGGTAACGGCGGACCAGCCGATCATCACCGGCATGCACCCTGCCGCGCCGCCCCAGACCACGTTCTGGGCCGTGCGCCGCTTGAGCAGCAGCGTGTAGATGAAGACGTAGAACGCGATGGTGACGACGGCGAGGACGCCCGAGAGCAGGTTGGTGGTCCACCACAACCAGAAGAACGAGCCGACCGAGAGCAACAGGCCGAAGATCAGCGCGTGGCGGGTGGGCACCGTCGCGCGGACCAGCGGCCGCAGCGCAGTGCGCTTCATGACCTTGTCGATGTCGGCGTCGGCCACGCAGTTGAGCGTGTTGGCGCCGGCGGCGGCCATCATGCCGCCGATCAACGTGTTCAGGATCAGCAGCGGGTTCACGGTGCCGCGGTCGGCCAACAGCATCGCCGGAATGGCCGTGACCAGCAGCAGCTCGATGACCCGCGGCTTGGTAAGCGCAATATACGCGAGCACCTTGGTGCGGATCTGGCTCGGCGCGACGCGCTCGCGGATGCTCACGCAGTTAACTCCTAATCACAGGCGATGGTCGCGGCAGCCTCGCAACTTCTACTACCGACGATGGTAGACCGTTGCGCCGAGTCGGCGGCATCGTGGGTCGTTTCGCCAAGCCGCCCTGCCGCCACCCGCGGTCTCGCACTAGGGTTGGGTAGGCTGCCCGCCCGCCGCAACACGCCCTGTCCTGCACCGCAAGGAGCTAGTTTTGACCACAGCCGAAGAGATCGCCAGCCTCACCGAACCGAACCACCCGGACGACTGGACCGAAGTGGATTCCCGGGCGGTCGACACCGTGCGGGTGCTGGCCGCCGACGCGGTCCAGAAGGTGGGCAACGGCCACCCCGGCACTGCCATGAGCCTGGCCCCGTTGGCGTACACGCTGTTCCAGCGGCAGCTGCGGCACGACCCCTCCGACCCGCACTGGCTGGGCCGGGACCGCTTCATCCTGTCCTGCGGCCACTCCAGCCTCACCCTGTACCTGCAGCTCTACCTGGGCGGCTTCGGGCTCGAGCTCTCCGACATCGAGGCGCTGCGGACCTGGGGTTCCAAGACACCGGGTCACCCCGAGTTCCGCCACACCAAGGCCGTCGAGATCACCACCGGACCGCTGGGTCAGGGCCTCGCGTCGGCCGTCGGCATGGCGATGGCCGCCCGCTATGAGCGGGGCCTGTTCGATCCCGACACCGCAGCCGGGGCGAGCCCGTTCGATCACTTCATCTACGTGATCGCCTCGGACGGCGACATCGAAGAGGGCGTCACCAGCGAGGCCTCGTCGCTGGCCGGCACGCAGCAGCTCGGCAACCTCATCGTGTTCTACGACAAGAACCACATCTCGATCGAGCACGACACCAACATCGCGCTCACCGAGGACGTCAGCGCCCGGTACCGGGCCTACGGCTGGCATGTGCAGGACGTGGTGGGCGGCGAGAACGTGGTCGGGATCGAGGAGGCCATCGCGGCGGCCAAGCAGGTCACCGACAAGCCGTCGTTGATCGCGCTGCGGACCGTCATCGGCTACCCGGCGCCGACCAAGATGAACACCGGCGGGATCCACGGCTCGGCGCTGGGCGCCGACGAGGTGGCCGCGGTCAAGAAGATCCTGGGCTTCGACCCCGAGCAGAACTTCGAGGTCAGCGAAGACGTCATCACCCACACCCGCGGCCTGGTGGCCCGCGGCAAGGAGGTCCGCGAGGCCTGGCAGCAGGACTTCGACGCCTGGGCGCAGCGCGAACCCGAGCGCAAGCAGCTGCTCGACCGGCTGCTGGCCAATGAGCTGCCCGAGGGCTGGGACGCCGACCTCACGCACTGGGAGCCCGGTTCCAAGGCGGTGGCGACCCGCGCGGCGTTCGGTCAGGTGCTCAACGACACCGCGCCCAAGCTGCCGGAGCTCTGGGGCGGGTCCGCCGACTTGGCGGGCAGCAACAACACCACCATCAAGGACGCGAAGTCCTTTGGGCCGCCCTCGATCTCGACGGCCGACTTCACCGCCGAGCCCTACGGCCGGGTGCTGCACTTCGGCGTCCGCGAACACGCGATGGGTTCGGTGCTGTCCGGGATCGTGCTGCACGGCCCCACCCGGGCCTTCGGCGGCACGTTCCTGCAGTTCTCCGACTACATGCGGCCCGCGGTGCGCCTGGCGGCCTTGATGGACATCGACACCATCTACATCTGGACCCACGATTCCATCGGTCTCGGTGAGGACGGCCCCACCCACCAGCCCATCGAACACCTGGCCGCGCTGCGCGCCATCCCGCAGCTCGCGGTCGTGCGGCCCGCCGATCCCAATGAGACCGCCTACGCCTGGCGCAGCATCATCGCGCGCGGCAACGGCAGCGGTCCGGTCGGATTCATCCTGACCCGTCAGGGCGTGCCGGTGCTCGACGGCACCGACAACGACGGCGTGGCCCGCGGCGCCTACGTGCTCGGTAACCCGCCGGCCGACGAGGTCCGCGACGCCGACGTCCTGATCATCGCCACGGGCTCGGAGGTGCAGATCGCCGTCGAGGCCCAGCAGCAGCTCGCGGCCGAGGACATCGTGGCCTGCGTGGTGTCGATGCCATGCGTCGAGTGGTTCGAGAAGCAGCCGGTGGAGTACCGCAATTCGGTACTGCCGCCGGAGGTCTCGGCGCGGGTGGCCGTCGAGGCGGGCATCGCGATGCCCTGGCACAAATGGGTCGGCGACACCGGCGAGATCGTCTCGATCGAGCACTACGGCGAATCCGCCGACGACAAGACCCTGTTCCGCGAGTTCGGCTTCACCCCGGAGAACGTCGTCGCCGCCGCGAAACGCGCACTGGACAACTAGGAGCAACATCATGACCCAGAACCCGAACCTCGCGGCGCTGAGTGCCGCCGGAGTTTCCGTATGGCTCGACGACCTGTCCCGCGAGCTGCTGCAGACCGGCAAACTGCAGGAACTCGTCGACACCCGCAGCGTCGTGGGCATCACCACCAACCCGTCGATCTTCCAGGCCGCGCTGTCGGCCGGCACGGCCTACGACGCGCAGGTCGCCGAGTTGGCCGAGCGTGGCGCCGACGTGGACGCCACCATCCGCACCGTCACCACCGATGACGTCCGCAACGCCTGCGATCTGCTGGCCAAGGTCCATGAGCGCTCCGACGGAATCGACGGGCGGGTGTCGATCGAGGTGGATCCCCGCCTCGCACACGACACCGACAAGACCGTCCTGCAGGCCATCGAGCTGTGGAAGATCGTCGACCGGCCCAACCTGCTGATCAAGATCCCGGCCACGCTGGCGGGTCTGCCCGCGATCACCGCCGTGATCGCCGAAGGCATCTCGGTCAACGTCACGCTGATCTTCTCGGTGGAGCGCCACCGCGCGGTCATGGACGCCTACCTGGCGGGCCTGGAGAAGGCCAAGGAGGCCGGGCACGACCTGTCCAAGATCCACTCGGTGGCCTCGTTCTTCGTCTCCCGGGTGGACACCGAGATCGACAAGCGGCTGGAGCAGCTGGCCGCCGAGACCAAGCGTCCGGGCACCCTGGATGCGGCCGGTAAGGCCGGGGTCGCCAACGCCCGGCTCGCCTACGCGGCCTATCAGGAGGTCTTCGAGCAGGGCAGCCGCTTTGCCGCACTGCAGGCCGAGGGCGCGCGGGTGCAGCGGCCGCTGTGGGCGTCGACGGGCGTGAAGAACCCCGACTACCCCGACACCCTCTATGTGACTCAGCTGGTCGCCCCCAACACCGTCAACACCATGCCGGAGAAGACCATGGAAGCGGTCGCCGACCACGGCGAGATCACCGGCGACACCGTCACCGGGACGGCCGAGACCGCCAAGATCGTGTTCGACAAGCTGGCGGCGATCGGCATCGACCTCCCCGACGTCTTCAAGCAGCTCGAGGACGAGGGCGTCCAGAAATTCGAGCAGTCCTGGCAGGAACTGATCGAGGCCACCCAGGCTCAACTGGACGAGAAAAGCCCCAAGCAGCAATGAGCGAGGCCGCCGGGACGGCGTGGGTCAATCCGCTGCGCGACAAGCGCGACAAGCGGATGCCCCGGATTGCGGGGCCCTGCGCGGTGGTGATCTTCGGGGTCACCGGCGATCTTGCCCGCAAGAAGCTGATGCCGGCGATCTACGATCTGGCCAACCGCGGACTGTTGCCGCCGCAATTCGCGCTGGTCGGATTCGCCCGGCGGGAATGGGCCGACGAGGACTTCGGCAAAGAGGTCTACGACGCGGTCAAGCAGCACGCCCGAACCCCTTTCCACCAGGAGGTCTGGGACCGGCTGTCGGAGGGGATCCGGTTCGTGCAGGGCGATTTCAGCGACGACACCGCCTTCGAGCGGCTCGCCGAAACCCTGCACAAGCTCGACAAGGAGCGCGGCACCGGCGGCAATCACGCGTTCTACCTGTCGATCCCGCCCGGGGCGTTCCCGGTGGTCTGCGAGAAGTTGTCGGCGTTCGGGCTGGCCCGCGAAACCGACGGCTGCTGGAACCGGGTGGTCATCGAGAAGCCGTTCGGACACGACCTGGCCAGCGCCGAATCGCTCAACACGGTGGTCAACGGGGTGTTTCCGGAGTCGTCGGTGTTCCGCATCGACCACTACTTGGGCAAGGAGACCGTGCAGAACCTGTTGGCGCTGCGGTTCGCCAACACCATGT
Organism: Mycolicibacterium sp. MU0053; assembly: GCF_963378095.1. NCBI lineage: Bacteria > Bacillati > Actinomycetota > Actinomycetes > Mycobacteriales > Mycobacteriaceae > Mycobacterium > Mycobacterium burgundiense. Next base: position 2,937,125 of record NZ_OY726397.1, read on the forward strand.
TCGAACCGATCTGGAACGCCCACTACGTCGACCATGTCCAGATCACCATGGCCGAGGACATCGGATTGGGCGGTCGCGCAGGCTATTACGACGGTATCGGCGCGGCGCGCGATGTCATCCAGAACCACCTGCTGCAACTGCTCGCGCTGACCGCGATGGAAGAACCGGTGAACTTCTCCCCCGCGGAGTTGCAGGCCGAGAAGATCAAGGTGCTCTCGGCGACCCGACTGGCCGAACCCCTGGACCAGACCACTTCCCGCGGGCAGTACACCGCCGGCTGGCAGGGCAGCGAGCAGGTGGTGGGCCTGCTCGATGAAGACGGATTCTCCCAGACCTCCACCACCGAGACGTTCGCCGCGATCACCCTCGACGTCGACACCCGCCGCTGGGCCGGGGTGCCGTTCTATCTGCGAACCGGGAAACGCTTGGGCCGCAGGGTCACCGAGATCGCCCTGATATTCAAGCGTGCCCCGCATCTGCCCTTCGACGCGACGATGACCGAGGAACTGGGCCAGAACGCGCTCGTCATCCGGGTGCAACCGGACGAGGGCATCACGCTGCGGTTCGGTTCCAAGGTGCCCGGCAATCGGATGGAGGTCCGCGACGTCAACATGGACTTCTCCTACGGTTCGGCGTTCGCCGAGGAGTCCCCCGAGGCCTACGAACGGCTCATCCTCGACGTGCTGCTGGGTGAGCCCTCGCTGTTCCCCGTCAACGAGGAGGTCGAATTGGCCTGGAAGATCCTCGATCCGGTGCTGGCGAACTGGGCTCGGATCGATGCGGCAGGGGCCGCCCCCGAGCCCTACCCGTCGGGCAGCTGGGGACCGGAGTCCGCCTTCGACATGCTGCATCGCGCCGGCCGGGAATGGCGGCGGCCGTGATACTCGATCTGCCGAACACCACCACCAACGATGTCAACAAGAAGATCGTCGAACTCCGCGAGGAGGGCGGCGCGGTCACCATGGGGCGCGTCCTGACCCTGGTGATCGCCCCAGATACCGAGGCAGCGCTGGAAGAGTCGATCGAGGCCGCCAACTACGCCAGTCGCGAGCACCCGTGCCGGGTCATCGTGGTCGGCCCGGCGGATCCGGATGCCGCCGAGCCCCGGCTCGATGCGCAGATCCGGGTCGGCGCCGACGCCGGCGCCGGCGAGGTAGTGGTGCTGCGGCTGTCCGGACCGCTGGCCGAACACGCCAGCAACGTGGTGATCCCGTTCCTGTTGCCCGATACCCCGGTGGTGGCCTGGTGGCCCGACGAGGCGCCGGCGGTCCCCGCCGAAGATCCGTTGGGCAAGTTGGCCATTCGCCGCATCACCGACGCGTCCAACTGTGTCGACTCGCTCGCGGCGATCAAGAGCCGACTGGCCGGATACACCGCCGGCGACACCGACCTGTCGTGGAGCCGGATCACCTACTGGCGCGCCCTGCTGGCCGCGGCCATCGACCTGGCACCGCACGAGCCGATCCGCTCGGCGGTGGTGTCCGGGCGGGCCGCCGAACCCGCGCTCGACATCCTCGCGGGCTGGCTGGCCACCCGGATCGAGGGATCGGTGACCCGCGCGACCGGTGCGCTGTTCGTGGAGTTGGTGCGGGACTCGGAGACCATCAACCTCAGCCGTCCGCAGGACGGCACCACCGCGACACTGCAGCGCACCGCTCGTCCCGACGCGCTGTTACCGTTGGCGCGGCGTGCGACACGCGACTGCCTGGCCGAGGACATGCGCCGACTCGACCCGGACGAGATCTTTCACGGCGCCCTACAGGGCCTGGCCCAGGTGGACTATCCATGAGTACTAGCGCTTCCGGGACCGTCATCGAGACCTACGTAGATCCCGACCAATTGGCCAGTGCCGCCGGTGCCCGCCTGGTCGGTGCGATCACGTCGGCGATCGCCGCTCGGGGCCGGGCCCACATCGTGCTCACCGGCGGTGGCACCGGCACCGCGCTGCTGCGCCATGTCGCCGAGCACGGGCTGGAGATCGATTGGTCTGTCGTGCACCTGTTCTGGGGTGACGAGCGCTACCTGCCCGAGAACGACGACGAGCGCAACGCCAAGCAGGCGCGCGAGGCGCTGCTGGAGCGCATCGACATCCCGGCCCGCAACGTGCACCAGATGCCGGCCGCCGACGGCGAATTCGGGGCCGACATCGCCGCCGCCGCGCTGGCCTACGAGCAGGTGCTGGCGGCCAACGCCCCCGACGGGGCAGCCACCCCCGAGTTCGACGTGCACCTGCTGGGCATGGGCGGCGAGGGCCACATCAACTCGCTGTTCCCCGACACCGCCGCCGTCCGCGAGGACTCCCGGATGGTGGTCGCGGTGACCGACTCCCCCAAACCGCCGCCCCAACGAATCACGCTGACGCTGCCCGCGATTCAGCGCTCACGGGAGGTGTGGTTGGTGGTCTCCGGCGCGGGTAAGGCCGACGCCGTGGCGGCCGCGGTCGGCGGTGCCGACCCGGTCGACATTCCGGCGGCGGGCGCCCGCGGCCGCGGGCAAACGGTCTGGCTGCTCGACGAGGCCGCGGCGGCCAAGCTCCCGCGCTAGCCCTCAGCCCGCGACGATCACGTGCAGGGTGCGTGGCCCGTGCACCCCCTCGACCCGGTCGAGTTCGATGTCGCTGGTGGCGCTGGGACCGCTGATCCAGGTCAACGGCCTGGTGTGGCGGCCGGAATCCACCAGTCGTGCAACGGCTTCGGGTACATCGCTGACAATCTGATCACTGTGCACCACACAGATGTGGACATCCGGGACCAGGCTGATCGCGCGGCGGCCCTGACCCGGCCCGTGGTCGAGCACCAGGGTGCCGGTGTTGGCGATGCCGACCGTCGCGGTGGTGACCACGGCGTCGATGCGGTCGAGTTCGGCGGCCGAGCACCGGTCGTCGAGGAGCCAGTCGGCGCCGCCCCCGCCGGCCCACCGGTCGCGGAGCGCGGCGTCGGCGATCACCGCTCCGGCGCCCGCGGTCCGCAGTGCCTCGGCGATCGCACCGGGCACCTTCTCGGGACCGACCCGCACCACCGCGGCCCGGTAGTCCGCGACCCGTTCGACGAAGCGCTGCACCACGTCCTTGTCACCGGTGGACACCGGTTGGCCGTAGTCCCACCGCACCTCGACGTCGGCGCGCGCACCGCGATCGGCCAGCGCGGCGCGGATGCGGCCCAGGATCTCGGTGCGGGCGTCCCCGGCGGCCGCCGACGCGGCGGTCATGGCTCGTCCCGTCCGCCGTCGGTGCGTTCCCACCAGGACCGAAACGATTCGGCGGGCGGCACCGGGGCGTCGCGCGCGGCCGACCAGATGCTGGCCGGCCAGGGCAACCGGCGCAGCCGTTGCTTGGCGCCGAACAGTCTGCTGCGCAACATTTTCCCGGCGAACCCGGCGAGCGTGCCGGCGGCTCCGAAGCGCCGATGGTCGGCGAAGAGCCAACTGGCGGCCCGCATCGCCAGGCCCTCTGCGTCGGGCACCCGCCCGCGCCGCTCGTCGACCACGCGGGTGCGCAGATGCACCAGCAGCGTGGGGATGTCGATCCGCACCGGGCAGACGTCGAAGCAGGCCCCGCACAGGCTCGAGGCGTACGGCAGCGATTTGTCGACCGCGCTGGCGGTGCCGCGCAGTTGCGGAGTGAGCACCGCGCCGATCGGTCCCGGATAGATCGAGCCGTACGAGTGTCCCCCGGCGCGCTCGTAGACCGGACACACGTTCAGGCACGCCGAGCAGCGGATGCAGCGCAGCGCCTGCCGCCCGACCGGGTCGGCCAGGGCGTGGGTGCGACCGTTGTCGACCAGCACGATGTGCATCTGCCGCGGGCCGTCGGCGGCGGCCGGGCCGGTCCAGATCGAGGTGTAGGGATTCTCCCGTTCCCCGGTGCTGCTGCGCGGCAACACCTGCAGGAACACCTCGAGGTCGCGCCACGACGGCAGGATCTTCTCGATGCCGACCACCGAGATCAACGTCTGCGGCAGGGTCAGACACATCCGGCCGTTGCCCTCCGATTCCACGACCACGAGGCTGCCGGTATCGGCGATCGCGAAATTGGCACCCGAAATCGCGACCTCGGCGCGCAGGAACTTCTCCCGCAGATGCAGCCGGGCGGCCTCGGCCAGCCGGCGCGGATCGTCGGTGAGGTCGTCGGGAGCCGGGCGGCCCACCGCCGCCATCTCCCGCGCGAAGATCTCGCGCACCTCGGACCGGTTGCGGTGGATCGCGGGCACCAGGATGTGGCTGGGCCAGTCGTGGCCGAGTTGCACGATGAGTTCGGCCAGGTCGGTCTCCCAGGCGTCGATGCCGGCCGCGGCCAGCGCGTCGTTGAGTTCGATCTCCTGGGTCAGCATCGACTTGACCTTGACGACCTCGCGCGGGCCCGCGGGGCTCAGCGCGGCGTCGGCCAACGCCACCACGATCCGGTTGGCCTCCTCGGCGTCGCGCGCCCAGTGCACCGTCGCCCCGGCCGCGGTGGCGTTGGCCTCGAAGGCGATCAGGTACTCGTCGAGTCGCAGCAGCGCGCGGTCCTTGACGGCCTCGGCGGCCAGCCGCAGCTCCTCCCAGTTGTCGAGTTCAGCGACCGCCGCGGCCCGCTTGGTGCGGATGGTGGCGGTGGCGTGCGCCAGGTTTCGGCGCAACACCGGGTCGTCCAGCGCGAGCTTGGCCGCAGCCTGGAAGGTCGGCAGGGGCACGGGCATCCCGAGGAACGCCGGGGTGACGCCCACATGCGGATGTCCCGGTCGCGGCGCCGCGCTCATCGGCCGTCTTCCGCGGTGGCGGCGAGCACCTGCGCCAGGTGGATGGTCCGGGGCCCGTCGCCGTGCCGGGACAATATGCCGCCGATCTGCGCCAGACACGAGTTGTCACCGGCCACAAGGAATTCCGCGGCCGTGGCACGCGCATTGCGGGCCTTGTCGACGCCCATGGCGACCGAGGTGTCGGCGTTCTTCACGGCGAAGGTGCCGCCGAAGCCGCAACACTGATCGGCCGCGGGCAGCTCGACGAGCTCGATGCCGCCGACGGCGCGCAGCAGGCGTAGCGGGCGGTCGCCGACCCGCAGCAGCCGCAGCGAGTGACAGGTCGGGTGATAGGTGACCCGGTGCGGGAAGTGGGCGCCCACCTCGGTGACGCCCAGGACGTCGACGAGGAATTCGGACAGCTCGTAGACCCGCGGCGCGACCTCGTCGACCGCGGCGCGCAGTACCGGGTCCCCGGCCCGCGCCGCGATATCGCGGTGTTGCTGCCGCACCGAGGCCACGCACGACCCCGACGGCGCGACGACGGCGTCGTACCCGGCAAAGGCGTCGACGAACCCGCGCACCGCCGGGATCGCCTCCGCTGCGTAGCCGGTGTTGGTGAACATCTGGCCGCAGCAGCTCTGCCCGGTCGGGAAGTCGACCTCGCAGCCCAGCCGGCGCAGCAGCCGCACCGTGGCCTTGAGGGTTTCGGGCCACATCACGTCGTTGAAGCAGGTGGCGAACAATGCCACCGCGGGGGTGCTCGGAGCACTGCCGGGATGCATAGGGCAATACTGCCCGACTCCGCCGACGTGGGCCGTCATACTTGGCGGCATGGCAGACAAAGACGTCAGCGCCGAGGGCTCAGCCCACCGCGCCCGCCCGGCTCAGCAGCGGCTCCGGACCCTGGCCCAGGCGGCGTTGAACGCCGACGTCACCGTGGGTCAGGTGGACACGGTGTTGCAGGGCCTCTCGGAGACGCTGGAGGACCTCAACCACTCGACCGACAACCTCGACGCCACCATGGAGCGGTTCAACGCGACCATCAGCCGCATCGACGAGTTGGCGCCGCGGCTGGTGGCGGTGGTGGAGCGGCTCGAGGGCATTGTCGATCGCGTCGAGCGGCTGGTCGGGGTCGGGGAGGCGGTGGTGTCCCCGATCGCCGCCACCGAGAACGCGGTGCGCGGGGCGATCACCGCGGTGCGTAATCGCGCCGGACTGTAGGCGTCACCGCACGAACCGTTCGACGTACGGCGCGAACCGCCGCCGCAGATCCGCGCGGTCCAGTCCCAGGTCCTCGGCGCGGTAGTCGATGCGTCCGAGCCGGCCCCGCCGGTGTCCCCGCAGGTAATCCGCGACCGCGGCGCGCGACTGCGCGCTGGGCTGGTATCCGGCGACGTCCCAGATCCGTTGCACCATTGCCAGATCGTCGGCCATGAACTCATCGAAGCGCACGTCGATGGTGCGCTCGGCCGGCAGCTTCGGGTGGTCGCGCAGGCACGCGCCCAGCATCTCCTCGATGCGGCCGATCCAATAGCCGGCGACCGTGGCGACGTCGACCCGGTCCACGCTCATCCGCATCGTGTAGGTCATCATCGTCGCCATCGACACCGACACGTCCACCGGATCACGGTGGGTGACAATGAATGTCGCGTCGGGAAAGACGTTCATGATCGGTACGAACTGCTCGAGGTGCTGCGGGCTCTTGAGCACCCAGCGGCGGTGGTGGCCGTCCTGATGGGTGAGCACCTGCAACATCATCCGCAGGAACTGGTAGCCGGGGCTCTGGTCGTGGTCGCGCAGGTAGTCCGACCACCGCGGCAGGTGAGTCAGCGTCGTGAAGAAGCCGCTGGCGAAGTCCTGGACCATCAACCCGATGTCCTCGTGGATGTGGTCGACGGTCATCTCGTGCATCAGCTGGAAGTACGGCATCAAGGTGTTGGAGATGTTCAGCGCGTCGCCGGTGCGTTGGCGGCGCGGCGCAGTGCTGCCCTCCTCCCCCGGCGCCGGCAGCGGTTCCTGCGCCTCCCAGTACGGCAGCGAGCGCAGCGCCGGATCGGCCGCGAGCAGACTGTGCAGATGCGTGGTGCCGGTACGGGGCAACCCGGCGATGATCAGCGGTGCCTCGACCTCGATGTCGAAGATCTCCGGATGCCGCTTGAGGTGGTCGATGACCCGCAACCGGCCCTTGAGAAAGGTCAGCATCAGCGCGAACGCGTAGGTGCGGCCGAACGCCGTGAAGTTGGGCAACTCGCCGAATGCCTGCAGCAGGACCGCCATCCGCTCGCGGTAGTCCTGGGAGCCGAAGTCGGTCAGCCCGGTCTGGGCGGTGGCCTGCTCGTGCAGTGCCGCGGCGGTCAGCGGGCAGTAGTCGGCCATCGCGGACATCCCGTCGATGATGGCCTGGGCCTCGGGACTGAAGGTGGGACGGGCCAGATCGGTGATGCGGATGGCCGCCGAGGGTGCATTCACAAGTCCGCACCCTAACGCAACGCCGTTACAGATTTTACACAATTCGTTGCATCGTATGTTGTTAGCATGTCGGGATGACGACCCCGGACAGCGCCACCGCATGGCGCGAGTTGCTCAGCGCGTTCGCCGATTTCGACCGGCACTTCCTGGCAGGGCCCAAGGCCGTCCGGGGTGAGGTCGCGGTGGCCGAGGGCTACCACAACCTGGCCACCATGTTGGCGTTGACGTTGGACATGAGCCTGTTCGCCGACCCCGTCGCGCCCCGGTTAATCGACACGCTGACCCCGTTTCGCCCCGATCGGCGCTGGGGCGGCGACAACACCGACTGCTACTACGGCTACGCGATGGTGGATCCGCGCCGCACCTATCGGGTCAGCGGCCGCCCCAATGACAGCGCCATGTACTCGGTGACGGTCTACAACGAGCCCGAACCGGGCGCGTGGCCCAACCGCACCGTCGGACTGCTCTACGACACCGACATGCCGCTGGGCGCCGACGGCGACTTCGAGTGCGTGCTGGGCCCGGCCCGCCCGGCCGGCTACGACGGCCCGTTCATCGAACTGTCCCCCGACGCACACGGCATCATCACGCGCGACTACCACGAACACCCCGACACCGCTCGCCGCGTTGACTGGCACATCGAGGTGATCGACCATGGGGGCCTGCCGGTCCGGCCGGCGAAAACCGATGCGGCCGTGGCCGCCTCGCTGCGGGCGGCGCTTCGGTTCGCGCAGGACATGTACGCGTTGATTCCGCTGATCCTGATGGAACGCACACCGGCCGAACTCGCCGACAGTCAGTCGCTGACCACCAACACCATTGCCCCGCCATACCGGGCCGGCGGCGCGACCCATGGGTACTCGATGCAGGACGCCTGCTACGGCCTGGGCGGGTTTGCCCTGGAACCCGGTGAGGCGCTGGTGATCACGACTCGGCATCCGAGCTGCCGATACTGGAACTTCACGCTGTGGAATCAGTACATGGCCGCGCTCGATGTCGACTACGGCCGGGCCGGAATCAATTCCGGCACCGCGGTTCCCAACAGCGACGGCACCGTGACCATGGTGATCAGCCGGGAACTGCTCGCGCATCCGAACGCGATCTCGACCAAGGACCACCCCGAAGGCCTGATGTCGTTCCGCTGGTTCCACGCCGATGATCTGCCCGAGCGGCCGACGGCCGCGGTGGTGCCGGTCGCCGAGGCGCCGCGCGACCTCAGCTGAGCACCGGGGCGATCCAGCGGCGCAAGTAGGCGCGTAGGTCGGCGGCCGAGCGCGGCGGGTGCGGCGGCGCGAGCACCATCGACTGGATCATCCGCAGCAGGTACTCGACCAGGTCGTCCATCGCGGCATCGGTGAAACCCAGCTCGGCCCAGTCGATCTGGGCGTGTTCGAGCATGCTGCGCGAGCGGCCGATGGCCTCCGGCAGCACCATGGCCCGGCTGAACGCCCGCGCCCGGTCGGTGTCGAGCAACTGCGCGAGCAGCGGTTCCGACGGCAGCCGTTCGATCAGGTGGGCCACCGCCTCGACGAGCAGTTCGACGGGATCGGCCATGCCGACCGTCAGTTCCGCGATCCGCGCGGTCCACCCGGCCAGCGCCACGTCGGCGGCCGCGGCCAGCAGGTCGTCGACCGTGGCGAATTGCCGGTAGACGGTGGGTCGGGTGATGCCGAGATCGGCGGCCACCAGCGACAGCGTGGTGCGCTGCAAGCCGTGGCGTTCGATCATCCGCAGCGCGGCATCCACCATGCGCTTGCGGGCCTCGGCATCGTCGCCGGGCGGCAGCCCCCGCCAACCCCTGCGTCCCATACCGCGCGAGTCTAACCGGGGCGTGGCGTGCTCAGCCGCTGTTGCGCAGTGCGGAGGCCAGCCCGCTCATGGTCAGCAGAATGCCGCGCTGCACCAGTTCGTCGTCGTCGCCGCTGCGGTACCGGCGCAACAGTTCGACCTGCAGATGGTTCAGTGGTTCCAGGTAGGGAAACCGGTTGAACACCGAGCGCGCCAGCGCCGGGTTGTCGGCCAGCAGGTCATCGTGGCCGGTGATGAGCTTGTGCATGGCGATCGTGCGGGCATGTTCGGCGCGGATCTGGTCGAACACCCGGCGCCGCAGCGCGACATCCTCGACCAGTTCGGCGTAGCGGGCCGCCAGGCCCAGGTCCGACTTCGCCAGCACCTGAGCCATGTTCGACAACACGCTCGCGAAGAACGGCCAGCGTCGGTAGAGCTCCCGCAGCGACTCGAGGCGCTGCCCGCGGCCCGCGTCGTCGCCGAGGAAGCCCTCGATCGCGGTGCCGGTGCCATACCAACCCGGCAGCATCACCCGCGATTGGCTCCAGGCCAGTACCCACGGAATCGCCCGTAGGTCGGCGATCTCGGTGGTGGCCTTTCGCGAGGTCGGCCGGCTGCCGATGTTCAGGTCGCCGATCTCGCTGACCGGGGTGGAGGCGGTGAAATAATCCACGAAACCCGGTGTCTCGTGCACCAATTCGGCATACGCGCGCTGCGCCCGGGCGGCCAGGTCATCGAGGGTCCGGTAGGCGCCTTCCGCGAGGCCCCCGAGCCCTTCGGTGTCGAGCAGCGTGGCCTCCAGCGTCGCGGCCACCAGCGTCTCCAGGTTGCGCCGGGCCATTCGCGGCTCGGCGTACTTGGCGGCGATCACCTCACCCTGCTCGGTGAGCCGCAACGACCCCCGGACCGCGCCCGGCGGTTGCGCCAGGATCGCGTCGTAGCTCGGTCCGCCGCCGCGTCCGACCGTGCCGCCGCGACCGTGGAAGAGCCGCAACCGAATTCCGGTGCGCCGCGCCATCTCGACCAGGTCCAGCTCGGCCCGGTACAGCGCCCAGTTGGCGGCCAGGTAGCCGCCGTCCTTGTTGGAGTCCGAGTAGCCCAGCATCACCTCCTGACTCTCGCCGCGCGCCCGCACCAGCGCGCGGTAGCCCGGCACGGTCAGCACCTCGGTCATGACGGTGGCGCCGCGTTGCAGGTCGTCGATGGTTTCGAACAGCGGCACGATGCCCACCGGGCAGTACGGCCGGTCCGCGGCGGCGTCGAGCAGGCCGGCCTCCTTGAGCAACACCGCGGCCTCGAGCAGATCCGACACCGATCGACACATCGAGATGATGTAGTTGGGGACCGCATCGGCGCCGAAGACCCGCACGGCACGGGCGGCCGCCCCGATGATGTCGAGTTCCTTGCGGGCCAGCTCCGACAGTTCGGCCGTCGGCGTGGTCAGCGGCCGCCGCGTGGCCAACTCTGCGACCAGCAGTTCGACCCGCTCCGGCTCGGGCAACGCGGTGTAGTCCGGGTGCACGCCGGCCCACGCCAGCAGCTCGGCGAGCACCTGTTCGTGCACGTCGGAGTTCTGCCGCAGGTCGAGACCGCTGAGGTGAAAACCGAAGACGCGCACCGCTTCCCGCAGCCGAGCCAGGCGGTCGTCGGCCAGCAGCGTGCTGCCGTGGCCGCGCAGCGAGGTGTCGATCGCGTCGAGGTCGGCCAGCAGCTCGCGCGGGGTGTCATAGCGCGGCAGGCCGAGGTCGAGTTCGTGTTCGGGTTGGCGATCCAGTATCTCGGATGCGGTCGCCGTCAGGCGTCCGTGGACGACGCGCAGCGCCCGCCGGTACGGTTCGTCGGCCCGGGCCGGGTCGTGGCAGTCCTGCGCCAGCGCGGCGACCGCGTCGGTGACCGTGACCAGCCGCGCCGACATCGACAGCTCCTCCTCGAGCGCGGTCAGCTCCGCGAAGTAATGCCGGAACGCGACGTGGGCGGCGTTGCCGGTGGCCAGCCGCACCACCTCGGCGGTGACGTTGGGATTGCCGTCGCGATCGCCGCCGATCCACGATCCGGGCCGCAGGATCGGGCCGGTCAGCAGCTCGGCATCGGGCCACCGGCGCTGCAACGCGGCGCGCACCTCGGCGTTGACCTGCGGGATGACCTCGAGGAACGCGGCCTCGTAGTACCGCAGACCGGTTTCGATCTCGTCGGAGATCTTCAATCGAGACAGCCGGATCAGCGCGGTCTGCCACATCATCAGGATCTGCCGGCGCAGTTCGCGCTCGACATCGGCGTCGCCGGCATCAGCGCCCCCGCGGGCCCGCTGCCGCATCAGCTCGGTGATGCGGTGCTGGGTCTCGAAGACCGTGCGGCGGCGCGTCTCGGTGGGGTGGGCCGTGATGACCGGGGACACCAGCGCCCCGGCCAACGCCTCGGCGACCGCGTCGGCGTCCAGGTCGGCGGCATCCAGCTTGGCGTAGGTCGCCGCCAGGCTGCTGTTCTGCGGCGGCTCCCCGGCGGCGACGTGGATGGCACGGCGCCGTTCCCGGTGAATGTCCTCGGCCACGTTGGCGAGCAGGGCGAAGTGGGTGAAGGCACGGATGACCGGGATGGCCTGGCGGGCCTCGATGCCGGCGAACAGCTGCGCCAGCTCAGTGCGGTCGATCTCGGAGCGCCGCACCCGGAACGACTCGACCCGGGCGCGCTCGACGAGGTCGAAGACGGCCGCACCGTTCTGTTCCCGGACGGTGTCGCCGAGCATCGCCCCCAGCAGCCGGATGTCCTCGCGCATCGGCTCGGTGGCCGCCCGCCCGATCGGGGTGCGACGGACGGCGCCGATCGGCTCCAGTTCGCTGTCTGCGGCTGCGGCCATGGCTGTCAGTATCTACGGGGCGGCCGGCGCGCGCACTGCCGGCGCGGCAGCGGGCTAGGCGCCGTACTTGATCTGCAGCCCGATACCGACGATGGTGACCACCCAGATACCGGTGACGAACAGCGTCAACCGGTCGAGGTTCTTCTCCACCACGGTCGATCCCGACAGGCTCGATTGCACGCCACCGCCGAACAACGTGGACAGCCCGCCGCCCTTGGCGCGGTGCAACAGCACCAACACAATCACCAGCAGGCTGGTGATTATCAAGAGGATTTGCAGGCCGGATTCCATGGCAGACACCTTACACGGGGTAACTCAGGGCAACGGACCGCCGGCGGCGATGGCCGACAGCGTCGCGAACTGCTCGCCGTCCAGCGACGCCCCGCCGACCAGGGCACCGTCGACATCGCGTTGGGCGACGATCTCGCCGACGTTCTTGGCGTTGACCGAGCCGCCGTAGAGCACCCGCACGCCCTCGGCGACCTCCGGGCCGGCCAGCTGACCGAGTTCGCCGCGGATGGCCGCGCACACCTCCTGCGCGTCGGCCGCGCTGGCCACCCGCCCGGTGCCGATGGCCCACACGGGCTCGTAGGCGATCACCACGGTGCCGATCTGCTCGGCCGACAGCCCCGCCACCGACGCCTTGAGTTGCGCGACGTTGTAGTCGACGTGCTCGCCGGCCTCCCGGACCTCCAGGCCCTCGCCGATGCAGACGATCGGGGTCAGGCCGTGCCGCAGGGCCGCGGCGGCCTTGGCCGCCACCAGGGCGTTGTCCTCCTGGTGGTAGGTGCGTCGCTCCGAATGCCCCACGACGGCGAAGGTGCAGCCCAGCTTCGCCAGGAAGGCGCCGCTGATCTCGCCGGTGTAGGCCCCGGAATCGTGCTGGGACAGATCCTGGGCGCCGTAGGTGAGCCGCAGCTTGTCGCCGTCGACCAGGGTCTGCACGCTGCGTAGATCGGTGAACGGCGGGATCACCGTGACGTCGACCTTGTCGAAGTACTTGTCCGGCAACGAGAATGCGATCTTCTGCACCAAGGCGATGGCCTCGAAGTGATTGAGGTTCATCTTCCAGTTGCCGGCGATCAAGGGCTTACGGGACACGTGGTTCTCCTAGCAATCTGCTCAGTTCTCCAGGACCGAAATGCCGGGCAGGTCCTTGCCCTCGAGATACTCCAGGGAGGCGCCTCCCCCGGTGGAAATGTGCGAGAAGCCGTCGTCGGGCAGCCCCAACGCCCGCACCGCGGCCGCCGAGTCACCCCCGCCGACCACGCTGAAGGCGCCCTTCTCGGTGGCCGTGATGATGGCCTCGGCCACCCCCTTGGTGCCGGCCGAGAACGCCGGGAACTCGAACACGCCCATGGGGCCGTTCCAGAACACCGTCTTGGCGTTGGACAGCAGCGCGGTGAAGCGCCGCACCGACTCGGGACCGATGTCCAGGCCCATCTTGTCGGCCGGAATGCGGTCCGCGGGCACGGTCTCCGGCGGCGAATCGGCGGCGAACTTCTCGGCCACCACGATGTCCACCGGCAGGTGGATCACGTCGCCGTAGTCCTCGAGCAGTTTGCGGCAGGTGTCGATCATCTCCTCCTGCAGCAGCGAGGAGCCGACCGGAAGTCCTTGGGCGGCAAGGAAGGTGAAGCACATCCCGCCGCCGATGATCAGGCTGTCGGCCTTGGTCGCCAAGCTTTCGATGACCGCCAGCTTGTCCGATACCTTCGACCCGCCCAACACCACGGCGTAGGGCCGCTCGCTGGACTCGGTGAGCTGCGCCAAGACCTTGACCTCGGTCGCCACCAGATTGCCCGCGTAGTGCGGCAGCAAAGTGGCGACGTCATAGACCGAGGCCTGCTTGCGGTGCACCACCCCGAAGCCGTCCGAGACGAAGGCCGGCTCGGGTCCGCCGGGGGTGTCGACCAGCTCCACCAGGGCCTGGGCCAAGGCGCGGCGTTCGGCGTCGTCCTTGCTGGTCTCGCGGGGGTCGAAGCGGATGTTCTCGAGCAGCAGCACGTCCCCGTCGGTGAGTCCTTCGGCGCGGGCCAGTGCGTCGGTGCCCACCACGTCACCGGCCAGCTGGACGTGCCGTCCGAGCCGTTCGCCGAGCTCCCGGGCCACCGGGGCCAGGGAGAACTTCGGATCCGGCGCGCCCTTGGGGCGACCGAGATGGGCGGTCACCACCAGCTTGGCACCCGCGTCGGCGAGGGCCTGCAGCGTCGGCAGCGAGGCGATGATGCGGCCCGGGTCAGAAATTCGGGCGATGTTTCCGTCCTGGTACTCCAGCGGGACGTTCAGGTCGGAGCGAATCAACACGCCCCGCCCCGAAACGCCTTCCGCCAGAAGGTCATCAAGTGTCTTGACGCTCATCGGTGCGGTACCGCTCAGAGCGACTTGCCGACCAGCGCGATGAGATCCACCAGCCGGTTGGAGTAGCCCCACTCGTTGTCGTACCAGGACACCACCTTGGCCTGGTTGTCGATCACCTTGGTCAGGCCCGAGTCGAACAGCGAGCTGTGCGGATCGGTGACGATGTCACTGGACACGATCGGCGCGTCGTAGTACTTCATGATGCCCTTGAGCTTGCCCTCAGCCGCACCCTTCATCGCCGCGTTGATCTCGTCGGCGGTGGCCGACTTGCGCAGTTCGGCGGTCAGGTCGGTGACCGAACCGGTGGGGATCGGCACCCGCAGCGCGTAGCCGTCCAGCTTGCCCTTCAGCTCGGGCAGCACCAGGCCGATGGCCTTGGCCGCACCGGTGGAGGTCGGCACGATGTTGATCGCGGCGGCGCGGGCGCGGCGCAGGTCGCTGTGCGGGCCGTCCTGCAGGTTCTGGTCCTGGGTGTAGGCGTGGATGGTGGTCATCAGGCCCTTGACGATGCCGAACTCGTCGTTGAGGACCTTGGCCAGCGGGCCCAGGCAGTTAGTGGTGCACGAGGCGTTGGAGATGATGTTCTGGCTGCCGTCGTACTTGTCATCGTTGACGCCGAGCACGATGGTGATGTCCTCGTCGCTGGCCGGCGCGGAGATGATGACCTTCTTGGCGCCGGCATCGAGGTGGCCCTGCGCCTTGTCACGCTTGGTGAAGATGCCGGTGGATTCCACGACGACGTCCACGCCGAGGTCGCCCCACGGCAGTGCGGCGGGACCTTCCTTGACCTCCAGGGCCTTGATCTTGTGGTCGCCGATGACGATGGTGTCGTCGCCCTCGAGGCTGACCTCCTCGGGCAACCGGCCCAGGATCGAGTCGAACTTGAGCAGATGCGCCAGGCTCGCGTTGTCGGTGAGGTCGTTGACCGCCACGATTTCGATGTCAGTGTTCTGGCCGAGCGCCTTCTGCGCCGCCAGCGCCCGGTAGAAGTTGCGGCCGATGCGGCCGAAGCCGTTCACGCCAACCCGGATGGTCACTTGTGTCTCCTCTTTGTCCGGCTTCGATGTACTACTGCTGCTCAGCCTAATGGGACGCTCGAACCCCCACGCAGGTTGGTTCCGATTACCCGCGGGCCACCCGATCAGGCGTCTTCGAGCAACTCCGGGGTGACGGCCGACTCGGTGTCGGGGATGCCGTCCTGTTTGGCCTTGCGGTCGGCCATCGACAACAGTCGCCGAATACGGCCGGCTACAGCGTCTTTCGTCATCGGTGGGTCCGCGAGCCGGCCGAGCTCCTCCAGCGAAGCCTGACGATGCTCGACCCGAAGTTTGCCCGCGGCCGCCAGGTGATCCGGCACACCATCGCCGAGAATGGCCAGCGCGCGCTCCACCCGCGCCGCCGCGGCGACCGCGGCGCGCGCCGATCGGCGCAGGTTGGCGTCATCGAAGTTGGCCAGCCGGTTGGCGGTCGCCCGGACCTCGCGGCGCATCCGGCGCTCCTCCCAGGTGAGCCGGGTGTCCTGGGCGCCCATCCGGGTCAGCAGCGCGCCGATCGCCTCACCGTCGCGCACCACCACCCGGTCCGCGCCGCGCACCTCCCGGGCCTTGGCGCTGACCCCGAGCCGGCGAGCCGCGCCGACCAGTGCCAGGGCGGCCTCCGGTCCGGGGCAGCTGACCTCCAGTGCCGAGGAGCGGCCGGGTTCGGTCAACGACCCGTGCGCCAGAAACGCGCCCCGCCAGGCCGCTTCGGCGTCGCCGACGTTGCCGCCGACCACCTGGGCGGGCAGGCCGCGCACCGGGCGGCCCCGCAGATCGAGCAGGCCGGTCTGCCGGGCCAACGCCTCGCCGTCCTTGGCGACCCGCACCACGTAACGGGTGTTCTTGCGAATTCCGCTGGCCGACAACACATGAACGATGGCGTTGTACCCGTACAGGTCGAAGATGTCCTTGCGCAGTCGGCGGGCGATGATGCCCAGGTCGACCTCGGCCTCGACGACCACCCGGCCGGCCACGATGTGCAACCCGCCGGCGAACCGCAACAACGACGCCACCTCGGCGCGCCGCGCACTGACGGAATTCACCACCAGTCGGCTCAGTTCATCCTTAACCTCAGCCGTCATCGCCACGGGTCGTCACCTCTCGGTCCATTCAGACGCGTTCCATCCCGTTCGCCGGGGGCCGTTGTCGGCACGGTAGCCGTCGTGGGCATCGTTGGCATCTCCCCCCGCTGTCCCACCGCCAGCAGGGCCGCGGCCAGCTTTGCCGGGTCATGTAATGGTGTACCAGCTCGGGAGACGTCAGCAAACTGCACCTCGGCGGCGAGCATGCTCGCGGTGCGCCGCAATTGGCCGCGTTCACGCTCGCCGGACACCCGGTCGGCGTCCACGACGATGTCGTGCACGGTGAACTCCGGCGCGTGCTGCGAGAGCACGTGCAGATGCCGCTCGGCCGAGAATCCGGCCGTCTCGCCGGGCTGATCGGCGAGATTGAGCACCAGCGCTCGCCGGGCCGTGGTGGCCCGCAGTGCCGCGGCCAGGCCCGGCACCAGCAGGTGCGGGATGACGCTGGTGAACCAGGAGCCTGGCCCGAGCACCACCAGGTCGGCGTCCATGATCGCGTCGACGGCCTGCCGGGTGGCCGGCGGGTTACCCGGCAGCAGCCGGACCCGACGCACGTTGCCGGGTGTGGTGGCGATGGCCACCTGACCGCGGATCGATCGACTCATCCGCGGATCGGATTCCAGGCCGGCCACATCGGCCTCGATCTGCAGCGCGATCGGGCACATCGGCAGCACCCGGCCCTTGACCCCGAGGATGCGTCCGACCTCGTCGAGGGCGGCCACCGGGTCGGCCAGCACCTCGTTGAGCCCGGCCAGCATGAGATTGCCGATGGGATGGCCTGCCAGGGCGCCGTTGCCGCCGAAGCGGTGCTGGATGATGGTCGCCCACAGCCGGCCGTGCGGGCTGTCGGATGCCAACGCGGCCAACGCCATTCGCAGATCGCCGGGGGGCACGATGTCGAGTTCGCTGCGGAGCCGCCCCGAGGACCCGCCGTCGTCGGCGACCGTCACCACCGCCGTGACATGCGGCGTCAACCGCCGGGCCGCCGACAGGGTCGCGTACAAGCCGTGGCCGCCGCCGAGCGCGACGATTCGCTGCGCCGTCATTCGCGGCCCAAATCCCGGTGCAGCGCCCGCACCGCCAGGCCGTCGCCGCGGCGCAGCCGCTCGGCCAGCGCCTCGGCCATCGCCACGCTGCGATGCTTACCGCCGGTACAACCGATGGCCACCGTCATGTATCGCTTGCCCTCCCGCCGATAGCCGTCGACCACCAGCCCCAGCAGTTCATGGTAGGTGTCGAGAAAGTGTTCGGCGCCCGGTTGGCCGAGTACGTAGTCGCGCACCGCCGGATGCTGACCGGTGTGGTTGCGCAACTCGTCGACCCAGTGCGGATTGGGCAGGAACCGCACATCCATCACCATGTCGGAGTCCATCGGCAGACCGTATTTGAATCCGAACGACTCGACGGTGACGCTGGTGACCGGCACGGTCTCGGGTCCGAACGCCCGCTCGATGCTCTCCCGCAGTTCGCGCACCGACAACCGCGAGGTGTCGATCACCAGGTCCGCCGAGGCCCGCACCGGCGCGAGCATCGCGCGCTCGGCGGCAATCCCCTCGGCCAGCGTCAGCTCGCCCTGCAGGGGGTGGCTGCGCCGATTGTTCTCGTAGCGCCGCACCAACATCTCGTCGGAGGCCTCCAGGAACAACACCCGGGGGGCGATGTCGCGGGTGGCCAGTTCGGTGCGCACCGAGTCGAGGTTGCCGGTGAAGCCCTTGGACCGGGCGTCCATCACCACCGCGAGTTGGGTGATGCGCGAGCCCGCCGCCAGGCCCAGGTCGACCATCCGCGCGATCAGCTCCGGCGGCAGGTTGTCTGCCACATACCAGCCCAGATCCTCGAGCACCTTGGCCGCGGTGCCGCGGCCCGCTCCGGACAGGCCGGTGACCAGCACCACGTCGATACCCGATCCGCCGTCCGCCCCGACCTCCCCCGCGTCGGCGCCACGTACCACTTCGTTTGTACCGTCCGTCATCTCGATGTCCGTTCAGCGCTGCCATCATCGCCCACGGCGGCGTCGGAGGGGGCCGATCCCCCAGAATCCGCGACTTCGGTGCCGGTCTCGGCAGGTCGCACACCGAGCGCGTCGAGCACCGCCGTGGCCGTCGCGAGCCCGATCCCGGGCACCGAGGTGATCTCGGCCACCGAGGCCTGTTTGAGCCGGGCCACCGAACCGAAGTGGGTCACCAGGGCACGGCGCCGATGCTCGCCCAGGCCCGGGATGGCATCCAGCGCCGAGGCCGTCATGCGCTTCGACCGCTTACTGCGGTGGAAGGTGATGGCAAAGCGATGCGCCTCGTCCCGCACCCGCTGCAGCAGATAGAGCCCCTCGCTGGTGCGCGGCATGATCACCGGATCGGGTTCCCCGGGCACCCAGATCTCCTCGAGCCGCTTGGCCAGCCCGACCACCGCGACATCGGTGATGCCCAACTCCGCCAGCACCGCGGCGGCGGCGTTGACCTGGGGAGCGCCGCCGTCGACCACATAGAGATTGGGTGGATAAGCAAACCGTCTCGATTTCCCTTCGGGAGCAAGCTCTTCGGTGTTCTGACTGTCTTGCAGGTGCCGCCAGAACCGGCGCCGGGTCACCTCGGCGATGGACGCGACGTCGTCGGAGCGGCCGTCGCCGGCCGCCTCCTTGATCGTGTAGTGCCGATAGTCGGACTTGCGGGGCAGCCCATCCTCGAATACCACCAGCGAGGCCACCACATCGGTGCCCTGCACGTGGCTGATGTCCACACACTCGATCCGCAGCGGCGCATCGGCCAACCCGAGCGCCTCCTGAATTCCCTGCAGGGCAGCAGATCTGGCATTGAAATCGCCGGCCCGCCTGAGCTTGTGCTGCTGCAGCGCCTCGACCGCATTGCGGCGCACGGTCTCGGCCAGGTCCTTCTTGTCGCCCCGTCGGGGCACCCGCAACGCGACCCGGGACCCGCGCAGCCCCGACAGCCAGGCGGCCACCTGCTCGGCGTCGCCGGGCAGGCACGGCACCAGGACCTCCCGCGGCACCGGATTGGCCGTCTCGTCGCCGCCGAGGTCGCTGGCGCTACCGAGCTCGGCCTGTTCACCGTAGAACTGGGTGAGGAACTGCTCGACGAGCTGCTCCTGGACGGTCTCCACCAGATCTCCCGGCTCGCTGGATTTTTCGACAATCCAGCCGCGTTGGCCGCGCACCCGGCCGCCACGGACGTGGAACACCTGCACCGCGGCCTCGAGGTCGTCGTCGGCGAACGCGACGACGTCGGCGTCGGTGCCGTCACCGAGTACCACGGCCTGCTTCTCCAGCGCCCGCCGCAGCGCCGACAGGTCATCGCGCAGCCGGGCGGCCCGCTCGAAATCCAGCACCTCGGCGGCCGCGGTCATCCGGTGCTCGAGTTCGCGCGCGAAGCGGTCGGTCTTACCGGAGAGGAAATCACAGAAATCCTCGACGATCTTGCGGTGTTCGTCGGCGCTGACCCGGCCCACGCAGGGCGCCGAGCACTTGTCGATGTAGCCGAGCAGGCAGGGGCGGCCGATCTGACTGTGCCGCTTGAACACTCCGGTCGAGCAGGTGCGGGCGGGGAACACCCGGGTGAGCAGGTCCAGGGTCTCCCGGATCGCCCAGGCGTGCGAGTACGGACCGAAGTAGCGCACCCCCTTGCGGCGCGGGCCGCGGTAGACGAACAGCCGGGGGTACTCCTCGTTGAGCGTGACGGCCAGCACCGGATACGACTTGTCGTCGCGGTAGCGGACGTTGAAACGCGGATCGAATTCCTTGATCCAGTTGTATTCGAGTTGCAGCGCCTCGACCTCGGTGGCGACGACGGTCCATTCGACCTTGGCGGCCGTGGTGACCATCTGCCGGGTCCGCGGGTGCAGGCCGGAGATGTCGGCGAAGTAGGAGGTGAGTCGGCTGCGTAGGCTCTTGGCCTTGCCGACGTAGATCACCCGGCCGTGCTGATCGGAGAACCGGTAGACGCCCGGCTCGACCGGGATGGATCCCGGGGCGGGGCGGTACGTCGCTGGATCAGGCACTGTTCCAGCCTAGTACCGCGGCGCGACGGGCCCCGGCAGGTGAACTAACCCCCGGCCCCGTACTTGACCATCAGCGTGCGCACGGTCTCCATCGACTCCACCGCCCGCACCTTGTCCACCTGCTGGATTGCCATCACCGGGACGTACTCGTCGTCGGGCAGATCGAGCCTGGCCCAGCGCGCACCCTCGTGAAATGAGACGTCCTTGACGTCGGGCCAGCTAACCAGCTTGTCGCCCAGTAGATTCCGCACCGAGATACCTTGCGGGCCGATCCGCAACCGCGGCCGGGTGAACAGCAGCACCGCGCCCCCGATCACCACACCGAGCGCGCCGATGGCCACCTGATCGGCGGTTTGGAAGATCACCCCGCTGGACCTGACGGTCAGCAGGAAACCGACCACGATGTGCGCCAGCGCGATCACGATGGCCGCGACCACGGCGAAGATGGGCGTCAGCCGCGGCCGCAACACCGCATCCCAGACGGGCTCCTCGGCCACCGGCGTCACCTGGCCGTGCGCAGGTCCCGCAGCGTCAATGCGGTGCTCAGGGCGGCCGCCGCCGCCTGCTCGCCCTTGTCCTCGGCCGATCCGGGCAGTCCGGCGCGGTCCAGTGCCTGCTCCTCGGTGTCGGTGGTGAGCACACCGTTGGCGACGGGAGTGGCCTCGTCCAAGGACACCCGCGTCAGCCCCTGCGTCACCGCATCGCAGACGTAGTCGAAATGCGGTGTCTGGCCCCGGATCACGACACCGAGGGCCACCACCGCATCGTGGCGGCGGGCCAACTCCTGGGCCACCACCGGAATCTCGATCGCGCCGAGCACCCGCACCACGGTCGGTTCGGTCACCCCGGCGGCCTTGGCCACCCGCAGCGCCCCGTCGAGCAGCGCGTCACAGATCGCGGTGTGCCAGGTGCTCGCCACGATGGCCAGCGAGACCTGTGCGGCGTCGAGTTCCGGCATCGTCGGAACGCCGGCGCCGCCGCTCACGGAGCGTTTCCGGTCAGGTCGGTCGGGGCCGGTGTGTGCCGGTCCCCCAGCAGATAGACGGCCTCGTCGTAGCCGTCCATCGTGGTCGACTCGTGGTAGTCATCCAGCCCGGTCAGGTCGTGGCCCATCCGGTCCCGCTTGGTCAGCAGGTAGCGGATGTTCTCGGCGTTGGCGCGCACCGGCAGCGGCACCCGCTCGGTGATGTGCAGGCCGTAACCGTCGAGACCGACCCGCTTGGCCGGGTTGTTGGTCAGCAACCGCATGGACCGGATCCCCAGATCCACCAGGATCTGCGCGCCGATGCCGTAGTCGCGGGCGTCCGCGGGCAGGCCGAGCTTGAGATTCGCGTCCACGGTGTCGTCGCCCGCGTCCTGCAACTGATAGGCCTGCAGCTTGTGCATCAGGCCGATGCCGCGGCCCTCGTGGCCCCGCATGTACAGCACGACGCCGCGGCCCTCGCGTGCGATCATCGCCATCGCGGCGTCCAGTTGCGGGCCGCAGTCGCAGCGTCGCGACCCGAACACATCGCCGGTCAGGCATTCGGAGTGCACCCGCACCAGCACGTCCTCGCCGTCGCTGTGCGGCCCGGCGATCTCGCCACGCACCAGCGCGACGTGTTCGACTTCCTCGTAGACGCTCTTGTAGCCGACCGCCCGGAATTCGCCGTGCCGGGTCGGGATGCGGGCCTCGGCGATGCGGTCGACATGCTTCTCGTGCTTGCGGCGCCACTCGATCAGGTCGGCGATGGAGATCATTGCCAGTTGGTGTTCGTCGGCGAAGACCCGCAACTCCTCGGTGCGCGCCATGGCACCTTCGTCCTTCTGGCTGACGATCTCGCAGATCGCGCCGGCGGGTTGCAGGCCGGCCAGCCGCGCGAGGTCGACGGCCGCCTCGGTGTGACCGGGGCGCCGCAGCACCCCGCCGTCCTTGGCGCGCAGCGGCACGACGTGGCCCGGTTTGGTGAAATCGTCTGCGACGCTGTCCGGGTCGGCCAGCAAGCGCATGGTGGTGGCCCGATCGGATGCCGAAATGCCAGTTCCCACACCGAGTTTCGCGTCCACCGTGACGGTGTAGGCGGTGCCGTGCTTGTCCTGGTTGACCGCATACATGGGCAGCAGGCCCAGCTTGTCGCAGATGTCGCCGTCCAGCGGCACGCACAGGTACCCGGAGGTGTAGCGCACCATGAAGGCAACGAGTTCCGGGGTGGCCATCTCGGCGGCGAAGATCAGATCGCCTTCGTTCTCCCGGTCTTCATCGTCGATGACGACCACGGCCTTGCCCGCCGCAATATCGGCGACCGCCCTTTCGACGGTTTCGAGCCTCGTCATCTCTGCCACCCTGCCGCTTTTCACTGGGAGTTCATCACGAACTCATGCACATTGGTCCCAACAGTATGAACCACACCGGCGCGTGGATTACTTCCCCTTGGCGCTGAGCAGTCGCTCGACGTATTTGGCGATGACATCGACCTCGAGGTTCACCGGGGTGCCCACCGCCGCGGTGCCCAATGTGGTCATCGCCAGCGTGGTCGGGATCAGGGAGACCTCGAACCAGTCCGAATCGGTGTCGACGTCGCGTTCACCGAGGCCGGACACCGTCAGCGAGATGCCGTCGACGGTGATCGAGCCCTTCTCCACGACGTACCGCGACAGCGCGTCGGGCAGTGTGATCCGCACCACTTCCCAATGCTGCGATGGCGTTCGTGACACCACCTGTCCGGTGCCGTCGACGTGCCCCTGCACGATGTGACCGCCCAGCCGGCTGTTGACGGCCGCGGCGCGCTCCAGATTGACCCGCGATCCCGGGCTCAGGGCCTGCAGGCTGGACCGGTCGAGGGTCTCGGCCATCACGTCGGCACTGAACCTGCCGTCCGGGAGCACCTCGACGACGGTCAGACACACGCCGTTGACCGCGATCGAGTCACCGTGGCCGGCGTCCGCGGTGACGATGGGCCCGCGGATGACGAACCGCGCGGCGTCGGACAGGTCTTCCTTGCCGACGACCTCGCCCAGTTCTTCAACGATTCCGGTGAACACGGGCGCTAAGGCTACCCATCTGCCCTGAGGAAACGCAGCGGCGGTCCGGCACCCTCTACGATGCAGTCATGCAACCGCGCCGACTCATGTCCCGGATTGTCCTGTCCCTCGCCGCCGCCGGCGCTGCCACCGCTTTGGTGGTGGGGTGCTCGTCGGCCGCGGAGACCTCCTCCGAGTCCCTGCCCGACGCACCGGGCCTGCTGCAACAGTCCAGCCAGACCACCAAGGGGCTGCAGAGCGCACACCTCGACATCGTCGTCGACGGCACCATCAAAGGCCTTCCGGTCAAGACGCTCACCGGCGACCTCACCAACGTGCCGGCCACCGCGGTTCAGGGCAGCGCCAAGATCTCCATGGCCGGCTCCGACGTCGACGTCGACCTGGTGGTCATCGACAACATCCTGTTCGCGGCCCTGACCCCGGACAGCTGGCTGGACATGGGTCCGGCCGCCGACATCTACGATCCGTCGACGATCCTCAACCCCGACACCGGGGTCGCCAACCTGCTGGCCAACTTCTCCGACGCCAAGTCCGAGAGCACCGAGAAGATCGACGGCGTCGACACGGTCAAGGTCACCGGTCAGATCAGCGCCGACGCGGTCAATCAGCTGATCCCGTCGGTGCAGGCCACGGCTCCGGTGCCCGGGACCGCATGGATCGAGAACGGCGGTGAGCACAACCTGGTCCGCGCCGAGATCGAACCGAGCGACGACAGCTCGATTCAGCTGACGCTGTCGAAGTGGAACGAGCCGGTCACCGTGACCAAGCCGCAGGTGTAATGCGTCCGGAAACGCGGCGCTGGACCGCCATCAGCGCGGGCGGCCTTGCCGTCCTGCTCGGGGCCATCGACACCTACGTCGTGGTCACGATCATGACCGACATCATGCGAGACGTCGGCATCCCGATCAACAAGATCCAGCAGGTCGCGCCCATCATCACCGGGTACCTGCTCGGCTACATCGCGGCGATGCCGCTGCTGGGCCGAACCTCGGACCGGGTCGGCCGCAAGCTGGTGCTGCAGGTCGGCCTGGCCGGCTTTGCGATCGGCTCGGCGGTCACCGCGATGGCCGACGACCTGACCACGTTGGTGATCGGGCGCGTCATCCTCGGCGTCGCGGCCGGCGCGCTGCTGCCGGTGACGCTCGCCCTGGCGGCCGACCTGTGGGCCGCGCGCAACCGCGCCGCGGTCCTCGGCGGTATCGGTGCCGCCCAGGAACTCGGCTGTGTGCTGGGTCCACTGTGGGGCATCGCGGTGGTCTCGATGCTCAATTCCTGGCGCGATGTGTTCTGGATCAACATCCCGCTGGCCGCGCTGGCCATGGTGATGATCCATTTCAGCGTCCCCGCCCACAACCGCGGCGCCGGTCCGCGCGAGCGGGTGGATGTCATCGGCGGGCTGCTGCTCGCCATCGCGCTGGGCCTGCTGGTCGTCGGGTTGTACAACCCCGAACCCGACGGCAAGCAGGTGTTGCCGTCGGGCGGCCTGCTGCTGGTGGGAGTCGCGGTCCTGGTGACTGCGGCGTTCTTCATCTGGGAACGGATCTCGCGCACCAAGCTGATCGATCCGGTCGGGGTGAAGTTCGTGCCGTTCCTGGCGTCGCTGGGCACCTCGTTGTGCGCGGGTGCGGCGCTGATGGTCACGCTGGTCAACGTCGAACTGTTCGGTCAGGGCGTGCTGGGCCTCAACCAGGTCGAGGCCGCGCTCAAACTCAGCTGGTTCTTGGCCGCCCTGCCCGTCGGCGCGGTGGTCGGTGGTGCGATCGCGACCCGCGTCGGCGACCGCGTCGTGGTGTTCGCCGGCATGCTGATCGCCGGCTTCGCCTACTGGCTGGTGTCGCACTGGCGCGTCGACGTGCTGTCGGTGAGCCACGATCTGGGACTGTTCACGCTCCCGGCGTTCGCCACCGATCTCGTGATCGCGGGTCTGGGCCTCGGTTTGGTGATCGGACCGTTGACCTCTGCGGCGCTGCGAGTGGTGCCCTCGGCCCAGCACGGCATCGCCTCCTCACTGGTGGTCGTGGCCCGCATGACCGGCATGCTCATCGGTGTCGCGGCGCTGTCCGCGTGGGGGCTGTACCGCTTCAACCAGATCCTCGCGTCGCTGCCCCGCGCCGAGGGTGACAACCTGGCGGCCAGGCTCGCCGCCGAGGGCGCCCGGTACCAACTCGCGTTCGCCATGCAGTACGGCGACATGTTCGGCATCACCGCGATCGTCTGCGTGGTGGGCGCGTTGATCGGGCTGTTGATCGCCGGTCGGCACACCTACGCCGACGAGGACTCCCCCGTGCTCGGGACTTCCGCCGATCCCGAACCCGCCACCCAGGTGCTGGGCGCGGCGGTGGCCGGTGAAGCGGCGACCACGCGGCTGCCCAGTGCCGGCGGGGCGCACCGCCGACCAGACCCGCCCTCACCACCCCGCTGAGGAGTGTGAATTCGTCATACCGATCGGGTATCCGGCCGGTATGACGAATGAACTCACAGGCATGAAAGTGGCCTTCCTGGTTGCCCCGGAAGGCGTGGAACAGGTCGAGCTCACCCAGCCCTGGGAGGCCGTGCAGAACGCCGGCGGCAGCCCGGTGCTGGTGTCGACGGAGGTCGGCAAGGTGCAGGCGTACCACCACCTCACCGCGGCCGACGTCTTTCAGGCCGACGTGGCCGCCGCCGACGCCGAGGTCGCCGACTACGCGGGCCTGGTGTTGCCCGGTGGCGTGGCCAATCCCGACAACCTGCGCACCGACGCCGCGGCCGTGGCGTTCGCCAAGGCGTTCTTCGCTGCGGGCAAGCCGGTGACGGTCATCTGCCACGGGCCCTGGACGCTGGTCGAGGCCGATGTGGTGCGGGGCCGCACGCTCACCTCGTGGCCCAGCGTGCGCACCGACATCATCAACGCCGGCGGCAACTGGGTCGACGAGGAGGTTGCGGTGTGCACCGGCGGACCGAACACCCTGGTGTCCAGCCGCAAACCCGACGACCTTCCGGCGTTCTGCGCCAAAACCGTTGAAGTGCTGGCGAATTCGAGCTAGTTCGGGATCAGGCTGAGCCGCAGGTCCGGTCCGATTCGGTCGACTCCGTCGAATCGCCACCGCAGGGCCCCGGTGATGTCCGGGACGCCGACGTCGGAGACGGCCGCGCCGGGCCCGCCCAACAGCAGCGGTGCCACGTAGGCCAAGATGCGGTCGACGACGCCGGCCCGCAGGAACGCCGAGGCCAACGTGGGTCCACCCTCGAGGAACACGTCGGTGCGGTCGGCAAGGGCCCGCAACACCTCGACCGGGTCGTGCGAGCGGATCAGCACGGTAGCGGCATCGTTGTTGAGAACCCTGGCGGCCGAGGGGATTTCGCGTTCACCGACCACCACTCGCAGGGGCTGGCTGTCGTACCGCGTGCCGTCGGGGCGCCGCGCGGTCAAGGTCGGGTCGTCGGCGAAAACCGTCCCGGTGCCGACGACGATCGCGTCGGCGGCCGCGCGGCGCAGATGCACATCGGCGCGCGCCTCGACGCTGGTGATCCATTGGCTCGACCCGTCCGCGGCGGCACTGCGCCCGTCGAGGCTCGCGGCGTACTTCCAGGTGACGTGCGGGCGGGCGGTGCGGACCTTGTGCAGCCACTCCCGCAGCGACGATCCGGCCACCTCGCCGGCCAACACCCCGGGCACCGTCGTGACGCCGGCCCGCTGCAGCGCTTGGGCGCCCTCGGCGGCCACCGGGTTGGGATCGGGGACCGCGAAGACGACGGTCGAAACGCCCGCTGCCACCAGCGCATCCACACACGGCGGGGTGCGGCCATGATGGTTGCACGGTTCCAGGGTCACCACCGCGGCGCCGCCGCGGGCCCGTTCGCCGGCCCGGCGCAGCGCGACGACCTCGGCATGCGCACCACCGGCCGGTTCGGTGCCGCCGACCGCCACCACATCGCCGCCGGCATCGAGAATCACCGCGCCCACCGGCGGGTTCGGATAGGTGCTGCCCTTGACCTGCTCGGCCTGCGCCATCGCCAACCGCATGGCGGCGTCGAACGTCATAACCGCAGATGCGGCGACGCCTCGGCGGCCTGGGCGCGCAACGACCGCACCGCCGCGGCGGGGTCCTCGGCGCCGTAGACCGCCGATCCCGCGACGAAACAGTCGACGCCGGCCTCGGCCGCCTGTTCGATGGTGTCGGCGTTGATCCCGCCGTCGATCTCGATCAGGATCCGCAGTTCACCGGAGTCGACCAACCGGCGCGCGGTGCCCACCTTCGCCAGCACCTCGGGGATGAACTTCTGCCCGCCGAAGCCCGGTTCGACCGACATGATCAGCAGCGTGTCGAACTCGCGCAGCAACTCCAGATAGGGCTCGAGCGGCGTGCCCGGCTTGATCGCGAACCCGGCCTTGGCGCCGGCGGCGCGGATGTCCCGGGCCACCGCAACGGGGTTGGCGGTGGCCTCGGCGTGGAACGTGACGTTGTAGGCGCCGGCCTCGGCGTACGGCGGGGCCCAGCGCTCGGGTTCGGTGATCATCAGGTGACAATCCATCGGGATCTCGGTCACCCTCAACAGGCTCTCCACGATCGGCAAACCGAGCGTGAGATTCGGGACGAAGTGGTTGTCCATCACGTCGACGTGCAGCCATTCGGCGCCCTCGACGGCGGCGGCCTCCTCGGCCAGCCGGGCGAAATCTGCGGCCAGAATCGACGGCGCGATCATCGGGGTCACGGGCAAATCGGACATGCGATCACCCTACTGTGAGCGCCGCGGCGAACATCGCATCCGTACCGTGCCGATGCGGCCACAGCTGCACGTAGGGACCCGCACCCAGCCGATCGGCGGGGCTGAACAGGTCCCGGGCGTCGAGCACCGTGACCGGGTGCCGTCGCACCGCGTCGGCCACCACCCCCGCGGTCTCGACCAGATGCGGGGAGCAGGTCGCATACAGCACCACGCCGCCGGGGCGGGTCACCGCGATCGCCGAGGCGAGCAGTTCCCGTTGCAGCTTGGCCAGCGCCGGCACGTCGGCCGGTGACCGCCGCCACCGCGCCTCGGGCCGGCGCCGCAGCGCCCCCAACCCGGTGCACGGCGCATCGACGAGCACCCGGTCGAACTTGGCGGCCCCACCCGTCAGCAACCGGGCGGCGTCGCGGCCGTCGACCTCGAGCACCTCGACGTCGAGTCCGCGGGCGTTCTCCCGCACCATCTCGGCGCGCCGCGCGGCGGGTTCCACCGCGGTGACCCGGGCCCCGGTGGCGGCGCCGATCGCCGCGACCAGCGCGGTCTTGCCGCCTGGACCCGCGCACAGGTCCAACCAGCGGCCGCCGTCGTCGCCCGAGACCGGCGCCCGGGTCAAGGCCTGGGCCACCAGTTGGCTGCCCTCGTCCTGGACCAGGGCGGTGCCGGCCTGAACGGCCGCCAATCCGCCCGGGTCGCCGCCCGGCAGGTACACCGCGTACGGCGAATAGCGGCCGACGGTTCCGTCGACCTGGTCGGCCAGCTCCGCGGCGCTCAGCACCCCGGGGCGGGCCGCCAGATGCACCAGCGGGCGATCGTCGTCGGCGGCCAGCAGCGCCGTCAACTCGCCCGCGTCGGCGCCCAGCGCGTCGGCGAAGCTCTGGGCCACCCACCGCGGATGCGCATGCGTGAACGCGGCGTGGCCGATGGGGTCGGCCTGCCGGTCCGGGGCCAGCTCCGCCACCCAGGACTGCTCACCGCGCGCGGCGATCTTGCGCAACACCGCGTTGACGAAACCGCCTCGGGCCGCATCGAATTCGACCTTCGCCTGGTCCACCGTGGTGGCGACGGCGGCATGCTGTTCGACGCGCGTACGCAGCAGTTGGTAGGCGCCGAGGCGCAGCAGATCCAGCAGCACCGGATCGATCCGTTCGACGGGCCGGTCGGCCACGTGGGCGATGATCGCGTCGAGCAGACCGCGCGCGCGGCAGGTGCCGTAGGTCAGCTCGCTGGCGAAGGCCGCGTCGCGACCGGTGATGTCGCGTTCGCGCAGCAGCGCCGGCAACGCCAGGTTGGCATACGCGTCGCGCTCCGAGACCGCGCGCAGCACGTCGAACGCCGCGCGCCGCGCGGGATCGAGTTCGCGGCGGGGCTGCCGACGCGGGTCGCGCCGCTGGCTCACAGCGCCCGCGCTTCCGCGTCGAGGCGGGCACCGCGCGCCCAGTCGGCGGCCACCATCGGCTTCTTGCCCGGCGGTTGGATCTCACCGAGACGCACCGCCTCGGTGCCGGTGCCGATCCACACGTCGCGGCGACCCGCCTCGATCCCGCCGGCCGGCAGCGGCGGGGCCGCGGCGTCGATCTCGACGGGCCCGAGTTTGAGGCGCACGTCGCCGACCACGGTCCAGGCCCCCGGGGCCGGGGTGAAGGCCCGGATCCGCCGCTCCACGATGTGGGCGGGCAACTCCCAGTTGACCCGGGCCTGCTCGACGGTGACCTTGGGCGCCAGCGAAATGCCGTCGCCCGGCTGCGGGATAGGTTGCAGCGCGTCGTCGGCGATGCCGTCCAGGGTCGCGGCCAGCAGTCCGGCCCCCGATTCGGCCAGCCGCGCCAGCAACGTGCCCGCGGTGTCAGAGGCCTCGATGGTCTCGGTGACGGTGCCGTAGATCGGGCCGCTGTCGAGGTCCGGCTCGATCAGGAACGTGGTGGCGCCGGTGACCGCGTCGCCGGCGGCGATCGCCGCCTGCACCGGGGCCGCACCCCGCCAGGCCGGCAGCAGCGAGAAGTGCAGATTGATCCAGCCGCGTGGGGGCACCGCGAGCAGCGGCGGCTTGAGCAGTGCGCCATAGGCGACGACGGCGCAGCAGTCCGGGGCGATCGCGGTCAGTTCGGCGACGAACTCCGGATCGTTCGGTCGCTGCGGTCGCAATACCGAAATACCCTCTTCGAGAGCCAGTTTCGCGACCGGGGACGGTGCCGGCCGACCGCGACGACCGGCGGCGGCGTCGGGGCGGGTCACGACCGCGACCACCTCATGCCGCGCGGAGTCGATCAGTCGGCGCAAGGCCGGCAGGGCCGGTTCTGGGGTGCCAGCGAAGACAAGACGCACCGCGACAGTCTAGTCACCGCGGTGCCTGGTAGTACTCCCGCTCCGTGACCCCCGTCGGACCGGCGACGAACATCCACGGGATGGTGCCGATCGCGGTGTTCAGGGCGGCCACCGCGTCGTTGTAGTACTGCCGGGCAAAGGCGAGTTTGTCCTCGGTGTCGGCGAGGTGCTGTTGCAGGTTCAAGAAATTGTTCGACGAGTTCAGCTCCGGGTAGGTCTGGCCCAACGCCAACACCTGCCCCACGGCATGGTCGAACTCGCGCTCGGCGGCGCTGCGCCGAGCGACCGACTTGCCGTCGGTCGCGGCGGTCAGTGCGGTGCGGGCGGTGCTGACATCGGCGAGCACCGCCTGTTCATGCGCCGCGTACGACGCCACGATGCTGACCAGACCGGGGATCAGCGCGGCGCGGCGGGTCAACTGCACGTCGATGCCGCCGAGCGCCTCGTCGACGCGGATGTCGGCCGCTCGAATCTTGTTGTAGCCCACCACGATGACCCCCAGCACCGCCACCGCGATCAGCAGCACGACCACCAACAGGAACGTCACCAGGAACCTCCGCCTCCCCCGCCCCCGCCACCGCCGCCGCCACCCCCGCCACCCCCGCCGCCGCTCGAGGACGACGACGACTGCGAGGCGGTGTAGGCACCGATCGATGAGGACAACGCGGATTCGAAACTGTCGAAATCGGGTGCGCCGGAACCCGAGGTGAAGGACACCCCGGCCCCGGTGGACTGATACCAGTCCGGCTGTGGGGCGTCGGTGCCCATCGCGTCCCGATACTTCTTGGCCCACAGTGCGGCGGCGCCGGCGGCCACCGCGAACGGCAGGTAGGCGGTGTAGAGATCCTTGCGCGCCGCGAAGTCGAACCGGGACTCGGCAGCGTCGGTCGCCAGGATGCGGTGGAATCCCCCTGCACGCGACCACAATTCGCGACCGGCCTCGGTGCGTCGGGTGCCGACACCGGGCCGCCAGGCCGGCGCGGAGCACAGCGCGAACGCGGCGCAGGGCAATACCCACAGCGTGACCGGGAACAGCAGCCGCATCGCGGCCAGCACCAGAGCTGCCCACCCGAGCGCGTTGGCCACCCGCACCCACCATTCGGAGCGGCGCTTGACCAGCAGGCCCTCGGTCAAAGCCCAGTCCCGCGCGGCGGTGGCGACATCGGATTTCGCGGTCGAGAGCTTCTTGCCCGCCGACACCGAGCCGTTGGCCCGGAAGCGACCGTCGGCACGCTGCAGCTTGAGCGCGGTCGCCACCGATCTGCTGACCGGGTCCAGGGCCGCCCAGGACGCCGCGCGGCCGGTGTTCTCCAGCACCCACTCGTCCTTGCCGGACTGCCGGATGGTGATCAGCCCCAGTGCCGCGAGATGGAACAGCGTGGCGGTCAGGGCGTTCGAGCTCACCGACTCGGTGCGGATGTACTCGCTCTGCACCGGTCCGAGCCCGTCCGGGGGCGCGTACTGCAACGGGAAACCCGGTGGCGTCTCGACCGTGCGGCGATACATCCAGGTGCCGAGCACGCCCGCGACGACCGTCAGCGCCGCGATCAGCAGCACCCCCGACAGCGTGCGGCCCAACACCGGATCCCACTGCTGGGACCAGGGCACCTCGAGCTGCGGCGGGGGCGCGATGTCCGTCCCGATGCGCACGGTGACCGGCGTGTGCGGGGCGAGGTTGTCCGCGCTGAGGTGCACAACAGAGTCGGTGACGCGCAGCTCGGTGCACGGCCCGCCGGTGCCGTGGCCCACCGTGCACTGCGCGCCCGTCACCGCCGCGGGTAGGTGCACCGTGATGTCGGCTCGTTCGATCACGTTGTTCCACGCGGGCGCGACGACGTTCCAGAAGAAGACCGCGGGCGCCGTCGGGTCGCCGGTCTGGCGGGCGAAGGTCTTGTTGGCGCCGGTCTCACCCGGATCCAGCACGCCGGCAATGCGGTAGCGGATCTCGAAGACATGTTCGCCGTAGCTCAGATACCGGTCGGGGTCGCCGATCTTGGCGACCAGGAACCGGTCACCGTCGTCGTATTGCTCGGCGTAGGGGATCGGCTGCCCGTCCATCAGGATCGAGTCGATGCTCGGGTGCTGCCGCAGGCCCGGGTTGTTCGGGTTGGCCACATCCCAATACCGGAAGATGCCGTGTCGATTGCCCGGGAACACGCCCGTGATCCATTCGGTGGCCTCGAGGTTGCCGTCGGCGTCGACCCGGAACTCGGCGCGGTAGTCGGCGATGGTGACCGGGTCCGACCCGGCGTCGCCGCCCGAGCCGCCGTTGAAGAGTACTGGCCACAACACACCAAAGGCGATGATCAGCAACGGAATCAGCCACCTGACCCAGCGGCCGAATCCGCCCATGTGTCCCCGCCCTCTCGCCCGGTGGACCCTCAGCCTATGTGCAGCGGGTCGATCTGCACGCGAACCGGATCGTGGTCGCGTCGCGCGCTGAGCACACCGGTGGCCCGCCGCAGCGCCGACGCCAGCGCCAAACCGTGGCCCCGGCCCACCCGGGCCAGCATCCGGATCACCTCGGCGTCGGCGGCCACGCCCGCCGGCCGCCGGGCCCCCGTCGGCAGTTCCACCGGGCCCAGCACCGCCACCCCGGGGGGCAGTTCGGCCGCCGCCAGCAGCGCGGCCACCCCGTCGTGGGTGCCGTCCAGCGCCGCGATGTGCACGCTCGGCGGCAGCCCCACCTCGGTGCGCGAGTCCAGTTCGGACTCGGCGGCGCCCACCGGGTCCCAGCGCACCAGCGACTGCACGGTCGGAATGGCCGCGTCGGCGACCACCGCCACGATGCCCCCCTCCGAGTGCGGCCGGACCATGGCGGACGCGGCCAGCCAGCGCCGCAGGGTGTCCTCGGCGGCGCGCAGATCCTGGCGCCCCAGCAGCGCCCAGGCGTCCAGCAACAGCGCCGCGCCGTAGCCGTTCGGGGCGATCGGTTCGGCGCCCGGGGTCGCGACCACGACGGCCGGACCCGGACCCACCGTGCTCGCCATCGACTCCCCCGACGATGTCACGACCGCGGTGCCCGGAAAGGCGCGCCCCAGTTCCTCGGCGGTGCGGCGCGCCCCGATGACCACCGCCCGCACCGCGTCCGAACCGCAGCGCGTGCACCGCAGCGCCGGATCCGACCGTCCGCACCACCGACACTGGGCCGCGCCGGCGCGGTCCGGCAGCGCCAGCGGTCCCGTGCAGTGCCGGCACCGCGCCACGGTTCGGCATTTCCCACACGCCAGCGACGGAACGTAGCCGCGGCGCGGCACCTGCACCAGCACCGGCAGCTCGGCCTGCAGCGCCGTGCGGGCCGCGCGCAGCGCCACCGAGGGCAGCCGGGCGGTGTGCGCGGCGGGGTCTCGTTCCAGCGTGAAGCCGTCGTCGTCGAGGGCGATCACCCGCGGTGCGCAGGTGCGCAGCACCTGCCGGGTGGCCACCAGGTCATGGGCCCAGCCGCTGCGCACCAGCGCGTGCGCCTCGGCGGTGCGCGCGAACCCGCCGATGACCGCCGCGCAGCGCAGTTGATGCGCGCGCAGCATCGCCACCTCGCGGGCGTGCGGGTACGGCGTGCGCGGCTCGACCAGGGTGTCGTCGCCGTCGTCCCAGACCAGCACCAGGCCCAGGTCGGCCACCGGCGCGAAAACCGCGCTGCGGGTGCCGATCACCACGGTTGCCGTCCCGCGCAGCACCGACAGCCAGCGGCGGTACCGGGCCGACGGTCCCAGCCCGGCCGACAGCGCGACCACCGGTGTGGTGTTCCCGGTGGCCCCCAGCCTGGTGACGGTGCTGGCGTAGAGGGCGTCGACGGCACGCTGATCGGGTACCACCGCGAGCACGCCGCGACCGCCGCTGACCGCGGCGGCCACCATGTCGGCCAGCCGGTCGGCCCAGGACTCCCCCGGCAGCGCCTGCCAGACCGCGCGCACCGCGCGCGCCTCGGCCAGCGCGGCCAGGAACCGGTCGCCGCCCCGGTAGCGACCCCAACTCTGCGGATCCGCTGGGGCGATCTCCAACGCCGTTGGCGGCTTGGGGGTTTCGCGTTCGACCTTGGCGTGCCGGGGAGGGATGGCGAGCCGCAGCACGTCGGCGCGGGTGCCGGCGTAGCGCGCGGCCACCGCGTCGGCCAGCCGTCGCACCTCCGGTGTCAGCACCCGCTCCGGGGACACCACGCGATCCAGCCAGCCGAGTTGACCGACGTGGTCGGTGTCCGAGCGCCGCTCCAGGACGAAGGCGTCGATGAGGCGACCGTGGAAGCGCACCCGGACCCGGACCCCGGGCTGCGCGTCATCGGACTGCTCGGCGCTCACCAGATAGTCGAATTCGCGGTCCAGATGCGGGACGGTGAGCATCGGCAGCACCCGCGCGATGGGCTCGTGCTCGGCCGCCGTG
Organism: Mycolicibacterium sp. MU0053; assembly: GCF_963378095.1. Taxonomy (NCBI): domain Bacteria; kingdom Bacillati; phylum Actinomycetota; class Actinomycetes; order Mycobacteriales; family Mycobacteriaceae; genus Mycobacterium; species Mycobacterium burgundiense. The sequence continues at coordinate 2,971,872 of NZ_OY726397.1, forward strand.
CGGGTCGCGGTCACTGCGGCAGCGGCGCGGACCGGGCATCCGCCGGGCAGCGGCCGAAGAAGAAGCCCGCTGTGATCAGCACCTGCGACAGCCCGTAGGCCCACCAGATCGCCACCGCGAGAAGCTGATCGTGCCGAATGAACTCGCTGATCCCGATCATCGAATCCGACACCGCGAAGCTCACCGCGCCCAGCGCGGTCCACGGGGTGGACAGGCGCGCCAGCAGGGCCGCGCACACCATCGCCCCGAGCACCGCGATGTACACCGTGACCGGCACGGTCAACCCGTCGGCGACCAGCTGCGGCCAGAACCAGACCAGCAGCGCCGCGCAGGCGGCCACCACCACGGCGGCGGCGGCCGCACGCCGCGGCGACGCCTCGACCAGCGGGAGCAGGGCGCCCAGGAAGCACAGGTGCGCGATCAGGAAAGCGCCGAGGCCGCCGACGAACGACGGTTCCCACCACGGCATCGCCAACAGCAGGTCGCCGAGCGCGGAGAACACCAGCGCCCCGAGCAGCCAGCGGCGTTCCCGCAGCACCGGATGACAGGCCGCGGCCGCGGCCAGCAGCAGCGCCATCGCCGCCTTGACGACGGGTTGACCGGCGAACTGGCCGGTCAGGTCGGCGCCGGCGGGCAGGCGCAGGGCCGTGACGAGCAGGAAAACTCCGTAGCCGGCGCCCACGATCGCGCCCGCCAACCACAGCCGGGTTTGGAGCACCGGTGTTGCCCAGGATGCGGATACCACTCTGCGACGGTAGCCGACCGGTATCGATAGGTTGATCCGATGGTGAGCATCGACCCGATCCTGCAACAGATCCTCGAGGCCGTGCCGTTCCGGCTCTCCCCGGACGACGGGCCGGCGGCCGCCCGCAAGGCGCTCCGCGATCTGCCGCGGCCCCCGCTGCACCCCGAGGTGCGCGCCGAGGACCGCGCGGTGGACAGCCCGGCCGGGCCGATCCCGATCCGGATCTACTGGCCGCCCGGACATTCCGGGCCGGCGCCGGTGGTGCTGTTCGTCCATGGCGGTGGCTTCGCGGCCGGCGACCTCGAGACGCACGACGGCACCGCCCGCCAGCACGCGGTCGGCGCCGACGCCGTCGTCGTCGCGGTCGACTACCGGCTGGCGCCCGAGCACCCGTACCCGGCAGCTGTCGACGACGTGTGGGTCGTGCTGCGCTGGATCGCGGCCCACGCCGCCGAGTTCGGTGGCGATCCGCGCCGCCTGGCGGTCGCCGGCGACTCCGCGGGCGGCAACCTGGCCGCGGTGCTGGCACAGTTGGCCCGCGACGCCGGCGCCCCGCAATTGCGGTTCCAGCTGCTGTGGTACCCCGCGATCACTTGGGACACCTCGCTGGCGTCCTATACCGAGAACGCCGCGGCCCCGATCCTGGATCTGGCCGCGATCACCGCGTTCAGCGACTGGTACGCCCCGGATCTGGCCCGCACGGATCCGGCGGGGCTGCCCGCCACGCTGGCGCCCAGCCGGGCCGAGAGCCTGGCCGGGTTACCGCCGGCGCACATCGCGGTGGCCGGCCACGACCCGCTGCGCGACGACGGGGTGGTCTACGGCGAGTTGCTGTCGCAGGCCGGCGTGGCCGTTACCGTCGACCACGCCGAATCGCTGATCCACGGCTATCTGGGCTACGCCGGGTTCGCCCCGGCCGCGACCGAGGCACTCGATCGCGGATTGGCCGCCCTGAGGTCGGCGCTGCACGCCTAGAGTCGGGGCCATGGGTCAGCACCGTCCCGACCACCACACGTTGATCATCGGCGCCGGGTTCTCCGGGATCGGCGCCGCGATCCGGCTGGATCAGGCCGGCCTGGGCGACTACCTGATCGTCGAGGCCGGCCCCGAGGTCGGCGGGACCTGGCACTGGAACACCTACCCGGGCATCGGCGTGGACATCCCGTCGTTCTCCTATCAGTTCTCCTTCGAGCAGAGCCCGGACTGGACGCGCACCTACGCGCCGGGCGCCGAACTCAAGAGTTACGCCGAGCGGTGCGTGGCCAAGTACGGCATCGGCGACCGCATCCGGTTCCACACCACGGTCACCGGCGCGGCCTTCGACGAGGCCCGCGACCAGTGGCGGGTGAGCACCGAGGGCGGCGAGGTCACCGCGCGCTACCTGATCAACGCCGCCGGTGTGCTCAACGAACCCAAGCTGCCCGACATCGACGGGGTGGCCGGCTTCGTCGGTCCCACCCTGCACACCGCGCGGTGGGATCACGACGTCGACCTGGCCGGCAAGCGGGTCGGAATCATCGGCACCGGCGCCTCGGCGGTTCAGGTGATTCCCGAGATAGCGCCGATTGTCAAGGCGCTCAAGGTGTTCCAGCGCACCCCGATCTGGTGTTTCCCCAAGGCGGACGTCGCGCTGCCCAGGGCGGCGCGGCTGGCGATGCGGGTGCCCGGCGGCAAGTTGATGGGCCGTCTGCTCAGCCAGGCCTTCGTCGAGGTGACCTTCCCGCTGTCGGCGCAGTACTACACGCTGCTGCCGTTCGGCAGGCGAGCCGAGGCCGCCGCCCGCGCCTATCTGCGCACCCAGGTGCACGATCCGGTGTTGCGCGACAAGCTCACCCCCCGGTACGCGGTGGGCTGCAAGCGACCCGGTTTCCACAACAGCTATCTGTCGACGTTCAACCGCGACAACGTGGAGCTGGTGACCGAGCCGCTCGAGAAGATCACCGAGGCGGGGATCGTCACCAGCGACGGCGCCGGCCACGACCTCGAGGTGCTGATCCTGGCGACCGGGTTCAAGGTGATGGACGTCGACTCGGCCTCGTTCGCGCTGACCGGCACCGGGGGCGTCACGCTCGCGCAATTCTGGAGCGCGAACCGGATGCAGGCCTATGAGGGTGTCAGCGTCCCGGGCTTCCCCAACTTCTTCTGCGTCTGCGGGCCCTCCGGCTACGTCGGATCCTCGTTCTTCGCGCTCATCGAGGCCCAGACCCGACACATCGTGCGCTGCCTGCGGCGCGCGCGGGACGACGGCGCCACCCGCGTCGAGGTGCGCACCGCCGCCAATGCCCGCTACTTCGCCGAGATGATGCGCAAACGGCACCGGCAGATCTTCTGGCAGGACAGCTGCGCGCAGGCCAACAGCTACTACTTCGACCGCAACGGCGACGTGCCGCTGCGGCCGGCGACGACGTTGGAGGCCGATCTGCGTAGTCGCCGATTCGACCTCGACGACTACGCCTTCACCGCCGGCTAAACGCTGGCCTTGAGCTCCTCGACCTTGCTCAGCTGCTCCCACGGCAGATCGACATCCGTGCGACCGAAGTGGCCGTAGGCCGCGGTCTGCGCGTAGATCGGACGCAGCAGGTCCAGATCGCGGATCAGGGCGCCGGGCCGCAGGTCGAACACGCTGGTGATGGCCTTCTCGATGCGTTCGGGGTCGACGGTCTCGGTGCCGAACGTCTCGACGAACAGCCCGACCGGGGCCGCCTTGCCGATCGCGTAGGCCACCTGCACCTCGACGCGCTCGGCCAGCCCCGCGGCCACCACGTTCTTGGCCACCCAGCGCATCGCATAGGCCGCCGAACGGTCCACCTTGGAGGGATCCTTGCCGGAGAACGCGCCGCCGCCGTGGCGGGCCCAGCCGCCGTAGGTGTCGACGATGATCTTGCGGCCGGTCAGGCCGGCGTCCCCCATCGGGCCGCCGAGCACGAACTTGCCGGTCGGGTTGACCAGCAGCCGGAAGTCGGAGGTGTCCAGGGTCTCGTGGTTGAGATCGGCCAACACGGTGTTGACGACCTTCTCCCGGATGTCGGGGGTCAGCGTCGCATCCAGATCGATGCCGGCGGCGTGCTGGGTGGACAACACCACGGTGTCCAGCCGCACCGGGGTGGTGCCGTCGTAGGCGACGGTGACCTGGGTCTTGCCGTCGGGCCGCAGGTAATCGAGCACACCGTTCTTGCGGACCTCGGTCAGGCGCCGGGACAGCCGGTGCGCCAGCGCGATCGGCAACGGCATCAGTTCGGGGGTGTCCTTGATGGCGTAGCCGAACATCAGGCCCTGGTCGCCGGCGCCCTGGGCGTCCAGCGGATCGCCGGCACCCTCGACGCGCGCCTCGTGGGCGGTGTCGACGCCCTGGGCGATGTCCGGGGACTGCGCCCCGATCCCGACGTTCACTCCACAGGAGGCGCCGTCGAAACCCTTGTCGGAGGAGTCGTAACCGATCTCGAGGATGCGGTCCCGCACGATCTGGGTGATGTCGGCGAACGCCTCTTTGGCCGTGGTGGTGACCTCGCCGACGACGTGTACCTGACCGGTTGTCACCAGTGTCTCCACCGCGACGCGCGACTTCGGGTCCTGGGCGAGCAACGCGTCGAGCACCGAGTCGCTGATGGCGTCACAGATCTTGTCGGGGTGTCCTTCGGTTACCGACTCACTGGTGAACAGCCGACTCTTAGTGGTCACGTTTTCATCCTTCCGGGCCTGCGCCCCTGTTGTCCCGCGGTCAGTTAGTTCATCGAACCTTATCGCGCCCGCGACGCAACACTTCCGTGCACGCTGAGCGGGATCGACAACGTCGTCCCGGGTGGCGCTACCGGTCCCCGACCAACGCCGCGATCGAGTCCACGATACGACTCGCCATCAACGTCTTCGACCCATGCTCCAACGCCAACTCGGTGCCGTCGGCGGCCAGCAACCAGCCGTCATTGCTGTCCACCTCGAACGCGCGACCATCGCCGACCGCGTTGACCACCAACAGGTCGCAGCCCTTGCGCTGCAGTTTCGCGCGGGCGTGGAACAACACGTCGCCGTCGTCGTCGCCGGTTTCGGCAGCAAACCCGACGATCGCGCGCATGTTCGGCAGTTGGCCGTCGGCGCGGGCCCGCACGGCCGCGGCCAGCACGTCGTCGTTGCGGATCAGATCGATCGAGCTGGGCTCCGAGGCGCCCTTCTTGATCTTGGCGGTCGACACCGTGGCGGGCCGGAAATCGGCGACCGCGGCCGCCATCACCAGCACGTTGGCGTCGGGCGAGTGTTTGGAGACCGCGTCGCGCAGTTGGGCGGCCGAGCCGATGTGGACCACGTCCACGCCGGCGGGATCGGCCAGGCCGGCGGTGTTGCCGGCGATCAGGGTGACCTCGGCGCCGCGCTGCGCGGCCACCCGCGCCACCGCGTACCCCTGCTTGCCGGAGGACCGGTTCCCGATGAATCGGACCGGGTCGATGGGCTCCCGGGTGCCGCCCGCGGTCACCAGGATGCGAGTACCGGCCAGATCGTGGGGCAGCGCGTCGCCGCGCGCGAGCAACAGCTCCGCGAAGGCGGTGATCTCCTCGGGTTCGGGCAGCCGACCGGGGCCGGTGTCGGTGCCCGTGAGACGCCCGGAGGCCGGCTCCAGCACCACGGCGCCGCGCCGGCGCAGCACCGCGACATTCTCGACGGTGGCCGGGTGCTGCCACATCTCGGTGTGCATCGCCGGCGCGAACAAGACCGGACAGCGCACGGTCAGCAGCGTCGCGGTCAGCAGGTCATCGGCCCGCCCGGCGACGGCGCGCGCGAGCAGGTCGGCGGTGGCCGGCGCGACCACGATCAGGTCGGCGTGCTGGCCGATCCGCACGTGCGGGACCTCGGGCACGTTCTCGAAGACGCCGGTGTGGACCGGCTGGCCCGACAGCGCCTCGAAGGTCGCGGCGCCGACGAACTGCAACGCGGATTCGGTCGGAACTACCCGCACCTGGTGGCCGGCCTCGGACAGTTGCCGGACCACCGAACAGGCCTTATAAGCCGCAATGCCGCCGGATACCCCGACGACGATCTGTTTGGCAGCCATCAGGGTCGCTCTCCCTCGGGGAAGCCCATCGCCGCGCTTCCGGCTCGCTACTCGCCTTCGGTGTGCTCGAGCAGGTCGCCGTGGATCTCGCGCATCGCGATCGACAGCGGCTTCTCCTGCAGGCCGGGCTCGACCAGCGGGCCAACGTACTCGAGGATGCCGTCGCCGAGCTGGTTGTAGTAGTCGTTGATCTGCCGGGCGCGCTTGGCGGCGTAGATCACCAGCGCGTACTTGCTCGACACGCGCTCCAGCAACTCATCGATGGGCGGGTTGGTGATGCCCAGCGGCGTGTCGTAGGCGCCGATTCCCGCGCGGTCGACCGTATGGCTGGCGGTCAGAGTGTCGGCGTTGGTCTTGGTCACTGAAGAAATCTCCTGGCGTTGCTGAAAGCAAATTCTTGGCAAAAATTTGTTCTCGAAATGTGTCTCGCGGGGTCAAGCGGAGCTCGACTGGCCGTTGTCGTAACCGTCCGGCGCGGGTGCCACCAGCAAGGATACCAATTCAGAGCAGGCAGTTTCCAATTCGCTGTTCACCACCACCACATCGAAGTCGTGCTGAGCGGCGATTTCGGTGCGCGCGGTGTCCAATCGCCGCTGCCGCACCTCGGCCGATTCGGTGCCCCGGCCCACCAGTCTGGCCTCCAGGACCGCCCAGCTCGGCGGGGCCAGGAACACCGTCGTGGCCGTCGGAAGCTTGGCCTTGACGGCGCGGGCACCGGCCAGGTCGACCTCGATCAGGACCGGCCGGCCGGCCTGCACGGCGGCCCGAATCGGTTCCGCCGGGGTGCCGGAGCGGTGCAATCCGCCGTGGATCTCGGCCCATTCGAGCAGCTCACCGCGGTCGACCAAGTCCTGGAACGCGGCGGGTGTGACGAAGTGGTAGTCCACCCCGTCGACCTCGCCGGGGCGCGCGTCCCGGGTGGTCGCCGAGACGCTGAAGTACAGGCCCGGGATCCGGTCCTGCAGGCAGCGGACCACCGTCGACTTGCCGACTGCGGAGGGGCCGGACAGCACGACCACGCGGCCGTCCGGTCCCCCGCTAGCGCCCACGACCGCCGTTAGGCGGGGTCAAACTTTTCCAGCAGCGCCTTGCGCTGCCGGTCGCCGAGGCCGCGCAGCCGGCGGGTCGGCGCGATCTCCAGCTCGGTCATGATTTCCTGCGCCTTGACCTTGCCCACCTTGGGCAGGGCTTCGAGCAGGGCGGAAACCTTCATCTTGCCGAGGACCTCGTCGGACTCCGCGTCCTTGAGGACCTGCCTGAGGTTGGTGCCGCCGCGCTTGAGCCGATCCTTGAGCTCAGCTCGGATTCGACGTGCGGCGGCAGCCTTCTCCAACGCTGCCGCGCGCTGTTCGTCGGTCAACTGGGGAAGGGCCACGATTCCTCCGTCTCATTGGTCAAACTAAGTCATCTAACTGATTCGGCCGGGTACTCCAGGCCAGCGACGACGACCGTACCCAGGCTCCGTGACGAAATCTAACCCCACCCCCCCGTTTTGGCGTCAAAGCCGCAGCGTAATGAGACCTCCGCGGTGATTCGTGGCGTTACATCCGGGACCGCCGCGGGCACGCGCACGCGTCCGTCGGCCCGGGCCGCCCGACCGCCGCCGGGGCGCCCGAGCCATGCCGTATCTGCAGGTCAGATCCCATTTTTCAGCGAATCTCGCGGCCCGGCCGACGGCCCGGCGGGCTCGGCACCGCGGCGGTGCGGCCACCCAGCACCGGCGCATTCCAGGTCGGAAAAAAGTTCACCCGCGTGTCACGGGCGTGTCGAGCCGACGGGCGTCGTCGCTGGCAGTCCGCGTGCGCCCCGAGTTCAGGCCAGATGGGCGACGGCATCGCGCAGCCGCTCGGCGGCCGCGCGGATCGCGGCCACGTCCGGCCCGGCGCGCAGCACCTCCCGCGACACCGCGGGCAGCAATTGTCCGGACCGCGCGCCACCGAGCCCGGCCAGATCGGCGGGGCGGCCACCCTGCGCGCCGACACCCGGGACCAGCACCGGGCCGGCCAGCGCACTGACGTCGGGCACCTCGGTCAGGGTGGCCCCCACCACCACACCCACCAGGCCCGGCGCTCGCGCGTTGACCTCGGCCGCGGCGTCGACCATGCCCTGGGCCAGGGTTCGGCCGTCAGGGCGCCGCACAGCCTGCACGCTGGCACCCTCAGGGTTCGACGTGGCGGCCAGAACGAACACGCCGCGGTCGTGGCCCTCGGCGGTGTCCAGCAGCGGCTGCAGCGAGCCGAAGCCCAGATACGGCGAGGCCGTCACCGCGTCGCTGGCCAGCGGGCCGTCGGCCAGCCAGGCCGCGGCGTAGGCGGCCATCGTGGTGCCGATGTCGCCGCGTTTGGCGTCGGCCAGCACCAGCACCCCGGCCGCGCGCAGATCGGCGATGGTGCGCTCGAGCACGGCGTAGCCGGCCGCGCCGTAGGACTCGAAGAACGCCACTTGCGGTTTGACCACGGCGAAGCCGGCGTAGGCCTCGACGCAGATGGCGCTGAAGGCCGCCAGCCCGTCGGGGTTCGACGGCAGCCCCCAGGCCGCCAGCAGCTCCGGATGGGGGTCGATGCCCAGGCACAGCGGGCCGCGGGCGGCGACCGCCTGGGTCAGCCGGGCCCCGAAACCCGCCATGCTCAGTGGTCCAGGGCGGCGTGCAGTTCCTGCAGGGAACGCACGCCGATGTCACCGCGGATAACCGCCTCGATGCCCTGCACCGCAGCCGAGGCGCCCTGCACGGTGGTCACGCACGGGATGTTCATCTGCACTGCGGCCGACCGGATCTCGTAACCGTCGACACGGGGTCCGGAGTTGCCGTAGGGCGTGTTGATCACCAGGTCCACCTCGCCGGCCCGGATCGCGTCGACCGCCGAGCGGGCCGGCCGGTCGGGGTTGGGATCCTCGAAGATCTTGCGCACCTCGTCACATGGAATCCCGTTGCGGCGCAGCATTTCTGCGGTGCCCTCGGTGGCCAGCACCCGAAAACCGAGGTCCGCCAACCGCTTCACCGGGAACACCAGCGAGCGCTTGTCGCGGTTGGCCACCGAGACGAAGATCGTGCCCTGCACCGGCAGCGAGCCGTAGGCCGCGGTCTGGCTCTTGGCGAAGGCCTTCCCGAAATCGGAGTCGATCCCCATCACCTCGCCGGTGGACTTCATCTCCGGGCCCAGCAGCGAGTCGACCCCGGAGCCGTCGGCCTGCCGGAAGCGGTGGAACGGGAGCACGGCCTCCTTGACCGCGATCGGGGCGTTCGGCGCCGGGCTGGCGCCGTCCCCGTCGGCGGCCAGCATGCCCTCGGCGCGCAGTTCGGCGATGGTGGCACCCAGCATCACCCGGGCGCACGCCTTGGCCAGCGGCACCGCGGTCGCCTTGGAGACGAACGGCACCGTCCGGCTGGCCCGCGGGTTGGCCTCCAGCACGTAGAGCACGTCCTCCTTGAGTGCGTACTGCACGTTGAGCAGCCCCACCACCCCGATGCCCTTGGCGATGGCCTCGGTGGCTTGCCGCACCGCGGCGATATCGGTGCGACCCAGCGTGACCGGGGGCAGCGCGCAGGCCGAGTCGCCGGAGTGGATGCCGGCCTCCTCGATGTGCTCCATCACGCCGCCGATGTAGACGTCGGTGCCGTCGCACAGCGCGTCGACGTCGATCTCGATGGCGTCCTCCAGGAACCGGTCGACCAGCACCGGATGCTCGGGCGAGAGTTCCGTGGCCCGCGTGATGTAGCCCTCCAGGGTCTCCTCGTCGTACACGATCTCCATGCCGCGGCCGCCGAGCACGTAGGACGGCCGGACCAGCACCGGATAGCCGATGTCGGCGGCGATGGTGCGGGCCTGCTCGAACGTGGTGGCCATGCCGAACTGCGGCGCGGGCAGCCCGGCCGCGGCCAGCACGTCGCCGAATCTGCCGCGGTCCTCGGCCAGGTCGATCGCCTCGGGTTTGGTCCCGACGATCGGAACGCCGGCCTGTTCGAGCCGCTCCGCGAGCCCCAGCGGGGTTTGCCCGCCGAGCTGCACGATCACCCCGACCACGCCGGGGCCGCCGGCGCCCGATTCCTGCTCGGCGTGGTAGACCTCCAGGACGTCCTCGAAGGTCAGCGGCTCGAAGTAGAGCCGGTCGGCGGTGTCGTAGTCGGTGGACACCGTCTCGGGGTTGCAGTTCACCATGACGGTCTCGAAGCCGGCCTGGCTCAGCGTGGTGGCCGCGTGCACACAGCTGTAATCGAATTCGATGCCCTGCCCGATCCGGTTCGGACCCGATCCCAGGATCAGGACCTTGGGCTTCTCGGTCTGCGGGGCCACCTCGTTCTCGGCCGCGGGATCCAGCTCGTAACTGCTGTAGTGATAGGGCGTCTTGGCCTCGAACTCCGCGGCGCAGGTGTCCACGGTCTTGAAGATCGGATGCACGCCCAACCGCTGGCGCAGCACCCGGACCCCGACCTCACCGGCCAGTTCGGGGCGCAGCGAGGCGATCTGATGGTCCGACAGGCCCTGGTGTTTGGCGAGTCGCAGCAGGTCGGCGTCCAGCACCGGCGCCGCCAGCAGCTGCTCCCGCAGCTCGACGAGCCCCGCGATCTGATCGACGAACCACGGGTCCACCCCGGAGGCCTGCGCGACCTGTTCGACCGTCGCGCCCTTGCGCAGCGCCAACTCGATGTCGTAGAGCCGGCCGTCGGTGGGCGTGCGCAGCCCGGTCAGCAGTTCCTCGACGGTCACGTCGGGATCCGGCCCCGTCCAGAACCCGGCGCGCTTGGTTTCCAGCGAGCGCATCACCTTGCCGAGGGCCTCGATGAAGTTGCGGCCCAACGACATCGCCTCGCCCACCGACTTCATCGTGGTGGTCAGCGTCGCGTCGGCGCCCGGGAACTTCTCGAACGCGAACCGCGGCGCCTTGACCACGACGTAGTCCAGCGTCGGTTCGAAGCAGGCCGGGGTTTCCTTGGTGATGTCGTTGACGATCTCGTCGAGGTTGTAGCCGATCGCCAGCTTGGCCGCGATCTTGGCGATCGGGAAGCCGGTGGCCTTCGACGCCAGCGCGGAGGACCGCGACACGCGGGGATTCATCTCGATGACGATCAGCCGGCCGTCGGCCGGATCGACCGCGAACTGGATGTTGCAGCCGCCGGTGTCGACGCCGACCTCGCGCAGGATCGCGATGGCGAGGTCGCGCATCTTCTGGTACTCGCGGTCGGTCAGCGTCATCGCGGGTGCGACGGTGACCGAGTCGCCGGTGTGCACGCCCATCGGGTCCAGGTTCTCGATCGAGCACACCACCACGACGTTGTCGCGGCCGTCGCGCATCAGTTCGAGTTCGTATTCCTTCCAGCCGTAGATGGATTCCTCGATGAGCACGTTGGCGCTCGGCGAGGCGGCCAGGCCGTCGCCGGCCATCCGCTCGACATCCTCGAGGCTGGCCGCCATGCCCGAACCGAGTCCGCCCATCGTGAAGCTGGGACGCACGACCACGGGCAGGCCCAGATCGGCCACCGCGTCCCGCACCTCGGCCATGGTGTAGCAGACCCGGGACTTCGCCGACTCACCGCCGACCTTGGCCACGATGTCCTTGAACTTCTGCCGGTCCTCGCCGCGCTGAATGGCCTCGAAGTCGGCGCCGATCAATTCGACGTCGTACTTTTGGAGCACACCGTTCTCATGGAGCGCCACCGCGGTGTTCAGCGCGGTCTGGCCGCCGAGCGTCGCGAGCAGCGCGTCGATCTTGTTGCCCCGCTCGGCCTGCTGGGCGATGACCTTCTCCACGAAGGCCGCCGTGATCGGTTCGACGTAGGTGTGGTCGGCGTACTCCGGGTCGGTCATGATCGTCGCCGGATTGGAGTTGACGAGGCTGACCTGCAACCCCTCGCTGCGCAACACGCGGCAGGCCTGGGTGCCCGAATAGTCGAACTCGCAGGCCTGGCCGATCACGATCGGACCGGAGCCGATCACCAGGACGTGGTTGAGGTCAGTGCGACGCGGCATTAGCGGGTCTCTTCCATTCCAGCGCGAGCGTGCGCAAAATCAGGCAAATAGTCGGTGTGTCGGCCGGGGACATGCACGCTCACGTGTCTGTTTCCCCCGCCATCAGGTCGATGAACTGGTCGAACAGGTTCTCCGCGTCGTGCGGGCCCGCGGCGGCCTCGGGGTGGTACTGCACCGAGAAGGCCCGGCCGCTGGCCAGCCGGATGCCCTCCACCACACCGTCGTTGGCGCAGGTGTGGCTGACGACCGCGGGACCGAAAGGAGTGTCGAACTCCTCGCCGGCCTCACCCTCGAGCGCGAAGCCGTGGTTCTGCGCGGTGATCGCGACCCGGCCGGTGAGATGGTCGATGACCGGGACGTTGATCCCCCGGTGACCGAACACCATCTTGTAGGTCGAGCGGCCCAACGCGCGACCCAGGATCTGGTTGCCGAAGCAGATGCCGAACACCGGGATCCCGGCCGCCAGCGCCTGCCGGGTCACCTCCACCACGTGCTCGGCGGCCGCGGGATCCCCCGGCCCGTTGGACAGGAACAAACCGTTGGGGTTGAGGTCGGCGATCTCCTCGAACGTGCTCGACGACGGCAGCACCTGGGTGCGCACGCCGCGCCCGGCGAAGATCCGCGGGGTGTTGGTCTTGATGCCGAGGTCCAGCGCGGCCACCGTGAACCGGGGCGTGCCCTCGGGTTCCACCACGTAACGCGCGTCGGTGCTGACCTCGTGCGACAGATCGGCGCCGAGCATCGACAGTTGACCGTTGACCCGGTGCACCAACTCCTCGAGCGGGGCGGCGGCCGCGGCGCCGGAAAAGATCCCGGCCTTCATCGAACCGCGGGTGCGCAGGTGGCGGACCAGGGCGCGGGTGTCGATCCCGGCGATGCCGACGACATCCTGGCGGACCAACTCGTCGTCCAGGGTTCCGCCGGCCCGCCAGCTCGACGCCCGCGGCGACGGATCGCGCACGGCGTAGCCGGCCACCCAGATGCGGTCGCCGCGGCTCTCGCTGTCCTCCGAGTTCCAGCCGGTGTTGCCGATCTGCGGCGCCGTGGCGACCACGATCTGGCGGTGATAGCTCGGGTCGGTCAGCGTCTCCTGATAGCCGGACATCCCGGTGGAGAACACCGCCTCGCCCAGGGTCTGCCCCACGGCACCGAAGGCGGTGCCGGTGAAGACCCGGCCGTCCTCGAGTACCAGCAGTGCTTTGGTGTGGGCCAGTGTGTCGGTCACAGGACCTCCGTTCCGTTAGATGATGCGTCAGTCCCGTCGGACACCCAGCGGCGGTATTCCCGCCGGTCGTCGGCCCGGAAACCGGTGTCGATCTCGGTTCCCGAGGGCAGCCGCCAGCGGATCGCCAGGATGCCGTCATGCGTCATGACCTTGCCGGCGATCCCGCGCTCGGTCCGGATCGCGACGATCGCGTCGTCGGGAATCCAGATCGGGTTGGCGCCGCTGCGTTGCAGCATCACGCCCTCGGGGTAGCGGGTCAGCACCGCCTTGCTGCGATAACCCCAGTCTCCCACGGCGATCCGGTCCTGCCAGCTCGGCGCCAGGGTGCTGCCCACGTAGAGGCCGTTGATGCCGCCGATGAGCGCCGGGCCCACGGTGTCGGGCAGCCCGGGCAGCTGGCCGATCAGCGCCAGCTGACGTTCGGCGCGGCGCCGCCAGCCCCGGAGCACCAGGTGGATGAGGAACGCGATGAGCAGCGCGCACACCGCGGCGAACACCAGCGAGCCCATCAGGGTCGGCGTGTTCATGGGCCGACCTGCCCGTCGCGGGCGGTGAGCTTGCCGCGCAGCAGGGTGGCGGTCACCGCGGCCGGCAGGGTCATGGCCTCGAACGGGGTGTTGGCGGAGCGGCTGGCCAGCGCGCCGCCGGCGACGGTCCAGCGGCGGTCCGGATCCACCACGGTCAGGTTGGCCGGCTCGCCGACCTCCAGCGGGCGGCCGTGGTCGGGCAGCCCGGCGATGCGGGCCGGGTTCTCGCTCATCACCCGGGCCACGCCGCGCCAGTCCAGCAGTCCCGGGTGCACCATGGTCTCGACCACCACCGACAGCGCGGTCTGCAGACCCAGCATGCCCGGCCGGGCCTGGGAGAACTCGCAGCACTTCTCGTGTTCGGCGTGCGGCGCGTGATCGGTGGCCACACAGTCGATCACGCCGTCGGCCAGGGCGCGCCGCAATGCGATCGCATCGGAGGCCTCGCGCAGCGGCGGGTTGACCCGGTTGATGCCGTCGTAGCTGGCCAGCCTGCTGTCATCGAGCATCAAATGATGCGGGGTCACCTCGGCGGTAATCGAAATACCTTGCGCCTTGGCCCATTTCAGGATCTCCACGGTGCCCTCGGTGGAGGCGTGGCAGATGTGCACGCGGGCACCGGCATCGCGGGCCAGGATGGCGTCGCGGGCCACGATCGACTCCTCGGCCGCCCGCGGCCAGCCGGTCAACCCGAGCCGGGCCGCGGTGGGGCCCTCGTGGGCGACCGCGCCGACGGTGAGCCGGGGCTCCTCGGCGTGCTGGGCGATCAGCACGCCCAGCCCTGTGGCGTATTCCAGCGCGCGGCGCATCACCAGCGGGTCGTGCACGCACTTGCCGTCGTCGGAGAAGATCCGGACCTGACCGGCGCCGGCGGTCATCATGGCCATCTCGGTCAGCTGGGTGCCCTCGAGTCCCACCGTGACCGCGCCGACCGGATGCACGTCGACCAGGCCGACCTGCTGACCGCGGTGCCAGACGTGGTCGGTGACCACCGGCGAGTCGGCGACCGGGGAGGTGTTGGCCATCGCGAAGACGGCCGTGTAGCCGCCGAGGGCCGCCGCGGCCGAGCCGGAATCGATGGTCTCGGTGTCCTCGCGGCCGGGTTCGCGCAGATGGGTGTGCAGGTCGACGAAGCCGGGCAGCAGGATCTGTCCGGTCGCATCGATGACGGTCCGGCCCTCGGCGCCCCCGTCGGCACCGGCCGCGGCGCCCGACTCGGTGATCTCGACGATCTGCCCGTCGTCGACGAGCACGTCGACGACCTCGCCCTCGCCGTAGCACCGAACCCCGACAATCAGCACGCTCACGTTAAACGCCTCCCGCTTCCACGGCGACCTCCGAGGACCGATCCGTCCCGACCAACAGATGGAACAACACCGCCATCCGGACGTGCACACCGTTGGAAACCTGTTGCAGCACTGCCGATTGTGACGAATCGGCGACCGAGGACGCGATCTCCATCCCGCGCAGCATCGGGCCCGGATGCAAGACCACCGCGTGGTCGGGCAGCAGGGCCTGGCGACGGTCGTTGAGCCCGTAGAGCACCGAGTACTCGCGCGCCGACGGGAAGAAGCCACCGGTCATGCGCTCGGCCTGGACCCGCAACATCAGGATCGCATCGGCGGCGGGCAGCTCCGCGTCGAGGTCGTGGGTCACCGTGACGGGCCAGTCATGCACGCCGACCGGCAGCAGCGTCGGCGGCGCCACCACCACCACTTCGGCGCCCAGGGTCGCCAGCAGCGTCACGTTGGAGCGCGCCACCCGGCTGTGCAGGATGTCGCCGACGAGCACCACCCGCTTGTCCGCGACCGAGCCCAACCGCTGCCGGATGGTCAGGGCGTCCAACAGCGCCTGGGTCGGATGTTCATGGGTGCCGTCGCCGGCGTTGATCACGGCCGGGCCGGACTCGCCCGCGTCGGTGGGAGCGGTCCAGTCGGCGAGTTGCTGCGCGGCCCCGGAGGCCGGGTGCCGGATGATCAGGGCGTCGGCGCCGGCGGCGCGCAACGTCAGCGCGGTATCGCGCAGCGACTCCCCCTTGCCCACCGAGGATCCCGAGGAGCTGACGTTGATGACGTCGGCGCTCATCCACTTGCCGGCCACCTCGAAGGACACCCGGGTGCGGGTGGAGTTCTCGTAGAACATCGTGATCACCGTGCGTCCGCGCAGCGTCGGCAGCTTCTTGACCTCGCGTCCGAGCAGCGCCTGCCGGAACCGGTCGGCGTCGTCGAGGATCGCGGTGGCATCCTCGCGGCTCAGATCGGATGCGGTCAGCAAATGTTTCACCGAGCGGGACCTCCATACGGGGCGATCATGACGCCGTCGTGCCCGTCATGTTCGTCGAGCCGGACCTTCACGTTCTCGCTGCGCGAGGTGGGCACGTTCTTGCCGACATAGTCGGCGCGGATCGGAAGCTCCCGGTGGCCCCGGTCGACGAGCACCGCCAACTGCACGATCCGGGGCCGGCCGATGTCGCGCAGGGCGTCCAGCGCCGAGCGCACCGAGCGGCCGGAATACAGCACGTCGTCGACGAGGATCACCAGCGCGCCGTCGATGCCGCCGGACGGGATCGTGGTGTCCTCGAGCGGACGCGGCGGCTTGGTGTTGAGGTCGTCGCGGTACAGCGTGATGTCCAGGGCGCCGTGCGGGACGTCGATCCCGGAGAATTCGGCGATGTTGCGGGCCAGCCGGCGGGCCAGGGCCACGCCCCGGGTCGGGATGCCCAGCAGCACCACGCGGGGCGCATCGGCACCGTCGAGGGCGGTCTTCTCAATGATCTGATGAGCGATACGGGAGATGGTGCGGCTGACGTCCGCTGCGGACATCAGCTCCCGGTCGGTGTCGTCAGTGGCGTTTTTGGCGCCCACGGATGAACCTGACCTCCTTCTCCGCCTCTCTGGACGGGTCGTTAAAGGATGTCGAACTGCCGCGCAGCTTAGCAGTCGAAGCGCGGGAGCACCCCATCGCCGACGGCCTACCCTGGTGGGGTGACCGACCCCGAACCCCACGACTTCGAAGTGCTGTACCGCAACACTGCGAAGGTCCCCTGGGACACCAAGGCACCCAAGGAGACCGTCGTCGAATGGCAGCAGTCCGGCCTGGTGCGCGGCGACGTGCTCGACATCGGCTGCGGCCTCGGCGATAACGCCATCTACCTGGCACAGCAGGGGCATCGGGTGACCGCACTCGACGTCGCCCCGACGGCGCTGATCACCGCCGAGCGTAGGGCCATCGACGCGCACGTGGACGTGCGGTTCGCGGTGTCGGACGCCACCGAGTTGGCCGGGTACACCGAGGCCTTCGACACCGTCGTCGACAGTGGCATGTATCACTGCCTCGACGACGCCGACAAGGCGCGTTACGCCGCGGCGGTGCACCGCGCCACCCGGCCCGGCGCGCGGTTGTTGCTGTCGGCCTTCTCCGACGCCAACGCGCGAGACCGGGAGTGGCCGCGCCCCCAGGTTTCCGAGGCGACGCTGCGGGCCACCCTCGGCGACGCGGGCTGGGAGATCACCACCCTGGAATCGCGCACGGTCAGCCTCGAGGACCTCGAGGACGACGAAGCGGTGTTCTGGTACGTGGTCGCCGAACGCGGGTCAGTACGCTGACTTCCGATGAACCTCGACGGTAACGCCGCCTCCATTCGCGAGGCGTGTGATGCGGGCCTGCTCTCCGGTGCGGTCACCCTGGTGTGGCAGCGCGGCCGGGTCCTTCAGGTCAACGAGATCGGGCACCGCGATATCGAGGCGGGCCTACCGATGCAGCGCGACACCATCTTCCGCATCGCGTCGATGACCAAACCGGTCACCGTCGCCGCGGCCATGTCGCTGCTCGACGAGGGCCGCCTGGCGCTGACCGATCCCGTCACCCGGTGGCTGCCCGAATTCGAGGCGATGCGGGTGTTGGGCGATCCGCGCGGCGCGCTGGAGCAGACCGTGCCGGCGCAGCGGCCCATCACGATCGACGATCTGATGACGCACCGCAGCGGGTTGGCCTATCAGTTCTCCATCCCCGGGCCGTTGGCGCGCGCATATGCGCGGCTGCCGATGCGGCAGGACCAGGACCGCTGGCTGGCCGAACTGGCCGAACTGCCCCTGGTGCATCAGCCGGGTGCGCAGTTGACCTACAGCCATGCCACCGACGTGCTGGGCATCGTGCTGTCCCGGCTCGAGGCCAAACCGCTGCACCAGATCTTGACCGAGCGGATCTTCGAGCCGCTGGGCATGACCGACACCGGCTTCTTCCTGACGCCCGAGGCGCGTCGCCGCGCGGCCACGATGTACCGTTTGGACGCGCAGAATACGTTGCAGCACAACGTGATGGGTCCCGCTCCCATCGCGGCCCCGCCGTTCTGCCAAGGCGGTGCGGGGCTGTGGTCCACGGTCGACGACTACCTGCGATTCGCCCGGATGTTGCTGGCCGGCGGGACGCTGGATGACACCCGGGTGCTGTCCGAGGAATCGGTCCGGTTGATGCGCACGGATCGACTCACCGAGGCGCAGAAGCGGATTCCGTTCCTGGGCATGCCGTACTGGGTGGGGCGCGGATTCGGGCTGAACCTGTCGGTGGTGACCGATCCGGTGCAGTCCGCCCCGCTGTTCGGCCCGGGCGGAGTGGGCTCGTTCACCTGGCCCGGCGCCTACGGAACGTGGTGGCAGGCCGACCCGAGCGCGGATCTGATCCTCATCTATCTGATCCAGAACGCCCCCGACCTGTCCCCCGACACCGCCGCGGCGATCGCCGGAAACACCTCGCTGGCCTCGTTGCGCACCGCGCAACCCCGCTTCGTGCGCCGCACCTATGCGGCGCTGGACGCATAGGTCGACGGTCAGATCATCGCGATCGGCGAAATCTCCGCGCCGACCTCACAGGCGCCGGCGAGTTCGCGGCTGACGTCGTAGTCGAACACGACGTGGCCGCAGATGACGTCGACGTCGCGCTTGGCGCGCTGCATGGGGTTGGCCAGGAACTGGGCGCTGGCCCCGGCGCCGGCCAGCAGGTCGGCGATCACTGAACGGGATTCGTGCACGATGTGCGCGGCCGCGGCGCGGGCCGACGCCCGGTGTGCCCGCGGCACCGCGGCCCCGCCCGCCATCGCGTCCTGGATTCCGGCGACGGTGTGGTCCAGCAGGGCACGCAGCGCCGCCAGTCGCACCCGGGCATCCCCGAGCCGGATCTGGGCGGCGGGCTGGTCCTTTTGTGCCACACCGGAATACGCCAGCACCCGCTCGGACAGTCGGCGTGCGAACAGATCGGCCACCGACTCGGCGGCACCGAGGGCGGGCATCGCGGCCACCAGCGCCAGCGCCGGCACCAACGGCCATCGGTAGGTGGCGGCGTCGTGCAGGGCCGCACCGGGTGCGGTACCGCCGTAGATGTCGATGACCTTGGCCAACCGGTGCTCGGGGACGACGACGTCGGTGACGACGACGTCGTTGGACCCGGTGGCCCGCATGCCCGCGGTGTGCCAGACGTCGAGGACCTCGACGTCGGACATCGGCAGCAGCGCCAGCGCCGGGTAGATCTCGCTGTCGGCCCCGCACAGCGCGCCGACCATGATCCAGTCCGCGTCCATCACGCCGGTGGCCCACGACCACCGCCCGGTCAATCGCACCCCGCCGTCGACGGGCACGCCGCGCCCGGTCGGCGCCAACGGCGCCGGGCACAGCACCGGCCCGGCGGCGAACACCTCGTCCTGAGCGCGCTCCTCGAACAATGCCAGCATCCAGTTGTGCAGGATGTAGAAGCCCAATGTCCATGCGCTGGAAGGACATCCGTGCGCCATCATACGGATCGGGTCGAGGATCGCCGGAAAATCGGCCTGCCGGCCGCCGTAGCGGGCCGGCAGCAGCAGATTTGCCAGGCCGCTGGCGCGAAAGTCGGCGACGGTGTCCGCGGGCAGCCGGCGCAACTCCTCGGCCTCGACCGCGCGGTCGGCCAATGCGGTCACGAACGCGGCATCGATCGATGTCATGCGCCGAAACGCTACCATACCTTTAGGTATGGAAAATCGGCACGATGCCGTCAGTCGCGTCCGGTGACGATCTCCTTGACCTTCTCGAAGGAGTGGCCGGCGATGTCGAGCGAGTCCTCGACGATGTTGCTCACGCCCTCGGTGACGTTGCCCTTGAGGACCTCGACGGCGTTGTCGACGATGTCCCCGGACATCTCGACCGCATACGTCGCGATGTCGCGGGCCGAATCGATTGCGTCCTTGGGATTGAAAGCCATCGCTGCTCGACCTTTCGTAGGGTGCTGCGCCCCAGCCAACCAGACCCGGCCGGTGGATGCGAGGTCCAACTCAGGGTTGTTCGTCGGTGCTCCCGGCGGCGCGGACCGCCTCGGCGGCCGCGCGGATCTGCGGGGTCACCAGCATCACCTGGCCCAGGATCCCGTTGACGAAGCCCGGTGAGTCATCGGTGGACAACTCCTTGGCCAACTCCACGGCCTCGTCGACGGCGACCGGTTCGGGCACGTCGTCAGCGTGCAGCAACTCCCAGACCGCGACCCGCAGGATCGCGCGGTCCACGGCGGGTAGCCGCATCAACGTCCAGCCCTGCAGGTGCGAACTGATCAGGTCGTCGATGTGGGCGCTGTGTTCGGTCACCCCGCGGACAACCGTCTCGGTGTAGGGCGCGACCGGGTCGATCTCGGGCTTCTGAGCGGCCAGCGCGGTGCGCGCGTCGGCACATTCGGTCGGGGTCAGCCCGCGCGCCTCGGCCTCGAACAGCAGGTCGACGGCACGCTTGCGGGCGTGGTGTCGCCCCCGGGTGGTCTTGTGGTGCCGGCCGTCAGCCATTCACGCGGCCCAGGTAACTTCCGTCGCGGGTGTCCACCTTCAGGCGGTCACCGGAGTTGATGAACAGCGGCACCTGGATCTCGGCGCCGGTCTCGACGGTGGCGGGCTTGGTGCCCGCGCTGGAGCGATCGCCCTGCAGCCCCGGCTCGGTGTGGGTGACCTCGAGCTCGACCGACACCGGCATCTCCAGGTACAGCGGTGCGCCGTCGTGGAAGGCGATCTGCACCGGCATGCTCTCCAACAGGAAGTTCGCGGCGTCGCCGACCATCGCGTCCGGCAGCTGATGCTGCTCGAAGTCCTCGGAGTCCATGAACACGAAGTCGCTGCCGTCGCGGTACAGGTAGGTGGCATCGCGGCGGTCGACGGTGGCGGTCTCCACCTTGACCCCGGCGTTGTAGGTCTTGTCGACGGTCTTGCCGGACACCACGTTCTTGAGCTTGGTCCGCACGAACGCCGGGCCCTTGCCGGGCTTGACGTGCTGGAATTCGATGATCTGCCAGAGTTGGCCGTCGATCTTGAGAACGAGGCCGTTCTTGAAGTCGGCAGTCGATGCCACTGTGGTGCTCCTTTTAGAGAGTCTGCAGTTCCTTGGGGAACCGGGTAAGCAGTTCGGGGCGGTTGCCCACGACGAGTGTGTCCTCGATGCGGACTCCGCCGCGGTCGGGCAAGTAGACGCCGGGTTCCACGGTAACCGCAGAGCCAGCAAGCAGTGTACCGGCGGCCTTGGCGTTGATTCCCGGCGCTTCGTGGATCTGCAATCCGACGCCGTGCCCGAGCCCGTGGCTGAACGATTCGCCGTACCCCGCCGCGGCGATCACCTCGCGGGCCGCGCCGTCGACGGCGGCCAGCGCCACCCCCGGGGCCAGGGCTTCCCGACCGGCCCGCTGCGCGGTCGCCACCAGGTCGTAGATCTCGGTCTGCCAGGCCGCGGGCGCGCCCAACACGAACGTCCGGGTCATGTCGGAGTGGTAGCCGCCGACCAACGCGCCGAAGTCGATCTTGACGAAGTCCCCGGTGCACAGTTGCGCCTCGGTCGGGCGATGGTGCGGAATCGCCGAGTTGGCGCCGGTGGCCACGATGGTCTCGAACGAGGCGCCGTCGGCACCGTGCTCGAGCATCAGCGCCTCGAGGTCATTGCGCACCTGCTTCTCGGTGCGGCCCGGCCGGATGCCGCCGCGTTCGATGAGGGCCGCCAGCGCCGCGTCGGCGGCCTCGCAGGCCAGCCGCAGCAACGCCACCTCGCCGGCGTCCTTGACCTCCCGCAGCGCCTCGACGGCGCCGGAGGCCCGGACCAGGGCGGTGTTCGGGTGATCGGACAGCGTGGCGGTGAGCGCGTGATGGGCATCGACGGTCAGGACATGCCCCTCGAAGCCCAGGCTCCGGACCCCCGCGGCGGCCGCACGCGTGGTCAGCGCGGCCCCGCAGGCCCGCTCGATGACGATCTCGATGTCGGGCGCCTGGGCCGCGGCCTGGGTCCGGTACCTGCCGTCGGTGGCCAGCACCGCCGGGCGCGCGTCGGCGAAAATCAGCAACGCCGCGTTGGATCCGGTGAATCCGGACAGATATCGGATGTTGTTCAGGTCGCTGACCAGCATGGCGTCCCACGACGCGGTCTGTAACCGGGCACACAACTTGTCACGACGCTGGGAATGTGTCACGCCCGGTGACGGTACTCGCTAGGCTGTCACCTCATGAGCAAGTGGTTGTTGCGCGGACTGGTGTTCGCGGGCCTGATGATCGTTGTCCGCCTCGTCCAGGGGACGCTGATCAATCAGTTCGAAACCCAGGCGTTGTTGATCAGCGTGGTGCTGCTGGCGATCTTCGCGGTCTGCGCCCTGCTGTGGGGCTGGCTCGACGGCCGGGCCGACGCGCGCACCAATCCCGACCCCGACCGCCGCAACGACCTCGCGATGACCTGGCTGCTCGCCGGGCTGGTCGCCGGGGTGGTCTCCGGCGTCGTGTGCTGGCTGATCTCCGTGGTGTACCCCGCGTTGTACGTCGGCGGGTTGATCAACGAGCTGACCACGTTCGCGGCGTTCACCGCGCTGCTGGTGTTCCTGCCGGCGATCACCGCGGTCGCCGTCGGCCGGTGGCTGGTCGACCGCAACGCGCCGCCGGTGGTCCGGCAGCGCGACGCCGGGTGGGACGACGAGCGCGCCGACACCGACGTGTTCGCCGCCGTCCGCGACGACGAGCGCACCGCGGAGACCGCGGGCGCCGAGGACTACCCGGAGCAGCAGAGCTCTGCGGTGGCCGTGGCTGAGCGGGACCCGAACGAGGACCGCCCCGCGCAGTAATCGCGCGCGGGTCCTACCCGCTCGCGGCGACCTCGGAATAGGCCGCGACCAGCAGCGTCGGATCCGGACCTTCCAGCCGGCCCGGCTTGGCCAGGCCGTCGAGAACGACGAACCGCAGCACCCCGGCCCGGTTCTTCTTGTCGCCGGCCATGTATTCGAGCAGTTGCGGCAGCGCGTCGGCGTCGTAGCTGACCGGCAGCCCCAGCGCGGTCAGAATGCTGCGATGCCGATCGGCGGTGTGGTCATCGAGGCGGCCGGCGAGTCGACCCAGTTCGGCGGCGAACACCAAACCCACCGACACCGCGGCGCCGTGGCGCCACCGGTAGCGCTCCCGGCGTTCGATGGCGTGCGCCAGAGTGTGTCCGTAGTTGAGGATCTCCCGCAGCGCGGACTCCCGCTCGTCGGCGGCCACCACCTCGGCCTTCACCGCGATCGAGCGCCGGATCAGCTCGGGCAGGACCGACCCGGCGGGGTCGAGCGCGGCCTCCGGATCGGCTTCGATGAGATCCAGGATCGTCGGGTCGGCGATGAAACCGGCCTTGACGATCTCGGCCATGCCGGCGACCAGTTCGTTGCGCGGCAACGTCTGCAGGGTCGCCAGGTCCACCAGCACGGCCCGCGGCTGGTGGAACGCCCCGACGAGATTCTTGCCCGCGTCGGTGTTGATTCCGGTCTTGCCGCCGACGGCGGCGTCGACCATGCCGAGCAGGGTGGTCGGGATGTGAACGATCGAGACGCCGCGCAGCCAGGTGGCCGCCACGAAGCCGGCCACATCGGTGGCCGCGCCGCCGCCGAGGCTGACCACCGCATCCTTGCGGTCGATCCCGATGCGGCCCAGCACCTCCCAGACGAAGCCGACCACCGGCAGCTCCTTGCCGTCCTCGGCGTCCGGGATCTCGATCCGATGGGCGTCGATACCCTTGTCGGACAGATACTTTCGAATCGCCTCGGCGGTCTCGGTCAGCACCGGCTGATGCAGGATGGCCACCCGGTGGGTGCCGGCCAACTGCTCACCGAGTTCGGTGAGCAGACCGGTGCCGATGATGACCGGATAGGGCGGGTCGACCGCGACGTCGATCTGCACTGGTGCGGTGCTCTCACTCATTTACGAACCTCGCTGCGGCGGGCCGCCAGGGCGGCCGGGGTCGCCGGGGTAGGTGGACTGGGACTGGGGGGCGAATCTGGGCCCGGGGCGGCCGGCTTGGGCGGGGTCGCCGCGCCGGGCTCCGAGCCCGGTTGCGGGCTCGACGACAGCCGCCACGACGACCGCCGGCGGCGGCGCGGCTTGGCGGCCTTGGCGACCTTGGCGTCCTGGGGGTCTCGGGGGTTCGGTTCCGGATGCTCGAGGCGGTCGGCCAGCTGGCGAACCACCGCGCCGGGGTTGCGCCGATTGGTGTTGACCCGCATGGTCGCCACCCGGCGATACAGCGGCACCCGCTCGGTCATCAACGTGCGGAACTTCTCGGCCGGATCGCCGCCGGCCAGCAGCGGCCGGACGGTGCCGCTGTTGGTGCGCCGAACACCTTCGGCCGCACTGATTTCCAGGTACACCACGGTGTGACCGGCCAACGCGTCACGCACGCCGGGACTGGTGACCGCACCGCCGCCGAGCGACAGGATGCCGTCGTGCTCGACCAGTGCGGTCTTGATCACCTCTTCTTCGATGCGGCGGAACTCGGCCTCCCCGTCGGTGGCGAAGATGTCGGCGATGGGGCGTCCGGCAACCTCGACGATCTTCGCGTCGGAGTCCAGGAACGCCGATCCGGTGGCCTTGGCGAGCCGACGCCCGATCGTCGACTTCCCCGATCCCGGCATTCCGACCAGTACCGCCTTGGGAGCCATCGCCTGCACGCCTATCCCGAGACGGCTGTCGGCGCGGTGTTCGGTTGTTGGGCGGCCACCGTCTGCAGGTAGGCCTCGATATTGCGGCGGGTCTCGGGCAGCGAATCCCCACCGAACTTCGTCAGCACCGCGCGGGCCAGTACCAACGCCACCATGGTCTCGGCCACCACGCCGGCCGCCGGCACCGCGCAGACATCCGAGCGCTGATGGATGGCCACGGCCTCCTCGCCGGTGGTCATGTCCACGGTGGCCAGCGCGCGCGGCACGGTGGAGATGGGCTTCATCGCCGCCCGCACCCGCACCGGCTGACCGTTGGTCATGCCGCCCTCCAGGCCGCCGGCCCGGTTGGTCGAGCGCATGATCCCGTCGGGGCCGGGGTACATCTCGTCGTGGGCCTGGCTGCCGCGGCGGCGCGCGGTGGTGAAGCCGTCGCCGATCTCCACGCCCTTGATCGCCTGGATGCCCATCACCGCGGCGGCGAGTTGGCTGTCGAGCCGGCTGTCACCGCTGACGAACGAGCCCAGTCCGATCGGCAACCCGACGGCCACCACCTCGACGACGCCACCGAGGGTGTCGCCATCCTTCTTGGCGGCCTCGATCTCGGCGATCATCGACGCCTCGGCGGCCGCGTCGAACGCGCGCACCGGGCTCTCGTCGATCCGGTCGAGGTCACCGGCCTGCGGCGGCGGACCCTCGTAGGGCTGCGAGTCCCCGATCGAGATGACATGGGACAGCACCTCTACACCCAAGGCCTGCCGCAGGAACTCCCGCGCGATGGTCCCGGCGGCCACCCGGGCCGCGGTTTCGCGGGCGCTGGCGCGCTCCAGCACCGGGCGGGCGTCGTCGAAGCCGTACTTGAGCATGCCGGCGTAGTCGGCGTGGCCGGGCCGCGGTCGGGTCAGCGGCGCGTTGCGAGCCACCTCGAGTTCGGCCTCGTCCACCGGGTCGGGAGCCATCACGGTCTCCCACTTCGGCCATTCGGTGTTGCCGATCTCGATGGCGATCGGGCCGCCGAGGGTGCGGCCGTGCCGCACCCCCGCCAGCACCGTCACCTGATCCTGTTCGAACTTCATCCGGGCGCCGCGGCCGTAGCCGAGGCGGCGCCGGGACAGCTGGGCGCCGATATCGGCGGACGTCACGCGCACGCCGGCGACCATATTCTCCACCACGGCCACCAACGCGCGGCCGTGGGATTCGCCAGCAGTGGTCCATCGCAACACGCGTCCCATCTTCCCATGTGGGCGGCCGCTGACGTAATCGCCTCAGGTCAGCGCGAGTGCCACGGCGACGGCCGCCGCGCTGGCCGCGCACATCGCGGGGCCGTGCGGCACCGCCCGACGCCCGGTGGCGACCGCCCACAGCAGGGTCAGCAGCGGGGCGCCGAGGGCCGCCGAGGTCCACGCCGCGGCCCCGAAGGCCCCGGTCAGCGCGCCCAACCCCAACGCCAGCTTCACATCGCCGGCGCCCAGGCCCGCCGGTGACAGCAGGTGAATGAGCAGATAGGCCGCCGCCAGCAGCAGCGCACCGGCGACCGCGGCGGCCCCGGACCCCGACGCGGTGGCGACCGCGATGACCGCGGCGGCGCCGGGCAGGGTCAGCGCATTGGGCAGGCGCTGCGCGGTGAGGTCCCAGGCGGTCAACGCCAGCAGCCACGCCCCCGTCGCGATCGTCAGCAGCCATGGCACGCCCGCACCGTAGCGGGCGGGCCGGGCGGGCCGGGCGCACCACCGGCGAGCACCTGTGGATGGCCGCTGTCAGGCCAGCGCGGCGGCCATCTCGGCGCGGGGCGCGGGGCGCCCGGTGAACTGCTCGACCTGCGCGTAGGCCTGGTGCAGCAGCATCTGCAGACCGCTGACCACGGTGCCGCCGGCAGCCGCGATGGCCGCAGCCAGCGGCGTCGGCCACGGGTCGTAGAGGGCGTCGAGGAACACCGGCACGCCCGCGAGTGCCGCCGCGTGGTCGGCGGCCACCTCGGCGGGCAGCGTGCTGACGGCCACCGCCGCACCGGCCGCCGCGGCCGCCAACGCGGCGGCGGTCAGCGGGCAGTGCCGCGCCGGCAGGTCCAGGCGCGCGGCCAGGGCCAGCAGGTCGGCGGCCCGTTCGGCGTTGCGCGCGGCCACCACGATCTCCCCCACCTCCAGGCGCGCCAGGCCCGCGACCACGGCCGGGGCGGTGCCGCCGGAGCCCAGCACGATCGCGCTGCCGCCGGGCGCGCTCAGCACCGGTTCGAGGGCCCCGATGACGCCGTCGACGTCGGTGTTGTCGGCGCGCCAGCGGGACCCGCCGTCGACCCGCACCAACGTGTTGGCCGAGCCGACCAACGCGGCCCGTTCGGTGCGAATGTCGGCGAACTCCAGCGCCGCGAACTTGCCGGGCATCGTCACCGACACCCCGACCCATTCCGGGCCGAATCCGCCCACCAGGGCCGGCAATTCGGCCGCGGTGCACTCGATGCGCTCATAGCTCCAGTCGGTGAGCCCGAGCGCGCGATAGGCCGCCAGGTGCAACTGCGGTGAACGGGAATGCGCGATCGGTGACCCCAGCACCGCGGCCCGGCGGGCGGTCACGAGGCGGCCCGCGCGCTACCGGGCACTGTCGAGGACACCGTTGCGACGGGCGATCTCGATGCTGGCCAGGTGCTGCTGATAGTCCTTGGTGAACAGGGTGGTGCCCGACATGTCGATGGTCACGAAGTACAACCAGTCGCCGTCGGCGGGATGCACCGCGGCCTCGATGGCCGGCTGCCCCGGCGCGGCGATCGGCGTCGCCGGCAGGCCTTCGGACGCGTAAGTGTTCCACGGGGTGACCGCGGCGCGGTCGGCGTCGGTGGTGGCGATCTCCTGGCGGTCCAGCGAGTAGTTCACGGTCGAGTCGAATTCCAGCTTCTGCGGTTCGGCCAGCCGGTTGTAGATGACGCGCGCGACCTTCGGGAAGTCCTCGGGCGTGGACTCCTTCTGCACCAACGACCCGACCACAAGGACGTCGTAGGGCGACATGTTCATGGCCGCACCCGTCTCGAGCAGTCCGTCGCGGGTGTAGTGGGTGGTGCTGGTGTCGATCAGATCGGCGAGGATCTCGGTCGCCGACGCCGACGGGTCGACGTTCCAGGTGCCCGCCGCGATCAGCCCCTCGATGCGCCGGTGATCGTCACCCATGGCGTCGACGCGCTCGGCGGCCCAGTCCGGGATCTGCAAATCGGCGCGCGCGGCGGTGCTGGCCGCGGCCTGCAACTCCGCGGCCGGTACACACTCCTGCTCGCCGTTGAGTTCCACACAACTGGCATTCGAGATCAGCGTGAAGATCCCGGCGGTCACGGCGTGGGTCTTGACGTCGGTGGTGTCGTCGAGTTGGCGCCCCTCCGGGATGGTCATCTTGCCGACCCGGTTGGCCGGATCGGCCAGCTTGTCCACCGCCAGGGCCGCGGGGATCTCGGTCCGCACTCGGTAGAAGCCGGGCTGGATGGCGGCGATCGCGGCGCTGCTCGAGGCCGCCTCCACGAAGCCCGCGGCGGTGGCCACCACGTTGGCGTCGACCAGGGTCTGGGCCACCGCGGTGGTCGAGTCGCCCTCGTGCACCTGGATCACGACGTCGTCGACGCCGTCACCGGCGAAGTCGTTCGGCGTGCCCGTCATACCGTGCCACAGCTTGGAACCCAGGAAGGCCACCGCGACGACCACCACCGTCAGCACCACCAGCGCGGCGCCGGTGACGAGTCGACGCCGCCGGCGGTCGCGTTCGGCGCGCACGCGCGCCGCCCGGGACAGCCGCCGTCGTGGTGGACCCACCGCAATCGGTTGGGCGCGTTCGGGTTCTACGTCCTCAGTCATGCGACCTCTCGGGGGGAAAACTGTCCAGTACTGTACGGCGCTGATCGAGCCATCCCTGCAGGATCGCCACGGCGGCGGCCTGATCGACGATGTTGCGCTGCCCCTTGGCGCGCACCCCGGCCTCGCGCAGCGAGCGCTGCGCGGTCACCGTGGTCAATCGTTCATCCGCCATCCGAACGGGCACCTCGGGCAGGCGCCGGGCGAGCGCATCGGCCACCGCTATGGCGTCGTCGGCCGACGTGCCGATCCGGTCGGCCAGCGTCCGGGGCAGCCCGACCACCACCTCGACCGCCTCATATTCGGCGGCCAGTGCGCACAGCCGCCGCAGATGCCGGGCCGACTTCCGGGAATCGCGCGCCACCGTTTCGACCGGAGTGGCCAGGATCGCGTCGGGGTCGCTGACCGCCACCCCGATCCGCACGGTGCCGACGTCGATCCCGAGGCGACGGCCCCGGCCTGGGTCGTCGGTTCCAGGCCGGTCCGGCTGCCGGTCGAGGTCGGGAGCCACGCACCTAGGTCCGAGCGAGTTCGGCGCGAAGGGCCGCCAGGGCGGCGTCGATGCCCGCGGGATTCTTTCCGGAGCCCTGCGCCAGATCGACCTTGCCGCCGCCGCGCCCGTCCACGGCCGAGGCCAGGGTCTGCACCAGATCGTTGGCGCGCAGCCCCAAGTCGACGGCGGCGGGGTTGGCGGCCACCACATACGGCACGGCCGCGTTCTCGCCCTCGGCGATCAGGGCCACCACGGCCGGATCCGTGCCCAGCGAGCCGCGAATGTCACCGACCAGCGATCGCAGGTCGGCGGCCGTCATGCCGGCGGACATCCGTTGCGCCACGAGCCGCACCTTACCCACCACCTCGGCGCCGGCGGCCGCATTGGCGGCGGCCGCGCGCGCGGTCGCCAGCCGCGTCCGTTCGATCTCCCGTTCGGCGACCTTGAGCCGGTCCACGAGTTGGGAGACGCGGGCCGGGACCTCGTCCGAGGGCACCTTCAACGACGACGCCAGGCCGGCGAGCAGGGCGCGTTCCTTGGCGAGGTGCTTGAACGAGTCCAGCCCGACGTAGGCCTCCACCCTGCGCACCCCGGAACCCACCGAGGATTCGCCGAGGATGGTCACCGGCCCGATCTGCGCCGAGTTGCGCACGTGGGTACCGCCGCACAGCTCCAGCGAGAACGGGCCACCGATCTCGACCACCCGGACCTCGTCCGGATAGGCCTCACCGAACAGCGCCATGGCGCCCATGCTCTTGGCCTTCTCGAGTTCGGTGTGGAAGGTGTGCACCTGGTAGTCGGCCTCGACGGCCTGGTTGGTGACGAGTTCGATCTCGCTGCGCTGCTCCTCGGTCAGGGCGCCCTGCCAGTTGAAGTCGAAGCGCAGATAGCCCGGCCGGTTCAGCGAGCCGGCCTGAACGGCGTTGGGGCCCAATACTTCCCGCAGCGCGGCGTGCACCATGTGGGTGCCGGAGTGCCCCTGGGTGGCACCGTGGCGCCAGCCCGGATCCACCGCGACGGTGACGGTGTCGCCTTCGACGAACTCCCCCGACTCGACGTTCACGCTGTGCACGAACAGGGTGCGGGCGATCTTCTGGACGTCGGTGACCGCGGCACGGGCGGTTCCGCCGTGCCCGGAGATGGTGCCGACGTCGGCGATCTGACCGCCGGACTCGGCGTACAGCGGGGTGCGATCGACCACGATCTCCACGCGGTGCCCGACCGCGGACTCGCCGTGTTCGCGCGGCTGGTGCGCGGCCACGGGAACCCGTTTGCCGTCCACGAAGATGCCGAGAATTCGTGCCTCGGAGGTCAGTTCGTCGAATCCGGTGAACTCGGTGGGGCCGGCATCGACCAGCTCCCGGTAGGCACTGAGGTCGGCGTGCGCATGCTTGCGCGCGGCCGCGTCGGCCTTGGCGCGGCGACGCTGCTCCGACATCAGCTCCCGGAAGCCGAGTTCGTCGACCGTCAGGCCCGCCTCGGCGGCCATCTCCAACGTCAGGTCGATCGGGAAGCCGTAGGTGTCGTGCAACGTGAAGGCGTCGGTACCGCTCAGTGTCGATTTCCCGGCCTTGCGGGTCGATTCCGCGGCATCGTCGAACAACCGCGATCCGGCCACCAGGGTCCGGTTGAACGCGGTCTCCTCGGCCACCGCGATCCGCTTGATGCGGTCGAAGTCGGCTGCCAGCTCCGGGTAGGACGGCGCCATCGCATCGCGCACGGTGACCATCAACTCGGCCATGATCGGGTCGTCGACACCGAGCAGTTTGGCGGCCCGGATGATGCGCCGCAGCAACCGCCGCAGCACGTAGCCGCGGCCCTCGTTGCCCGGGGTGACGCCGTCGCCGATGATGATCGCCGCGGTGCGGCTGTGATCGGCGATGATCCGGTAGCGCACGTCGTCGGCGTGGTTGCCCTGCCCATAGCCGCGCGGGGCCCGGGCCGCGACCACATCGATGGCCGGGCGCACCAGATCGGTTTCGTAGACGTTGTCCACACCCTGCAGCAGGCAGGCCACCCGCTCCACGCCCATGCCGGTGTCGATGTTCTTGCGCGGCAGCGGACCGAGGATCTCGTAGTCGTCCTTGCTGGTGCCCTCGCCGCGTTCGTTCTGCATGAAGACGAGATTCCAGATCTCGATGTAGCGGTCCTCGTTGGCCTCCGGGCCGCCCTCGATGCCGTAAGCGGGCCCCCGGTCGTAGTAGATCTCCGAGGACGGGCCGCACGGGCCGGGAATGCCCATCGACCAGTAGTTGTCGGCCATACCGCGGCGCTGGATCCGCTCGGCGGGCAGCCCGGCGATCTGCCGCCACAACTGGGCGGCCTCGTCGTCGTCGTAATAGACTGTCGCCCAGAGCTTTTCCGGATCGAGTCCGTAGCCCCCCGCGTCGACCGAATTGGTCAGCAGCGCCCAGGCCAACTCGATGGCGCCCTGCTTGAAATAGTCGCCGAACGAGAAGTTCCCGGCCATCTGGAAGAAGGTGTTGTGCCGGGTGGTGACGCCGACCTCGTCGATGTCGGGGGTACGAATGCACTTCTGGACACTGGCGGCCCGGTCATACGGCGGGGTGCGTTGGCCCAGGAAGAACGGGACGAATTGCACCATCCCGGCGTTGACGAACAGCAGATTGGGATCGTCGAGCAGGACCGAGGCGCTCGGCACCTCGGTGTGGCCCGCCTTCACGAAATGATCGAGGAACCGCTTCCTGATCTCGTGTGTCTGCACGTCGTTACTTCCCTGTTCGGCATGTGGTGTCCGCGCCCCCCGCGTGTCCGGTCACCTGAGTGGACCGTCCCACACTACCGGTCGGGCGGATCAGCCAGCCACGAAGCTCAACCGCACCGATCGCAGCGGATTGTCCCTGTTCAGATCGACCAGTACGACACTCTGCCAGGTGCCCAACAGCGGCCGGCCACCCTGCACCGGGATGGTGACCGACGGCGACACCAAACCGGGCAACACGTGGTCGGCCCCGTGGCCGGGCGATCCGTGCGCATGGCGGTAGCGGTCGTCGCGCGGCAGCAACCGCTCCAGGGCGTCCACCAGATCGTCGTCGGAACCCGCACCCGTCTCGATGATCGCCACGCCGGCCGTGGCATGCGGGACGAAGACGTTGCACAGCCCGTCACCGCGCCCGGCGCAGAAGCCGCGCACCTCGTCGGTGAGATCGGCGGTGCGACGGCGGGTGGTGTCGACTTCGAGTACATCGGTGTCCATTCCTTCAGGGTAGGCAGGGTTTGTCCGGCCCGGTGGCGGGGTATTTCACCTCCCACCAGCTCGTCCCACCCACTCACCGAACGAGGTAAGAAAATGACCGTCACCGGAGTCATCACGGCAATCCTGATCGGCGCAGTCATCGGTGTGCTGGCCCGGCTGATACTGCCCGGCAAGCAGGCGATCGGAATGGTGCTGACCGTCGTGGTCGGTATTGTCTCGGCGCTCATCGGCACCTGGCTGGCCCAGGCCATGGGTATCTCGACCAACACCGGCGGGGTCGACTGGCTCGAACTGCTGGTCCAGCTGGTCGTCGCGGTCATCGGCGTCGCCCTGGTCGCGGCGGTGATGGGGCGGCGGCAACGCTCGGGCCTGGCGCGGCGCTAGCGCCTCACCAGCCGGCGAATGATCGCCCGCAACCGCTCCACCCGGGCGCCGAGCTCACGCTCGGCGCCTCGGGGTGTGGGGCGATAGTAATCGGTGCCCACCAGCTCGTCTGGTGGATACTGCTGGGCCGCAACACCATCCGGCGCATCGTGGGAGTACTGGTAGCCCTGCGCGTTGCCCAGCGCCGCGGCCCCGGAGTAGTGGCCATCACGCAGATGCGGGGGCACCATCCCGGCCTTGCCGGCCTTGATGTCGCTCATCGCGGCGCCGAGCGCCGTGGTGACCGCGTTGGACTTGGGCGCGGTCGCCAGGTGCACGGTGGCGTGCGCCAACGTCAACTGCGCCTCGGGCATCCCGATCAGCTGGACGGTCTGGGCGGCCGCGACCGCCAGCGGCAGCGCGGTCGGGTCGGCCATCCCGATGTCCTCGCTGGCCAGGATCATCAGGCGGCGGGCGAGGAAGCGGGGGTCCTCCCCCGCGGTCAGCATCCGGGCCAGGTAGTGCAGTGCCGCGTCGACGTCGGAGCCGCGGACGGATTTGATGAAGGCGCTGACCACGTCGTAGTGCTGATCGCCGTCGCGGTCGTAGCGGACCGCGGCGCGGTCCAGGGACTGTTCCACCGTTTCCACCCCGACCGCGGCACCCGTCGACTCGACGGTCTCGGCTGCGACCTCCAGTGCGGTCAGGGCGCGGCGGGCGTCCCCGGCGGCCAACTGGACCAGCAGTTCCACCGCGTCGTCGTCGACCGCGACCTTGCCGGCCAGACCGCGCTCATCGTCGATGGCGCGGCGGATCACCGTTTCGATGCCCGCGGGGTCGAGCGGCTGCAACTGCAGGATCAGCGAGCGCGACAGCAGCGGCGCCACCACCGAGAACGACGGATTCTCGGTGGTCGCCGCGACCAGCAGCACGATCCGGTTCTCGACCGCGGCCAACAGCGCGTCCTGCTGGGTCTTGGAGAACCGGTGCACCTCGTCGATGAACAGCACGGTCTGTTCGCCGTAGGCGGCGGCCCGCCGGGCCACGTCGATGACGGCGCGCACCTCCTTGACCCCGGCCGACAGCGCCGAGAGCGCCTCGAATCGGCGGCCGGTGGCGCCGGAGATGAGCGAGGCCAGCGTGGTCTTGCCGGTGCCCGGGGGGCCGTAGAGGATCACCGAGGCCGCCCCGGACCCGTCGACGAGCCGGCGCAGCGGCGAACCGGGCTTCAGCAGGTGATCCTGGCCGACCACCTCATCCAGGGTCGCCGGGCGCATCCGGACGGGCAGCGGCGCCGACGGTCCGCCCGCGGGGATGCCCGCGCCGGAGGCGGGCTCGCCCGGGGGGTCGGGTCGCACATCGAACAAACCGTCGGACACGTCTTAAGTGCTACCACGATCAAGCGACATATCCGAGGCCGATTTGGCGCTGACCCGTGACCGGGCCCGACAGAAGGTGATAAACCTTGTTCACACAATTCGCCCGGAGGAGCACGCTATGAGGTTGCGACAGCGGATCGGCCTGACCGGCGCGGTCGCCGTGCTGGCCGCGATGGGGACCGCCGCGCCGGCGACGTCCGCACCGCCGGTGCCACCGCCCGACGGCCAGTATGCCTACAGCCAGCCCGGGAAGGTCGACGCGGTCTGGAGCATGCAGTCGATCTGCGCCCAGGCCAGTGGCACCCGGGCCCAGCCCGACTACTCCGATCCGCACATCCAGACCCTGGGGTGCGTGCTCAACGTGACGGGTACGACCGACCGCCCGGCCAATCCCGAGGAACGGCTACTCAACCTCGCGGGCCGGGCGCGGCTGTCCAACGGCCTGTGGGCCTTCGAGTTCAACCCGCCCAACGGGCAGGTGTGCCCCGACGGGAGCACGGCTCGGCTGCAGCAGAAGTTCGAGTTCAGCGAGGTCACCCTGACCGGGACGCGGACCACGCTGTGGGGCGACGAGTGCGGCCGCCCGCCGGGGATGACCAAGGAGCCGTTCAGCCTGACGTTGATCGAGATCCTCGATCCGCCCGTCGTGGAGCGGTTCCCGATGGACTGCAACTATCTGGCGGGCCGGCCCAGCATCTGCTCATAGCGCCGGCGGCGGCGCTCAGGCCGGTGCCGTCACGAAGTCGATGAGTTCCTCCACGCGCCCGATCAGGGCCGGGTCGAGGTCGTTCCAATCGCGGACCCGCGACCGGATGCGCTGCCAGGCGCGGGCGATGTCGGCCTGGCTCTGATGCGGCCAGCCCAGGGCGGCGCAGATGCCGCGCTTCCACTCCACGCTGCGGGGAATGGTCGGCCATTCGCGCAGACCGACCCGGGCCGGCTTCACGGCCTGCCAGATGTCGACATAGGGGTGACCGACCACCAGCGTGTGCGCCGCGCCGGGCCCGCGGGCCACCGCGTCGGCGATGCGTTCTTCCTTGGACCCGGACACCAGGTGGTCGACCAGCACCCCGAGTCGGCGCCCGGGACCGGGCGCGAAGTCGGCCACGATCGCGGCGAGATCGTCGACGCCGCCCAGGTATTCGACCACCACACCCTCGACGCGCAGGTCGTCGCCCCACACCTGTTCGACGAGTTCGGCGTCGTGGCGGCCCTCCACGTAGATCCGGCTGCCCAACGCCACCTTGGCGCGCGCGCCGCGCACCGCGACCGATCCGGACGCGGTGCGCGCCGGTGCCGTTGGACCCGTCTTGCGCGGCGGCGTCAGGATCACCGGGGCCCCGTCGATCAGGTAGCCCGGGCCGACGGGGAAGCCACGGACCCGCCCGTGCCGGTCCTCGAGGTCCATCCGCCCGTATTCGACCCGGACCACCGCGCCGACGTACCCGGTGCCGGCGTCCTCGACCACCAACCCCACCTCCACCGGGCGTTCGGTGGCGCGCACCCGGGTGCGTCGATGCGGATCGCTGGCCAACACGTCTTTTCCGTAGCGGTCACTCACACCGAGCGATCCTAGGGAGGGCAACCGCGTTTGTGCGGTTACGCCACTCCCGCGCGCTCCTCAGCCGCCGGCGGCCGCCAGCTTGGCCGGATTCGAGGTCACCTCGTCGATGACCTGGTGGATGAACCGCATCTTCTCCAGCACCACGGTCGGCAGCACGAAGGGGTACAGGTCGTCGTGGCCCATCGACCGGTTCACCATGTTCAGCGCCCACGTCAGCGGCAACCACATCCGGATGATCGAGTCGAAAGCGCTGGGCCCCAACGCCCGCCGATCGAACGTGGCCCCGGCCGGGACGAAGCCGAAGGCCGCCGCGGTGTCCAGGGTGTCGCGGATGTGCAGATAGTGGGCGAACGTCTCGGCCCAGTCCTCGGCGGCGTGCATGGTGGCATACGACGAGACGTAGCTCTCCCGCCACCCCGCCGGGGCGCCGTTCTCGTAGTGCCGGTCCAGCGCGTCCTGATAGTCGGCGTCCGGGTCGCCGAACAAGTCGCGAAAGCGGGTCAGATACTGCGGGTCGGTCTCGATCAGTCGGTAGTAGTAGTAATGCCCGATCTCGTGCCGGAAATGGCCCAACAGCGTCCGGTAGGGCTCATCCATCGAGACCCGCAGTTGCTCGCGGTGCACATCGTCGCCCTCGGCGAGATCCAGTGTGATCACCCCGTTCTCGTGGCCGGTGAACACCTTGCCGTGGGTACTGGACAGCAGGTCGAAGGCCAGGCCGTACTGCGGGTCGGTGAATCGGTCGACGATGGGCAGCTTCAACTCGGCGAGTTCGACGATCAACCGCCGTTTGGCCGCCTCGGCCGCCGCGAACGACTTCAACGCGGGGTCGCCGTCGCTGGGCCGGGTGCGGGTCAACCGGCAGGACGCACACAGCTCACCCTGCTCCGGATCCCCCGGGGTCAGCTTCACCAGCCAATTGCATTCCGCCAGATGCATATTGGCGCACAGCCGGTATTCGCTGGAGTCCACCGCCCCGTCGTGCTCACTGTCGGGACCCGAGGTGATGACCAGCAGCACCGAATCCTGCAGCGAGAACCCCACGGCGCTGCCGCAGGCCAGGCACAGCGAGTTCTCGAAGGCCAGGTGCTGACCGCAATTCGGGCACAGGAAATCACGCATGTCGTACTCCTTCGTCACACGGTACGACGTCGACCGCCACGTCGATCTCGCTCTGCTCGGAATCGGTGTAAATAATGCCGCGCAACGGCGGGACGTCGGCATAGTCGCGGCCCCGGCCCACCAGGATGTAGCGCTCGTCGACGAGTTGGGCGTTGGTCGGGTCCAGGCCCAGCCACTGATCCTGCGGCGTCCACACCGCCGCCCAGGCGTGCGTTGCGTCGACACCCACCATGCGTTCCCTTCCCGGCGGTGGATCGGTGGCCAAGTAACCCGAGACGTAGCTGGCCGCCAGCCCGTTGGCCCGCAGACATGCGATCGCCAGCCGCGCGAAGTCCTGACATACCCCTTCCCGGGCCGCCAAAACCTCCGCGACCCTGGTCGACACCGTGGTGGACCCGGAGCGGTAGGTGAAGTCGGCGTGGATGCGCCCGTTGAGATCGCTGAGCGCCTCGATCAGCGGGCGCCCCGGGGTGAAACTCGGTGCGGCGTAATCACGGACGGCGGCGGTGATCTCCGGGGGCTGCAGATCGAGCGTGAATTCGACGGCCGGCACGCCGTCGGACCCGACGGGCCGGGCGATCTCCCACGGCGCCAGCGCCGATCCCGCGCGGTACAGGTCGGCGGGCCGCGGATCGACCTCGACCACCGAGGTGCCGGTGACCCGCAGCCGTCGGTGCCGATCGGTGATGTGAAAGTAGGTGCTGACATTGCCGTATCCATCGCGGCTCACCGAGCGGTCCGACGGTTCGGGATCGATGTCCAGATCATGGCTGAGGCAGCGCTGCCACGGGGTGTCGCGCGGGGTCAGGAAGCCGCGGCCGTACGAACTCGTGACGACCTCGGCGTAGCGGTACACCGTCTCGTGGGTGATGCGGTAGCGCCGGGTCATGGCATCCGCCGGCGTTGGTCGGGGCCCCACAGGGGCTGCATCCCACCCGGCAGCGAGAGCTGGGTGGCGGTGAGCACCGCGGTGAGCTCATCGAGGCCGGCCCGCACCTCATCGAGCAGGCCGCGCAGCCCGACGCGAACGCCGTGCGCGTCGGATTGCTCGAGCTGTTCGGGGTCGGTGCGGCGCAGCCGGGTGTTGATGTCGTCGACCAGGCGTTCGGGACGCGTGGACCCGGAGGCGCCGGGCAGTACCCGCAGCTGGGTCCGCAGACAGTCGAGCTGATACACCAGCGAGCGCGGATTGTTCGCGTCGAACAGCAGCAGTTCGGCCACCGCGGCGACGCTGACCTTGCCGAGGTTGCGGCGCCGGTAGATGACTGCGGATTCGCAGGCCACCAGCGTTGATTCGGTGATGGTCTGGGCCGCCTCCCGGCTGCGGGTGGTGGTCAGCGTGGCGCGCAGCAGCCCGGCCACGAGCTGCGCGCGCTCGATCCGTTTTCCGATGTCCATCGTGGTCCAGCCGACATCCCGGACCATCGACTCGGCCGCGACCCCCGACAGCGCGAGCATGCCGCTCAGAGTCCGCGCGTGCGCGGTGGCCATCCGGGTGTCGGCCAGGCTCGGGATCTCCGGCGGGTCGCTGGACAACCGCAGCACCGCGCGGTCCACCGAGGCCAGGATCATCCAGGTGTCATGGGACAGCTGATCGCGCACGGCGCGGGCGGCGAACCCGAGGCGCTCGACGGACTGCGCCAGCGAGCCGGGCCGGTCCCGGTCTGCGGTGAGCGACCACAGCGTGGTGGGTGCGGTGGCGATCAGCTCCGCCTGGTCGCCACCGTCCGGCTCGGCTCCGGTGAGCTCGCCCAGCGCCGTCAGCAATACCGGCACACACGCGCTGGCCGCGCTGTGTTGGCGGTGCCGATACTCGTGATAGCGCTCCCGGGTCACGGTGAGCAGGCGGGCCATCAGCTCGGCGCGTTCGGCATAGCGGCCCGTCCAGAACAGATCCGACAGTGCCCGCGGCGAACTGACCGCGCCGGCACCGACCGCTCCGATCGGGACCGAGAGGTCCGCCGTCGGGCCGGCGATCGCCGGTTCGGTGCCCGACCGGGACGACGGCAGCACCCAGATGTCTTTGGCGGCATGGTTTTCGGGTCGATAGCCGACGGCGCCGGGCGCCGCCACGTAGCCGAGGCCGCCGATCATCGGGGCGTAGCCGTTGCGCTGCGAGACCGTGAACAGGCGCATGCCCACGCTCGCCGACACCAGTGCGTTGGCGTCGCCGAGGGTCGGTGCGGACGAGAACTCGGGCGGCTCCTGCCCGATCCATTGCCACGGGGTCGCGGCGATGCGGGCCGCCAACCGCTCGCGCTGGGCGCCCGACAGCCCCGCACCGACGATGTCCGGACCGCCCAGCGCCGACCGGATCACCAGGGCGTCCAGGTTGGCCAGCAGGTGGCTGCGCTCGGTGTCGATGCCACCCCAGTAGGTGGGCACCGTCGGCAATTCCGGTGTCTCACCGAGCAATCGGTGGGCGAGTTCGGGCAGGAAGCGCAGCATCGCCGGGCTCTCCAGGATCCCGCTGCCCAGCGTGTTGACCACGGTCACCGCGCCGCGGCGCTGCGCCTCGACGAGCCCCACCACCCCGAGGCGCGAGTCCGGGCGCAGATCCAGCGGATCGGAGTACGCGGCGTCGACCCGGCGCAGCACCACGTCGACGCGTTTGAGGGTGCCCAGCGAGCGCATCCACAGGGCGCCGTCGCGGACCACCAGATCGGCGCTCTCGACCAGCGGAAAGCCCAGTGTGGAGGCGAGATAGGCCTGATCGAAGGCGGTCTCGGAGTGAATGCCGGGCGTGAGCACCACGACGAGGGGGTCCTCGGCGGCCTCGGGCGCGGCCTCGATCAGCGACAGCCGCAGCGTCTGGGCGAACTGCGAGGTGGCCCGCGGGGCCAGCTGTTCGTAGAGTTCGGGGATCGCATGCGCCACCACGCGGCGGTCGGCCATGGCATAGCCCGCTCCCGAGGGCGCCTGGGCCCAGTCGGCGTTGACCACGAACCCGTCGCCCCCCCGCCTGCTGATATCGCAGCCGTGCAGGAACAGTTGGTGCCGGCCGGGCACCGCGAGGCCCCGCGCCGCGCGGAGGTAGCCGGGGTGGGCGAAGAGCAACGGCGCCGGCAGGACACCGCTGGACAGCGACTCCTGCGGCCCGTACAGATCGGTCAGCACCGCGTCGAGCAACCGGGACCGCTGCACCAGGCCGGACTCGATCCGGTCCCAGTCCGACGGGGTGATCAGCAGCGGAATCGGATCGAGCTGCCAGGGCACCGGAACCCCGGACAGGGTGTAGGTGATGCCGTCGTTGTCGACCAGCGTGCGCACCTCGTCGCGCAGTCGGCCGAGACCCCCACGACCGCGCCGACCGAGTGCCGCGGCGGTTTCGGACCAGGCCGGCCGGATGTTGCCGGCGGCGTCGACGAACTCGTCGTACCCGATCCCGGTGGCGCCTTCGGGTTC
This sequence comes from Mycolicibacterium sp. MU0053, assembly GCF_963378095.1. NCBI lineage: Bacteria > Bacillati > Actinomycetota > Actinomycetes > Mycobacteriales > Mycobacteriaceae > Mycobacterium > Mycobacterium burgundiense. The sequence continues at coordinate 3,011,678 of NZ_OY726397.1, forward strand.
GAACAGCGCCGCCTGGGCCCGGGCGGCGCGGTACCCGTTCAGGACCGACACCGTCACCTCCCCATCAGTTGGCACACCGGCTGCGCCACGACCATTCTCCACCGGTGCCCGTGGCGGCGCAGCGCCAGTCAGCGCTGCCGCACGACCAGCTCGGCGCCCGGCACGTGATGCCCCTTTTCACAACGCATTTGCGCCGTTGCCTCGGCCCCGCAGCCGTCGTGGGTCAACCGCAGCGGGGAATCGTCGGGCAGATGCCGGCGCCCCCATTCGAACAGTGCCCACACCACGGGCATGAAGTCGAGGCCGGACTGGGTCGGCACATATTCGTCCCGGCTGCGCTGGCCCGGCTCCCGATAGGGCTGGCGCCGCAGCAGGCCCGCGTCGACAAGGTCGCTCAGCCGTGCCGAGGCGGCGGCCTTGGTGATACCGACGCGGCGCCAGAAGTCGTCGAATCGGGTGGTGCCGTAGTACGCCTCGCGCATGATCAGCATCGCCGACTTGGTCCCCACCAGTGTCATCGCCTTCTCGATCGGACACCGGCCCACCGCGGACCAGGCGTCCCGCTCGGCGAGTGCCCCTTGCAGCATTCCCACGGAATCAACCTCACCTCTGAGTTGTTATGACTATACCCAGGTTCTAACCTGGGTAGATATCAGAATACTCAGCACACGGCCGGAGGAGACACAGATGAGCGGCTACGCAGGACGAGACGCGGTGATCGTGGGCGCGGTACGCACCCCCATCGGTAAGGGCAAGGCCACCGGCGCACTGCACGACGTGCTGCCCGCGGACCTGCTCGCGCACAGCCTTCGCGAGGTGGTCGAGCGCACCGGCGTGGACCCCGCACTCGTCGACGATGTGATCGCCGGAGCGGTTACCCAGGTCGGCGATCAGGCGGTCAACATCGCCCGCAACGCCGTGCTCGGCGCCGGCTTCCCGGAATCCGTTCCCGGCACCACCGTGGATCGGCAGTGCGGAAGCTCACAACAGGCCCTGAGCTTTGCCGCCCACGGCGTGCTGGCCGGCGCCTACGACATCGTCATCGCCGCCGGCGTGGAATCGATGTCGCGGGTACCGATGGGCACCTCGGTGTTGCCGGGCAGCGATCCGTTCGGCCTGGGCTTCGCGCAGCGCTACTCCGAAGGCCTTGTGCCCCAGGGCATCAGCGCCGAACTCATCGCGGCCAAATGGAACTTGTCCCGCGCCCAGCTCGACGAATTCTCCGCCACGAGCCACGAAAAGGCGGCCCGCGCCACCACGGATGGGCGCTTCGAGAACGAACTGACCCCCATCGCCGGGCTGAGCACCGACGAACTCGTCCGGCCCGATATCTCGCTGCAGACCTTGGCCGGACTCAAATCCGCCTTCTACAACGAGGCGTACGCAACGCGGTTCCCCCAGATCAACTGGGAGATCACCGCGGGCAACTCGTCACCGCTGTCCGATGGCAGCGCGGCGGTCATGATCACCAGCGGCGACACCGCCCGGCGACTCGGACTGCGGCCACTGGCCCGCATCCACACCAGCACCGTGGTGGGCTCCGATCCGCTCTACATGTTGACCGGCATCATCCCGGCGACCGAGAAGGTCCTGACCCGTGCGGGATTGACGCTGGCCGACATCGACCTGTTCGAGGTGAACGAGGCGTTTGCGCCGGTGGTGCTCAGCTGGGCGCTGGAGACCGGCGCGGACCTGTCCAAGACGAACGTCAACGGCGGGGCCATCGCGCTGGGGCATCCACTCGGCGCCAGCGGGGCCCGCATCATGACCACGCTGGTCAACGCTTTGCAGCAGCGCGGTGGCCGGTACGGCTTGCAGACGATGTGCGAGGCCGGCGGGATGGCCAACGCCACCATCATCGAGCGGTTGTAGGTCTCTCGCATCGGCGGTGCCGCGAATCCGCGGGCCCGACAACAGCGCCCCGACCGCCCCTTCAATCTGAACCAGTTGGTAAGGTTTTGATTCGACAAGGAGCAGCGGGTCGCGGGGCTGGAGGATGGCAATGCGGGAAGCAGTGATTACGGGCGTGGGGATGACACGCTTTGGCAAACATCAAGACCGGAGCCTGGCCAGCCTTGCGGCGGAGGCGCTCGCCGAGGCACTCGCCGATGCCGACCTGCCGGACGGCGCACCGCCGATCGGGATGGCGTATTTCAGCAACGTCTTGGCCGGAGTCCTGGTGGGCCAGGAATCCAATCGTGGCCAACACGCGCTGCGCGACACCGCGCTACGCGGAGTCCCCCTGATCAATGTGGAGAACGCGTGCGCATCCGGCGCCACCGCGCTCAACCAGGCCTGGCTGTCGGTTGCCTCGGGACAGGTCGATGTCGCTGTGGCGGTCGGCGCGGAGAAGCTACACATCGCAGACAAGAGCAAGGCGCTCACCGCCCTGACGACCGCGCTGGATCAGGAACGGCTGGACGAAGTGAAGGCTGACCTGGGCAGCACCGGATCCGGATCCGTGTTCATGGATATCTATGCGCGCTTCGCGACCTGGTACATGGAGCGCACCGGAGCCACCCGCGAGGATTTCGCCCGAGTTGCCGTCAAGAATTCGCGGCATGGCGCCGCTAACCCCAAGGCGCAGTACGGCGGTCGGCTGACCCTTTCCGAGGTGCTCACCGGACGCCAGGTCAGCGGGCCCCTCACGGTGCCGATGTGCGCACCGATGAGCGATGGCGCGGCGGCGGTGGTGGTCACCAGTCGCGAGGTCGCGCAACGATGCGCGACGGCCCCGGTTCGAATTCTGGCCAGCATCGTCGGGTCCGGCCGGCCGGGGGTCTACGGCGAGCTGGTTCCGGACGTCGCTCGGCGTGCCTTCGACGCCGCCGGGATCGAGCCGGGCGACGTTGACGTCGTCGAATGCCACGATGCCGCCGCGCCGGCCGAGCTCATCGTCCTCGAGGAACTGGGCCTGTGCGCGCCCGGTGCAGCACTCGATCTGCTGCGCACCGGTCAGACGCGGATCGGCGGACGGCTGCCGGTGAATCCGAGCGGCGGACTGCAATCAAAAGGACACCCGCTGGGAGCCACCGGCCTGGCCCAACTCGTCGAGCTGACCGACCAACTCCGCGGTCGGGCCGGTGCGCGACAAGTCGCCGGCGCCCGACTCGCGCTGGCCGAGAATGCGGGCGGATACCTCGGCCCCGACGCGGCAGCGGCCACGGTGACGATCCTCGGCAGATAACCGGAAAGCCTCCGCCGCGCACGCCCGGCGCGATAAACTACGCACTTTATTCTAACTAACCGGTAAGCTTTAACCAGAGTTCGCTCAGGATGGGATGGGACAGTGGTCGGCCAACTCGCAGACAAGGTCGCGGTCGTGATGGGATCCGGCCGCGGCATCGGCGCAGCCATCGCACAACGCTTCTCGAACGAAGGCGCGACGGTCGTGATCGTCGATGTGTCCGACCGCGCCGCGAAGGCCTGCGCCGGCAGGATCGGCGCCTCGGCAATACCGATGCGCTGCGACGTTGCGAACGAGGACGACGTCGCGGCCACTCTCACCACCGCGGTCGCTCACACCGGCGGCCTCGACATCTTGGTCAACAACGCCGCGCTGGGCTCGGCGACGCCGATGGTTGAAACGACCCGCGCCGACTGGGACCGGGTGCTCGGAATCACGCTGAACGGCACATTTCACACCATGAAACACGCCGTCCCGCATCTGCGGCGCCGGGGCGGCGGAGCCATTCTCAACATCTCGTCGATCGCCGGTCGGCACGGCATGCCTTCGATGGCTGCCTACAGTGCGGCCAAAGCTGGAGTCGATGCGCTGACGCGCACCGCGGCCGTGGAATTGCGTGCCGACAACATCCGCGTCAACGCAATCGTACCCGGGATGATCCGGACGGCAGCCGCAGCCGCAGCCACCGGACCGCTGTCCACCGCGCTCGGCATGCCGGTCGAGGAATTCATCACCGATCGCCAGCAACGGTGGGGTGAGCCCGACGAAGTCGCCGCGGTGGCAACACATCTCGCCGGAGGCGATGCGTCATTCACCACCGGAATGTTCTATCTGCTCGACAACGCTTCGTCGTTGATGCCCTAACCCAGGCGCCCGTCCCTACCCAGGAGGAACTATCACGATGTCGACCACGGCCGACAACACTTTCGTCGAATCGGTACGAGCGTTCGCCCAGAAGGAGTGCGGCTCGCCAGAGCAGCGCAAGAAGCTGCGCGGCGACGGATCGCTCACCCACAACGCGGAACTGTACGCAAAGCTGGCCGATCTGGGCTGGATCGGCGCGTCGATACCGGTCGCGTACGGCGGAGGCGGCGGCAAGCCCAGCGATGCGTGTCGCCTCATCGAAGAAATGGCCTACGGCCAGGCACCCCTGTTCGGCCTCGGGGTGAGCCTGGTCAGCTCGACCATGGTCGAACGCTTCGGAACCGAAGCACAGAAGATCGACATCCTGGGTGGCGTGTGCCGGGGCGAGGTGCTCGCCACCGCCATCAGTGAACCAGGCGCGGGCTCGGATCCCGGTTCGATGATCTGCCGCGCCGAGCGGCGGGGCGACTCTTACGTGATCAACGGGCAGAAGACCTGGATCTCATGTGCGCACATCGCCACTCGAATCCTGGTGATGTCCCGGACCGACAACAGCGGCGACAAGCACGACGGCATCACGATGTTCGATGTGCCGGCCGATGCGGCCGGACTGACCATCCGGACCATCCCGACGCTTGGCGGCGACGAGGTCAACGACGTGTTCTTCGATGACGTCGTGGTGCCTGCCGACCGCGTGATCGGCACCGAAGGACGTGCCTGGCACCAAATCATGCGTGGTCTGAACACGGACCGGCTGATGTGCGGGGCGATGTTTCTCGGACAGGGCCGACGCACCTTCGAGGACTCCCTCGAATACCTGCGGCAGCGCGAGCAATTCGGACGACCCATCGGCAGCTTCCAAGCGTTGCGGCACCGGATCGCCGACCTGGCGACGGAACTCGAATGCTGTCGGCTTCTCGTCGATGACCTGGCGCGGAAGTTGGACGACGACCCGGACCGATGCGTGCCGCGGGAAGCCTCGATGGTGAAGTTGAAGGTCACCGAAACGGCGAAACGCCTTGCCGTCGAGGGTATGCAGTTCCTGGGCGGCGCGGGATACACCCTCGAACACGACATGGAGCGCCACTTGCGCGAAAGCATCATCGGCACGGTCTACGCCGGCACCAGCGAGGTTCAGCGCGAAATCATCGGAAGGTCGTACGGGCTGTGAGTACTGAATCGTCAGCTGCCCAGATTCGCTACGAGCAACCGCGCGCGGGCGTGGCCCGAATCGTGCTCGCCAGCCCCGATAAACGCAACGCTCAGGACCGTGCGATGTTGCATGAGCTCGACGACGCGTACCTTCGCGCCGTCGGAGATGAATCCATCCGGGTCATCATCCTCGCCGCCGACGGACCGGACTTCTCGGCCGGCCACGACCTGCGAGCCGACACCGCCTATGACATGACCGGCGTCACCCCGCGCACGCTCACGGGTGGCTTCACCGCGCCGGGTGCCGAGGGCTGGTACGCCACCGAGGCCGAGCTATTCCTCGGATTGTGTCTGCGCTGGCGCGACATTCCGCGGCCGACCATCGCCCAGGTGCACGGGCGGGTGATCGGCGGCGGACTGGAACTCATCTGGCCGTGCGACCTGATCATCGCCGCCGACGACACGGTCTTCCACGACCCGATCAGCGCCTTTGGTTGCGCGGTCGCCGAATACTTCGTGCACCCTTGGGAGCTGGGCCATCGGCGGGCCAAAGAGATGCTTTTCACCGGTGAGCCCATCGACGCGTTCGACGCCGAGGCACTTGGCATGGTCAACCGGGTCGTGGCCCGGCAGAAACTCGAAGCCGAGACGCTTGCGCTTGCCGAGCGGATCGCCAGCCGACCGAGCTTCGGCCTCCGGTTGGCCAAGCGTGCGGTCAACAACGCGCTCGACTTACAGGGACAACGGGCCGCGGTGGAATGGGCCTTCGATGCCCACCACCTCGCACATTCGCACAACCGCGAACGTTACGACAGCATCGTCGATCCCGCCGGCGCCGAGCTGATCCGCGCCGAAGCCCGCAGCCGACACACCCGGCCTCGGGCCGGTTATCTGACGAATCCGATGACAGCCACCGATTCCAACGAGGAGGACCCGATGCAGCGGCAGTACACGACGATCGTCGAGGGAGGCGACTACTTCGAAGGCGCCCGCTGGCGCGACGGACGCTGGTATGTGTCCGACGCATTGAAGGGTGTGGTCTGCGCTTTCGACGCAGCCGGGCGGCGCGAGGATCTCATGCAGGTCGACGCACTGTGCTCGGGCTTGGGCTGGTTGCCGGACGGCACGCTACTGGTGGTGTCCATGAAGGATCGAGCGTTGTTGGCGCGCAGCGTCGATGGATTCGTGCGCCGCCACGCGGACCTGTCCGAGCTGTCGCCCAATTGGATCAACGACATGTACGTCGATGCGATGGGTCGCGCCTGGGTGGGAACCATCGGGTTCGCGATTCACGAGGGCGAGACGCCGCGGCCCGGTGAGCTCTTCCGGGTCGACCCGGACGGGACCGTTGCCGTGGCTGCAAGTGACCTGTGGTGCCCCAACGGCGTCGTGGTCACCGCCGATGGCCGCACGTTGATCGTCGCCGAATCGTTCGCCGCTCGGCTCACGGCGTTCACCATCGATGCGGACGGAACGCTGGGCAATCGTCGTGTCTTCGCCCAGTTCGGTCCGCCCCCGGCATTGGCCGGACCCGCGGAGATGATCGCGGCGACCGAGCTCGCCCCCGACGGCATGACGATCGATTCGCAGGACCATGTCTGGGTCGCCGACGCGAACCATCAACGTTGTGTGCGCGTCTCCCCCTCCGGTCAGATCGTCGACGAAGTCGCCCATCCCGGAGGCGTCAACGTATACACCTGCGCCCTCGGTGGCCGAGACGGCCGACAATTGCTGCTCGCGGCGGCAGATGGATTCTTCGAAGCGATTCAGGGCGTCAGCGGGACCGCAGCATTGCTGTCCACGCCCGTCGACGTCCCCGCCTGAACACACTCGACAGGATTGATGATGACCAACAACGAAATCCCTTCCAACGGTGCTGATTCCGAAGTTCGATACGAAGTTCGAGATGGCGCGGCCTGGATCATTCTCAACCGGCCGGCCGCCCGAAACGCGTTGTCGCACGAGCTTCTCGGAGGTGTCGGCGCCGGCCTGACCAGAGCCGCTGGCGACCCCGCGGTCCGGGCCGTGGTGATAGGTGCGGCCGGTACGGCATTCTGCGCCGGCGCCGACCTCAAACGAGTCGGCGCGATGAACGACCACGACAACGTGGTGGGCTTCCTGAAAGCAGCTGCGGCGCTTTTCGAACAGGTCGCCGAGCACCCGCAGCCCGTCATCGCCGCGGTCCAGGGCATCGCGGTCGCAGGGGGTTTGGAACTCGTACTTGCCTGTGACCTCGTCATCGCCACCACGGACGCGGTGTTCAGCGACGGGCACGCCCGCTACGGGCTGTTCCCCGCAGCCGGCGGCGCCACCCGACTGCCCCGCAAGATCGGTCCCAACCGGGCCAAGCAGTTGCTGTTCACCGCCGAAAGCTGGACCGCGCAACGGATGTACGACGCCGGCCTGGTGAACGAGGTAGTGCCGAGCGACGAACTCGAGCACAGCGTGTCCGCGCTCGTAGTGCGAATCGCAAGGCACAGTCCACTGGGAATCACCGGGATGAAACGCCTCGTCGACGACGGCTCCGACCGGCCGTTGCCCGAGGCACTCGCCTTGGAACTCGCAGCGTGTACCGAGTACGCGCAGAGTGTCGACTTCGCCGAGGGGCTGAGCGCCTTCGGCGAGCGGCGCGAGCCGAAGTTCATCGGGGCGTAGCTATGAAAATCGAGAACAAGGTCGTGGCGGTGGTCGGCGGGGCGTCGGGGTTGGGCCGCGCCGTCTGCGACGAGTTCGCCGCCGCGGAAAGCCGGGTCGTTGTCGTCGACCGGGATGGCGACGCGGCGCGGCGGGTGGCGGCCGGTTTGTCCGGTGCGCTGGCGGTGCAGGCGGACATCACCTGCGCCACGTCGATGGAGCAGGCCGTGGAGACAATCCTGGAGGCCTTCGGGGCGTTGCACGTCGATGTCAACACCGCCGGGGTGGTGACGGCGGCCAAACTGGTATCGAGGGGCCGGCCCGCCGAGCTGAGCCCGTTCGCGCACACCGTGGGCATCAACCTGATTGGGACGTTCAACGCGATGCGCGTCAGTGCCGCCGCGATGCTCCGCAACGAACTCGACGATGGCGAGCGAGGTGTCATCGTGAACACGGCGTCCGGTGCGGCATTCGAGGGACAGAGTGGACAGGCCGCCTACAGCGCGAGCAAGGCGGGCATCGTCGGTCTCACGTTGCCTGTCGCACGGGACTTGGCGGGCACCGGAATTCGGGTCAATGCCATTGCCCCGGGATTGTTCGACACCCCGATGTCGGCCGGGCTGCCCGACCCCGTGCGTGACGGCCTGTTGGAATCCGTGCTGGAACCGAAGCGGCTCGGCCGGCCCAACGAGTTCGCCCGGCTGGTGCGCCACCTGGTGGAGAACGAATACCTCAACGGTGAATGTGTTCGCCTCGACGCGGCGACACGCCTGCTTCCCCGATGAACACCTCGGCCAGTACAGTTATCTTTACCAGCGAGAATGGAATGCGCCGTGGCGCAGCGGGAGGGAGTCCGAATGGCACGCCGACGCGTCACCTCCGTGCAGGAGTTGGTGGACGCCGCGGCGCGGGTGTTCGAACGGGTCGGCTATGTCGATGCGACCATCGCCGACATCGCCGCGGAAGCCGGGGTCAGCAAGCCCACCGTGTACCAGTACGTCGACTCCAAGCGCTGGCTACTGGAAACCATCGTCGAGCAGATCATCTATCCGCTCCGACACAACATCGAACAGATTCTGACCAGCGATGATGCGGCGCGAGACAAACTGGTCGAGTTCATCCGCGTGCACGTCGAATCAGCCATCACCTATCGGACGTACTACGCGGTCCTCACCGCGGACCAGCACCAACTCTCTCCACAGGCGTTGCGCAACTACCTGTCCTGGGCTCGCGACGTCAACCACGCCACCGAGAAGTTGCTCCACGAATGTGCTGAAGCCGGTGTCATCCGGGACGATCTGGACATCGGCACCTCGGCGCACCTGCTCAATGGGATGCTGCTGTCCATCGCCCGCTGGTTCCACAGCACCGGCCGTGTCACCGCCGAGGAACTCGTGGACCAGGTGGTGGGGATGCTCAGCGGCTACATCCTCGATCAGCCCTGATCCCGGTCCGATTCCCGGACAACCTAACCAGCAAGTAACTATTCATGTGCAGTCGAAGACCCCTGGTCGGGTACGGCTGCGCACTCGCACCACATCGAACTTCACCCGCGAGCAGAAGTCAGGAGACGTGCCGTGACCACCCCCGCTGAGGTACTGCGCCGCAATGCGATGACAGCAGGCGACAAAGCCGCTGTGCGATTCGAGGGCAGGACACAAACTCATCGCGAATTATACGAGCGCGCAAAGCGACTCACAAACGCACTTCGAGCGCACGGAATCACCAAAGGTGAGCGCGTTGCCGTCGCCGCGGACAACTGCTTCGAGACCATGGAGATTGTGGCCGGGCTGACCTTGGGCGGCTACGTCCGCTGTCCGCTGTACGCCCACGATGGCCCGGACCGACATCGTTACCTGATCGGTCTCACCGAGCCCGCCGCGATCATCGTGCAGGACAAGTACTTCGCTGCCCTGGCGCCGGTATTCGCTCAGTGTCCGTCCATGCGGGCTGTTGTGGTCCTGGGTTCCGAAGCCGCGTCGCCGGCTCTCGACTACGAGGCGATCCTGAGGCAGGCGACAGTCGACGAGCCGGACGCGGAGATCGCGCCCGACGACGCGCACCAGATCCGTTTCTCCGCGGGCACCACCGGACTACCCAAAGGCATCCTGCACACGCTAGGCGCGTGGATGGCCGCCGGCGACGAGGTGCTCGCCGATGTGTCACCGCCGCTGACCGCGGAGGATTGCTATCTCGCAGCAAGCCCGCTGACCCACGCTGCGAGCGTCCCCGTGTGGCCGATCCTGGCCGCCGGCGGAACCATCGTGGTGATGCCCGCATTCGACGCGGGCAGGTTCCTGCAACTGGTGGAGGACGAGCATGTCACCGTGACGCTCCTCGTCGCCACCATGGTGCAGATGATCACCACCCACCCGGAGGCCACGGCGCACGATCTGTCCAGTTTACGGGCCGTCTTCTACGGGGCGTCGCCGATACCCGAGACCACCCTGGTCGCCGCATTGCGGTTGTGGGGCAACGTGATGTACCAGAGCTACGGGCAAAGCGAGGCCATCCCGGTGGCGGCACTGCTGCCCGAGCATCACGTTGTCGACGGTTCACCCGAACAGCGCCGGCGCCTGCGTTCCGCCGGAAAGGCAACGCCGAATTCCGGGATCCGTATCGTCGACGAGGACGACAATATCTTGCCGCCGGGGAAGGTTGGCGAGATCGTGGTCAACTCCCCCGGCCGGATGAAGGAGATCTGGCGCGCACCGGAGGTCACCGCGCAGCGGCTGACCGAGGACGGGTGGGTGCGTACCCGCGATATGGGATGGCTGGACCACGATGGGTTCCTCTACCTGGCCGACCGCAAGGAGGACATGATCATCTCCGGCGGCTACAACATCTGGCCGGCCGAGTTGGAGAACGTTCTGGTGGAGCACCCGGCCGTCCGCGAGGCCGCCGTGGTGGGCATCCCGCACGAGAAGTGGGTCGAAACCCCGCACGCCGACGTCGTCCTCGAAGATGGCTGTGCCGCAACCGTTTCCCCACAAGATCTGATCGATTGGACGCGGGAGCGTCTCGGGTCGGTCAAGAAGATCACCAGCGTCGCGTTTGTCGAGACGCTGCCGAAGACCCCGATCGGGAAGGTGTTGCGGCGCGAGATCCGCGACCGGTACCGCTGATTTCCAGTGATTTCGGTGCGCTGGGGGGCGCTGAGCGCCCCCCAGCGCACCGAAATCGCCACTGCGTCAGGGCATCAGCAGGCTCTGCCAGGTACGCTCCCCCTCGGGCGCCGGGGCCAAATTGGTCTGAGTGACGGTCTTGCCGTCCGGTCCCACGTACGTCCCGGTCGCCGGGTCGTACTCGGCGAACGCCACCGGCGGGACCGGTGCCGCATCGGCCGCCGGCGCGCTGGTCAACTGCGGGATGTCCTGCCCGGACAGCGTCGCGTTGGGATCACCCTTCCAGTTGAGGCCGTCGTTGAGCGGGACATACTCTTCATCGCTCTCACACATCTGCCACGTGGGGGCCCGCTTGCCCGGCCGCGTCACACACGGCGTGTTGCGGGCGCCGCGCACGTTGAAGCCCGAATCCTGCGGGGTTCGGCAGTACAGATCGCCGGGCGGCCGGTCCGGATAGTCCTGGAGCGACGGCACCCGCTGCTGAGCGACCGGGAGGAATCCGGTGGTGCACGGTGGCGGCAGGTTCACGTTCAAGTTGAAACTCAGGTAGGCGCCCGTGTACTTCTGGGGGGCGTTGCGGTTGGCCACCCCGATGGCCTGCATGGCGGCCGCACCCTGCGGTAGCAACACCAGCAATTGCTCGATGTTGTCCCGGTAGGTGACGGCCACCTCTCCGAGACTGACCATGTTGGCCAGCACAATGGGTAGCGTCGGCGCTACCCGGTCGAACAGCTGTCGCACTTCGCCGAGGGCCGAGGGGCCGTCCCGTAGGACGCCCTGCAGATCACCGTCGGTGGCTCGCAGCTGGTCGGTGACGGACGCGACGTTGGCCGCCCAGGCCCGCACGGCATCCGAGGTCTCGGTCTGCGTATTGAGCACCGGCGCGGCCTGGTCGAGTAATGCGGTCCAGGCGTCCAGGTTCTCCTCGGCGTCGAGGGCGACTGCAGCTGAGCCCTTGACCAGCCGCGAGATCTCCGGTCCCAGACCACCGACGGCAAGATAGGCCTCATCGACAAGTGTCTTCAGATTGTCCTGCGGCACGGCGCCCAAACCCGCGTTGGTGGCATCCAGCAGCGTGTTGATGTCGGGCGGCACCGAGGTCCGATCGACGGGTATCACGTCACCGTCCTTCAGGTCCGGCCCCTCGCCGCTGCGCGGTAACAGGGTGATGAACTGTTCACCGACCGCAGTCTGGCTGTGCACCTGGGCATCGAGGTCGGCGGGGATCCTGGTGTTGGAGTCCAATGTCAACTGCGCTTGCACCCCGCCGCCGCGCATGAGCATGACCGATGTCACCTCACCGACCGCAGTGCCCCGGTAGGTCACGTTCGCGCGTTCGTAGAGCCCAGCCGCATCCGGCAGTTCGACAGTCACGCTGTACTTTCCGATGTCGAACAACAAGCTGGGCAGTTTGATGTAGACCAACATCAGCGAAACGAAAGCCAGCGTCGACACCGTGCCGACGATGGCCAACTGCAGCCAAATCCGTCTGGTTATGCGCATTTCAGCGGCCCTGATCCATTCGGTAGGGGACCACCAGCGGGTTTCCGGCGGTGTACGGGCTGGGCAGTTGCCCGATGGTGCGGCCCCACTGCATCTCCAGTTCGGTCAGGTTGCCCTCCCAGCGGGTGCCGGTGAAGAACGACGAGTCCAGCCGACTCAGCGTGAGGTCGATCACCGCGCTGAGATTCGAATAGTCGCCACGCTGCCATTTGGTGATCGTCTCCTTGGGCCACGGGAAGGTGGAGTAGAAGCTCAGGGAGCGGGTCAACGACGGGCCCGCGTCGGCCAGCGACTGTAGCACCGGCCCGAGGTCCTTGAGCTCCTTGACCAGGTTCTCCTTGGTCAAATGAACTGAGTCACCAGCTAATTCACTGAATCGTCCCATTTGGTGAAATGCGTCGGTGAGGGTGTCGCGTTGGTCCCGCAGTACCGCCACGGCATCCGGCAGCGTGCGCAGCGCGTTGTCGACGACGGGCCGCTGATCGGCCACCTGACCGACGAGCGAGTTGAGGCTTTCGACGGCTCCGATGATCTCCTCGGTTTGGTTCTCGCCGTGCTCGATGAACAGATCGACCTGTTCGATCAGGCTGCGCAGATCATCTTCGCGGCCCGCGAACGCCGTGCTCAACGACTGGGTGATGTCGTGGAGGTTGCCGATGCCGCCCTGGTTGAGCAGCAACGACACCGCGGCCAACGCCTGTTCGGTGGAGGGGTAGCGGCTGCCCGACGACAGCGGGATCAACGATCCGTCCTGCAGTCGTCCGGAGGGCGGGGCATCGGTGGGCGCCGCCAGTTCGATGTGCAGCGAGCCGAGCAGGCTGGTTTGTCCGACGGTAGCGGTGGTGTTGGCCGGCAACTCGACGTCCCCGTTGAGCCGCATGGTCACCAGGGCGTGCCAATCCTGCAACTCGATCTTGGTGACGTTGCCGACGGTGACGTCGTCGACCCGCACCCGGGAGTTGCGCTCGATGTTGTCGACATCGGGCAATTGCGCCCGCACTGTGTAGGCTCCCGGCCCGCCGCCCTCGGTCCCGGGCAACGGCAACGTGTTCGCGCCCTGCCACTCTGAGCAGCCGGACACCGCGAGGCTGACGGATACCGCCAGCGCCGCAGTTCCCACCACGCGCCTCATGATCCGCCCCCGGGCGGTAGCATCAGGGATTCCAGTCCGGAGCCAGGCTGGTGTGCCGGCGCTTCCGCGCTGTGCGACACCACTTCTGCAGGCGGGGCCGGCGGGCCCGGCGGAATGTAGTCCGGCCGCATCCAATCCTCGCTGTAGGTGATCTCGTTCGGCCGTGCCGACGGACCCACGATCACGTTCTCGCCGATCGGCGGGAAGTTGTACTGGCGGTTCTTCACGATGGGCGCCAGATACTGGACACACAACTTCGCTGATTGTTCGGCCCCCAGCCGTGATGCCGCCTGCACGGCGCTGCAGAGGAACCCAATCGGATCAGCGAAGTTGGTGATGGCCAGGCCACTGGTCATGGTGCCCTGCGCCGGCTGGTAGATGTTCAGGAAGTTCTGAAAGACGTTGGGCGTCAGGTGCAGGGTCTGCTTGATGTCATCGAGGCTGTCGTGCAGTGCCTGGCTGACCGAGGCAAGCTTGTCGGTCGTGGTGCCCAGCGTCTCGCGATTATCGGCGACGAACGAACCGACCTCTGCCACTACCGAGTTGACGTTGCGAACGGCGTGCCCGACCTCGCCGGGGTCATTGGCGAGCAGCCCCGTGACCGAAGCGATGTTCTGGTTGAGGTACCGCATCAACTCGGTGCTGTTGGTCAGGGCGGACACCAGGATCGACAAACTCTCCACGGTGGAAAAGATGTCGTCGCTGTGGTCTCCGAGCATCGAGAACGCTTGCGCCAGTTGGACTACCGCTTCGCGGATGTTGGCACCCTCGCCGCGCACGTTGTCTGCGGCGGTATTGATGTAGGAGCCCAGGGTACTCACTCCCCCGGCCTCGGTGGGCTGCAGTGTCTCGGTCAGTCGTTCGAGTTGCTCTCGGAAGTCGTCCCATTCCACCGGCACCGCGGTGCGATCCGCGGTGATGACGGCACCGTCCTGCAGCAGTGGCCCCCCGGTGTAGGCCGGTGTCAGCTGGATCGCGCGGGCGGTGACCAGCGACGGTGACAGGATCACTGCCTTCGCGTCAGCGGGGACCTCGTACTTGTTCGGGTAGGAGAAACGAATCTTGACCTCGGTGGCCTGCGGCTCGATGGACTCGATCTTGCCCACCGCCACGCCGAGGATGCGGACCTCGTCACCGACGAAAATGCCGTTGCTGTTGGCGAAGTAGGCCTCCACGGTGATGCGCCGTAACGCATCGCCGGCGACCACTGTGGACAGCCCCGCGATCAGGACTGCGACCAGGACGACCGCAGTACCCAGCCGGTACTTCGTTGATGTGGTCACGGTGTCGCCTCCCCGGACGGTGCTACCTCATTGGGTGCCGGCTCATAGACCGGGCTTGGCGTGGGCTCGGGAACCGACGCCAGTTCTGGCGGCGTCTCGGCCGGCGGCCCGGGCGGCGGGCCGCCCGGCGCCGGTGCCGGCGGTGGTTCCCGGTAGGGGTAGCGCGGATCACCGGGATTGCCGGTGATCGCGTCGGGCAGCGTGGTTCTCGGCTCGCCGCCCTGCCCCGTTCGCGGAAAGGGCACCGGCAACGCGGGGGTTGCCGGCTGGCCCATCGGTGGATCGGTGCGCTCGGAGGGTAACAACACGTTGGGGTCCAGGCCGAGGTCGGAGAACGCCGCGTCGACGAACGGCTGTACGAACTGTCCGGGTAGCAGGTTGGCGATGTATGCGCTGAAGAACGGGGCCGAGGACACTGATTCGCCCAACGACATCGCATACGAGTTCAGCCGCGTGATCGACTCCTGCACATCTTCTTTGCGGTTGTCGACGATCGCCAGCACGCCGTTGAGTTTCTCCAGGGCCGGCCGCAATGTCTGACGGTTCTCGGTAATGAAGCCGTTGATCTGTTCGGCCACCGCGGCAATGCTGCCGGAGATTCGATCCAGGGCCTGGCTTTGGGATCGCAGCGCCACCAGCAATGCGTTGCTGTCGGCGATCAGATCGACCACCCGGCCGCTACGCTCGGCAAGCACCGACGTCGCTTTGTTGGCGTTGTGCAGCAGGTTGCGCAGTTGGTCATCGCGTTTGTTGAGGGTTTCGGCGAACCTCGACACTCCCTCGACCGCGATCTTGAGGTCCGGCGGTGAGTCCTGAAAAGTCTGCGCCAGTACCCGCAGCGAGTCCGAAAGCTGGTGCGTGTCCAGTCCGCTGATCGCGGTTGTCAGATCACCGATCGCCTCCGGCAAGTCATATGGTGATCGGGTACGGTCCAGCGGGATGGGACCCTCGAGGGCCTTGTCGCCGCGGGGCGTGACTTCGAGGACCTTGGCGCCGAGGATGGTCTGGGTCTTGATGGCCGCCTCGGTGCGGTCACCGAGCTGAACATCGGGGCCAACGCGGAATCGCACCCACACCCGTGGGCCGTCCAAGTCGATCGCGGACACCGAGCCGACCTTGAGCCCGGACACCTGCACATCGGCGCCGGCGGTGATCCCGCCGGCTTCACTGAAATAGCCCGAATAATCATTGCCTTGGTTGAAGAACGGCAGCTTGTCGTACTGCAATGCGCCGACGGCCAGCACGACAATGGCGCCGACACCGACGGCCCCGACGACAACCGGGTTTCGTCGCAATGGGGGCTTCATTTCGGTGCACACCTCCCGGTGCTCTGGCCGGCCATCTTGACGTACACCGGCTGGCCGCCTTTCCCGTTCAGCTTCAGCACGATGTCGCACAGGTAGAAGCTGAAGAAGTCGCCATACAGGCCTTGCCTTCCCAGCGCCTGATACGCCTCCGGCAGTGTGTCGAGCAACTCGTCGACATACTCGTGGTCGGCGACCACCAGTCCGGCCGCCCGATCCGTCTCTGCGACGACCTTCGTCAGCGGCGGCCGGGCCTGCTGCAGCAGGTCTGCGATGGAACCTGCTGCCGAATCGGCATGGCCCACCGCCGCGCTGATGTCGGACTTGCGGGCGGCAAGGCCGTCGACGAGTTCGGACAACGCAGCCACCCCTTTGTCGAACTGTGCGCTCTGATCTCCGAACGCCCCCAGCACCGAGTGCAGATTCCCGATGACCTCGCCGATGAGTTCATCGCGGTCCGCCAGCGTGTTGGTCAGCGCGGCAGTGTGCGACAACAGGGAGTTGATGGTGGACCCCTGCCCCTGGAGGGCGCGGATCAACTGCCCGCTCAACTCGTTGACCTGGTCCGGGTCCAACGCCCGGAACAGCGGACGAAAGCCACCGACGAGCGCGTCGAGGTCGAGCGCGGGCGCGGTCTGGCTCAGGGGAATGGTGTCACCCGGTTGGAGTTTCGCTGTCCCACCAGGTCCCTCCTCGAGCCCCAGATATCGGCCCCCGATCAGATCGTCATAACGAATGACAGCGCGACTACCCGAGGTCAGCGTTACCGCGTCACTCGCCGCGAATTCTACGAGCAGGCTGGAATCCGGTTGCAGGGCAATGGACTTCACCTTGCCCACTTCCACTCCCGCGACGCGCACGAAATCGCCGCTTTCCAGTCCGGTGACGTTGCTGAACTCCGCTCGGTAGTCCTGTCGATCGACAAAGCGCAGTTCTGCGAACACTGCGAACATGGCGAACAATGCGAGCGCGCACACCGCCAAAAAAACTGCCAGACGCCAAGCAATCTGGCGCATCTCGACTCTCATCGCAGCGTCGCTTCCTTCATCACGGTGCCGGCGGACTGAACGGTTCGCTGCCGGGTGGGGGTGGGCCCGGCTCCCGCGGCTGTCCGGGCGGCGGCGCCTCAGGTAGACCCGGCCATAGCGGAGCCCCGTCCGGGGCATAGAGCTGCGCACCGTACGCCGGGGCACCCGGGTAAGGGATGGGGCCCGGCGCGGGCGGCCCCTCGTAGCGAATGCTCGGCGGTTCGGGGACCCCACGGGTGGTCGGGAAGTAATTGGCCCAGCCGGGGAAGCCGATCCCCGGATTGGGCCGAAGGTCCAGCCCGGTGCCCCAGCCGGTGTTGGTAACGAGATGCCGGTGCGGGAAGTTGTCGTCGACGATGGGCAGCGAGCCACAACCCGGTTGTCCACCGGGGCCGCCCTTGGCACCCACGATCGGCAGGTGCTGCGGGAACCGGTAGGGATCGTCCCCGAACAACAATGCGACGTCGGTGGAGACAGACTTCCCGTTGATGCCGCCGGTGACGTCGTAGCCACCGTTCTCCAGGAACCAGTGCCCGCCCACGAGCATGCAGGTGAGCTGCGGGTCGTACTTGTGCACCAACCGGGTCGTCGGCTCAAGGGTGTTCACGGCGTTGACCAGGTTCTCCTTGTTTGCTCCGAGCAGATCCGTTCCGCTGCGCGACATTCCGGCGAGGTTGATCAACAGACTGTCGAGCTGGTCAGCGTGACCGGCGATCGTCGTAGCGGTGGTGCTGGCCGCGTCCAGCACTGTGAGAATGTCTGATGCGGCTGCGCTGTAGGTGTCGCTGAAGCCCGCGACCGCCTGCCAGTCCTCCCGGATCGTTTCACTGCGCGGATTGAGTTCCAGCAGCACATTGTTGGCCGCTGTGGTGGCGCGACCGAGGGTGTCACCTTGGTCCCGCAGCCCTTCGGCCACGGCGGAGAGCACCCCATTGAGCTTGACCGGGTCGATCTGCTTGAGCACATCGGTGAGATTCTGGAACACCGTGTTGACTTCAGTGCTGACGTTGTCCGCTGAGATCACCGCGCCGGCGCTCAGGGCCTGCGGGGCCGGGTCGTCGGGATACACCAGGTCGACATACTTGGCGCCGAAAGCGGTGGTGGCTTTGATTTGTGCGGTCACGTTGGCCGGGATGTACTCCGCCTGCTTCGGATCGATGTCCAGCTGCAGACGTACCGGCTGATTACCGCCTCCGATGGCGCTGACCGTGCCGATCTGGATGCCGTACATCTTCACCTTGGCACCCGTCTCCAGCACCAGGCCGGAACGGTCGGAGGTGACGGTGACCGGTATCCGCGGCGTGAACGAGCGGGTGAACAGCGCCCACGTTCCGAACACCATGCCCAGCACCACCGCGAAGAGAATCAACGTCCACCAACCTGGGTGCAGCCCTTGGTTTTGTCGTGTTTCCATGCGCTATCCCGCGAAGTTGAAGTTGCCGGATTGGCCGTAGATGGCCAAGGAGACGAGCAGTGTCACCGAAGCCGACACCACGAGCGACGCCCGCACTGCACGGCCGACGGCTTCGCCCACCCCGGCGGGGCCGCCGGATGCAGTGAAGCCGTAGTAGGTGTGGACCAGCATCACCACCACGGCGATCGTGATCGCTTGTACGAATGACCAGATGAGGTCGACGGGGTTGAGGAAGGTGCTGAAGTAGTGGTCATAAACGCCGCTGGACTGGCCGTAGAAGAAGGTGGTGCCGACTCGGGCGGCCACAAATGCCACCTGGACGGCGATGCAGTACAACGGAATCACCACGAGTACACCGGCAAGTACCCGCGTCGAGGCCAGGTAGGCGATGGACCGGATACCCATCACTTCCAAGGCGTCGATCTCCTCGTTGATGCGCATCGCGCCGAGTTGTGCGGTGGCGCCCGCGCCGACCGTGGCGGCCAAACCGATGCCGGCCACCGCCGGGGAGGTGATCCGAACGTTGAGGAAAGCCGAAGTGAAGCCGGCCAGCGCCTCCACTCCGACGTCAGCGAGCTGGTTGTAGGCCTGCACCGCGATCCAGGCGCCGGCCGACAACGTGAGGAACCCCACGATGACCAGCGTTCCGCCGATGATCGCCAGCGCCCCGATGCCGAGACTCATCTGCGCGATGAGCCGCAGCAATTCCACCTTGTAGTTGGCCACCGCATCCCAGATGCCCCGGAGCGTGAGGCCGTAGAACTGCGTCTGCCTGCCCAGCCGGTTCCATACCTCCGCCCAGCCGGACACCATCCGACGGGACCTAGGGAACTGCGTACTCGGCTTGGCCGGTGCGGTGGCGGTCACAGCGTCACCTTCACCGCGACGGCGGTGGCCACCACGTTGATCACGAACAGTGACATGAAGGAATACACCACCGTTTCGTTGACGGCGTTACCGACACCGGCCGGGCCCCCGCCCACCGAAATTCCCTTGTAACAGGCGATCAAGGCGGCGGCGAGTCCGAAGATCGATGCCTTGACCAGGCACACGATGACCTCGGGAAGCCCGATCAACAACGTCATCCCCGCGACGAACGCGCCCGGGGTGACATGCTGGACGTACACCGAGAAGAGGAAGCCCCCGACGATGCCCACGATGGTGACGACGGACGCCAGCAAGAACGAAACAAGGGTTGCAGCAAGAACTCTCGGGACGACCAGGGCCTGTACCGGGTCGATGCCGAGCACCCGCATCGCGTCGAGTTCCTCGCGGATGGTGCGTGAGCCCAGATCCGCGCACATCGCGGTGGCGCCTGCACCAGCAATCACCAGCACGGTCACGATCGGCCCGATCTGGGTGACTGCCCCTAGGGCCGCGCCGGTGCCGGAAAAGTCGGCAGCGCCGATCTCGACGAACAAGATGTTGAGGGTGAAGACCGTGAGCACCGTGAACGGAATGGCCAACATGATGGTCGGCAGGATCGAAACCCTTGCCACAAACCAGGTCTGAGCCAGGAACTCCCGCCACGCGAAGGGCGGTTTGAAGATCAGCCGCAACGTGTCGGCGGACATGATGAAGAAGTCCCCTATTGCCCGCACAGGTTTGATTGCGGCTTGAGCGACACTCACAGCGGGACCTCATCGCCTGCCGGTAGCCGCCAACGGATATCGAGATCGCGGCACTCCATGGCGTGCCTCGGGTCAGCCACGTACATCCCGCCCTTCCATTCGACTTTACCGGCCAGCCGGTAAAGTAAATTGAACGTAAGCTGTGTCACCGGCAGTGTCAAGGGGTGGCCTGAGTCACTGCAGAACGAACACCCCAGTCGACCCTCGAGCCCGGCGGCATCCGCGGACCCGAGGCCCGCCGCAGCCCGACCCGCCGGTTCGTTTCGCGCCACTGGCCCTCAACCCCCCCTAAGTTTACTGCTTGGTAAAGTTAAAATCGGAGACTAGCTACGGCATGTAACACTGTCAAGGATTGCGAAGCAGCAGACCGGCCCGCCCTTGACAGATTCACAAAAGCCGCCGGGGTCGGCCGCACACCGCGATCCCCGTGCCGTCTCGGCCATGAAATACGGTTTGCCACACCATTTATGACTGATCTGGCGGGGATCAGGGTACACACCCAGCCGCAGCGTCCGCCCTGGCAACGAAGGTCTCCGAAATGCGCCATCGGCTGACCCGCTGATCGGTCGGGCCCACTGAGACTTGGTTTGATTCTGGCCGAGGACGCACCAACACCACTTACTGATAAGTATTGTTAAGGCACTGGACCCCGGTTTTCTACGACGGCAGTCCCTGCTAGGTCGCACTCGCGGCACCGCCGTCAACCTCGAGCACACTGCCGGTCAGGTACGCCCCCGCGCGCGATGCGAGAAATTGAACGGCCCCGACGATGTCCTCAGGCGTCCCGGTGCGTCCCAGCGGTATCGACGAGAGCAACTCGGCGCGCATCGACTCATCGTCTAGGGCGAACGCGCTCATCCGACTCGGGAAGTAACCGGGGGCGACCGCGTTCACCGTGATGTGCTCACGGGCCAACCGGCCGGCCAGATGCCGCGTCAACATGTGCACGCCGGCCTTGGTCGCGCTGTACGGGTAGTTCTCCACCTCGGTCACCCGCAGCCCGGCCAATGATCCGATATTGATGATCGTGGCCGGCGTCCCGGGCGTAGCGTTGCGCCGCAGGGGGTCCAGCAGCCTTGTCGTCAGGCGGAAGAGGCCAATCAGGTTGACGTTGGCGAGCTTGAGCCAGGCTTCATCGGGGAAGGCGTCGATCGGCGCCCCCCAGGTCGCCCCCGCGTTGTTCACCAGGATGTCCAACCGGCCGCCGAAGGTGGCG
Organism: Mycolicibacterium sp. MU0053; assembly: GCF_963378095.1. Taxonomy (NCBI): domain Bacteria; kingdom Bacillati; phylum Actinomycetota; class Actinomycetes; order Mycobacteriales; family Mycobacteriaceae; genus Mycobacterium; species Mycobacterium burgundiense. The sequence continues at coordinate 3,033,151 of NZ_OY726397.1, forward strand.
GCGACCGCTTCGGCGATGGCCGCACTCCCCTCCGGGGTACCGACATCGGCGACGACGTAGTCGCACACACCCTCTCCGCCCAGCCTGTCGGCCAGGCCGGCCAGTGCATCCACCTTCCGCGCACTGATCAGGACTCGCGCCCCCGCCGCCACCAGGCCCGCGGCGATCATCGCGCCGATCCCCGAGGATCCGCCGGTGACCACCGCGGACCTGCCGGCAACCGAGAACAGGTCCTCGGGACCCACGACAGTCACAAGGTCACCGAAAAGCCGCCATTGACACCCACCGTCTGCCCGGTGACCCAGCCGGCCGCCTCGGAGGCCAGGAAGCAAATCATCGCCGAACCGTCGGCGGGGTCGCCGATGCGCCGAATCATGTAATGCTCCAGGACTTTACGGTGCACGCGCTCATCGGCGAGCATATCGGCGGTGGCCGGGGTGTAGGTGGCGCCCAGCGCCACCGAGTTGGCGGTGATCAAGTAACGACCGCCGATCCGGGCCAGCGCCCGGGTCAGCCCCGCCGCGCCGGCCTTCGCGCCGGAGTAGGCTTCCAGTCCGTTCCCCTCCCCCATCCGCCCGGCGTCGGAAATGACGGTGATGATGCGGCCGCCCTTGCCGACCCGCACCATCTGTTCGACCGCATGACGGCCACAGTTGAGCACGCCGCCCAGGTTGACCCGGACCGACCGGTCCCACTGTTCCGGCAGCTGCTCCCAGAAGGGCACTGCCGGCGGTGCGGTCCCGCCGCCACCCTGGTTCCCGGCGTTGTTGACCAGAATCCCGACCGGTCCGAGTTCGCGTTCGACCATCGCGAATGCGGCACCCACACCGTCAAAGTCGCCGACGTCGGCCGGTGCCGCGATGGCAGGCACGCCTATTTCGCGAATCTCCTTGGCAACGCGCTCAGCTCGGTCGGCATCGATGTCGTTGACGGCCACACCGCCGGCACCCAGCCGCGCCAGATCGTGCACGATGCGCTGCCCGACGCCCTGTCCCGCGCCCGTGACGAAGGCGATTCGCCCGGCCATGTCCAGGCCATTCGCGGCACCGGGCTGCTCGACTGCTGCTTCACTCATGCTTATCGTCCTCTCCATACCGGGGTTCTCTTCTCGGCGAAGGCCGCCAATCCCTCTTTGAAGTCCTCGGACTCCAGCACCGGCTCGATCAGCGGGACCTGCAGATCCCAGCTCTGCCGGTCCTCCCAGTCCTGGGAGCGCCGCACCACCGCGGCACTCGCGGCCACCGCGACGGGCCCGTTGGCCGCGATGTCCTGCGCCAATTCCATTGCCACGGCCAGGCTCTGCCCCGGCTCGGCCAATCTGTTGACCAGGCCCAGCTCATGAAACTGTTCAGCCGTCAACGGTTTACCGGTGAGCGCCACCTCCATCGCGCGGTGGTACGGGATGCGGCGGGGCAGCCGAAACAGGCCGCCGCCCATCGCCGGCACCGCACGCGACGCCTCGGGCAACCCCATCTTCGCGTCGCGGGCCGCGACAATCAGGTCACAGGCCAGACAGAGTTCAAGGCCGCCACCGAGCGCATGCCCCTCCACCGCAGCGATCACCGGCTTGGTCGGCGGCTCGAGCATGATGCCGCAACCGCCCCGGCGCTCGGTCCGGGCGATCTCCCCGCGGGCGGCGGCCTTCATGTCCTGCCCCGCGGAGAACGACCCGCCAGCTCCGGTCAGGACGGCGACCCGCAACTGCGGGTCGGCCTCGAACTCGTCGACCGCGGCCTCCATGGCCTGCGCGGTCGCCAGGTCGAAAGCGTTGCGGCGCTGCGGCCGGTTGATGGTGATGACAACCACGTGGTCGATGCGTTCGACCAGAATCAGCTCGGAACCGGACATCAGGCGACCTTCCGATACAGGGTCACGACGCAGGCACTGCCGAGACCGTGGTTGTGCGACAGCGCAATACGCGCTCCGTCGACCTGCCGGGCTTCGGCCTCGCCGCGCAGTTGCCAGACGAGCTCGGCACACTGCGCCAGCCCGGTCGCACCCAGCGGGTGACCTTTGGAGATCAGCCCACCCGAGGGGTTGACCACCCAGCGGCCGCCGTAGGTGGTGGCACCGTCGTCGATCAGCCGCCCGCCGTCTCCTTCGGCGCACAGCCCCAACGCCTCATACAGCAGCACCTCGTTGATCGAGAAGCAGTCGTGCAACTCGATGACGTCGATATCGGCCGGGCCCAATCCGGTTCGGTCGTAGACCGCATTGGCGGCGCGCCGGGAGGCGTCACGCCCGACGACATCGAAGGAACTGCCCGATTCGAAGGATTCGACGGTATCGGTGGTCATGGCCTGGCCGACGATGTGCACTGCCCTGCTCTCCAGACCATGGCGTGCCACGAAGTCTTCGGAGGCCACGATCGCGGCTGCCGAACCGTCCGAGGTCGGAGAGCACTGCAGCTTGGTCAGCATGTCGCACACCTGCGTCGAGGCCATGATCTCCTCGAGCGAGTACACCGTGCGGAACTGTGCCCGTGCGTTGTTCGCCGAATGCCGGTGGTTCTTCTCGGCGACCTTGCCGAACTGCTCGGCGGTGGTGCCGAACTTCTCCTGGTGTTCCAGGCCGGCGTTACGGAACAGTTCGAGCATCGCCGGGGCGCCACTGGCCGGCCGGTGCCGGGCGGCCACGTCCAGGAACGGCTGCACCGGGCTGGCGAGTTCGGGATAGGCCATCGCCCCCAGCGATCCCGGCTTCATCTTCTCGAAACCCACCGCCAAAACGCACTCGGCCAATCCACCTTGCACGAGTTGCCGGGCCGCGAACAGCGCCGAAGATCCGCTGGCGCAGTTGTTGTTGACGTTGAGTACCGGAATACCGGTTCGGCCAACGTCGTAGAGCGCACGCTGGCCCGCGGTCGAGTCAGCATGCACATATCCCACCACCGCCTGCTCGACGTGGCCATACTCGATACCGGCGTCGAGCAGCGCCGCGTTGATCGCGGCGCCGGCCAGCTCGGGATAATCAGCCGACGACGCGCCGGGTTTGGTGAAGGGCGTCATTCCGACGCCGATGACATGGGCGGTACTCATCGCGTTGCCATTCCTGTTCTCGTAGAGGTTGTAGATTCGGAAAGCCAAGTGCCATTGGGATCCTCGGTGTGCTGGTCGCGTATTTGGTTTCGGAGCACCTTGCCCATCGGGGATCGGGGAAGTTGCGTACCGAACCGGACCGCACCGAGTTTCTTGACCGGGCCGAGCTTCTCGCGCGTCCACTCGACAAGTCCTGACTCGGTGATCGGCGGGCCCCCCGCGGCGGGGACGATCAGCGCAAGCGGGGTCTCGCCCCACCGGTCATGCGGAATGCCGACGACGGCGGCCTCGGCCACGGCAGGGTGCGCCGCGAGGACCAGCTCGAGTTCGGTGGGCCAGATGTTGAAGCCGCCGGAGATGATCAGGTCTTCCTTCCGACCAGTCAGGAACAGATACCCGTCGTCGTCCAGGTAGCCCATATCCCTGGTGAGCACCGCACCGTCCGGCAGGAATCTCGACTTCGACGCGTCCGCATCACCCCAGACGCCGGCGAATGCGGTCGGCGTCCGGGACGCGATCTCGCCTACCTCGCCGCGGGGCAGCTCGCGGCCGTCAGCCCCGACGATCAGCAGCTGCGACCCGGGCACGGGTTTGCCCGCGGAGCCCAGCCACCGACCACCCTCGGCGAGGTGATCGGCAGGACTCAGATAACTCAGCGGCGCGCCTTCGCTCTGCCCGTAGATCTGCAGCAGCACATCGCCGAATGCGTTGCGCGCCAGCCGCATGGTCTCTGGCGTGATCGGTGACCCGCCGTAGGCGATACATCGCAGGCTGCTCAGGTCGGTGGCCGTTACCGCCGGGTGCGTCGCCGCGGCATGGATCATCGTGGGAACGCCGAAGCTGAAGGTGCATCGCAGCCGCTCGATCAGGGTCAGGTAGGTGCCCGCGTCGAAACTGCGCATCAAGGCGATGGACCCGCCGGTGGCGGCGAAGGCGGGCATCGGCATCAGGCTCGCATGCGAGAGTGGGCCGGCGGCCAGGTAGCGGTCCTCGGGTCCGAAAGTGGGGAGGATCCTGGCCGTTTCGGTACCGACGGCGGTCCAACCCGCCACATCGTGAAAAACCGCTTTGGGACGGCCGGTGGTACCGGCGGAGAAGCGGATGGTCTGCGGCCGGTCCGGCGGGATCTCGAGGTGCGGATCCTGCGCTGAGGCGGCGCTGAGCACGTCCCCGTAGACCATTGCCGTCCCCAGATTTCCGGCGGCACCATCGCACACCAACACCGTGGACAGCCCGGGCGCACGGTCGAGATGCGGCGCGATGGACGCGAGATGCCGGTGCTGCACTATGAGCGCAGAGGCGCCGATCGCCACCAACAATTCGGCGTTGGTCTCGGGGGTGTTGTGGGTGTAGAGGGAGGCACGTACGAACCCGCCCAGCGCGATACCGAAGATCAGCTCGAGCGCCTCGGGTGAGTTGTCAGCGAGCGTCGCCACCCGGTCACCGGGCTCGAGGCCGAGCCCGGCCAGCGCCTGCGCCAGACGGCAGGCCCGCTGGTAGCACTGCGCATAGGTCTGCTCTTGGTCATCGCAGATCAGGAGGGGATTATCGGGAAACCGCTCCGCTCCCCGGCGAATCAACGTCATCAGGTCCGTCACGCTTTCGACGCTATGAGCCGGCCACCGGCCCAACAATGGGATGAGGTGCCACCAGCCGGTGGCCGACGGGCACATCGACGCGCCCGGGTGTGACTCGGGTCATACCTCGTGCCGGGCGGCGGCTAGCATGGGCAACGTCGAAGCAGCGCTGCGGGGACAACGTGATGTGAGGTACCGGTCATGGCGATGGACACCGTCCAGATCGAACAGGTGAGCACACGCGGCCTGGAGCCGGCCGAAGGGCGCGAGCTGTGGACTGAGCGGCTGATGTCCTACGAATCCGATTTCGACTGCAGCTTCGCACCGACGTGGATGAACGGGTCGGCGGTACGAGCCCGCACCAGCCGATTTCAGTATGTTTCGTGGCGGTGCGACAGCACCAGCTATCGACGCACGTCGCACCACATCAGCAAGGACCGCGACCTCAGTGCCCGCCTGATGGTGCCCCGTCGCGGTTCACTGACCGTGACCGACGACGAGAAGACCGTGGTGGTCCACGCCGGCCAGGCCTATCCGATCTCGATGGCCCGCCCGGTGCTGCTCAGACACGGCCCAGACGCCGAACTGCTCGCGATGGCACTCGATTCCGAGATGCTCGCCCGCCGCTTGTACGACCTCGGTGGACCGGCCCAGCCCATCGACTTGCGTAGCGGGCTGGGCAGCTCGGTGCACGCGTTGCTCTCCAGCCTGATCCGGGAATCCGAGGTGCTGGCCGCCCACGAGTTCGACGCGGTGGCCGATCGCCTGATCGACCTGTTCGCCCTCACTCAGGAACGGGTCGCGGCCGACGTTGCGCCCGGCCGGCTCCACGAGGTTGCATGTGCTGCCCGGCGCTACATCCAACAGCATCTGGGCGACCGCGATCTGTCCGTCCACCACATCGCCGCGGCACTGGGGTGGTCTCCCCGCCAGGTGCAGCTGGCCCTCAAACATGTTGGCACCACGACCAACAAGCTGATCAAAGATGAGCGGCTCAGCGCGGCGTACGCGGTTGTGGTTGCGCCCGGGGCATCAAGCACCATCACCGAGTTGGCCACCGAGCTGGGGTTTTCGACACCGAGCGCGTTCAGTACGGCGTTTCGCGAGCGCTACGGGCTCAGCCCCCGGCGGTTGCGCGAACAGTCCAGGAACGCGGCGCTCAACAACGGTTAGCGGCGGCCGCCAACACGCTCAGATCGGCGTCGCCCGGGATGGGCCCGTCGGAGACGATCGGTCCGTCATATCCGGTGACGAGCGTCGGCCACAACTGGTCGAACGCCACGGTTCCGAAATCGGCGGCGACCGCCAGGCCCCGGCCCGCGACGACGTGGTGCGCGTAGCCGAGTTCGTCGAGTCCCTCAGCGCCGCACAACACGGCGGGAACGCCCATGGTGTCGAGCCGGCGCAGCATCGGACCGTGCGAGTCCGCCACGTCGTCGGGCAGATCGGACTCAAACGACTCCCACACCAGGATCCGGCCGGCGCCGGCGGCCACATAGCTGCCGACCAGCACTCCGAGCAGATCGCCGACATCGGCGATGAGGTCCGGCAGGTCCTCGTCAGGGGTGGAAAAGCGCTGCGCGAGGATTTTACTCAGCGTGCCCGGACCGGTGACCGAGGCCGCGACCGGCTGCCCCGGATACAACCGGGCCAGCACGGTGGTCAGCTCCAGCGCCGCCGCCAGTATCGGGGTCCGGGCCAGGTCGACATCGACCACCGCCGCCGATGCGGTGACCGACGCGGTCACCGCATCGGCCTCCGCGAATGGATCGAAGTGGGTGATCACCCAGTCCGGCCGCACCAAACCGACGGCCTCCCGCAGGCAGTACGCCCAGCGCGTCGAATCGGTTCGCCAGCAGGGATGAGACCCGGCAATCCGGGCCGCCACCTGATCGAGCACCGGCGCGAACACGTTGGCGCCCTGCATCATTGGCGTGCGACTCCGTCCTCACCGTCGGACCAGTCCCATGACCCCAGGTAGCCGAGGTGCGCCGGCGGCTGGTCGGCGCGCCACTTGGCGACGAATTCGTCATAGCGCAAACCCTTGTCGAGCCGGTCCTTGCGGGCCTGCGCACGCGCCTCTCGGGTGCGTTCCTCGTCGAGGTCGCCATTACCGTCCCGGACCATCCGGTAGACGTCGCGCGCCACCGTGTCGCTGATCAACCCGCGCCGCAGATCCTTCATCACGTCCGCGGGCTCGCGTTCCAGCGGATCGCCATAGCCGCCGCCGCCCCCGACGCGCTGAATCCAGATGTCGCCCTCGGCGATCGGGTCGGCGGCCTGCACCGGGTTGCTCACCTCGTAAGACCCCGGCAACGGTTGATCGGCCACGAAGCTGCGGGCGTCATAGTTCAGCCCGGGCGCCCCCTTCGCCATCCAATCGAGCACCGCGTCCACACCGCCTTCGGGTCGCACCCGCACCAACGGTATGCACGCGCCGGCGTAGCCGCCGAACATGCCGCCGGTCACCGGGAACTTTCCGCCCATGCTGGTGATGCCGAAGGCGAACATCTGACTGCCGTAGAGCATGTAGGCCCATTCCACCGACGATCCGCCCCGGTACTTACCGAAGCCGTGATTGTCGGGGGGGATCCGACGCCACATGCCCAGCACCGGAATCTCGTTCTCCCGCATCTCGATTTCGCCCCAGTCCGAGACCGGCGCGAACACCGGGCCGGCCGCGTGTTCGCCGTCCTCGTCGCAGCGGGCGCCACCGCCGGCCGCGTTCATCTCGGTCGAGACGTTCGCGGTGAGCTGCCCGTGCTGAGTCAGCCCGCCGTACTGCAGGGTCGGGATCATCGCGTACCAGGGCGCCATCGGCCGAACACTGCCCGGATTGGCGAACAACGCCTTGGTCACCGCCGAATGCACGGCGGCACTGAAGCAGAACATCGTCATCAGCGACAGACTGGTCGGCTGCTCGGGGTCCGCGGTGACGATGGACCCCGGCTCCAGTTCGAAATCGAGCGCGGAGACGAAACCGGCGGTGCGGGGCAGATCGGCGAACAGGAAGTTCATGAACAGGTTGCCGACCATGGCCCGGGTGAAATGTGCCTGGGCGTTGAGCGCGCGGTCGATCGACGGTGAGGAGCCTCTGGTGCGGACGGTGAGCTGATCACCGCGCTTCTCCAACTCGACGCTGATCTTGAACAGGCGCTCCTCCAGGAGCGTGGTATCCGCGAACTGGCTGCCCCGGTAGATGCCGTCGGGCCAGGCCGCGATTCGGCGCCGGACTTCGGCCTCGGTCGATTCCAACACCGTGCGCATGGTGGCGATCAGCAGCTCCGCCGACCGTTCCGCCATGAAGTCGTGCATGCGCTGTTCGACCATCCGGGCGGTCGCCAGCTTCGACCGGAAGTCGGTCAGCCACAACAGCGGGTCACGGACCTGGTTTTGGAACAGGTTGATCAGATCACGGCGGAACGTGTAGTTCTCGCCGACCTTCATCGGCGGGATCCGCACTCCTTCCCCGTACTTCGTGGTCGCGCGCAGCGCGAAGCCGCCGGGATCGACCGCTGCACCGTTTTCGCCCTCGTGCACGATTGCACCGATCCAGGCGATGTGCTCGCCCTGCCAGTACAGCGGGATCAACAGGGTGTGATCGGGGTTGTGGGTGCCGCCGTAATTGGCGTCGTTGTGATAGAACACGTCGCCCTCGGCGATACCCACGGTGGGCTCGTCGGCCCAGTACCGATTGATGAACTTCGGCACCGGCGACGTGGTGGCCGAGAACATGTTCACCCCACCCGAACTGGCCACCGCGAACTCACCCTCGCGGGTGTAGATCCCGACGATCAGGTCCCCGTACTTGGCCGCGGGTGAGGCGCAGATCTGCTCCAGCATCTCCATCGCGGACTCGAGGACCGCCTCGATCCGGCTCAACCCCACCGTGATATCGGTGGGATCGGTGACCGATCGCATCGCCTCGTCCTCGCGCAAGGTGCGCTCGCGCAGGCGGTGTTCGGCGGTGATATCGCTGTCGGGTCCGTACATCACCGGCTGGTTGCTGATCAGATCGGTGAGGAACTGCTGTGCTTCCGCGTCATCCAAAGTGGTCATCGCATGTTCTCCTGTCGCATCCGGAAGAAGCCGTAAGCGTCCATCTCGCCGGACCAGCCGGGTTCGACGAGGATTGTGGTGTCGGCGGATTCGATGACCGCCGGTCCGACAATGTGGTGGCCGGGTTGCACCGCGCCGTAGTCATATATGTCGGTGTCCGCCGGACCGTCTAGCCACACACACGTCCGCGATCCGGTCCAGGCCGCCGCCGCCCCCGTTGGGTTCCCGGTGGTGGTTCGTACCTCGGGGCGAGGGGCCTCGCGGGGGATCCACGACCGTAGCCGGATCGCGTCGATGGACACGCCCACCTCCCGGGTGAGCGCAAGATCACCGAACCGGTCGCCGTATTCGTCGAAATAGGCCCGGATCACGGCGGCGACATCCGCCTCGGTTCGCAGCCGTTTGACCGGACTGGCGATGGTGATGACGAAAAGCTGTCCGGTAGAACGCATGTCCAGTTCCACGGCCATTTCGACGTCGTCGGGACCGAAGCCCTGCCCGGCGAAGTCTTGGTTGGCCTTGGTTTCGAACTCCTCGATCACCGAATTGAACACGGTGTAGTCCGCCAGCACCTGTTTGATCAACGGGTTGAACAACACCTCCCAAACCGACTGCTCATAGATGTGCAGACGCTCGAGTCCGGCGGCGCCGGTGGCCGAGAACACCTCGCTGTGCGGCGGTACCACGACTTGGTCGGCGTTCAGCGAGCGCGCATAGCCACAGGCGTGTAGCGGTCCGCCACCACCGAACGAGAACACCGTGAACTCGCGCGGGTCATATCCCTTGACGGTGATTGATTTGAACAGTTCCGAACCCATGGTCTCGTCCACCACTCGGCGGATGCGCAGGGCTGCTTCGGCGACGGGGATGCCCAGGGGCTTGGCTATCCGTCGCTCGATGGCCCGCTCCGCGCGGCGCACATCCAACGGGAGCTCACCACCGTGGTACCGCTTGGGGTCCAGGTAGCCCAGGACAAGATCGGCATCGGTGACGGTCGGTTCGGTGCCGCCCTGCCCGTAACAGGCCGGGCCGGGATCTGAGCCCGCCGACTCGGGACCGACCATGATTCCGGCCACCGCGTCCAGCCGCGCAATCGAGCCTCCCCCGGCGCCGATCGCCGAGATGTCCATCATCGGCACCTGCACCCGCCACCGGTCGATGACCGGGTTGAAGTCGTAGAAGCGCACCGATCCGGCGACCACGGTGCCGACGTCGAAGGAGGTTCCGCCCATGTCGGTGGTCACCACCTTGTCGAAGCCGTGGGCCGCGGCGACGTGGCGCGAGCCGTAGAGCCCGGACACCGGGCCGGCATGCACGGTGTGGATGGGGGTGGTCGCCGCCAAGGTGCCCATCCCGCCGCTGTTGTGCACGAGTAGCAGTTCGCCGCGGTAGCCGCGCCGCCGCAGCTCGTCACGCAAGTGGGAAAGCCGGTCTGCGGTGAACCGATGCAGATAGGCGTTGATGGTCGCGGTCATGGTCCGCGCGTACTCCCCGGAGCGACGGGAAATCTCATGGGTGAGGATCACCGGGAAGCGACCGAGATATGTTGAGGGGTACTCGCTTTCGATGATCTCGCGCACGCGCCGTTCGTGGTCGGGGTTGGCGTGCGAGTTCAGCAGGGACACCACGAATCCGCGTACCCCCGCATCGACGAGGTCCTGTATCCGATCGGCGACCTCATCGTCACGCAGCGGGATCAGCACCCGGCCGTTGACATCCACCCGCTCCTTGAGGACCGCGATCTGTTCGGGCTCGACGAGCGGCTCGGGACGGCGCGCCCGCGGCAGGTCGCGGGTGACCTGCGCAGGCAGGCCGTCGGCCCATTGCCGGCACCGGCCGATCGGAACGGTGTGTTCGTGGCCCGCGGTGGTCAGCAAGCCCAGCCGGGGACCGTTGCGTTCGATCAGCGCGTTGGTGCCCAGGGTGGTCGCGTAACGAATGGTGTCGGTCTGCGCCAGCATGTCATCGACGCCGAAACCTGATGCGGTGGCAATGGACTCGATGGCCCGAAAGAAGCCGAGCGCGAGATCGTGATGCGTGGTGAGCGCCTTGGCGGTGCGTGGGCCGCCGGGCCAGTCTCCGGTGGCGACACAGTCGGTGAAGGTGCCACCGATGTCGACGTTGATCTCCATCTGTTCTCCTATCCCTGGTCGCCGGCGGCGGTGCGGTGCGCAGCAATCAGCGCGTCAACGTCGATGTCCATGTCGCGGGTCAGCGGATGCCCGGGGGGCAGATACTCGGTCTCCACCTGACTGGCGCAGCCCGGGCAGTAGTACTCGACAATGCGGCACCACTGCGGGTCCGGGGTGTAACCGCGGTCCCCGGGCAGACCTGCCGGGTAGATGTCGCGGGGATCCCGGTCGTAGAGCAGTAGACCGCGTTTGTAGTCCACGTCGGCGGGTCCAATGTCGCGGCTACAGCGCAGGCACACCCATCGTCGGGTGTCCGCAACGATGCCCAGATACTCGGTTATCGTGATGACGCTGCTCATGCTCGGTCCTTTCCGGAGCCGTTGCGACGCAACCGGAATGCGCCGTGCTCGTCGATGGCCAAGACCCAGCCGGGTGGTACGACACATGTCGAGGCCGCTCCGTCGATCAAGGCCGGTCCAACCACCTCGAATCCGGGTGGGACCTGCTTCCGATCGGCGATCGTGGTGGGCACGACGCCGTACCCGTCCCAGAACACCTCAGCGGAGCCGGTGACCGAGGCGCTGTCGGCAGCGTCAGCGGCCGTCGGTACAGCCGAATTCGCGCGCGGCAGCGAGTAGCGTCCCTCGACGCTGACATAGCTGAATCCGTCGCGCGTGTGCTGCGCGGTTTCGAGCTGGACCAGGTCGGCGTGGTAACCCTCGCCCCGCATATCGCGCAGGACCGCGTTGCGCAGTCGCGGCTGCGGATCGGGTTCACCGTCAGCCGGCACGGGCGCCTCATGGCGGTGCACGATGTCGACCGTGGACGCCCCGTACGCCGAGAACACCGGCGCGTACGGCATCACCAGCACATCACGCATTCCGGCCGCCTCGGCGATCGACACACAGTGAGTGGGCCCGTTGCCGCCGAAGGCCAACATCGTGGCGGCGGCGGGGTCGGTCCCCCACGCCGTGAGCTGCGCTGCCAGCTGTCGTCCGGTTTCGCGGTGCAGGGCGGCCCGGACCCGGGCGGCGGTCTCGACCACGCTGAGGCCCATCTCGTCGGCAATGCGTTGGTATGCGCGCCGCGCCGCATCCACATCCAGCGGCATCGACCCACCCAGAAAGGTTTCCGGCCGCAGGATGCCCAGTACCGCATCGGCGTCGGTGACGGTGGGTTCGGTTCCGCCCAGACCGAAACACGCCGGACCAGGATAGGCGCCCGCACTGCGGGGCCCGACACGCAACGTCGTGCCGTCGAGCCAGGCAATCGAACCGCCGCCGGCGCCGAATGGCTCCAACTGCGGTAGTGCCAGGGAGATTTCGACGCCGGCGACCAGACCGTGGTCGAGCATGCGCACGGTACCGTCCCCGACGACACCGACGTCGAGGCTGGTCCCGCCCATGTCGACGGTGACCAGGGAGTCGATGCCGTAGTCACGAGCGATCTCGCGGGCACCGAGCAGGCCTGCCATCGGACCCGAGTTGTACGTCTTGGCCGCGATCGTGCGCGCCACCCGGGCCGCCCCACCGTCGTTGTGCACAATCAGCAAGGGCCGCCGGTAGCCCAGTGACCGCAGGTGGTCCTCGGCGCGGTAGAGGAAGTCGGCCGCGGACGGATGCACGTAGGCGTTGAAAAGTGCGGTGGCGACCCGACGGCTCGCATCGGAATCCGGAACCACCTCACCGGCTGCCAGCAGTGGCACCGCATCGAGGCAATAGCGCGGATAATTCTCCCGAAAAATCTCGGTGAACCGTTCGGTCGCATCGTCGTCATCAGCCGCGATGACCAGACCGCGCGCCCCACGGTGCAACAGATCTCTGATCTCCGGCAGTGCGTCGGTCTCACGCGCCGAATCCGCGAGCTCGGCGACCATCTCCGGTTCCACGAAAACGCCGACGCCCGCGGCGTTCCCGGCCGGTCTCGCAGTCAACAGCCCGAGCCGGGGCCCGGTGCGCTCGATCACCTGGTTGGTGCCGACGGTGGTCGCGTATCGCACCACCTCGGTGCCGCGCAGCAGCTCTGCGACGCCGACGCCGATCGCTTCGGCGGCCGCTGCGAGCACGGCACGAAAGCACACCAAGAGATCGTGCGGTGTGGTCAGCGTCTTCACCGTGTGGACCTGACCGTCGTGGAGGATGAACCCGTCGGTGAATGTCCCGCCGGTGTCGATACTGATCGTCGTTGCAGCCATTGGATCCTTTCGCTGCGGTCGTCGCGATGTTCGTGAGATCAACCCTGCTGGGCGGTCTGGGCAGCGACAATGTCCTTCCCGACCACAGTGCGGTGGTGCCAGCAACCAATCGCTGCGCTGAGCCCAAACCTTGTGCGCTCCCACGCAGGTTCTGTGCGCTCAGCGGAAAGCACGCCCCGCTGCGTGGTGCCAGCATCGGGGGGTATGAGTACCCCTACCGTCACCCCGGAAGTGGGTCGCGACGACACCGAGTCACAGCCGTGGCGGTGGCTGTCGGCGTGGATCGCCGGCGAGCACGATGCCATTCTCGATCGGCTCACCGAGGAAGTATTGGGAGAACTGCCCGAACTCGCGTTCGCGCCGCAACGCCCCGAGGTCCACGTCCGCGAAGCCATCGGCGCCCATGTTGGCACGTTGCAACAAGTACTCGGCCAGCCGGGTGAGATGAGTCCGGTGATCATGCCCGCGGTCTTTGACGACTACACCCGGCGATTGGCCCGCGATGAAACTCCGGCGCTGTCGGTGCTGCTGCGTTCCTTCGACAAGGTCCACGCCAACTTGTGGGGTCAGCTGCTAGCGGCCATGCGTAGCCCACAGCGCCGCATTGCGTCGCGGGAGCGCGCGGACCTCCTCGAGTTCGCATCGGCACGGCTGTTCCAGTACTTCCATTCGGTCAGTTCCCAGACCGCGCGCGCCTATCAGGCCGCACGCTCGTTGCACCAGATGCGCAACGCAGGCGCGCGCCACGAACTGGTCACCCGAATACTGGCCGGTGAACTCGAACAGGGCGAGGCCGAAATATTGTTGCGCCACGAGTTCAATACCCCCCAAATCGGTTACGTCGCAACGTTCGACGACCCCTCCCTGGCCGACCGGTTAGCCACCACACTCTCGCACCTCGGCGGACGGATCGGGGCACGCAATCACTTGGCGATGCGCGGACCCGACGGCTGCTACGGCTGGTTCAGTGGCTGGTTGAGTCCGCCGCGGGAAGACTGGAGCGAGACGCTGCGCGACCTACCGACGCCCGATTCGGTGGTGCTGTGCCTGGGTGCTCCGCATGAGGGTCTATCCGGTTTCAGGCAGACCCGTTCCGAAGCGCACGAGGGCCACCGCGTCGCGGCCGCCCTATCGCGCCGCGGTGTGGTGTTATTCGAGGAGGTCGCCCATCTCGCCTTGGCCACAAGGGATCTGGCGGCAGCTCGCATCCTGGTCGAGCGTGAACTCGGCCGGCTCTTTGCCACCGACGAAGCCACGTCGCGACTGCTCGACACCTTGCGGGTCTACCTCGACACGCTGGCCAGTCCGACCAGGACCGCGCGCCGGATGTACATCCATCCCAACACCGTGATCAAGCGGCTGGAACGGATCGAGGAGTTCCTCGGCCGGCCAATCAGCCCGAACAGCCTGAACCTCCGGATGGCGGTCGAGTTGGCGCCGCTGGTCCGGGCCCAATGACCCCAAGCGCAAACCGATTACGACTTCTTCGCCATGGCCTCGCGCGTCATCTGGCCCAGCTGGTCTGCCCGGGCCGGCAGTTTCACAACCTGCGGAAGCAGCCCGTCCTCGAACTCGTCGACGAGCGACTCCAGGGCGGCGGCGGGGTCCTCGGCGTGGTCGATGCGGACATCCCAGAGCGGGTACTCCTCGGTGTCCACGACATAGATCGCGCCCGACAGGGAGCCTTTTGTGTCTGCGCCGGTGGCCTCGCCGGCCTGGAGGGCACGCAGCAGTCTATGGGCGAGGTCGAGGTGCTGGTTATCGTAGAAGGCGTCCAGCGTCGCCTCCAGCGTCTCGATTCCGACCAGCCGGTTTCCCTGCGCGACGGCGCTGCCCCGCTGCAGGTGCCCGGACCAGTCCTCGGTCCGGGCACCGCTCCAGGCAGCCGTGTTCCCCTGGGCGTCGACCACACCGACCTGACGGTAGTCCCGTCCGTCGTCGCGGCTGATCACCTCCTCGAGCGCCTGCTGGGCGGTCTGTCCCGTGGTCATCAGTTCGAGACCGTCCAGGGCCAGGTACGGGTTCATCATGGCTTGAGACGCCGCAGCGCCGACACCCGCGCGAGCGTGCGAGACGAGCTTGCCGACGCCGAGCATGGCCGTGATGGCGCCTACGCCCAGTTGCCCGGTGGCGGGATCATACGCACAGATAGAGAAGGTCACCGATGTCCTTTCGTCGGTAACCCTCGTTCCCGTCCGCTGTGGTATCGAAACCCGAAAGCGCGGGACTTGCCTAGTTGCCGGGGCGCTCCAGGATCGTCACGGCGCACACCGCGTTGTCGTTGCCGATCACCCCGCCGCCGTTCTCAGCCAGCCCGAAGCGGGGGTTGGCGACCGCGTTGCCGCCGGCCTCGCCCCGCAGTTGGATAGCGATCTCGTTGAGCATCATCAACCCGGTGGCACCGATCGGATGCCCGCGCGAGACCAACCCGCCCGACGCGTTGACCGGCAGCTCACCGCCGATAGCGGTGGCACCAGATGCGGTGAACTCGCCGCCCTTGCCGCGCTTGCAGAAGCCAAGATCCTCGAGGATATGGATTTCAGCGAACGAACTCGCATCGTGCAACTCGACCAGGTCGATGTCCGCCGGCGTCAGAGCCGCGCTCCGGAAGGCACGACGCCCGGCGATCACTGGTGCGCGGTCGTCCTCCCAGGAGGTGTCGAAGACCCCGCACGCAACCTCGCTGGCCCGCACTCGCACAGCCCGCTCCCGCACCTCGGCCGGGCAGCTGTCGAGGTAGGACTGCGAGCAGACCAGCGCGGCGGCGGCACCGTCGCCGACGGGCGCGCACATTGCCCGGGTCAGCGGATCGCTGACCATCCGGTCCTCGAGCACCTGTTGGGCCGTCAGGGGGAACTGGTACTGGGCGCGCGGATTGTGCACTGAGTTGGCGTGGTTCTTGGCTGCCGCGATGGCGAGTTGCTCCGGGGTCGTTCCGTAGGCCCGCATGTGGGTGTGCGCCCACATCCCGTACAGGTCCATCGCCAAACTGCGTTCCGGGGCGTTCTCGAACTTCATGCCGTTGGCCGCGGCCGTGCGTTCGTAAAGATCGCGCCACGACTGCGGTTCCAACCAGTCCAGCGCACCTTCCATGCCCCGCAACGCGGCCCGTGGGTTCTCCGGGTCCACCATCTTCTCCACACCGATGGCCAAGGCCACCTCGCTGTGCCCGGACTGCACCTCGCGCAGCGCGTTGTTGAATGCCTGCGATCCCGCGGCGCAACCGCCTTCGACATTGGTGATGGGTGTACCGCGCGGGAGCAAGCCCTCGTTGACCAGCGGGCTGAAGCACAGCTGACCCTTGAGATACGGCTGCCCCTGGTTCTCCATCAGCATGTTGGAGAACCACACTGCACCAATCGCGTCGGTGTTCTCCAGCCGCGCGTCGGCGAGCACTCCGAGGTAGGCAGCGCGGGTCAGATCCTTGGGGCTCTGGTCGGGAAACTTGCCGACATTGGTCGCGTAGACCCCCAGTATGTAGGTGTTCATATCGGTTATCGTCCTTCGAATACGGGTGCGCGCTTCTCGGTGAAAGCTGTCAGACCCTCGTGGAAATCTTTGCTGCTCATATGGTTTCGTAGCAGTAGCATTTCGTGGCGTAGCGCCAGGGCCTCGCTGTGGTCCAGTGCTGCGTTGGCCACTTCCTTCATCCCCTGCAACACCAGCGGGCTCTTGTCGGCAAGCTTGTTGCAGTACTGCTCGACCGTGGTCCGCAACTGGTCATCAGGCACCACCTGGTACACCATCCCCCACTCCCGCATGGTCTCTGCCGATACCGAATCACCGCTGAACAACAGCGCTTTGGCACGCTGCGGAGCGATACGACGCGGGAGCACGGCAGCCCCGCCGCCGCCGGGCAGCAGCCCGTACTTGGCATGACCGTCGGCAAAGGTGGCGCTCTCGGCCGCGAAGAGCACATCGCAGAACAGCAACAGCTCAAAGCCCCCGGCCACGGCCGGTCCGTTGACCGCGGCGATCACCGGCTTCGGGCAGTTGCGTAGCGCGGTGAACGCCGGAACGCTGGTGGCCACACCGTCTGGCCCGTCCGTACCTTCCTCGAGCTCGCCGAGCACGAACTTGAGATCGCCGCCTGCGCTGAATGCGCGGCCGGCTCCGGTGAGCGCGACCACGCGCACCTCCGGGTCGTCCGTGGCCGCCTCCAACGCATCCCGCAGCGCATTGAGCAACTCGCTGTTGAGCGCGTTGAGGACCTCGGGCCGGTTGAAGCACAACCACTGCACCCGGCCGTCGCGATGGGTTTCCAAAATTTTCGACATGAGGTTGATGGGCTCCTAGTGGCGGGCGCGCAGCCCGGCATCCAAGCTGATGCAGGTGGCGTTGAAATAAGAATTGGTGATGATGTGCTCGACCAGACGACCGATCTCCGGCGGATCGCCCATCCGCTTGGGATAGAGCACCGACTCCTGCAGTGAGGTCAAAACCGTCTCAGAGATCTCACCGACCATCCCGGTCTGGAACACGCCGGGGACCACTGATACGCAGCGGATCCCCTCGCCGGCAAGATCGCGGGCAATCGGCATGGACATACCGACGACACCGGCCTTGCTGGCGGCGTAGGCGACGGTGCCACGGGTGCCGTCCCAGGCCGCACCGGAGGCGATGTTGACCAAGACACCCCGCTCGGTGGTCTCCGGGTCAGGCTGGTTGGTCACCATCTGGGCGGCCGCGAACCTGATCACGTTGAACACCCCGGTGAGGTTGACGTCGATCACGCGCTGCCATACCTCGAGGCTGTGCGGGATGCCTTTGGACACCGTTTTCATCATCGACGGAATGCCCGCGCAGTTGACCGCGGCATGCACGGTGCCGAACCGCTCGGTGGCGATCCGCACCGCCGTCTCGACCTGATCGGCGTCACTGACATCGGTGGGCAACGCGATGGCTCCCTCGCCCAGTTCGGCGGCCGTCTTCTCCAGCGGCTCCTCGATGACGTCGAGCAGCACCACATTGGCGCC
Source organism: Mycolicibacterium sp. MU0053 (assembly GCF_963378095.1). NCBI lineage: Bacteria > Bacillati > Actinomycetota > Actinomycetes > Mycobacteriales > Mycobacteriaceae > Mycobacterium > Mycobacterium burgundiense. The sequence continues at coordinate 3,051,127 of NZ_OY726397.1, forward strand.
TGCCTCGTGCAGGGTTCGCGCGGTGGCGCGGCCCATGCCGGACCCGGCGCCGGTCACGATGGCGCAGCGGCCGTCCAATTTCATTGTTGTGCTCCTTGTTTGGTGAGTTGCGGCAGTTCCGCCGCATCAGCCAGGCCCTGCTGCCTCAGTTTGTATTTCTGGACCTTGGCGGTTTCGGTCTTGGGTAGTTCGTCGACGAAGCGGACGTAGCGTGGTATCGCGAAGCGCGGCAAAGATTCCGCGCAGACGGTGGCGATCTCGTCAAGGCTCGGCGGGCGGCCCGGCTCGCTGACCACCGCGACGGCGATCTCGTCCTCACCGAACTCTGACGGCACCGGGTAGGCACCGCATTCCACCACGCCGGTGATCGTGTTGACCGCATCCTCGACGGTGCGTGGCGAGATGTTCTCACCGCGGCGACGGATCATTTCCTTGAGCCGGTCGACGTAGTAGACGTATCCGTTCTCGTCGACCCGGCCCGCGTCTCCGGTATGGAACCAGAAGTTACGGATCACCTTCAGAGTCTCTTCGGGTTGGTTCCAGTAGCCGCTGGACATCGCCCACGGCTCCTCGCAACTGATGCAGAGTTCGCCAACCTCGCCGGGAGGCAGTTCGCGGTCGTACTCGTCGACGATGCGAACCCGGTACGGCTCGACCGGCCGGCCGCAGGAGCCGTGGGGTACGGCGCCGTCGGCCGAGTTCAGGATCGGAATGTTGATCTCGGTGGCGCCGTACATCTCGAAGATCGGGATGTCGAACCGTTGCGCGAAGGCTGAAATCATCGTCTGCGGAGCCGGGACGATCAACGCCCGGGTGATGTCGTTGGTTCGATCTTCAGGCGACTCTGGTTGAGCAAGTAGAAAATGCGCCATCGACACCACCATGTGCGCCACGGTCGCCCGGTGCCGGCGGGCCTGCTCCCAGAAGTTGCTCGCACTGAACTTGCGGACCACCACCAGCCGGGTGCCCGACAGCAGGCACGCGCCGACGTTCATGTACTTGCCGCCCCCGTGGAACAGCGGCAGCACGGTGATCAAGGTGTCGTCCGGTGTCAGCCTCAGTGCCCGCACGGTGCGCTCGCCCATGCGCACCGTGGCGCGATGCGGCAGTACCGCGCCCTTGGGCAGGCCGGTGGTACCGGACGTGTACATGATCGACGCGGTGTCCGGCCCCAACGCCGAGGTTCTCACGGCCGCACCGGCGCTCGCGATGATCGTGTCCAGCACGTCGGGACCGGTGGCCGGCATACCGCATTCCGGCAGCACCTCCACGATCAGGCCGCAGTTGCCTTCGGGCAGCGCTTCTTCGATGGCATCTCGCCGTCGAGCGTCGATGACCGCCGCCTTGGGCGCGGCATCGTGTAGGACGTGACGCAGGCTTGCGCCCACCAGGCCCGGGTTGATCGGCACCTCGACAGCACCGATCTTGCTGAGCCCCAACATCACATAGACGGCCCGAACGTCGTTGGGAACCAACGTCATCACCCGGTCGCCGGCGCCTACCCCGCGGTCACGCAGCGCAGCGGCGACCGCCGAGGCGCGCTGGTCGAGCTCACGGTAGGTGACCTCGAGGCCGTCGTCCTGCACAATGCACACCCGGTCGGGGTCGTAGGCGGCCCAGCGTTCGACGACCGCGCTCAGCACCGAGTCGAGGATGTCGAACTCCCCAAGCGGCGACGTGTTCACTACACCTCCCCCGACAGCACCGGCGACTCGATGCGCTGCGAATCCGCAGTGTGCAGACACGACCGGCATTTGACGACGCGCAGCCAGCCGCGGTAGTCGACCACGCGGTAACGGGATAGCGGTCGCACGCCGCAGCGTTCACACGCCTCGTCGACGTCCTCGATCGCCTCGCTGATGAACAGTTCCGTTGGCTGAGGGAAAATCTTCATGGCTTACTCCTCCAGAAAGCAGCGTCGGGTCAGGAGCCCGCGGTCACGATGTCGTTGCGGATATCGCGCGCAATCGCGTTCGGATCGCGCCGGGCGGGGTCACCGCAGCCGCCCGCGCCGGGAGTCTGATGCACGACGACATCTCGGGCGCCGATCTGCACGCCAGCCTGTTTGCTGGACCTGAACTCCGTCGCACCGGGAACCTCTGCGCTCACCAACCGACCGGAGTCGTCGACGATGCCGGCCAGCACTTCCGGTTCCCCGAGGTCGGCACCGGAGGCCCAGGCGTCGAGGGCGTTTCGATAAACAACGATGTGCCCGGTAGCCCCGGGGTCCCCGCCCGCCGCGCCCCGCGGTCCGATCCGGCACTGGTCAAGCTGGAACGAGCTTTCCGAATCCGCCAGCGGGACCAGCACGGAACGGGTAGCCGGGCCGCCGCGATGTTGTCCGGGTCCGGCGGTGTCGGCGACGAACTCGCGTTGCAGCAGCAGCACCGGGAAGGATTCTTCGTCGAGTTCCACCGAGGTCACCACGCAGTTGCCGCCCTCCTGGAAGGTGTAGCAGCTGCCGTCGCCCAGCGCAGTCCCGCCGAATGGGCCCTGGAACAGGTTCATGAAGATGAACGGCGTCGGTACGCCGCTGCGGGTGTCGGCGCCGGCGAAGCTCATGAACAGGACGTCGTCGTAGTTCTCCGCCACGGCCATCGACGGCTCCGCCTGTGACAGAGCTCTTTTCACCAGGTTGATCGCCTTGGCGATGAACATGGTGTGCCCGGCATTGGTGGCCATCGGGGGCAGAGCGTGCAGACAACTTCCCGGCGGCAACACCACGTGCACCGGACGGTAGGCGCCGGCGTTGGGGCTGATCGAGTCCGGCAGCGCCACTTGCAGACCCAGGTGGGCGCCGGACACCCCGTCGGACCAGGTGCAGGCGAACCCGCCCCATTCGTTGCGAGATGAACCCGAGTAGTCGACCTCCACCTCTCCGCCGCGCTTTCGCACGGTGCAGCGGATCAGCATCGTGTCGCCGTCCATGTCGTTGTCCATGTAGTCCTCGGCGGTGTAGTCGCCGTCCGGGATTTGGCTCAGGGCCGCGCGCATGGCCCGCTCGGTGTGGTCGAGGGAATACTGGATGGCGCCCGCGTAAACCTCCCGCCCGTAGCGGTTGACGTAGCGCAACACCATCTCCGCGCCCAACTCCAGGGCCGAACGGATGACCTGAAGATCGTTGATGCTGATATCGGGGATCCGGGTTTGCCCGGTGAACAGTTCGACGGTTTCCCGTACGAGTTGTCCCTCGCGATACAGGTGCCGCGGCGAGAGCCGGATCCCTTCGGCGTACATGTCGCGTTGCAGGCCCGGACCGAACCCGGTGGGGATCGGCCCGCCGATATCGAGCCAGTGTGTGATCGCGGCGGCAAAACCGACCAGCACTTGGTCGTCGTCGAAGATCGGCATCAGCGTGCCGACGTCGTTGATGTGACTGCCGCCGCGGTAGGGCTCGTTGAAGATGATGACGTCGCCGGGCTTGAAGTTCTCCACGCCCCAGTGCTCGATGGCCATCCGCGCGTAGAACTGGTTGATCACATAGTGCCCTGGTGCCGCGGTACCCATTGCGATCGCATCGAAGTCCAGGTTGCGTTCCAGATCCCGCGGTGCCAACAACCCGATGCCGAAATCGTTGACCTCGCTGAGCAGCGGGCTCAGCGCCGCGGTGTTGATCTTGATCTGCATCTGCAGGCCGATGTGTTCCAGCGCGTGCCGGATGACTTCGGCGGTGGTGAGATCTACGCCGTAGCGGGCTTCGACCTCGGCGGCACCGAGTACTGAAACCGGTTGGGGGGCTAGCGTTGTCACTGGTTATCCTCCTTGATCTCAATGATCACGTCACCGAACTCGTTCACCGTTGCGATATCTCCGGCAACGAGCACACCGGTGTAGGTCTGCGCCTCGATCACCGCGGGGCCGGTCACCACCTGATTGGGCGCGAAGTCGTCGGCGTTGTAGACCGGGACGTCTCGGTTCAGCTCACCCATCAGGGTGATATCGCGGCGGCGCTTCGGCTGTGCCGGTTGGCTGTTGGTGAGTCGGGGTGGGAACAACCGCCGCTGGTCGGTCGACACGGCCCGGGTACGCAGCGTCTGGACGTAGATCGGCGCATCCAGGCTGTAGCCGAACTGACGCCGGTGCGCGGCGGCGAAGGCTTCGGTCAGGTGTGCCAGCGGCTCTGGATGCGACGGGTCGATGACCGCCGCGAGCTCCCAGCGTTGCCCCAGGTAGGTGGCGTCGAGCCAGGCCTCCACGACGACGTCTTGGTTTCCGCGTCCGCGCAGTTGACGGATCAGGACGCCCAGGCTCTTCCGGGCCCGGTCGAATACATCGTCGGCGACCTCCGCGGTTACGGTCGCCATGACCGGCGTGACCTCTTCCTCGAACGCCTGCGCGGTAAGCAGACCGAACGCCGAGAACACCCCGGACAGGGCTGGGATGACCACCCGCGGAATCTGCAACGCGCGGGCAATCTGGCTCGTGACCAGCGGCCCGGCCGCGCCGTAGCTGACGAGTCCGAACTCGCGGGGGTCGGCGCCGCGATAGACCGTGAGCCGACGAACCGCCTCGGCCATGTTGTGGATGGCGACCTCAAGCGACGTGCGAGCCACGTCAGCGGGTGTCAGACCCAGCGCCGTGGCCAGCGGTGCGAACGCAGCCTCGGCCGCCGCCACATCCGGGTAGATCTCGCCGCCCAGCGGTACCTGCGAGTCCAGCACGCCGAGCAGCAGGAACGCGTCGGTGACGGTCGGCTGCGTGCCGCCGTGCCCATAGCATGCCGGGCCCGGCTCGCTGCCGGCACTTTCCGGGCCGACCTTCAGCCCGCCGCCCTCGTCGATTGTGATCAGACTGCCGCCGCCCGCCCCGATGCTGTGGATCTCCACCACGGGGAGGCTGACGAGCAGGTCGTGCTCGATCTCGAGCTCGCGCTTCACCGAGGCGCGGCCGTCCACCACCACCGCGACTTCCGTGCTGGTACCGCCCATGTCGAAGCCCACCAGGTTCGGCATCCCCAGTCGCTCGGCGTAGGCCTGCACACCCATCACCCCGCCGACGGGTCCGCTGTTGAGCGTCGCCACCGGGCGGGCCGCGACTTGTTCGGCGGTGACCAGCCCGCCGTCGTTGGTCATGAACGTCAATGGGGCTTCGATGCCGGCCTCGCGCAGCCGGTCCTCCACCCGCGTGGTGTAGGACTCCATGAGTGGCTGGACGTAGGCGTTGAGCACGCAGGTGGAGAACCGGTTGTATTCGCGGGGAAAGGGCGCAACCTCCGCCGAGGTGCTCACGCTGATGCCCGGGAACCGGTCGCGGATGAGTTCGGCGGCACGCTGTTCATGCCCCGGATGCTTGTAGGCGTGTAGGAAGCAGACCGCGATGCCCTGGCACCCGTCGGCCACCAGGCGTTCCACCTCCTGCAGCAGGCGGTCTTCGTCGAGGGTCATCAACACCCCGCCGTCGGCCATCAACCGCTCGCCGACGGTACGGCGGCGGTACCGCTCGATGATCGGCCGTAGCTCGTGGGGCCGACGCCAGCGCGGGTCCACCATGGCGTTGAAGGGGCGCCAGCCACGAGCCATGTCGAGCAGGTCGCGGTAACCGCGGGTGGTCACCATGCCGACCTCGGCGCCGCGACGGGTCAGGATCGCGTTGAGTGCGACCGTGGTGCCGTGCACGATCTGATCGACCGGAGCGTCACCGGGCTCGGCCTTCTCGATGGTGCGGAGCAAGCCGTTGGCGAGGTCGTCGTAGGTCGTCAGCGATTTGGTGCCGATACGCACGTGTTCACCCTCGGCGAGCACCAAATCGGTAAAGGTGCCGCCGGTGTCGATACCGATCCGCAGTGCCGTATTCGGGGTCATGCTCGCTCTCCTTTGTCACTATGTGAAGACCTCATGCCGAAAAGCAGCCGGTCCGCGAACGACTCGGCGATGTGCTCGATTGCCATCGCGCCTTCCGGGTCGAACCAGAACGCGGTGAAGTTACATGCACCCAGGATGGCGAGTGCGTCCAAATGCGGGTCACCCGAACGGAATTCACCGGAGTCGATACCCTGCTTGATCACCGTCTCGAAATCGGTTCGAAACTGTGCACGCCCCTTGCCGATCGTTACCGCCATCTCGCCGGTGAGATGCGAGTACTCGCGAAGGAACACCGTGCCTTCCGCTTGGTAGGTACCGGCGGTTTGCACGGTCTCGATGATCAGTGCCCGCAGTTTCTCGGTCGGCGCGAGGTCCGACTCGACGATCCGCTGCGCGGAGTCTCGCAGCTTGATCGCAAACCGCTCATGCAGCGCATAGAGCAACACTTCCTTGCTGGCCACGTGGTAGTACAACCCCGCCTTGGTCATGCCGGCCTCTTCGGCGATCTGGCGCAGCGAAGCGTTGGCGAAACCTTCGCGTTCCATGACGCGAGCGGCCGCGATGAGGATACGTTCGGGTATCTGCGGCTTGTCTTTGGCGGTGGCATCAGATTCGGTCATCCCCGGCCTTTCGGTTCACTTTACCGGCCGGCCGGTAAAGTTGCTTGAAGGCAAGTTAACCCCACGCGGGCCCCCTGTCAAGGGTCAGCGCGGGGTTAAGACTCGGTTGCAGTAGCCGAATCCGGGACAGGCCTACACAATTCGACCTAACCCGTTACGGCTCAGGACTTTTCGGCCGGCTCCGGCTTGGCGTCGATGCCCGACTCCTTGCGCTGCTGCGCGGTGATGGGCGCCGGGGCGTCGGTCAGCGGGTCCACGCCGCCGCCGGTCTTCGGGAAGGCGATGACCTCCCGGATCGAGTCCTCACCGGCCAGCAGCGCGGTGATCCGGTCCCAACCGAAGGCGATGCCGCCATGCGGTGGCGCCCCAAAGGTGAAGGCGTCCAACAGGAAACCGAACTTGTCCTGGGCCTCGGCCGAATCGATGCCCATCATCGCGAACACCCGTTCCTGGACGTCGCGCCGATGGATACGAATCGAGCCGCCGCCGATCTCGTTGCCGTTGCAGACGATGTCGTAGGCATTGGCCCGCGCCGAACCCGGATCGGTGTCGAAGGTGGCCTCCGACTCGGGTTGCGGCGCGGTGAAGGCGTGGTGCACGGCGGTCCAGGCCCCGGAGCCCAGGGCCACGTCGCCGGCCGCGGCGGCCTCGTCGGCCGCCTCGAACAGCGGCCAGTCCACCACCCAGGCCAGCGCCCACGCGGTCGGATCGATCAGGTCCAGCCGCTTGGCGATCTCGATCCGGGTGGCGCCCAACAGGGCCCGGGCCGACTTGGCCGAACCGGCCGCGAAGAATACGCAGTCGCCCGGGCCGGCCCCGACGTGGGCCGCGAGCCCGTCGCGCTCGGCGTCGGAGAGGTTCTTGGCGACGGGACCGCCGAGGCTGCCGTCCTCGGCGATGAGCACGTAGGCCAGCCCCTTGTGGCCGCGCTGCTTGGCGAACTCCTGCCAACCGTCCAGCGTGCGTCGCGGCTGCGACGCCCCGCCCGGCATTACCACCGCGCCGACGTGCGGGGCCTGGAACACCCGGAACGGGGTGTCGGAGAAGTAGTCGGTGCATTCGACGAGTTCGAGCCCGAACCGCAGATCCGGCTTGTCGCTGCCGAAGCGGCGCATCGCGTCGGCGTAGCTGATCCGGGGCAACGGGGTGGGCAGGTCGTGGCCGATCAGGGCCCATAACGCCGTGAGGATCTCCTCGGACACCGCGATCACGTCGTCGGCCTCGACGAAGCTCATCTCCAGGTCCAGCTGGGTGAATTCGGGCTGGCGGTCGGCGCGGAAGTCCTCATCGCGATAGCACCGGGCGATCTGGTAGTAGCGCTCCATGCCCGCGACCATCAACAACTGCTTGAACAGCTGCGGGCTCTGCGGAAGCGCGTAGAACGAGCCGGGCTGCAGCCGCGCCGGAACCAGGAAGTCCCGGGCCCCTTCGGGGGTGGACCTGGTGAGCGTCGGGGTCTCGATCTCGACGAAGTCGTGCCGCTCGAGCACCGCGCGCGCAGCTGCGTTCACCTTGGAACGCAACCGGATCGCGTTACCCGGGCCCTCGCGCCGCAGATCCAGGTAGCGGTACCTGAGCCGGGCCTCCTCGCCCGCGGTCTCGTCGAGTTGGAACGGCAACGCCGCGCTCTCGCCGAGCACCGTCAGCGAGTCGACGTTGATCTCGATCTCCCCCGTCGGGATCTCGGTGTTGGCGTTGCCCTCGGGCCGGATCTCGACGACGCCGGTGACGGCCACGCAGAACTCGGCCCGCAACCGGTGCGCCTGCGCCAGCACGTCATCGTTGCGGAACACCACCTGCGCCACCCCGCTGGCGTCGCGCAGATCGATGAAGATGACGCCACCGTGGTCGCGACGGCGCGCGACCCAGCCGGCGAGCGTGACCGTCTGGCCGGCGTCGGCGGCACGCAACGAACCGGCGGTGCGGGAGCGCAGCACTGAGGTACTCCATCTTTCGGGGTATGAGACGAATGACCAGTCTAAGGGGCGCCGTTCGACGTCCCGACCAGACCGGCGGGCCTCAGCCGCCCAGGGGCGGGTAAACCGCCTCCCACGCCGCGCGCCGGGCCCCGTCGGGATCGCCGACGGTGATGTCGCGGGTGGTGCGGATCACGCGGGTGGCGCGGCGCGGCACGTCGTAACGCGGCCACGGTTGCGGCCGCGGGGCCGTCGCGAAGTCCAGCCAGGTGCGCTGCATCCGCCGGCCGACCGCCGGTTGGACCCGGCGGCCCAGCGGGTGCAGTTTGCGGCCCAGGTAGGACCCGTAGCTGTGCTGAATGTGCACGATCTCGCTGCCGTGGGTGGCGCCGAGGCCCAACGCCCGCAACGTCCAGGTGGCGTGTTCGAACCGGTAGACGTAGGTGTCGCCGTGTTCGCTGTAGGCGTCGGCGAAGGCCCAGGTGGGTGCGCCGAAGGTGGCGTCCGAACCGATCGCGATCAGGGCGCGCCGACGTGGGTAGCCCGGATAGGCCGCCAGCACCCGGTCCTGGGCCGCCGGATCGTGGCGGGCGAAGAAGGTCTCGATGTTGGCCTGGGTCGTCGGCAGCATCGCCGGCTTGGACCAGGCGAACATCGAGGCCTCGTGGCTGTTGGTGCCGATGATCAGCGGCACCTCCAAGACGGCACCGGCGCGCGCGGCCTCGATGGGGTGGCGCGGCAGCAGGTCGACGCCGTGGGTCAATCCGTAGGCCAGCGTGGGTGTTGTTGCAACACTGTGCAATTGGACCATACCGGCGGCGCGGCGCAACGATCTCTGCGGCTGATTCTTGAGCTCTGCGGCGCTGACGCCGACCTCGTGCAGGAAACGCTCGGCCTGCTCGGCCCGGCTCTGATAGTCCGCGATCAGCGGCAGCGCGGGGCTCTGCGCGATCGCGCGACCGAACAGGCCCGCGGCGGCGGGACTGGCGAGCAGCGCCAATACCGAGGTGGCCCCGGCGGATTCGCCGAACACCGTGACCTGGTCCGGGTCCCCGCCGAAGCCCGCGATGTTCTCCTGCACCCAACGCAGCGCCGCGATCTGATCCCGCAGGCACAGGTTGTCGTCGAAACCCTCCCCCAGCGAACCCAATTCGAAGCCGCCGAAGACCCCGATGCGGTAGGTGAGGTTGACCACCACCACGTCGCCGTTGGCCGCCAACCGGGAACCGTTGTACAGCTGCAACTGACCCGCGCCGTAGACGAACGCGCCGCCAGGGATCCACACCATCACCGGCAGCGACGCCGAGGTATCCGGCGACCACACCGTCAGCGTCAGACACGCCTCGTCGCGCACCTTGGGGTCGTCGCGGCCACCGCCCACGAAGGATCGGCCCTGCGGCGGCAACGGCCCATGCTCGACGGCGTCGCGCACCCCCGGCCACGGCGCCGGCGGGACCGGTGCGGCAAACCGCCGCTGGCCCAGCGGTTGCTCGGCATACGGAATCCCGCGCCACACGCCGACGCCACCGTCGGTCTCGCCGCGCACCGCGCCTGCGGCGGTTTGCACCACCCGCGCGGACGCGATCGCACCTTTCGGATTGCCGGACACACCGTGAATCGTATGTGCAAAGCTATGTCCATGACCTTCAGCGAAGGGATGCGGATCGACACCAGCACCACCACGACCAGCGGTGGTGGTCGGGGCGGGCGCGGCATGGCCGTCGGAGGTGGCCTCGGCGGCCTGGTGGTGTTGCTGATCGCGCTGTTCCTGGGCGTCGATCCGGGCGGCGTGATGAGCCAGCAACCCCTGGACACCCAGGGCGTGGAGGCGCCCGGCTTCGATGTCAGCGCCTGCCGGACCGGCACCGACGCCAACACCATCGTGGAGTGCCGGGTGATCGCCACCGGCAACTCGTTGGACCACATCTGGGGCCAGCTGCTGCAGGGCTACACCCGGCCCAGTCTGCGGCTGTTCACCGGGCAGGTGGACACCGGCTGCGGGCCCGCGACCTCCGAGGTCGGACCGTTCTACTGCCCGGCCGACCAGACCGCCTACTTCGACACCGGCTTCTTCGAGGTGCTCAAGAACCAATTCGGTTCCAGCGGCGGGCCGCTGGCCCAGGAGTATGTGGTCGCCCATGAGTACGGCCACCACGTACAGCAGCTGCTCGGGAACCTGGCCCGGGCCCAGCGCGGCGGCGCCGGCGCCGAAAGCAACGCCGTGCGTGCCGAACTGCAGGCCGACTGCTTCGCCGGAGTGTGGGCGCACCACGCCGCGATCACCAAGCAGCCCGGCACCGACGTGAACTTCCTGGAGCCGTTGACCGACCGCGACATCGCCGACGCGGTGTCGGCGGCCCAGGCCGTCGGGGACGACCGGATCCAGCAGGCGGCGACGGGCCGGGTCAATCCCGAGTCCTGGACGCACGGCTCCGCGGCGCAGCGTCAGCACTGGTTCACCGTCGGCTATCAGACCGGCGACCCGAACAAGTGCGACACCTTCGGTGCGGCCAGCCTCGACGGCTGAGGCCGGCCGCCACCGAGGTTAGAGCCGCGACTGGGCGGCGATCGCGGTGTCGTTGGTCCGCAACGGACGGATCAACGCATCCTGGGTGAACGACGCCAGCAGCGCCCCCTCCTCGGTGTGCACGGTGCCCCGCACGTAGGACATACCCGCGCCGACCTGGGTGCTCTCGTGCGAGTACAGCAGCCAGCCGGTCCAGCTCACGGGTTCGTGGAAGCTCACGCTGACCGTCATCGGTGCCGTCGAGACCGTCAGGTGCGCCTGGCTGGTACCGATGCCCTCGTGCGCGCGCATCGTGGTCGAAATCCCGAGATGGCCGGTGAAATACGCGATCAACGCCTTGGCCAGATCGTCGCGGGTGGGGATCGGGTCGTAGTGCAGCCAGGCGTGCAACTCCGGCGGACCGACCTCGTCGGGGCTGTTGACATCGACGACGTCGACCAACCGCAATTCCCGTCCGGCCATGGGCATCTCGGAGAGGTTCGACTCGGCCGGGGACTTGACCTCGGGCCGGGGCAGGTGGTGGGTGATGACGTCGGCGGTCGGGACGTCGCAGAGCACGGTGATGGTGATGCAGCGCTTGCCGTTCTGCAGGGCGGTCACCACCGCGGTGGCCGTCGAGCGCCCCTCCTGCACCACATCGAGCGCGAGTTCCACTGGGGTGCCCACCATTACGACACGGCTGAACACCGCATAGACCGAGCGTACCGACTTCTCCGGGAAACGCTTGGCCACCGCGACGATGGCCTGCGCGAGCACCTGGGTGCCCTCGACCACCTGCCGCTCGTCCTCGCCGGCGGGTCCGGTCGGCGCGGTGAACCGGTCGGGTTCGCCCGCCTCGACGTCGAACAGGTCGAGCAGCCCCTCCACAGTCCATTCGATCGGGCTGGATTCCGTTGTCACGCTTTGCTTCCTCCTGATTGGGCGATGACTTTCATTACCGTGTCTGCGAACTCGTCCAGGGTGGCCGGTGCGGCGAAGTCGGCGAACCACACGTAGAACCGCTCGACGCCCTTGTCGATCAGCCGGGCGAAGTGGGCGACCAATTCGTCGGCAGGCCCACCCACCAGCCCGTCGCCGAGGTACCCGAACCGGCGGTGGGCGGCAGCGGCGACGGCGGCGGCGTCGGCCTTGCGGCCGGCGAAGGCCACCATCTGCTGCATGGACACCCGCGCGGTGCCGACGGTCGGCAGCAACTGATCGAGGCGGTCGAGTTGATGCGACGGGATGTTCCACCAGTCGGCATACTTGCGCACCAGCTCCATCGTGGTCTTTCCGGTGCCGCCGAGAACCAGCGGAATACGTTGGGAAGCAACGGGTTCCTGGGTCCGCTCGGTGGGGCCGTCAGCGCCCCAGAACTCGCGGATGAGCTCCACGTCGGTGGCCAGCCGGCGGGCCCGGCCCTTGGCGTCGTCGCCGCCCTCGATGCCGAAGCGGGCGAACTCCGCGGGCCAGGACCCGGAGCCCAACCCGAGTTCGAATCGGCCGCCGGAGGCCTCGGCGAGCGTGACCGCCTGCTTGGCCAGCACCGCCGGATGACGGAAGCCGTCGCACAGCACCAGGTGGCCGATCTTGAGGCGTTCGGTGCGCGCGGCCACCCAGGTGGCGATTGTCATTGCCTCCCAGATGCTTTGATGGGTAGCGCCGGGCGGCTCCAGGTGATCGATGAACGCGATGCCGTCAAATCCGTTGCGCTCGGCGGTCTGTGCGCGCAGGACCACCTCATCGATGCCCTGCCGCACCTGCGGCAGGAAGAGAAACCACTCGGCCATGGGTTCAAGACAGTAACCCCCCGTCGCCACCGGCGCTAGACACTCGCACAGCATGCGTTCGAACCGGTACCCTCGTGCACCAAACGCGCGGTCGAGACCGCGCACGAGCGTCAGGGGTGGACGATGGCCAAGGCCAGCGGAGCCGAATCGCGGCAACCGCAACCCGACGCTGCGCCCGATCCCGCGCGGGCCAAATCGGCGGCGCGCGCACAGAGTTTCATGCGCTCGGCGTTGGCGATCCTCGGCGAGACCGGCCGCACGGACTTCACGGTGCTCGAAGTCGTCGAACGGTCCAAGACGTCGCTGCGAGCGTTCTACCAGCACTTCGGCACCAAGGACGAACTGCTGCTGGCCTTGGTCGAGAAGATCATGGCCGAATCCACCGAGCGGTGGCGCGCCCAGACGGCCGAGCTGCCCAGCGCCGAGGCGCTGCGCGTGCTGATCGAACGCATCAGCGCGCCGGCCGAGTCGAGCACCCAGAGCAGCATTAACCGCGGGCTGACCTACTACAACGACCACCTCCTGGAGAGCCGGCCCACGCAGTTCGCCCGGGTGCTGCAACCGCTGCATCACCTGATCAGCGACATCCTGCGGCGCGGGATCGCCGAGGGTACTTTCCGCGCCGATCTCGACGTCGACACCGATGCCGCGATCCTGATGCAGACGGTGCTGAACACCCTGCGGTTGCGGGAACTCGGCGCGGAGCTCAACGGCGTGCCGATCGTGGGCGACCACGTCTACCGGTTCTGCCTTCGCGGGCTCGCGCGATAACTCGCTGATCAGGACAAACACTTCCCCAAGCTCGTTGTGGCATTGCCCCGCGGGCGCATGGTAATCTCGTTACCATGCAACGGTAATGCCATTACCGCTACCCGAAAACACGACATGGCACAGGAGCCCAACATGCCGTCACGGAATCTCGATTTCCCGGTGTTCGACGCGGACAACCACTTCTACGAGCCCCAGGAAGCGCTGACCCAATTCCTGCCGGAGCACCGCAAGGGCATCATCGACTACATCGACGTCCGCGGCCGCACCAAGATCGTGGTGCGCAACCAGATCAGCGACTACATCCCCAACCCGACCTTCGAGGTCGTGGCCCGCCCCGGCGCCCAGGAGGAGTACTTCCGGCACGGCAGCGGTGGCAAGAGCTACCGCGAGGTGATGGGCAAGCCGATGAAGGCGATCCCGGCCTTCCGCAACCCGCAGGCCCGCCTCGAGGTGCTCGACGGACTCGGCCTCGACTACACGATCATGTTCCCGACCCTGGCCAGCCTGGTCGAGGAGCGGCTCAAAGACGATCCCGACGCGATCCTCGACATCATTCACGCGCTCAACCAGTGGATGTACGAGACCTGGACGTTCAACTACGAGAACCGGATCTTCTCGACCCCGGTCATCAACCTGAGCGTCGTCGACCGGGCCCTCGAAGAGCTGGAATGGTGCCTCGAACGCGGCGCGAAGACCGTGCTGGTCCGGCCGGCGCCGGTGCCCGGTTACCGCGGTACGCGCTCGCTCGGCCTGCCCGAATTCGACCCGTTCTGGGCCGCCTGCGTCAAGGCCGGCATCCCCGTCTGCATGCACGCTTCCGACAGCGGCTACGCCGAATACCTCAACGACTGGGAACCCGCCGACGAGTTCCTGCCGTTCAAGCCGACGTCGTTCCGCATGGTGGCGATGGGCAAGCGCCCGATCGAGGACACCATGGCGGCGATGGTCTGCCACGGCGCCTTCACCCGCAACCCGGATCTGCGCGTCCTCTCGGTCGAGAACGGCGCCTCCTGGGTGCCGTACCTGTTCTACCAGTTCAAGGATGTCTACGCGAAGATGCCGCAGGAGTTCCCGGAGGACCCGATCGAGGCCTTCAAGCGCTGCGTCTACGTCGCCCCGTTCTGGGAGGACGACTTCAAGCAGATGGCCGACCTGTGCGGCGTCGACCGCATCATCTTCGGCTCGGACTGGCCGCACCCCGAGGGGCTGGCCGACCCGATCAACCTGGTCGACGACCTGGAGCGCAACGGCCTGGACGCCGAGGGCATCCGAAAGGTCATGGGCGGCAACCTGGTCGACCTGTTCAAGGTCGAGAACAAGAAGGTGCACAAGCCCGACGTGCCGGCCCTCGTCATCGCATGACCGACCTGGCCACCAACCCGGAACAGCTGCTGTTCGCCTCCACCACCCGGGCATTCCTGGAGAAGGAGGCGTCGCTGACCCACGTGCGCGGGCTACACGAGGCCGACTCGTCCTTCGAGTCCGATTGGTGGCAACGGGCCGCCGAATTGGGCTGGGCCAGCCTCCTGGTGCCCGAGGACCTCGGTGGCGGAAGCGTTTCCGGTGACGGGGTCGCGGACCTGGCGTTGGTCGCCGAGGAGATCGGGCATTCGGTGGCGCCCGGTCCCCTGCATCCGGTCAGCGTGGTGTTGGCGGCCCTGGTGGAGGCCCCCGCCGGCCATCAGGATTCCATCGAGGCCCTGGTGTCCGGCGAGCTCATCGCGTCCTGGGCGCTGTACGAACCCGGCCGCCCGCTGCCGCTGCCGGCCGCCGCGATCCAGACCGTTGCGACCCGTACCGAATCCGGCTACCGGATCGACGGGGTCAAGGACCGGGTCGAGGCCGGCGCGCAAAGCGGCGCCGTGCTGGTGCTCGCGACCTGCGACGGGGCGCTGCGCCAGTTCCTGGTGCCGACCGACGCCGCCGGCGTCAGCGTGACCGAGCAGAACTCGGTCGACCTCGTGAAGCGCTACGCCCGAGTGCAATTCGACGGGGTCCTGGTCGACGAATCGGCCGCCGTGGGCGAGGCCGCGCAAACGCCGGCAATCCTCGAACGCCAGCGCCAGGTCGCGTTGGTCCTGCAGTGCGCCGAGATCGTGGGCATTCTCGAATCGGTGTTGGCGATGACCAACCAGTGGCTGTTCGATCGGCACAGCTTCGGGCGTCCGCTGGCCTCGTATCAGGCCCTCAAGCACCGCGCGGCGGACATGAAGATGTGGTTCGAGGCGTGTCGCGGCACCACCGCGGCAGCGGTGGCAGCGGTGGCGTCGCGCTCACCCGACGCGCCGCTGCTGGTCAGCGTCGCCAAGTCCTACGTCGCTGAACGGGCGCCGGTGATGCTGCAGGACTGCGTGCAGTTGCACGGCGGCATCGGGGTCACCTGGGAGCACGACCTGCACCTGTACCTGCGCCGAGTGTCGCTGTACCGCGCCATGTTCGGCTCCCCGGAAGATCACCATCGTGCCGTCTACGCGTTGAGCAGGAAGTCGGATACCCCGTCATGACCGAAACCGTGATCGCGACCGAGACCGAGACCAGCGAATCGGTCCAGGAGTTCGCCGCCCGCGCCCGGTCCTGGCTGGCCGCGAACATGCCGAGCATCGATCCCGAGAAGCCGCCGTTTTCGGTACGCGCCGAGGCCGAATCCTGGGAGCGCGCAAAGGAACTGCAGCAACGCCTGTACAAGGGCGGCTTCGCCGGCATCTGCTTCCCGCGCGAATACGGCGGGCTCGGACTGGATTTCGCCTATCAGCAGGCATTCAACGCCGAGGCCCGCTCGTACGAGATGCCGCTGATCCTCAACACGCCGTCGTTCACGATCTGCGCGGCGACCATCCTCGACATGGGCAGCGAGGACCAGAAGCGGACGCGGATCTCGGCCGCGATCCGCGGTGAAGAGATCCTGGTCCAGCTGCTGTCGGAGCCCAGCGGCGGTTCCGACCTCGCCGGGGTGATCACCCGCGCCGACCGTCGGGGTGACAAGTGGATCATCAACGGCGCCAAGACCTGGAGCACCAGCGCGTTCGCGGGTGACTACGGCCTGATGCTGGCCCGCACCGACTGGACCGTGCCCAAGCACGCGGGGCTGACAATGTTCCTGGTGCCCCTGAACGCTCCCGGCATCACCATGCGTCGCATCAAGGAGGTCAACGGCAACGAGGAGTTCTGCGAAGAGTTCTTCGACGGTCTGGAACTCGACGACGACGCCGTTGTCGGCGCGGTCAACGACGGTTGGACCGTCGCCACCCGTCAGCTGCACCATGAGCGGCGCGCGGTCGGCGGCGGCTCGGAATTCGCCAGCGGCACCGGCGCCGAGAACGCCAACGAGATGCCGCCGGACCATATCGGGTTGGCCGAGGCGACCGGGCAGGGTGATGACCCGCGCGTCCAGGAACTCGCGGGCCGCGCGCTGGTGCGCCGGGCCGTCAAGAACCACCTCATCGAGCACGTCTCACGCTCGATCGCCAACGGATCGCTGCCGGCGAACGCCGGAACGCTGATCCGGCTGTTCCACGCCGAGACCACCGAACTCGAGGTCGATACCGCGCTGGCCATCGCCGGCACCGCGGGTGTGGTCGACGAGGGCAGCGACGGAAACCCCGACCTGGCGGGCCTGCTGGACATCGGCGTGCGCTACCTGTCGCGGCAGACCGGCTCGCTGGGTGGCGGCAGCAGCGAGATGGCGCGCAACGTCATCGGGGAACGGGTGCTGGGCTTCCCCCGGGAGGCCGCCGCCGACCGCGGCGTCCCGTTCAACGAGGTCAAACGCGGCCGTTCCTGAGCCCAACGGGCCGCGCGGCTCGTTAAGGTGGATTCATGACCGACACCAGCACCGACATCTCCCCCGCGTTGGCGGCGTCCCAGGCGTCGTGGCGAGCCGTGCACACGGGCGACCGTGAGGCGTGGCTGGCGCTGATGGCCGACGACGTCCTCATCGAGGACCCGATCGGGCAGGCCCCCACCAACGCCGACGGCACGGGCGTGCGCGGCAAGGAGAACGTCTACACGTTCTACGACAACACCATCGGCAAGGCCACGACGCGCCGCATCACCTGCGAGGAGACCTTTCCCTCGAGTTCCCCGCAGGAGATCGCCCACATCCTGAACCTGCACTTCGAGTTCGAGGGCGGGTTCACCAGCGACGTCCGCGGGATCTTCACCTACCGGGTGAACGACGCCGGGCTGCTGACGAACCTGCGCGGGTACTGGAACATGGATGCCATGAAATTCGGTCAGGTCGAACCGGACTGAACGGCCCGTCCCGCCGTGTGCCAGTACTGCGGATGCCGCGACATTCCGCTGCTGCGGGACTACATCGCCGAGCACGAGCGCGTCATCAACCTCGGTGGCGCGGCCATCAGGGCCCTCGACGACGGCGACTACCATCGAGCACGAACCGAACTGGCCGCCATGGCCGAGGAGTTGCGGTCCCACTGGCGCGGTGAGGAGGCCGGCCTGTTCGCGGTGATGAGTCGCGACGCGTTGTTCCGCGAACACATCACCCCGCTGATCCAGGAGCATCGGGAACTCGGGGCCCTGCTCGACACCGTGGACCTGGACATCGCCGACGACCGGGACCGGGTGCGGGTGGCGTTCGAGGAACTCTACGAACACATCGCCAAGGAAGAGGACGGGCTGTTCCCGGCGGCGTTGACCTCCCTCGACGGTGAGGACTGGGACACCGCGATCGCGGCCTGGAAGCAAGCCCACCCGAGGCTGTGACACGGGCCCCACGATTTAGTGAAACCGCTGGCCTAGGCCACAATCAGGAGCACATGACCAACCCAGAGTACGAAGACGAATTGCGGTCCGAGCGCAGCTACACCGCCGACCTCTACACCCGACTGGACGCCGAACGGGCAGCGGCGAAGATCCGCTACCGAGCGGCGCTGCGCGGGGACATCGACGCCCAGGACGGCGGCACGCTGGTTCATCGCGACGCCGAGGTTCGGGCACTCACCGGGCGGATTCAGCGCCTGGACGTCGCCGATGAGGGGCTGTGCTTCGGCCGGCTGGACGCCGCCTCGGGCGAACGCCTCTACATCGGCCGGATCGGCCTGTTCGACGACACCGACTCCTATGAACCGCTGCTGCTGGACTGGCGGGCGCCCGCGGCGCGGGCGTTCTACGTCGCCACCGCCGCGAACCCGGAGGGCATGCGTCGGCGCCGTCAGTTCCAGACCCGCGGACGCCAGATCATCGACTTCACCGATGAGGCGCTCGGCCGCCCCGACGGCTCTGAGCAGCCCGGACGGCGCGGCGGGATGGGCGACGCGGCCCTGCTGGCCGCGGTCAACGCCCCCCGCGGTCCGGGGATGCGCGACATCGTCGCCACGATCCAGTCCGAACAGGACGAGATCATCCGGCTGGAGCACCCGGGCGTGCTGGTCATCGAGGGCGGACCGGGCACGGGAAAGACCGTGGTCGCCCTGCACCGCGTGGCGTACCTGCTCTACACCCAACGGGAACGCATGGAACGCCACGGCGTGCTGGTCGTGGGTCCGAACCCGGCGTTCCTGGACCACGTCGGCCGCGTGCTGCCGTCGCTGGGTGAGTCCAACGTCGTGTTCATGACACCCGGCGACCTGGTGCCGGGACTGCGAGTGACCGCCGAGGACGCGCCGGAGACCGCCCGGATCAAGGGGTCACGCGCCATCCTGGACGTGCTGGCGGCGGTGATCGCCGATCGCCAGCGGGTGCCGGACGAACCGTTGCCGATCGAGTTGACCGACACCGCGGTGCGCATCGACGCCGAAACCGCCCAATGGGCCATCGAGGAGGCCCGCGGCAGCGGCCTGCCGCACAACGAGGCCCGCGCGGTGTTCATCGACGTCGTGACCTGGGTGCTCACCGAACGCGCCATCGCCAAGATCGGCCGGGGTTGGTTGAACCGGGACGACCGCGCGGCATGGGAGCATCTGCGGGCCGAACTGCTCGACGAACTCGCCGACCACGCCGGGTTCAACGCCGCCCTCGATGCGCTGTGGCCGTCGTTGACGCCGGCCGCGCTGCTGGGGCAGCTCTACAGC
The DNA here is from genome assembly GCF_963378095.1 of Mycolicibacterium sp. MU0053. Lineage (NCBI taxonomy): Bacteria > Bacillati > Actinomycetota > Actinomycetes > Mycobacteriales > Mycobacteriaceae > Mycobacterium > Mycobacterium burgundiense. The sequence continues at coordinate 3,070,560 of NZ_OY726397.1, forward strand.
TCGCGGGAGCGGCTTGCCGCTGCGGGGGCCGACCCCGTGCTGTGGCGCGCCGACGGCGAGGCCTGGACGGTGTCGGACGTGCCGCTGCTCGACGAGCTCGTCGACCTGCTGGGACGCGACAAGGAAGCCGAACACGCGGCGCAGGCCGCCGAGCGGGAACGCCAGGAGGAGGCCGCGTACGCCGCGGGCGTGCTGGACCTGATGACCGCCCGCGAGGACATGATGGACGACGAGGACCACCTGATGGCCCAGGATGTCATCGCCGCCGAGGACCTCGCGGACCGTTTCCTCGAGCGCGACACCCGGGAGCTGGCCGAACGCGCGGCCGCCGACCGCGACTGGACCTACCGGCACGTGGTCGTCGACGAGGCCCAGGAGCTGTCCGAGATGGACTGGCGGGTGCTGATGCGGCGCTGTCCGGGCCGCTCCTTCACCGTGGTGGGCGACCTGGCGCAGCGCCGGTCGGCGGCCGGGGCCACCGCGTGGGCGCACATGCTCGACCCGTACGTGCCCGGCCGCTGGGTGTACCGCCCGCTGACCGTCAACTACCGCACCCCGGCGGAGATCATGGCGGTGGCCGCCCGGCTGCTCGCGGAGTTCGCGCCCGGGGTGCGCGCACCCGAGTCGGTCCGGTCGACCGGCGTCCAACCGTGGTCGCGGCGGGTCGACGACGACGTCGAACTGGTGGCCGCCATCGAGGAGTTCGTGGCCGCCGAAGCCGGCCGAGACGGCACCAGTGTCGTCATCGGACCGCCGGACGTGCCCGGCGCGGTCGCGCCGTCGGACACCAAGGGACTGGAATACGACGCCGTACTGGTGGTGGAACCGGAACGCATCATCGCCGACGGCCCGCGCGGGGCGGCCGAGCTCTACGTCGCGCTCACCCGCGCCACCCAGCGCCTGGGCGTGCTGCACCGCGGTCCGTTGCCGGCGGCGCTGGCCGATCTACCCGCAGCGGCGGATCACCACTTCGAGAGCTGACACCGCACGTTGTAGGGATCGTCGTGCTGGACCACCACCGCGCCGTCCACGGCGATGTCACAGTGCGCGTTCGGCGCGCCCACGCCGCCCCGGGTGGTGCTGCTCACCTGCAGAATGGCCCACTGCGGGTCCGACATCGTGGTTTCGAAGACCCACGGCACACCGGGGGCCAGGCTCACCTTCTCCCGCTTCGCGTACGCGTAGGCGTCGGCGTTGAAGGCCTCCATGCTGGCCGGCTCCGCCGTCAGATAGAAGAGGTCGAAGTCGTAGGCACCGGCCGAGGTGAGCGTGTACCGGACCTGATGCTCGGCCGGTTCGGCGGCGGACGTGCCATGTGTGAACGCGAATGCGGCCGACGCCACCATCGCGGCGGCGCCGATCCTACGTGTCGTTTTTCCCATGTTCGTCATATCTTCCGACGCTACCGCATCGTTACACCCGTATTCGGGGCTCCGCCGAGGCGATCTCACCGGCGGGTGAACGCCCGCCGAACAAGTCGTTAATACGTTCGTGACACACAGATATTTCAAAGAAACACGGGAGCCATAACGTCCGGTCTCGACACCCGCCGGGGTGCTCGCACCGTCCGTCATGAAAGGCCCTCGATGCCCAGCTCTTCGCGTCCTTATCTGAGAAAGTCGGCTGTTGCCGCGGGAACGCTCGTCTGCGCCACCGCCCTGACCCTGGCCGGTTGCGGCAGCAGAGCCACCGACTCGGCGGGGCCGTCCGCGGGTGGCGGCGCCGAATCATGCGTGGACACCAGCGGTTCCGCGGTCAAGGTCGGCTCCTTGAACTCGCTGTCGGGCACCATGGCGATCTCCGAGGTCACCGTCCGTGATGCGATCCTGCTGGCCGTCGAGCAGATCAACGCCGAGGGCGGCGTGCTGGGCAAGCAGATCGAAATCGTCGGCGAGGACGGCGCATCGGAGCCGACGGTGTTCGCCGAGAAGGCCGAGAAACTGATCAAGAACGACTGTGTGGCCGCGGTGTTCGGCGGCTGGACCTCGTCGAGCCGCAAGGCGATGCTGCCGGTCTTCGAGGGCAACGACGCGCTGTTGTACTACCCGGTGCAGTACGAGGGACTGGAGTCCAGCGACAACATCTTCTACACCGGCGCCACCACCAATCAGCAGATTGTCCCCGCCCTGGACTACCTCAAGGAGAAGGGCGTGACCTCGCTGTACCTGGTGGGCAGCGACTATGTGTTCCCGCAGACCGCCAACCGCATCATCCGGGCCTACGCCGAGGCCAACGGCATGGAGATAAGGGGCGAGGACTACACGCCGCTGGGCTCGACCGACTTCTCCACGATCATCAACAAGGTCCGGGCCGCCGGCGCCGGCGCGGTGTTCAACACCCTCAACGGCGATTCCAACGTCGCGTTCTTCAAGGAGTACACCAACGCCGGACTGACCCCGGACCAGATGCCGGTGATCTCGGTGTCGATCGCCGAGGAAGAGGTCAAGGGCATCGGCGCGCAGAACATCGACGGTCAGCTGACCGCGTGGAACTACTACCAGACCGTCGACACCCCGGAGAATCAGGCGTTCGTCAAGGCCTTCCAGGACAAGTTCGGCGCCGACCGGGTCACCTCCGACCCGATGGAGGCCGCCTACGTGTCGGTCTATCTGTGGAAGAACACCGTCGAGAAGGCGAACTCCTTCGACGTCAAGGCAATCCAGGACAACGCCGACGGGGTGAGCTTCGCCGCGCCGGAGGGCCTGGTGACCATCGACGGGGACAACAACCACATCACCAAGACCGCCCGCATCGGCGAGATCCGACCCGACGGCCTGATCTACCCGACCTGGGAATCCCCCGGTCCGATCGAGCCGGACCCGTATCTGGCGTCCTACCCGTGGGCCGCCGGACTCTCCGGCTGAGCGACTAGATGGATGTCCTGATCGGACAGTTGGCAACGGGATTGAGTCTCGGCTCGATCCTGTTGCTGGCTGCACTCGGGTTGGCGCTGACGTTCGGCCAGATGGGCGTCATCAACATGGCGCACGGCGAATTCATCATGGCGGGCTGCTACACCGCCTACCTCACCCAACAGCTCATCTCCGATGCCGGTGCCTCGCTGCTGATCTCGCTGGCCGTCGGATTCGTGGTCGGCGGGCTGCTCGGGGTGCTGCTGGAAACCACGCTGATCCAGCGGATGTACCACCGGCCGCTCGACACGCTCCTGGTGACCTTCGGGGTCGGTTTGATCCTGCAGCAGGTCGCCCGCGACATCTTCGGCGCGCCGGCGGTCAATGTCATTGCGCCGGCGTGGTTGTCGGGTGGCGTGGAGATCTTCGGTGCCGTGGTACCCAAGACCCGGCTGTTCATCCTGCTGCTCGCGATCGTCTGCGTCACCGTGTTGGCCGCCGTGTTGAAGGCCAGCCCGATGGGTCGCCGCATCCGGGCCGTCGTGCAGAACCGCGACCTCGCCGAGACCAGCGGCATCTCATCGCGCCGCACCGATATCACGACGTTCTTCATCGGGTCGGGGTTGGCGAGCGTCGCGGGGGTGGCGTTGACGCTGATCGGCTCTACCAGTCCGACGATCGGGCAGAGCTATCTGATCGACGCCTTCCTGGTGGTGGTGGTCGGCGGACTGGGCCAGATCAAGGGCACCGTGATCGCGGCGTTCGCGCTGGGCTTCCTGAACTCGTTCATCGAGTACAGCACCACCGCGTCGCTGGCCAAGGTGCTGGTATTCGTACTCATCGTGGTGTTTTTGCAGGTCCGCCCGCAGGGCCTGTTCACCGTCCGGACAAGGAGCCTCGCATGAGAACGCTGCTGGGACGCTGGCAGACGTGGGCCGGGTTCGGTGTCGCCGCGGCACTGCTGTTCGGCCTGGCGCCCGTGGTGCTTTCCGATTTCCGACTCAGCATGTTCGCCAAGTTCCTGTGCTTTGCGATCGTCGCGGTCGGCATCGGGCTGGCCTGGGGTCGCGGCGGCATGCTGGTGCTGGGTCAGGGGGTGTTCTTCGGACTGGGCGGCTACATGATGGCCATGCATCTGAAGGTCGCCGACGCCCAACTGCGCGGCGAGGCGGTGCCCGACTTCATGCAGATCGCCGGCATCCGGGTGCTGCCCGGCTACTGGGCGCCGTTCGCCTCCCCCGTGTTCACGCTGCTGGCCATCCTCATCGTGCCGACGACCATCGCGGTCGCGCTGGGTTTCGGCGTCTTCAAACGCCGGGTCAAGGGCGCGTACTTCGCGATCCTGTCGCAGGCCCTGGCGGCGGCGCTGGCCATCCTGCTGGTCGGCCAGACCAGCCTCGGCGGATCCAACGGCCTCAACAGGTTTCGCACCTTCTTCGGGTTCACCCTCAACGATCCGGCCAATCGACGGATGCTGTACTTCATCGCGGCCGGCGTGCTGTTGGCGGTGGTGGCGATCGCGCGGCAGCTGATGCAGAGCCGGTACGGCGAGTTGCTGGTGGCCGTGCGCGACGGCGAGGAACGGGTGCGCTTCCTGGGCTACGATCCGGCCAACATCAAGGTGGTCGCCTACGCCGTGGCCGCGTTGTTCGCCGCCGTCGCCGGGGCCCTGTTCGCGCCGATCGTCGGCTTCATCGCGCCCTCGCAGATCGGCATCCTGCCGTCGATCGCATTCGTGATCGGTGTCGCGATCGGCGGGCGGACCACGCTGTTCGGACCGGTGCTGGGCGCCATCGGGATCGCGTGGGCGCAAACCCTGTTCTCCGAACGGTTCCCGTCGGAATGGACCTACGCGCAGGGCCTGCTGTTCATCATCGTGGTGGGCTTCTTCCCGGCCGGCCTGGCGGGCCTCGGTGTGCTGTTCGCCCGGCGACGCCGACAGGCCGATCAGACGCCGCGCCCGCCCGCTGCGGATCCGGCGCCCGATCCCGACCCGCAGACCGAAGCCGAGACGGCGGGAGCGCGACTGTGAGCACCCCACTGGAACCGGTAGCCGGCGGCAATGTCGGCATGGGCACCGAGTATCTCGAAGTACACGGCCTCACAGTCGATTTCGACGGCTTCAAGGCGGTCAGCGATATCGACCTCACGCTGTTCCAGGGCGATCTTCGGTTTCTGATCGGCCCCAACGGCGCCGGCAAGACCACCGTGATCGATGCGATCACGGGCCTGGTATCCGGCAGCGGATCGGTCAGCAAGTCCGGCGTCGAACTGCTCGGCAAGAAGGTGCATCAGATCGCCCGACTCGGGGTGGGCCGCACCTTCCAGACCGCCTCGGTCTTCGAACAACTCACGGTGTTACAGAATCTCGACATCGCCGCCGGCGCGGAGCGGTCGTGGTGGACGCTGCTGCGCCGCCGCCGCGAGGTGCTGCCGGTGATCGATGAGGCGTTGGAGACCATCGGCCTGAGCGCGCTGGCCGATCGGCCCGCCGGGGTGCTGGCCCACGGCCAGAAGCAATGGCTCGAGATCGGCATGCTGCTGGTCCAGAACGCCGACGTGTTGCTGCTCGACGAACCCGTGGCGGGAATGAGCGCCGAAGAACGCGACGAGACCGGAAACCTGTTGCGCCGCATCGGCGCCGAACGCACCGTCGTCGTCGTCGAACATGACATGGACTTCATGCGCGCGTTTGCGACCTCGGTGACGGTGTTGGCACGCGGCCAGGTCATCGCCGAGGGCACCGTGGCCGAGGTCCAGGCCAACCCGAAAGTCCAGGAGGTCTACCTGGGCACCACGGCCGCTACCGGAATCGAGGACACCGCGTGAGCCTGCAACTGATCGATGTGCGCACCGGCTACGGACGCTCCGAGGTGATCCACGGGGTCAGCCTCGAGGTGCCGGCCGACGGGGTGGCCGCGGTCATGGGACACAACGGCGCCGGGAAGACCACGCTGCTGCGGGCCGCGGTCGGGCTGCTCAAATGCGGTGCGGGCAAGGTGGTTTTCGACGGTGAGGACATCACCAAGCTGCGGCCGTCGGCGCGGGTGGCGCGCGGCCTGGCCTACGTCCCACAGGGGCAGCAGTCGTTCGGGCAGTTGACCACCGCCGAGAATCTGCAGGTGGTCGCCGACGGCCGCAAGCACGGCAAGCGGCTGATCGACGCCCAGCTCGATCTGTTCCCGGCGCTCAGGGAGTTGCTCAACCGGCGCGCCGGGCTGCTCTCGGGCGGGCAACGGCAACAACTGGCGATCGCCCGCGCATTGATCACCAGCCCGAAGACACTGATCCTCGACGAACCGACCGAGGGGATCCAGCCGTCGGTGGTCGCCGAGATCGAACAGGCCATCACGGCGCTGACCAGCCGCGGCGACCTCGGCGTGCTGCTGGTCGAACAGCACATCGGCTTCGCCCTGGACGCTGCCCAGCAGTACTACGTGCTGGAGGCGGGCCGGGTGAGTTCCTCGGGCGCCGGCGGTCGCGCCGCCGAGGCCGATGTGCGGGCCGCGATGACCATCTGACCCCCCCTCTTACCGCGAGGGTGCGAGTCCCCGGCCGACACGCCGGGAAATTCTCGTGGTTTGCGCACCGTCGCGCGTAGTCGAGATGGCAGGCTCGCCGCTATGAGCGAAGCCCAGTACCGGATCCTGGCCGACACCGGCGGCCTTGTCGTCACCGACGACGGCCGTCGCGTGGTGGTGATCGACCGCCGGATCGGCGCGCTGTCCGTGCTGGCCTTCGCGCTCGGCGTTGGCGGCGTCGTGCTGATCGTGTTCGGGGTGGTCGCGTGGGTCGGCGGCCTGCTCCCGGGAGTCGGCAGCGTCGGGCTTCTCGCGCTCGGTGTCGTCCTGGCTGCCCTGACCTTCTGGTTGATCCGCACGATCCGGGCTCGCCGTGCGGCACCGCTGGGAAGCTGCCGACCGGCGGCCGTGCTGGACCGCAAGCTCGGGTTGTTCAGTGCCGGCGGTGGCGCACTGATGAATCTGGCTGACGTGCGATTCGAGCGGCGGCTCCAGGTGACCTCGAGTGCGGCCAAACTGGTGGCGGTGACGCCCTCCGGTGTCCTGGTCCTCAAGCGCGGCACCCCCTTCGACGGCGGTGTCGGCGATGCGCACGGCGTCCTCAACAGCGTCGTGCAGAAGAACGCTGAGGACGCGCGAGGGTGCGCAGAATCCGAGAATTAAGCGGCGTGTCGGCCGGGGACCCGCACGCTCGCGGGGAGGGGGGCGAGGCGGGGAGGGGGGCGAGGCGGGTCAGCGGCGGAGGCGGGACAGCACCTCGGCGAGCACCGCCTCCGCGGCGACGTCGACCTGTTCGCCGGAGGCCAGCTCCTTGACACCGAGCGTGCCGGCATCGATGTCGCGGTCACCGGCGACCAGCGCCAGCGTGGCCCCGGACCGGTCGGCGGCGCGCATCGCGCCCTTGAGCCCGCGGTCGCCGTAGGCCAGGTCGACCCGCACCCCGGCGGCCCGCAACTGCGCGGCGAGCACCACCAGCGTGGCCTTGGCCCGCTCCCCCAACGGCACGCAGAACACGTCGACGCGGGTGGTCGCACCGACCGCCTTCCCCTCGGCCTTGAGCGCCAGCACCGTGCGGTCGACGCCCAGTCCGAAGCCGATGCCGGACAGATCCTGCCCGCCGAGTTGCCGCATCAGGCCGTCGTAGCGGCCCCCGCCGCCGATGCCCGACTGCGCGCCGAGCCCGTCGTGGACGAACTCGAAGGTCGTCTTGGTGTAGTAGTCCAGCCCACGCACCATCCGGGGGTTGACCACGTACGGCACCCCCAGCGCGGTCAGATGCGCCAGCACCGCATCGAAATGCTGCTGCGCCGACGCCGAGAGGTGATCGAGCATCACCGGCGCGTCGGCAGTCATCGCCCGGACGTCGGGACGCTTGTCGTCGAGGACCCGCAGCGGGTTGATCTCGGCGCGGGCCCGGGTGGCCTCGTCGAGGTCAAGCTTGAACAGGAAGTCCTGCAGCAACTCTCGATACGCGGGCCGGCAGGTGTCGTCGCCCAGGGAGGTGATCTCGAGCCGGAAACCGTCGAGACCGAGGGACCGGAATCCGGCGTCGGCCACCGCGATGACCTCGGCGTCCAGCGCCGGGTCGTCGACCCCGATGGCCTCGATGCCGACCTGCTGCAACTGGCGGTACCGCCCCGCCTGGGGCCGCTCGTAGCGGAAGAACGGCCCGGAGTAGCAGAGCTTCACCGGCAGCCCACCGCGGTCGAGGCCGTGCTCGATGACCGCGCGCATCACCCCGGCGGTGCCCTCCGGTCGCAGGGTGACCGAGCGGTCCCCGCGATCGGCGAAGGTGTACATCTCCTTGGAGACCACGTCGGTCGACTCGCCGACGCCGCGGGCGAACAAACCGGTGTCCTCGAAGATCGGCAGTTCGATATCGCCGTACCCGGCCCGGCGCGCCGCGGCCAGCAGACCGTCGCGCACCGCCACGAACTGCGCCGAGTCGGGCGGCAGGTAGTCCGGCACGCCCTTGGGGCCCTGAAAGGACGATGCTTCGCTCACGGGGCCTGATCCTTCATGGTGTTGTGCTCCTTCACGGCGCCGAGGTGCCCAGATGTGTGTTGAAACGACGTTCGCTGCCGATGGTCGTCGAGGCGCCGCGTCCCGGTAGTACCACGGTGTCGTCGTCGAGAACCAACAGTTTTGCTCCGATCGAGGCGAGCAGTTGCCGGCGGTCACTATCGCATCCCGGCTGCCCGACCGTGCGAAAGCCCAGCGTGTGTCCGGTGAACGCGACAGGCGCGGGACCCTCGTCGGTGTCGGCGAGCACCCGATAGACCACCGATCCCGGGGTGTGGCCCGGCGTGTGATCCACCGTCACCTCGATCTCGGCGAGCGGCACCTGCTGGCCGTCGGCGACGTCGACGAGGATCTCCGGCGGGTCGGTCAGCAGGTCGCGGTCGGCCGGGTGCAGATGGACCGGGATGTCCCAACCCGCGCACAGATCGAACGCCGAACCGGTGACGTCGCGCCGGCCGCTGGTCAGCAGCACCGCGGCGGGGGTGAGGTCGTTGACGGCGAAGTAGTACTCCAGCGTCGCCACGGCGTCCTCGCCGGGATCGATGACGATCGCGGGGCCACCGCGGCGCGGCGCCACGAGATAACAGTTGGTTTCGGCGGCGCCGGCGGCAAACCCGGTGATGAGCACGACCACCAGTGTCGCACCCGGCCGCCGCGGGTCGGACAGCGCTTCCGCCGGGACAGCTGGCACACTCGTCTCGAGCACATTCACCGGCAGAGTTGGAGGGCATCGGCAGTGCCGACTAACGAACAGCGACGTGAGACCGCCAAGCGCAAGCTGGAGCGGCAACTCGAACGACGGGCCGAGCAGGCCAAGAAGCGCCGCCTGATCGCCATCATCGGCGGCGTCACCGCGGTCGTCGTGCTGATCGCGGCGGTAGTGGCCGCGGTGCTGCTGAACAGGGATGATGCCGACGATTCCGCGGCTTCGCAGACCCCCGGCGAGGATTCGTCGGCCCTGGACTCCGGTCCGGTCACCGAGCCACCGGCCGACGGTCAGCTGCCCCCGTTCACCCCGTCGGCCAATACCGGGGCCGACTGCCAGTACCCGTCGGCGCGGGAGGCCAGCAAGCCCGTCGAGCCGCCGCGCACCGGCAAGGTGCCCACCGATCCGGCCCAGGTCAGCGTCAGCATGGCCACCACCCAGGGCAACATCGGCCTGCAGCTGGACAACGGGAAGTCACCGTGCACCGTCAACAGCTTCGTGAGCCTGGCCCAGCAGGGCTACTTCGACGACACCGTGTGCCACCGGCTGACCACCACGCCGGGCCTGTCGGTGCTGCAGTGCGGTGACCCCACCGGAACCGGTTCCGGCGGCCCGGGCTATCAGTTCGCCAACGAGTACCCGACCGACCAGTACCCCGCCGGCAGCCCGGGCGTGCAGAACACCGTGACCTATCCGCGTGGCACCCTCGCGATGGCCAACGCGGGCCCCGGCACCAACGGCAGCCAGTTCTTCCTGGTCTACGCCGACTCGCAGCTGCCGCCGCAGTACACGGTCTTCGGCACCATCGACGAGACGGGTCTGGCGACCCTGGACCGGGTTGCCAACGGCGGTGTCCAGGGCGGGGCCGGCGACGGCGCCCCCGCGAACGAAGTCAAGATCACCTCGGTCGCGCTCGACTGAGCTGACGAATGCCCAGTCAGGCCGCCGAGGTCACCCGGTAGACGTCATAGACGCCTTCGACATTGCGGACCACGTTCAGCACGTGACCGAGATGTTTGGGGTCGCCCATCTCAAAGGTGAAGCGGCTGACCGCGACCCGGTCGTCGGAAGTGGTCACCTGTGCGGAGAGAATGTTGACCTTCTCGTCGGCGAGGACGCGGGTGACGTCGGAGAGCAGCCGGTGCCGGTCCAGCGCCTCGACCTGGATCGCCACCAGGAACACCGACGTCGGGCCCGGCGCCCAGTTCACCTCGATGATGCGTTCCGATTGTTCCTGCAGCGCAGCGGCATTGGTGCAGTCGGTCCGGTGCACGCTGACGCCCCCGCCGCGGGTCACGAAGCCCATGATGACGTCGCCCGGCACCGGAGTGCAGCACTTGGCCAGCTTGGTCAGGATGCCGGGTGCACCGGGCACCGACACCCCCACGTCGTCGCTGCTGCGCTGGCGGACCACCACATTCGAGGGCGTCGACCGTTCGGCGATCTCGTCCTCGGCGTCGTCGGCACCGCCGAACTGCGCCAGCAGTCGGTGCACCACATGCTGGGCCGAGATGTGTCCTTCACCGACCGCGGTGTAGAGCGCCGAGACGTCGGCGTACCGCAGCTCGCGGGCCAGTGCCCCCATGGATTCGCCGTTGACCAAGCGCTGCAGCGGAATTCCACCGCGACGCACCTCCCGGGCGATGGCGTCCTTGCCCGACTCCAGCGCCTCCTCGCGGCGCTCCTTGGCGAACCACTGCCGAATCTTGGCCTTCGCCCGCGGCGAGACCACGAAACTCTGCCAGTCGCGAGTGGGACCGGCGTTGGGGGCCTTCGACGTGAAAACCTCCACCACTTCCCCGTTTTCGAGCTTGCGCTCCAGCGCCACCAACCGGCCGTTCACGCGCGCGCCGATGCAGCGGTGCCCGACCTCGGTGTGCACCGCGTAGGCGAAGTCCACCGGTGTCGACCCGGTGGGCAGCGTGATGACGTCGCCCTTCGGGGTGAACACGAAGATCTCCTGGACCGCCAGGTCGTAGCGCAGCGATTCGAGGAACTCGCCCGGGTCGGCGGCCTCCCGCTGCCAGTCGAGCAGCTGCCGCATCCAGGCCATATCGTCGATTTCGGCGGCGGCGTGGCTGGCCGGGACGCCGTTGCGGCCGCGGGCCTCCTTGTAACGCCAATGGGCCGCGATGCCGTACTCCGCGGTGCGGTGCATGTCCCGGGTGCGGATCTGCACCTCCAGCGGCTTGCCCTCCGGGCCCACGACGGTGGTGTGCAGCGACTGATATACGCCGAACCGCGGCTGGGCGATGTAGTCCTTGAACCGGCCCGCCATCGGCTGCCAGAGCGAATGCACCACTCCCACCGCGGCGTAGCAGTCCCGGATCTCGTCGCACAGGATCCGCACCCCGACCAGGTCATGGATGTCGTCGAAGTCGCGGCCCTTGACGATCATCTTCTGATAGATCGACCAGTAATGCTTGGGCCGGCTCTCGACGGTGGCGTCGATGCGTGAAGCACTCAGCGTCGCAACGATTTCCGTGCGCACCCGGGCCAGGTAGGTGTCCCGCGACGGCGCCCGGTCGGCGACCAGGCGCACGATCTCCTCGTAGCGCTTGGGGTGCAGGATCGCGAACGACAGGTCTTCGAGCTCCCACTTGACGGTGGCCATCCCGAGGCGGTGCGCCAGCGGGGAGATGACTTCCAGCGTCTCCCGGGCCTTGCGCGCCTGCTTCTCCGGCGGCAGGAACCGCATGGTGCGCATGTTGTGCAACCGGTCGGCGACCTTGATGACCAGCACCCGCGGATCGCGGGCCATCGCGATGATCATCTTGCGGATGGTCTCGGCCTCCGCGGCGGTGCCGAGCGCCACCCGGTCCAGTTTGGTGACGCCGTCGACGAGGTGGCCGACCTCCTCACCGAAGTCGGCGGTCAGGGCCTCCAGCGAGTAGCCGGTGTCCTCGACGGTGTCGTGCAGCAGCGCGGCCACCAGCGTGGTGGTGTCCATCCCCAGCTCGGCCAGGATGTTGGCGACCGCCAGCGGGTGGGTGATGTACGGATCGCCCGAGCGACGCATCTGGGTGGCGTGCCGCTCCTCGGCCACCGCGTAGGCGCGCTGCAGCATCGACAGGTCGGCCTTGGGATAGATCTCCCGGTGCACCGCCACCAGGGGTTCCAGCACCGGGTTGATGGTGCTGCGCTGCGAGGTCATCCGTCGGGCCAGCCGGGCCCGTACCCGTCGCGAGGCGCTGGGCGTCCGGCCCGGCCCGGCGGCCGGCGGCGTCTCGGCCGGGGGCACCGCGGCGGGGCTGTTCTGCACGGCGGCCACCGTGGTCTGCTGCTCCTCGGCCACGTCCGTCACCTCCGCCCGTACCAACGCCTTGAGCTCCCCAGACTAGTCCCCGGCGGCTCAGACGGTGTGGAGGCTCGTCACCTGCAGCGGCGCGACGGCCGCGCGCCCGCCGAGCTCGGGAAGTTCCAGGACGACGGCCGCGCCCGGGACCACCGCGCCGCAGTGCTGCAGCAGCCGGGTCGCGGCCATCAGGGTCCCGCCGGTGGCCAGCACATCGTCGACGATGAACACCGAACGCCCGGCCAGATCGATCCCGTCGGCCGGCAGTTCGAGCTTCGCGGTCCCGTATTCGAGCGCGTACTCCTCGCAGTGCACCGGCGGCGGCAGCTTGCCGCCCTTGCGGACGGCCAGCACGCCGGTGCCCATCGTGATGGCCACCGCGGCGCCCAGCAGAAAACCCCGCGCGTCCAACCCGGCGATCAGGTCGGCGCCGGCGGCGGCCTCGGCCAGCGCCTCGGTGACCGCGGCCAACCCGCGACCGTCGGCCAGCAGCGGGGTCAGATCCTTGAACAGCACCCCGGGTTCGGGGAAGTCGGCGACCTCACGGGTCATCGAGGCCACCAGGGCGCCGATGTCGGAGCGCGTCATTTGCGCAGCACCCAGCGATCCATGTTCCATCCCGCGCCCCACCGGGTCGGGTTACTGCTGACGGCATACATTTTCGCCGAGGTCAGCAGCGTGCGCTGCTGTCGGTACAGCGGCAGCGTCGGCATGTCGGCCCACAGCACCGGTGCCCCCTCGGCCAGCAGTCGGACCTGCTCCTTGGGATCGATGGTGACCGCGAGTGCACTGATGACACCGTCGATCTGGGGGTTGGCGTAGCGCGCCAGGTTGTCGCCGTTGCCGGCGAACAGCGTGTACGCGTCGACGGCCGACGCGCCGCTGGAGCCCGCGCCGGTCGCGCCGCCGGTGCTGCCGATGAGGACATCGATCTGTCCTTCGAGCAGGGTGTTCGGCCCGACCTCGGTGCCGCCCGCATCCTGCACGGTGATGCCGGCCGGGGCGCAGGACTTCGCGATCGAACCGACCGTGGCCGCCAGCCGCGGGTTCGGCGTCTGGTAGCCGATGCGCACCGTCAGCGGCGCGCCGTCGAGTGCCTCGCGCGCGGCGTCGGGGTTACCGATCAGAAACTGCCCGGCCTCGGGGATGCCCTCGGCCTGGGTCAGCGCATCCTCGGCGGCCGGATTCAGCCGCGAATTGCTAACCGGCACTTCGGCATTGCGGGCGATCGCCTCTCTCGGGGTACAGAACGCGAGCGCCCGGCGCGCGGGGACGGCCGCCAACGGGCCCTGCGGTGCGAAGATCAGCTGTTCGATGCCGGCGGACGCGTATTCGGTGAGCTCGTAGCCGTCCGGCATGGTCAACGTCCCCGAGGACCCGGCCGCGATGTCGACGACGTCGAAGGTGGCGTCGTTGATGCGGTCCTGCACCTCGATGCCGTGCGGCCAGACCGTCACCTTCGGTGTCTCGGGCTTTGGGCCCCACCACTTGTCGTTGGTCACCAGGACCACCGCGCCGTCGTCGCGCACGGACTCGATCCGGTAGGGCCCCGAGGACGGGAAGTTATTGAGGTCGAGGTCGGGCTTGAGCTCCCACATGGTGTTCCACAACCGGGCGATCTGTTCGGCTTGGGCGATGTCGTTGCGCAGCAGCGCCGTGCTGACCCCGCCCTCGCCGAGCCCCAACTCGTCGGCGATGACATGCGAGGGCATCAGGCTGGTCGCCGTGAACAATTGGGTGAACTCGGCGAAGTTGCGATCGACGGCGAACGACACCCGCGCCTTCTTCTGGCCGGGCGCACAGTCGATGGTGGCGATGTCGATGTAGCCCGCCCGGCTCGCGGAGTGGAAGGCCGGGAACCGACCGGATTGCGCGGCCCAGGTCAGCACCATGTCGTCGCAGGTAATCGGCTTGCCGTCGGAATACACCGCGTCGTCGGCGATCTGGTAGTCCAGCACCAGCGGCTCGCGGCCCACCACCGAGATCGAGCCGAAGTCGTGGTCGGCGACCACCTGCCCGTCGGGACCGTGGTATCCGAATCCGCTGAGGACCCGGCCGAAGGCCTGCGGCCCGCCCGAGGCGGCGCCGACCACGGTGTTGGTGTTGTAGGTGGTCAGCGTGCCGTCCACGGCGTAGTCGATCTCGCCTTCGGCACCGCTGCCGCAGCCGACGAGCGAGCCCACCAGCGCGGCGGTCACCGCCACCGCCGCGGTGGTCAACCGTCGTCGTCGCATCCGCGCCATGATCACACCTAGGGTCGCGGGTTTTGCTTACCCGAGGGGCGTCCCGTCCGTCGCGCCGTGGGACGCGAGGGCCTGGTCGGGCGCGCGCCGGGCGCGGGCTTGCTGCCCACGGCGGCGGTCGGCTCGGCGGCGGCCCTCGACTCCGTCGCCGCCACGGCGGTATCGGACGTCGACGAGTCGGCGTCGGAGGATTCGTCAGCGACGTTGTTCCCGGCGACCCGATCCCGCTTACGCATGACGCGCCGGGTGTGGTTGCGCACCTTTTCGGTCCGCTCCCGCAAGCTCACCAACAGCGGCGTGGCGAAGAAGATCGACGAGTAGGTCCCCACGATGACGCCGACGAGCTGCACCAGCGCGAGATCCTTGAGGGTGCCGACGCCGAGCAGCCAGACCGCGACGATGATGAGCGCCAGGATCGGCAGCACGGAGATCACGCTGGTGTTGATCGACCGCATGAAGGTCTGGTTCACCGCGAGGTTGGCGTGTTCGGCGTAGGTACGCCGGGTGGTGTGCTCGAAGCCCTCGGTGTTCTCCTCCACCTTGTCGAACACGATGACCGTGTCGTACAGCGAGAAGCCCAGGATCGTCAGTAATCCGATGACGGTGGCGGGGGTGACCTCGAAACCGACCAGCGCGTAGATGCCCGCGGTCACGATGAGGTCGAAGAACATCGTGGCCATGGCCGCGATCGCCATATAGCGCTCGTAGCGGAACGTGATGTAGACGGTGACGATCACCACGAACACCAGCAGCGCGATCAGCGCCTTCTGGGTGATCTGCCCGCCCCAGGTCTCCGAGACCGCCGAGTCGCTGATCGCCAGCGGGCTGGGCTGCCCGTCTGCGCCGACCGGCTGGAACGCCTCGAACAGCGCCTCCCGCAGCGCGCTGGTCTGCTCGTTGTCCAGCGTCTCCGAGCGGATCTGCACGGTGGCCGAGGCGCCGCTGCCCACGATGACCACGGACTCCGGTTCGACGCCGATGGTGTCGCTGAAGACGGTCTCCACCTGCTCGACGGAGACCTCGCCGCGCGGCATCGACACCTTGGTGCCGCCCTCGAAGTCGATGCCGAAGGAGAATCCGCGCAGCAGCATCGCCCCGATCGCGATCCCGATGATGACCGCGCTGACGATGTACCACATCTTGCGCCGGCCGACGACCTCGAAGGCGCCGGTGCCGGTGTAGAGCCGGTGGAAGAAGCCGTGATGCGGCAGCTGGCTACCGGTGGCCGGCGCCTCCTCGGCGTTGCTTTCGGTCACTTCGAGGTCGGTATCGCTTGTCATCTCACTTTTCTTGCTGGCCACCGCGTTACCCCCGCCCCGCCGAAGTCGCGGCAGCTCGCCGTTCACGCGCGATCTGCTGGACCGCGCCCAACCCGTTGAACGCCGGTTTGGCCATGATTGTGGTCTTCGAGGCGAGGTACACCAGCGGCCACGTCACCAGGAACACGACGACGACGTCGAGGATGGTGGTCAGACCGAGGGTGAACGCGAAGCCCTTGACCTGTCCGACGGCCAGGTAGTACAGCACGGCCGCGGCGATGAAGCTGACCATGTTGCCGGACAGGATGGTCTTGCGGGCGCGTGCCCAGCCTCGCGGTACCGCAGAGCGGAAGGTCCGGCCCTCGCGGATCTCGTCCTTGATGCGTTCGAAGAACACCACGAACGAGTCGGCGGTCATACCGATACCGATCACCAGGCCCGCGATGCCGGCCAGGTCCAGCGTGTAGCCGATGTAGCGGCCCAGCAGCACCAGCAGCGCGTAGACCACCGCGCCGGCCATCACCAGGGACAGCGCCACCAGGACGCCGAGTGCCCGGTAGTACAGCAGCGCGTAGGCCAGCGTCAGGACCAGACCGACCGCGCCGGCGATGAGACCGGCCCGCAACGACGACAATCCCAGTGTCGCGGAGACGGTTTCGGCTTCCGAGGACTCGAAGGACAGCGGCAGCGAACCGTACTTGAGCACGTTGGCCAGTTCCCGCGAGCTGGTGGCGTTGAAGTCGCCGGTGATCTGGGTGCGACCACCCGGGATCGCCTGCCGGATCTGCGGCGCGCTGACCACCTGCGAGTCCAGCGTGAACGCGGTCTGGGTGCCGACGTTGGCGGCGGTGAAGTTCGCCCAGGTGTCGACGGCGGAGCCGGTGAACTCCAGGTCGACGACGTACTGGCCGCCCTGTTGATCGAACCCGGAGGTTGCGCTCTTGATGTCCTCACCGCTGATGATGGACGGGTCCAGCACGTAGACCGTGGTGTGGTCGGTCGAGCACGTCACCAGCGGCAGCGCGGGATCGTCGTTGCCGGCCAGCACGTCTTCTTGGCCGCAACGCTCCGCCACGTACGGCACCGCCAGGTACATCAGGATGTTCTGGTTGGTGTTCTGCCGCAGCTGCTTCTCGAAGTTGATCCGGCCGGCCAGGTCCTGACGGTCGTTGGACGGCAGCGCGGGCGCGGTCTCGTCGGCGGGCGCCGGGGCGGGCGCATTTTCGTCGGCGGGCGCCGGTGCCGGCGTCGGCTCGGGAGCCGGCTCCAGCGGATACGGCCGCGGCTGCGGCGCCGGTGCGGGCTCGGCCGGCGGCGCGGGGGGCGCCTGCTCGGCCGGCAGGCCCGGGATCTCCGGCTGACCCGGCAGCCCGGGCATCTCCGGCATCGGCGGGAGACCGGGCTGCTGCTGGCCGGGTGCACCCGGTCCGCCCTGCTGCTCGGCGGCCTGCCGGAGCTGGTCGACCGGGATCGCCTGCGCCACCGGGCGGACGAACAGCCGCGCGGTCTGGCCCAGGTTGCGCGCCTCGTTGCCGTCGTTACCCGGAACGGTGATCACCAGGTTTTCACCATCGATGACCACTTCGGACCCCGAGACGCCGAGTCCGTCGACGCGGGAGGTGATGATCTGTTGTGCCTGCTGCAGGGCTTCCCTGGTGGGCGCCGACCCGTCGGGGGTGCGCGCGGTCAGGGTGACACGGGTGCCGCCCTGCAGGTCGATGCCGAGCTTGGGTTCTGCCTGCTTGTCACCGGTCAGGAACACCAGCAGATACGCGCCGATGAGTATGACCAGGAACAGCGTCAGGTAACGGTACGGATGCACCGGCGCCGTAGACGATGCCACGTTGTTGTGTCTCCTCCGAGTTCGTCCCGGGCAGTCGGGTTGCCCGCAACCGCAATAGGGTACGCGCCCGACCTGTCGGTCGGTCTTTGGTTAGCGGCCGGTGTCGAAGGTCGTGTCGCTGTCGGTGGTCTCGACTTCGTCATCCGACTCGTCGAAGTCGTCGGTGACCTTGTCCCGAATCGCCAGCTTCATCCAGGTGGTGATGACGCCGGGGGCGATCTCGAGATCGACGTGGTCATCGGTGATGTTCGTGATGGTGGCCTGCAATCCGGACGTGGTGTGGACGCGGTCCCCCACCCGCAGCGATTCGTGCAGGTCGATGGTGGCTTGCATGGCCTTGCGCTGGCGCCGCGACGCAAAGAACATGAACGCACCGAGGATGACGATCAGCGGTAAAAGAGTGACGAATTCCATGGCGTTCCGGGTCTCCTCGAGCTAGTGAAGCGGTCTGTGGTGAAGTCGCGTCCCGCTTGCTCGGCAGCAGGTCAACGGGCCTCGTATGTGACCAGTGTGCCATTGCAGTGCGGTGGGAATGCTCACCGGTCGCCTCGGGCCCGCTGCCGGGCCGAGGCGACGCGGGAAATCCCGGTCGTGGCCGCGGGTTGCCAGACTACGCTCGATGCGTGACCGACCTGGAACAGAGCCGTCTTCTCGTCACCGACATCCCCGGCCCGCGCTCGGTTGACCTGGCGGCCCGCAAGGTCGCCGCGGTCTCGGCCGGGATCGGCACCACGATGCCGGTCTATTGCGCCCGGGCCGCCGGCGGAATCATCGAGGACGTCGACGGGAACCGGCTGATCGACCTCGGCTCCGGCATCGCGGTCACCACGATCGGCAACGCCGCACCCCGGGTGGTGGACGCGGTGCGCGCCCAGGTCGCGGAATTCACCCATACCTGCTTCATGGTGACGCCCTACGAGCAGTACATCGCGGTGGCCGAGCGGCTCAACCGCCTCACGCCCGGATCCGGCGAGAAACGGTCCGTGCTGTTCAACTCGGGCGCCGAGGCCGTGGAGAACGCCGTCAAGATCGCGCGCGCCTACACCGGTAAGCAGGCCGTGGTCGCCTTCGATCACGCCTATCACGGCCGCACCAACCTGACGATGGCGTTGACCGCGAAATCGATGCCCTACAAGAGCGGGTTCGGGCCCTTCGCGCCGGAGGTGTACCGGGCGCCGCTGTCGTATCCGTACCGCGACAGCCTGCTCGACAAGGAATTGGGCACCAACGGCGAACTCGCCGCCGAGCGCGCGATCGAGGTGCTGGACAAGCAGATCGGCGCGGTGAACCTGGCCGCGGTGATCATCGAGCCGATCCAGGGTGAGGGCGGCTTCATCGTCCCGGCGGCCGGCTTCCTACCCGCGCTGCTCGCATGGTGCCGGGACAACAACGTGGTCTTCATCGCCGACGAGGTGCAGACCGGCTTCGCCCGCACCGGCGCGATGTTTGCCTGCGAGCATGAGGGGATCGAGCCGGACCTGATCTGTACCGCCAAAGGGATCGCCGGCGGCCTGCCGTTGTCGGCGGTGACCGGGCGGGCCGAGATCGTGGACGCACCACACGTTTCCGGCCTGGGCGGCACCTACGGGGGCAACCCGATCGCGTGCGCCGCGGCGCTGGCGACCATCGACACCATTGAGCGCGACGGGCTGGTCGAGCGCGCCGCCGAGATCGAGACGCTGATGAAGCAGCGCCTGGGTCGACTGCAGGCCGACGACGACCGCATCGGCGACGTGCGCGGCCGCGGCGCGATGATCGCCGCCGAGCTGGTGAAATCCGGCACCGACGATCCGGACCCGGACCTGACCAAGCGGCTGGCCGCCGCCGCCCACGCGGCCGGGGTGGTGGTGCTGACCTGCGGCACCTACGGCAACGTGCTGCGGTTCCTGCCGCCCCTGACCATCAGAGACGAACTGCTCACCGAGGGCCTCGACGTGCTGGCCTCGCTGCTGACCGACCTGTAGCCCTCAGTGCGGCACCGGCGTGTGATGCCGGCCGAACCGGTCGGACAGCCGGTGCCTGAGGCTGGGGCGGGCCCGCCGCGTCGTGGGTTCGGGCACCGACTCGCCGTTGCGCTCCGTGGGAGGTTCCTCGCGGGTCACCACGGCCTCGCGGTGGGCCGCGTCGGACTCGCCGTGGTCGACCTCGAGTCGACGTTCGGCGTACTGCAGGTCGCGCACGCTGCGCACCGACAATCGGCCCAGCGCGGCGGCGCCCAGGAAGACCACGAATGCACCCAACGCGGAGAAGTAGGCCAACTCCAGTGCGACCGTCTTCGCCGGCGTCGCCGCGGCCGGGACCCCGATCTCGCCGATGTTCAGGGTCATGGCGAACGCGCGGCCCACGATGAACCACACACCCGCCGCCACGGCCAACCAGCCGCCGAACGTCGCGGTGGCGCGGTTACGCGTCATTATCAAGATCAGCCCGCCGAGCACGGCCACGGCGCCGGGTAGCACCTCGAGCCAACCACGCGCGTCGGTCCAGACCCAGGGCCGATCCGGCGAATATGCGAAGTCGAAGTACGGCCCGATGAATGGAATCAGGGCACCCCAGAGCCCGAGCAGAACGAGAAGGAGTCCGCTGGCCGCGCCACGGCTACGAGGAATGTGGAACCGGCCGCCCCTCGGCCGCGCCGGTGTTTCGTAAGTCTTCATGATCTTTCTCCCATCGCTGCGAACGGGATACCCACACCGGGCGCCACGGTAACTATCGAGGCCAGATGCGCCTCGACGACACTCGACTGACCGCCGGTAAGCGCGAGCTGCGTAACCAATTACGCCGCGTGGCCCACAATCTCGATCGCGATGCGTGTTTCGATCTCGCTGACCTCCACGATCACGCTGCCCGGCAGCGGCGGCGCCTTCGAATGGTGCCGGGCCCCGGTGGGCGTGACGAATTCCGTGCTGTGCTGACCATTCTCGTCGGCCCAGGCGCTGACCCGCCAACCGTCGGCTTCCTTGGCGTAGTTGCAGGCCTCGCACAGCCCCTGCCCGTTGGCGGCCGAGGTCGCGCCGCCGCGGACATTCGGTGTCACGTGGTCGGTATGTCGAATCGGCGCATCGCAGTACGGCGTCCGGCACGTGTCGTCGCGAAGCCGAATGAACTCGGCCAAACCCTTCGGGAAGTTCCGCGACCTCGACTCCATGGCCACCAACGCCCCCGACACCGGATGCTTGTAAAGCCGACGCAGCGTTGCCCGGGAGCGCTCATCCGCCACAGCCGCCCGCACCAGGGTGCGCGCCACCGCAGCCGGGATGGGCCCGTATCCGGCCACCCGCGCCGGGTCAGCACCGCCGGCGAGCAGCGTCTCGTCGGTCAGCACCAAGTTGACCGCGATCGAAGCGGCAGCCTCCGCCGGTTGGCCGGTGACCCGCTCGATCAGGGTGTCGGCCATGGCCTGGCCGCGGGAGCGACCATCACAGCACACGTCGGCCTCGCGCTTGAGCGCGGCGTAGACAGCCACGCCCTGCGCCATCGGCAACAACGCCGACAACTGCGTCATGGCATCCGGCGCCGGACGCAGAGTCACGCGACGCTCGGCCGGCGCGCGCGCGGCCCGATCCACCACCGCCTGCGGATCCAGCCGATAGGCGATCGCCTTGGCCTCCGCGACAATCCGCGCGTCGCCCCAACCGACCAAGGCCGCCGCATCGGCGCACAACTCGGCGTCCAGGACGCGGCGATCCTCGACATCCAGACACGCCGATTCCCGCACGATCAACGTCGCCCGCCACTCCGAGAGCAACCCCCGCTCCAGGGCCGCCAACGTATGCGGCATCTCGAACACCAACGCCTTCGCGAACCCCAGATGCTGATTACCGCGCGCCGGGGAATCCCGCCGCGCCAACGCCACCTCCGAGGCCAACCCACGACCCCGCCGCGCCGCCGGCACCCCGCGCTCGACCTCCGCGGCGGCCCTGCGCTGCGCCAACGCGGCCGTCGCCCGCGCCTGCGCCGCGGTCGCGCGCGCCTTCAAAATCTCCAACTCGCCGATATGCGCCACCAACGCCGCCTCATCGGCGCCGGCCCCCACCTCCACCACTCCTTCGAACATACTTTCGATTGTGCCATGGGGGTACGACACGCCAATTCCCGCTAATCAACGACGACGCAGCACGATCACGTTGTCCACCAGCGTGCCCGGCCGACCCTCGGGACCCGTCAGTCGAACATCGCCTGCTGACCAAGCCCCACCGCTCCCGGCGGGGCGGTGAGACCCAGGTGCGTCCAGGCCTGAGCGGTGGCCACCCGGCCCCGGGGCGTGCGCGCGATCATGCCCGCCCGCACCAGGAACGGCTCGCACACCTCCTCGACGGTGGTGGGTTCCTCACCGACGGCGACGGCCAGCGTCGAGACTCCGACCGGTCCGCCGCCGAAGCTGCGGGTCAGCGCCGAGAGCACCGCTCGGTCGAGTCGGTCGAGTCCGAGTTCGTCGACGTCGTACACCGCGAGGGCGGCCTTGGCGACGTCGCGGGTGATGATGCCGTCGGCGCGGACCTCGGCGTAGTCGCGCACCCGCCGCAGCAGCCGGTTGGCGATCCGCGGGGTACCGCGCGCGCGGCGGGCGATCTCCGATCCCGCTTCCGACCCCAGGTCGATGCCGAGGATGCCGGCCGACCGCGACAGCACGCGTTCGAGTTCGGCGGGCTCATAGAAGTCCATGTGCGCGGTGAACCCGAACCTGTCGCGCAGCGGCCCGGTCAGTGCACCGGACCGAGTGGTGGCACCCACCAACGTAAACGGTGCCACCTCAAGCGGAATCGAGGTGGCGCCCGGGCCTTTGCCGACCACCACGTCGACGCGGAAGTCCTCCATGGCCAGATACAACATCTCTTCGGCGGGCCGGGCGATGCGGTGGATCTCGTCGATGAACAGCACATCGTGTTCGACGAGATTGGACAGCATGGCCGCCAGGTCGCCCGCGCGTTCCAGCGCCGGCCCGGAGGTGACCCGCAGCGCCGAACCGAGTTCGGCCGCGATGATCATCGCCAGGGAGGTCTTGCCCAGGCCGGGCGGCCCGGACAGCAGAATGTGATCCGGCGTGCTGCCCCGGTTCTTGGCCCCTTCGAGCACCAGTTGCAACTGCTCGCGCACCCGGGGCTGACCGATGAACTCCCCCAGCGACCGCGGCCGCAGGCTGGCGTCGACGTCGCCCTCGCCGACGGTCAGCGCGGCCGAGACCTCGCGGTCTTCGGTGTCCTCCTGATCCGCGTCCTGATCGCCGTCGAAGCGGCTCATTTGGTGTTACCCAACAGGTTCAAGGCGGCCCGCAGCGCGCTCGACGTCGTGGCCTCCTGGTCGAGCTTCAACACCTTGTCGGTGGCCTCCTCGGCCGGCTTGGCCCCGAAGCCGAGGCCGATCAGGGCCTCCACCACCGGGCCGCGGATCGCGCCACCGCCGACTCCGGCCACCGCCGTCGCGGCCGGCGACACCCCGATCTTGTCGCGCAGTTCCAGCACCAAGCGTTCGGCGCTGCGCTTGCCGATCCCCGGGACCCGGGTCAGCGCGGCGATGTCGCCGTCGGCCAGGGCCTGGCGCAGCGTCGGGGCGTCGTAGACCGCGAGCGTCGCCATCGCGATCTTGGGCCCCACCCCGGAGACCCCGAGCAGCGTGGTGAACACGTCGCGGGCGTCGGGGTCGGCGAAGCCGTAGAGCGTCATCGAGTCCTCGCGCACGATCATGGCGGTGATCAGCCGGGCCTCGCTGCCGCGGCGCAGCGTCGCCAACGCCGACGGCGTCGCCATCACCTTGTAGCCCACGCCGGCCGCTTCGATGACGGCGTGGTCCAACGCGATCTCGATGACCTCGCCACGTACCGAGGAGATCATCGGGCGGCCTTTGCCTTCGCCTTCGCGGTCGCCTTGAGCGTCGCCTGATACTTGCGACGCTGTTCGGCCGCCAGGGCCTCGGCCGCGGCCATCCGGGCGATCATCGGCGCCCGCCAACAATGGCAGATCGCCAATGCCAACGCGTCGGCCGCGTCCGCTGGGGTCGGCTTCTGTTGTAACGCAAGAATTTTGGTGACCATCGTGGTGACTTGCGCCTTGTCGGCGCGGCCGTTGCCGGTCACGGCGGCCTTGACCTCGCTGGGCGTGTGGAAATGCACGTCGATGTCGCGGCGGGCGGCGGCCAACGCGATGACGCCGCCGGCCTGTCCGGTGCCCATGGCGGTGTTGGCGTTCTGGTTCGAGAACACCCGCTCGATGGCGACGACGTCGGGCCGGTGGGTGTCCATCCAGTGTTCGACCGTCTCACTGATGATGAGCAACCGCCGATGCAGGGGTTGGTCGGCCGGCGTGCGGACGACGTCGACGTCCAACGCCACCAGTTGACGCCCGCGGCCGCTGTCGATCACCGACAGCCCGCAGCGGGTCAAGCCGGGGTCGACTCCCATCACGCGCACGAGCCCTCCCTGGTCCGAAATGCCAGAACATGTGTTCGAACCACACCCTAATGCCACCAGACGACGGGGCCGGGTAGGGACACGCTGGGCCAGCCGAGGGTCAGTCGTCCTCGTCGAGTTGCGCCGCGACATCGTCGGGGATGTCCATATTCGTGTAGATCTCCTGCACGTCGTCGCTGTCCTCGAGGGCGTCGATGAGTTTGAGCACCTTGCGCGCGCCCTCGAGGTCGACGGGAACCGTCACCGAGGGCTGAAAGCTGGCCTCGGCGGAGTCGTAGTCGATGCCGGCCTCCTGCAGCGCGGTGCGCACCGCGACCAGATCGCCGGGTTCGGTGATGACCTCGAACGCGTCCCCGAGATCGTTGACCTCCTCGGCGCCGGCTTCCAGCACCGCCAGCAGCAGGTCGTCCTCGGTCAGGTCGTTCTTCTCCAGGGTGATCACACCCTTGCGGGAGAACAGGTAGGCCACCGAGCCGGGGTCGGCCATGTTGCCGCCGTTGCGGGTCATCGTCACCCGGACCTCGCCGGCGGCGCGGTTGCGATTGTCGGTCAAACACTCGATGAGCACGGCGACCCCATTGGGGCCGTACCCCTCGTAGGTGATGTCCTGCCAGTCGGAGCCGCCGGCTTCCTCGCCGCCGCCGCGTTTGCGGGCCCGCTCGATGTTGTCGTTGGGGACCGAAGACTTCTTGGCCTTCTGAATCGCGTCGTACAACGTGGGGTTGCCTGCCGGGTCACCGCCGCCCACCCGCGCTGCAACCTCGACATTCTTGATCAGCTTGGCGAACATCTTGCCGCGCTTGGCGTCGACGATGGCCTTCTTGTGCTTGGTCGTGGCCCACTTGGAATGGCCGCTCATGCAGGTACTACCTCATTCCCTCTGCTGCAAATCCGACTTCATAGTCTACGTGCAGCTTTAGGCTTCCAGCGTTACGCCCGCCCCGTCACAATATCGACGAAGAGTCGGTGAACGCGGCGATCGCCGGTCATTTCCGGGTGAAAAGCGGTGGCCAGGGTCCGGCCCTGGCGGACCGCGACAACGTGGCCGTCGGCCCTGGCGAGCACCTCGACCTGCGGGCCCACCCGCTCGACCCAGGGCGCGCGAATGAACACCGCGTGCATGGGACCCGTGATGCCGCCGAACTCCAGCTCACCCTCGAACGAGTCGACCTGACGCCCGAATGCGTTGCGCCGCACGGTCATATCGATGGCCCCCAGCGCCAGCGCTGCGCGTCCCGGCGCGCCGGCATCGAGGATCTCGGAGGCCATCAGGATCATCCCCGCGCACGAACCGTAGGCCGGCATACCGTCGGCCAGCCGGGCCCGCAGCGGTTCGAGTAGCTCGAACTCGCGCAACAGATGGCTCATCGCAGTCGATTCCCCGCCGGGGATCACCAAGGCGTCGACGGATTCCAGTTCGCCGCGGCGGCGCACCGTGCTCGCCTCGGCACCGGCTTCCCGCAACGCGGCCAGGTGTTCGCGGGTGTCCCCCTGCAGCGCGAGCACCCCGATCCGGGGCGCGTTCACTGGTCGGCCGGGCGTCGATAGTCGCGCCTGTAGCGGGTCAGCCCCTCCTGCATGACCGCCGCGACCATCTCGCCGTAGCGGTTGAAGATCTTGCCCTGGGTCAACGACCGACCGCCGCACGCCGACGGCGAGGACTGGTCGTAGAGCAACCACTCGTCGGCCCGGAACGGACGCATGAACCACATCGCGTGATCGAGCGACGCCACCATCAGATGCTTGCGTTCCTCGACGTGGTTGACCTGAGCGGAGCCCAACAGCGTCAGATCGCTCATATAGGCCAGGGCACAGATGTGCAGCACCGGATCGTCGGGCAGCGCATCGCGGTGCCGGAACCAGACCTGCTGCTGGGAGGCCTTGCCGTCGCGGACGGCCAGGGCGTCCCGCGGCACGATGCGCACGTCCCACTCGTCGAACTGCGCGAAACCGGCGTCATCGAAGGCGCCGCCGGAGCGGAAGCCGGGCAGATCCTCGGGGCCGGGGGCCGCCGGGACCGCGTCCTGGTGCTCGATCCCGCTCTGATCGGTCTGGAACGACGCCGACATCGAGAAGATCGTCTGCCCGTGCTGGATGGCGCTGACCCGGCGGGTGCAGAACGAGCCGCCGTCGCGAATCCGCTCCACCAGGTACACCGACGGCGCACGCGCGTCGCCGGGCCGCAGGAAGTAGCCGTGCAACGAATGCACCTCGAAGCCCGGTTCTACCGTCCGGACCGCCGACACCAGCGACTGGCCCGCGACGTGACCACCGAAAGTCCTTTGCAGAAAACCGGATTCGGGGCTGAAAACCCCACCGCGGTAAATGTTGACCTCGAGCTGCTCGAGATCAAGGATCTCCTCGATCGCCATCGGCGCTGGGGTTACCAGCCGCGTTCGGCCAGCCGGTGCGGCTGGGCGATGTCCTCGACGTTGATGCCGACCATGGCTTCTCCGAGTCCACGCGAGACCTTGGCCAACACGTCGGGATCGTCGTAGAAGGTGGTGGCCTTGACGATGGCCGCGGCGCGGGTGGCGGGGTCACCGGACTTGAAGATGCCCGAGCCGACGAACACGCCCTCGGCGCCCAGTTGCATCATCATCGCCGCGTCGGCCGGAGTCGCGAGGCCGCCGGCGGTGAACAACGTGACCGGCAGCTTGCCGGCGCGCGCCACCTCGGCGACCAGCTCGTAGGGGGCCTGCAGTTCCTTGGCCGCGACGTACAGCTCGTCGGGTGACAGCGAGGACAACCGGCGGATCTCGCCGCCGATCTTGCGCATGTGGGTGGTGGCGTTGGAGACGTCCCCGGTGCCGGCCTCACCCTTGGAGCGGATCATCGCCGCGCCCTCGGTGATCCGGCGCAGGGCCTCGCCCAGGTTGGTGGCACCGCACACGAACGGGACCGTGAAGTTCCACTTGTCGATGTGGTGCTCGTAGTCGGCCGGGGTCAGCACCTCGGACTCGTCGATGTAGTCGACGCCGAGGCTCTGCAGGATCTGGGCCTCGACGAAATGCCCGATGCGGACCTTGGCCATGACCGGGATGGTGACCGCCGCGACGATGCCCTCGATCATGTCGGGATCGCTCATCCGCGACACCCCGCCCTGGGCGCGGATGTCGGCCGGAACCCGCTCGAGCGCCATGACGGCCACCGCGCCGGCACCCTCGGCGATCCGAGCCTGCTCGGGGGTGACGACGTCCATGATGACGCCGCCCTTGAGCATCTCCGCCATGCCGCGCTTGACGCGGGCGGTTCCGGTTTGCCCGCCAGAGGCCGACCCGTTGGTGTGAGCGACCTGGCCTTCTCGGCTGTCCACTGGTCTCTTCTCCTTGATTGGTCCTCGGTCGAGTCTAATGGTGAACGGCAAGTCGAATTGCCCGCGCCGGTCAGTGGATGGCACGCAGGCTGTGCTCGGTGGGTTCGGCAACCGTCGCGGCCCGGTGCACACCCGCGGCCGCGACCTCATTCGCGCTGGCCAGCAACTCGCCGAGTTGCGTCGGGTACACCGCTTCGCCGGCCGCGCTCAGCTCGGCGATATGGGCAGCATCACACCACCGGTGGCCGAGGATGTAGCGGTGCTCGAGGTCGGTGCGACCGGCCGCCGACGGCTCGAAGCGCCGGGTCCGGTACACGAAGAAATACTCCTGGCTGCGCACCACCGCGCCGTTGAAGTCCAACATGGCGTCGCGCCGCCACAGCGGCCCGAGCAGTTCGGATGCGGGTACCTGCAGCCCGGTCTCCTCCGCCAGTTCGCGCGCGGCGGCCTGGGCCAGCCGCTCGCCGGGCCGGGCCTGACCGCCCACGGTGAACCAGAACCGGCGGGCCGAACCGTCGGTGATCGCCGGGTCGGTGCCGCGCAGCAGCAACACCCGGCCGTCCTCGTCGAGCAACACCACCCGCGCGGAGCTGCGGACCGTCGCGTTTCCGGCGGGGGCGCCGACCTCGGAGCGTTCGGCGATCTCGAAGTACACCGGCAGCGGCGCGCGCCCCCCGAGGCGCAGCAGGCGCACCACCGGACGTTCCCGCAGTGCCAACGTGTCGCGCACCGCGTCGTTGTGGAAGCGCCGCGCCAGCAGGACCCGGGCCTCGACGTCGGCCAGCTCCGCGATCAACGCCGTTGGAAGCCGCGCGATGTCGATGGCGGCCAGCGCCGCCGAGAGCTCGTTCTCGGCGGTCTCGCGGGCCGGCCGCGACGCCCGTTCGGCGGCGTCGGCCAGCGCGACCAGTCGGGTGTCGTCGGCCACCGTCTCGCTGGCATTGGCGGCGACCGCGCGGGCCACCACCGCGCGGCGGCCGAGCGCGGCGTCCAGCACGTGCCAGGACAGGTCGTAGCGCACGTGGAGCCGGTCCAGCCGGTTGGCGGTCTGGTAGGCCCAGCCGCCGATCAACACCAGCACGATCACCGCCGCCACCACGGCGACGACGAGCCACAGCGTCACCGTCGTCCCCCGGAAACTTCGCTGCGCCCGGTGCCGGCCACCCGGATCTTGATGCCCGACCCGGCGACGGTCTCGTAGACCCGCATGATCTTCCGGGACACCTCCGACCAGTCGTAGCGCTGCACCGCCTCGGCAGCGGCGGCCACCAACCGGTCCCGTTCGCGCGCATCCTCGAGCACCTCGATCAGGGCGGTTGCCAACGCCTCGGAGTCGTCGACGGGGACCAGCCGACCGGCTTGACCGTCGAGCAGCACCCGACGGAACGCGTCGAGGTCGCTGGCCACCACCGCGGTGTGCGCCGCCATCGCCTCGACCAGCACGATGCCGAAACTCTCGCCGCCGGTGTTGGGCGCGCAGTACACGTCGGCACTGCGCATGGCGCTGGCCTTCTCGCGGTCGTCGACCTGTCCCAGGAAATTGAGGTGGTCACCCAACTCGCCTGCCGCGCTGCGTAATTCGTCTTCATCGCCGCGACCCACGATGAGAATCTCCAGGTCCGGGAATCGGTCTACCAGGGCCGGCAGCGCCCCCAGCAGGACCGCCATCCCCTTGCGTGGCTCGTCGAAGCGGCCCAGGAACAACACCGATTTACCCGGCCGCGGGTAGCCCGGCAGCCGTGGCGCCTCCACGAACGAGGCGACATCGACTCCGTTCGGGATCTCGACGGCGTCGGAGCCCAAGGCCTCCATCTGCCAGCGGCGGGCCAGGTCCGACACCGCGATCCGGCCCACGATCTTCTCGTGGAACGGCCGCAAGATCCCTTGGAACACCGACAGCGTCAACGATTTGGTGGTCGAGGTGTGAAAGGTCGCGACGATCGGCCCCTCGGCGGCCTGCAGGGCCAGCATCGACAGGCTCGGCGCGTTGGGTTCGTGCAGATGCAGTACGTCGAAATCGCCGTCGGCGAGCCACTTCTTGACCTTGCGATGCGTCGCGGGTCCGAACCGTAGCCGGGCCACCGAACCGTTGTACGGGATGGGGATCGCCTTGCCGCCGGCGACGACGTAGTCGGGCAACGTCGCATCGCTCGAGGACGGTGCCAGCACGCTCACGTGATGGCCCTGGGCGTGGAACACCTCGGCGAGTTGCAGCACATGCGATTGGACCCCGCCCGGCACATCGAACGAGTAGGGGCACACCATGCCGATGCGCATCAGCGCTCGCCCGGTTCGTCGAGCGGTGTAGTTCCGCGAGGACGAGGCCGGGCGACAAACGAACCGCCCGGCTCGTCCAGCCAGGCTCGGCGCTCTTCGGACAGATCCGCGAGCCACTGCGGCTGCAGCATGTGCCAGTCGGCGGGGTGCGCGGCGATGCCGTCGGCGAACCGGTTCGCGATTTCCTGCGTGATGACCGTGACGTCGCCGGAGCTGACGTCGACGGGACCGTAGACCTGAAAGCGCCAGTCGTCGGGCTCATTCCACAGGTGCGCCGTCAACAACGTCGCGCCGGTTTCGAGCGCCAGCTTGGCGGGGCCGGCGGGCAGCCGGGTCGGTTCCCCGAACATGTCCACCTGCACGCCGTTGCGGGTCAGGTCGCGGTCGGCCATCAGGCAGATCATCCCGTTGGAGCGCAGGCGGTCACAGAGCACCTCGAACACCGGGCGCGGGCCGCCGGTCAACGGCAGGATCTCGAAGCCGAGGGTTTCGCGGTACTCGATGAAACGCTGGTAGAGCGATTCGGGTTTGAGCCGCTCGGCAACGGTGGTGAGCTTGCCGTAATGCTGGACGAACCACACCCCGGCCATGTCCCAGTTGCCGCTGTGCGGCAGCGCCACGATGGTGCCGCGGCCCGCCGCCATCGAGGCCTCCAGGTGCTCCCGGCCCAGCAGGCACGGATCGAGGCGGGCACCGAGCTCTGCCTGGTCCATCGCGGGCAACCGGAACGCCTCGCGCCAGTACCGGGCGTAGGACGCCAGGGCGGCGCGGATCAGCGAACCGGGCACCTCGGCCGGCGGCACGCCCAGCACCCGCGACAGGTTCTTGCGCAGCTGTTCGGGTCCGCCCGAGCGCGACGCGTACAGCGCGCCGGCATCAAAGGTGTTGCGGGCGACGAACTCCGGCATCGCGCGCACCAGTCGCCAGCCGGCCGCATAGCCCCAGTCCGACAATTGACCGCTCAGCGGTGCGGTCAGGCCCCGCATCTTCGGGATGCCGGGCAGACCCGAGGTGGGCGTCGACATCAGTGCTTGTCCGCCTCGGGCTCATCGGGTCCGTCGCCGCCGGTGGCCGGTGCGTCGTCGCGCAGCGGATCGATGGCGCCCGGCGAACACCGCACGGTGTGCACCCGCTGCGCCACGGTGACCAGGCTCGCGGCCGCCAGGCCCCACATCGCGACATCGAGCAGCCACGGCACCCCCAGGAAGGGCACTCCGGAAAGACCGGTACCGATCAGCACGATGAGCAGCCGCTCGGGGCGTTCGATCAGGCCGCCGCCGCCGGCCAGGCCGGTGGCCTCCGCGCGCGCCTTCACATACGAGATCACCTGCGAGGTGACCAGACAGATCATCGTCGCGACCGCCAGCGGCGTGCTCTGCAGCCCGAATGCGGCCCACCACAGCAGCCCGCAGAACACCGCACCGTCGGCAATGCGGTCGCAGGTCGCGTCGAGCACGGCACCGAATCGGGTGCTGTAGCCGCGTTGGCGCGCCATCGCCCCGTCGAGCATGTCGGCGAGCACGAAGAACGACACCGCGACCGCGCCCCACCACAGCTGGCCCACCGGGAACAGCGTGAGCGCGGCGATGACGGTGCCCGCGGTGCCGATGATGGTGATGCTGTCCGGCGTAAGACCCGCCTTGAGCGCCACCTTGGCGACCGGGCGGCTGAGCTTGGCGTAGGCCGCCCGGGTCATCAGGTAGAAGTCGCTCACGGCTGCTGTGACCATTTCTCGGCCAACAACACGCGGGTGTCGCGCAGCAGTTGCGGGATGACCTTGGCGTTGCCGATCACCGTGATGAAGTTCGCGTCGCCGCGCCAGCGCGGCACGATGTGCATGTGCAGGTGCTCGGCCAGGGAGCCGCCGGCCGAGCGGCCCAGATTGAGTCCGACGTTGAAGCCATCCGGGTTGGAGACGCTCTTCATCACCCGAATCGCCTTCTGCGTGAACGCCATCAACTCGGCGCTCTCGGCGATGGTGAGATCCTCGAGTTCGGCGACCCGGCGGTACGGGACCACCATCAGGTGGCCGGGGTTGTACGGGTACAGGTTGAGCACCGCGTAGACGAGTTCGCCGCGCGCCACCACCAGACCGTCCTCGTCGGTCATCTGCGGGATGGCGGTGAACGGTTGTTTGGCGGCCGCCGAGGAGTCGTTGGACTCGCTGGTGGCGTCGGGCTTGAGCGCTCCGACGATGTAGTCCATCCGGTAGGGCGTCCACAGCCGCTGCAGGTGATCGGGTTCGCCCACGCCGGAATCGCGGTATTCCCGGGGCTGCTCGGTCATTCCCAACCCCCTTGAGCCGCCAGCAATTCGTTGACCAGGTCCGCGGTGGGGGCCGCGTTGCGCCGGTCGGCCACCCACGCGGCGATCGCGGCCACCGCGGCATCCCGGGGCACGCCGTTGACCTGGCTGCGGTCGGCGAACCGGAACGACACCGCCGCGGCCTCGGCATCGCGGTCCCCGACCAGCAACATGAACGGCACCTTCATGTTGGTCTGGTTGACGATCTTCTTGGCCATCCGGTCGTCGCTGGCGTCCACCTCGACCCGGATGCCCTGCGCCTTCAATTGCGCCGCAACATCTTCGAGGTACTCGACGTGGGCGTCGGCGACGGGAATCCCGGCCACCTGCACCGGCGCCAGCCAGGCCGGGAACGCCCCGGCGTAGTGCTCGGTGAGCACCCCGAAGAACCGTTCGATGGAGCCGAACAACGCGCGGTGGATCAGTACCGGACGCTGCCGGGTGCCGTCGGCCGCGGTGTATTCCAGCTCGAAGCGTTCGGGCATGTTGAAGTCGAGCTGAATGGTCGACATCTGCCAGTTGCGGCCCAGCGCGTCCTTGACCTGTACGGAGATCTTGGGCCCGTAGAACGCCGCCCCGCCGGGATCGGGAACCAAGTGCAACCCGGAGGCCTCGGCCACTTCGCGCAGCGTCTCGGTGGCCTCGTCCCAGTCCGCGTCGGAGCCGACGTACTTCTCCGGATCCTTGGTCGACAGTTCCAGGTAGAAGTCGTCGAGGCCGTAGTCGCTGAGCAGATCCAGGACGAACCGCAGCAGCGACGCCAACTCGTCGCGCATCTGTTCCCGCGTGGTGTAGATGTGCGCATCGTCCTGGGTCATGCCCCGTACCCGAGTCAGCCCGTGCACCACACCCGACTTCTCATACCGGTAGACGGACCCGAATTCGAAGAGCCGCAGCGGTAGTTCGCGGTAGGACCGGCCGCGGGAGCGGTAGATCAGGTGGTGCATGGGGCAGTTCATCGGTTTGAGGTAGTAGTTCTGCCCGGGCTTGCGCAGTTGCCCGTCGTCGCCGTACTCGGCGTCGATGTGCATGGCCGGGAACATGCCCTCGGCGTACCACTCCAGGTGTCCGGAGGTGACGTAGAGCTGTTCCTTGGTGATGTGCGGGGTGTTGACGAACTCGTAGTCGGCCTCGGCGTGCTTACTCCGCGAGTAGTCCTCGAGTTCCTTGCGGATCACGCCGCCCTTGGGGTGGAACACCGGCAGCCCCGAACCCAGTTCGTCGGGGAAGCTGAACAGGTCCAGCTCCACGCCGAGCTTGCGGTGGTCGCGGCGCTGCGCCTCCTCGAGCAGTTCGAGGTGGCGGTCCAGCGCCTCCTGGGACTCCCAGGCGGTGCCGTAAATGCGCTGCAGGCTCGCGTTGTTCTGGTCGCCGCGCCAGTACGCCGCGGAAGAGCGGGTGAGCTTGAACGCCGGGATGTAGCGGGTGGTCGGGATGTGCGGCCCGCGGCACAGGTCGCCCCAAACCCGTTCCCGGGTGCGCGGGTTGAGGTTGTCGTAGGCGGTCAGCTCGTCGCCGCCGACCTCCATGACGTCGGGGTCGCCCGACTTGTCGTCGACGAGTTCGAGTTTGTACGGCTCGGACTGCAGTTCGCGGCGCGCCTCGTCCTTGGACCCGTAGACGCGGCGTTCGAAGAGTTGACCGTCTTTGACGATCTTGCGCATCCGCTTCTCCAGCGCCTCGAGATGCTCGGGCGTGAACGGTTCGCTGACGTCGAAGTCGTAGTAGAAGCCGTCGGTGATCGGCGGGCCGATACCGAGCTTGGCCTCGGGGAACATGTCCTGGACCGCCTGGGCGAGCACATGCGCGGCGGAGTGCCGGATGACGCTGCGGCCGGCCTCGGTGTCGGCGGCGACCGGCGTGACCTCGACGTCGGAGTCCGGGGTCCAGCTCAGATCCCGCAGGTTGCCTTCGGCGTCGGCCACCACCACGATGGCGTCGGCGCTGCCCCGGCCTGGCAGGCCGGCCGCACGGACGGCCGCGCCCGCGGTGGTCCCGGCGGGCACCCGGATCGGGGCCACTGCGGCGGGGGTTGCGGGGGCGCTCATCGGCGTGTCTCCAGTCTCGAGGTGGGTGCCCTGTGCTGGTGCCGCCCAGGGATACAGACGGCGACCATGCTATCGGGGTGGGTCAGCGCGGTTGCACTCATGACCCGATGCCGAGCGGGCTGTTCAGCCACGGCCATTCGATGCCGACGAGGCCGGCCCCCCATGCGACGGCGCCGAGCACCCACAGCGTGGTCATCACCACGGCCGCGGTGAACAGCGCGCCGAGGATCTGGATCCACAGCCCCTGCAGCCAGAACCAGGCCATGAACCGGTCGTAGCGCTCCCGGGCGTAGCCGAGCAGGCGACGTGCCCAGCTGAACTCGGTGGCCAGGATGCCCAGGCCCAGGAACACGATCGCCCAGCCCGGCCCCGGGTACGGGATAGTGACGATCCCGACCGCGAGCACCAGCACACCGACCACACCGATGACGCCGCGGTAGACCAGGTTGGCAATGCGGCGCCCGCGCACGCCTTCGCGCCAGCGTTGCCACCGGCGGACGAACTCCGGGGTCACGGCTGACCTGGTTTGAGCTTCACGAACAGCGCGTGCGCCTCGGCCAACAACACCGCGCCGGGTTGGTCGGCGTCCGCATCGTCGTAGAGGCAGGCCTCGACGAAGATCTTGCGGCCCTCGTCGCTGCGCAACCGGGTCTCGACCCGCAGGGTCTTCTCCACCGGCACGATCTTGCGGTAGTCGATGTGCAGGAACGCGGTGCGCTGCCGGTAGCCGCCGGTCAGCACCGCCGCGCTGTAGCCCAGCACCGAGTCGAACAGCAGGCCCAGGGCCCCGCCGTGCGCCGCGCCGTTGCGGCCCAGGTAGAACCGGTTGAACCGGACCGGGCCGCCCACCGTGGCGTCGTCGATCTTGGCCACCTCCGACGGGACGCCGAGCACCCCGCCACGATTGGGCAGGTCGAAGCGACGCCCGGACGGGGTCGTCCACTCGTCACCGTCGTAGGGCGTCAGCAGCGCCGAGAGCTTTTCCAGCAGATCAGCCGCCTCGCTGATCACCTCGTCGGGGGCGTCGATGGTGCGGGCGTGGTCCTGCAACGTCCGCACCCCGGCCACGAACCGGCCGAAGTCGGGCCCGCCCTTGCTGGTGGGCGGCGGGACATTGAAGCCGCCGCCCTCATGTCGCTGATCGTCGGCCACGCTGACCACCGTATTGCCTGCCCACCGTCGAGCGCGCCTCGGATCGGTGTGGGCGGGCCCTCGGACCGGACGGCTCCCTAGGATTCGGGCATGTCGGACAAGATGTCGCTGGGCAATGCGCGTTCGGTGCTGCGGGCCGAGCTGGGCAATATCCGCCAACGCAGCCCCGACCTGGACCCCGCGGACCTCACGTTGTTCACGTTCCCGCTGCTGGTGCGCGCGCTGGGCGTCCTGTTGGTCGGGGCGGTGCCGCTGTTGGTCGTGCGCAGCGGCGGCGACGAGGACGCGATGCTGGTGCCACTGATCGGCTCGCTGGCGCTGGTGATCATCTGCACGGCGATCGTGGCGTGGTTGACCTCGATCGTGATTTCGGGGCTGGTGGTGATGATCCTGTACCGGACCGGGCCGGGACCGTCGTCGCATCTGGTGGTCCGGATCCTCACCGACTCGTTCCGCCGGATCAGCGACTCCAGCTCGCATCTCACGCTGCTCGCGTTGGTGGCGGGGCTGTTGTCCCTGGCCATCGGCCTGCCGACCCGACCGGGTGATGACCAGGCCAATTCGGTGATCGAGGACCTGCTGGCCGCGCAGGTCGGCGTGCTGCTGGCGGTGCTCGGCTTTGCCTTCGTGGCCGAGTCGATCCGGTCCTCGGCCGACATCGTCGACGATCAGTCGCTGATGCTGGCGTGGCCCTGGGCGCTGATCATCGCGTGCGGGTCGTGGTCGCTGGCGACCCTGGTCGGACCGTTCGAGACCACCCGGATGCTGTCCATCCTGCTCAACGAGTGGCTGCCGGCGATGGTCGACGGCACGCCGCGGGCCACGGTGATCGCCGACCTGATACCCCCTGGCGCGGGGTGGTGGGCGGCGCTCGGACCGCTGCCGGTCATCGCGCTGGTCTGGGCGATCCAGGCATGGCGGCGCGACGGCTTCACCCAGATCCGGGAATTCCTCGAAGGAGACGACCAGGTGCCCGCGACGCGGCGGCCGATAATCGGGGGCAATGTTTAGAACTGGGTCTCCCGGAGAACTGCTGTGGGCAGCAAGTCACCGTCTCAGGGAGGAACAATGACAGGTTCAGAGCCGGCACGTTCGGCGGGTGCGCAGCGGACGCGCACTCCGGTCCAACTCGCCGCGCTGGTGGTGGGCGCGGTCTTTCTGCTGGTGGGGATCTTGGGGTTCATTCCTGGGATCACCACAAACTTCGATCAGCTGACCTTCGCGGGCCACCACTCCGGGGCGATGCTCCTGGGCATCTTTCACGTTTCGATCCTGCACAACCTGGTGCATCTAGCGTTCGGCGTGGCCGGTCTGGCACTGGCCCGCACGTTCTCCGGGGCACGGGGCTTTCTGCTGGTCAGCGGTGTAATTTACGCACTGCTGGGGATCTACGGCGTGGTGATCAACCAGCAGTCGTCAGCGAACTTCGTGCCGGTCAACACCGCCGACAACTGGCTGCACTTCGGGTTGGCAGCGTTGATGTTGGCGCTGGGCTTGGTCCTCGGCAAGGGCGGCACGGAGCTGAGCACGCGGCGCGGCACCGGGATCATCGAGTAGCGATCGCCTCCACGCGCGCCGGGACGTGCTTGTGCCACGGCGTCCCGGCGAAGGCGTCGCGCCAGTCCGACGACGTCAGCGAGTTGGGGGCCACTCCGGGCACGTGGACCCTGCCGTCGGCGTCGGTGTAGTCGAGCCCGAAGCCGTTGGGCAGTGCGGCGTGTCCGGGTTGCATCGTTTCGCTGACCTCCACGGTGGCTTCGGCGCTGCCGGCCGCGGTCGTCACCCTGGCGCGGCCACCGTCCACCAGGCCCAGCTGCTGGGCGTCTGCCACGCTGATCCGCAGGGCACCATCGCGATCCCGTCTGCGCCAACTCGGGTCGCGGATGATGTCGTTGGCGGTGTCGGCCCGCCGCTCGCCGGCCGCCAAGACCAGAGGGAACTCCGCGGTGGTGAACTGGGGTGGGGTGGCCGGCAGTTTCCGTAGCTCGGCGAGCAGTTCGGGGATCTCCACCGCGATCTTGTGGTCGGCATGGCTGATCAACCCGAAGTCGTCGGCGTATTCGTGCGCGGTGAACGTCACGCCCGAGCGCTGGGTCAAGATCGCGTCGAACAGCGCGTTGCCGTCGGCGTGACCGGCCCGCGCGAGCGCCTCCGGGTAGGTCAACGCCACCTTCTGCGCCAGGCCCCACAGCGCCGCGGCCCCGGCCAGGCCCTCGGGCAGGGTGGGACCGAGCGTCTCGTACAGCACATAGGGCAGCGTCTTGGCCAGGGCGGGCACGGTGGCCACGGCCGTCAGGAACGCCTGGGCGTAGGAGTCCCGGCCTTGGCGGGCGGCGCGCCGCAACGGTTCCAGGTCGCCGTCGTCGACGTAGTTCAGCGCCCGTACCAGCCGGGCCCAGATCTCGGGTTCCGGCAGGGTGCCTGCGGCCGGCTCAAAGATCGGGTGGCGCAGCTGAAAGTTGTTGTGCGGGAATTCCAGGTTGAAGAACGTCGCCTCGACCTTCTCGAATTGTGAGGCGGCCGGCAGCACGTAGTGCGCCAACCGGGCGGTCTCGGTCATTGCGACGTCGATGACCACCACCAATTCCAGCGCCTCCAACGCCGCGCGCATGGCCGTCGAATCCGCAATGGAGTGCGCCGGATTGCTGCTCTCGACGATCATGGCCCGGAACCGGTCCGGGTGATCGGTCAGAATCTCCTGGGGCACAACGTTGCTCGGCGTCAAACCGCCGATGATCGGGGCCCCGGTGACCGGCGTCCGGCCCACTCCCCCGGGTGCGAACAGCGGCGCCATCCAAGAATGCAAATGCTGGCCACCGCGTTTGGCGAAGTTGCCGGTGAGGATCCACAGCATCTTGTTCAGATACGAGCACAGCGTGCTGTTCGGGCCCTGCTGCACGCCCAGGTCCTCGAACACCGCGACGCTCCCGGCAGCGGCGATGCGGCGCGCGGCCGCGCGCAACAGTTCCTCGTCCACGCCGCTTCGGGCGGCGTAGTCGGCGACGGAGATCTCAGCCAAGGCGGCCTTGACCACGTCGGCGCCGTTGACATGGTCGGCGAGAAATGCCTCGTCGCACAGGTTCTCCTGCACCAGCACGGCGGCCAGCGCCGCCAGGCACCACGCGTCGGTACCGGGCTTGACCCGCAGGTGGTAGTCGGCCATCTTCGCGGTATCGGTCAGCACCGGATCCAGCACGATCATCGACCGGATCGGATCCTTGGCAATCTCGTTGAGCACCACGCGGGCCCGCGGGAAGCTCTGCGACATCCACGGGTTCTTACCGACGAACACCGCGACCTCGGCATGCTCGAACTCACCGCGGGTGTGGCCGCCGTAGAGTTGCGCATCCACCCAACCCTCGCCGGTCTTCTCCTGGGCCAAGGCATTTGACCGGTAGCGGGCGCCGAGCGCTTTGAGAAATGCGCCGCTGTAGGCACCGCCGAGGTGATTGCCCTGCCCGCCGCCGCCGTAGTAGAAGATCTTGTCGCCGCCGTGGCGGTCGCGGACGTCGGCGAACTTCGCCGCGATCTCGGCAATCGCGGTGTCCCAATCGATTTCCTCGAAGCTACCGTCGGCGCGGCGGCGCAGCGGGGAGGTCAACCGGGCCCGGTTGTTCTGGTAGTGATCGAGTCGCAGGGCCTTGTTGCAGGTGTAGCCCTGGCTGCCGGGATGGTCCTTGTCCCCGCGGATGCGGGCGAGATGCCGACCTTCGGTCTGCACGACGATCCCGCAGTTGCATTCGCACAGGATGCACGCAGTCGGTTGCCAGACTGCGGATTTCTGCTCAGTCATCGCTGCTCCCTTGCCACCGGCGATTGACGAATCATAGACCATTCAGTCCACTTGGTCACGGGTCCGGGACGAGGTCTACATTGCGGGCATGGTCGAAGAACTGTTCTCCGTGGCCGGTAAGACGGCCCTGATCACCGGTGGCACCAGCGGCATCGGCCTGATGATCGCGGAGGGCTACCTGCGGGCCGGGGTCAAGGTGTACGTGTCGTCGCGCAAACCCGACGCGTGCGCCGCGGCGGTCCGGCAGCTCTCCGAGTTCGGCGACGTGTTCGCGATCCCGGCCGATGTCAGCGACGAGGCGCAGTGCCGCGCGCTCATCGATGACGTGGGCGGCCGCGAGGACCGCTTGCACATCCTGGTGAACAATGCCGGCGCGGTATGGGGTGAACCCTTCGACACGTTCCCGCTCGAGGCCTTCGACAAGGTGCTGACGCTCAACGTCAAGGCGCCGTTCGCGCTGACCCAGTTGGCGCGCCCGCTGCTGGACGCCGCCGCCGTCGAGGACGACCCGGCCCGGGTGATCAACGTGGGTTCCGTCGACGGCATCGTGGTGCCGCGCACGCCCACGTTCTCCTATTCGGCCTCCAAGGCGGCCGTGCACCAGCTGACCAAACACATGGCTCACGTGCTGGCTCCGAAGATCCTGGTGAATGCCATTGCGCCAGGGCCCTTTCAGTCCAAGATGATGGCCGCGACGCTGGACGCGGTGGGCGAGCAACTGGCGGCCAGCGCGCCGGTCCAGCGCATCGGCCGGGCCGAGGACATGATGGGCGCGGCGATCTACCTGGCCGCGCGCGCCAGCAATTACGTGACCGGCGCGGTGATCCCGGTTGACGGCGGCCTGAGCACGACCGCGGGGTTGTCCCTCTAGTCGGGTTCGATTCGGTGGTCGAAAGACCGGGCACCCGAGGCGTGGTGCGGCTTAGGCTGGCCGCAACGGAATGTCCGTGCGCACCGCGAAGGAGAACCCGTCATGACCAAGTACGCCGTCGTCG
The DNA here is from genome assembly GCF_963378095.1 of Mycolicibacterium sp. MU0053. Classification (NCBI taxonomy): domain Bacteria; kingdom Bacillati; phylum Actinomycetota; class Actinomycetes; order Mycobacteriales; family Mycobacteriaceae; genus Mycobacterium; species Mycobacterium burgundiense. Next base: position 3,110,592 of record NZ_OY726397.1, read on the forward strand.
ATCCCGCGACCGGGGAAACGATCAAGGAATACCCGACCGCGACCGACAAACAGATCGAGCAGGCACTGGCCGCCGCCGCCTCGGCGTTCGGCCAGTGGTCGAAGTCGTCGACGGTTGCCGAGCGGGCCGCACTCATCCGCAAGGTCGGTCAGTTGCACGCCGAACGCGCCGACGAACTGGCCAAGATCATCGGCCGGGAGATGGGGAAGCCCTATGACCAGGCCAAGGGCGAAGCCGAGTTCTCCGCCGCCATCTACGAGTACTACGCGGACAACGCCGAGAAGTTTCTTGCCGACGAACCCATCACGCTGCTCGAGGGCGACGGCTCGGCACTGATCCGGCGTTCGGCCGTCGGCGTGCTGCTGGGCATCATGCCGTGGAACTACCCGTACTACCAGGTGGCCCGGTTCGCCGGACCGAACCTCACGCTGGGCAACACCATCGTGCTCAAACACGCGCCGCAGTGCCCCGAGTCCGCCGCGGCGCTGCAACAGATCTTCGACGACGCCGGCTACCCCAAGGGCGCCTACGTCAACGTATACGCCACCAACGAACAGATCGCCGAGGCTATCGCCGACCCACGGGTGCAAGGGGTTTCGCTGACCGGCTCCGAGCGCGCCGGCGCGGCGGTGGCGGAAGTGGCCGGGCGCAACCTCAAGAAGGTGGTGCTCGAACTCGGCGGGTCCGACCCGTTCATCGTGCTCGGCTCCGACGACCTCGACGCCACCGTGGACGCCGCGGTCGAAGGACGGTTCGAGAACACCGGACAGGCGTGTAACGCGGCCAAGCGGATCATCGTCGCGGCCGACGTGTATGACGAGTTCCTCGACAAGTTCACCAAGAAGGTCCTTGCCAAGGCCGACGGACTGGCCCCGCTGTCGTCGGCGGCCGCCGCGGACCGGCTCGCCGAACAGGTCAGCCACGCCGTGGACAACGGCGCCAATCTGGTCTCCAGCGGGGAACGCAAGGGTGCCTTCTTCCCGCCCGGCGTGCTGACCGGCGTCACCAAGGACTCGCCGGCCTACCACGAGGAACTGTTCGGTCCGGTGGCCACGGTCTTCAAGGTGGACTCCGAGGACGAGGCCGTCGAACTCGCCAACGACACGCCTTTCGGGCTCGGGTCCTACGTGTATGCCACCGACAAGGAACAGGCCAAGCGGGTGGCCGACAAGATCGAGGCCGGCATGGTGTTCGTCAACTGCGTGGGCGCCGAGGGGGTCGAGTTGCCGTTCGGCGGGGTCAAGCGCTCCGGCTTCGGCCGGGAACTGGGCCGGTTCGGCATCGACGAATTCGTCAACAAGAAGCTGATCCGCATCGGGTAACGCGGTCTCGGTGAACCGCCGCCGGTCCCGGCTGACACCGAACTTCGACGACGGGGATGAACTCCAGAGCGCCGCCGCGTTCGACCGAGCAGAAGGGTTCATTTTAACGTCGGCGACGGCGGTCAGGAGAATAGACATGAGCGTGGACAATCTTGCTGCGGTAGGTAGCCAGCGACTCGACGAGCTGGTGCCGTCGCGCTACGCGGTGCAGGTCGGCGACATCGAAGTGCTGGTGATCAGCGACGGCGTGTTACCGATCACCGCCAGGACGATGGCAACCAACGCCGACCCCACCGAGTTCGGGCACTGGCTCGATGACAGGTTTTTGCCGCAGGACGTGCTCGACTGGCCGTTGAACGTGGTGGTGGTGCGCAGTGGCGACCGAACCATTCTCGTCGACGCCGGACTCGGGGTGGAGTTCCCGGACTTCCCGCGCGCCGGCCAGACGGTCCACCGACTCGAGGCCGCCGGTATCGATCCCTCGGCCGTGACCGACGTGGTGCTCACCCACCTGCACATGGACCATGTCGGCGGGTTGCTCACCGCCGGGTTGAAGGAACGGCTGCGCCCCGATCTGCGGGTGCACGTCGCCAGCGCCGAGGCCGAATTCTGGGAGGCACCCGACTTCTCCCACACCGAGATGCCTGCGCCGGTGCCGGACGCGCTGCGGTCGATCGCGTCCCGCTTCCTCGACGAATACCGCGGCCACCTGCGCACCTTCGAGACGGAGTACGAGGTGGCGCCCGGGGTACTCGTCGCCCGCACCGGAGGTCACACCCCCGGGCACAGCATCGTGCGCCTGGCCTCGGGCGGCGAGGGACTGACCTTCGCCGGCGACGCCGTGTTCGCACCCGGGTTCGACAACCCGCAGTGGCACAACGGTTTCGAACACGACCCCGAGGAATCGACCCGGGTCCGGGTCCAGCTCCTGCGGGAGCTGGCGGCGACCGGGGAGGCCCTGGTGGCCACCCACCTGCCGTTCCCGTCGGTCTGCCATGTGGCGACCGCGGGGGACGTCTTCCGCTGCGTTCCCGCCGGCTGGGACTACTGACCGCGTCCGGCGTTGCGGGTGCCCTCGGTGCACATCGAGCCCATCGCATCCGCGACTGGATCCTCGAAACAGCGTTGCGAGGGACGGCGCGCGAATAGTGCACTCCCCCATACGGACTACGGACTCTCAAGGGTTCGTTCCGGCTGGGCAGCTGCGAGTGGAATGGACGGCACAAACAGTCACGCGGAAGGCGCAATAGTGAACGTGTACGAAGCGGTGCAGAGCCGGCGGGCGGTGCGAGGGTTCAGCGACGAGCCGGTCCCGGGCGACGTGCTGCAGCGGGTGTTGTCCGCCGCAGCCTGGGCACCATCAGGATCGAATCTGCAACCGTGGCGGATCTACGTGGTCACCGGCGCACCGCTGGCCCGCCTCAAGAAGGTTGCCGTGGAGCGGGTGTCCGCCGGAGACCCCTGGGACGAGCGAGAATTCGAGATGTACCCAGCCGCCCTGAAGGCCCCGTACGGTGCGCGGCGTTCCACATTCGGTAGGGAGCGGTACAGCTCGCTCGGTATCACCCGCGATGACTGGGAGGCACGTCAGCGAGCCGCGATCGGCAACTGGGATTGTTTCGGGGCACCGGCCGCATTGTTCTGTTACATCGACCGTGATCTGGGCCGACCGCAATGGGCGGACCTCGGCATGTACCTGCAGACCGTCATGTTGCTGCTGCGTGCCGAAGGGTTGCACAGCTGCCCCCAGATGGCCTGGTCCCAGGTTCGTGAAACTGTCGCGGAGGCAGTCTTGCCGCCCGAGGACCTCATCTTGTTCTGCGGCATGTCGATTGGCTACGAGGACCCCGACGTGACCTTCATTCGCACCGGCCGCGCACCGCTGGCAGAAACGGTCACGTTCATCGGGGATTGAGGCGGAGCCAAGAATCACGCTGGCCGCGTCCATCAGGGAGTCGATGGGCAGAGGAACGCTGAGCATTTTGGCCAAGCACCTGGGCTGACCTGGTGGTCCCGGCTGGTTTCGAACCAGCGACCTTCCGCGTGTGAGAACGGCGGTGATCTATTCGCCCTGTTCGCTGCTCGCCGCCCGTTTCGCTGACCAGGTGTTTCCCACCGCGCACCGCGCGGGTCGCCGCGGTGAATGGGTCATCGGTGGGTCATCGGGGCCGTGTTTGAACAGGTGCGCGGGCCGACCCGCGCCGCGGCCGTCGCGGTGCCACGCGGCGTGCTCCCATGCGCGCATGACCAAAACCAGAGGCGTCCCAGGGCGCAGTTTCGAATACAAGATCGGCAGCCCCACTGCGAGGGCAGAGGTCGGTCGCCGTGTCGCGGCGGGTGAGCGGGTCGAGGCCGTCGCAGCCGCGTACGGCATCTCGGCCACTACCGCACGCCGCTACGCCGCGAAGGTCGAGGCCAGCCGATGAGCGACGGCGCGAACGATCCCACCGCCACCGAGGCGGAGTCCCGCAAGGCGGCGGACGGGGCAGATGCGAAATCCGGTGCGGCCGACAAGTCCGGTGCCAGCCCGAAAGCTGGTGACAGCAACGGAGCGACGGGCGGCGACGGCAACGGCTCCAAGGGCGGCGACGGCAACGGGTCCAAGCCTGGTGACGGCGCGAAGGGTGACCGCGGGGCGGCGAAAGCTGCCGAGGCGGGCAAGGCCAAGCCCCTGCCACCGGGCTTGGCCAGCGCGGCCGCCAAGGCCGGGCTGCGGCATCAGGACGGCGAACCCATCAAAAACGTTCGCGGCCTTGCCAAAGCGCAGTGGGACGCGGGCCGATACTGGGCCAACGCCAGTGCCGAGGCCGCCGGGAAGGCACTGCCGGGGAGCGGACCGGCCGCTGGCGCAGCTCGCGGCCTGACCAAGGGTGCTATCAAGGCCGTCCCAGTCCTGGGTGCCCTCGCTTCCGGCGCTCAGGCTTTTCACGACTTCAAGGACGGCGATTACATCGGCGCGGCGCTCCACGCCATCGGCATCATCCCGGGGCCGATCGGCTGGGTCGCGATCGGCGCCAGCTTGCTGCGGGACGTGGTCGGCGATGGAGGGATCGGCGAGTGGGATGCGCCCAACGGCACCACCACGCAGATGCTCCCCGGGACCGCCAATGAGATCAGCGGTGTCACCGACCTCGACAAGGGGCTAACGGCCGCCCAGCGCGGCGTGTTCTCGTTCCAGGACGGCCCCAACGGCAACGTATGGAACTCCAACCCTCCCGAAACCCTGCGGATCGACACCCCAAAAGTCCGGAAAGAGGTAGCCAACTGGCTCAACGGGATCTCTGACCACTTCGCGAAGATCGAGGCGACGATGGCCTCCAGCAGCGAGCCGTACATCATGGAGTACCGCGCAAAACTTGCGCCGCACTTCCAGGCGATGGCCGCGTTGCCGGAACTGGCGCCGAAGATCGTCGCCCAACTGAGCGCATCTTCTGACGCGGCGGGCGATGCCTACAAGGCTGTGTTGGCCGCGAACCAGGCGGCGCGACTGCAGCTCGCCGAGCACGGTTCTTTGACCGACGGCGGACCGGCGACCACGCTGCGCACCGAACTGGGTAACGCCTCGGCTCGTATCGCCGCTGCCGACGAGCACCTGTCGAAGCTGACCCCGGACCTGGTGCCGGTGCTGGCACCGGTCTACGGCGAGGCTCCGAAGCAGCGGCGGATGGAGGAGGCGGGGCCTGTGATTCCCACAACGCCGGTCGCTCCGGCACCCGCCGCACCAGTCGCTTCGGTCGGTCCGGTCGCTCCGGTCGCTCCGTCGAAGCCCACCGAGACTAAGGACGACCTCGGAAAGCTGCTGTCCGCACTGAGGAGCAGCCAACCGGCGATGGGCAACCCGATGGGCGGGATGGGCTCACCGATGGGCGGTGGCGCACCGGGCGGAACTCCGCTAGCCGGACCGTCGACCACGCCGAAGTCGGAGGGCCGCAAGCTGGACGACGGGCTGGACCGCAAGCGCGAGCGGCACGAGGAGGAAACGCCGAAGCTCGCCGCTGCCAAGCCGGATAACAAGTCCGCCGAGAAGCCGGTGAACCCCGCGGCCGCTCCTACTGCTCCTGCTGCTGCGCCCGTTCCCGCCACAGTGGCGGGACCGGACAAGCCCGCGGCGGCGAAGCCTGCCGCCAAGCCGGACACCGAAGTCGACGTGAAGGGCGAGAAGGTGCGGTTCCCCGACGCCAAGACTGCCAAGCTCGCTCAGCTGCTCGGCGCGGCGAACCCGAACAACCCTGTGGCGCTGTCGGATGCGGCGGCGCAAGCCGGGTTGACCCCACCGGTCCCCGGTCAGGACCCGGGCAGCCAGATCGCTCCGGTCGATGCCAAGCCCGGCGACGTCCTCGTCGCCGGTGAGAAGAGCTTCATGGTCCTGGGAGACGGCAAGTTCTACGACCTGTCCGCATATCAAGTGGTGGATGCGGACATGCTGCCGAAGGACCTCGGTGACAGGGCCGGGTACTTCCGCCTCGGTGACCCCGGCGATGGCGGCCCCGGTGGACCGGTGAGTGGCCCGACGCGGGGGGCGGTGCCGTTCGATGTGCCTGGCGGTGAGACGGTGGCGGTGATGGTGGATCCGGCTGCAACACAGTCAGTTCCGGCCACCGGGACGCCCGGCGTGCCGAAACAGGCTGAAAGCGGCGGGCCGGCCAACGAAGCCGCCACCGACACCGGGATCGGTGAACAGCCGCCCTCCGCATCGACGCCGGGACTTGATCCGGGAGCGGTGAAGTGAGCGGCGACGTGCTCGGCGACATCGAGGCGGCGTGGAGCAAAGGAGCGTTCACCGCGGCTGAGGCCGTAGGCATCTTCATCGACGACCCCGACGATCCGCATGTGGCCGTTGTCGTGCAGGACGGGCGCATTGTCTACATCGGGATCAGTGACCCCATGCTGCGCGGCCCCCTCGACGAGCTGCAGGACGTGCTCAACGCGGGCATCTTCTCCGCGTTCAGCATGTGGCAGGCACAGCTGAGGGGCGTCTGCTAACGCACAAGTGCCGCCGAACCACACTGTGCCTCCGCTGATCTGGTGGGGGCACAGTGCATTTCAGGTGCTGACCTGCCGATTCGACGTGCCCGGAACGGTTTTGAAATCCCAGTTTTAGAGAATTGGGACCGGTTCCGATTCTCTAAAACAAGGAATACCGTTGCAGGAAACGACGATTCGCGTCAGGCGTGTCGTGTCGTCTCAATGGCTCGACACGGCGCGGCATGGCATACTGATCGCGTACCGGCTCGGCGTGGCCGGGGACGAACCCTCAGTGGGCGTCCGAAATGGCAACTGGCTCTCATACCGGAACCCGATCCCGCCCTCGCCGGGGCGTTGTGCGGTCGGGTGGCCCGGGTGTCCACATCCACACAAAACGTGTATGGGAGAGCCCAAATGACCACTGCCACCACCACCTTCACACCCCCCACGGTCGACGGTGTACCCGCGTCGGTCGTGACCGTCCCCGTCGCCGCTGCGCTGCTCAATGCTGGCCAGCGGTCGGTATGGCGCTGGATCGCCGACGGGCAATTGCCCGCATTGAGGCTGCCTTCCGGATCGGTGCGGATTCGCGTTTCGGACCTCGAAGGGCTTGTTGCGCCGCTCGCTCGTGACTGACCCCTGAAATGCAAAATGGCCAGCCCCCAGGCTGGCCATCCGCATCCCAATCCGTAGCCCCACCAAGGCACTGAAAGAGAAAGAAACTGCTGATGCTCATCATAACTGAAACTCCCGACCGCGCACGTGCGCGGCGGCGACACGCCGCCGCCGCCCGGTCCCGCGCTCGTCGCCACGGCCGGACATGGACCACAGTGCCCGCCGACACCCCTGATCTCGCAGCGGTGGTCGGGCATCTGGCGGTGACCCGATGACCGCCGCGAGCACCCCGGCCGCAGCTGATCCGCTGGAGCGCATGGTGAGTCTCCGCGCGCATCTGATGCCGCTCTCGCCCGGGTTGAAAACTCCGACAGCCAAACAGTGGCAGTTGGCCGCGGCGCTGACCCTCGCCGATGCCCAGGCCCGCCTAAACAAGGGCGGCAACATCGGCGTAAACCTCGCCTCGTCACGCATGATCTGCCTGGACGCCGAAAACGCCACCGCCACCGCCGCTGTGACCGCAGCGGGGTTCACGCCCACCGTCATCCCGGCTAAAGCGCAGGACTCTGCCAGCGCCAAGCACGGCGGTTCCCACACCTGGCTGCGCGTCCCCGACGGAATCGACGCGGTCACGCTGCCATCCGATGCGATGGGAATCACCCTGCCTTGCGGGGGGATCATCGACGTGTTGGCGGGGCGCCGCTACGCCGTTGCACCGCCGTCACGCCTGCATGAGGCTCCCGGATACTTCTACGCGCCCGCCGTGGGTGGGCCGCTGGACCTCGCCAGCGACGGCGCGGACATTGCCACGGCGCCGATGTGGTTGTTCGACCGCGCCGTCCCGTGCCCTCCGGGCCTCGAGCCGCTGCACGGCTGCCTGGCGCCCAAGACGGCCTATGAACGCATCGAGGCCGATGCGCGCTCTCAGGACCTGTCTGACCGCATCGATGCGGTGCCGTGGGCCGACTGGCTCGACGGCGACCCCCGCCTGGTGCCGACCGGACAAGTGGATGGCTGCGGCTGCGAAATCTGGCACTTCGCCGGCGCGGACAACATCAAGTCGGCGACCCTGCACGAGAACTGCGAGCAGGGCTCCGGAGCGCACATCTGGTCGGGCACCATGATCGGGCAGTTGGAGCTGGACGGCGATCACCTGAGCCGCCTGGACCTTTCAGTGGCGCTGCGTGGAGTCTCACGCCGCGAGGCCGCTGCGTCGGTGGGAATCGAGCTGGGCGGCGGCGTCGAGCCGCTGACCCCGGTGCGCCCGGAACACTACGAGCAGTCGGCTCGCGAAGCCGAAGCCGTCGGCGATACGGAGCGCGCCGCGCTGTTCCGGCGCGCGGCAATGGCGCTGCGCAGCATGATGCCTGACACCGGCACCGCCGCCGGGGGTGAAATCCACGGCGCCTCGCCGATCGCAGGCGGGGTCCCGGCGACACCGCGGCTGACGGTGCTGCAGGGCGGAGACGCCGCGGGTGGGGAGGACCCGGAGCCAGTGCCAGAGCCGGAACCCGCGGCGAAGCCGAAGCGAGAGATCAAGCGGTTTCAGGGATTGGTGTTCGGGGAGATCCCGCAGCCGGGCGAGGGCGAGATCCACGAATATCCCCTGCCGCCCGTACCTGACCATGTTCCGCCGGTGCGCGGAGCACGGACTGAGTTCGCCAACGTGTTCCCCCCTTTGGCAAACCGGAAGTCGCACGAGACCGTGAAACACGAGTGGGTCTTCTCGGCGACACCGGGATTGAGCCAAGTCGCCGCAGCTGCCGATTCACGTGGAGTCAGCCGGTTCGGAATGCTGGCAGCGCTGCTGCCCCGAGTAGCCGCGCACATCCCACCGACGGTGCGGCTGGCGCCAGCCGGAGCCGCCGCCGCGGAGCTGCCCGCCGGCCCCACCGGCCTGGGGACTTCGATCAACCTCTACTCGGTGCTTGTCGGTCCTCCGGCATCGGGCAAGTCGGTGACGCTGGCCGCCGCTGACGCACTGGTCCCCGATGTGCAGATGGTTCCGGTGGGCACCGGCGAGGGAATCTTGAAGCTGTTCCCGCGCGCTGCGGACGACGAGGACAGCGACGAGTACGTGCCCGACGGTGAGACCCGTATCGCCAACGTCGGCGAGTCGCGATCCTGCGACTCGGTGCTGCTCAGCAGCGACGAGATCGACGTGTTCGTCGCGGAGATGGGCCGCCAGGGAACTAAGGCCTCTGGCCTGTATCGCCAGATGTGGATGGGCGGCGACGTCGGCAACATCACCAGCGATCGTGAACGCCACTCCATGGTCGCCGCACACACCTACCGCTTCGGCATACGGCTGGGCGCCCAGCCCGAGGCGGTGACCCCGATGTTCGACGAGACGGGCCGCGGGACCCCGCAGCGGTTCCTGTGGATCGGCGCTCAGCGCATGCCGCGTCGCGGGGCGTTCTACCCGCCGCGGCTGCAGGTCGAGCCGGTGTACTGGTTCGACGGATCCCCGTCGATGCTCCCGCAGACGGCTGGTACGCGGCCGGTGTGGGTGGTCGCGCCGCCCGCAGCGGTGGACGAACTGCTCGATGAGGAATGGCGCTCGGCTACCGCGAACGTAGCTGCGGCCGATGGCGGTTACGGCGGTCTGGCCGATGCAGATCGAGCCGCGGCGATCTCCGAACGCCACGCGCTACTGCAGCAGCTCAAGATTTGCGCGGTGCTGGCGGTGCTCGACGGGTTGCCTCAGCCCCAGGACACGCACTGGTTTGCCGCCGCGGCGATCATGGAAGTGCGCTGCAGGATGATCTTCGATCTCGTCGAAGTGGCGCAAGCCGCTGCTGAAGAGGAGCGACGGAAGTCCGGCAACCTGCGCGGGATCGAGTTGGCCGAAACCGACGCCAAAAAGCGATCGGTGAGCAGCGAGATGGCGGCTAAGGCCGCCGACAAGCAGCTCCAAATGCTTCAGATGCGGTTCGGCGGGAAGGCGACGCGCGGCAAGCTGGGCGCTAGCAACCTGACGAGGAGCCTGCGGAATTTCCGCGACGCGGGGATCCGCGATCTCGTGCTGCGGGGTCGGGTCGACGTGATCGGCACAGGCGACAGCATGGAAGATGTGGTGATCCTCCGGTCGCTTAATCAGCATGAGCAGCAGGCCGCAGCACCGCCACCGCCACCGGCGCCCACCATCGGCAGCATCGCCTGACCACCACTACCAACCAGACCCCGGTAGCCGCGGCTGCCGGGGTCTGGCGCTTCTCAGCGGGTGATACCCCATCTAGCAAACTTCTGACCGTCGCTGGGATCGCATAGCGGATGCCGTCGAGGCCGCATAATCGAACCGTCTCTTTCAGTTTCACGCTCGCCGATGACGATTACGGCCAAAAATCGTCATTGATGACGATCCCTAAATTAGTCCTGACCTGCCTCGATGACGCGATGACGCGATGACGCGAATTCCAGGGCGCCCCCTCCGGGAGCAGCCTTCCTCTCAGCGTGGCTCTCAGGTTCAGCAAAGGCAATGACCTATATATGGCTGATTCTAGTTAGCGTATCTATACAAATAGCTGGAGCCTGTTGCTCTGGCCGAGAGAGAAGCGGTCCGGGAGGGGTACCCCGAAACATGCGTCATCGCGTCATCCCGTCATCGCAGCTGGTCAAGGTGCATTTCACAACCGTCATCGATGACGATTTCGGGCTAGAATCGTCATCGAGGTCGCTGAAATGTCCGGTTAGAGCGGGTGAACCAGGTATCGAGAACATTTCACCAGCCGGGATGAGAGTTTGCCGGACGGACGCCGCAAGCGCCCCGAGCCGGGGGCGGTGGGGTCCCGAATCTGCCACCACCCTCACACCCGCGCCGCGCACCGCCCCGGACGCCAATCACGAGGAGAGTGCGGGGCATGACCGAGACATCTGAAACCGACACCTCCAAGCACAGGTCGGCGGACCCCGACGCGGTCCGCGCCCTACTGGCTGCCGATCCGCGTTTCACAGCCGTGGAGGGAGTGAAAGGACGAGCCAACGAGTTCTATGCCGCCGCAGAGCCATTCGTCGGCGAGTCCCACCTCCAACCCCACGCTCGCGCGTCCGTGGATGACGAGCGTGAACAGGTTTTTCTCACCGTGACCGCCGCGGAGACAGTGACTTTCATCCAGCTGCGCTTCAGCGCCTTCGATACCGCTGGTCAGCTCACCGCCGCGCTGTTCCCCGTCGCGGTGGCGCTGGCCGCCGCGCTGGCCGAACCGACCCAGGAGGCGTCGAAGTGACTGCAGTCGATGTGATGGTCGTCCGCGGGCTGCCCCTGGTGCGACTCATCGGGCCGGTCACCGAACGCAGCGGCGCCGAACTTGCCACCGCGGTGATGGACGCAATTTACTTCTACAGCACGGATGTGCCTGGGGAGTTTCCGCACCCACTGAGCGAGAGGCATCCGCAATCGACGCTTTGAGTTCCCCGTGCCGCCCACCCAGCCGCGCCGCGTGAGGTGAACGGCGACGGGGCGGAGCAGCCTCTTTCCCATGTCTGAAACACCTGAAACCGATGTCGTCGCCATTTTCGACCGCGAAAAGTTCCAAGCCGCGATCGACTGCCTCGACGCTACCGCCGCCGACATCGCCGAGGCCGGTGAGGATGCCCGCCGGATCGCCGCGTCCATCGCCGCCGCTCAGGCCAACGCCGCGGATGAACCGGGCAGTTCCGCCGCGGCGGTCGGACCGGCAATGAGCCTCTTCATGGCCGCGCTTGTCGACAGCAGTGCGGAGTTGGCGGCAGAGGTGACGCCTATCGCCGAAAAGGTAGCGGCGGTCAGCGGCGAGCTACGGGACTTCTACGACGAGCAGACCTCCATCCAGGCCAAAGGCGCGGCGGATGTGACTGAGATGGGAGAATCAGGACCATGACCCGGACCGCTGTCGCTACTGCCGCGCTGGCCGTTGCCTGCGCGGTGGCGGTCGGCTGCGGGGCGACGGTGGACGGGGTGCCGGTGGTCGGTGTGACACCGACAGCGGCGACCATGGCGGCGCCCGCAGCAGCAGCAGCAGCAGCAGCGAACCGGTGGATGGACGTGACCGGTCAAGGTGTCGAGGCACCCCGCGACAACGTCGACGGCGCGCAGTACGGTCCGGTGCCGCTGCCAGGCACCAAGGTGCTGCACTTGCTGAACAGCAGCGGAGACATGGACTTCTGCACCCTCGGCCCCGCGATTCGCAGCGTCGACGGCAACCGCGCCGGATTCTTGACCGCTGGCCATTGCGGCATAGGCGGGTACGCAGCCGAGCAATTCTTGCAAACCACTGCCGACGGCGAGACCGAGCTGCTGGGGATCGCGACCGCCGCTGAGGACGACGACCGAGGTATCGACTCTGCTGCGATCTGGGTGCCCGGCGGGGTCGACCCGCGAGCATCGTCGATCGCCGGGTTTCCAGTGCACCGAGTGATGAGCGCGCCGGAGGTGCGCAGTAGTCTGCCGGCGGGCAGCCCGGTGTGCCTGAACGGCGCGCTGGCCGGGGTGGCCTGCGGCCAGCTGCTCGACCCCGACGACGACCGCCGGATCCGGTTCAGCGCGATCACCGATGAAGGCGACTCCGGCGCACCGGTTTTCGTTGTCGACAGGGTGACCAAGCGCGCCACGGTCATTGGAATCCTCGAGGGCGGAAACGCTTTGACTACGACCGCGACCTACGCAGAGCCGGCGCTGGCACGGCTCGGTGCGGTTTTGGCCACGGCGCCCTGACCGCGTCGCGCCGGGTTCCACCTGCGGAAACCTGGGAGAATCGACCCATGAGCCTCGGCGTATACGGCGGTTTCCGCGACATCCCCGCTTTTGAGTTTCTTGACGGGCCTACCGGCGCTGGCATCCGCGGTGTCGCGCCTCGCCTTGAGGCCTCGGCAGATGACCTTCGCCGAGCGGGGACCGTCGAGCTGCCTTCGGCCGGCACGGGTGTCACCGTGAACCGCGCGATCGAAATCCTCGGCGAGGCGCGCCAGCGAGCAGACCGGACCGTGGATCGGCATCTGCGCATCGCGGCTGCGGTCGAGGCAGCCCGCGCGGCAGCTAAGGCGTTCCTGAAGACCTCCCCCACCGACGCCGAGCTAGAGTCCGCCGCCGCGGCGTACGACGAGACGAAGATAGCGCTGGCTGCTGCTGCGGACTCTGACGTAGCCACGCGCACGGCAAGCCGCGACGCAGCAGCCGCCGCGCGGAAGCGGCTTCGCGACCTGACGGCCGAGCGCGCCTCGGCAGCAGCGGCGTTCGAGGACGCGATGGAGAGGATTGCGGCGACGCTGGGCGCGGATCGAGACCGTGACGGCGGCAGCGGCGTGAAGCGTCCCATTCACGGGAAGAAGGTCATGACCCAGCCTGGCCTCGGCACACCCTCGTCCCCCAGCGCACCCGCCGCACCCCGCACCCCGACCGCTCCCCGGTCCATCGCTCCCGCTAACACCGGCCCCACCTCCGCACAAAACGCCGCGGTGGCCGACCTGCTGGCGACGACGCAGCGCCCGCAGCAGCAGCCCGTGCCGTTCCTGCAACAGCCGCAGGCTCCGGCCCCGGTCGCCGCTCCGCTGTCCGCGCCCACCGCGGCGTCGCAGCCGCGGAACGACAAAGCGAACGCGATCACCCCCGCTGACATCCCCGACGTCGCCGCAGCTCTCGCGACGGTCCCCGTCACCAGCCCGCCCACCGCACCTGCCACTGCACCGGCCGCCGCGCCCGCACCCCCGACCCCGTCCGGGCCGACCGGGACCAGCACCGCGGGCCTGACCACCGACGCGAACACGACCGGCCGCAGCGAGGGTGCCCGCACGGGCCTGTCAGCTGCCAGCACCGACCAGGCGACGGGGACCAACGCGGCGCAGCGGCCCGGTGACGCCGCGCGTCCGATGGGTGGTGCGCCGGTGATGGGGCCGATGGGCGGCATCGGCGCGGGTGCCCCCAGCAACCCGAAGAGAGACTCCGCGGAGCAGATCACCCGCCACGCCACCTCGGATGAAGCGGTGCTGCATGGTGATGAGACGGTTTCAGAGGCCGTCAAGGGCGGGACGATCGCTCAGCGGCGCGACGGGTGACCACAGCAGCGCCCGAACCTCAATCCGTCTCTCCCACAACCGATTCTCTATTTTAGAGAACCACCCCACCCGGCACGCCGCGTGTCACATCGGCGTGCCAGGCTCACTGTCATGAAGTGGATCCCCGACACGGACACTCTCGAACTCACCCAGCGCAACATCACCGCCCTCACCGACAAACTCGACGACCCACTCAGCGCCCGAACCCTGCGGTCCCCGTGCGGCCAGATCATGGCCACCGCTGTGCCGAGCGCCGGCGCGGGCGAAGCCGTCGCCGCACCCGGCACGGTGCCGCTGACGCGATCGCAGCTGGAGGAGCTGGCCGTCATGGGAGCCGAGGTGCGGGTGGCGGGGATCACGGTGGTCGCCGTGCCAGATGAGGCTCATTACGGCGACCGGCCGGCGGGCACGGTGTACATGCCGAGCAGCCGCGAATACCGTTGACCCGCCACCCGATCAACGACGCCGCCGCTTGGCTGAATGCTCAGGGAGAGCCCACGCGCCGTGCACTGATCGCCCTCGGTGAATTGCTCGCCGGCGTCACGGACCGCGACGCTGACGAGCCGGAGAACGCCACCGGCTTCACCGTTCGCTGCCTCGGCGTGAGGCACCTGGGAGAGGCGGCGACCGAGGAGCACGTGCTGGCGCCGGTAGCGCGGCTGACAGCGGCTCTTGCCCTGGCCGAACTGCTCGACGAGCACGATGGTGCGGTGGAACTCGGCCCGGGGATGTACGCCGATCCGCCAGCGTGGATGACCTCCGAGATTGGCGACACCACCTACCGGCACCCGGCAAGCTTGCGCGCCGGATTCCCCGCCGGCACGCTGATCGACGGGGTGCCGTGCGTGGTCGCGATCCGGGTCCGTGACTCGCACGTCCACACCCCGCAGCTGACCATTTTCGTCCACCACACGCGCCAGGCCGAGGCGCGTGCGGTACTGGACCGGCTGATGGCCCGAGCCGCCGAACTCAGCCCGTACCGAGGCCGCGCGGTGCGTACGAGCTACAGCGTTGGCCTCAAACTCACCGTCATCGACCTCCCAGCCGCCCTGACCCGCGACACCGTTGTCGTCGCCGAAACCGTCTGGCGCGAAATCGATCTTGGAGTCACCGCGGTCCGCGACCGGCACCAGTTGCTCAACGCGCACGGGCTGGGCGCCCGTCGCGGGGTGCTGCTGGTCGGCCCTCCCGGGACGGGGAAGTCGGCGGTCTCAGCGGTGATCGCAGCCGAGGTCGTCGGAACCTTTACCGTCATCTACGTGGAGGCGCGGGCGGGTGAGGCCCTGCTTACCTCGGTGGTCTCTGCAGCGCAGCAGCTCGGCGGACCGGTGCTCCTGGTGCTCGAAGACGTGGATCTGTGGTGCCGTGACCGCAACCGGGGCAACGGTGGGGGCGGGCTGTCAGAGTTGTTGCAGGCCATGGACATCGCCCCTGACGCACGGATCCTGACCCTCGCCTCCACCAACGACGCCGCCACCCTCGACGCCGCCGCGATCCGCACCGGCCGCTTCGATTCCATCGTCGAGGTCGGCTACCCCACCCGGGCCGACGCCGCGCGCATCCTGGCGGCGCTGCTGGCCGGCCTCCCAGGTGGGACCGCTGTAGACACCGCAGCGGTGGCATCACGGCTGCCGGAGCAGACCAGCGGCAGCGATCTGCGCGAGATCGTGCGCCGCGCAGTGCTTTCCAACGGTGACGACGGGGAACTGACAACGGCGTCGCTGCTGGCCGAGGTCGGAGACGGCCGGTACAAGGCGACGGTCCCCGGCGCGGGACAGTACCTGTAGGGCGGGGGCGAACGTGATCAAGGTGGCGGCACCGTGATTCCGAACTCCGAGTGCTGGACTGACCCCCGGTGCGGTGGGCACGGTCGTCGGCAGTTACGGAAGAGGCGGGTATGAGGTCGAGTTTGTGGCCGACGACGGCTCCGCAACTGCCGTAGTCACCCCGGCCGCGGTGTTTTGTGCGAGTGCAGAGCGCGGAACCGCGCCAGGATCTGCTGGGGCGCTAGAGCGGACATGGCGGCTCCGGGTGACTCCGCCAAGGCGAAGGGATCGAGGTTATCGGAGGGGTGGGAAAGGCTACTTCCCCCGAGCCACATCGATCATGAAATCGATGTGCGATTCGACTTGATCTGCCTCGTACTCATCGATCTCCTCCTGAGTCGCATCATCTGGGTGCAGCTGTATCTCCAGGGGCACCGCAGCCTCGACCAGATAACTTCGGCGGTCCAGCTTGAGTCGGCATACGCCACATTCGAACCGATCGGCGGAGCCGTCCCGCTCGACATATGCGGCAAAGGGCTGATTACCGTATCCACCCTCCTCCGAGTACTCGACTGTCGGTGGGCTACGGTGCACTTCGTACACGACCCACCCCATGTTGTGGCACGCGGGGCACTGGTATGGCGACACCTCCTCAGCACCTGAGTTGATGGTCGGAGGGACCTCTGCGAACTGCCTGATGACCTCAGACTTTCCAGCCTCCACCAGGCTCTCTGTCAGCTTCTGGTAGTCATCCCGTGCTCGGCGCAGCAACTGCTCGTATCGGACCCTTGCTTCGCTGATCGCCTTGTCTACGATCGCGCGGACGAACTTCTCGGCGTCCTCACCGCCCCAGTACTGAACCCGCGTCGACGGTTCGGTGCTCAGACACGTAAACAGCCGGTCGGTGAGCAGCACCATCTGCTTGAAAGCGACCTCGTTCGCCCTAGTCGACGCGACTCCGAGATGAAGAGCTGCGTTACGCACCTGGAAGACCTGCTCGAAGTCAGCCTTCTTCAGCTGCAGACCACACAGACCGTTCGCTCGGTCGAATGCCGCCAATCCAACGACCGTTGTCAGCTGCGGCAAGTGCGAAGCTGCGGTTCCCTTGCCATCCAGCGTCAGCGCCGTCTCGATCGCGAACTTGTCCGGCAGCAGATGGAAACTCTGAAGTGCAAGCGCATACTTGAGAAGTAGCTCCACAGCGGTTCCGATCGAGATCGCCAGGCGCTGCGCATCCCATCCATCCTCGCCGGGATACAGCTCGTGCACCACGCGCGCATGTCGAGAAGATCCGTTCAGCAGCACATCAGGCAGCATGCTGTATGCGACGTGATGGGTACCCGCTGGCCAGCCCGAAGTCATGGGGCTCAGAGTAGTTCGCCGAAATCGACAGGCCGACAGTCCCTCGGTGGCCGACTCGGAACCGGTGTCACGTTTAGCGATCCCGGTGCGGTCTGGCCGTGAAGGCTCGCCGCACGGGGATTACTCGGCACCGAATAATCCCTGTCGGGGGGCACCACGGATACTGCGTTGATGATTGGGTGTCCGATTTCGGGCCACGCGAACGCGATCATCTTGTAACTGCTCTTCGGAAAGCCGACCCGCGAGAAGGTAATACCGCAAGGGCGGTAGATCTGCCGCACCGGTGGCTCCTCGAGACTGATGAGAAATTCGAAGCTGGCGATCTGCACGTAACCGCCAAGGATCTCACCGCCCACGCTCGCCGGCCGCAGGCGAATACCCTTCGGTACAGAAGGACGGTCGTTGTCACGGTTGAGCAGAACATAGAGCCCCCAGGTCTTGGGCCACGGCGCTCCGCGCCAGAGAATTTCGGCCAACTGCTCTTTAGTGACGCCGAGTCGGAAGCGATACGCGGTCTGTCCGTCAACTTCGAGTGCACCAGCCTCGATGGCACCCCAGAACACCTTGAGCATCCACAGTTCGAAGTAGGGACCGCTGACCATGGTGAAGCCACGTGAAAAGCTATCGCGGTCGTCGTTACCGAAGTACTTGAAAACGTCGAGGTGATCCTCTAGGGAGCACCGGAAGAAGTCCGCGGCCATCTTGTCCAGCGGTGACAGAGCGGTGTTGTGGCGGCGACACAGCATCTTGCGCGAAAGTGACGCACGACCGATTTGCTTTCGTCTCTCGGTCTTGCCCAACCATGCCGCGCCTTCGACAACGACGACCTTGCCGTCAGCTGAGATCGCGTTGAGAACATCGTCAGTGATGAAGTGCTCGCGTGTCAGTTCCTCGTCACAGTCCTGACTCGCACGGGCGTAGCAGCCCGGATTGGCGTAGCCCGTGCGAGGACCGGCCAGTAGTGGTGGAGGCGGTTCGGCGATCCACGATCCGTCCTTTGCGCGGTGGCACCGTTCCGCTCGACGCTGCGACCCGCAGGGGCAGTCGTCTTCGGGTGGTGGTCCGTACCAGCGACTGGCTCGCACATCAGGGTCTCGAATGACCCGCTCGTCAAGCCGTCTGATTGCCTGCTCAAGGCCTTCACTCACAATCGAGATGTTAACGGTACTAACGGCTTCGGTTTCACATTTCCACTCACGACACCCACGCTTCGGGGGGAACTCCCGGCAGGTGATACTTTCCGGCGATGACACGAGTTTACCGGCAGCTCGCAGAAGCGCCCGTTCCCGTTTGGCTGAGCGAAGGCGACGGCGAGCCGGAGATTGGCGATGCCCCGATCATCGAACTGTTCAGAAGCTTGGAGCCTGTCAACGGACAGCAATGGATCGCATTCCGGGGCACGTCCATCGAGCGATTGCCGGCAGTGCTACGCAACGGAGTCGACGTCGAACCGACCGACGCCCCGATCTATTGCGCTGATCCTGACAAGGCGAGTGAGTACGCGAAACCGGGTTTCGGACAATCCGGACCGGGCCTGCTCATGGCGTTTCATGGTGGCCATCTCGACCAGAGTTTCCGCATACTGCCCGCCGATGCGTCGTCGGCCGAGATCACCGAAGTCGAGCGCTTCTACCCTCACCTGCACCGCTATCCAGACGGCCGGATGTGGTTCACCCGGTTTTCCGACAGCGCTAGCGCCTACGAGATCGAATACGGTTACTGGATACCGGGGAGCGCCCGGGACGCCCTGCTCGCGATCTTCCTGCTGGGGCAGGAAGATGAGCTCATCGAAGCGATCGCCACCGTCACCAGCGCGGCTGCATCCTCGTAGGCGGCGCGGTCTGCCCGTCTCCCGCAAACACCACCTGTGGGAAACGCGGACGCTGAACCCGTCTCCGCAGTTTGCATTGCCCGGGTGGGCGCAACTGTTTGCGCAATTGATCGTCGATTTGCAGGCCATCGATCCCGACCTTGTCGTGTTAGAGGTGACGACGAGTCTCGGCGATCTGAGCGTGACTGTGGACACTTCTCGAGAAGAACTGCGCCCCATGGTGTACCGGCGTATCGACGATGCCACGGATGATGCACTGCGGACGTGCGTCGTGTGCGGTGCGCTGGCCCACGCACCCGCTGAGCCGGTGCCCACGCGCTGCGAGGACCACACCGCGCCCGGCACGCCCAGGTGAATTTCTAGGCATTTCTACGGTTTGCCGTAGAGGGCCGTAGAAATTTCTAGAAACGGGATCGCTGGAGTCCGCCGGGGCAGTGCCGTTGCCCGCAGCGGTGTGAATACAGTCCTGCCGATGTGGCACAGATGGCCGTGCATCGCGGAACCCCGCTTCGGCAACTGGACCATCCTTCGGATGTCGACCGACGCGCGATGCGACTTCTTCGCCTCGAGGGACCCCGCGGGTGTCCCCCACCATTGAACCTCCCGAACCCGCGACCGTGACCAGAGTCCGGGCCATAGGGTGGGCCACGTGACCGATCCGCACCCCGACCCATCGGAGGCCGCCGATGCGTTCCTCACGCTTGGGCACGTGCTGACCGGTATCGGCGAACAGTACGACCCGCCGATCGGGCTGGAGGACATCCGCGTCATCCGGCACAGCTTCAACACCGGCGACGAGGGCGGGCTGCAGGGGCCGGGAGATCTGAACGAGGGCCGGGTGCGCGAATACACCCGTTCCCAAGCGTTTCCGGCCCGGCGATTTCCCGCCGAGCCCGAACCGTACTGGGTGCTGCTCGTCGCCGATGGCCAGAAGCGCTCCCGGCTGTGGGGGACTTTGGCCAACCACGGCGAGATCAGCGCCGAACGCACCGCCACGAACCGCTACTTCGACCTGCGCCGTCACGGATTCCTAGCATCGTTAGCCGGAAAGCTGGTGGTGGAGTGGGACATTCCCCTCGTTTGGAACCGGCGGGCGGCCGACGCGGCGAGCATGCCGGTCCTCAAGATCGCCGCCCGGGATAACGTGCCGTTCCCGGGATTCGACAACATCCTGCTGCCGTTCCCCGAACTGGGCGAGATGGTCTTGGACGACCGCTACGCGGACTGGCAGGTGGCGCTGCGAGAGGTGCAGGGGATCTACCTGATCACCGACTCGTCCAACGGCAAGCAATACGTCGGGAAAGCCACCGGGACTGAACGAATCCTGGGCCGGTGGGCCGACTACGCCGGCGACGGCCACGGCGGTAACCGCGCCCTGCGCGAACTGGCCGAAGCCAGCATCGGCGCCGGCGGCGCAAAGACGGACCACGCCCAGCATTTCGTGTTCAGCATCCTGCGGGTGTTCGGACCCAGCACCTCGTCCTCCGAGGTCGACGCCGCTGAGACACACTACAAGAAGGCGCTGATGACCCAGACGTTTGGTCTCAACCGGAACTGATCGCCCCGGCTGCAGCCCGTGTCACGTCCTTGAGCTGTGACCGCTCCGCGTCCACCCCGCCTTGCATCCGAAGCTGAAACTGTTGCCTAACAGCTGATTACACGCGGTTGCGTAAAGTACGCAACAACTGTTACGGTACGAAACATGGAGCGCGAGACTCGCTCGGCTCCTCCCCCGGAGGGAATCGAAAATGACACTCGCCATCGAGACCAGCATCGACCGTCTGAGCGCAGCCATCGAGGGCAAGCAGTTCGAAATGCGCCGCAGCGACGGTGCGGAATGGATGCCAATGAGCGCCGACCAGCTCATTGGCGAACTCGCCGGCAGCGAGCACGCCGCAGCGATCATCGTCGCCCGCCTGGAGGGCGGACACCGGAGCCTGATCGAATTCACGGATGAGTTCGAGATCCGCGTCCGAGAGTAACGTGACTGATTCTCCCGCATCGTCCGCGCACCTGCGGACGCTGCGGGAGTCGTGCGGCCTGACGATGCAGACCGCTGCTGACCTTTGCGGCGTCAGCCTCAGGACGTGGCAATACTGGGAATCGCCAGCCTCTGAGCAGACGATCAAGCCGGATGTGCGGAAGCTGCTGGGCGACCTGCTAGAGCGGAAATCGGAGCTGGTCGCAGAGTTCCTCGCCTCCGTTGGCGAGGACGGCGACGGCGCGCCGGTCGTGCTTGTCCGCTACCGCTCACAGGAGGAACTGGATCGGCACCGGCCCGGATTCCCAGGCGGGTTCGGATTGCACAACGCCATCATCGCGGCGCTGTTGGAGCAACTCGGTGAGCGTGCGGTCGTTCAGTGGGCGCCGCTGCTAGGGGCCACGGCGCGACAGCAAACGGACCCCTCTGAATCTAAGTGATCGAAGCCGCGACGATCCTCCACTGGGAATGCACGGACGCGCGCTACCGCCGAGTCGCGTGTGGACACCAGGTCAGGGGCGGCCGCTCGATTAGCCTTCGCGCAACTTGGGGTTAGTTGTCCCGGAACTCATTCGAGTTCCGCCACGGATAAACGTGTATGGCCGCTGGACGGCGGCCAAGTAGCAAGGAGGTGTGCGGGTGGACCCAAATCCAAAGGCTGACGTGCTGTCCGATGTATGCGCTGCTCTTCTGGACAGGGATTCTCATTCTGCTAAGGCGACCCTTCGGTCGCGCTATCCGTTCGTGCCGGTAGAGAAGATCGCCCGCCGGTTCTCGGTAGGTAAGTCGATGGACCTGTTCATGCGCGATGGCTTCATCGACATCTACACGGGCAAGCGACTCGTTAACCCCGGTGTTCTCCGGCTCCTCCATGTTGTGCTCGGGGACGACTTCCCGGCACATGCGAACTGGAAGGCCTCAGAGACGCACATCGCTTTCTGGGAGTTGTTCCCGACGGTCGATCATCTCGTGCCCGTGAGCCGAGGTGGGTGCGACGACGAGTCGAACTGGGTCACCGCTTCGATGCTGAGCAATGGGGCCAAGGCCCACTGGACGCTGGAGGAACTCGGTTGGGAGCGGCATCCGGTTGGCGCTGTGGAGGAGTGGGACGGGTTGTCGCGGTGGCTGGTCGAGTATCTCGCGGATAACCCGCCCGTGTTGGAGGAAGCAGCTGAGCCCCACCGCGGCTACATCCGAAAATGGCTTAAAGCCACCAAGGCGGCGCTAGAAGGGGATGGCTAACCGGTGGAGTTTCGGTTCCAAAGAACGTCTGGTGGGAAGTCTGCCGGTCACTGAACAGACCCGCAGAAAGGCCCGACCATGGACACCACCATCCCGGCCACCAACCTGCTGACCTTCGCCGAGGCCGCGCCTCGGCCTCGACATGGTGCTCCGTTCGGTCCGTACCGAACAGGCTCCGGTCGTCATCGTGGGTCGCTGTAAGCGGATCCCGGCGGCGTGGATCGACGCCCAGCCCGAGGCCAAAATGTCGGACCCGTCCGGTAAGGCTGTCAGCTATGACGAGCCACCACGATGAAACGGCCACCGGGTGGCGTGACCTCGCCGACCAGTTGACCGACGAACAGCTTCTCCAGTTGGAGATCTACGAACGTCGGCCGCCCTCGCCGCGTATGGCGGATCCTGCGGCCCGCTTGTGGCTGGCCCGCTCGATGGCCCGGTCGAACTTGATCCAACACTTGCATGCCGAGATCCCGTTACCGGCGGATGCCGCCGACCTCGACGAGGTCAACAACTGGCAATTGTGGAAGGGCACCTACTCCCGGCTCTACACGGCGTGGTCGCACATCGAAGATGGCCTCACTGTGCATGTGTTCGGCACCCAGTTCGCCGATGGCCGGGTCGAGCGCAGCATCACAGTTGAAATGCCAGGACCCGGGATGGATGCCCGTCTGGCGCGGGGCTGTGCCGCCGCCCTGTTGAATGCCGCCGACCTGCTCGACCAGTTCGACGGTGCGTAGCCTGGCGGAAGACCGTGGGAACAGGGAATGCGTATCCGCGCTATCGCGTCAGCTACAGGCAACAAGACGGTCGAGTTCCGGTTTGGAACAACGTCTACGTCGAAAGCCAAGGCCTAGCCCTAACTCCACCCACTCTCGCCACCGCTAATTGTCGGTGGCGCGGAGTACGTTCTGGCACATGGGAAAACGGGGCGACAAGAAGCGCGCTAAGCAACGAGATCAACGGCTCGCCGACGCGCAGCGGCGTCGCCCGGCTGACCGCCCCGAGCGGGCAGCCAAGCCGATACGCGAACCGCAGCCGGTCGCCCAGCGGAGGCACACGACCCCCGAGCCGAAGCCAAAGTGGATGGGTCCGCCTGAGCCGCCCGACCCCGAAGGCCCAGACGGGCCGCTGACTCCGCGCAAAATCTCGGAGTCCGAATACATGTCGGTCGAGTGGCCACCCGAGGAGGGTGCGCCCGCAACCGCGCCGTCGATTCAATTCCTGCTGAAGATCACCAAGCGGACCGTCAACATCAGCACCGGCATCGTCGAACTGAAGACAATGCCGGTCGAGAACACGATCCACCCGCGAGAGTTGGCGTTCGATCCTCCGCTGCAGCAGTTCGGTAAGGACGGAGCCAAGGGGTTCCGGCACTACTGGGAGAAGTTGGACTACGTCTTCGGGTTGCCGGACCCTGGCGCGTTTCCGCAGATTTCATTGCAGGGCGACGACCGCGAGAGCGCGCTGAGGTTCATCGAGATGAGCCGACGCCTGGCCGGATTCAGCGTGATCAACGACGACACCACGCTGTCCGTCGGCACCGACATGGGCACCGACGACTGGCACGTGAAGGTAGTCGACCCTCCGACTGATGAAAGCTTCCTGGGTGCGTCCGCTGCCTTCCGCCAGCTGCACAACGACGGCGAACCCGCCTGCTTCACCACCATCTGCAACACCTTGTTCAGGGTGATGAAGACGCTGCCCGAGGCGCAGCAGGCGGCGATCAAGGAGGTCGTGCCGCAGTGGCGATCGGCGCGGGGCAAGCTGATGAACCAGACCGTCCACACGCTCACCGCGTTGAAGGCAGCGAACGCCAAGCCGGGCGACCCCCTCAGCTACGGCAACATCAATCCCGATGAGTTGATCCGCACCTTTAACTACGGCGACTCGCTGCACTTTGGTAGCTCCAAGGACCACCTGGACGACCTGTTGGCCGACCCGTTCCATGAGGCCTACTACAGGTACTGCGCGCTGATCTCGATCGTGGGATTGAGCCACCTGTACTTTGGCTTTGCTGCTGTGCTCACAAGCGCCTTGAGCGGGGGAGCTACCCGCTGATCCGGCGGCGCAGGTACTCCGGTATCGCCGTGATCGAGCCGTCGCGCATCCGCCGCTCGGTGTCGAGTGGTGACGAGAAGCCCCACTGCTGTCCGATCGAGTGGACCAACACGTCGTGGGCCACGACCGTTGCAGCGAGGCTGTCGGGCTGGTGCTGTCCGGCTTGCCAGGTGACCGCCGCTTGTTCGAGGTCGGGCAGGTGCCCGGCGATGCGGGTGGTGCCGGTCTCCAAGCCCTGCAGCAGCGCCGCCGACCGGGCCATCGCATCGCCGCCGCGCCCGCTGCCCTTCGGAGTCCAGGTGGTGACGCGGATCGGGTGCGGCGTCTGAGTCCGGCGAATCGCGTCCTTGACGACCCGCTGATCATCTCGTGTGCCGCGAAACCCTCCACGGCGATCTCCGACGCGCCGACGCAAACAGCCAGATCGACAGCGGCCCCGGCCCATTAATCAGAGGTCATAGGTACAGAGACTTCGGCGATAACGGCCACCACTCCCTCGCGAGTCAGCGAGGGCGCCACGATGTTGCTGGCGCGCAACCGCCGCGAAGTCGCTGACCGCTGATCGCGGCGTCCTAACCCCCGCACTGCTTGCGCAGCGTCGCAGGCGGTTTGGAGACGTGGCAGAGTGGCGAATGCAGCGCCTTGCTAAGGCGTAGTCGGTGTTCACCGGCCGCGGGTTCGAGTCCCGCCGTCTCCGCTTCGCATCACACACTGTGGGACGCGCCGCGTATGGCCGGTGCGCGCTGAGCACCGCATTCTCGTTGCAATCCAACCACTTCCCTCTCCCCCGACAGGATTGCCTGTGCGCCGCGACCCGCTTTCTGACCATGTACTGCGTCGCTTCCGTGAGGAGGCTGACCGCGCAGCGCATTCCAACTTCGACGCGCGAGAGCTGCTGGCGTCTCACGGCGTCGCGTGGGACGACGTCAACGCGGCCTGGAGCCGACTGCGGCCCCACAGCGGTGAGCTTGACGACCGGATCGGCAAGCACTGGCGCGAGCAGTACCGCCGCACCTGCGCGGAGCTGTCGAAGTAGGTCGCGCCGCGCAGAAGTCCCCGCCGCTGTGCGTGTCACCGTCCGCTGCATGTTTGTCTGTGAGTTCCAGAAGGTCAGCAACGGTGAGTTTTTCGGCCGGTCGGTACACCCGAGTCGGCCAGCCGCCGAACAGCATGCGATCACCGAGCTGCGCAAGCTCGGTGAAGAGGAGCAGGACATCCTCAGCGCGGTCGCGGCGGCCGGCTACGGCTGTGCCGACACCAGTCACACCGGATACGGCGTGCGGATATTCGGAGACAATTAGCGCCCGGCGCCGTGTCACGTCCCCGGCTTCGGTGTCATCCGCCGCGCTGCATCGACGGGCCGGGATCGCCGCTCAGGTACAGCAGTTCGGGTCGAGCACCACACACAGTGCCTGCAGCGCCTCAGGTCGAACCCGGTGAAAGACGTTCATCCCGCGCCGCTCGGAGAGCACTAGCCCGGCTCGGCGGAGTTGGCCGATGTGGTGGCTGATGGTGGATTCGTTGAGGTCCAATTTGGCGGCCAGCTCGCCGCTGGTTTTCTCACCGGCGTTGGCGCCGAACAGAAACGACACGATCTTGACCCGAGCCGGGTCGGCGATCGCCTTGAGCCGCATCGCGATCTGCAGCGCATCGTCATCGCTGACCGGACCGGCGGCGACCGGGGCGCAGCACACCGGGGCGGACATGTCGATCACGGGTAACGCTTTGGGCATAAACTCCATCCTGCCATGGTTCTTGACATATATCGAAAAGGAGCGGATTCTGAACTTGGCGCCACTTCGATATATGCCACAACACTAGAGGAGGACATCATGTCCCGAGCCCAATTGGCACTGAACGTCGACGATCTCGACGAAGCCATCACGTTCTACACCAAGCTGTTCAACACCGCCCCGGCCAAGGTGAAGCCCGGCTACGCCAACTTCGCGGTCACCGAACCGCCACTGAAGCTGGTGTTGCTGGAGAACCCCGGCAAAGGCGGCACCATCAACCACCTCGGTGTGGAGGTCGAGTCCAGCGCGCAGGTGCACGCCGAGATCGCCCGGCTGTCCGGGGAGGGGTTGTTCACCGACGAGGAAATCAACACCACCTGCTGCTTTGCTACCCAGGACAAGGTGTGGGTGACCGGGCCGGCCGGGGAGAAGTGGGAGGTCTACACCGTGCTGGCCGATTCGGAAACCTTCGGCGCCAGCCCGCAACACCTCGATCCCGAGGCCGAAGGCGGGCAGTGCTGCGGCGGTGCAGCCGCCGCCGATGTGGACCAGCCAGCAGAAAGCGCGGCCTGCTGCTGACATCGGTCTCCTAGGCCGGGTGGTCACCGCGTCGCGGTGGTCCACCTGGCCTACGGTCGTGCACACCCCCGCGCCCGGGCGAGCGCTTCAAGGATGCGCTCACGCGTCGGGAGGTCCAGGCGACATGCCCGACCCAGCAGCTGCTCGGCGCTTCCGGTCACGACGTCAACGCCATCGACCAGCACAGTCGGGGACGGATAGTCGCCCACCACATCGACCACAGCGTCGGGCAAGCCCAGCTCACGCAGGCACTCATCGAGCGACTGCCGCACCGTTTCGGCGTTCGGACACCCCGGATGACGCCGAAGTTCAACGCGCACTGAGCGCCACCTCCTCGGGTGTCGCGAGCCTCTTGACCCGTCCATCATGACAGTCTCCCCGCGTTCCCTGCTGCTCGTATCCGCCGGCTTGCGGCCAGCTTAGATACCTGTCAATATCGACGTATGTCGAAGTCATCGCCGGATCTGTTGAGTGCCCAGGATTCCTGCCCGCCGGGGGCCCTGTTGCGCGAGCCGCTGTCGGCTACCGAGGCCGCCGATATGGCGGTGAAGCTCAAGGCGCTGGCCGATCCGGTACGGCTGCAGCTGTTCTCCGCGATCGCCAGCCACGAAGGTGGTGAGGCCTGCGTCTGCGACATCTCGACCGACGTCGAGGTCTCGCAGCCGACGGTGTCGCATCACCTCAAGGTGCTGCGCGACGCCGGTCTGCTCACCTCGCAGCGCCGCGCCTCGTGGGTCTACTACGCGGTGGTGCCCGAAGCGCTGGCCAGCCTGTCGGTGATCCTGGGCGCAGCCGGCGCCGAGCCGGTCGGGGCGCCGCGATGACCGCCACCGCGCCGGCTACCGGGTCGGCGGTTGTGGGCAATATGTCGACCCTCGACCGCTACCTGACGGTGTGGATCGGCGCCGCCATGATTGCCGGCCTGCTGCTGGGACGCTGGATCCCCGGCCTGAACACCATGCTGGAAAGTGTTCAGATCGACGGGATTTCGCTACCCATCGCCCTCGGGTTGCTGATCATGATGTACCCCGTGCTGGCCAAGGTCCGTTACGACCGCCTCGACACCGTCACCGGTGACCGAAAACTGCTGCTGTCCTCGCTGGTACTGAACTGGGTGTTCGGCCCGGCGCTGATGTTCGCCCTGGCTTGGCTGATGCTGCCCGATCTGCCCGAATACCGCACCGGGCTGATCATCGTCGGGTTGGCCCGCTGCATCGCCATGGTCATCATCTGGAACGACCTGGCCTGCGGCGACCGCGAAGCCGCCGCCGTCCTCGTGGCGCTCAACTCAATCTTCCAAGTCGTCATGTTCGCCGTCCTCGGCTGGTTCTACCTGTCGGTGCTGCCCGGCTGGCTCGGCCTGGAACAGACCACCATTGACACCTCGCCGTGGCAGATCGCCAAATCCGTGCTCATCTTCCTCGGCATCCCACTGATCGCCGGCTACCTGTCACGGCGCATCGGCGAACGCACCAAAGGCCGCGACTGGTACGAGACAAAATTCCTACCGCGCATCGGACCGTGGGCGCTCTACGGCTTGCTGTTCACCGTCGTGATCCTCTTTGCGCTGCAAGGCGAACAGATCACCAGCCGCCCAATGGATGTCGCCCGCATCGCTCTCCCGCTTCTCGCCTACTTCGCCATCATGTGGGGCAGCGGCTTCCTACTGGGCGCCGCGATCGGTCTGGGCTATGAGCGCACCACCACCCTGGCTTTCACCGCCGCCGGCAACAACTTCGAATTGGCCATCGCGGTCGCCATCGCCACCTACGGCGCCACCTCCGGCCAGGCGCTGGCCACCGTCGTCGGACCCCTCATCGAAGTCCCGGTACTGGTGGCGCTGATCTATGTTTCGCTGGCCCTGCGCAGCCGCTTCACCACCAGCACCGTGTCCTCGGATGCATCACCGGCCCTCGATGATCGGGCCATCATCGATAAAGGAAGCACACCATGACCGACAGCCCTGTCACCCACCCCGACCGCGACCTGTCCATCGACCAACAACTGGCACTGCGCACCGCCGCGACCAGGCTGCAAACCGAGTTCGCCGACACCTTCGGCGTTGAGACCATCGAACGATTCCTGGGCTCCTCCTACGACCAATTCGCCGGCCGAGCCACCATCCCCAACTTCCTGCCGCTGCTCGCCGAACGCTTCGCCCACCAACGCCTGTCTGCTCTGGCCCGCGTCGAGGGCAAGGTCAGTGACGGCAAACCCACCGTGCTGTTCCTATGCACCCACAACGCCGGCCGCTCCCAAATGGCCCTCGGATTCTTCACCCACCACGCCGGAGACAACGCCGTCGCCTGGTCGGGCGGATCCGAACCCGGTGACGAAGTCAACCCCGCCGCCATCGCCGCCATGGCAGAGGTCGGCATCGACATCACCGGCGAATTCCCCAAACCCTGGACCGACGAGATCCTGCACGCCGCCGACGTTGTCATCACCATGGGCTGCGGTGACGCCTGCCCCATCTACCCCGGGAAACGCTACGAAAACTGGGAGCTGCCCGATCCAGCCGGACACGACGTCGACGCAGTGCGCCCCATCCGCGACATGATCGACACCCAGGTCAGAGCACTGCTTGCCGAACTCGACGTCACCATCACCCGATGATCATCCCGACAAAGCCCACCGTGCTGTTCGTCTGCGTCAGCAACGCCGGCAAATCCGTGATGGCACAAGCACTCACGCAGCACACCGCCGGCGAGGCGTTCAACGCACTCTCCGCGGGCACTCACGCCAAAACCGCCGTCAACCCCGTCTCCGCGCAAGCCCTGGCCGAACTCGGCATCGACATCGCCGGCCACCAACCCACCCAACTCGACGACACCCTCATCACCGCGGCAGACCTGATCGTCATCCTCGGCACTCGAGCCCACATCGATTCAGCCGCCGACGGCGCACCCGTGCAAACCTGGCACATCGACGAGCCCTCCCTACGCGGCATCGACGGCATCGATCGAATGCGCCTGATCCGCGACGACATCGCAGCACGCGTCCACGATCTCGTTCGCCAATTCACACACGATCACCAGACACAGCCCCGCGAATAACAACCCCGTCTACCCACCACCGACAACGATTCTCGCCACACCCTGGGACACCTGGATCGTCGAGCGGCCCTACGGATCCGAAGGGGTCGGCGGGTCACTGCGTCGCGGCCGTGGCGGGGATCAGGCGTGGGATGACGCGCACGTAGATGACCATGCCGACGAGTTCGATGAGGGTTTGGGTGACCACGATGACTGCGGTGATCGCGTAGGCGTCGGGCAGGGCCAATGCCAGCGGTAGGACGACCAGGGAGTTGCGGGTGGCGCCGCTGAACACCAGGGCCCGCGAGCGCCCGGCGTCTAACCGCAGCAGCCGCCCGGCGACCAGACCAATCAGGGCCATGATGAGCAGGAACGCGGCGTAGAGGGGAACGACGCGCACGACCTGGTCGGTTTGGTCGCTGATCTTGGGGAATTGGCCGGCGACCACCACGAACAGGGTGGCGGTCATCAGCGGCACCATCGCGGTGCTCATCGCCGAGGAGATGACGTGCCCGCTGCGGTGGCGGGTTGCCAGCGCCTCGGTGGCCCAGGCCAGGGTCAGCGGCAACACGATCAGGATGAGGAACGCTTCGACGAAGGGGCCGACCTCGACGATGTCGGCCAAATCCGATCCGACGAACAACCACAACAGCGCGGGAAGGGCGAGCATCTGGGCGAGCATCAGCAGCGGTGCGGCGGCCAGCAGACGCTCACTATTCCCGCCGGCCAGGCCGCAGAACACGATGACGTAGTCGATGCACGGAGTGAGCAGTGTCAGCAGCACTCCGAGCAGGACGGCTTGGGACAGCGACACCAGCCCGGTCAGTGCGGCCACGACTAGGGGCACCACGGCGAAGTTGAGCACCAGCAGCGCGGTGAGGAACTTGATGTCCCGAAACGCCGCGGACAGCTTGGTGAACGGCACCTGCAGGAACGTGGCATACAGCAGCGCCCCGAGCACCGGGTAGATGGCGGCCTCCCAGGTAGGTCCGGCGGCCGGCCAGGCAAGTCCTACCGCGGCGCCCGCTACCAGTCCGCCCAGGTAGATGACGATCTGGTGGCGTTCCAGCCACTCTGTGACAGGAGAGTTCAAGGGATGGTCCTTCCGTGGGTGTAACCGCCGATGTCGGGACACCGGCGACTGCCGCTTCACAGCGCTGTGGACAGCGGGACGCCTCTGCTAGCTGTCGTGGCGGGAAACCGCGGCGACCAGTGGGTGATCGAACGGCAACGCACCGGTCTTGGCCGCGCCGCCCGGCGACCCGAGTTCGGTGAAGAACTCGGCGTTGATGGCGGTGTAGTGCGCCCACTGCTCGGGCAGGCCGTCTTCGTAGAAGATGGCCTCGACCGGACACACCGGTTCACAGGCCCCGCAGTCCACGCATTCCTCGGGGTGGATGTAGAGCATCCGGGCGCCTTCGTAGATGCAGTCCACCGGGCATTCCTCGATGCAGGCCCGGTCCTTGACATCCACGCACGACTCGGCGATCACGCAGGTCATCGACGCGCCACCGCCGGGGAAATCTCCTGCAGCCCTTGGCGGGTGCGCAGGAAGCTGCACCGGGCATCACACGGCTCAGCCCGATCAGGCAGGGCATCAAGGCGGTCAAGGCCCTCAGTGAGCACCTCGGCGAAGCGCTGCAGTTCGGCGATCCGCGCCACGACCTCATCCAGGCGTGCGGTGATCATCGGCCGCATCCGTCCCCGCACATCCACACACGCACCCTCATCCCAGACGGCCAGCAATTCGCGGATCTCCTCCAACGGTAGGCCGACCTGTTTGGCGGCCCGGATGAACCCCAGCCGCTGCACCGACTCGTCGTCATAGACCCGGTAACCCGAATCGGTGCGCTCGGACGGCAACAATCCCACCGACTCGTAGAAACGCAGGGTGCTCGCCGGCACACCGCTGCGCTGCGCAAGCTGCGAAATCCGCATCTGGACCATACGCCGAACCCTAAACCTTCCACCTAGCTCGAAGGTCAACCCGAACCGCATCTGACCAGACACCGGGGCTGGTCAACCGTTGTAATCTCGCCACCGTCTCCGATACTCAGCAAGCTCCTCCGCGGTGGGGTCGGCGGTAAAGACACCACAGCCCCCACAACGAACGCGGCAACAGTCACCGAGCCCAGCAGTGCCGCCGCGCCGATGGCTCCCACACCGGCGGCCACCAGCAAACCCGCATGGGTCGCGATACCGAAAAGGATCAGCGTGAGTCCGCACAGCAGCCATCGATAGCGGCCTATCCCCGACCGGTCGCGGACTCGGACGACCCCGTCGTTGCCGCGCTGGCGCTGCGAGAGGTTCTGGACACCCACAGTGCGCACGTTAAGCCTTTGACCTAGCTGGAAGGTCAAGGCCCGAACACACTCATGCCGTGCCGCCGGTCGCGGTTTCTCGGTGCCACGACGGCGTTGTCATCGCCGGACCTGCGAGATCAGGGCTCGGTCCCCAACTCGCATCAGGGTGGGTCCGAGAACGAAGTCAGAGTCGTTCGCGCCCAGCGGGTTCAGACCGCACCCCGGGCATGATCGGATCAACTGAGCCGCAGCCGCACGCATCGTGCGAGTGACCCGGTGAGCAACTGCCTCGGGGGGCGGCGGGCCCGGATCCGCGAGGCCACAAAGCCGATCACCCCGACAGCGACCAACGCGAAACCGATCGGCTCCAGCCATCCAGCCCCGACCAGCAGCGCACCGCTTCCAGCCAGGCCGGCCGCAGCCAGCAGCGGCACCACCACACAACAGCCCGCACAGGCCAGCGCCCCGACGCCGATCACCGCCCACCAGCGTCTACCGGACCGGATCGCCATTGAAAGGCAGTGGACAACACGGACTCTCCGCGCACACCAGAAGGTCCTCGCAGCCCGCTTCCAGCGTCGCGCGCAGCGTGTCCCGCACCGCGGACAGTTCGGCCAGCTTCTGGTCGACCTCGGTCAACTTCAGCACCGCCCGAGCTCGCAACCCCGCATCCGAGCGGCCGCCCAACCGGGTCGCGGCCAACAAATCCCCGACCTCATCCAAGGTGAACCCCAGACGCTGCGCGGCTTTGATCACCCGCAGCGTCGTCACCGTCTCCGGCGGATACGACCGATGCCCGCCCAACGACCGATGCGGCTCGACCAGCAGTCCGCGCCGCTCGTAGTAACGCAACGTCTCGATATTCACCCTGACCGCCGCGGCCACCTCACCGATGCGCAATCCCGCCTCGCTCACCGCACTTCACCCCCAGCCATCGCGTCGACCCGGCGAGCCAGTGCATCGAGCATCTGAACGTGCGAGTGCGGAACCTCAATGCGCATCACCACATCGGCGCCGACCGACTCGAAACCGAAGCGGAAAAACGAGCAGCACCCCGTTTCCCGCGCAGCCAGCTCCCACGCCTCCGGCTCAGCCTCACCGGCCAGCGCCAGATCCAATCGAGTGCTGCTCAGCCGCGTCGACCGCAACACCGATTCGCCAAATAACCGGTCGAACTCAGCCACCCGCAGCGGGCGCTCCACTGAGGGCAGCGAGCACGACTGCGGCACCCAACCCGACACATCCTTGATCGCCATACCCCGACGATAAACCCGTACCTAGGTACGGGATGCAACCCCGCGCGACGGGCAACCGCATCCGCGGCGGCATCGCCGCACGTCTCATCGACCTCGCCCTCCAACTACCCACCGCCGTGCGAGACCACCCTCAACCACCAGATACAGGCCCTCAAATAACACCGTTCCTCACGGCAGCACGCTGCCCACCACACACCATGAGCCACAACCAGATACACCCACCACCGGCCTACAGATAAAGGACACTGAGAAAGGCGCGGCAAGCGTCCGTGACAAGGTGCGGGACAGCGTCAAGAAGACGACCGACAATGCCAGCAGCAGCTCCCGGTCCGACTCCAAGTAGGCGGCGCTGACACAGCGGGTGCGGTTTTCGGGGCCGAACCCCTGCCCGCTGTGTACCGCCGCGGCGGTGCAGGAGATCCTCTAAGAGGAGCTTGGCGTGCGCCGCGCTGCAGACTCATACCGCATTCGGTTGCCGGGTCACACCTCTGCTCGCAGCGGCGGAACAGGTTCGTCGAGTAGACGTAGTAGGTCCTCGAGGATCCGGTCAGCGCGACTCTCGACGTCGTCGAGCACATCGGTCACGCCGTCAAGCGCACCCGCCGCGCGGCGCCGGGCGGCCACTCCACGTGTGAAGCTGGCGGGATCGAGCAGTGCAGCGGGAACCGGCGGCTCGGGCAGTGCGGGTGATATCGGGTCACGTTCGGGTGTTCCGGTGATCGCCGGGTGCGGTCTGGCCCAGCCGTTGAGGTGTGAGTTCACGATGTGCGACACCGAGGCCGGACGCAGCGGTGTGGGCAGCCACGGCGTCGCTCCCCAGCGGTCAATCGGCGTCAGCAGTGCCAGGTCGTCAGGAACCGCACCGACCGCGGGCACCGGTTCGCCCCGCAGGTAGGCAGCCAACCAGCGCGGGCTCGGCCTGTGGTGCTGAATGGCGCGGACCCGCAACCACTGTGCGAGAACCTTCCTCGGCGATACATCCCCTTGCGCCAAACTGGCCGGGGTTCTGAACGTTTCCCCGTTCACTGTGATGACCAGGCTGTCGCTGAGCATGTCGGCCTGGACATCGCCGGCACGCAGTTCGGCGATGGCCCGCAGGGGAACCGCAGCAGCCGACAGTGCCAGCAGAATCGCGTCTCGGCGGGCGAACAGCGCGGTGGGCCAGCCGGTTTCAGGTAGGCGGCTGATCGCTTCGGCCGCAGCGGTGCCGCGCATCTGTGCTTTCGCGCCTCGCCGGGCATCGATCAGTTGCCGGACTGTCTCGGCTCGTCCCGGCTCGGGGTGCCCGCATCGTCGGTGAACCGCGTTGACGACGCCGACCCGGCGCCGCTGGGTTCCCTGCGCGGCGGGATTGGCGGCGATGAACTGCGCCAGCACCGCGGGGCCAGCTGGAAGGGCGCGGTGCCCCAGTGCGGTGCACCAGTCGGTGAACAGTTGCCACACAGCGCCACTGCGCGCATCCGCCGACACGGTCACAGTCCCAGGGACGTGACAGCGTTGCCGACTAACGGCGCCTCTTCCCGCGCGTAGCGCTCCACCATGGCCGGGGTGCGGTGGGCGGTCTGACGCATGATCGCGTGCGCATCGGCACCGTTGCGGAACGCCTGCGTCACGAACCCGGAACGCAGACTGTGCGCGCCCAGTCGAGCCACCGCGGATGCCGGGAACCCGGCTCGGGCAGCGCGGCGGCGGATCGCGGCGTGCACCGCGGCCCCCGACATCGCCGTCTCCGACAGATTGCCGTTCTGGGCGATGGACCGGAAAATCGCACGGCGGGCGCGGATTTCACGCTGCCCCGGCGATTGGCACACGTGAACGGCCAAGCCGAGGTCCTCCCCGGAAAGCAGCCTGATCACCGCCGAGCGTCCGCCGTCGTCGAAAGCTGCGACCACTTGCGCCCAGCGGGCGAATGCGCACGGCGGGCAGCGTCTCGGGTCCTCGGCGCGGGGCAGGGCGTGTACCCGGCCCTGACCCTCCTGGTCGGTCTTGGAGCGGCGGATGTGGACGTGGACGCCGTCGAGGGTATGCAGGACTGCGTCGGCGCCAGTGAGCCCGACCAGCTCGCTGCGGCGGAAGGCGCCGGTGAAGCCCATCAGCAGCAGAGCTGAATCTCGGCGCTCATGTACGGATTCGGCCCAACCGAGCGCCTGGTCGCGGGCCGCGGCGACGATGACGAGCACGTCGTCGGTGAGCAGCGGTGTCCTCGGAGAACGGGGGCGATCACCAGCTGCGGCGTACTCGCGACGGATGCCGGCGATGGTCGACAGCACCACGGGATGCTGCGTCGGCGCGGTGTCGGCGCCCGCTCGGCGGTGACGGTCGGAGATCGCTGCGACCCACTTGCTCAGCGTCGCCGGGGCGTAGGAGCGCCGGCCGTCACCGTCAACGGTGTCCGCGGCGTCGACGAGATACGCGGCGACCACAGCCGGTGCGGCAGGCAATGGTTGGTGCCCTTGGTGCGAGCACCAGTTCTCGAAGCGGCGCCACGCGCTGTCGTAAGCCCGTCGCGTTCCCGGGGACTGCGCAGCCGCCGCAGCGCGCAGGATCCTGTCCTGTGTGCGCCGATCCAGCTCGGTGTCCGGACCGGCCGCGCGGACGGCGGGTGACGGCATCCACGCAGCCTATCGCCACTGCCAGACAGGCGAGCAGTGCCGCACAACGGCAATCCTCCTCACCGCGCTGCCATTTCGATCGAGCATCCGGCTGAGGTGGAACTGTCACGTCCCGGTGTGTTGCCGAAGCCGTCGCCCATGCCCGCGTTCCAGCGGTATCCACGACCACACCGTGTGGTCCTGAACCAGTGGTCGCGGTGCTGCGGACCGTCATTGTCGCGGTATCGATCGACGACGCCGTGCTGCCTGGTTCATCGCGGGTGCCCTGATCAGCCGATATGACGGTGGCCTCATCGGGTGTCAGATACACCTGCACGGGGTCGCTGGGGACCGGAGCGGCGGCGACCACCGTGTAGGCGTCCAGATCCACCTTGACGACCGCGGACGGATCGGTGATTCCGGCATACGCGAACCGCCCGTCCGCGGTGACCGCCACCTGGGCTGGATTCGCGCCCACCGGAACAGAACCCAATACCGTGTCAGTTGCGGGGTCGATCACGTCCAGTGCGGCCTCCATGGTGTTGGCGATCACGACGATCGAGCCGTCGGCCGAGGGCCGCAGACCATGCGGCATCCCGCCAACAGTGATCTGCCCAATCGGCTGCAGCTCACCTGCCCGGTACACCGCCACCGTGCCGTCCGCCGAATTGGTCACGTAAATCTTGTCATTCGTCTCGATGACATGGGCAGGCCCGCCGCCCGTCGGCGCGATGGCCCTGACGCCGTATGTCACTGCATCAATGGCCACCATCGTATTGCTGCCGCTGACGGCGTACACGGTCTGCCCGTCCCGGCCGACTTGTACGTTGTGCGGAGCTTCGATCCCCCCGAGTGTGGTGATCACCTCTCACTCTCGCCGCATCGATGACCGTCAGGCTGTCACCGCCCTCGTTCGCCACCGATAGCGAACCGGCCACGCCCGAAGCTGACGACGGTAATGTGCCCGGCTGATCATCGGGCCGATCCGCAGCGTTGGAACAGCCTCTGTCCGCCAATCCCAACAGTAGAATCGCCGCAGTTGTCCACAGCCGAGGCATAACCAATGTGGCTGAACGGGAGGGCGTTTCGATTCCGTAGTGCAGGAAGCTGGTCATTGCGCGGCCTTATGCTCCCTGAGCAGGGCAATGCGCCGACGGTATTCGTCGTCGTCAATTTCGCCCTGTGCATAGCGTTCGGCGAGCACATCTTCTGCGCGACTGCCACTTACGCCGCTACCGCTTCTGGCGCGGGGCGACGAAACGCGTCTGCTGCGTTCTGAGATCAGATACCGCACGGCGAACACGATAACCGCAATGATCGCCACCCAAAACAGCGCCATCGCAACGGCCATCAGAGTCCAACCGCCCCAACCCCAACTGTCGTGCCACATCCATCGGTCACCGCCGTGCATCCAAACCACCTCGTACCTGTTCGACATGTTTCGCCGCCACGCTGTGGTACGGACGGTGTTCGCACACTTTCCTTACATCCCGTGATGTGCACAGCACGGGCACGACGTCCCCACTTCGTCGCACGGACAATCGGCCATGCTCATCTCGGGATTCATTTGCATGTGCCCCATATCCATTCCGGGGCCCATCGGCATGTCCATCATCGAGCCTGCGCAGCACCACATCATCGCAGGGTGCGCCGCGCCGGTGGTATAGATCAGCGCAACGGGATCGTCGGCCGTGACATCGAAGTACAGTTTGCCCGTGGATGTCTGACCTTGGCTGAGGGTTGCACCTGAGATCCCGTTTGCGCTAGGAACCTGCCACAACACCGGATACCGGACACCGGAATCTGATACGGCCTGGAAATTGGGGATGAGCGGAGTGACGGTGCCGCTGGTGGCCGCCACGGACACGTCGGCCTCCCATAGTTTCCCAGCCGTGGTGTAGCCCGGGAGCACCTCGGAGCTTTCCCGAAGATCGTTGGCGGTCCAATGCTGCCCCACTGCACCGTCAGTGAACTGCTGTTGTGATCCGAACATGTGCGGGCATTGGTTCACTGCGGAAGCTGTCGGTATGCCGAAGCTTGCTAGAAAAAGCATCGATGCCGCGGCCACTGCAAATTTCATGAATTTCTGCACCTTCATTGTCCTTTCAGGAAAAGTTTCGACCACGCACTAGCCCGCAGGTTCGTATCGCCGATGGCCATGTCAACTCTCAGAACCCGGTGGCCTATTTCGGTGGATATACACCATGATTCGCTGCTACGACAGCAATCTGACCGAAAACCGTGACAGAGCCATCTAGCGAAGTGGCACGCAGCCACTTCCTTAGCTGAACCATCCTTCCTTCTATGCGACCGATACATAGCGCCGCGCTGTGCAGAAAAGAGGCGACTGAGGCAGCGATACCGGCTAGGGGGTCGGACCGACACCCCAGCCGCCCCACGTACATACTATCCGTCTCCGTAGTTGGTCGGCCCCATTGGCACCGATTGCTCACTCACGGCCTATGGGGGTGCTAAAAGGGATCGGTCTTCAGTCCAACGTGTAGAGCTCTTGGGCAGTTGCGGCGTAGGCGGTGTCGTAGTCGATGGCCAACACTGCTTCCACTCGACCCACAACGGCGCGCTGCTCCCACGCCTGCCCGGTTCGGCTGCGCCAAGTAGTGCCACCGGTATCGACTCCCCACAGTGATCCATCTGTAGCCGCGGAAAACAAAACCAGGCTGGGGGCGCCGGCAACGGTGGTGAAGGTGCGGCCGGTGTCGGTGCTGTGCTGCAGCCCGTCGCGGGTGAGCGCCCACATGCCGGCGTCGGTGACGGCGAGTGCGGCGGCAGGCAACGCGGCGCCTTTGGACCACTCAGTGCCAGCGTTGGTGGAGATCAACAGACCGGAGCGGCCGTCGAATCCGACGAGAATCTCGCCGTCGGTGGCCAGGGCGTGGAAGTCGACTTCGCCGGTCAGCGACTTCGCCGCCCAGTTACGCCCACCATCGGTGCTTTCGATCAACCCCAACGGGTTGGGCATCGAGCTCGACGCTCCAGGATGTCCGGAGGCGAACAGGTGGTCGGTCCCCGGCACTCCGGTCAACCCCATGAAGTCATCGTCGGATTCACCGATGCGTGCGGTGCGACCGGCGGTGTCGATCGCGACCAAGCCGGTGTGGGTGCCGGCCAACACCGTTCCCTGCGCGTCGAGATGCAGACCGTGCACATGGTCGAGCGCAGGCGTCAATGCCACCCTGGGTGCCGGCGGGGTCGCACTGGATGCCGGCTCCTGCAGGGTCGGCGCCGATGGTCGCGGGGGCGTTCCGCAGGCCGCCAGCATGATCGCTGTGACAGCGACGACGGCACCAATCCGGCCACGGAGGAGTCTTCTAGACATGGGAATTGACTGAGGCGTCTCTGCTGACGCGGCTGTGGCCAGTGGTCAGTCGGGGGCGGGCCAAGCGGGCGGGGTCGAGATCGAGTCGGCGCAACAGCTGTGCATTGAGCGCGACGACGATCGTTGAGATCGACATCAGCACTGCGGCTGCAGCCGGCGGGAGCACCACCCCGATCGGGGCCAGCACACCAGCGGCCAACGGCACGGCAATGATGTTGTATCCGGTCGCCCACGCCAGGTTCTGCCACATCTTGCGGTAGCTGGCATGGGAAAGTTCGATGATCGATAACACCGCTCGCGGGTCGTTGGCCGCCAGCACCACTCCAGCAGACTCGATCGCGACGTCGGTACCGGCACCGATGGCGACGCCGACGTCAGCGCGGGCCAACGCCGGCGCGTCGTTGACCCCATCGCCGACCATCGCCACTCGGTGCCCACGGCTCTGCAGTTCGGCGACCTTCGCATCCTTATGTTCGGGCAGCACCTCGGCGAACACCTCATCGATGCCCAGATCGGCAGCGACCGCGTCGGCGACCTGTTGGGCATCGCCGGTAATCAGCGCCACCTTGACGTTTCGCGCATGCAGAGCGTCGATCGCCTGACGCGATTCCTCCCGAACGGCATCCTCGAGCGCCACCGCGCCCAGCACATGACCATCGCGGGCAATATGCAGCACCGAGGCGCCGCGCTGCACCCACCCGCGGGTCACCGCGCTGACACCTTCGGGGACCGGCAGTCGCAGGTCGGCCAGCATCGCCGGGCCACCGACCGAGACGTCCAGCCCGTCGACCCTGGCCCGTACGCCGCGACCGGGCAGCGACCGGAAATCCGAAGCGACGACCCGCTCACTGAACGGCACGCGCGATTGCGCCGCGGCCACAATGGCGCGGGCCACCGGATGCTCACTGTCGGACTCGACCGCCGCTGCCAGCGCGAGCAACTGCTCCTCACTTATCCCGGTCGTGGCGACGACGCCGGTGACCCGATGCCGCCCCTCGGTCAGGGTGCCGGTCTTATCGAAGAGCACCACGTCGACGGTGCGCATCCGTTCCAGCGCCAGCCGATCTTTGACCAGGACCCCCGCCCGGGCGGCGCGTTCGGTGGAGATCGCGATGACCAGTGGGATCGCCAATCCGAGGGCATGCGGGCACGCGATGACCAGCACGGTGACGGTGCGGACCACCGCCTCATCGAGATTCCCGAGTAGCAGCGCCCACACCAAAAAAGTGATGATGCCCGCGCCGGTCGCAAAATAAAACAGGAAGGCTGCGGCCTTGTCGGCGAGCGCCTGGGCCCGCGAGGACGACGCCTGGGCATCGGCGACCATGCGCTGAATGCCGGCCAGGGCGGTGTCGTCGCCGACCGCGGTGATCCGAACCCGCAGGGCGCTGTCGGTGGCGACGGTGCCAGCCACCACGGTATCGCCGACCTGTCGGGTCACCGGCTTGGACTCACCGGTGATCATTGATTCGTCTACCTCGGCGCGACCGTCGGTGACGGCGCCATCGGCCGGCACCCGGGCACCGGCGCGTACCAGCACCACATCGCCAAGATCCAGCTCCGAGACAGCGACCTCACGGACTCCGTCGTCGGTGACCTTCTCGGCGGTGTCGGGCAGCATCGCAGCCAGCGCGTCCAGTGCCCCCGATGCGGAACCCAAGGCCCGCATCTCCAGCCAATGCCCCAGCAGCATGATGACGATCAGCAGCGCCAGCTCCCACCAGAAATCCAGGTTGAAGCCCCCGACCCCCAGGGTGGTAACCCACGAGGCGATGAACGCGACGCTGATCGCCATCCCGATCAGAAGCATCATCCCGGGACGGCGGGACTTCAGCTCGGCCCAGCCGCCGGTGAGAAACGGCATGCCACCGTAGAAGAAGATCACCGTGCCCAGAATCGGAGCGATCCACGGCATGCCGGGAAAGTCGGGCCGGGTGTAGCCGAGCAGTTCGGCGACCATATGGCTGAAGACAACCACCGGTACCGACAGAACGAGGCTGACCCAGAACCGGCGGCGGAACATCTCGCCGTGCGCGCCGTGTCCGGCATGTCGATCATGGTCCGCATGCCCGGCATCGGCGTCGTGTCCGATGTAGGCCAGATGCTCTCCGTGCCCGGCGTGGGGATCTGCGTCGCTCGGCGTTGGGCTCTGTGTCTGGCTGGCGTGCTCGTGCTTGGCGGATCCCGGCTGGTGGCCGGCGTGTCCCTGCTCCGGGTCGGACATCACAACTCCTGACAGCAAGTAGGCGGGGTGGATCGGGTCATCATCAGTGAACCCCGCACGCTTCGAAGACTTGAAATGGTTACCGTCAACTTCTACTGACCGACATAGTACGACAGCGGGCCGTTACACAAGTCTTCGGGACGTCGCCCGATCTCGTTGGGTTGGTGGGAGCACGGCACAAAATCAGGTCAATGGTGCACTAGCCCGCGCTCGCGCTCGGAAATTCACGACGGCACCGGCCCGTGTGGAGCCGAATCATGTTCGCGGGCAGCGCGATATCCATGGTGTGGAACACGCCTCAGAATCTGAGGGTCGTGCTCAGTCGGCGTTAACGTACGGGTCGTTCGGCGCGAAGATGTCCATTTCGGTCAGTTTCGGTCGCCGAGGCTACCGGCCACGTTCACACGTCAGCGTCTTGGCGCCTCGAGGTTTCAGCACACCAGCGTGCCTGTGGCCATCAACGTGAAAGTGACCAACGGGCCACCGGCAATCATCGCCGATGCGCTGATCAACGCCGCCCGAGCGCGTATCCGCATCGGTGGGGTCGCGGGGACAGCCAGACGTTCGGCGCGGCTCAATGTTGCTACGCCGGCTGCCCCCAACGCCCCCGCCGGCGCCGCCACCCCTGCCAGAGACATCAACCCCGAGAGCAGGGTGCGGTTACCGAAACGACGCGCTGCCGCGTCATCGGCGCA
This sequence comes from Mycolicibacterium sp. MU0053, assembly GCF_963378095.1. Taxonomy (NCBI): domain Bacteria; kingdom Bacillati; phylum Actinomycetota; class Actinomycetes; order Mycobacteriales; family Mycobacteriaceae; genus Mycobacterium; species Mycobacterium burgundiense. Next base: position 3,152,516 of record NZ_OY726397.1, read on the forward strand.
CATCTCCAGCATCCTCGACACCTCAGTGGCACCCTGCGTCATCAATGCGAGCTTCGGGAAGACGGTAACGATGCTGCGCAGCGCCCCCAGCACCAGGTGGTGGCGGCCTGCCAGATGAGCGCGTTCGTGGGCCAGTACCGCGCCGAGTTGGTCGGCGTCGAGAGCTGCCAAGGCTCCGGTGGTCACCACGATGACCGGCGGCCGCCCTGACACGCAGTAGGCGACCCGCTCGCTGGAATCGACAACAAAGACGCCGTCATCGCTGGCGGGGTGCCCGACCAGCCGCACCGCCTCGGCATGCTCGCGTGTGCGAACCCGCAGGCCAACAAAACCTTTCACCAATCGGACGGTGGCTACCGACACTGCCATGACACCGCCTGCTGCAGCGGCAAGCAGCAGTATCTGGGGGATACGACCGGCGTGTCCGAAGACCACGTCGCACACGAACGCAAAACACGACGCCAGCACACCGGTGTGGTGCCCACCACCGGTGAGCAACTCTGCCACGGTCAGCAATGCGGCCGCGAACCAGCTGATCAGAACACTGGCAACTGCGACCAGCCACGCGGCAACACCGCAACGCGGAGCGTGACCTGCGCGAGTCAGCTGGCGCAACATCGGCGGGCCGATGAGGCACACTGCAATGCTGTACAACAGCAGGCACGCAGCGAGGCTCACCGTTTACTCGGCGGTTTCTTTGGCACCCGACGCAGCGCCGCGCGCAACCGCTCAGATTCCCTAGACCCGATCTGTTCGATGAAGTGGCTCAGCACCACGTCGGAACGTCCGCCGCCCTTGAGCGCCTCGTGCATCAGGCGCGCGGTGTGCTGTTCGCGTGTCAGGGTTGCCCAATAGCGGTAGGCCCGCCCGTCACGTTCGCGCGTCAGCCACCCTTTGGTGTGCAGATTGTCCATCGTCGACATCACCGTGGTGTAGGCGATTCGCCGTTCGGAGGTCAGTTCGTCGAAGATATCGCGCACGGTCACTGCCGCATCGGGACCGTAGTTCCACACGCGATCCATGATGACCGCTTCCAACTGGCCGAAACCACGCACTCGCACCGCTAGAACCTCCGCTGTTTGACGACGTAGCTTACCGTCCCCTTGCCACGCACCCACCATTCGACAGGCCAATTGGTGCCAGCGGCGGCCAATCGATCCGCTGCGGTCTGACGTAGCGGTCTGTGCAGCCATGGCGCGCTGCTGGTTCAGCGCAGGATAGTTGGAGCACGGGGCACGATGTGTGCGTAGGTCGGCGTGGGTGCTGCTGTTTTCACTGCACAAGGGGGCCGCGCGCTTTACATCGCTAATCGGGTTCGGCGGCTATTTCGGCCGGCGCCGGTTGCAACCGGCCGCTGCGGTCGAGGTAGAACAGCGCCATTGCCGTGAGCCCGCCGATCAGACCCAGCGTGATCCAGATCAGCTCGGGCGCGCCGGCGTCGCGTGCGGTCTGCATGAGCGCCCCGGTGGCCAGGTTGCCGACCAGTATGCCGACACCGACGATGGTGTTGTAGAAGCCGTAATGGGTCGCCACCAAACGGTTTCGGGAAAGCGATACTACGGTGTCCATCTCGAAGGGAAACACTGCTGCGGATCCGACCGCCAGTAGTGCGGCCGCGGCTAGTAATGCAATGACGGCTGCGGCCAGACCGAAACGTTCAGGGGTGGGTATGACGGCTAGGGGCGCGAACGCGGCGGCTAAAACCAGCATTCCGATCATCAGGGATCGCCCGGGACTCCACCGCGCGCGCAAGATGCGGGTAATGCGCAATTGCCCACCCACTGCGATGACTCCGGATACTACAAAGATTGCGGCCACCAAGACCGATTGGGCGTCCGGTGCCAAGATGGCGGCGTGCAAGGGCAGTGCGAGATACACCTGGAAAGACAGCACGTAGCAACCGACCATCGCCATTGCGAACAGCAGAAACGACCGGTTGGCCGCCACGGCGCGCCAGTCGTCGAGCACCGAGGTCTTCTTCGGTTCATCGGCGGCGCTGTGTTGCGGTAGGGCGAACAGTTGAGCAATGGTCAGCAGTGCGAACACCACTGCCGCGGCTGCGGCGGTGGTCCGAAAGTCGAGCATCATCAACGCCAGCCCCACCAGCGGTCCTGCCAGGATGCCCGCCTGGTAGAAGATGTTGAATACGGCGAACGCCTCAACGCGCCGCTCCCCGGAATCAGCTGCGAGGTAGGCCCGTACTGCCGGGTTGAATAGCGCCCCGGCGAAACCTGTTGCCGCTGAGGCGATGAGCACCATTGGCAATGATTCGGCCACGACCAACAAACCGAAGCCGCCGGTACGCAGTAGGCATCCGGCCACGATCAGTGGCTTGTAGCCCAAGCGGTCAGCCAGAGTGCCGCCTACGATGAACATGCCCTGTTGGGAGAAATTGCGCACCCCCAACACCAGGCCGACCGCCCACGCGGCCAATCCCAAAGGACCTGCCAGATACCCCGCCAAATATGGCATCAACATGTAGAAACCCAGATTGATGCCGAACTGGTTGATCATCAAAAGTCGGCTCGGCCAGCCGAAGCTACCGAACTGTGCGGCGAAGGCCTTCACAGTGCCACCACAGCTGGGTCATGCACGCGCGCACACCGCGTCCATGACTGCACGACGCGCTCGGTCGGGTCGCCGACGACCGCTGGCTCTAGTCCCGGTGGGCCTTCGAGGAGTCCGTGGGTCCGGCAGTAGTCGTCGTTGTAGACGGTGTCGAAGTAGCGTTGCGGACCATCGGGAAACACTGCGGCAATGGTCGTACCCTTCGGGTAGTTTCGCGCTGCCCAACCGGCCACCAACGCTACCGCTCCCACACTCCACCCGCCGCTGGCGTAGTGGGTGGCCGCCAAGGCGCGACATGCCCACACCGCCTCAGCCGGTGCCACCCAGTGGACCTCGGTGAATGCGTTGTAGTCCACGTTGCGGGGGTAGATGCTGGAGCCCAGTCCGCGCATCAACCTCGTGGTTGCGGGCTGGCCGAAAATCGTCGAACCGATGGCGTCGACGCCGATCAACTGCAAGTCGGGATTGAATTCGCGCAGCACGCGTGCCACACCGGCCGAATGCCCGCCGGTGCCTACCGAGCAGACCAACACGTCAATGGTCCCGAGCTGTGCCTGCAATTCCAGCGCCAATCCCCGATATGCGTCGACATTGTCGGGGTTGTTGTACTGATCGGGATACCAGGCGTTGGGATTCCCTGCCAAGATCTCGGCCACCCGGTCGCGTCGGGCCTGCTGCCAGCCGCCCTGTGGGTGCGGTTCGGCCACCAGATCCACTTTCCCACCGTAGGCGGTGAGCATGCGTTGGACAATCGGTTCCATACCGGGGTCGGCAACCAGCGTCACCGGATGGCCATATGCCGTGCCGGCCAGCGCCAGGCCCAAGCCCAGGGTTCCGCTGGTGGATTCCACGATGCGGCCACCAGGGCGTAGATCACCGCGGGCCAGGGCCTGTTGCACCATGTGCATCGCCGGACGATCTTTCATCCCGCCGGGGTTGAAACCCTCGAGTTTGGCCCAAAATCCGCGCGCGCCAGAACTGAAAGGGGCATCGATCCACAACACCGGGGTGTGGCCGACCAGGGTGGCAGGCCGGTGACAGCGGCCCAGTGCTGGCTTTCGTGAGGCAGACGGGTCAGGTGTGTGTACGGATAGGTCATGGTTCATGGGTTTGGGTCGTTTCTGCGTCGAAGCCGCGCTTGAGAAGCGCTACGGCTGTGGGTGATTGGGCGGTCGGTGACCCGGCCCCGTGCGGCGGACCGGGCCAGTCGCGCCCAGTCAGCTGCGTATGACGCAAAAACGAGTCAAAATAGCTCGACCTGAGAGAACTGACGGGCCCCGGCGAGGCGGACCGCGCATCGATACACCCACAGCAGTCCCCCACCCGCCCAGCGCCAAAGCCACGACGAAGGCCAGCCCGAGCGCCATAGCCAATGTGGTGACGCGGGGCAACGCCCCAGCGGTGAGGTTCAGCTGAGCGTGCGCCATAGACCCGTCATCGGCGTGCGGGTGATCAACAACATCAGCAAACTGATGGACAAGGGAGGAGGCATGAGCGTGCGGGCTGGTCGGGGCCGGTGCATCCAAACACGGAACACCACACTCGGTGGCGACAACTACCAGCACCCACGACACCAGCACGACACCGGCCAGTCGGCGCAGCCATGAGGTGGTGCGCAAGCCGTGGTAGTTCACAATTTCTCCACTGTAACAGCGCACAACCACGCCACAGCTGTGGCGCGAAGTTGCGGCCGTGTTGTTACCGGGCCGCGATACCGACGGCTAAGCCCACCGGCACCAGTGCTGGATGTCATGTTGTCGCGACTGCAATCATTCTGTGTCCCATCAAATTCTGACCTGAACCACGACTGCCAGCGACACACGCGTGAGCATCGTGCCTGCTTGAAGTACTATTTGTGTACGTACACAGTGTGACCGATTGGCGCGCATCAAGGTCAACTTGGGATCGGCGACGGTGTGTATCGGTTTGTGATGAGTTTTGACTCACCGCTACAGCCCGCGGCATGTAACGCGAATCACCGAATTGAACGTGAGCGGATCGACTGGTTCGTAGTCGACCCCCGATGTATCGGCGACGGTTGAAACGTCCGACTGTCTCTCCCGGACCCCGTGTGTAGCTAACAATTACACTCCACCGCGGCCCTTTGGACAGCGTGGCCAGCTGCTGGCCGATCTGGCGAACCGCAACGCCTGATCCGGGCCCGGCAGTGTCGCTCTCGCGTGGCACATGCGCGTTGGCAGTCCCGCGTTGCGATCCACGATGTCCAGGGCAGCTCTCTGTCCGGTGGGCCGCTGGGGCTCGGCGTCGAGGGATCAACTGCTGTAGTTCAGGCTAGTCATCATGCCTGCCTCCTGGTGATACGTGTTATGGCAATGCAGCATCCACACCCCTGGATTGTCGGCATCAAAGATCACCGTCAGCTTTTGCATGGGAAGCACATTGACGGTGTCCTTGCGGGCCCCGGGTCGCCCGTCGTGGGTCACGACTTCGAAAGTGTGGCCATGTAAGTGCATCGGATGCCACATCATCGACATGTTGCTGAACGTCAGTGCGACACGCTGGCCTTGCTGCACAGCCAGTGGATCGGTGGTGGCGAAGGGGCGGCCGTTGATCGTCCAGGCGTAGGGGCTCATTGACCCACCCAAGTCGGCGGGCAGCGCCACGTCAGCCGTGCGGTTCGGCAGCGCCACGGCGGACGCCGCGCTCAACTGCGCGACCGTACCGACGCGACCCGACAACTCGGCCGGCCGGAAATCCGGTGCAGCAGGTGCGCCAGACCCGGTCACCAGCAGGGCACGAGCCACCGAGTTCTTGCCTTCCGCGGCCGCGACAAGGGGGAAGACCCCATCACCGGCGGTGACGACCACGTCATAGCGCTCCCCCATCCCGATCAGCACCGCATCGAACTCGGCCGGGGCCACCGGGAACCCATCGGTATGGGTGACCGTCATCCGGTGGCCAGTCAACGCCACCCGAAACGCGGTATCGGAGCCGGCGTTGATCAAGCGAATACGAACCCGCTGACCGGGCTTAACGCGAAATGTGCTCGCCGCTCCCGGAATGCGGCCATTCGCCAGGTAATACGGATAGGTGACATCACCGGCGTCGCCACCGAGCAGTTCACTGCCGCGGGTGCCGCCCATCCCGGGAACCGCGGATGCGGCCATGTCGTCCATATCACCGGTCCCGGGCATGTGGTGGGCAGACCCGGACATGGTGAGCAGCCCTTCATAAATTTGCCGAGGGCTCGATCCGATGCCGTCGGTCCAGTCGTCAAGCATCACAACCCATTCGGCATCGTAGTCTCCGGGCTCCGCGGGGTCGTCGACGATCACCGGTAGATATAGGCCGGTGTCCGCTTGCAGGCCGGTGTGCGGATGCGCCCAATAGGTGCCCGGGTGGGGCACCGAGAACCGGTAGGTGAAATCCTGCCCGGCGTCGATGTCGGGGGTCGCCGGAGCGGCACCATCCATATCGTTGCGCAGCGCAATGCCGTGCCAGTGCACCGACGTCGGCTCGTTTAATCGGTTACGCACGGTGACCGCCACCTCATCGCCCACACTGGCCCTCAGCAGCGGCCCGGGCACGGTGTCGTTGTAGGACAGCGTCTCGGCCATCACCCCGCCGATGTCAGCCCGGGTGCGCTGGGCGCTCAGTGTCGCGTTGACGGTACGGCCACTGTGCGGGCGACGCGATTCGGCAATCGCCACCGGATCCGGCACGGTGCCGTCGGTTCGGCTGGCACATCCCGCCAACACCAGGCCCGCTGCGGCGCTGACGCCAAGAAACCTCCGTCTGCTCAGCTCACCGCCGAACGACGCCGCCAGGTCCCCCATCATTCGCCCTCCCGCGCGGCGACCGATACCGGTTCCCGACACCGGTTCGGGCACCGCTGGCTCAGCGAGCCGCTCACATGTCGGTTACCGGGCAACCCGCTCCTGCGATACTGCGCTCGATATCCAAACATCCCAACGCCACTGGTGACTCGCGTGCGCCGACTCGACTTCCTCACGGTCTTATCGTCCCCCTCGAACCGCCGCGAATCCATCAATATCGAATGAAGATTCGTTCAAGAACTGATGGGCGAAGCGCTTCACTACGGACGAAATCGTCAGGGGAGCCACGTATGTCAGGCATCTCAACCGCATCTTAAGCAAGTCTTCACGCGACCTCCATCCGTTACGCCGACATCGCAGTACACGGTCGAACCCAGACAGTGACTGAGACGAGACGGACGGGTGCCGAGAAGAAATGGCCCGCACCAGTTTTCATAACTCGTTGCTGAAATGCCACCTACGAGGAGGATGCGCCCACCGTGAAAGTGAATATTGCCATCGCGAGGGCGATAGCCGTCGTCGTGGCGGGAAGTAGTTTAATGTTGTCGCCCCCGGTCGCGGCGGCGGCGCCTGACTTGGTAGGCCAGACCTATGCCGATGCCGCGGCGGCTATCGCGAAGTTAGGCAGCACGGCAGTAGTGGCGTCCCGACTCGGCAGCCGTCTGCCCCTAAGTGAATGCAAGGTGACCAACGTTTCACGTCCAACGTCGTTAAGAACTAATCATGAGGTAGTTCCGGGGCAGGCTGGACAGTTGCGACGTCCACGACATCGTTACCGGATCGTTGAACCTGAATACCGGCTCACGCTGAACTGCAACGACTCTGTTTCCTCAGCCAAAACCCCGAGAAACTCGGCGGCAAGATAACCATGTACCGCCGGATGGAAGACACTCCCACGAAACCGATTGCGGTCGCGCCTACCGCCTTCCGGCGGTATCACTACTTCGCAGCAGGGCAGACATAGCCAACGTCAGCGGTTTGAACACTGAGACGGTCGGGCCAAAGGTCCGGGTGAGGATGAGTGCGCCGCGGTGCCGCGGACCTCACCTCCGGTGAGCGCCAGATCAACGACGATCTCGCAGCGGGTCCACGATGTAACTACTCGCTGGGTGGATGGTCGATCACCGCAGGCTCGCGCGGTGGCGATGTGAGCAAAAGATCGTGGGGGCGGCAGTAGTCGTCGTTGTAGACATGTCGAAGTGCTGGGTCCGTCGGGGAACATCGCGGCGCTCGTCGTGCCGACGGTGAAGGTGCGCGCAGCCCGGCCCGCGACCAGTGCGACCGCGCCGGCGCTCCATCCGCCGGTGGCGTGCTGGCAGTCGCAATGTGCGGCACGGTGCCAACCGAGCACACCAACACATCGACTTGTCCCCACTGAGTTTGCACTTCCAACGCCAGTGGCCGATACGTATCAACATTGTTGAGGTTGTTGTACTGGTCGGGTTGCCATGCGTCGGGGTCGCCGGCCATCAGCTCAGCGACACCGGTCGTTGCGTGCCTGCTGCCAGCCGCCGGTCGGGTGCGGGTCGGTAACCCATGTCGACGTCGGCGCCGTAGGCGCGCAGCATCCACACGATCATGGGCTCCATACCCGGATCGGTAACCAGAGTCACCGGATGGCGGTAGACGATTCCGGCCAGGGCAGGCCCTAAACCCAAGGTGCCGCTCGTGAATTCGATAATGTGCGCACCCGGGCGCAGGTCATTACGCGCGGGGCGCGCTCGACCATGTGCAGGGCTGGGCGATCCTTCAGCCCCCCGGGATTGAACCCTTCCAGCTTGGTCCAGAATCCCCGGTCGGCGGAACTGAACGGCTCAGAGATCCGCAGGACTGGGGTACGCCCGACAAGGTTCTCGGGCCGTTCGTAGCGGTCGAGGCCGCGGTAGTGCGGTGCGTGCAGTTCCGGTGTGGGGATAGACAGGACATGACTCATGTGATCGTCGATTCCTTATCAATCACCGCGGCCGGGCGGTGTCGCCGGTCCGGGTGGGCTGTGTCGGCAACGTCGACCTCCCCGCCTGGTGCCGACGAAGCCACGATGCCGGTTGGGCGTTCGCCAGAAACCGTGCCGAACAGCGCAATGGTCATCGCGGTGACCGCCAGCCAAAACCCGACCAGCATGCCGGTAGTCAGCAGCCAGTCATCCCAAGCCATGCCAGCGTGGCGCCCGCGTATCCAGTACGGCAACATGTCGATCCGCCCTCCTCGCGTAATCCACGGCGGGGCCCACCCGCTGATTCGGTGCAGGTTGAGTAAAGATTTGGTGAAGGTCCTACCGGTGCGGCGGAGAGTCTGGTGCTGTTGTTGGGTCGGCGATGTGTGAGCGGTGGTTAGCGGGCACCATGAACACCATGAACCAGAAGTCAACACAGCCAGGTGCTGAGGCGCACGGCTACCGTGCGCTCATCGTCGACGACGAGGTAGCGCTTGCTGAAGTGGTGGCCAGCTACCTCAATCGCGAACATTTCGAAACCCATATCGCCGTTGATGGTTCGCAAGCAGTGGCCGTGGCGCGGGAGTTTGATCCCGATGTGGTGGTTCTCGACGTGGGGTTGCCGGGTATCGACGGGCTGGAAGTATGTCGGCAGCTGCGCACCTTCTCCGACGCCTACGTGGTCATGCTCACCGCCCGCGACACCGAAGTCGACACGATCGTTGGCCTGACGGTCGGCGCCGACGACTATGTCACCAAACCGTTCAGTCCGCGAGAACTTGTGGCCCGCATCCGCGCAATGCTTCGCCGGCCCCGCTCGGTGGCCGTCGATGGCGCAGCCGCCGGTGAGCACGCACCGCCGCCGCGACGCTTCGGGGCGCTGCAAATTGACCTCGCCGCGCGGGAGGTCGAGCTCGATGGCGAGCCGATCCGGTTGACGCGCACAGAATTCGACGTGCTTGTGGCCTTGTCTGCACGTCCGGCGACGGTGTTGACCCGTCGCCAGCTACTAGAAACGGTGCGGGACGGACCGTGGGTCGGTGACGAGCATGTCATTGACGTCCACATCGGCCATCTGCGGCGCAAGCTCGGCGAAAACGCGAGCACGCCCCGTTACGTCCTCACCGTCCGCGGTGTCGGATACCGGATGGGGAACGGGCAATGAGCGCCCCTGCGACCTCCCGGACAGCATCGCTGCACATCGAGCGCCATCCCGGGATCGGTATGCGTCTGCTGGTCGCCCAAACAATGGTTTTGCTGGCCGGCGCGGTGACCACCTGGGTTGTCGCCGCGATCGTCGGGCCGCCGTTGTTTCGTGACCATCTGCGCCAAGCCGGCGTGGCCGCCAACTCCGCCGAGCAACACCACGCCGAGGAGGCCTTTCGATACGCGATGGCCGCCGCGGTGGGCGGCGCGTTGGCGGTTTCGGCGTTGGCCGCCTTCGCCGTCAGCTGGTATATCAGTCGGCGGCTGCAGCGCTCCATCACTGTGGTCGCCTCGGCGGCGACGGCGGTCGCCGACGGCCGCTACGGCGTGCGGGTCGTCTCACCGCACCTGGGTCGAGAATTTGATGCGCTGGCATCGGCGTTTAATCAGATGGCCGAGCGTCTGCAGGACGTGGAAGCTACCCGACGCCAGCTATTTGGCGACCTGGCCCATGAAATCCGCACACCGGTGGCGGTGTTGGAGGCTTATATGGAGGCGTTGGAGGACGGTGTCGAGTCGCTGAATCCGACGAACGTGGCCATGCTGCGCGATCAGACCCGTCGGTTGGTGCGCTTTGCCCACGATGCCGCCGCGCTAGCTCAAGCCGAGGAAAGCTCGGCGTCGATGTCAATGTCGGAGATCGACCTCCACGACGTGGTCACCACCGCGGTCAGCGCCGCATCCGAGCAGTACCGCGCCGAACAAGTGTCTCTGTCGGCGCACCTACAACCGAATCTGCCACCTGTGTTGGGCGACTCGCACCGACTCGGACAGGTCCTGGCCAACCTGCTCGACAACGCATTACGCCACACACCCCCCGATGGCCAGGTCGAGGTGCGGGCTCACAGCGAACCCCAAAGCGTGATTGTCCGTGTCACCGACACCGGGGAAGGAATCTCCGCGCAACATCTTCCCCACGTGTTCGAGCGGTTCTACCGCGCCGAGGCGGCACGCACCCGAGACAAGGGCGGAGCCGGCATCGGATTGGCCATCGCCAAGGCTCTCATCGAAGCCCACGGCGGAACCATCGCCGCAAGCAGTCAAGGACCAGGCACCGGGGCCACGTTCACCATCGGGCTCCCCCCAGCCGCCACCCCCGTGCGGCAGCTACCAGCGTCACCCGGCCATGACGAGCTCTCCGCCTTCGGTGGGTGACTCGTTCGACTCACGGCCCACCCTGGTCTATTGTCTGCGTATGAATGCAGATAGTGGTGGATGCCGGCGGCGGCTCCCGGACGATCAGATCGCCTTGGTCGTCGAGGTGTTCCGGATGCTGTCCGAGGCCACCCGTGTCCAACTGCTGTGGGCACTGATCGATCGAGAGATGGCGGTGAATGAGCTGGCTGAGCACGTCAGTAAGCCGGCGCCGTCGGTATCGCAGCACTTGGCCAAGCTGAGAATGGCCCGGTTGGTCCGTACTCGCCGTGAGGGCACCACCATCTTCTACAGCCTCGAAAACGATCACATCGGGCAACTGGTGACCGATGCGGTGTTCAATGCCGAGCACGCCGGCCCCGGCACGCCCGGTCATCACCGTGGCACCGCAGAACTGCGCGAGTTGCACCTCATCGCCGAGTCCCACGCCTCGCCACGGCAGCGAGGAGGACGCGACGCATGACGCACCAGGCGCATCAGGCGCACCAGCACGTTCATAGCGACGGCGGTTCTCATCACGACCATGTTGGCCGGGGCGGGAGAGCCAAAACCGCGCTGCGGGAAGTCTTCGCTCCGCACACTCACGACGCCGCCGACAGCATCGACGACGCGCTGGAATCCAGCGCCGCGGGCATTCGCGCGGTGAAGATCAGCCTCGTCGTCCTAGGCGTCACGGCGCTCGCTCAGCTCGTCATCGTGGCCATCTCGGGCTCGGTCGCGCTGCTCGCCGACACGATCCACAACTTTTCCGACGCGCTGACCGCCATACCGTTGTGGATTGCTTTCGTGCTTGGTCGGCGAGCAGCCACCCGGCGGTATACCTACGGCTTCGGCCGCGCCGAAGACCTTGCTGGACTATTCGTCATCGCGATGATCGCGTTGTCGGCAGCGATCGCCGCCTACGAATCTGTACGCCGCCTGATTCTCCCGGTCCCCATCGACCATGTCGGCTGGGTCGCCGCCGCCGGGTTCGTCGGGTTCATCGGCAACGAACTTATCGCGATCTACCGCATCCGCGTCGGCCGCCGAATCGGCTCAGCCGCCCTCGTCGCCGACGGCCTGCACGCCCGCACAGACGGATTCACCTCGCTGGCCGTGCTTCTCGGCGCCGGCGGTGTCGCGCTGGGCTTCCCCCTGGCCGACCCGATCATCGGAATCCTCATCACCGTCGCCATCCTCGCCGTTCTATGCACCGCGGCGCGCGACGTGTTCCGCCGACTCCTCGACGGTGTGGACCCCGAACTCGTCGACGCCGCCGAAGCCGCGCTTGCCGCCGAACCCGGCGTCACAGAGGTACGCAGCCTCAGAATGCGCTGGATCGGCCACCGCCTACACGCCGACGCCGAACTCGACATCGACCCCACCCTCGGCCTTCTCGACGCGCACAAGATCGCCCACAACGCCGAACACACCCTCACCCACGCCGTTCCCAAACTCTCCACAGCGCTCATCCACGCCTACCCGGCCTGACAAGGCCCCAGACAGCCAAATCCACCGCCCACCGCCCGAAACCGCGCTACACGGCGTCGAGACAAGTTGAGAACTGTTTTGGAGAGGTTCGCGGCACTCGGATCACACTGGCTACGAGTAACGTTGGCTGGCAGGAAGGGAGAAACGCCGTGAGCGAAGTGGACAGCCGCGATCCCGCCGAGGTCTACGAGCGCTATTTGGGCCGTGCGATCGCCGACCCTTTCACGCGCGTACTCCTCGAGTATGCCGCGCCGAGGCGCGGCGAAAGAGTTCTCGACCTGGCCTGCGGTACCGGCAGCGTCGCACGCCAAGTAGCACCGACGGTCGGAGCCGAAGGCCACGTGATCGCACTGGATATCAATCCGGGCATGCTCGCCGTCGGGCGTGCCGCTCCCCCGCCGGCAGGTGCCGTCATTGAATGGCGAGAAGGTGACGCAGCGAGCCATGATCTGCCGGGTCGAACCGTCGACCTGGTGCTATGCCAGCAGGGACTTCAATTCTTTGCAGACCGCATTGCAGCACTGCATGAAACCCGCCGCGTATTGGTCCGCACCGGCATGGCGGCGTTCAGCGTTTGGCAGCCTCTCGATGCACATCCGATCTACAAAGCACTGTTCGAAGCCACCGCCCGCCATCTTGGTGCGGCAACCTCTGATCTGGCCGTGGCCTTCTCATTAGGTAAGGCAGACGAGCTGCAGTCGCTTTTTGCGGACGCGGGCTTTGAACAGGCTGCGATCCATCCACGATCCCTCGTCGTGCGATTCGCCTCGCCTGAGCATTTCGTGTCGCTCACCGTCGCCGGCGCGGCGACCTCAGTGCCTGCGTTTATCCAGATGAGTGCCGAAACCCGGACCGAGCTGATCGCAGCTGTTGCGGGCGAGCTTGCACCGGTGATCGAAGGTCATGTCGTGGACGGTGAGTTGATGTTCCAGATGTCCACGCACGTCGTTGTGGCGTCTTAACCGTTGTGCTGCATGGGCGTCGCGGAGCGACATACCGAATGGTGAGCCACCGCCTCGGCCGCCCCAGCGCATGGCCCATCAAGGGAACTCACCGTGCGCGTCGCCCTGCTTGCAGCAGATCCTCTGCGCCCCAAGAGGTTATGCGCGACAACTTGGTGCAACGAGCCAAGTAGCGGATGGCCAACACCACGACCGAAATTCACGCCGCCCGGATCAACACCATCGCGATGATCGTGAGATCACCCCTTCGCCTATTTCTTGTTTAACATCAGCATGCCTGTCTACTGACTCAAGCCGTACGCCCAATGGTCCTGGCCTCAACTCGATATGGCCGGCGTCACTGGACGCATGAAGATTCGATGAAGAATCGCGTGCACCCTTCTTGTATACCCCATAGGGGTATATGGTGGCGGTTGACGACGGCGCTGCTTTGCTCGGCGCTCGGGCGTAACAACATCGCCGCATCGCCATCATGAGAAAGGGAGCTCGGGATGACTACGACGGAATACCGCGTTACGGGGATGACTTGCGGGCACTGCGAGTCGTCGGTTCGAGACGCAGTCCGCGATCTTGACGGTGTTAAGCGGGCAGAGGTGAGTGCTGCGACGGGAAAGTTGGTGGTGACAAGCGACGAGCCCGCCGCCGATGCCGCGGTGTTGGCAGCGGTCGTCGAGGCCGGATACACCGCTGTGCGGGTTGGCTGACCACCCTGACCCAGCGTGTTGCCGCGGCAGCGGCCATGAGTCCGCGGATGCGTCCCCCGCCTGAGAGGAAGTCCTGAATGTCAACATCATCGGTGCAACCCACGCCCGCCGGTGCCCACGTCGAACTCGATATCAGGGGCATGACATGCGCCTCCTGCGCTGCGCGCATCGAGCGCAATCTCAACAAACTCGACGGTGTCACCGCCACCGTGAACTACGCCACCGAAAAGGCCCACATCACCGTGCGGTCGGGAACCGACCCTCAGACATTGATCACCGAGGTCGACAAGACCGGCTACACTGCGACGTTGCGGCGCGGCGAGGATCACGGCGCCGGCTCCGGCGTTGAGAATGCCGACGGCGCGGAACTGAGCGCGCTGCGTCGTCGCCTGATCGGTGCCATCGTGCTATCGGTTCCAGTCATCGCCATGGCGATGGTCCCTGTCCTGCAGTTCACCTACTGGCAGTGGGTTTCTCTGGCGTTGGCCACCCCGGTGGTCGCGTGGGCAGGCTGGCCGTTCCACAAGGCCGCGCTGACGAACCTGCGTCGCGGTACGGCCACCATGGACACCCTCATCTCACTGGGCACGACGGCCGCACTGCTGTGGTCGCTGTATGCGTTGTTCTTCGGCACCGCCGGCATGCCGGGCATGACCCATGAATTCACGCTGACCGTCGCTCCCAGCGATGGTGCGGCCAACATCTACCTCGAGGTCGCGGCGGGCGTGACGATGTTCGTGCTGCTTGGCCGATACTTCGAGAAACGCTCCAAGCGCCGGGCGGGGGCGGCACTGCGGGCGTTGCTGCAACTGGGCGCCAAGGACGTGGCGGTCATGCGCGACGGTGTCGAGACCCGCATACCGATCGACCGGCTCGCTCCCGGCGACGAGTTCGTCGTGCGGCCAGGCGAAAAGATCGCTACCGACGGAGTCGTCGTATCGGGTAGCTCAGCCGTCGACGCCTCCATGCTCACCGGGGAATCGGTGCCGGTGGAGGTCGCCGCGGGCGACGCTGTCACCGGGGCCACCGTCAACGCCGGCGGCCGAATCATTGTGCGGGCCACCCGTGTCGGCTCAGACACCCAGCTGGCGCAGATGGCCAAGCTGGTGGAAAACGCCCAGTCCGGTAAGGCGCAGGTGCAGCGTCTGGCCGACCGGGTGTCGGCCGTCTTCGTTCCGATCGTGATCGCCGTGTCGCTGGTTACACTCGGCGCGTGGCTTGTCGCTGGCTTTCCCGCCAGCGCAGGGTTCACCGCGGCGGTCGCCGTGCTGATCATTGCCTGCCCGTGCGCGCTGGGTCTGGCCACCCCGACCGCACTGCTGGTCGGCACCGGGCGCGGGGCACAACTCGGCATCCTCATCAAAGGCCCCGAAGTGCTCGAGTCCACTCGCCGCATCGACACGGTGGTGCTGGACAAGACCGGCACGGTCACCACCGGCAAGATGGCGCTGAGCGATGTGATTCCCGCCGCCAGTACCGACCGCGCCGACCTGCTTAGGTTCGCCGGAGCGCTGGAGGATGCCTCAGAGCATCCCATTGCCAAGGCAATCTCCAGCGGTGCGGCCGCGGAGCTTGGGACGTTGCCCCCAGTGCAGGATTTCGCCAACGTGGAAGGCAAGGGCGTCCGAGGCATCGTCGACGGCCACGCCGTTGTGGTCGGGCGTGAATCACTGCTCGCCGACTGGTCTTTGCCGCTGCCCCCTGAGCTTGCCGAGGCCAAAACCGACGCCGAGAGGCAAGGGAAGACGGTGGTCTCCGTCGCATGGGACGGTCAGCCCCGGGGTCTGCTGGCCATCGCCGACCAAGTCAAACCCACCAGCGCGCAAGCGGTCGCCGACCTCATCGCTCTGGGCCTGACACCGGTGCTGCTGACTGGAGACAACGCCATCGTGGCCCACCAGATCGGTGCCGAGGTCGGCATCGACCAGATCATCGCGGAGGTGATGCCACAGGAAAAAGTTGAGGTTGTCGCCCGACTGCAGACCGAAGGCAAAGTGGTCGCAATGGTCGGCGACGGCGTCAACGACGCCGCGGCCCTGGCGCAGGCCGACCTCGGGTTGGCGATGGGCACCGGCACCGACGTCGCCATCGAAGCAGCCGACATCACGTTGGTACGCGGCGATCTGCGCAGTGCCGCAGACGCGATTCGCCTGTCCCGCAGCACGCTGCGCGCCATCCAAACCAACCTGTTCTGGGCGTTCGCCTACAACGTCGCGGCCATACCGCTGGCGGCACTGGGCCTACTCAACCCCATGCTGGCCGGGGCAGCGATGGCATTTTCCAGCGTGTTCGTCGTCGGAAACAGCCTGCGTCTTCGGTCGTTCAACAGCCAAGCCGCTAAGGGGCCCGCGCTCATTGCGGCAAGTGCGCGAGCCGCAGCGAATGGTCGATGACCACCTCAAGGGTTGCGTCGTCGAGGCAAAAGCGCAGGTCGGCAACGCAGGTGCCGAGATCAGCCATGTCACTGATGCGTTCGCCAGGTCGGTGCGCTCCTGGAAGTTAGCAGGATCAGCCCAGCGATGTAAGCAGCTGCTGGCACGCCTGCTCGCAACGTCGGCACACTTCGGTGCAAATTCGGCAGTGTTCGTGGCGCTCGGCGTGCCTGCCGCATTCATCCCCGCAGGAGCGGCACGCCGTGGCGCAGGCCGCCAGCACCGAACGCGTGCCATTGGCGTCGTAGCCGGTGTGGCGCGAAAGCACGCGACCCGTGGTGTCGCACACATCGGCACAGTCGAGATTGGTGCGAACACAGTCGGTTAGCTCTTGGACCGACTGTTCTCCTAGACAGGCGTCGGCGCACGCCGTACACGATTGCGCGCACTCCACGCATGCCTCAACACACGCCGTCCACGCGGCTGTATCGACGCTCCCTAGATTCTGTGGGTAGCTCTCCAGTATGTTGCCTGCGACACTCATGTCCGTCCCTCTTTTCGCTGTCGTTGTTATATGCGGCCGCGTGGGTCCTACCACGCCGCGCGGGTACCCCCGGCTGAGTACACCCGAACGGCACGGTCCGGCCGACGGACAATCGCCGAATACCTCGACCATCTACGGGTGAACCCCGTAGGATCGGATCTTCGCCGACAGGCGCGGCGCCGCAGCCGGGCCGGACTGGTTCGGCTGATGCATGATTGAGTGGTTCAACTTCTGGCTGCCGCCGCATCGTGGCTTGTGCGGGTACAAGGACGAGGCGCTCCATACTTACGTAGCAGAGCAGTACGCTGTGAACCGGGCATCGGGAGGTCGCCTCGCCGCGGTGCCGAGTGGCGAGGATGCCGGCCACTATCACCAAGGGAGACGTCATGACTGCTCAACTGAAATCGTTTTCGGCTTCGCGAACTGTCAAGCGGCTCATGGCCAACCCGACGTTCAGAGCAGTTGCCCGGTGTGCGGTGATGTGCGCCTTCCGCGCGGCTTACCAGGGCGGCCAGCGTGTTAGCCATGGATGTGATGCCGAGCCGTGATAGCCACGACGGCAGCACAGACCCACGGCACGGCTCATCTCGAGGGCGCATGCCCAATTTCCGAAAGATGCGGCAAACATGCTGTCGGCAGCCGGCTACAACATCGCCACTGTGCCGTTGCCCGCCGGTGCGCCGACCTTTCGTCAGGTACCGACGAGGGTTCTGCCGCTGTCCTGCCAGGCATTCATCCCGCCGCGCAGTTCCACCAAGTCGGTGTATCCGAGTGCGGTGAGATCTTCTGCCGCTTGTGCGCTCATTGGTCCGGTAAGGCAATAGATGGCCAGAGGGGTGCCGCGAGCGGCCGGCAGCGCCGTGGCCTGCTCGTCGATCTGGTCGAACGGGATCGATAGGTCCGTGCCTGGGATGTCGCCTTCGTAGGGCACATGCACGTTGATGGTTACGCGGTCAGGTTCGGTGATCGCAGCTGCGAACTCGTCGGGTCCGACGAGCCGGTGAGACTCGACAGCGAGGGCGCTCGTGCTCGACGCCACGACCTCCGGTCGCTCTTCGCCTATGCCGCATCCGGTGAAAACGCCCACAGCGACACTAACCATCGCCGCGGTCAACACTGGTGCCCACCTAGTCATACGTCAAGGCCCCACGGGGTGTCGGTTTCACTGGCCCTTTCCTCGCGCGCTGTCCGACGCGCTCCAGTCGGGTGTTGGCCCGGGGCGATGGCGGCCCGCACCGCGTCCATATCCACCAGCTTCACCTGGCGAATCAGTTCTTCCAGAACCACGCCCGACAGCGCACCCGCTTCCCGCAGGACCAACACTCCATCACGAAACACCAGCATCGTCGGCATGGTTTGCACTTCGGCGATCTCCACGAGCCGCTCCTGAGCATCCACCTCGACTGTCGCATGCACCACTTCGGGATGCAACCGCGCCGAAGCGGCGTAGACCGGCGCGAATTCCGCGGATGTAGCACTGCGTGGTGAATCGAAATCGACCAACACAATTGAGTTGACTGCGATCACCGCCTCGATGGTGTCGATGCTTAGTTCCACGACAGAGGTAGCAGGGCCCTTTCCCCGTCGGACGCGGTGCAATGCCTTCACATATCCGACCCTCCAGCTCAGTCTGGCCATATCGTCCTCCTGGTGGCAGATGTTGCGGCACCTCAGCATTCGCGCCCGAGCACCGTCGATGTCCGAGCGTAACGGTCGGCCCTATCCGAGGTGTCGATGACACCACCTGGTCTCCAGAGCTCACATTGCGCACACACCCATCGGCCTTCGGCAACAACAACCCGGCGCGCCGCGAACACAATGACAGGACAGTGTGCCCGCATTGGCCGGCCACTGGCACCAGGGGAAGACCTTCATCACATCTTGTTCGTCCTACAGCACTTTAACAGGATGCAGTCGACCGACTGAGCACTTCACCGGGGGCTCCGTACGTACAGTGTGCTTACGTAGATAGGATTTATGGACACGGATCTTCTTGATTTCCATCGAGTTGCACGCTGGCCGGCTTGCGTGGATCACAAGAGTGTCGCCGCCGCCAGCAGCGTCAGAGACGACGATCTGCGTCACGGTTTCCGAGGGAAGGACTCGAAATGCACAACAAGTCAAGGGCGACCACCGCCGCCGCACTCGCTGCGATCGTGGCGCTATCCGGCTGCGGTAACTCCGACAGCAATGATGCCAATTCGACGCCCACTGCCCAAACAGCGCAGACTGCAGTCGACACCGCGACGCAGGACAGCCACAACCAGGCCGACGTCGACTTCGCGCAAGGCATGATCCCGCATCACGAGCAGGCCGTGGAGATGAGCGACATCCTGCTGGCCAAGCCGGATATCGATCCGCGGGTGGCCCAACTCGCCGAGGAGATCAAGGCGGCTCAAGCCCCCGAAATCGAACAGCTGCAAGGCTGGCTTACACAGTGGGGGGCTCCAGCGGCGTCAGATCATGGCATGGAAGGCATGCACGGGATGATGTCCGAGCAAGACATCGCCGAGTTGCGCGACGCGCAGGGCACCGAGGCGAGCCGACTGTTTCTCACGCAGATGATCGAGCACCACGACGGCGCTGTCATCATGGCCCAAACCGAAATCGACAGCGGTCAGTTCTCCGACGCAGTGGCCATGGCCCGCGATATCATCTCCACCCAACAGCAGGAAATCGACCACATGCGCGAAATCCTGCAGTCCCTGTAGATGACCGACCGCGTTTCCACGCCCGATACGCGCCACCGAACGAGCCGGCAGCAGCGAGGGTCCCTAAACACGCACGCCGGTTACCTGGCTTGTGCGGCTTGAGCTTTATCTTGTTGCCATTGGCATCACGACGCAAGCTGGCAGCCGCCAAGCCGAGATGTAAGCAAAGCCTATCGCCGAGGCACCACGTGCGGTCTACCCAACAGTGCACGCGCACGCGCTCTTAGCGCGAAAGCATCACAGCGCCAATATTTCTCGAAGGATCGGCCAGCCCGTCCGCGGTATCGATGCGGTGAACTATCGAAGCTATCGGTTGTGATATCACTACGTAGCATATACGTAGAGGATGTGGTTGGACGTGACCAGACGTAGCGGGCGGTGCCGGGATGCGATGGACAGGCGCGGTCGTCCATGAGCGGTTTTACTGAGATTGCCATTTCGGGTCATGTGGTGCTCGCGCTGCCGGTGTCGGTGTTGGCGGGGCTTGTGTCGTTTGCATCACCGTGTGTGGTGCCACTTGTCCCGGGATACCTCTCCTACCTGGCCGCCGTGGTCGGGGTCGACGGGGCCGGTAACGACGCAGCGGGGCAGGGTGCTCGGCTGCGGGTGGCTGGGGCGGCGGCGTTGTTCATTGCTGGCTTCACCGTGGTGTTCTTGATGGGTACTATTGCGATCTTGGGATTGACCACGACCGTCATCAGTAACCAACTGTTGCTGCAGCGGGTCGGTGGTGTCATCACGATTGTGATGGGCTTGGTGTTCATGGGTTTCATTCCCGGGCTGCAGCGCCAAGCCAGGTTTGCTCCGCAGTCTCTGTCCACGATTGGGGGTGCCCCGCTGCTGGGTGCGGTGTTCGGACTTGGGTGGACGCCGTGCCTGGGTCCCACGCTTACCGGGGTGATCGCGGTGGCCTCGGCGACGGAGGGCCCGAGCATCCTGCGCGGCGTGGTGCTCGTTATCGCGTACTGCCTGGGCCTCGGCGTTCCGTTTGTCCTGTTGGCGTTGGGATCCGCCCGCGCGCTGCACGCGATGGGCTGGCTCCGCCGTAACACCAGGGCAATACAGATCTTCGGCGGCGTCCTGCTCGTCGCTGTGGGGGTGGCGTTGGTGACCGGAATGTGGAACGAACTGGTCTCCTGGGTGCGTGACACGTTCGTCACCAACACGACCTTGCCGATATGACCCGCGCATTCGCTTACCTTCGCAACACGTGGCGGAGCCTCACCTCGATGGGAACAGCGCTGATGCTGCTGTTCCTGTTGGCGGCGGCGGCGATACCGGGTGCTTTGTGGCCACAACGCGACGTTAATCCCACCACCGTTGCGTTTTACATCGCCGATAATCCCCGGTTAGGGCCGTGGCTGGACCGCCTTCAGGTGTTCGACGTGTTCTCCAGTATCTGGTTCACGTCGATCTATGTCCTGCTGTTCATTTCGCTGATCGGTTGCCTGACACCACGATTGATTGAGCATGCCCGCAGTTTGAGGGCGGCTCCGGTGCGGTCACCGCGCAATCTCGCGCGTCTACCGAAATACCAGGTGGTGACCGTTAGCGGGGATCCGCAGGCGGTTTCAGATGCGGTGGTAGCGAAGCTGCGGGGTTGGCGCACGATCAGGCGCAGCAGCGCTGCTGGCGTGCAGATCTCGGCAGAGAAGGGTTATCTGCGCGAGGCTGGAAATCTGCTGTTCCACTTCTCTCTGCTCGGGCTTCTCGTCGCGGTGGCGGCCGGCAAGCTGTTCGGCTACGAAGGCAATGTGATCGTGATCGCCGACGGAGGGCCGGGATTCTGTTCGGCAGCCCCGGCCGCTTTCGACGCATTCCGGCCAGGCGCCACCGTCGACGGCACAGCGCTTTATCCGATCTGCCTGCGGGTCAACGATTTCGATGCCGAGTTCCTGCCCAGCGGGCAGGCGACATCATTTGCGGCCGATATCGTCTACCAAGCCGACGAAGACCTGATCACCAACACCTGGCAGTCCTACCAATTGAAAGTCAACGCGCCGCTGCGCGTGGGCGGAAATCGCGTGTACCTGCTCGGTCACGGCTACGCACCAACGTTTACGGTGACGTTTCCAGACGGACAAACCCGTTCTCAGACGCTGCAATGGCAGCCCGACGATTTGCTCACGTTGCTGTCGTCGGGAGCGATGCGGTTCGACCCGCCGGCGGGCAACTACCCCGACCCCGGCGAGCGTCGGAAGAATCAGATCGCCATCGAAGGACTGCTCGCCCCGACCGAACAGCTCGACGGCACGCTTCTGTCCTCGGCTTTTCCCGCCCTGAACAATCCCGCCGTGGCCATCGACATCTACAAAGGCGACACCGGACTGGACTCGGGCCGTCCTCAATCGATCTTCGCGTTGGACAAGCGCATGATCGAACAGGACCGCCTCACAAGGATGGCCCGGGTAAACTTGCGGCTCGGTGAGGAAACGCGACTCGAGGACGGCACCGCGGTCCGGTTTGACGCGATCACCGACTTCATCAGCGTGCAAGTGTCTTACGACCCCGCGCAGATCTGGGTTCTGGTGTTCGCCATCACCATGATGGCCGGCCTGTTGGCATCGCTCATCGTTCGTCGTCGACGGGTCTGGGCGAAAATCGATCGGGACGACGACACCGGCGTCGTGACAATGGAAATGGGTGGGCTGGCGCGCACCGACAACGCCGGATGGGGTGAAGAATTCGACCGCCTGGTAACGCGACTTGTCCCAGAACACTCATCGCTTACACAGACGGATGCGTCGACGAACGCAGCGAAAGACGCTGGTGAGTGAGGTCTGTGGACGCACTTGAAACTACGGTGTGGCCGCCAAAAATACCGGCGGCGTGAGCAATACCGGTCGAGATCGCGGTGTCAGCAACGGCGACGGCGACCACAATCGGTGGCAACGCGGCCGGACGGATCGCCATTGCGGTGGTTGCCCCGTTCTGTCAGGTTTGCCTACACAAGTGCACTACTTGCTGCCGCGGGCGCCGCAACGGTGGTGACGACGCTATGTGCCGACAGACCGGAACGCTTGGTAGACACCCAGCAGCGCATCCTCGTTGTTTGGTAAGCGTTATTCAACAGCCATCTATAGGGCCGGTAGCGGTTCGTGTGTCGCCCATCTACTAAAGTACTGGCTACTACCGTAGATCGTTGAGATGCGGGGAAGCGCGACGACGATGGCGAGAAGCGCTCGCTGACAACCGGTGCCAAGGAGTCGGGATGGTGGCAGTCCGAAATTTTGCGGGTCTTGCTGCGGGACTTGGCCTCATCGTCGCGTTAGCAACTGGCTGCACCGGCGATGGTGCGGTGGCTCAGGGCGGCACCTTCGACTTCGTCTCGCCCGGCGGCCAAACGGCCATCTTCTACGACCCGCCGTCGGCCCGGGGAACGGTCGGTTCGTTGAGCGGCCCGGACTTGTTCACCGACGAGCCGATACGGCTCACTGACTTCACCGGAAAGATCGTGGTGATCAACGTGTGGGGTTCGTGGTGTGCACCCTGCCGCACCGAGACACCGGAACTGGAAACAATTTCCGAAGAATACCGCGATCGCGGAGTTCAATTCCTCGGTATCGACGTTCGCGATAGACGCGAGGCCGCCCGAGATTTCGTCACCGACCGCAGGGTCAGCTACCCCTCCATCTTCGATCCCGAGATGCGTACCCTCATCGCCCTAGCACGCAACTATCCAGCCAGTGTCGTGCCGACCACGATGGTTCTCGACAGCCGACATCGCGTCGCGGCGGTGTTTCTGATGGCGCTGCTGGCCGAAGACCTCCGCCCCTTACTGGATCGGCTGACCACCGAGCCATAAACCGGGCACAATCCACCACCATCACAACCAGCGCGCACAGGGCCAACCCCAGCGGTAACAAGCCCGACATCACGCCCGTCGCAGTGATCAGGGACTCACTGGCAGGGAGGGTGCGTACACCGCGGCACCTCTGCTCGCGTCAAATCGTATGCCCGGCATACGCGGTCACCGGTCCGTCCGTGGCACGCCACAAGCACCGACGGCCTTGTGGGCGTTATGCCGCAGGGATTCCAGCCGCCACCTGTGCCATTCTTCATCTACGCAATATGTACGTAGAATGCTCTGTGAAATGGATGTGGGGCGTAAGGGACGGGATGCACTCATGAGGCTGGTCAAGTCCGCAACGACGGGGCGGCGGCGTTGTGTCCGGCGGATAGCGGTGGTGCTGGCGGTGATCGGCGTAGCGCTGGGACTGACTGCATGCAACTCCCCTGCGTCGCCGGCTGGGGTCATCGTCGACAAGGGCGCGCCCTACGCGGATCTTCTCATCCCCAAAGTGGGGACTTCGGTCACCGACGGCGCCATCGATGTGTCGGTGTCGTCACCAGTCACGGTGGGTGCCGAGACCGGTGTCCTCGCTGCGGTGGCGATGGTCAACGAAGACGGCAAAGTGGTCCAAGGGGAGCTGAGTCCCGATGGGACCACATGGCACTCCGCCGAACCGCTGGGCTACAGCAGGCAGTACACCGTGAGCGCCGAAGCGTTAGGCATGGGCGGGGTAGCTCGTAGCACTGCGGCGTTCCAGACCCAGTCACCGCAAGACCTGACCATGCCGTTGGTGGTTCCCAGTGACGGGGCGGTGGTGGGCGTAGGACAGCCGGTTGCCGTGCGTTTTGACCAGAACATTCCCGATCGGTTGGCCGCCCAGCGCGCGATTACCGTCATCAGTGATCCACCTGTGCAGGGGGCGTTCTACTGGATGAGCAATCGTGAAGTCCGTTGGCGCCCAGCCCAATACTGGGCACCAGGGACCGCCGTGGAAGTTCGTGTCAAGACCTATGGTGTTGATCTGGGCGATGGGCTCTTCGGTCAACGCGACCTCACCAGCCGCTTCACCATCGGTGATGAGGTGATCACGACCGTTGATGACGCCACTAAGACGATGACGGTGCGCGTAAACGGCAAGGTGGTCAAGTCGATGCCGGTCTCGCTGGGCAAGGACAGAACTCCGACCGACAACGGCACCTACCTCATCGGCGACCGCAATTCATCTCTGGTCATGGACTCTTCGACTTTCGGGGTGCCGGTCGACTCGGCTGAGGGTTACCGCTTGGAAGTCGATTGGGCCACCCAGATGTCCTACAGCGGAATCTATGTGCACTCCGCGCCGTGGTCAGTCAGCAGCCAGGGACGCGCCAACGTCAGTAACGGCTGTCTGAACCTGAGTCCGGAGAATGCAAAATGGTTCTACGACAACAGCAAACGCGGTGACCTCGTCGAGGTCATCAACACCGTGGCCACCACACTGTCGGGCACCGATGGTCTTGGCGACTGGAACATCCCTTGGGATCGATGGAAGGCCGGCAACGCCACGGTGTAGGGCGATCCGTGATCGACGCAGCGGCTACCAAAGCGTATGGCGGGCTTGCGACCCGCGTCGTGGGCAGGGATGGCCGGACCCCGCACTGAAGACACCGCCTCTCACGGATACATCTCCAGCGTGGATCACTCCCTCGACCGGCGACCGACGGTAAACGTTCAAGTCGGCTCAAAGGCCAAGTCGTATGCAAAGGTCGACAACTCGCCGACCTACCTCAGTCTCACCAAACCGCCCACCCGTCCCATCGCCTTAGTCTTCTGACGGCGGCCGCGATGAACCGTTCCCCGCCACAGCCACCCTCAAGCCCCTTCACGCGCGCAGGGGGCCGCGACCGCGCCGGCCGGCAACACAGTTGCACCCACCTCGCCGCACGGTGCCACGTTCACCCTGTGGGGCGCGAAGGCAAGCCGATAGCCGACACCGCGCACGTTCAGCACCAACTCTGGCTCCTCGGGATCGTCTCCGAGTCGGCGGCGCAGCGCACCGATGTGTACGCTGACCCGCTCGGCGTTGCCATTCGAACGCGGCCCCCAGACCGCCTCCATCAGATCCTGCCGTGTCACCACCGCACCGCGTTTCCTGGCCAGCTCGACTAGGATGTCGAACTGGGTACGGGTCAATCCGATCCGCTCATCGGCGACCCGTACCTCACGCCGAACGACGTCGATGGACAACGGGCCGCACGAATATTGTTGTGGCGCTGTGCCACCACTTCCAGCGAGAGCTGCGTAAGCCGTCCGTCTCCGCAGCGCGGCCCGCACCCGTGCAGCCAGTTCGCGACTACTGCGCGCGCCGATGAGGACGTCGTCAGCACCTGCCCGGAAGCCTGCGACGACGACGTTCTCATTCCCCGCACTCGAGCACATCGTGACGTGGCCATCGCAGACATCGCGTATTTCTCGACATACCTGCAACACGGACCCACCCAGTGAATCGACGTCGAGTGCCACGAACCCCGGTCGCAGGCGTTGGGCGACGTCGACCGCCTCTCCGCCGTCGTGGGCCACCACCAGGGACACCTCATCGGTGCGGAAGTGGTCGGCGACCGCCTCGATCCATCGGACGTGATCACCCACGATCAACACCATCGCCGGAGTCGGTATCGCCGTTATCGAGCCATCGCGCATTTAGCAGATAAATGCCCTACTGCGTAGCTACGCACACGTTCATCGGCTGGCGTGTCGGCGCCTCGCCTCGACACCGCCTCGGTGCACCGCCGCGCTTGGACGCCGATCACGCCGGTCCCACGCCAACCTACTGCCGGACAGCTAAGGGCCAGTGACAATTCCGGACAACCCGCTCGCGCAGTCGACGCGACGCGCCCGGCGACTAGCGATTGTTACGCAAGTGAGATGAGAGGCGTAAGTCACGTCCCGTGATTCGGTGTTACCGTTCTGCTGGAACGTATTACGTACGTACTTCCCTACGACGTAGACAGCCCATCGGAATTCGATGAGTAGATAGATGGCAGCGGCTCCGCCTGGGGGATCGAACCAATGCAACGATCGCCGACGACCGGGAAGGCGAGGACGGTGTCCACTATGCTCCACCCGCAGCTGAAGGCACTGGCCTGGTTGACCGTCGCGGTGCTCGCTGTGGCCTTTGCTACGCCCGCGGCCGCAGAGCCTGGCGACGGAACCTGGGATCCGACCCTCCCCAAATCCGTCAGCGCAGGTGCACCGGGTGACCCGCTGGCGATCGCCAACGCCTCGCTGCGGGCGACCGCCCTGGCCACCCAGACCACGATGGATCTCGGCCGAAACTTTCTACGCAGTTTGGGGTTGGGGGGCGTCGAGCCCAGTGCCGTTCCGATCGGTTCGGGCCGCGTGTCTGGGCGCCAGGCTATCGAGTACGTGATTCGCCGAGCGGGCAGTCAGATAGGGGTGCCCTATTCCTGGGGCGGCGGAAGCCTGACAGGACCCAGTCGAGGAATCGACCAGGGCGCCGGCACGATCGGGTTCGACTGTTCCGGACTGACCCGGTACGCCTTCGCCGGTATCGGCATACTGCTGCCGCGTTGGTCCGGTGACCAGTACAACGCCGGCCGTAAGATCCCGCCGTCTCAGGCCCGGCGGGGCGATCTGCTGTTCTGGGGTCCCGGTGGTAGCCAGCATGAAGCGATCTACCTCGGCAACGGCCAGATGCTGGAAGCCCAGCAAACGGGTGTGCCCATCAAAATCTCACCGGTGCGCATGGCAGGAATGACGCCGTACGTGACGCGCATCATCGAGTGATGCGGTGGCCGTCGGAGGTTCTTCCGCCGACGGTCGCGACTAAGACCTACGGCCTTTCTACATATATAGTCGAACGCGAGAATCCATACCCACAAGCCCGTCTCGGCGCACCGCCGCGGTACGCGGCTGCGCCGGCGCAGAACAGACGTTCGCTGATTTCACGAAGGACTATTCAGATGGCACCCGCCACACGAATTCTGCTGACCGTCTTCGCGGTCATCACCATCATCATCGGGGTTGGTGTATATCTGTCGGTCCAGGACAAGAACCCTCCCGCCGTTGCGCAGGCCCAGGGTGAAGAGGTTGGTCAGCTGGTCCGTGACAACAGCCGCCGCCTCAACACCGTGCCGAATAGTGACGTCACCTTCGTCGAGTTCCTCGACTTCGAATGCGAGGCGTGCCGTGCGGCCTTCCCGATGGTCGAGGAGCTGCGCGCTGAGTACGGGGACCGTGTCAACTTCGTCATCCGCTACTTCCCTATCCCCTCGCATTTCAACGCCGAGCGGGCAGCGCGTGCGGTCGAGTCGGCTGCCCAGCAGGGCAAGTTCGAGCCCATGTACAAGAAGATGTACGAGACCCAGAGTCAGTGGGGCGAACAGCGGACTCCGGCCGACTCCACGTTCCGCGGCTTCGCAACCGAACTCGGTCTCGACATGGCCACGTTCGATGCTGCCTACAGCGACCCCGCCACGCTGGACCGTGTCAACGTGGATGTCGCCGACGGTAAGGCCCTCGGTGTTCAGGGGACACCGACCTTCTTCCTCGACGGAAGCAAAGTGGAATTCAGGAGCTACCAAGACCTTTCGGCGGCAGTTGAGCAGGCCTTGAAAAAGTAGTCGGTGAGTGGCGGCCCACGCACAACGGTTCGCGGTGCGGTGCGTGAGGCAACATCGCCGACGTGCTCGTCCGGGCTTGACCTCCGGCACTGCATCGTCACACTGTCATCAAGCCGCGGTGAAACACTTGCACCAGCACTACTTTCGGGCTTGCCAAAATTCGCGAAACTCGAAACCTACTTCGACCAAGGCGCCATCGAGGTCGATCCGGACACGTTCGGGCGGTGAAGGTGATCTACCCGTGCGGATGGAAACCACCACCGCCGGGTGAGGCTCCGCCATGGGACCTTGGACATCTCGAGGGCGTGGGTATTGTGAAGGATCGTCTGCTGAAGAAATGTGGCATCCGCGTCATTGTGGATGGCGGCGCTGCCTGACGAGCCCAGGCGATCCTGGGCGACACTATTCGTGTCGCTGCAGGCGCTCAGCCCGATGACCAAAGTCACGCAGACCGTGATAGGACTATCAGGCGCCTCGTCACGAGTCGACGCCAGTCGCCGCGGGCATCGGTCCATCGCAGGGCGACCGGTAGGGCTCAGGTTCAGGACCGCGATAACCGTCAGCATCGCCAAAACACCACCGACTGCACCGATTACACCTCCAAGTCTCTGGTCGCTGAGCACATCCGTGTGCCAGTTCAGTTTCAAGGAGCGGTAGAAGGCGTCACCTGTACGATCTGCATGTTCACCACCACACGTCGACGAGAACGAACTGCGACAACAACGGACAGCAGCATTGTGCTGGGTACCTTGCTTGACAACGTGTTGCCGCACAACCCGTCTGGAGGCTCGGCCGAGATCAGGGTGGATCCGCACCGGCAGGCGGTGGGCGATAGCGGTCATCGACAGCCGCAGCGGAATCCCCGTCGAACACCTGCCTCGGCTATTCGAATTATTCTACCGTGCCGCGGCGGCGTCGGCGGGGACGGCGGGGACGGCGCGTCTTCTAGCGCGACCGGCTCATTGCTTGTCCAGGAGTTCTTGCATGGTGGTGATCTCCTCCTGCTGCGTGAAAACTATGGTTCGTGCCATGTCGACCGCCGCGGGGAACTGCCCGTTGTCGATCTCCGGTTGGGCCATGGTGATCGCACCCTCGTGGTGCTCGATCATCTGGGACAGGAACAACCGCCCGGCCTCGGCACCTTGTGCGTTCTGCAGCGCGGCCATGTCGGCGTCAGACATCATCCCGTGACCGCCACCAGCCATGCCCGGCATCTGACCCATGTCACCGCCGCCGGACATGTCGTGGCCCGGCATGTCGTGCCCGGGCATACCGCTGCTGCTGGGCGCCGGCGTGGACGAGGCGCCCCACTCTTGCAGCCAGCCCTGCAACTGCTCGATCTCTGGACCTTGCGCGTTCTTGATTTGGTTGGCCAGCGACACAATCTGGGGGTCGATGCCCTGTTTGCCGAGAATCATGTCGCTCATCTCGATCGCCTGCTGATGATGCGGAATCATGCCCTGTGTAAAGGCCACGTCGGCGTCATTGTGCGCGGCGTTGTTGCTGGCGGCGCTGGTGGAGGCGGACGACGCCACCGAGGTGGTCGACGAAGCCTGGGTATCGCTTGCCGCGTTCGAGCAGGCACTGACGACAAGGGCCGCCGCCACCGTCGCCGCGAGCCCGTATCCATATCGTTTGTGCTGCATCGCACATCCTTCCTTGACCAATGTCCGTGACAACGTCCGTTCACCCGACGCGCG
This sequence comes from Mycolicibacterium sp. MU0053, assembly GCF_963378095.1. Lineage (NCBI taxonomy): Bacteria > Bacillati > Actinomycetota > Actinomycetes > Mycobacteriales > Mycobacteriaceae > Mycobacterium > Mycobacterium burgundiense. Next base: position 3,182,053 of record NZ_OY726397.1, read on the forward strand.
CTGTAGCCGCCGGTTGACTCCAGCTTCGAGAGTTCAAGTATGGGTCGGTTCGCCTTCCGATGAAGATTTGGTAAAGACCCGTCTGCCTCGATCACCGCAGAACCGCGCTCCTCGCCGTCATGGCCGCCGTCACCCGATTGCGCTGCGGGTCAATCTACTATGAGGATACGTAGATTCGTCGACGACTGAAAGGACTTGTAATGAAGCCGTGCGGTGTCCTTGCGGTCGGCCCGCCCGGAGCGTTGGACGTGGCTTGCTTGTCGAGTACCGCGGAGGACAACCCCGCGTTGGTGCCGGGCGTGGTGCACATCCATGGTCGTGGCATCAATGCTGCTGACGCAATGTGGTATGTGACAACGCATTACGGGCCCTTCCAGGTACGCGATAATCAATCGCCGCAACTCGTCGGCGATCTGATGCAAGATTGCATGGGTTCACCGTCCCCGGTGCTGCTGAACTTCTGGCCGGCGGCCCTCCGGTGCCGGCAGATCCTCAACAACCGCCGCCCGTCGGCCCGATCAAGAGTACCGACGCCGGTGAGTCTTGGGAATCTCTGTCGCTCAAGGGAAGTGCTGACTTTCACGCGCCGGAGTATCGCCACGGGCGCGTCTACGGTCACGACAGCCAGTCGGGGAAGGTGATGGTGCGCGTCCTGCCGTCCATCGAATCAGGCGGTCGGAATCAACGAGTCCGACCGCCGTCTCAAACACGCCTTCTCAATCTTCACCGATGCCCGCCAGGAAAGGAATCCCATGCCGAACGACCAGCACTTCGTAACTACCGGCGCCACGATCGCCTACCAACTCAACGGACCGGACATCGCGGTGCCGATCGGTTATGGGCACGGTGTGCTCATGAGCCGGACAATCGTGCGCGGGCTCGGCGTCTTTGACATCGATGCCATCGCAGAAGGACGACGCCTGCTCACCTACGACCAACGTGGGCATGGACTGTCCTCCGGCCGCCCGGAACCCGCCGACTACCGCTTCGAACAGGCCGCCACCGACCTGCTTGGTGTGCTTGACGTCGCTGGCCTGGATGAACCGATCGACTTCGCGGGTTCCTCGCTGGGGGCCGCAGCGGCGCTGTACGCCGTACTGGATGCCCCTGAGCGTTTCCGACGGTTGGCGCTGCTGATCCCGCCCGTCGCGTGGGAAACCGGTCCTGACCAGAGACGTCAGTGGTACTTCGAGACCGCTGACCTCATCGACGACATCGGCCCGACCGCATGGCGACAACGGTGGGCCGAAGCACCCCCACTGCCGATCTTCGCCGACTATCCGCAAGGTCAGTTCACCCCCGGTGTGTCCGATGCCGTGGCGTCCTCGGCACTGCGCGGCGTCGGCTCGTCTGACCTCCCCGACCCACACCGCCTCACCTCCATTCGGCAGCCCACACTGGTCTTGGCCTGGGACACCGACCCTCTGCACCCGACGGCAACCGCCGAGCGGATCGCTGATCTCATTCCTGACTGCACGCTGCACGTGGCCCGGACGGTCGACGAGGTCCAGTCATGGACCAGACTCACCGCGACCTTCTTCAATGGTTAGGGCGGCGCCGGGAAGCCTGCTCTAGTACCGGCGGGCGTTGTGGATGGGTGCCGACGAGATGGGCGCCACTTTCACCGGTGTGCCGAACGTCGACGCGTGAACCATCATGCCGTCTCCGATGTAGATGCCAGCGTGTGAGACATCGGCATAGAACGTGACAATGTCGCCCGGCTTGAGATCGGCGACCGCGACTGGCTGCCCGCCTCCGGCCAGGGCCTGACTAGAGCGCGGCAACGACTTGCCGTTCTGCAGGAACGCCCATTTGATCAGTCCTGAGCAATCGAACGCGTCGGGGCCGGTTGCCCCCCATGAGTAGGGCGACCCCACCCGCGACAGCGCGGCCTGAACGACCGCGATGCCGCCCCCGGCCGGATCATCAGCGGTTCGTCCCGGCATAGCGACGATACTCGGGTCGGCTACCGGTGGACTTGCGGGCAGTGGTGGGGACTGCGGCCCCGGGTCGGCCAGAACGGCGCGCTGATCAGGTGTCAGGGTGTCGTAGCGGCCCTGCACGGCAGCGATCTGTATTGCGAGTTCGCCCTGTTTCGCCTGCAGATCCGCTCGTACAGCCGCGGACTTGTCGGACGATTGTTTGGCTTCGGAGGCCGACTTCCTAGACTGTTCCGCCGCGGTGGCAGCACGGACGCGGGCGGAGCGGAAAGCCGTCATCTGCGCAGCCATCTCCGACCCGACGGTCTGCTGTATTGCCAACTGGTCGATGAGCTGTTGCGGAGAGCTGGCCGTCAACGCAGCAGCAAGAGCGCCAGTTCGGCCACCCATGTAGCTGGCGGCGACGACCTTGTCGACTGCACTCTGGTACTTGACCATCCCCGCGTCAGCGGCGTCAGCGGCGGCACGATCGACTGCCTGCTTTCGTTCGGCGGTTTCTAGCAGCAACAGCTTCTCGTCGAGGTCGATCTGAGCGGTGTGGATCTGCTCTGTGGTCTGTTCAGCCTGACGCGACAATTCGGTCAACTGGGTCAGCGCATCGGCCGCTGGATCAGCGCTGCCGTCGGTAGCAAGGAGTGCGGCGATAATGCTGGCAGCGACCAGTCCCGAAGCAACGCGTTTGCCCATCGCGCGCAATCGGCGCTGAGGCGCAAACGAATTCACAATGACGCAAACTTTCAGTTTCTTACGTAAGTACGTAGTAGATACTCAGATCGCGATCAGAGTACGAAATTCGGTGACCGATGTCCACCTCGCCACAGGACATTCAGCGCGCTTGTCCGTCACCTTGCCCGCCCGGCTGCTCGAACGATTACTGAGGGACTGGCACCTCAAGGGCGTCCGCGATGCCGAAAGGCGCCGGCCACCGAACTGCAGCAGCACCGCACTTCATAGCGCCCTGCAACCACCGCAACGGCGCGGATTTCAACACTGTCATCTCAGCCCGGTTCATCAACATACTTCGCGCCCTCCCGCGATCAACTACGTTGCGGCGCGATGGTGATCTCCCCTTGAGCTATGGGTTCGCCTGGGCCCCGCCTTACCGAAGCCGGGACCACCGGATCGACGTCTGGAAGTTCGTATCGTCGTCACCTGGCGATCAGTACAGGCATGACGCTATCATCGTTAAATGGCGATGCCAACGGACACTTTAGTGGAGCGAAAGCCCTGCGACCTCGCACCGGCAGCGGCGCTGTTTCACAGCCTGTCGGATCCGACCCGGCTGGCGATCCTGCAACGGCTCACCCAATGTGAAGCCAGAGTGGTCGACCTGATCGGGGAGCTCGGTCTGGCGCAGTCCACCGTGTCGGCCCATGTGGCGTGTCTGCGGGACTGCGGCCTGGTCACCGGGCGCCCCGAAGGCCGGCAGGTGTTCTATTCGTTGACCCGCCCCGAGTTGCTCGACATGCTCGCTTCGGCTGAGACGTTGTTGGCCGCCACCGGCAACGTCGTCGAGCTGTGCCCCAACTACGGCATTGATGCACCCACGGATACACCCAGCAAGAAGGGGGCGAGCAAGCGATGAGCGACGCGTGCGGTTGCGGCGACGACGAACCCCGCGGCGGCGAGCACGGTGACGACCACGCGCCCCAACGGTTCTGGGACGTCAATGAACTGCGGCTCGCAGCGATAGCTGGGGCGTTTCTGCTGGCCGGCTTCATCGCCGGCTGGTTGAACGCCCCTGAGCCGGTGGCGCTCACACTGCAGACGGTGGCCCTGCTGATCGGCGCCTCCACCTTCGTGCCGTCGACGCTGCGACAGTTGGCCAAGGGCAAGATCGGTGTGGGCACGCTGATGACCATCGCCGCGGTGGGCGCGGTACTTCTCGGCGAGGTCGGCGAGGCCGCCATGCTGGCGTTCCTGTTCTCCATCAGCGAAGGCCTGGAGGAATACGCGCTGGCCCGCACCCGCCGCGGACTGCGCGCGCTGCTGTCGCTGGTCCCCGATCAGGCCACCATCCTGCGCGACGGAACCGAAACCGTCGTCGCCCCAGCAGATTTGCGTATCGGGGACCGGATGCTGGTCAAACCCGGCGAGCGGGTCGCCACCGACGGGATCATCCGCGGGGGGCACACCGCGTTGGATGTCTCGGCCATCACCGGTGAATCAATGCCGGTCGAAGCCGGACCGGGCGATGAGGTGTTCGCCGGGGCGATCAACGGCACCGGCGTACTCGAAGTCGCGGTCACCACCACCGCTGACGACAACTCGCTGGCCCGCATCGTGCGCATCGTGGAGGCCGAACAATCCCGCAAGGGAACCTCACAACGGCTGGCCGACCGCATCGCCAAACCGTTGGTTCCCGGCATCATGATCGCCGCCACTTTTATCGCGATCATCGGCAGCGTTCTCGGCGACCCGGCCACCTGGATCGAACGCGCCCTGGTGGTGCTCGTGGCGGCGTCGCCGTGCGCGTTGGCGATCTCGATACCAGTCACCGTGGTCGCGGCGATCGGCGCCGCCAGCAAATTCGGGGCCTTGGTCAAAGGCGGTGCCGCACTCGAGGCGCTCGGCGCCGTGCGCGGGGTGGCCCTCGACAAAACCGGCACCCTGACCGCCAACCGGCCCGCCGTCATCGACGTGGCCACCACCAACGGCGCCACCCGCGAACAGGTTCTGGAGCTGGCCGCCGCCCTCGAAGCGCGCAGCGAACACCCGCTGGCCGCAGCGATCCTGGCCGCCGTCGACGACATCACCCCCGCCGCCGACGTCGAGGCCGTGCCCGGCGCCGGGCTCACCGGACACCGCGACGGACGCACCATCCGCCTGGGCCGCCCCGGCTGGCTCGATCCCGGACCACTCGCCCGCGATGTGGCGCGGATGCAGCGCGCCGGCGCCACCGCCGTCCTCGTCGAAGACCACGGCCAAGTACTCGGGGCGATCGCCGTACGCGACGAACTGCGCCCCGAAGCCGCCGACGTCGTCGCCCAACTACACCGCGACGGCTATCAGGTGGCGATGCTCACCGGCGACAACCACGCCACCGCACAAGCGCTGGCCCACGACGTCGGCATCACCGCCGTACACGCCGAACTGCGCCCAGAAGACAAAGCGCGACTGATCCAGCAGCTACGCGCCGAGCGCCCGACCGCCATGGTTGGTGACGGCATCAACGACGCCCCCGCGCTGGCGAGCGCCGACCTCGGCATCGCGATGGGTGCCATGGGCGCTGATGTGGCCATCGAGACCGCCGACGTGGCGTTGATGGGCGAAGACCTGCGGCATCTGCCCCAGACCTTCCGCCACGCCCGACAGGCGCGACGCATCATGCTGCAGAACGTGGGCCTTTCCCTGGCCTTGATCGCCGCCCTGATCCCGCTGGCGCTGTTCGGTGTTCTCGGCCTGGCCGCCGTCGTATTGGTGCACGAACTCGCCGAGATCGCCGTGATCGCCAACGGCGTACGGGCCGGCCGCACCACACCGCTGGCCATCACGCCGGCCACCCAACCCGCATCCCCGCCGCATTACGCAGTCCATGGCTGACAGTCGAGCGCGCCGGTCGATACCAAAGACAACAGCCGGTGACCACAACTGCGATGTCTTCGACAACAACTAACCGAGTAGAGGACTCATGGCTCGCGTCTCCGAGAACGCCCACAGGATCTACCGGAACGAGATGGCTGCCGCCAAGTCGGCCTACACAGCGGACGCCCGCTGGCACCACCTCGAACGGGCTCACATCATCTCCCAACCCGACCCCGGGCTGCACACCCGTAACCACATCGCGATGCTCGCCCTCGCGCTGCACCAACACGACCGGCGCGAAGCCCTGGGCCAGATCGTGCGGATCATCGTCGCTGCGCCCGGCTCACTGAGCGGGCGCTATCCCGAAGGCAACACCGGCCGCGTAGCCGCGGGCCTCATGACACCCATGCCCATCCCTGATGACCTCGCCGCTGCACTATCCCAGTAACGAACGGCCTTTCGCGGGAAATAGTGGCCTCAATCCCGGCCCTGGCGTCGCCTGGTGACCGTCACTGACCCGAATCCACGCAACTCCACCCGCACGGTGGTTGCCGGCTTCGAAGTGGTCGGCACATTCTCGGTGGAATTGACAGAACGCGGTGTCATCGAAGGCAGCATCGAAGTGGACGAACCTATTCAGGTTGCCTAGCGGCCTACCGGCGCGACCACAGGTTCGACGCACAGCTACCGCCCACGCGCGCGTCCCGCGCCACTTTGATGCTGGGGAAATGAACGATTCGCTTTTCCCGGGAGGGAGATTCCGCAGTTCAACACGGCACCGTTCGGAAGCTGCCCCTCGCCTCTCACGCCGCTCTGCGATCCATCCAGCCCCTCACTGACCCCTGAAAAGCCCTGACCAGCGCCGATCCAGTACCTGTTGCGGGAATAGAAATTCTCAGCGGTCAGCGCCGATCAAACACGGGTGACTGTGCTCCGGTCCCGGTTCGACGCCGAAATCCGGTGTCTGCCAGCTGGTTCCCGCCCGGCACCGGCGGGCCTCATTCGAACGTCTGCGCTGGCCAGAAGCATGTCACGTCCCGCTGCGGGTGGTGGCGTGAACGTCCGAATGAAAGTCCCCGCCGGCCTCGACGACGCGGGCCACGATGCGCCAGGCAACGCTGATGTAGCCGGGGCCGTCGCGCCACGACACCTCGGCGACCGGCTGCCCCCACCCACTGACCCGAGCCGCGTATCCGTCGAGTGACACCACCACGCCGCATAGCTGCTCCCGCGTGGCCTGGTCGGGGTATTCGTCGTCGGTCATGCCTGGGATCTTCGACTGATCCGGGACGCCGGCGAGCAGGCGGCGCGTGGTCGCGCGAGCACGTATCGGACTGGAAGGGCTGATATCCGCCTGGACCAAAGCCTCGGCGGTATCTGAATCGTCTTGGCTCAGTTCACCACCGACAGCCACTCAAAGAAGGCGGCGCGGCTGATTTGATCTCGTGCACGCCATCAGTCAAGCTGGTCTATGGCACAGATCGTCGAGGGTATCTCCCGCACATTCAACGAATTCCTGCTCCTGCCCAACAAAACATCAGTCGAATGCCGGGTTGACGACGTTCAACTTGTGGCGCCGCTGGCGCGTCACGCCGTCGGGGCGCATTCGAGGCTTCAACTGCAGGTGCCGTTCACCTCGGCGATCATGCAGGCGGTCAGCTCGCCGGAGTTGGCGATTGCGCTGGGCCGCCACGGCGGACTTAGCTTTCTGCACCACAATCGCCCCATTGCCGAGCAGGTCGCCGATATCCGAGCAGTGAAGGCCTTCAAGGCTGGATTCGTCGTGAGTGACACGAACGTGCAACCCGAGCACACCTTGGGGGATCTGTGGAATGCCATGCAGCGCACCGGGCACAGCACCGCCGCGGTCACCGAGGACGGCAGCGCTCACGGCCGGCTGCTCGGGTTGATCAGCTCCCGCGACTTTCATCCGCAGCGCCACGACCTGCGCGCACCGGTCAGCAGTCGGATGGTGGCGATCGCCGATCTGGCCGTCGCCGAATCTGACATCACGCTTTCTGAGGCCAATTCCAGGCTGTGGGAGCAGCGCCTGGACTGCCTACCCGTCATCGATGCCGATAACCACCTGCAGCACTTGGTCTTTCGATCTGATTACACCGACAACAAGCGCCATCCCCATCAGTTGGTCGACGCGGACAAACGGCTACGGGTCGGTGCGGGGGTCAATACTCACGACTACCGCGAGCGGATCCCTGCACTCCTGGACGCCGGCGCCGACGCACTGTGCCTGGACTCCTCCGACGGCTACAGCGAGTGGCAGGCCCACGCGCTGGACTGGGTGAAAACCCAATATCCCGAGGTGGTGATCGGAGCGGGCAACGTCGTCGACAGGCAAGCATTCGAGTACCTGGCCGACGCCGGTGCCGACTTCGTCAAGATCGGTGTTGGCGGCGGATCGATCTGCATCACCCGCGACCAGAAAGGTATCGGCCGCGGCCAAGCCAGCGCGGTGCTCGACGTCGCGGCCGCTCGCGATGCCTACGCTCAGCGCACCGGCCAGTACGTGCCGGTGTGCTCCGACGGCGGCTTGCAGCTGGACTATCACATGGCACTGGCACTGGCGATGGGCGCGGATTTCGTCATGATGGGCCGCTACTTCGCCCGATTCGATCAGGCACCCGGGGCGAAAGTGCCGACCGCCGACGGCTATGTCAAAGAATATTGGGGTGAGGGCTCCTACCGTGCCCGCAACTGGCAACGCTACGAACAACCCGGCACCGGGCTGACGTTCGAAGAAGGCGTCGACGGGTACGTGCCTTACGCCGGTGACCTCAACGAAGGCCTCGCACTGATAATAGCCAAGATCAAAGCGACCATGACCTCATGCGGCGCCACCACGCTGCGGCAATTCCACGACAGCGCCCGGCTGACTCTGGTTTCTGACCAAAGCTTCCAAGAAGCCCACGCCAGCGTCGACATCCGCACCACCCGAACCAACCTCAACTGACCTGACATGATCGGGACCCTCGCAGCTCTCCCATTCCGAGACGATGTCACCCGGTCCCACACCGACGGTTTGGGGTGGTCAGTCGCACGTCGACGCGGTGGTCGGCTTGGTCGACATGGTCGTGTCGCGCTTGTAGGTCCGGATCGCTGACACGCGGCGCAGCAAGTCTGTGATCTCCTCGGACCGGTCGCCAAAGAACTGCTGCCGAAGCCGAGCGGCGCGAGCTGTCCTCACCGCCGGTTAGGGTGATCGACATGGGAATCCCGACCCACGCGATGGAGTTCAGCAGCGGCAGGGCAACGTTGAAGGGCGGCGGCTCGGGCCTGTTGCAGTTTGTCAGCCCACTGCGCCAGCTGGACGGGGTGGAGCGTTGGTTCATCACCTTGTCCCCGCTGCCGCCCGGCAAGGGCATTGAGTGGGTCCGTCATGGGGACACCCCGGAGTACCTGCAGGCCGGCGGGAGCGCCGACAAGATGCAGCTCGATATCCGCAAACCCGGCGGTGCGCAGTGGGGGGCCGTCGGCGTGCGCTACGTGATCGGCCACGCCCACGAAGGCAATCCGCCCATCGACGTGCCGATCGAGCTGCCGCGTGGTCCCGAGTTCGTCAGCGCCCCCGAGGTGTTCGAGGCAGAGGAGGCCGGGGACATCTTCTTCACCTACTACAAGACCGGCGACATCCCGCCCGGCTACGTGCTGCGGCCCGTTGAGGGCTACACCGCCGACGGCCAGAACATCGACCTGCGAAGCACGCCGCAGCGTTAGGCGGTCCCGCTGGGGTCGACGATGCCCTTCTCGGCCATCCTGCGCCGAATCTCCAGACCAGCCACCCGCAACGCCGGGTCGCCACTGTCGATCATCTGCTGCGGTGTGAGCTGCGTACCCCAGCCCCCGCCGGCGCCCGTTGTCGCTGGCGTGGGAGGCGTCGCACCGCCAGGACCTGCGACGGGACGTCCCGGCTCAGCCGGCGCGACAACCGCTCCTTGACTCACACTCGGGCCGGGTTGCTCACCTGCGGACGGCGGGACCCATCCTTGCGGCGGATACTCCACGTCCGCATCCACGATCGTGATTTCGCGCCCGTTGAGCGTCGCCGTCGCCGGCCGGTCAGGTGAGACGGCCGCGTCGAACTCCTGCTGGTTGGCCCTTAGCGCACCGGGGTTCGTCTTCGCCTCGATGCCGATGTATTCGTCGGGGTTGCCAGTGGGCTCAAGCGCGTCGTAGTAGCGACCCTGGGGTTTCTGCGTTTGTTTGTTGATCATGTCGGGGTGGGTCGCCCGTACCTCCTGACGGATCAGCGGGATGCCGGAGTCCTGTTCACGCTTATCGAGGGCGGCCTTCGCCGCGGCGTCACCGTCACCGCTGTTGCCCTGCCCGTACTTACCGTTGATGGTGCGGTTCGGGTGATCCGGGTGGGGTGCCCACGGGTCCTTCGGTTTCTCGCCACTCTCGCCGCCGGGCTCCGGTGTCGGCTTGTCCGTCGGTCCCTGCTTGAAGTCGACGAGCTGCACCGTTTCGGGGAAGGCGACCTCGCCCAGGGGCGCGACCGCCGTGGTGATCGCGGAAGCGACCGCGGTGTCCGCAGCGGCGAGTTGCGCTGCGCAGGTGTTGATCTCCGCGGACAGCGCCTGGGCTTCGGCGAGTTTGGCGGGGTACTCGGCTGCAGTGAACTCGCGGCGGCTGCTCAGCGACAAGTCCTCGCCGACGTCGAATCCCGCCGCATCCGCGCGGCGCAACGCATCCACGGCTGCGCTCTTGGCGGCGTCGATCCGGTCGGCACCCGTGCGGGCCACCGTCGCCGCACCGTGCAGAGTGTCGGCCAGACCCCGCACCTGGTACAGGTCGGCCAGGGTGCGCTGCTGGGTCGCTTCGGCGGCCGCGCCGTCCCAGTCGGTGCCGCCTGGGTTCAGCGCCGCGCGGTGGGCGATGGAGAAGTTGTCCTCCCACCCCTCCGCGATCGAGGCCCACTGCTGCGCGGCCGATACCAGGTGCGCGGTATCCCAGTTGAGGATCTGCGACAGGGAGGGCAACGCCGCACCGGCACCCGGCGCACCCCCGACCGCTGCCATCTACATCCGGGCCGTGGGGTGCACCGCGGCGACCAGCCGAGCTGAGGCGTGGTCCTGCTCGGTCATCACAGCGCCGACGGTGCGGACCTTGACTCCGGTGGTGGACAGCCACGCGGCCAGTGCAGTTGCTGCGGCGGTGACTGCGGCGTTGGCAGCTGAGACCGCCGCTGAGCTGGCCTGCCCCGAGACGGTCCCGCCCACGGGGATACCGGCAGCGGTCTCCTGGGCGAGCACCGTGTGCTGCACCGCCGCGTGCTGCAGGCCGGGGTTGCTCAGCGCGATCTCGTCCACCTGCAGGATTCTATTGCCGGCGGCCGAGGGTGCAATTCAGTATCTGGATCGTGGTGGCTGCCGCGGTCGCGGTGGCGGTGGCGGTCGCGGTGGCGGTCGCGGTGGCGGTCGCGGTGGCGGTCGCGGTGGCGGTCGCGGTGGCGGTCGCGGTGGCGGTGGCGGTGGCGTCGAGATTTAATCTGGGCGGCCCACATGTCTGACACTCACCGTGGTCGGTTGGTCGCGGCAGAGAAGCGAAACGGGGGGGTGTGACCTGAATCCGATTGACGACGTCCGTGCATGCAAGTAGTGTCATCTGTGACTTATAAACCATCTGTGACATGTGTGGACGGTTGGCATGCAGACCATCGAAACTTCGAATATCACCGCTGAGCAGCTCGCCGCTCTGGACGCGTACGCCCAGAACGCCGGAGCGCAGATGCGCGATGCCCTGCTGCACATCACTCGTTGCGTGCGCGACGGAGCCAAGCTCACCGCCGTCGCCGCCGACGACGTTGTCAGCCCCAACGTCGCTGCGCAGCGGCTCGGGATGAGCCGAACCCATCTCTACAAGCTGCTCGACCGCGGTGAAATCCCCTTCAACAGAGTCGGCCGTGACCGCCGCATCCGCGTGCACGATCTGATCGACTTCGAGGCCCGTCGCCAGCAGGACCGCCACGAACTCGCGCAGCGGTTCGCTTCGCAGCAGAAGACCCGCGCCGGAGCTGTCGACGAAGTCACCGACCTGCTGTAGACCAGCGGTGGCCGTCGGGCGCGTCGGGCATCATGTCGTGCATGCACAGCCGACGTGCCCGACCGACCATTCGCGTGCTCACCGAAGATATCCCCGACGGCTGGTCTTCGCCGCACCCGCGGCGGATGCTCGAAACCGGCGACTACTACGCCCTGCATCCGTTGAGCGAGTTGCCGCACCCGATCATCGCCAAAGCGGCCGAAGCGTTCGGAATGGTGGCCGAGCAGGATAACCCGGTGGGACCGATCGCCAGCAGCACCCAGGTGCGACTCATGGAGATCAAAATCGGTCAGTGGCGAGGCGGGGTGTGGCGGGACCCGGAGACATGTGTGCACTGGCTGGTCGTTGCCGGTCTGGCCAAGGGCGACCACAACGACCACGACGACTTCTACGTGCGCGTCGAGGCCGACAACTCAGGAGACGCGCCACAGCGGTGGATGCCCACCGAGATCGACGTGCGACTGCTCAAGCGGGAGACGGCTTCCCGACTGATCACCGAGTGGGAGCTGCTGGTTCAAGTCCAGGTTCTCAAGGCATTGCGGACGGTCCACGCTGGCGGGACCGCGCGCTTCACCGCCGACCACCCCGTGCCGGGTAAGGGACGGCTGGCCACGGTGACGATCACGGTCAACCCCGTACGTGAGCCCGATTACGAAGCCGACGAGATCGTGGTCGACATCGACCCCGTACCCGAGTTCGCCGGACAACACCTCCTGTGGCAGCTCACAATTCGCGTCTTGACAGCACTGAATCCTCCTCACGAGGGGTGGGACCGCTACGGCAACACCTACTCCAACATCGTCGAGGTGGGCGGCTGGGGGGCCAGGGCCGCTGAACTGGACGCGTACGTGCTGCGGCACGAACTCGTCGAGTCCGAGCCGGGCCAACACTGCCACTACGCGCACCGTGACCACATCGCGGGAAGCACCGTCGAGGGCTCATCGGTTCGCGCACTCTGCGGCGCCTACTTCGTCTCGTGTCGAGACCACACCGACATGCCCGTGTGTCCGGACTGCGAACGGCTATACAGCGCTCTGCCGAAGTAGCGGAGGCCTGAGTCCGTCGCGCGACTCGCTGTTCCGCAGCTCGCGCTGCTTGTCCGCGCTGAGCGGCCAGGTGGAGCTGGAATCCTGAGCCTGCAGGCGCGGCGGTGTGACGTGCTCGGGCAGTGACAGTCGCGCGGCGCGGCTCTATGGCGGCTCATTGGGGCATGCAATTCACCATCTCGGGTGAAGTGCGCCGAACTCGCCGCCGGGCTAGCGTCTGATTCCTCTCCCGTTACCGCCCCGACGCCGTCTCGGCTCGGGGCGGTGTGCGTGGTGGGACGGTGCTAGCCGGTCAGCCTGGGCAGGTTCGCCCCGGCTCGCACGTCTCGCAGATGCGGCGCAGCTTTTTGCCTGGCCGGTATCGACGGGCGCTGACAGGGGGACGGGCGACACCGCGTCGCTCAGTCCGCGGGTCAGTTTGCCGCGCGGCGGGCGGTCGCTGATCGCCTGGGACACCCACAACTGGCGGTGACGGGCGTTGCGGAGCAGTCACCCGGAACCGCCGCCCGGGCCGTCCTCAAACTCGGATGCGTGTCTCCGCCGTGTTGATCGCGCTACCTGGTTGAGTCGCTCTTGAAACCGCGGAGCCGTCGAGAGCGCAGCGGTGCAGTGAGGAAGGGACGAACGTGGGAAGAGTTGAGTGGACGCGCCGAACCGGCGAGGAGATCGAGGCTGTCGTCGGCATGTTCATCTGCAGCGACTTTCCGAATGCGGTACGCGTCCGCCCGAGCCAAGGGGATGGCGGTGTAGATATCTTCGTCCCCGGCCCCGAGGGATTCGCCAAGCAACGCGCGGTATATCAAGTCAAGAAGTTCGCCGAGAACCTGACCAGCAGCCAGAAGCAGAAAATCACGAGGTCATTCACCACCGTCGTTGAAACCAGCAAGAAGGAGGGATGGGAGATCGCCGAGTGGCACCTGGTCATGCCACTAGACCTCACCGATCACAACCTTGCCCGGTGGCTCAAGGACCTCACCAAAGACGCTGGATTCCCCTGCGAGACGCACGGCCTTCTGTACTGCGACACCAAGGCCGCGCAATACCCCAAGATCGTCGACTACTACCTCCACGACGGCAAAGATCGCCTTCGGGCCGCCATGAACGACCTCACCGCGGTCATCGCTCGGCGCAGCGGACGGCAACCAGACGAACCACTTACCGCCTCCGACGTGATGCCCGACCTCAGGTCGATCTACAACGCTCTCAACGAACACGACCCGTTTTATCGTTACGAGTTCTCGGTTTCGGACAGTCCTCCACCTACTGAAACATCTGGCGAGCCTGGGCTCGTTGGTGTGCACGCCACGCAGTACGAATCGGTGTGGATCGCAGTCAAGATCTACGCCGTGTCGAACGCTGCCCTAGAAGAGTCCCCCGTGCGCGGCCACCTCCAGATCAAAGTTCCCGAAGGCAACGCCGGGCTTCGCCAGCGGTTTCAGAAGTTCATCGATTACGGAGCACCCGTAACGATGCCGCTGGGGACCGTGTCAGGATCACTCGGACTTCCGGGAGGGCTCGGAGGTGAGCTTCAGAGTGGCGGTCTTCAGGTGTTGGCCATGCCCGAGGACCCGAACGCAGACCCTGCGGAACTGATCCTCGCCATTGTCGAGCCCGACTCAGAAACCGTCATCGCCAGCACCACCATCAGGCGCACAGAGCTATCCACAGGTGAGCGCGGCCTACGCAGCGTATTCGCCGACCAGGCCGACCTGTTCACGCTCGAGATGTTGACGACGGCAGGCCGGGTCGACGGGACCATGGCGCTGGGCGTCGACTATGACCTGGCTGGTCGTCGCCCCGCGGAGCTTGTCGACAGTCTCAAGGTGCTGTCCGCCTGGCGAGCACCGAACCGACTCGCGTTCGCCCCGGCTTTCGGACCACGAGACTACGGGGTCGTTGCCACCATCGATACCGACCGTGATGGAGACTCGGCGAAATGGGCATTGGTCTGCGAGGCGCTCGCCAAGATCCAAGACCACGTTCCCCGGCTTCTGAAAATGCCGGTCGAGATGTCAGGCGACGATGCCGTGCGCATCGTCGAGGTTGCCAGGATTGTGTCCGGTGAGGCCGTTACAGGTGCAATGTCTGGAGAGTCCAGCGTGTACCACCCAGCCGAGGAACCGTCGATCGAACGCGAGCTCGACCGCATCTATGAGTTCGTAACGATCAAAGCGCTCAAGATCGAACTCGGCGGCGAAACGATCGACGTCGGCAAACAGAGCCTGTTCTTTCGAGGGATTTACACCGAGGCCACACCTGACAGGTCGACGATCAAGCCGATCGGTGAGGGCATCAGCGTTCGCTATGACGGAGAGCTGGAGGTCACCCGTGTGCTAGCCCGATACCTTCCGGATCCGGCCACCGCCCCCGGCCCGGGCGGTGGGACGGACCTACTGCCGCATTCACCGTGACGGTCACCGGGTTGACCTCAACGCCGAGCCGCCGCGTAGCGGCATCGGCACAGGCAGGTATCAGCGAATGCCACCGCTGCGTGGTCCTGCGAACGGTGCCAGCTCATGTCACGTCCTGGTGTTCAGGAAATGCATTTCCAGAACTCGACCGCATCGTCGTCCTGGTCGAAGATCGGCGGTAGGCCGCCGACGCCGTTGAAATCCCGGACCGCCTCCGCGACGGCGTCCAGCGTGTCGGCGTTCCAGGACTCGAAAGCGCCCAGTGAAGCCAGCACCTTCGCCACGGCCATCTGGGCCTGATCGGCCGGGATCATCGCCGCGACCTCGCGCAGACTGTTCACCGTTGTATGCGCCATGTTGCGCCCCTTCGTTTCGCGGTTGCGTGTCGCCGCACGCTAACCAGCGCTGACGCCGCCTACACGCCTGCGGCGCGCGAGGTTGCCGGCGCGATAGGCGACCGCGAAGATCGCCGTAGCGCCTGTACCCCACGGCCCACCTACCGCCCTGCGGGAGCGTTCCGGAGCCCTCTGCCGTAACCGTCTCTGCGATGATCCTCGGCGATGACATCACCACCCGCCCCGATCGCTGCACTCGGCGACATCAAAGTCACCGTGTACCACGGCACCCGCCAGTCGCTGGCAACTGCGATCCTGCGGGACGGATTCCGGCCAACACCCGTCCCCGATCAGACCGCGGCAATAGCTGCGCTCTGGGACATCCCCCTCGCCGATGTGCAAGAGCATCTGGCTACGAAGCCGAACTTCTCGACCGCTGATCCTGACCGCATCAGAACGGTGTCAACGACCGCCAGCGCCTACCGTGCGGGTAGCTGGGCAGAACGAGCCCCCGAAGCGACGTGGGACGCGCTGCGGGCCGTGTACCTGCTCACCCACCCCGAAGACGAAGACCGCTACGCGAACAGCGATGCGGCGGATTTCTGGGTCACCGCGCAGCGGATGGATGATCCACCGGTCTTGGTCGAGGTGCGGTCACGATTAGGCGCGCTGCAGAGTCACGGCTTCTCCGCCGGCGCAACCGCCATCGAGACGATATGGCGAAAGTTCTCCGAGAGGCCGACTATGCAGGATCCGGTGGATGCGCTCGCTGAGGCCGTGACGGGGTTCTTCGACTTCCTGTTCAAGAAAACGTCCGAGTGGCGTATCGGGATCGACGACGCTGAGTTCGTCGCGGTATCCGACCCTGTCCCATTTCGCGTGTCCCCGAGCCTGTTGGCTTACCTCTGCGGGCGATCTGTTGTCGATCTTGGGCCACCGCAGCAGTGCAGCGCTGAGTGGGGGCCGTCCAGCAGCGACGGTCAGTCGGGCGGGCAGTGGTGGCCGTTCAATCAGGTGTGGTCCCGATTGACCCCGCATCGCCGCGCACAGCTTGAGGAGTTCGCCGGCCGGTCGATCACCACACGCTGAGATCGCTCCGCCCACGGATCCGCCACACTCGAGCTCAACCGGAGCTGATCGCCGCCAGCGGTGCCACGTCTCTCAAGCTGTCGCAGCCTCGCGCCCCACTACAGGTCCGGAACCGCCAGCAGCGACGATGCACACCACGTCTGACATCACCGCACGTTCCCTGGAACTGTTCCTCGACTACGCCCGCGACGCCGGAAACTGGGGCGGGACACCACTGGTCGGCGGCAACGTCTGCGGTTCCCGCGAGGACAACGGCAACCTCACCCAGCTCAGCGCAGAGCCCTCTGGAGCTTCACGGCGCAACGACAGGTTCACACAGAGCCCCTCCGGGGTCGGATGCGGGTACGTGCAGTCGCAGGTCTCGGTGCTCGCCGCATCGGACATGCACCGAATCATAGGCCGAGGCAGGGACGAGAATTCGATCGCTCATTTCCTCTAGCCTGCGAATAGCGTTGCGTCCCATCGGAGACGCCGAGGCTTCGGGGCACCCATTTCACCACGGCTCAGCTGCTGACGCCAGACATGGCTCCGAAGCGATGCCCTACCGTCGCTCGTAGTCCTCGAGCGGATACCTGCGAATGACGACAACCCGTCCGCGGCTCACACACGCGGCCGACAAGCATCGCCAATGCTCTTCGCAGCGCTCAATATTGACGCAACTTTTCAGCCTGTGGGCGATCTCGCAGTTACCGCCACAGTAAATGCACGCCGGAGCCGCCGACCCCTTCAGTACGTTTCGAACCACCGGGCCAACCCACCGCTGTTGATGGGGGCGATACTGGCCGCTGATCGTGGCTCGGCGGTACCGCCTCGAACGTCCGTGGCTCGGTGGAGCGCCGACACCCTTTGCGGCTGCAGCACGCGTCGAGCTGCATCCGGCTCCGTGTGTCACCCAACCGACATTCGCCAGCGTTCCTTCAGCACTGCTTGCCAGCCTCATCCTGGGTCTAATGCTCCAGCGGTATCGAGCTTTTGCATTGCTAGAACAGTTGCGTGCAGCGGTCATCGGTTCTCCTCCTTCATAACGGGGTCAAAAGATCCCGGTCACCTACGCGGTGAACCGGGATGTGATTCGAGGGGCGCACGCGAGACTTACTCGTTGCCAGCCTTTGTGGCTGGGCTCGCTCTCAGGCTGCTCGCGGCGCTCAACTCAAAGTAGCGCTGAATCGGACGCTTCCTGCGTCCTCACCAAACTCTCAGAAGTACGGATCCGCAAGGATGCCCATCCGTCGACGCGGCTCCTGGGCGGCTGGGGATGAGCGCCGGATCTGCACGGTTCACGGACGCTCCCCTGACCCGCGCCGCCCACCGCCCGCTGTCAGCAGCCGCGGCGATCATCACCGCCATGAAATGGATCGAAGCTACCCTCACCGTCGAGCTCACCCAGCGCAATGTGCAGGCGCTGACTGACAAGCTCTCTGATCCGCTGTCTGCACGCACCCTCGTCAGCCCGTGTGGCCGAATCATGGTGACCGCCGTACCGGGCGCGGGCGCGGCCGAAGCCGTCGCGGTACCTGGGGTAGTGCCGCTCACGCGCGCACAACTCGAGCAGCTGGCCGTCACGGGAGCCGAGGTGCGGGTCGCGGGGATCAGGGTGTTGGCGGTGGAAGATGCGGATCACTACGGGGACCGTGCGCCCGGCGCCGTCTACATGCCGAGCACCGGCGAGTATCGGTGACGCAATAAGCCGATCGCCGAGAGACTTCGCCGTTGATGCGGCCATGGCGTGCCGCCGCGCCGTGGGCACGTGCCCGTGCCTGCCGGAGATACCTTCCCGCCCATGGGTTCCTACGACCACAGCGGCGTCCCCGACCTGTCCGAGATCGGCGGCCACTGGGATCCGCGCCTGGTTTCCTGGCACGGACCAGCATCGGCATCTGACCGGGACCCGTCGCGCTGGGGCGCCGCATCGCGCGCATCCCCGGCCGGAACCGGCCCTAAACCCCGGAAGAGTGCGCCCTGTACGACGAGCCACGCGGCGAGTGGATCTTTGACGGCCAGGTGCTGCTGTGCACCGGCTGCGGGATAGACGCGACCTGACCGGCAGCCCGCGCCTCACAGGGCCGACAACCGCGCCCGCCACGCATCATCGCCCCGACCCGCCCCTGAGGAAAAGGACTTTGCCATGGCTATCGATGTCTGGACGGTGAAGGTCGGTGACCAGGTGCGCGAGGCAGGGTCCTCGAACGTGCTCAGCGTGTGGCGCATCGATCCCCCAGGCTCGGCTGGCCGGGCGCATCGACACGGGCCGAGCATCTGCGCACACATCCGCCCCGGCGGCTACGGGACGTCGTTCGACGCCGAGACCGCAGACCGCTTCGAGCGGGTGTGACCGTGTCGGAAACCCGTTGCGACAACTGCGACTTCGTCGGCGATGAGTCAGCACTGGATCCCGTCTATGATCTCGACCAGCGCGTCGATCCCGGTGGTGTGATGCCGGCGGGTCAGTGCCCCGTGTGCGGGGCGTTGTCCTACCTCCAAGCCCGCTGACACCCGCCGACACCGAATGCCCCGCCTGCACCTGTGGCTGTGGCTGTGAAGGCTGCCGCTGCGTCTTGAGGAACTGCGACTACTGCGGGTGCCGGGTACCGCGGTCCGCGCTCAGCGAAACGACTCACAAGCAGCTGGGTCTCGGCTGACGCGAGCTGTCACGTCCTCACTTCGATCTCGTCCCGCGCGGCTTTCACGATGCGCTGCACCGAACTCGGGGACAGCCCGGTGCCGGCCGCCACCGCGCGGCTGGACTGCCCGCGAGCCGTGCGCGCGAGCACGTCCTGCACGACTTCGCGCTCCACCGTGGTGCGGCCTGAGTCCACGAGGTGACGCGCCAGCTGCTGGTGTGCGTCAGGTGCATCACCGCGTTGACGCACCGCCGCTGCTCCGTCTGACGCATGCATCGCGGGTATCCCGTTGTGCACCGCGGTGGCGCGCAACTGCGTCTTGACTGCGTCAGCCTGGTTCAGCACTGCGTCACGATGCACCGCGACGATTGGCCTGCTTGCAACTGCGTCACCAGCTCCGGCGGCTGCATCAGCGCTGGTAGAGCCTGCGTCACGGTGCGCCTCGGGTGCGTCGCGGTGCGCGTCAGCTGCGTCACGGTGCAGGGCCTCGATGCGGGAAAGCATCACCAACCCGAGCGTGCACACCGCGATGAGACCGTCGAGAATCAGTGGGAACAGCGCTGCGTCAGCATGGCTGTACCCGTACTGCACCGCCAGTGAGCGCAGCGCTTCGAAGCTGAGGCGGAATGCCGCGGCGGCGATGCCGGCCACCGCGATCAGGAAGCACCAGTAGACGACGCCGCGCCCGCTGATGCGCGACCACATGCCGGCCAGGTGGGTCAGACTCAGCAGCGCCAGCGGTGGGATCGCAGCGGCGAGTATCGCTCCCCCTGCCGTCACCGTGTTCTGGTGCGCCCACGCGTGGGCGATGTTTCCGGCGGTGCTGCCAGAGCTACGCCTCTACCGGTTCAGGCTCCGTGATGACGTGCAAGTGGGTGATCCCGCCCTGATTCACGCAGTCCTGCGCGAGCTCACGGACCTGCTGGTGAAATTCCTCGTCGGAGGCAGCCGCGTTGATCGTCGATCGCACTGGCGTGTAGGTCGATAGCGGCGTGGAGACCCCATCGTAGGTGTAGCCCGTGCCGTCGACCGTCAACACGCAGAGAGGCTGTTCGCCGGTCCACTCGACTCCTACGCACACGTCGTACTCCCCGTGATGCCGCGCCGCGGCCGTCGCGCGGACGAGAGCGGTGAAGTCGGCGATAGCGCATTCAACCGAGCGCGCCTCGACTTGCCAGCCGTCGAAGCACTCGTCACTGCTCCTCCGGTGGCCACCTACGGCGGCCGCCAGCGTCACCGATCCGTCATGGTGCACACCCGCCCAGGCTTCTCGCCACTTCGAACGATCGCCGACCGCCGTGTTGGGTGCGATCCACCGTCGCAGGCCCGGCCGCAGGTTGAGTTGGTCCACGTTCTCGATCGGATGTGGGCCGTTGCGGTTCGAGTACGTGAACGTGATGGTGGCGGTCTGCTTGAAGATCTCCTGCGCTTCATCACGTGACGGGCGAGCGAGCCTCCCCGGTACGCGCGGGGGGTGCGCGACAGCGATCAGCCAGGCGCGGTTCGCAGAGTCGCGACCGGCTGCAGCCTCGGCGTACAGCGACTCGATGGCCTCACTGGAGCGGCGCTGTTCATCGAACCGTGCCCGATACATAGCCGCGATCTGCCGTTCCTTCATCCATACCGTGTCGGCGTTGTTGCGGATCGGAGCGCCGAAGAAGTCGTTCTTGTAGATCAGATGTAAAGAACGAGTCGATGTCCTCCTTCCGGAACTGGTGCGTCGGCTCGTAGAACTTGCACTGGATCGCCGTGTACTCGCCACTGTCCCGCTCGCGCGCGACGAGATCAATTCCAGTATCGGGCTTGCCTTTCCGGTCGGGCCAGTCGATCCACCGCCACACCGCGTCGTACTGCTGCGACAGCAGCGGGTCGAGGTCGAAGTAGCGCACCATCAGCTTTTCGAACTTGGTCCCGCGCTCGGAGTTGGACGGGGCCTCGCGGAACGCCGTCATCACCTCATGGATCGACCCCATGCCGTGTGCCCCCTGTTTGTCGACGGATGCGTCTGGTGAGCCTATTCGGCACCCGTTCGCAGCAGCGGTGGATCGGCGGCCATCGCGTGTCACTACGTCCCTACAGGGGGACCACGCCGTGGAGGCCTCGCGCCAACGTCCCCAGAGGTGGCAACCTAAATGGTTACCCTGCCCAAGTGGGCGATAGTGACCACCGAGATGGACGTCACCGGTGCGGTCGAGTGGCGGGCACGATCGAATGAGCCGGCTCGGTCTCGGCGTGGACGGAGCGAAGTCGCGGTACAGCCAGGCGTATCTGTCCGCGATCTGTTCGCAGTCCGGGCACACGCTGCAGGAGGGGCGGCAGGACGAGGACTGCTGGGCGGTCGACACGACCGTCGACCTGACCGCGGCGTCGGTCTTCGTTCAGCTCAAGTGCACGTCGTCCCCGAAGGCGGCGCGCGGTGGTGGCTACCGAATCTCTCTCAAGCAGCACTGGATCGACAGCTGGTCGGCGAAAATGGTGCCGGTCTACGTGATGTTGGTTGTCGTACCCCCTGCGCAAAATGAATGGATCAAGCAGGTGGACGAGCAGACGGTGCATAGGACGCATGCGTACTGGGAGAGGTTCGACCCGAACGTGCATGGCAAATCGATCGTTCTGCCGAAGGGCCAACGCTTCCAAGCGTCGACGCTCACAGCCTGGGAGACGCACGTGGACGACGTCTTCTCCGGAGGTGCTTCGTGAATACAGTCGGCGCCGTCCGTCTTGACGATGCGAACGCGTGGCTGGCCAGAAACGGGTGGCAGCAGGCGTCAGAGGGCCATGGCGGGTGGCTGTGGCTCAACGAGTCGCTCGGCGGGCGGGTCGGTGTCGTCCGGAATCTCGACCGTGACGAGCATGCGCAGGACGGACTCGTCAGCCGGCTCGCCGACGCCCACAGCCGTGAGGTCACCGATGTCCGCCGGGAGCTCCAGTTCTGGGGCATCGACGTGACCTACGTACGCGCTGCGAACGACGTGGTCATCGCCGACACCATCCCGCTCAACGCTGGGGCCACGATGGTCGAATCCGCACGTCTGATGTTCCGTTCCGCTGCCTCCGCGGCGCTGCGACTGCGACCCGTGATCAAGGGTGGGTACTCGGTCATCGGCGACCGAGTTGCGGACTCGGTGCGTATGGGCCACACGATCAAAGGGTCGTACATCATCCCCGTCGAGGTACGTGTTGGAGTCGGCGAACCGGCCGACGAGCTGGATACGGATACGGGCCAAGACCCCCTCACAGGTTGGGACACTGCGGCGACGGTCGAGTCCATGGAACGACGGATGACCCGGACATTCGCACAGGCGATGGCCGCGGTGCACGCGGAGATCGTCCAGCGCGAGAAATTGCCACGCGGGGAAGCGCTCCTGCACCTGGTGTCGCAGGGTGTGACCGCGGAGTTCGTCGATGCGGTGGCGCGAGTTCTGGACCACAGCGAGGTCGCACAGCTGGACACCACGTTCCAGTGGGCGCAGGCACAGCCCGCCCCGCGGGATGTCAGTGCCACTGTCGCGATCCCCTCCGCGGCGAAGGACAAGATCCGTCGCACCGCAGTGGAACTCAGGTCAGGCAAGCTACCGCGAGTGGAGGTGTTCACCGGCCCCGTGGTCCGCGTGTCCCATGAACCCGAGGAGAGCACGACTACGTTCGCCATTCGCACCGTTCGGGGAGGGCGTCTCTGCCGAGTCGAAGCAGTGACTACGACCCCAATCGCGGAGGTGACCCAGTGGATGCGCGACGGCACGACGATCCAGCTGCAAGGAGCGGTGCAACGCGGCAGCCACGGTCTGTATATCCCAAAGGCAAACGTAGCCGTGCTCGTCCAGCTGCCGAGTCAGATGGAACTAGGCGGCTGATCCAGGCACCGAGTTGGGTATCGCAGCTGCTTGCGACGAAATGTCGGCCAGCGTCGATAGGCTCCCTGGCATGTCTGTGCCTCATGGGCCGTGCCGATGACCGTCCTCAACGACGCCCAGCGGCGGGTCCTGACGTTCATTCAGGCCGCCAACCACGGCGGGTACTCGCCATCGCCGGAAGAGGTCATCGAGTGGGTGGAGCGGCCCGATCGACTTCCGGGGAACGTGACGCGGCGGGTCGTGAAGACGCCCGGGATCAAGATGCCAGACCTCGGTATCAAACTCACCGGCACGCTCATGGACGGGATCAACCGCCAGATGGACGAGCTCAACGTGAAGCTGACTATGCCCGTGATGCCGGAGCTGCAACGCTTTTCCGGCATTTGGGAAAGCCAACGAGTGATCGAGGAACGTGACCCCGGCGAGACGGTGATCGAACAGGTGAAGAGACTCCACTGGGTCGGACCGTCGGCGACTGGGGCAGGCCTCGTACTCACTGGTCTCGGCAGGGCACTCCTGCGTGCAGACACCGACCAGCACACGGATGCGGACGTAGTAGTGCTGGATGGTGACGATCCGCTGGCCTGGGGCAGCCTGGTCGGGACGATCGCCGATGCCGGAGCGTGTCTGATCGTCGACCCATACCTCAAGCCAGAACAGTTTCTCGATGTCGCCAGCTTCACCGGAACAACGCGCGTGATTCTGAGGCGTCCACAGCGGGACTACGAGAAAGCGGCGTGGCAGGTTTATCAGACACTTCCCGCCCTCGACATCACCATCCGCTTTGCGGATCCTCAGCTGTTGCACGACCGCTATATCGTCGGAGAGAACCGCGTCTACCTCCTCGGCTGCTCGTTGAATGGGGTCGGGCGCAAGCCCACAACACTGGTGCCGGTGGCAGGACTGGCAGCCGATCGGATCCGCGAGATGGTGGAGGGCTGGTGGGAAGCGGCCGAACCGGTAGGTGATCCGCCTTCGGCAGACGAGGAAGAGGAAACCGAGTAGAAGTCAGGCGACGAGTGGCTACCACCACGGCAGCATGGGCCACGGCATGATTCACCCCCAACGCGGCCCGGGGCGAGGAAAGTTCGGATGCCCCAGCAGCGCCCCCGTCCAACCCGCGCCACGCCCCTCCCCCGTGCGGCACCGCCCCTAGGCTGCGCCGCATGGCGACGGATGCTGGCCGCGAGACCGTGCTCTACGTGCGCGCGTTGGCAGGGGCGCTGGTGCACGCCGCGAGCAGCTCACCGGTGTCCCTCGACCTGCGCGCGGGGTGAATGAACCGTCACCGGCGGCGCAGAAAGCCGCGGTGACCGAACAGCTCGACCCGGCGCTGGCGGACCTGGAAGCGGTGATTCGTTCCAAAAAGATGCGGCCGTCGCGCATGCACCCGGCGGTGGAGGCCCGCAAGGTGATCGAAATGTACGACGCCTACGACGCTTCCGAATGCACATACACCACCGGGATCGGCTTCCAAGCCATCATCGAGTTCCTGATCCAGGACGAGAAAGTGAAGATCGAGGCCGCGGCCCGGGAGCTCGATCAGCAGAAGCTGCCGGCGCACCCGCGACTACCCCGCCGCCGACTCCCGCTCAGCCGCCACCCACCGAACCACTTTGCCGACCACCGACCTGTCTACGCCCACAGCTGTAGCGATCACCCGCTGCGACTCGCCCTCCTCGGCCAGCCGCAGCACCTTGGCCACCGTCTCGGTATCGGCTTTCACCACACCGGCAGCCACCACCGCGGCCGCCGCCGCTGCGTGGTCGATGTCGGTGGCGAGCGCGACGAGGTGCAGTGGCGGAGTGGCGGCCACGGTGGTGGCTGCCGTCTTCTTGCTGGTTGGCCGGGTGGTTGTTCGGTCGGTAGCTGGCTGGTCGCTGGTGGCTGTCGGAGCGGTGGTGGCTACCTCCTGACCGGCCGCTCTGGTTGGCCGGGCGGCGGTCGGCTTCGGCTTCTGACTGGTGGCGGCCGCCGGGCTGGTGGTTGTCCGGGTGATGGTTGGTTGGCTGCTGGCGGCTGGCGGCTGCTCGGCGGCTGTCGGAGTGGTGGTTGGTTGGTCGCTGGTTGCTGGTTGCTCGGCGGCTGCTCTCCCACCCGCTGCGGTGGTTGTCGCAGCGGGAACCACCAGAGCCACAGCCGCCGCGGCCGCCATCACATCGATCACTATGGGCAGCAGCAGCGCCTCCCATCCGCGGAAACCGACCAACTCCGCCAGGCCAGCCAGGTGGTGGAAGCTCATGGCGAAAGCCGCGAAGGCAGCCACCGCCACGGCCAGCACCACCACCGCCCGGACGGCGCCGCGCGCCCTCGCCGCCTTCGGCACGGAATGGACTGCGAGCGGCAGCGCCAGAGGCGCGACCGAAGCGACGGCAATAGCCACGGCCGTGAATCTGCCGTCGCCGGCCAGAACGGTGAAAGCGATGTTTCCCGCCAACGATGCCGCGGTGAAGCCGAGCAGCATGCCCGTGAACCAGCGGCGATGTGCGGTCATGGGCGCTCGCCGATCGTTTCGGCCCGGACGATCGTCTCAGCGCGCTCGGCCACCACCTCCCAGTTCCTGTGTAGCCACCCGCGCATCCGGTGTGTGCGCACGCCCAACCGGGCCACCTCCTCCAGCGCTTCGGTCGCTGCGGGATCACCCACCGCGACCTCGTCTGGTGGACGGTTGGTGACTCGCGCCTCAGCCTCGACACCGTAGAAAATCGCCCCCGCCGCTCCTAACGGGGCGTCCCCGGCTCGTTCGCGTGCGAGCTCCATCGCGGCGCGGCGATAGGCAGCAACGTGCGGTGCAGCACCTTCCACGGCGGCTCTCCGCGCGTCGATCTCGGCCTGCAGCAGCGCAAGTTCAGGGGCCGGGAGCACACCGATGATTTGAATGATCTCAGCGACCAGCCGCGCCCCCGTGGCGGAGTGGTGCGCGTTCATCTCGGCCTGCAGATCGCGCAGTTGCTGGGCGTCGGTGGCGTGCATCACGCGGTCAACGAAGCTCGGTTCGGGGGCGGTCATGACCACATTCCTTCCGTCGGCGCGGCTGATCCCGTGCGGTGCTCGCACGGTGGCACCCCCGCGGTGCCGTTGACGCATAGGGCGCGGTTCGCGCCCTATCCGGGACGGTTGCGGATTCCGGCCTACGGTGCCCGCACCTATCTCATGCGACCAGGAGGCCCCTCCATGACCCGATTCACACCAAGCGATCTTGACCTCGCTCGCGCGGCCGACGAGCTCCTGATCGATGCCGGAAAGCGGCTCGCCGGCGTAGTCGGCGTAGCAGCCAGCGGCCTCGCCAGCCCCTACCCGGACAGCCACCCGACGGAAATCCTGGCCGCGCTGCAGCGCTGGCTCGGGCGGCAGGCGCGCATCCGCGAATGCGAGAACGAGATCCTGGCGCTGCTTCTCATGCGTGGTGCATCCCGCCGCGGCCTGGCCGATGCGATCGGCGTGCGCCCCGAGACCATTTCCACACGCGTCGGCGGCCACCGGGCCGCGACCGCAACACGCGCCGATATCGCCCGCGATACAGCCGGTCGGTGGCAATGGGCCGATCCCGGGTAGGGGTGTGTGTGTCGAGAGCCGCGACCTGGGGAAATGCAGCGTCTCAGTGGCGATTCCGAGGCGTCCGGCGACTACAAGCGGCGATACAGGGCACGCTACAAGCGGCGCTACAGAGCGCGATACGGCTCTGATCCGTAACAGTGCCGAATATGTGCCTGGGACGGTTACGGATACCCATGCGGAACCGTTACGTTTCCGCAGGTCACAGCGCTGTTTCAGGTCGTGCAACCAGGTGCATCGCGCCGGGATGGTCCGGAGCCTGCACGCGTCCCGTGCACGGTCAGATGCCGGTGATATGTACACCGTGCACGTGTTCTCCCGTTCCGGCACCGGGGAGGCGCAGGTCCCCGTCGCCCTGTTTCTGGGGGCGGCAGGAACATCCGTGTCCGGGATAAGTGCAACCCGCGAGCACATTTTGACCCTGGAATTACAAAACAATCTGCGTTTACTGGCGCGCACGCGCAGACCGGTTTTCCGGTTGCGCGCCGCCGGTTCCCATTCCAGCTGCTAACTAGCCACAGCATCGTTGCGATGGACGGACTCGTGCCGCACTCGGCGGGGTTCAATGAGTTAGGGGGTCGGGGCGTGGGTCATTGCCAGATACAGGCCGGGGTGAGGGTGGGACCGATTCACGCCGCCGCGCCACCGCACTCGATGAACCGCGCGACGTCGTTGGCTCTCACAAGACGCCGTCGCCCCACTTTGACCGATGCAAGGCGCCCGTCTTTGAGCATGGCGTACACCAGAGTCTGACCGCAGCGGAGCGTCTCGGCCGTCTCCGCGACGGTCAGCAGTGTTGGCGCCGGCGGCTGCTCAGCCGGTGACGCCTGAGTTGCGGCGACCAACGCGGCGATGGCTTCTGCCAGTTCGGGGTTAGTGCTCATGTGACGGAGCGTGGCCGGAGTTTCTGACACGACCAAACGAGACGCCGCGACACGCCGAACGTTCGGCGTGTTGGGCGATCCAGGACGTAACCGATGATGAATCGCGGCAAACTGCAGTGCATGGCACGCAGACCCGAGTGGGTGAAGGTAGTAGAGACAAGTGCCGGACGGCGCTACGAGGTGCGGGTGCACGGGCAGCGGCAGGATGGATCGCGGTTCCAGCACAAGAAGCGTTTCGAGACGGTCGACGCGGCGGTGAAGTGGCGGTCGACCGTGGTTTCCGAGCTCGCGCACGGCACACACGTCGCGCCTTCGGAGCTCACCGTGCGCCAGGCCGTAGACTCGTGGCTGCTCGGCCAGCGCATTAGACCGAAGACGATGAGTGCGTATGTGACGAGCCTGCGTCCTTTGGTCGACGCTCTCGGCGACCGCTCCGTGCAGCAAGTCACCAAGGACGACATCGAGGCCGTGGTGAAGTCGTTGCGCGACGGCACCTCGAAGATGGGCACATGGCACGCACCGGAGAAACTGAAGAAGAGCGCGAAGAAGGTGCGGTCTCCGTGGTCTGCCACGAGCATCAACCCCGTGCTCGCGCGCACCAGGTCGATCTTCGACGACCTCATGGCGCAGGGCATCGTGGTGCGGAACCCGGCGACGCTGGTGAAGTCGTTGCCGACCGCGCGGGCGGAGCTGACCACGCTGTCTATAAGCCAAGTGACTCACCTGCTTGAGGCGACGGTGGAACAGCCGTTCCACGTCGCGTGGCGGTTGGCGCTGCTTGGCATGCGCCGCGGTGAGATCCTGGCGTTGCGATGGACCGACATCGACTTCACCGCCGGGACGCTGTCGATCACCGCTGCTCGACTGGCAACCGCCGGTGGCAGTTCCACCGGCGCACCGAAGACGGCAGCAGCCATTAGAACACTGCCGATGCCCGACGATCTGCAGGCAGCACTCAAGCGCGAGCGGAAGCGGCAGAAGGAGTCGCAGCTGCTGTTGGGATCCTCGTGGCCGCACAGTGGGCTGGTAGTGGTCGACGATGCGGGATCTCCCCCGCACCCGGACACCCTCACCACGGCCTGGTCCAAGGCGCTGAAGGGCGCCGCGCTGCCCCACGTCCGCCTACACGATGCCCGCCACACCAACGCCACGCTCATGCATCTCAATGGAGTACCGGCGGTGGTCATCGCGGCGTGGCTCGGCCACACGAACGCGACGTTCACGTTGGCTACCTACGCGCATTCCACGAACGCAGCATTGGCCGACGCCGCAGCGACGCTCGGGGCCATCACCAGTCCCTCGGCGAAGAAAGTGGAGTGACCCAACGATGACCAGCCATGGGTCATCGTTGGGCGATTAAATCGGGAATGGGTCACTGTGGGTCATCGGACGACTTTCCTGATCGGACCCAGAAACACGAAAATCCCCTGCTACCAGGGGATTCAATAGTGGTCCCGGCTGGTTTCGAACCAGCGACCTTCCGCGTGTGAGGCGGACGCTCTCCCACTGAGCTACGGGACCGAAATCCAACGGATTCGACGAGGCAGAAGACTAGCACGAGCCTGAATCGGTACCAGAATCAATATCCGGTTGCATCGCTGCCGACGCAATCGGTGGAGGCCGGCGTGGAGTTCTGCACCTACCGAGCCAGTCGGCCGGCAGGATGTCCCGGTCCACTCCGGCCGCCTCGGGACTCAGCCTGAATGGGCCCGGGTCGACCCAGTTCATCTGCGCGGTGACACTCACCCTCGAAACCGGCCCTCAGGGGCCCTGTGGGCGGTTCCACCCCTGCGGCGAGGGCTCAGGCACCAGCACGCGTTGGCCGGATGACCCGCTGAGACTCAGGTGGCCACGGCTTCACCGGTGGCAACGCAGTCGCACACGCTGTTCTGAGCGCTGGACACTCCTGGCGAGCAAGGGATTTGTGTCTGCACACCCGGGTGGACTATCGTTCTGCTTCGCGACGAGCGACGATCTCGCTTGTGGCACGCGGACGTGGCGCAGCTGGTAGCGCACAACCTTGCCAAGGTTGGGGTCGCGGGTTCGAATCCCGTCGTCCGCTCGAAGGTGCAGTGGCATCAACCCCAATGGTGGAGTGGCCGAGTGGTGAGGCAACGGCCTGCAAAGCCGTGCACACGGGTTCGATTCCCGTCTCCACCTCCAAGTTTCGACCGGCGCGATTAGCTCAGCGGGAGAGCGCTTCCCTGACACGGAAGAGGTCACTGGTTCAATCCCAGTATCGCGCACCATTGTTTGTGCAGGTAGGAATAAGTAGCTAGGTCGTCTACCAAGTGCTCGGGCAACTATCGGGCAATAGCGTTCTCTCACTCGGAGATATTTGCGAGGGAGAACCGCCACCATGACCACCACCGAGTACCCGGTCGACTCGACTACCCGCACGTGCTGCGGCGGCATCGGCCGACACACCCGCGACTGCAGCTTGAGAATCAACGGCATCCGCCGGCGGATCTCCACCATTCTGGATATGGCACCCGCGTCGAGTTGGTCGGCCGAGGAGGCCGAGGCGGTGTGGGAGGCGCTGGCCGGAATCGTCGCCAAACGCCAGAGCGGTACCTCGCAGACCTGACCCTGTACACGGCAGAAGCGCCCCCACCAATATTCCGGTGGGGGCGCTTCGTCATTCCCTGAGCGTCTATTTGGCTCGCACGCGGTAGCGGTTGAGGACGGCGAGCTCGGCGGTGGTCCAGCCGGTGAACGCGCCGCGCAGTGATTGGGAGAACGGGCCGGTGGATATGTCGACGGGGATCTGTGTGCCGTTGGCGGCCAGGCGCGCCGAGGCGGTGGTGATCACCGCGGCGATGTCCTCGTTGGGTTCGTTGCCGGTGAAGCCGTTGCCGCGGGTGTAGGACTTGGCCATGACGGTGATGATCGGCACGACCGTCTCCGCGCTGGACCCGTTGGGGTCGAGGAGCGCGGAGACGGTTGCCGGGTCAACCTCGGCCATTACGAGCCGTCTTCACCGAGGACAACGACGGCCTCGGGGTGCAGCAGGCCGAGGTCGTAGCGAGTTTCGACCCTCAGTCCGATCTGACTGAACTCCGCATATCGCTCGGTCAGCACCGTGATGCTGGGGGCGGTGTCACGGACCACGGCCACCGTCGACATGTCCGCGACGACGGCCGTCCCGGCGTCGAGCTTGTTGGTCACCGTGACCGGTACCTCGAACAGGGTGTGGCCGGCTGCCCGCGACGGATCGGGCTGCAACAGGTAGCGCTTCGACCCCGTCGACTCTTTGACCTTCCTCATGAGAGCAAAATCCGCGCCGGACAGGAAGATCCGGTTCGGGGTGACCTCGTTGGCGTTGAGGGTCGCGATGGCGTCGAGGATGGTGTCCGGGTCGGACGGGTCGAACACCCCGGTTTCCACGCCGGCCTGATTGATGATGCCGGTAATGGAGTCGTCCGGGTCGGACTGGTCGTCAAGGCCGGTGCCGGTCAGCAGGGCCTGGTCGAGGTGGTCACCAACAACCTTGACCAGTCGGGCCTTGAGGACAGCGTCGAGGCCGATGACGGACTGGCGCAGTGATTCCCTCGAAAAGCGCTCGATGACCTTGATGGACTTGCGTTCGGTCGGCATTAAGACGACCTCGTCGAAGCTGGTCGTGTGGGTTGAGGGGATCTCCTGATTCTCGCCGATGAAGCCGACGGTCGAGCTGCCGGTCAGCTTCGGGATGCGCAGTACGCCAGCGGAGTCGAAGATCCGCACACCGGAGGACAGCACCACCGAGGATGCTTCGAGGGGCTGCACCAGAAGGGATGCAACCTGGTCGTTCAACAGTTCGGCGATGTCGCCGGTACCAAGTGCCATGAGAAACGTCCTGACTGTGAGGGGGATTGGGTTGCCCTCGTCGCCAGGACGCAGATGGGGCCGGCCACCAGGACCGGCCCCATCAGAATACCTCAGGGGGTATTAATCCGTATCAAACTCCGGGTTAATGCCCTGGTGGCGGATCGCAGAAAGCTCTTCGGAAATCGACAGAAGCGCGCCAATCTGAGCGACTTTGAGTTGCTGATCAATCGTCAGATGATCGATGTGGTGAAAGAAGCCGCTGCTCTTGCCTTCGGCAGCTCCGATCGTCTTGCAAAGTACGTCCCATGTGTTCCCGTAGGTGTCGCCCATTTGTCTCCCCTTTATCCGGCTTTGCCGCGCAGGATGGCGGCGAGGTCGACGGTAGTGGTTGGCCCCGACATTCCCTGGCCGATGTCTCCGGTGGGGCGGCGCGCGGCCAGGTGAGGTTTCGATGCCAGCAGCTCGTCGAGAGCGAGGGACAGGTTGTCCCCCTCCAGGTGCTCGGCGTCGAACGGCAGATCAGTCGGGTCTGCGAGCCTGCCGGTGGCACGCACCAGCTCGACGTGCAAACGGTTTGCGAGGGAGTCAGCCTCCCCCGCACGTTGCCGATACTTGGCGTTCTCGCTGCGGAGCTGCTCGACGTAGGCCCGCGGGAACGTCTCGGGGTCACCGTCGGGGTCCGATTCCAGATCCGACCCTTCGGGGGTCGCATCTGAAATGTCACCCTCGTGGGCCAGGTCGTCGTCCGTGGCGCTGTCGACCACGGTTGTCTCGTCGGTCATGATGCGACTCTCCTTTGTTTGGTGTAGAGCGTTTCTCTGATTCCCTTGGCCCACACGGGCCGCGGGACGCACGCGCATCCGGTGTGCGTTTGGAACGGATGCGCTTTGGGCCACGTCCGGCCCTCCCGCCACCACCACCGGCAGAGCTGGCAGGGGTCGGCGTCCATGCCGCGGGTCCAGCCCTCGGTCAGGGTGGATTCCCGCACCGACTCCGAATACGTTCGGGCCGCGGTGTTCAGCGGCTCAGCCCGTGCCAGCCGGCCGATGATGTTCTCGGGGACCTCGGACGCCCGGGCCACGTCCAGCACGGTGGTGGCGGCCTTGGCCAGCCGTGCGGTGTCGTCGCGGACGGGCAGGCCGAGGACTGGGACCGCGGTGCGGGTGGCAACCGACGCCTCGGCGGCGAATCCGACTTCGGCCAGTGATTGGGCGCGCGCGTTGTAGGTGGCCACGATGGCCGCCAGCGATGCCCGGAACAGGTCGTCACCGAGGTCATCGACCTGCCACCACAACGAGATGGCCGCGGACTCTGATTCGATGGCCAGCGCCAGCAGCGTTTCCTGGTACGGGGTCATCCGACGAGCCGGGTCAGGTCGATGGCTTGGGCGTCGAGGGCCTCGGCGCGGCGCGCGGTGCGGATCTCGGCCACCTCGTCATCGGAGTAGCCGAGTCGCTTCAAGGCGTAGGAGGCGGGCAGCAGGCCGGCGGCGAACAACTTGGTTACGGCGTCGGCCTCCTGGGCCACACTGCGGGTCGATGGGTCGGCCCACTCCACCCGCACATCGACCTGGAGCGGGTCCGCGCCGTCTCGCACCCCGACGATGAGTCTTGCGAGGTCCTCCCAGGACCGGCCAAACTGAGCTTGCCGTGCCTCGGCGCGGGCAGTCAGTCCGGCCTCGGCGGCCCGGATCGCATCAGCGCTGCTGGGATTGCTGTGGGTGATGCCGAGCATCGACGCCGGAAGTGCAGATACCGCGCTGATCTGCTGAGTGATGACATCAACCGCACGCTCGTAGCCGGCCAGGTCGGCCGCGTCGATGGAACCGAAGCGGCTGGAGTCGTTTTCCGAGATCATCATCTTGTCGTTCTCCGGGAACGGGTTAACTGACGTGGTTTCTCCGGTTTCTTCGCCGTCGTCGTCGAGGATCGGGATTTCTTCGAGCTCGATGCCAGAAGCCCACCGGCGAGGACGTGCAGCGTTCTCGCTGGAGACGAGCATGTCGGCAAGTAGCTTGTTGAGCGCATCGACGAGCGGGATCATGTCGTCGATCTCCGAGACACCCTCGTCCAGAATCCGATCCGAGTTCAGCAGCCGCACCACGGGGACCACGCCCAGCGGGTTGGCGATCTCGTCGACCACCTTGAACCCGGCGGTGGTGGCCCCGGTCTGGTTGGCCCGGTACCGGGTGATCACCTCCGGCCCGTACAGGACGGCCTCGGTCGTCGTCGCGGTCTCCCACCGTTTGATCGCGTGGGTGAGGCGGCGGCTGCCGGGGTCGCGCAGTGCGGTCATCTGATGCGCGGACTCGACGGTCACCAGCGGCCGGCCGTAGGCGTCCGTCCAGCAGATCAGGTAGGACTGACCGAGTAGTAGTGCTTCGCGGTGCGCGGTGCGAGACAGCTCATCGAGGTCACACCGTAGCCAATCCTGGTACACGTCAACACCGTTGAATCCGGTCACCCGTAGCCGCTCGGACAAGGCGGTGATCGCCAGGCGCGGCAGATTCGAGGACATCCGGGCGAACCGGGAACCCAACGCCTCCCTCGCTTCTGGGGCAAGGAATGACAGTGGCTGTCTCCCGGTGTAGTAGCGCTCCAAGTCGCTGTAGCGTGGCCGGTTCTCGTCCAGCTTCTGAAGTAGTGCAGTCAGTGTGTCGGTCATCGTTTGAAGCCTCTCGCTCGTTTCTTCTTCTTGGTGGCGCGCCAGGTGGCACGTGAATGCGCCATGACAAGGCAGGCGGCGCAGTCGATCTTGCGGGCGTGCCGGGACCGGGACGCCTTGTCCAACCTCATCCCCCGCGGGTCCTCCCGAATCACCGCAGCCGCCACATGAGCGGCCAGGGTGGGATGCCCGGAATGTGTCAGCGCGCCGTTGACGCAGGCCTTGTACAAATCGGTGGTGGCCGCGGTCAACCGGGACGGTGAGTGCGGGAACTCCACGATCGGCAGCCGCTCAGCTTCCAGCGCCTGCAGGGTGCGGGTGAACCGGAACGGGTCTGCGCAGATTTCCTGCACCCGCCACCGCTTGCACGCCTCCCGGATGGTCTGCTCGACCTCGGCGACGGGCACCCGGTAATCCGTGTCACCCTTGGGGTCCCAGACCCGCACCACATCGAAGTGCGGTTCCGGTGAGACGGTGGCGACGACCAGCGCGGTGGTATCCCCGTTGTACGAACCGTCGAGGGCCAGGACCACGTCCACCCCGTCAGGTACCGGCTCAGTTGTGGACAAGCTGTCCCAGACACCGGCAGGTAGGAACGCGCCGTCGACATCAATCGGCAACTGACACAACCGTGCCCGCCGGAACGTCGCCTCCCGCGTCTTGGGCGGCAACAACGCATGGAGAGCATCACGGTGCAGGAAGTCATCCAGCGCCGGATTCGCCAGCTCCCAGCAGTGCGTGCAATCCGCAGGATGATCCTCGAACCCGGCCGCCGAGTACTCCCGCCACACCAGCGACGTGTCCTCCGGCTGGTCTCGGTGGTGATCGCGCAGCGACAGCAGCACCTGATCATCGAGGTTCGGGCCAGGCGTGCCAATCGCCACGAGCACCGACCGTTCCCGCTTGCCGGCCGCGAGCTGCACCACCTCGAACAAGTCCCGGTTGATCACCCCGGCCTCGTCGCAGATCGTCAACACACTGTCCCTGCCCTCGGCAGCAGCCGGCGAGGCAGGCATCACCTGAAACGTGCTGTCAGTCAACGGCAGCACCAACTTGTCGGCGTAGACGTAGCAGCGCGACGACAGATCCTCGGACAGCTCGACCATGCGCTTCGCCGCGGAGAATGCCAGACCGGCCTGGCGCTCGTCGACAGCGAACACGTCGACGTTGGCACCTTCGCCCCAGCAGAAGAACACATAGAGGGCAATCGCGGCGTTGAGCGTCGTTTTCCCGGACCCGCGCGGCAGCATCAGGCCGACCGTGCGAGCACCGCTGTCGAGCACGTCGGACGCGATATCCATCTGCCAATCCCGCGGCCGGAACGCACCCTTAGCGCCGGTGCCCTTCGGCACCCGGATGAACTTCTCGCAGAACTTCGCGAACCGCTCCGACTCGACCTCGCTGCGCGGCCTGAACGGCAACGGCACATCGGCGTTTTCGAGCTTTCCCTTGTTACCCGACCGCATCGGGCACCCTCTTATCGACAATCATTGTCGTCTTCATTGCCCTGTGCGCCTTACCGGCCGTCGGAACGCGGACCGGTTCGGGGTATCCCCCCTGGTCACAGGCTCGCTCGGCGGCGGCGATGCGCTCGCGGCCTTTGCGGGTGGGTCGGCGGTTGTAGGCCGCTGTGAGGCGATCTAGGACGTGCTGGGCCTCGTCGTGGGTGTAGGTGTTCTGGCGGCGGTTGTTGTCGAGGGCGCAGAGCACGCGCAAGTTCTCCTCGGCGAACGCCAACTCGGGGGCCACGCCGTGCGGGACGACGTGGTCGACTTGGAGTCGGTCCCCGGATCCGCACTGCTCGCAGAATGGGGACGCTTTGCGTATCCGCTTCGAGAGTGCTTTCCAGCGTGCGCCGTTGGCGTAGGCAGGGTGGTCGCGTGGTGGAGTGTCGGCACGCTGGGGTCGGCAGTCCCGACACCAGCTCCCGGCGGCGATGACCTCACCGCATCCAGCGCACGGGCGGGCGATCACTGGTTGCGTCCTTTGGCGCGTTGGATCAAGTCGTGAAGCAATGTCTCCATCTGCGCGGCGTCTTCGGGGTGCTCGTCGGGCTGGTAGACCGCGGCAAGGAGTCGTTGTAGCTGGCCGTGGATGCGTTCGGCGTGGCCGAGGCGGACGTCGAGGGCGATGTTGATGGGGCCGGCCAACGGGTCGCGGAATACCAGGTGGACGTGTGGGACGGGTTCGCCTTCGGGGGTGATGGACATGCCGATGCAGGCATCGATGCCGTCATCGTCGGGGCGTAACGCCAGTTCGTCGGGGGCGCGGGTCGTCATGCCTCGGACGAAGGGTGTGCGGTCGGTCATGGTCAGTTCCTTTCGAGGTCGCGGTGGGCGTCGTCGCTGGCCCGGTTAAGTCCGGGGCGCAGGTCGAGGCCGACAGCTGCGGCGGCATCGAGCACGGGCGCCAGGATGTTTCGGGTTATCAGGGACAGCGCGGCGGCGGCGAGGTATCCGAAGTAGTCAGGATCGTGGGTCCCGGACCATCGGATGGCTACCTGGTCGGTGGCGGCGTCATCGCCTGCGCTTGCGGCCATTTCGTACATCATCAGGGTGGCGTCGCTGGTGAGTTGGTCGATGTTGATGTGACCGATGGGCAGTCCGTCGTCGCCGACGATGTATGCGTCAGATGGGATCTCAGTCATGGGTGTCTCCATTTCGTGTTGTGAATAGCGGTGTGACGTTGGGCCGTGAATCCCGTGAAAGTCGTGAATCTGCTGGTGGGGCGGTAGTTCCATGACCTGCGATTTCACGGGTTTCACGGCTTTCACGGGGTAGTGGGGCATAGACACCGTGCTTGGGTTTGGCGATGACCTCGGCGTTGTACAGCTCGCTGAGTCGAGTGCCTGCGATTTGGTTGCTCACGCCCAGGTGCTCGGCCAGCTCGGCCGGCGTGGTCGTCTCACGTCCGTTGACGAACTTGACAGCTTCGAGCTTTCGGTCACCGAACTTGTTCTCCGCTGCCCGTTCCCGGCGCGTCTCGATGGTGGCGGCTGCGTCGAGGATGTCTTGTCCGTCGAGGGACCACAGTCCGCCTTCGGTCTTGACGCCGTACTCGTTCTCCTCGATGTCGCGGCCGGTGACCGACAGGATCCCCTCGTCGGACTTGCGTTTCCGCGCAAGGACCAGAACCGAGTCGGCCGCGCCGGCGATGCCCTGCGTGCCCGATACGGTGTCGAGG
This sequence comes from Mycolicibacterium sp. MU0053, assembly GCF_963378095.1. Lineage (NCBI taxonomy): Bacteria > Bacillati > Actinomycetota > Actinomycetes > Mycobacteriales > Mycobacteriaceae > Mycobacterium > Mycobacterium burgundiense. The sequence goes on from NZ_OY726397.1 coordinate 3,219,030, forward strand.
AAGTCGTCGGCACCTTGCTTGCGGGTGTGGTGTACCGCGATGAGTGCGGCTCCGGGGGTCTCGTCGATTACCGCCTTGATGGCACCTGCGAATCCGTAGTCCTCCTGGTATTGGTTGGCGTTGGCTGCGGTCTGTTGGCGTGCCTTGCCGAGGGTGTCGAGGATGACCAGCGGTGCCGAGTCATGGTGCCGCTGTAGCCATTCGGCGATAGTGGCGAGCAGGACCTTGGGGTGTACCTCGGTGAGCACGTCGAGGTTCTTCGGAAGTGGTTGGCCGCGCCTAATCTTCTGCAGTCGTGATTGCAGGCGACGCTTGCTGTCCTCCAGTGATGCAAGCAGGACGGGGCGTGCCGAGACGTTGATGCCGCCGAGGACCTTTCCGCCACAGGCGCATCCGCAAGCCATGTCGCCTACGAGCCAGGACTTGCCCACCTTGGGCGACCCGACAAATAGGGTGAACCCTTCGACCACTAGGCCAGGTACATGCTGCTCCAGGTCCGGGAATGTCATGCCGTCGAGGTCAGCGGCGTTTAGCAACCCGGACAGCAGCTCGGGTTGGCTCGATGCGGCAGCCTTGCTGCGGAGTCTGTTGGTCGCAGCGATGAGTGCGGACATGTCTGCGCCTGCGGCGTGGTCGATGATGTCGGCGTAACCGCCGATGTGCGCGGCGATCTCCTCGATCATCTGTTCCGGGGAGTTCTTGATCTTATGGCTTCGTGTCATGCGCTCACCTGCTGTACGCAGAGGACCGCGAGGTCGCGGTGCCCGCAACGCCACAGTGCGCGGCCCTGACCTATCCCGAACAGCGGCGCGAGGCCGTGCCTGGTGAGGTGGTCGGCTGCGGCCACGGCCGAGTCGGTTGTCAGTTCGGCGGTGGTGCACCGGCACGTCCAGGGATCGGTGCATCCGCAGTCGAGGACCGGGAGTCGGTAGGTTGCGGCGCGCCGTTGTCTGAGTCCGTGGATATAGTGGTTGCATCCGGTTGTTCTGGAATCCGCCCCGTTGCCCGCGGGGCGGTTTTCTTTTGTGGGTGTCATGTACTCCCATTTCGATTCGGGAAATTTTTCGCCGGCGGCAGCCTAGGAGCCAGCAAAGGATTCGAGGTCGGCCTGCCGGATGCGGAGCAGCTTCGGACCGACGCGCTGCGCCGGGATGAGGCCGCGCGCAACGTAATTCCTCACGGTGCGATCAGTGATGCTGAGGTAGGCGGCGGCCTGCTGGAGAGTCAGCAAGCTTTCCGCAACTGTCGGGTTCGTCATGAAAAGACCGTAAAACAGTTGGGTGACGTAGAACGAACCATCAAGCCGGAAAAGCGTGCGGTTCTTAACATTCCGGGTATGGCGGGCTGGGCCTCGAGCAACCTCGAGCAACCTCGAGCGGCCTCGAGCGGCCTCGAGCGGTAGTACCCAGTACGTATACAAGTAGCGGTGTTCGGTTTTCGGTGAAACTGCTGGTCAGCACCCGTGCGGCAACTGAATTCTAAGAATGTCCCGACTCTGCGTCGCCGGGCGCGTCGTCGAGGTACGGCATGCCAACGATGAAGACAATGAGCCAACGCGCGACGGGCGGATTTTCTTATATGGCAAGGAGGTCCGTCGTTGAGCACATTCTCAAAAGCTTTCGAGACTTGGCGTTACGGGGACGGCGATTTCAACGCCGCAGCCATCCGTTCGGCGATGATGCGGTCGCGGCCCTGCGCCTGGTGCTGGTAGCGCAGCGCGGCCTGCGGTGTCGAGTGTCCCAGTCGCGCCATGAGTTCGGCGAGCGTGGCGCCAGTCTGCGCTGCGAGCACCGCGCCGGAGTGGCGTAAGTCGTGCCAGCGGAGGTCTTCGCGGCCGGCGGCGGTACGGGCCTTGTAGAAGTGTCGGTACAGGGTGGATGGCTGCAGGTGTCCCCCGTTGGCGGCAGCGAATAGTAGCGCGTCTTTGCGTTTGTCGACGTAGGTTGCGAGGTGGTGATTCAGCGCGTCGATCATGTTGGACGGCAGCACCACATCGCGGATCCCGGCGTCGGACTTCGGTGAGCCGACGATCCACTGACCTTTTAGGCGCACGGCACCGCGGCGCACCTTGACCACGTCGCCGTCGATGTCGCCGCGGCGCAGCTCCGCCAACTCACCGAATCGCAGTGCGCCCCAGGCGGCGAGCAGCGTCATAGCCCGCAGTGTTTCGGGCATCGCAGCGACGAGGGTGGCCAGCTCGTCATGGTCGAGGGGTCGCGGCTTGATCTTGCGGTCAGCCTGCCCGGCGCCCTTGATGACGCACGGGTTCGCGTCGATCAGCTTGTCGTCGGTGACGGCGGTTTCGAGAATGGACCGCAGCAGTGAGTAGGAGTGCGCGCGCAATGTTGGTGTGTCGGGGTCCAGCTTGCGGTACCAGCGGTCGACGGACTCGCGGGTGATGGTGGCGACCGGCTTGGTTCCGAACGTCGGGGTGATGTGCTGCTCGAGCAGCTTGGCGTAGTGGGCCTTGGTTCGCGGCTTGAGGGGTTGCCCTTTGACCATCCGCTTGTCGACCCACTTCTCGGCGTAGTCCTTGAACGTTACGGCCTTCTTGTTGGCTCTCTTGGTCTGCTCAGTGGTGGCCGGCGGGGACCAGAGTTCGCGGTCGATCTCGCGGCGGCGGTCGGTGAGCCACGCCTCGGCGTCGACCTTGGCGGCGAACGTGGACGGCGCCGGGTACACGATGCCGTCCGGACCGGTGTAGGCGGCTTGCCAGCGGCCGGATGAGCGTTTGCGGATCCTGCCGAAGCTGCGCCGTTCCCGCTTGTCGTCGTCTGCCTGTCGTTTCGCCATGCGTGTCCCATCCACCGGTTTGGGCAATATATGGGCAATAAGAGCTTGGCCCGTTGCATGAAAATGATACTTGATTCCGTAGATTCCGGTGGGTACTGTGTCAAATATCAGCAGGTAGAGAGCCTGTTGTGGCTGGTCAGCCGACTAGCCGAGAGAACGCCAAGATACAGGTTCAATCCCAGTATCGCGCACCATTGTTGTTGCAGGTCTTCGAGCCCGACGCGGCGAAGCGGCAGTAGCCCCCTCCTCCTGCAATTACTCGTCGTCGAGCTGCCCTTGATGAACGTCTTCAGCGGGTCGTTATCGCGATCGAGTGTGGACTGTCGGCATTGGAGGCCCGGCCACCAGGGTGGGGTCCAACCAATAGCGACGGTCACCCGTGAGGGTGTCGCCGCCTACGTCTAGGCCGACCGACGCGAAAGCCGCTTACGGGCCGACACCCTGGATACCGGATTGCACCGTCTTCGGTGATCAGCACCCATCCCCATTGATTCATGGCGCGAGACGCTACGGCGCCGCCGCCATTCAGGGCCAGTAACCTTCGCCGCCGTCGCGCGCGGAGGCACGCATCGTCGTGAACGGTCACTGGGTCCGAATCGGCCCATCACCGCTCACTGGTTGCGGGCAGATTTAGGTGCACGGACTCCGTGACGAGCGCCGGCCACCCGGGTACCCCCTGACGACCCCGCCGCAACCCGCGTCGGGTGTCTAGGAGATGTGGTTGAGATGACACACGCAGAAGAACCGCAACAACGCGACACCGGTTCAAACAAACCCGGCGGCGGACCCGCGGACCGACCCGCAGGCACGGTAGACGAAGACGCCAACGCTCCATTGAGCAACCCCGACGCAGCCGAAACCTATGGCGGCACCGGAACCCTTCCCCCAAAAGACACCGGTTCAGCCATCCCGCCCTACGAGGACCGCACCGAAAACAGCGAAACGAACCCACGCCCTGGCTCCGGCGAGGCGGGCGGCTTCGGAACCAAAGGCGACACCGATGCGCGGGCTGACAAACCCGCGCCCGAGAAAGAAGACGGCGGCGTGGGGCCAGCCCATACGCCTGGGACGGGACGCGCCGAAGACAAGAGCTGACTTTGGCGGGGCCACCGCCCACCCGAATCTTCTAGCCACTCGGCGGCTGGCGTCGCTTCGACTGTCCACCGGCGAGAAGCACCTCGGCGCCGCCGTCGTCGACGTAGCGCCACCCATCGCGGTTCGAGGGTCAGTCCACGTACCGCCTGAACCAGTCCTGCATCCGGCGCCAGGCGTCTTCCGCAGCGGCACCGTCATAGCGGTCCGGGTTGGTGTCGTTGAAGAAGGCGTGGTCGGCGTTGGGTTCTGTGACGATGTCGTAGACCAGACCCGCCTGCGCCAGCGCGGCTCGGGCAACCGGCTTCGTTGCGTTGACGCGTTGGTCTCGTTCACCGTAAAAAGCCAGAACCGCAACACTTTTGGAGCCGGAGAAGTTCGGAGTCTCCGGTGTCGGGCCGTAGAACGGAACGGCGGCGGACAGTTGCGGGACGCCGGCCGCGAGCAGCCGCCAGACAAATCCGCCGCCCATGCAGAACCCGACCACGGCGACCTTCTTGTCCGGGATCCGTCGCTGCAGTTCGGCAATGCCCGATTCGAGGTCGGCCAGCGCTTGTTCCGGAGGTATCTTGCTCAGCGCGGCGGTGGCCTCGGCGGGGTCGGCGAACCTCGCGGTCCCGCCGTCGCCCGAGAGCAGATCGATGGCCAGCGCCGAGTAGCCGATACCGAGCAATGCCAGCCGCCGGATCGCTTCCCGTCTGGACAACAGCCCGTCGACGTGATCGGTGGCGACCTCCTCGGCGATGTAGCGCTGTAGCGGGGTCACCCTCGGAAGTATGCGCGTACTTGCGCGTCCTCGTAAGCGATCTCACCAGGGAACGATTCGCACCCGACGATCGTTATCACCAAGATGTGCAACCACTTCCACGCGAAAGGAAACCGGCTCAGTTGTCTGTGCCCTTGAGCATTCTCGATCTGGTCCCCATCCCCGAGGGTTCCACCGCCCGCGGCGCGATCGCAGCCTCGACGGCATCGGCACGTCTCGCTGAGCAGCTGGGCTATCGCCGGTTGTGGTTCGCCGAGCACCACAACACCCCGAATCTCGCCGCCAGCGCCACCGCGTTGCTGATCTCGCAGGCCGCCTCGGTGACCGAGCGGATCCGCGTCGGCTCCGGCGGGGTGATGCTGCCCAACCACGCTCCGCTGATGGTGGCCGAGCAGTACGGGACCCTGGCCAACATCCATGGCGACCGGATCGATCTGGGTCTGGGGCGCGCTCCGGGCACGGACATGATGACCGCGCAGGCGCTGGGCCGCTCGTCGGCCGAGCCGCCGGCCTTCGCCCAGAGCATCTACGACCTGCAGGGCTGGTTCAGCAACACCGGCACCGCGCACAGCTCGCCGATTGTGTCCGCGGTGTCCGCCGGGACCGAGGTGCCCATCTGGGTGCTCGGATCGACGGTTAACGGCGCTTCCATCGCCGGCCAATTGGGCCTGCCGTTCTCGGTCGCGTCGCACTTCGCACCGGACCAGCTCGACGCGGCCATCCGCACCTACCGCGAGGTGTTCTCCACCGAAGCCCCCACCGCGCAGATCGACAAGCCCTACGTGATGGCGGGCATCAACGTCATGGTCGCCGACACCGACGAGGAAGCACAGCGCCAGTTCACGGTCCTCGAGCAGATGTTCCTCGACATCCAGCGCAACCGGCGCCGCAAAATCCAACCGCCGGTGGATCCGGAGGCCCTCGCCGCCCAGGGCGGACGGGACCAACCGATGCTGCGGATCAAGGCGGTGGGTTCCCCGGAAACCGTGACGACGCAGCTGCGGGAGTTCGTGGAACGCACGGGTGCCGACGAACTCATCACCGTCACCTACGCGTTCGACCCGGCCGTCCGGGACCGCTCGCTGGAGTTGCTCGCCAAGTGCTGGTTCTGAGCCCAGACTCAGCTCCCGGCCACCAATGCAGCCAGGTACTTGTCTGTGATGCGGCGCTGGACCACCGAGGCGATCCGGGAACCGGCTTTGGACCACCACCGCCACGGCCGCGAAAACGCCACGATCTGGGCGTACACGGTGCCGTCGGCCGCATCGAAACGGACGCCGAAGAACTCCTCCCCTGACTCGGGATGGCCAGGCAACGTTCCGTAGGCGAAGCCGCACCTGTTCGGTTCGTCGACCACGTAGACCACTCGGCACACACCAGACAGCGGCCCAACACCCACCTTCACCATTGCTCCTGGCTCGGCCTTCGGAGCCGATGCACCTTTCAGGACACCGGCGCGTCGCTGCATTTCCCAACTCATCAGCTTGGCCCCGGCCTCCTCGAAGACGTGTCGGCCCGCGCCGATCGGCGCCTCGCGACGAACGTGGTGATATCCAGTCGGTAGCTCACCGGCGGTTGCTCCAACTTCCTTATATGTCAACGGAATTGGAGCCAGTCTTTGCCAGTTCACAATCGGATCAAGCTGGCTGGGTCTCGTGCGATCCGACCGGCGCAGGCCGCCGCCGCGTCGCACCCCACAACCCCACCCCGATCCCGACCACGGCACCGCCGAGGCCGATCACCTGTTGTCCGCGTTTGAGGTCGCCGTGCACGCTCCAGCCACCCAGCAGGTCGGCGGCATCGGCGCCGCCCGAAGCCAGGAACCAGCCGCGGGTATCGCGGCCGCGAAGCCCCGCCCCTAATAGGAGGCCCCCGATGAGCGCGTCGCGGTAACCCATCGATCGCAGCAGCAACCGCGCCGAGGGCCCGGGATCCTCGGGTTCACCCCACCACCTGTTGGCCCGCAGTGGGTCAAGCAGGAACGACACCCCAGAGGCCAGCCGGATACTTCCCACAGCCAGCGCCGCACGGTCAATCGACATGGACGGCAGCCTAGGTTCCCGACTCCCTCCGGCGGTGTGACTCGGTCGAATGCGGTGCGCACCGACCGACGTTTGACACGACCTCGAAACGGCAACAGAAGCCTCACGGACCGGCCGCGAAAATGGCCCCAAACTATGGCCTAGGTAACACTTCTGCAACTTCAGCAAACATAATTTCCCAAATGCAGCTAGTTTTACCGCGAATGACCGAGTCGGCAGTGCCCGCCGCATGTCGCCTTGGGATACCGCGCCTTACCTGGTACTTTAGCTACCTTGCCGGAGCCCGATCGGCGGTTGATTTTGCTTTTTCGGCACCGCAATCTGGGTAATCCACGTCACATAACCTGGCATATGTAACCGGCGGCGCAAATTTTGCGGCCACGGAAAACATGTTGTTAACGTCCCGGCGCATGTTTGCTTTAGCCACGTTGTTGACTCTCGTCAACCAGGTGTCGGGCACGCCGTATGTTCCCGGCGGGGATACGCCCAACGGCACCGACTGCTCGGGCCTGGCATCTTGGGTCGCCAATGCCGCGACCGGCCGTCCCATCTACGGCGACCGTTTCCACACCGGAAATCAAGAGCGCGCACTGCTGGCCCGCGGCTTCAAGTACGGCACCGCACCCGACTCGCTGGTGATCGGATGGAACGGCGGCCACACCGCCGTCACGCTTCCGGACGGCACCCCGGTCTCCAGCGGCGAGGGCGGCGGCGTCAAGATCGGTGGCGGCGGCGCGTACCAGCCGCAGTTCACCAAGCACATGCACCTGCCCGCCCAGGAGCTCGCCGGTAACGAGCCGCCCGTCGACCCCATGCTGCCGCCCCCGCCGGCGCCGATCTTCGTCGAAGCGCACACGATGATGCCGCCGCCTCCGCCACCGCCCCCGCCTGCGCCGTTGCCGCCGCCGGGCCCCGAGGTCGTGCCCGCCGACGCCATGTTGCCGCCGCCGCCGGCTCCCCCACTGCCGCCCCCGGGACCGCAGTTCGTGCCGGCCGACGCGATGCTGCCGCCCCCGCCGCCTCCGCCGGCGCCGGTCGGCATCTAGCTAGGGGTCGCGCCGCCGCGCCAATTCGGCCACCAGCCGCTCCACCGACTCCTTGATGTCGGCCGGTACGCGGTCGCGGTCGGCCGAGTGCGCCAGGTTGAACTCGATCGGCTCGCCCGACGGCTCGGGCGCCAACCGGGGCCGGGCACGCACCCGGCGTCGCCAGATCACCAAGGCGAAGCCGCCGATCCCGGCCAGCACCAGGATGCCGATGCTGACCACATACACCCCTCCGTTGGAGGTCTCCGGTTGCGGCGCGGGCTCCTGCGCCGGGGCCGCCGGGGCGCTGACGGAGGTGGACGGCGCGGTGGTCGGATCGCCGTCGGGCGCGCCGAGGGCCAGCACCACCATCAGAAACACGATGAAGATGGCCAGCAGCGCGGCCCCGGCGATCAGCACGGCCGAAATCCAGCGGACCGGGGTGCGCCCCAGATAATCGGTGGTCCGGTACGACAGTGGGTTCACGACGGGCGCGGCGCCCTCGCCGGGGCGCGGCCGCGGCGCCGTCCCGATGACGGCCGACCGCAGCTTCTTCAGATCGGCACGCAGCGCCTTCTCATCGCCGGTCCACACCGAATCGTCCATCCGGTGGACCACCTCGGCCACGGCGGGCCAACGTTCCGCGGGCAGCGTCAGCCGCACCACTGAGGTCAGCGCTACCGAGACTTCGTCGGTCAGCGCCACGGGAAGGTCGTCGGGCACAAGGCCGGATCTTAACCACCGGCCCTCGGCGAGGGAATCGCGGTCGACAACCCAGGGTTGACGATTGCGGGATCGTCAACCTAGGGTTGTCGCATGAACGCACCTCGTCCCGCGGCGTCGGTCAGCCTCGACACCCTCATCCAGGCCATCAGGTCCGTGCACACCGACGCGCTCGACCAACTGACCGACGCCGTCCTGGCCGCCGAACACCTCGACGAGGTCGCCGACCATCTCATCGGACACTTCGTGGACCAGGCCCGCCGCTCGGGTGCCTCCTGGACCCAGATCGGCAAATGCATGGGCGTCACCAAGCAGGCCGTCCAGAAGCGCTTCGTGCCCAAAGCCGAAACCATGGACCCCAACGAGGGATTCACCCGCTTCACCCCCCGCGCCCGCAATGCGGTCGTCGCCGCCCAGGAAGCCGCCCGCCAGACCCGCAACAGCGAGATCTCCACCGACCATGTGATTCTCGGTCTGCTCGCCGACCGCACCAGCCTGGCCATCGCGATCCTGCAGCGCCGGCAGATCGACCTCGCCGAACTGGCCCGTCTGGTTCAGGCGCCGCCCGGCGACGCCGAGTCGCCCGAGTTGATCCCGTTCAACAGCGCCGCGAAGAAGGCGCTGGAGCTCACCTTCCGCGAGGCACTGCGCCTGGGCCACAACTACATCGGCACCGAGCACCTGCTGCTGGCACTACTCGAGTGCGAGAACGATCTTCCCGAACCGGGTCCGCTGCACCGGGTCGGGATCGACAAGGAGACGTTCGAGGCCGACCTCGGCGCGGCGCTGGCAGCGCTGACGCAGACGAATCCCTGACGCCGGGCTTTTCGGACAACTCGCGATGAGCATGGGCCGATGTGCCATTATTCGTGGCATGCGCCGCTGGTTTAGCACCGTCCTGGCCATGCTCGTGGCCGCCGCCCTGGGCATGGCGGCGCCGCTGCTGCCGACCGCCGCCGCCGCCGACATCCCGATCGGCCGAATCGGCGACACGCTGCGGGTGCAGTACGGGGACCTGGTGGCGGACGTCACCGTCGGCACCATCGTGCCCTCGGAGATCCCACCGGGCTTCGGGTATCCGCCCCGGCCACCGCGCCATCAGGTGTGGAAGGCGCAGGTGGTGGTGCAGGCGGTCCGGGTGCCCAACCCGTACGCGATGGCCACGAGCTTCGTCTTCAACGGCGTCACCCCCACCGGCGACGCCTACCGGCCGCGGAACAGCGATGGGCCCGAAGGTCTGATGAACAACCTCCGCAACGCCCCCGAGGGTGCCACCGTCGCCGGATTCGTGTATTGGGACTGCTACCGCGACCTCGTCACCAACGTGGTGATCACCGACAAGGAGAGCGGAATCCGGCTGGCCCAGTGGAACGTCTGAGGTGAGTTGCCGCGTCGTCGCGGCCACCTCGGCCCCTGACGAACTGGCCGAACTCGCAGACGTCGCGGCCCGCACCTTCCCGCTGGCCTGCCCGCCGGAATCCGGCCCCGCGGACATCGCCGAGTTCATCGCGACCCAACTGTCCGCCGAGCGGTTCGCCGCATACATCGCCGACGCCGATCGCGCGGTGTTGGTGGCCCGCACCGACGACAGCCCGATCCTGGGCTACACCATGCTGATTCGTGGCGTCCCCGACGACCCCGACGTGCAGCGGGCGGTCGGCGAGCGGCCCGCGGTGGAGCTGTCGAAGATGTATGTGCTGCCCGATGCCCACGACGGCACGGTGTCGGCTGCCCTGATGCGCGCCGCACTCGAGCGGGCGAGGCGATTCGGCGCCCGCACCGTCTGGCTAGGCGTCAATCAGGAAAACGTACGGGCCCAACGGTTTTACGCCAAGCACGGATTCACGGTCAGTGGAACCAAGACCTTCCCGCTGGGCTCGCGGATCGAACACGACTTTGTGATGGTGCGGCCGGCCTAACCCGTCTCCATGCCCGCCGCGGTCAGCGCCAGCAGCCGCGACGTGGCGCGCAGGTACTTCTTGCGGTACCCGCCGGCCAGCATCTCCTCGCTGAAGACGGTGTCCAGCTTCTCGCCCGAGGCCACCACCGGGATGCCCGCGTCGTAGAGCCGGTCGGTCAACGACACCAGCCGCAGCGCCACGTTCTGATCGTCCAGCGCGTGCACCCCGGTCAGGTAGACGGCCTGCACACCCTCGATCAACGTCGAGTACCGCGACGGGTGCATGGTCGCCAAATGCGCACACAGGGCGTCGAATTCATCCAGGGTGGCACCCTCGACGCGGGCGGCCCGCTCGGCCACCTGCGCATCGGTCAACGGGTCGGGCGCCGGGGGCAGACCGCGGTGCCGGTAGTCGGGCCCCTCGATGCGCACGGTCGTGAAGATCTGCGACAGCGTGTTGATCTCCCGCAGGAAGTCCTGGGCGGCGAAGCGGCCCTCGCCGAGTTGCTCGGGCAGCGTGTTGGAGGTCGCCGCGATCGACACGCCCCGCTCCACCAGTTGCGAGAGCATCCGCGACACCAGGGTGGTGTTGCCCGGGTCGTCGAGCTCGAACTCGTCGATGCACACCACCACGTAGTCGGCGAGCAACTCGATGCACTCGGTGAACCCGAACACGCCGGCCAGCTGGGTCAGTTCACCGAAGGTCGCGAACGCGGCCTTGGCACCGTCACCCCCGAACTCGGAGGCCGCCAACGCGAAGTAGGTGGAGGCCAGCAGGTGCGTCTTGCCCACGCCGAAGCCACCGTCGAGGTAGACGCCGACGCCCGGAAGCACCTCGCGCTTGCCGAACAGCTTCTTCTTTCCGGCGCGCCGGGTCAGCGCCTCCTCGCAGAAATGCCCGCACGCGATCACCGCGTCGGCCTGCGACGGCTCGGCGGGATCCGGTTGATAACTACCGAAGCTGACATCGACGAATGTCGGCGGCGGGACCAGTTGCGCAATCAACCGTTCCGGCGACACCGTCGGATGCCGATCCACAAGGCGGGGGGCGACCATGGCAGAAACTGTAGCCACGTGCTGCAATCGTCCTCATGGCCCAACCCGCTGCTGGGATGCAGCTCACACTCCTCGGCGGGGCCGAGACCGTTGACGAGCACCGCCTCGGCGACCTGTACGCCTACCCGGACGCGCTGACCCGCTGCTGGGTTCGCTCCAACTTCATCGCCAGCATCGACGGGGCCGCGACCGCCGAAGGCAAGTCGGGCGGTCTCGGTGCCGCCGGCGATCGCGTGCTGTTCGCGCTGATGCGCCAACTCGCCGACGTGATTGTCGTCGGCGCCGGCACGGTGCGCGTCGAAAACTACGGCGGCGCGCAGATGTCGGTGGGGGCCCGGCAGGCGCGGCAGGCCCGCGGGCAGGCCGAGGTGCCGCCGATCGCGATCGTGACCGGAACCGGCGCGCTCGAGCGCGACATGAAGGTGTTCACCCACAGCGAGGTGGTCCCGCTCGTGCTGACGTCGGCGACCGCGCTCGAGTCGACCAGGACCCGCCTCGGCGCGGCCGCCGAGGTGATCGACTGCTCCACGAGCGACAAGACCGCCGTTGACGTCGCCATGGTGCTGGCCGCGCTGGCCGACCGCGGCCACCTGCGGGTCCTCACCGAGGGCGGCCCGCGACTGCACGGCAGCTTCATCGAGGCGAAGCTGCTCGACGAGCTGTGTTTGACCGTCGCCCCGGTCCTCGTCGGTGGCCACGCGCCCCGCATCACCACCGGGCTCGCGCCGGTGCAGACCGACCTGCGGCGCGCGCATCTGTTGGCCGACGACGACGGCTACCTGTACGCCCGCTACGTGCGGACCGCGTGAGCGACGCCCCGCTCGCGGCTCTCGCTACTCTTGGCGGCATGCATCGGCCGGCCCCGTTCGCCACGATCCTCGTCGCGGTGATCGCACTCGTCGCGGGTTGTGCGCCGCTCATCGGCGCCGACCCGCAGTACGCCACCCAGCGGGACCGCAACGTCAGCGAGTCCGACGCCACCCCCGAGGCCCCGGCGGGCCCACCGCCGATCGCCGCGCCGCAGACCGATCTGGCGTGGCAGGAGTGCACGTCCCGGGTGTTCGACGACGCCGGGGTGGCGGCCCCGCCCGGTGTGCAACTCGACTGCGCCACCTACGACGCCGACCTCGACACCATCAGCGGCGCCGCCGGCAGCCTGACCGTCGGCGTGGTGCGCGCCCAGTCCGACCGGACCCCGGCCGACGCCGGGCCGGTGGTCTTCACGACCGGAACCGACCTGCCCACCTCCCGGCTGCTGCCGGAATGGCTCACCCGCGCCGGCGCCGACGTGCTGGAGACCAACCCGATCGTCGCGGTCGACCGCCGCGGGATGGGCCGCTCCAGCGCGGTGGACTGCCGCGACCTGTTCGACCGGCAGGAGATGCGCGACCAAACCCAGTTCGAACCCGGTGACGACCCCGTCGCGAACCTCGGCGCGATCACCATGACCGCCACCACCAGTTGCACCGACATCATCGCGCCGGGCGATTCCGCCTACGACAACGCGCACGCCGCCGAGGACCTCGAGCGGCTGCGCAGCCTCTGGGATGTGCCCGCCCTGGCGCTGCTCGGCGTCGGCAACGGCGCCCAGGTCGCGCTGGCCTACGCCGGTTCCCACCCCGACAAGGTGGCGCGGCTGATCCTCGATTCCCCGCTGCCACTGGGCATCAGCGCCGAGGCCGCCGCCGAACAACGCGTCCGGGGACAGCAGGCCGCGCTCGAGGCCTTCGCGACCCAGTGCGCGGCGACCAACTGCGCGCTCGGACCGGATCCCAAGGGCGCCGTCGACGCATTGATGAACGCGGCGCGCAACGGCCGCGGACCCGGCGGCGCCTCGGTGGCCGCGCTGAGCACCGCGATCGTGACCGCGCTCGGGTTTCCCGACGGCGACCGGGTCGCCTCGACCGCCGCCCTGGCCGACACGCTGGCCGCGGCGCGCGGCGGCGACGACGGACCGATCATGGATCTGATCAACCGCTCCGAGGCGCTGCGGGAATCGGACGGACAGTTCATCAACCGCTGCAGCGACGCCCTGCACCGGCCCACCCCGAACCGGGTGCGCGAACTCGTCGTCGCCTGGCCCAAGGTGTACCCGCAGTTCGGCGCCGTCGGCGCGCTCGATCTGGTGAAGTGCCTGAACTGGCCCAGCGGCAAGGCCCCGAAGGAACCCAACGACCTCGACATCGACGTCCTGTTGCTCGGCGTGCAGAACGATCCGATCGTCGGCTCCGAGGGCGTGGCCGCCACCGCGGCCACCATCATCAACGCCGGCGCCACCGGCAAACGCGTCATGTGGCAGGGCATCGGGCACGGCGCCAGCATCTACTCCCCCTGCGCCATGCCCGCGGTCCGCGGCTACCTCGACACCGGCGAGACTCCCTCGACCGACACGTTCTGCCCCGCCTGATACGTCCCAGGTGGGCGTCGGTGTAGGTTGCGGTGCGTGACGGCACCTGACTCGACCCATCACGGCCCGCGCAACGCCCTGCTCGCGGCCTTTCGCCCGCGCACCAGCGCGCCGCGGACCGCGGACGTCCTGCGCTCGATCCTGTGGCCCATCGCGATCATGTCGATCTTCCACCGCACCTATGTGCTGGCCACCAACGGCTACATCACCGACGATTTCGGGCCGGTGTACACCGCGGTCGTCAACTTCAAGCTGGGCCTGCCGGTCTACACCGGCAACTTCGACTTCGTGGATCCGCACTACCTGTACCCGCCGGGCGGCACCCTGCTGCTGGCGCCGTTCGCGTATCTCCCGGTCGATGCCTCGCGCTACTGGTACATCACGTTCAACACCGTGGCGATCCTGCTGGCCGCCTACTTCCTGCTGCGGCTGTTCAAGCTGTCGCTGACCTCCGTCGCCGCGCCGGCGCTACTGCTGGCGATGTACGTCACCGAATCGGTGACCAGCACCCTGGTCTTCACCAACATCAACGGCTGCATGCTGCTGGCCGGGGTCTTGTTCTTCCGTTGGCTGCTGGACGGCCGGACCAGTCGAGAATGGCTGGCGGGCGTCGCGATCGGCCTGACCCTGGTGATCAAACCCTCGCTTGCGCCGCTGCTGCTGCTGCCGGTGTTGAATCGCCAGTGGCGGCCGCTGGTCGGCGCCTTCGGGATTCCGCTGGCATTCAACGCCGTGGCGTGGCCGTTGGTGGCCGACCCGATGAACTTCGTGCACCGGACCATCCCCTACATCCTGGGCACCCGGGACTACTTCAACTCCTCGATCCTGGGCAACGGCGTGTATTACGGCCTGCCGACCTGGCTGATACTCACGCTGCGAATCCTGTTCCTGCTGTTGGCAATCGGCAGCCTCTACCTGCTGTACCGCTACTACCGGACCCGGGATCCGCTGTTCTGGATGCTGACGTCGTCCGGGGTGCTGCTGACCGCGTCCTACCTGGTGCTGTCGCTGGGGCAGGCCTACTACTCGATGATGCTGTTCCCGTTCCTGATGACGGTGGTGCTGCGCAATTCGGTGCTGCACAACTGGCCGGCCTGGCTGGCCATCTACGGCTTCTTGACGATGGACCGCTACCTGCTCTGGCACTGGCCGACCACCGGTCGGTACCTGGAGTACATGAAGATCACCTACGGCTGGTCGCTGCTGCTGATCGTGGTGTTCTGCGTGTTGTACTTCCGCTACCTCGACGCCAAGGCCGACCAACGTCTTGATCAGGGTATTGACCCAGCTTGGATGACGCCGGAGCGGCCGCGCGCTAGCGTGGACGCATGACCCGCACCCAGCCGACGGATCTTCCGCCCGCCAAGGTCGCCCTCACCGACGACGAGTGGCGTCAGAAGCTGACCCCCGAGGAATTCGCGGTGCTACGCCAGGCCGGCACCGAACGCCCCGGCGTCGGCGAATACGTCGACACCCACACCGAGGGCGTCTATCAGTGCCGGGCCTGTGGCGCCGAATTGTTCCGCAGCTCAGAGAAATTCGATTCGCACTGCGGATGGCCGTCGTTCTTCGACCCGTCGCAGTCCGACGCGGTGATCCTGCGTCCCGACGACTCCCACGGCATGCGCCGGGTGGAGGTGCTGTGCTCCAGCTGCCACAGCCACCTCGGCCACGTGTTCACCGGCGAGGGTTACCCCACGCCCACCGACCAGCGCTACTGCATCAACTCGATCTCGCTGCGGCTGGTCGCCACGGAGCTCTGATCAGGGCAACGCGTTGATCAACTGCTCGGGGCTGACCCGCGGCCCGGTGTAGAACGGCGTTTCCTCCCGCACGTGGCGGCGCGCATCGGTGTAGCGCAGCTTCCACATCAATTCGACGATGCGGGCCAGGTCCGGGCCTTCGAACGCGAGCACCCACTCGTAGTCGCCGAGCGCGAAGGCCGGCACCGTGTTGGCCCGCACATCCGGGTACTCGCGGCCCTCCATGCCGTGCTCGACGAGCATCCTGCGACGCTCCTCGTCCGGCAGCAGGTACCACTCGAGCGAGCGCACGAACGGGTAGACGCAGATGTAGTCGCCGGGGTCCTCGCCCGCGACGAAGGCCGGGACGTGGCTCTTGTTGAATTCGGCGGGGCGGTGCAAGGCCACCACACTCCACACCGGGTCGCTGGCCCGGCCCAGGGTCGTGCGGCGGAAATCCCGGTAGGTGGCCTGCAGCGACTCGACCCGCTCGGAATGCGTCCACATCATGAAGTCCGCGTCGGCGCGGAAACCGGCCACGTCGTACAGACCGCGAACCACCACGCCGTTGTCTTCCTGCTGTTTGAGGAACGTCGACGTTTCCTCGACGACGGCGGAACGGTCCTGCTCCAACGCCTCCGCCTGGGCGGCGAACACCGAGATCATCATGTATCTCGTCATGGAATTGAGGGCGTCATAATCCAACTTGGCCATGGCTCCATCGTGCCACCGGAGACTAACGCGACCCCCACCGGGCCACCTCGGCCGCGGCCCGGCTCGCCGCGGCCACGCAGGCCGGCACGCCGATGCCGTCGAGGTAACTGCCGGCCACCGCCAGGCCGCGCGGCAGCCCGGCCCGGATCTCGGCCGCGATCGCGGCGTGGCCCGGACCGTACTGCGGCATCGCGTCCAGCCAGCGCTGCACGCGCACGTCGACGGGGTCCACCTCGATGTCGAAGATCGTGCCGAGGTCGCGCAGCGACCAGGCCAACAACTCGTCGTCGGAGGCGCTGCGGGCGATGCTGTCGCCGAAGCGGCCGAACGACAACCGCAGCAACTCGGCGTTGCCGCCGCGGCCCCACTTGCGGCTCGACAGCGTCAGCGCCTTGGCGTGCAACCGCTCACCGGTCGCCACCAGCACGCCCGAGCGTTGCGGCAGCGGGGTGCCGCCCGGCACCGCCAGCGCCACCACCGCCGACGACGCCGTCGCCACCTTGGCCGCCGCGGCCGCGCTGCGGGGCGCCACCGAGGCCACCAGCGGGGCCAGCCGCGGCGCGGGCAGCGCCAGGATCACCGCGTCGGCCCGGAAGTGTGCGCCCTCGTCGTCGCGCACCATCCAGCGGGGCCCGTCGGCGGCCACGGCCTCGACCGTGGTCTGCACCCAGCTCAACCCGCTCTGTTCCACCAGCGCCCGCAGCAGCACCTCGTAGCCGCCCGCGACGGCACCGAACACCGGGGCGCCCGTGGTGGGCGGCAGCGCGGACCGCACGGCCGCGGTCAGGCTCGGGGCGCCGCGGTCCAGCGCGGCCACCACGGTCGGTACCGCCGCGCGCATCCCGATGGTCGCGGCCGAACCCGCGTACACCCCCGCCAGCATCGGGTCGACGGCGCGCGCGACCACCTGCGCGCCGAACCGGTCCCCCACGACGTCGCCGACCGCGGGGTCGGCGCCGGGCCGCCACGGCATCGGACGCGACGGCTCGGCCGTCATCCACTCCAGCACGTCGTCGCCGACGAGCCCGCTCATCGAGGCCGCCGAGCTGGGAATCCCGTTGACGGTCTCGGCCGGCAGCGGATGCAGCCGGCCCCCGCAGTACAGCAGCGGTCGGATCCCGGTGGTGCCGACCTGGGTTGCCGCCAAACCCAATTCGGCCAGCAATTCCGGGACCTCGGGGCGGCGCACGACGAACGCCTCGGCACCGACGTCCAGCGGTTGGCCCGCGACCCGTTCGGTGCGCAGCACCCCGCCGAGCCGGTCGGCGGGGTCGAATACCGTGATCGAGGCCTCCGGGCCCACCAACCGGCGCAGTCGGAAGGCCGCGACCAGACCCGAGATGCCCCCGCCGACGATGCAGTACGCGGCCGTCACGGCGACCTCACAACGAGTGCACCAAGGCCACCAGGTCGGTCAGCACGCCGGGATCGGTGGCCGGCATGACACCGTGACCGAGGTTGAACACGTGGCCGGCGGCCCCGGCGGCGATCGCCGCCCGGCCGTCCTCGACGACGCCGCGGGCGCACCGCTCGACGGCGTCCCAGCCGGCCATCAGCACGGCCGGGTCGAGGTTGCCCTGCAGTGCCCGGTTCGGTCCGACCCGCCCGGCCGCCGCCGTCAGCGTGGTGCGCCAGTCGACGCCGACGACTCGCGCCGGCCCCGCGCCCAGTGCCTCGGACATCGCGCCCAGCAGTTCCGCCGTGCCGATGCCGAAGTGCGTCATCGGCACGCCGGTGTCGGCGAGGCTGGCGAACACCCGGGTGCTGTAGGGCAGCACGTGCTCGCGGTAGTCGGCCAGCGACAGCGCCCCGGCCCAGGAGTCGAACATCTGGATCGCGTCGACGCCGGCGGCGATCTGCAGCCGCAGGAACTCCTCGGTGACGCCGGTCAACGCCTCCATCAGGGCGTGCCAGGTCGCCGGTTCGCCGTGCATCATCGCCTTGGTGTGCTCGTGGTTGCGGCTGGGACCGCCCTCGACCAGATAGGACGCCAGCGTGAACGGTGCGCCCGCAAAGCCGATCAGCGGCACCTCACCCAACTCGCCGACCAGGTTCGTCACCGCCTCGGTCACCGGCGCCACCTGATGGGCTTCCAGGGGCTTGACCCCGGCCACGTCGGCGCTGGTGCGGATCGGGTGCGCGATCACCGGGCCCACATCGGGGACGATGTCCAGGTCGATTCCGGCGGCCCGCAGCGGCACCACGATGTCGGAAAAGAGGATCGCCGCGTCCACGCCGTGGCGTCGGACCGGCTGCAGGGTGATCTCGGTGACCAGATCCGCATTGAAGCAGGATTCCAGCATGCTGCGATGCCGTTCCCGCAGCGCGCGGTACTCCGGCAGCGATCGACCGGCCTGCCGCATGAACCAAACGGGCAGGTGGCGGGGGGTGCGGCCGCTGACGGCAGCCAGATACGGCGAATCGGGTAGCTCACGGCGGGTGTTCATCGGCTTTCATGCTGCCATCGCAGCTCGGAAGGGGCCAAAACAGCGAAATTGGCTCGCTCCACCTCCGCACGCGTTCCGCCCCTGCAAGCGGGGACCCCAGCGCGGGATCGTCGACTCGGCGCCCGGCGCGCCTGCGCCCGTAGCTGGGCCAACAGGGCTAGCGTGAATCGTCGTGACGTCCGGCGACCCGGCAGAATTCCGCGCGGCGGTAGCTGCGATGAGCGACGTGGCTGTCCGCCCGGAGATCGAACTCGGCCCCATCCGCCCACCGCAGCGGCTGGCGCCGTACAGCTATGCCGTGGGGGCGGAGGTCAAACAACCCGACCTCGCGGTGGTGCCCGAGCAGTCCGAGGGCGACGCATTCGGCCGCTTGATCCTGCTGCATGACCCCGATGGTGCCGACGCCTGGTCCGGCACCATGCGCCTGGTCGCCTATATTCAGGCTGACCTCGATTCCAGCGAGGCGGTGGACCCATTGCTTCCGGAGGTGGCCTGGAGTTGGTTGGTGGAAGCCCTGGAGTCGCGCTCCGAACAGTTCACCGCCCTGGGTGGGACGGTGACGTCCACGACCTCGGTGCGCTACGGCGACATCTCCGGTCCGCCGCGAGCCCATCAGCTGGAACTGCGCGCGTCGTGGACCGCTTTGACCCCGGATCTGGGCACCCACGTCCAGGCCTTCTGCGAAGTACTCGAGCACGCCGCGGGGCTCCCGCCGGACGGGGTCACCGACCTCGGATCGCGGTCCCGCGCCTGACATGAGTGAGCACGCTCCCCCGGATCCCGCGGACGAGTCGGCCGAGGAAGCCGTCGCCGACCCCATACCGCTGACCGCCCCTGCCGACGGGGTGCCCGCGCTGTCGGTCTATGCCAACGAAATTGCCGGGGCCGCAGAGTTTTTGGCGACCGGCCAGGGACCGTTCGCGGTCGATGCCGAGCGCGCGTCCGGTTTCCGGTACTCCAACCGGGCCTACCTGATCCAGATCCGTCGCGCCGGTGCCGGCACCGTACTGATCGACCCGGTCAGCCACGGCCGCGATCCGCTGGCCACGCTGCGTCCCATCGCAGATGTGCTCGACGAGGACGAGTGGATCCTGCATGCGGCCGATCAGGATCTGCCGTGCCTGGCCGAACTCGGGATCCGGCCACCCGCGTTGTATGACACCGAATTGGCCGGGCGCCTCGCCGGGTTCGACAAGGTCAACCTGGCCGCGATGGTGCAGCGGTTGCTCGGCCTGGGCCTGGCCAAGGGGCACGGCGCCGCTGACTGGTCCAAGCGCCCGCTGCCGGATGCGTGGCTCAATTACGCGGCGCTGGATGTCGAGGTGCTGCTGGAGTTGCGGGCCGCGATCGCGGCTGAACTGGAGGCACAGGGTAAATCCGACTGGGCCGCACAGGAATTCGAGTTCTTGCGCACCTATGAGGCGGCTCCGACGCGCCGTGACCGGTGGCGGCGCACCTCGGGCATCCACAAGGTGCGCACGCCGCGCGCGCTGGCCGAGGTCCGCGAGCTGTGGCAGGTGCGCGATCACATTGCGCGCCGCCGCGATATCGCACCGGGGCGGGTACTGCCGGACTCGGCCATTGTCGAGGCCGCCCTGGCGGACCCGAAGACGCTCGACGAGCTGGTGAAGTTGCCGGTGTTCGGCGGCCCCAAGCAACGCCGGAGTGCGCAGACCTGGCTGGACGCCCTGGCGGCGGGCCGCACCAATCCCGATCTGCCGCAACGGTCCGAGCCGCAGAACGGCCCACCCCCTGCGGTGCGGTGGAGCAAGCGCAAACCCGAGGCCGCCGCCCGGCTCGAGGCCGCGCGCGCCGGGCTGTCCGCGCTGTCGCAGCGGGTCCATGTCCCCAGCGAGAACCTGGTGTCCCCCGACCTCGTGCGTCGGCTGTGTTGGGACTGGGCGCCGACCGACGACATCGCGGCGGCCGTCGAAGCGTTTTTGCGCGACGGTGGCGCGCGTCGGTGGCAGCGCGAGTTGGTGGTGCCGGTGCTGACGGCGGCGCTGGCCGCCGCGGCGGTCGAGCCGGACGATTCGGCCGAAGCCGCGGCACCGGCCGAACTCGAGGAGCCGGCGGAGCCGGCCTAGTCGGCGAACATCGCCCGCAGCCACGGCGTCGAGTCGGCCATGGAGGCCAACACCGCGCTGCTGTGGTCGTCGTCCGGATACACCTCGAGCGTGACGTCCTGACCGTTGGCGACCAGTTGCTCGTGGAACTTGAGCGTCAGGTCCGGCGGCACGTCCCGGTCCTGCAGGCCCACGCCGAGGAAGATCGGCCGGTCGAACCCGGTGTGCGGGGTGCCCATGTAGTCCTCGACGAAGGCGTCGAAGCCGGGAATCGAGGCCACCGGCGCAGTGAAGAAGCCCGGCAGGGTCATATCGGTCAGCGTGTCAGCGAGAGCGTGGGTGCACATGGTCTCGGCCTGATCGGCCGCGGCCCGCCCGGCCGGGGTCAGCACCGAGTCGATGTCCAGGTGCCGTCCGGCCTCCCGCAGGGCCGCCACGATGTAAGCGGTGTAGGCGTTGGCGACCGGCGCCAGGTCAGGTACCTGCATGTCGGGCCCGGCCCGCTGCACCAGCGACACCACATTGGCCGGGGTGCCGGTGGCGACCACACCGCGGTACTCCAGCCCGGAGCCCGCGCTGAACTCGGTGGCCCAGCGCGCGGTGTCGATGGCCGCTCCGCCGCCCTGCGACTGGCCGACCACGGCCCACTGCGGCGACACCGGCACGTCCAACTTGTGCGCGGCGATCACCGAGTCGACGATCCCGTGCGCGGTGGTGGTGCCGTTCAGGTAGCTCATCAGCCCCGGCGTGCCCAGCCCGGCGTAGTCGGCCCCGACCACCAGGTAGCCCTGATCCAGCCAGTGCGTGAGGTACTCGTTGTCGCGAACGCTGCGCGGTTGCGCCGACGGGGTGCAGTCGTCGCCGAGCCCCACGGTGCCGTGCGCCCAGGCGATCACGGGCCAACCGCCTTGCGGTGGCGTGCCTTTGGGTACGAACACCGCCGCGGTGCCGACCGCGGGCTGCTGATGTTGATCGGTGGTCGAATACAAAATCCGGTAGGCCCGACTCGCTCCGGCCACCGACAGCGCCGGATCCAGCGGCACCGCCTCGATCAGGGCACCGGGGGCCGGGATCGGGCCGTCGTAGTGTCGCGCGTCGAGCCCGGACCAGTTCGGGGTGGCCGCGGCGGCTACCGCGGGGGCCAGCGCCAGGGCGGTCATGAACAACAACACCGTGCCCAGTACCCGCGCTACGGCCATGCTGATCGGCCGGGCGGGCCCGGTCCACAAGTTATTCGAGATGTCCGCTCACTTCCGCTTCATTTGTCGAGGTGCCCAGTGCGGCAACCCAGCCCGTGATTCGTCGGGCCACATGTTGATCGGTCAGGCCGATCTCGTCGAGGATCTCGCCACGCGAGGCGTGTGCCAGGAACTCTTGCGGCACCCCCACGTCGCGGCACGGTACGTCGATTTCGTTGTGGCGCAACGCGGCCGAGACGGCCGATCCGATGCCGCCGGCCACGCCGTTGTCCTCCAGCGTGACCACGAGTTGGTGTTCGAGCGCCAACCGGCCGATCAACTCCGGCACCGGCAGCACCCAGCGGGGATCGATCACGGTCACGCCGATGCCCTGGGTCCGCAACCGCTGCGCGGCACCCAACGCCAAACCCGCCATCGAACCGACCGCGACCATCAGCACATCGGCGGTGAGTCCGTCGGCCGGCTCGGCCAGCACGTCCACGCCGTCAACCCGGCGGATCGCCGGAATGTCTTCTCCGACATCGCCCTTCGGGAATCGCAGCGCGGTGGGTCCGTCCTTGACGGCCAGCGCCTCACCGAGCGCTTCGCGCAGCGTGCTGGCGTCCCGCGGTGCGGCGACCCGCATGCCCGGCACCACACCCAGGATCGACAGATCCCACACGCCGTTGTGGCTGGCGCCGTCGGGTCCGGTGACCCCGGCCCGGTCGAGGACCATCGTGACCGGCAGCTTGTGCAGTGCGACATCCATCATCACCTGATCGAAGGCACGGTTGAGGAACGTCGAATACACCGCGACCACCGGATGCATGCCGCCCATCGCCAGGCCCGCGGCCGAGGTCATCGCGTGCTGTTCGGCGATGCCGACGTCGAAGAGCCGGTCCGGGTAATGCTGGCCGAACGGCGCCAGGCCCGTCGGGCCCGGCATGGCCGCGGTGATCGCCACCACGTCGCGACGCTTGCGCGCCAGCCGGATCAGCTCATCGGAGAACGTCGCGGTCCACCCCGGCGCCGACTCCGAGGTCGCCATCCCGGTCACGGGGTCGATGACCCCGCACGCGTGCATCTGCTCGGCCTCGTCCGCCTCGGCGGGCCCGAAACCCATACCCTTGCGCGTGACGACGTGGACGATCACCGGCGCGTTGAACGCGCGGGCATGCCGGAGCGCGCCCTCCACCGCGTGTTCGTCGTGGCCGTCGATCGGACCGACGTACTTCAGGCCCAGGTCGGTGAACATCGCCTGCGGTTGCAGCGCATCCTTGAGGCCGGCCTTGACGCTGTGCATGCACTGATAGCAGAACTCGCCGATGACGGGCATGCCGCGCACGGCGGAGCGGCCCTTCTCCAGCAGCTTCTCGTAGCCCGGTTGCAGGCGCAGCGCAGCAAGGTGATCGGCCAACCCCCCGATGGTGGGCGCGTAGCTGCGCCCGTTGTCGTTGACGACGATCACCACCGGCCGCTTGGCGGCGGCGATGTTGTTCAGCGCCTCCCAGCACATCCCGCCCGTCAGCGCGCCGTCGCCGACGACGGCGACGACGTGGCGGTTACGGTGCCCGGTCAGCTTGAAGGCCTTGGCCAGTCCGTCGGCGTACGACAGCGCCGCCGAGGCGTGGCTCGATTCCACCCAGTCGTGGTCGCTCTCCTCGCGGCTCGGATAGCCCGACAGGCCGTCCTTCTTGCGCAGCGAGTCGAAGTCCGAGCACCGCCCGGTGAGCATCTTGTGGACGTAGGCCTGGTGGCCGGTGTCGAAGATGATCGGGTCGTGCGGGGAGTCGAAGACCCGGTGCAACGCCAGCGTCAACTCGACGACGCCGAGGTTTGGGCCGAGATGTCCACCTGTGGCAGCCACCTTGTGGATCAGGAAATCGCGGATTTCGTGAGCCAAGTCACTCAATTGTGACTGCGAAAGGTGCTGCAGATCAGCGGGACCGCGGATCTGTTGAAGCATTCCGTCAGTCTACGCAGAACGTCGGATTCGCTCGCGTTGTGTGCCCCACACCCGCGTGGCTCGGCACGGCAACGGGTATCCGCACCTACTCGGTGTCGGCGACGCTGCCGTAAGCTGTTCACAGCCTTTTCACAGCAATCTCCACAGCAGCGGCACAGGAACACCGGGACGGGAGGTCTGACATGGGTGCGCGTCTACCCGCGACCGATCCCGCGCTGATCTATCTGGTTGCCCCAGCCGGCAACCCCAACTACGGCGACGAGTTCATTCTGCGGGCCTGGTTGCGCTACCTCGCCCGGGTCCGCCCCGGCACCGAGGTCGTGGTGGACTGCCACACCCCTGGGCAGGCCGCCGTATTGCTGCGGCATTGCCACCCGCGGGTCACATTCGTCGA
The DNA here is from genome assembly GCF_963378095.1 of Mycolicibacterium sp. MU0053. Lineage (NCBI taxonomy): Bacteria > Bacillati > Actinomycetota > Actinomycetes > Mycobacteriales > Mycobacteriaceae > Mycobacterium > Mycobacterium burgundiense. Next base: position 3,243,341 of record NZ_OY726397.1, read on the forward strand.
CACCGTGTGGCGCATCTGCTTCGAATCCGCGGATCAATCCGCCGACCAGGCCGTCGCGCTGGCCGCCGACGTGCTCGACAATCCCGGCCGGCTGCCGCGCATCGTCTCCGGCGTCGAACTGCTGACCCGCGCCGACACCGTGCACCTGGTCGGCGGCGGCTACCTCAACACCGTGTGGCCGCACCATCTGTCGCTGCTGGCCACCGCCGCGGCCGCCGCCCAGCAATTCGGGGTTCGGGCGGTGGCCACCGGCCAGGGCCTGCTGCCCACCGGCGGCGACGACCGGCGGGCTTTGACCCAGAAGCTGGGATCGAGCTTCGCGCTGTTCGATGTGCGCGACCGGCCGTCGCTGGACGCCCTGGCCGACAGCGGGTGTCCGACCTCCTTCACCGGCGATGACGCCTGGCTCGGGGTCGACGACGACGGCGTGTACGACCGCGAGTCGCCGGCGGCAGCCCGTGACGTGGTGTTCTGTCTGCAGTCGGACCTGATGGACGACCACGACGACAATCGCGGCGTCGAGGGCCTGGCCGCGGCCGTGTCGCAGCTGATCCAGCAGTGGCGGCTACGCGGTGAGCAGGTGGCCTTCGTCGAGGGGTTGCCGGGCGCCGACCGCCTGGTCTATGACCGGGTGGCGGCGCAGCTGCCCGGGGCGCTTTTTGTGCCGTTTACCGACCTGTGGAACCGGGGCGTCCCGGCGCGGGCCGGACAAACCTGGGTCAGCACCCGGTTCCATCCGCATCTGCTGGCCGCAGCCGTCGGGGCCAGCGGTGTCGCGGTGTCCGGGCGCACCGACTACTACCCCATCAAGCACGAGTCGCTGGTGGCGGCCGGTTCCCGTTGGCAGGTCAGCGTGGCCGGTGCGCTGCCGGAGTCCCCGCCCGCCGACGGCGGATTCGACGCGGCCACGGTGGCCCGGTTGCGGGCGGACAAGCTGGCGCTGGCCGCGCAGCTCTACCCGCCCCCGGCCCCGCCACCGTCTCGGATCCGCCGGGCGATCCGCGGGATCAGCCGGTTTCGGTAGGTCCGCGGTCCGGGTCCCGGCGTTGATACACATCGGGCACGCCGTCGCGGTCGTCGTCGCGTGCCTCCAGTTCCGCGATGCGGCGGTAGGTCGCGTTGCGGCTCAGCAGCACGGTGGCGGCCAGCAACGCCGAGGCCAGGCTGCCGCACAGCACCCCGATCTTGACCTCGGTGCCGTAGGTGGTGCCGGCGCCGAAGGCCAACTCACCGATCAGCAGTGAAACCGTGAACCCGATCCCGGCCAGCATCGACACGCCCAGGACGTCGCGCCAGGCCAGGTCGTCGTCGAGGCGCGCCCGGGTGAAGCGGGCCAGCAGGTAGGTGGTGCCCAACACGCCGATGGGTTTGCCGAGCACCAGCCCGGCCAGCACGCCGAGCGTGACCGGTTCGCGCAGCGCTTCGGTGAAACCGATGTCGCTGATCGTCACCCCCGCGGCGAAGAAGGCGAACACCGGTATCGCCAGCCCGGCCGAGACCGGCCGCGCCAGGTGTTCAAGACGTTCGGTGGCGGCGTGCTTGCCGATCACCGGAACGGTGAATCCCAGCACCACCCCCGCGATGGTGGCGTGCACGCCGCTGGCGTGGACGAATGCCCAGGTAACAGCGCCCAGCGGCAGCAGTATCCACAACTGTCCGACGCCGCGCCGAACGGCCAGGGCGTAGAGCCCGCCCGGGATCAACGCCAACAACAGCGGGCCGAGGTTCAGGGTTTCGGTGTAGAACACCGCGATCACGGTGATCGCCAGCAGGTCGTCGACGACGGCGAGGGTCAGCAGGAACGTCCGCAGCGCGAGGGGAAGGTGGCTGCCCAGCACCGCGAGCACCGCGACTGCGAACGCGATGTCGGTGGCCGTCGGTACTGCCCAACCCCTCACGGTGTCGGCCGAACCCGCCGCCACCTGGACCCCGACGAAGATCAGCGCCGGCACCACCATGCCGCCCACCGCGGCCACCACGGGCAATGCTGCCTTTGCCGGATTGCGGAGATCCCCGGCGACGAACTCGCGCTTGAGTTCCAACCCCACCACGAAGAAGAACACCGCCAGCAGACCGTCGGCGGCCCAGGTGGCCAGGGTGAGGTTCAAGTGCAGGGACTCGGGCCCGATCGTCACGTTGGACAGCCGGTCATAGGCCGCCGACCACGGGGAATTCGCCCAGATCAGCGCCGCGGCCGCCGCCACGAACAAGATGATGCCGCCGACGGTTTCCCGCCGCAGCACATCGGCGATGCGGGACGCCTCGGGCCAGGATCCGCGGGCGAACAAACGCGTACCGGAGGTCGGGTGATTACTTTGTTCGGAGGACATGACCACCTTTGCTGATCGGGACACAGTTAATCGCCGCCGACCAGACTTCCCGGCACACCGTCGCTCAGCCTAATCGAGGCTTCAGCGGCTCAGCAGCGCGAAGCACTCCACGTGGTGCGTCAGCGGAAAGGCGTCGTAGACGCGGAGTTGTTCGACGGTGTACCCACGTTCCCGGTAAAGCCCGACGTCCCGCGCAAACGCGGCTGCTTCGCAACCGATGTGGATGATTCTCGGCACATTCGCGGCGGCAATGAGATCGATCACCTCGCGGCCGGCCCCGGCACGCGGCGGATCCAGCACCGCGACGTCGGCGGTACTGCCACCCGCCGCGCCCGCGTCGGACAGGGCGCGTCGCACCGAGTCGGTGACCAGCCGGACCTGTGGGAGATCGGCCAGCGCCGCCCGGCCCGCACGCACCCCCGCCCGGGAGGTGTCGATGCTGAGCACCCGGCCGTCGTCGCCGACGGCCTCCCCCAGCACCGCGGCGAACAACCCCGCGCCGCCGTAGAGATCCCAGGCCGCCATCCCGGGCTGCAGCTGCGCCCATTCCGCGATGCGCCGGCTGTAGGTCTCCGGGGCCTCGCGATGGGCCTGCCAGAAGGCAGTGACGGGCAGTCGCCAGGTGCGCGCACCGACCCGCTGCACCCCCTCGTAGTCGCCCTCGACCACCCGGGTTCGGCGGCGCTGACCGCCGCACACCACGTGGCGGTTGCCGTCGTCGTCGCGGACGACGTGCACCTGATCGCCTTCCCGGAACTGATCCTCGGGCAGGGCCTCGACCAGTCCCTCCGACAGCTGGCCGCACCGCACCTCGGTGATCAGTTCGGAGCTGCGATAGCGATGCACGCCGGCGCGGCCGTCGGCGCCGACCTCCAGGCGCACCCGGGTGCGCCAGCCGGTGGGCGTACCGGCGCCCACCGGTTCGGCCACGCCCTGCCAGTCGAAGCCGCCGAGGCGCTGCAGCTGGTTGGCCACCACCTCGCCCTTGATCCCACGCAGTGCCGCCGGATCGATGAAGGCTTGATCGCAACACCCGGCGCCGTCGTGGCCGGCCATCGGACACAGCGACTCGACCCGGTCGGGCGAGGCTTCGAGCACCTCGACGGCGTCGGCGTGCCAATAGGATCCGCGCTCGTTGGTGACGTTCGCCCGGACGGTCTCGCCGGGCAACGCGTAACGCACGAACACCACCCGACCGTCGTGGCGTGCCACGCAGCTGCCGCCGTTGGCGGGGGCGCCCACTGTCAAGGTCAAGGTGTTCAACTGACGATGCCCCGTCGGGTATCGCCGGGTGCCGAGCCCGGCGGCCGGGTGATGTTCACCCGGTCCGACGAATTGAGCTGCCACGGAACCGAAGTCACCATCACGTTGGGCATGAACAACAGTCTGCCCTTGAGTCGCAACGCACTCTGGTTGTGCAGCACGCCCTCCCACCAATGACCGACCACATACTCGGGAATGAACACAGTGACCACCGTTCGTGGGGATTCGTTGGTGATCCGTTTGACGTAGTCGAGCACCGGTCGGGTCACCTCTCGATAGGGCGAGGCGATGACCTTCAGCGGCACCGACACGTCGCTATCCTGCCACTTGTGCACCAGTTCCCTGGTCTCGGCGTCGTCGACGCTCACGGTGATGGCTTCCAGGGTGTCGGGGCGGGTCGCGCGGGCGTAGGCCAGCGCCCGCAGCGTAGGCAGGTGCAACTTGGAGACCAACACCACCGCGTGGTTGCGGCTGGGCAGGGTGACCTCGTTGGCCTCGGCCTCGTCGCGGACTAGCTCCTCGGCCACGGCGGCGTAGTGCCGATGGATGGCCTTCATCAGGATGTACAACGCGACCATCGCGACCACGGCAATCCAGGCGCCGGCGACGAACTTGGTGACCACCACCACCACCAACACGGTGCCGGTGCACACGAACCCGACGGTGTTGACCATCCGGGACCGGATCATCCTGGCCCGTTCGGCCGGATCGTCCTCGGTCTTCAGGTGATGCGTCCAGTGCCGCACCATGCCGATCTGCGACAGCGTGAACGAGACGAACACCCCGACGATGTAGAGCTGGATCAGCGCGGTGACCGAGGCCTGGAAGGCCACCACGATCGCCACGGCCGCGATCGCCAAGAACAGGATCCCGTTGGAGAACGCCAGCCGGTCGCCGCGGGTGTGTAATTGCCGCGGCAGGTAACTGTCCTGGGCCAGAATCGATCCCAACACCGGGAAACCGTTGAACGCGGTGTTGGCCGCCAGCACCAGAATCAGCGCCGTCACGACGGTGATGAGCACGAAGCCCAGGTGGAAGCTACCGAATACCGACTGTGCCAGCTGAGCCACCAAGGTCTTCTGGTGGTAATCGGCCGGGGCGCCCACCAGCTGCGTCGCCGGATCCTCGGCGATCTGCACGCCGAGCTTGTTCGCCAGCACGATGATGCCCATCAACAACGCGATCGAGAGTCCACCGAGCATCAGCAGCGTGGTGGCGGCGTTCTTGGACTTGGGTTTCCGGAATGCGGGGACACCGTTGCTGATGGCCTCGACCCCGGTCAGAGCGGCGCAGCCGGACGAGAACGACCGTGCGACCAGGAACACCAGCGCGAAACCCAACACTTCGCCGTGCTCGGACTGCAACTCGAAGCCGGCGGATTCGGCCTGGAGCGGATCGCCCAGCACGTAGATCCGGAACAGGCCGTACCCCAGCATCAGGAAGATACCGACGATGAACGCATAGGTGGGAATGGCGAACGCGATCCCGGACTCGCGGATGCCGCGCAGATTCATCGACATCAGCACCACGATCGCCAACACCGCGAACAACACCTTGTGCTGGGCCACCAATGGCACCGCCGAGCCGATGTTCGCCATGGCCGCCGACATCGAAACCGCGACGGTCAACACGTAATCCACCATCAGCGCGCTGGCCACCGTGACCCCGGCGGCCGGGCCCAGGTTGGTGGTCACCACTTCGTAGTCGCCGCCGCCGGACGGATAGGCGTGCACATTCTGCCGATAGCTCGCGACCACCACGAGCAACACGAAGGCCACCGCCAGCCCGATCCACGGCGTCATCGCATAGGCGCTGATCCCCGCTACGGACAGCACCAGGAAAATCTCCTCGGGCGCATACGCCACCGAGGACATCGCATCGGAGGCGAACACCGGGAGGGCGATGCGCTTGGGCAGCAGCGTGCTGCCGATCCGGTCACTGCGGAACGGCCGACCCAACAGCAACCGCCTGGTGGCGGTCGAAAGCTTGGACACGAGGTCCAAGAGTATGCCTAAGCGTCGTTAGCGGTAGCGTTCCGGCGTACCGTCTCCAGGGCAACCCGCAAGTACAGGCCGAAAGGGTTTTGCACAGTGCGCGTAGTGGTGATGGGCTGCGGTCGGGTGGGCGCCGCCTTGGCGGATGCGCTGGCCCGGATCGGCCACGATGTGGCCGTGATCGATCGCGACAGTTCGGCGTTTCAGCGCCTGCCTGCCGACTTCCCCGGCGAACGCGTACTCGGCATGGGGTTCGACCGTGACGTGTTGCTGCGGGCCGGAATCGAGAGCGCCGGCGCGTTCGCCGCGGTGTCCTCCGGCGACAACTCCAACATCATCTCCGCGCGGGTGGCGCGCGAGAACTTCGGCGTCGAACGCGTCGTCGCGCGGATCTACGACGCCAAACGGGCCGCGGTCTACGAGCGCCTCGGCATCCCGACCATCGCCACCGTGCCGTGGACCACCGACCGGCTACTCAACGCGCTGACCCGCGACGCGGAGACCACCAAGTGGCGCGACCCCACCGGATCGGTGTCCGTCGCCGAGGTCGTCCTGCACGAGGATTGGGTGGGCCGGCGGCTGACCGACCTCGAAAGCGCGACCGGCGCCCGGGTGGCGTTTCTGATCCGGTTCGGCGAGGGCATGCTGCCCGAGATCAAGACCGTGCTGCAGGCCAGCGACCAGGTGTACATCGCCGCACTGGCCGACCACCTCACCCGGGCGATGGGGGTGGCCGCGTTGCCGCCCAGCCCGGACCTCGACTCCGAAGGCGGACGATGAAGGTCGCGATAGCCGGGGCCGGAGCGGTGGGTCGCTCCATCGCCCGCGAACTGTTGGAGAACTCCCACGATGTGACGCTCATCGAGCGCAACGCCGAACACATCGACGTCGACGCCATCCCGGCCGCGCACTGGCACCTCGGCGACGCCTGCGAGTTGTCGCTGCTGGAATCGGTGCGCGCCGAGGAATTCGACGTGATGATCGCCGCGACCGGCGACGACAAGGCCAACGTGGTGCTTTCACTGCTGGCCAAGACGGAGTTCGCGGTGCCGCGCGTGGTGGCCCGGGTCAACGATCCGCGCAACGAGTGGCTGTTCGACGAGGCCTGGGGCGTCGACGTCGCGGTGTCCACCCCGCGCATGCTGGCCTCGCTGGTGGAGGAGGCCGTGGCCGTCGGCGACCTGGTGCACATCATGCAGTTCCGCAAGGGCGGCACCAACCTGGTCGAGATCACCCTGCCCGACGACACCCCGTGGGGCGGCAAACCGGTGCGCAAACTGGACCTGCCCCGCGACGCCGCGTTGGTCACCATTCTGCGCGGGCACCGGGTGATCGTGCCGCAGGACGACGAACCGCTCGAAGGCGGCGACGAGTTGCTGTTGGTCACCACCCCCGAGGTCGAGGACGAACTGCGGGCGCTGCTGCGACCGCCGTCGGTCTGAGCTTCAGTCGCGGCCGGTGACGTCGGCCCCGGGGGTATCGGCCGAGGCGTCGACGGCGGGCGCCGGCGCGCCCTGGTTGACGGCATGGATGGCGCGTTGGGCCGTCTTGATCGCCAGGTAGGTACCGAGCGCCAGCGCCGCGGTCAGCGGCCAGCCCATCGCGATGCGGGCCACCCCCAGCCAGCCGGTCTGATCGGCATCGTAGAGGTGCTGCTGGACCAGGAACCGGGACGCGAACAGCACCGCCCAGGCCAGCGTGGCGATGTCGAAGGCCCGGGTGGCCCGGCGCACCGACCGCCATTGATGGCCCTGCCCGTTGGTCCAGCCCCAGACATAACCGACGACCGGTCGGCGAATGAGCACCGAGATGCCGAACACCGAGGCCCAGAACAGCGATGTCCAGATGCCGAGCAGGAAGTAGCCTTTGGACTCCCCCATCAGGTAGGCGATCAGCGCGCAGATCCCGACCCCGAAGAATCCGGAGATCGCCGGCTGAGTGGTCTCCCGTCGCGCGAGTCGCCACACCAGGATCACCGTCGCGGCGACGAGCGCCGAGATGATCGCCGGCATCAGGCCGAACAGCGAGGAGATGGGCACGAAGACCAGTACGGGCAGCGACGAGTAGATCAGTCCACTCACGCCACCCATCTGGTCGAGCAGGCCTTGGGCGCCGGTGCGTTTGTCTGTCAAAGTCCCAGTGTTCGTGTCGGATCAGCGGATTTCGTAGTGCGGGTTGTAGATCGCCTTGGTGCCGTTCTCGAGCGTGCCGAGCCGACCGCGGACCAGCAGTGAACGCCCGGACTCGATGCCGGGAATCCGCCGTTGCCCCAGCCACACCAGCAGGACCGTGGCCGTACCGTCGAACAGTTCGGCCCGGACCCCGCCAGCGCAGCCCTTGGCGTTGGTTTCCACACTACGCAGGGTGCCGACGATGGTGACTTCCTGACCGCGCTTGCTGTCGATCGCGCGCTGCGCGCCGGTGTGCGCGGCCTCATCGGTGAGCTCTTCGACGTCGCGCTGTTCGGGGTCTTCCGTCAGCCGACGGGTGAGCCGACGCAGATAACCTGCGGCCGTAGCCATGGCTTCTCCTGCTTCTTCGTTGCACTCGTTGTGCGAGCTGCCCTCGCCACCGTAGACCCCTGCGTACCCAATTGCCACGAGGCGCTACCCGCCCCCGCATCCGGCGTTCCGCGCACACCAGGCACCATCACTGAATGGCTGTTGACCTCCGCGGTGTCCGCACCGTGCTGCTGCCCGGAACCGGCTCCGACGACGACTACGTCCGACGGGCGTTCGGCCCTGCTCTGCGCGCCGTCGGGGCCGTGGCGATCACCCCCGCCACGGTGCCGCATCGGCTCATCGACGCCTACCGACAGGCGCTGGACGAGGCCGCCGAGGCGGGTCCGATCGCGGTCGGCGGGGTGTCGCTGGGGGCTGCCGTGGCGGTCGCCTGGGCGCTCGAGCATCCGGGGCGGACGGTGGCGGTGCTGGCGGCCCTACCGGCCTGGAGCGGTGACCCGCGGGAGGCGCCGGCCGCCGCGATGGCCCAACTGTCGGCGCAGCAGTTGCGCAGCGACGGCCTGGCCGCAGCCACGGCACGGATGCAGCAGTCCAGCCCGGGGTGGCTCGCCGCGGAGTTGGCCCGGTCCTGGGCGGGTCAATGGCCCGATCTGCCCGACGCGATGGAGCAGGCCGCGCGCTACATCGCCCCCACCGCATCCGAGCTGACCGCCCTGCGGCCGCCGCTGGGGGTCGCGTCGGCGGCCGACGATCCGGTGCACCCGCTCGAAATCGGCGCCGAGTGGGTGGCGGCCGCCCCGAGGGCCGCGCTGCGCACCGTCACGTTGGCGCAGTTCGGTGCGGATCCGGGGGCCTTGGGTGCGGCGTGTCTGGCCGCGCTCGACGACGTGGCCGACTGACCGGCTCGAACCGATTGTCTCGCTCCTGCGCCGCCGCTGGCGCGTCGGCTCCGTCGACTCGACTAGCCGCCGGTGATCGTGTTGGTGCTACGCAGTTGCTGCATGGCCGACACCGAGCGACGCGCGGCCGGGTTCGGCGGCTCCGGCTCCGGCGGTGCCTGCTGTCCGGCCTGCTGTCCGGCCTGCTGGGCGGCGGCCTGTTCGGCGGCGGCCCGCAGCTGGGCGGCCATCGGCTCCGGCAGTTGCACCGGCAGCGGAGTGCGGACCGGCATGGGGGTGTCGCCGCGCCGGACCACCGTGTCGGCCAACGCATTTCGGGCTTCCTGGACCAGCGCGGCCATGGTCTCCAGCGTGCCGTTGACCACGCACCGGATCATCCAGCGGTAGCCGTCGACGCCGATGAACCGGACCGCTCCGGAGGCCGTGCCGACCACCTCTCGCCCCCACGGGCCGGTCTCGATGCTGACCTCGGCGCTGTCCTTGCGCAGGGAGTCCGCCAGCTCGCCGGCCACCTCCCGCCACAGCCCGGCGCTCTTGGGCGCGGCGTAGGCCGCAACGGTGAACCGTCCGTTCGGGGTCACCACCCACACGGCGCTGGGCACGCCGGCCTCATTGAGTTCGACCTGCACCTGCCCGGCCTCGGGCATCGGGATGAGCACCGACCCCAGATCGAGCCGTCCCACCGCCGCGACGTCCGGGTCGTCGAAATCCTCGATGTCGAACGGGCCGTCGAGGTCGTCGGCGTCGTAGTCCTCGTCGTAGTCCAGGCCGCTGCTCACCGCGCTCTCGGCGGGCGCGCCGTCGTCGTCCTGCTTGCTCTTACCAAATGCCATCACAGACTCGCATGTCCTCCGGAGGAACCGTGACCGCCATCGCCACGGGTGGTGGCCGAAAGTCCGGCCTCGTCGAATGAGCTGACCTCGATGAGTTCAGGCAACTCGACCTGCTGCACCAGCAGCTGCGCGATGCGATCACCCCTACTGATCAGGATACGTTCGCTGGGATCCAGATTGATCAATGAAACCTTGATCTCTCCCCGATAACCGGAATCGATGGTGCCGGGACTGTTGACTATCGAAAGCCCCACGCGCGCAGCCAGACCCGAACGCGGGTGGACCAGCCCAACCATTCCCACCGGAATCGCGACCGCGATACCGGTCGGAACCAACGCGCGTTGACCCGGCCCCAACTCGACGTCTTCGGCGCTGAACAGGTCCACTCCGGCGTCGCCGGCGTGGGCACGCTGGGGCAACGGGAGTCCGGGGTCCAGGCGAACAACAGCCAGACGAGTCGACACGAGGCCACAGACTACCCTTGGCCGGGTGTCGGACTCGGGTGTGACCTCTCAGCAGGTGCGATACCGCGAGCGCCTTTGGGTGCCGTGGTGGTGGTGGCCGTTGGGGTTCGGCTTGGCGGCGTTGATCGCCGCGCAGGTCAACCGGGCGCTTTCGGAGACCGATTTCCCGGAGTGGGTGCCGTTCGCCGCGCTCTTCGCGGTGGCGGTGGGCGTGCTGCTGTGGTTCGGTCGCGCCGAGGTGGCTGTGATCTCCCGGGACGGTCAGGTGGAACTGTGCGCCGGTCCGGCGCACCTGCCGGCCGGCGTCATCTCCCGCAGCGCCGAGGTGCCGCGGTCGGCGAAGTCGGCGGCACTGGGCCGCCAACTCGATCCGACGGCCTACGTCCTGCATCGGGGATGGGTGGGACCGATGGTGCTGGCGGTACTCGATGATCCGGACGACCCGACGCCGTACTGGCTGGTCAGCTGCCGTCATCCGGACCGCGTGCTGGCTGCGTTGAACGGCTGATCAGGCCGCGCAGTCGTTGCAGATCATCACGCCGTTCTTCTCGCTCGCGAGTCGGCTGCGGTGCTGGACCAGGAAGCAACTCGAGCAGGTGAACTCGTCGGCCTGCTTCGGAACCACCCGCACCGACAGCTCCTCACCGGAGAGGTCCGCCCCCGGCAGTTCGAATGATTCCGCGGACTCCACCTCGTCCACGTCGACGACCGCCGACTGGGCCTCGTTGCGACGGGCCTTCAGTTCCTCCAGCGAATCTTCGGACACTTCATCTGTCTCGGAGCGCCGCGGCGCGTCATAGTCGGTAGCCATAACCTCTTCCCCTCGTCGTCCCCGTGCGCACAACGTGCTGCAGCATGGCTTTGTACCAGTGCCGAACGCGTGCGCCAAATGATTCGTGCCCGTATCGGCCTCTGTTCAACTGTGATTTACGTCACACTCTGTGCCGGCGCTTCTCGATTCCGTTGCGGACGGCGCCGCAAAGGTGCTCTAGAGTTCGGGCGTGGTCGCACAAATCACCGAGGGAACTGCCTTCGACAAGCGCGGATTACCCTTCCGCCGCCGCAACATCATCCCCGGCGTCGTCACCGTGGCGGTGCTCGCCGTCGTCACCGCGCTGGTGTGGATGATCGCGCTCACCCGGCCCGAGGATGTGCACCAGGCCGCGGTGTGCAACCCCCCGCCGGCCCCGGCCGACGGCGGTACCGCGCCCACACCCGGCGAGCCGGTGTCGCGCTCGGAGATGGCGGAGGTGATGCCGGCCAAACTCGCCGAGACCAAGATCAACGTCCTGAATGCCAGCGGACAGGGCGGACAGGCCGGCGAGGTGTCCGGGGCGCTGCGCGACCTCGGCTTCGCCCAACCCACCGCCGCCAACGATCCGCTCTACGCCTCGGCCCGGCTGACCTGCCAGGGTCAGATCCGCTTCGGACCCAACGGGCGGGCCGCGGCCGCCGCGGTATGGCTGGTGGCCCCCTGCACCGAACTGTTCGAAGACGGTCGCGGCGACGATTCGGTCGACCTGGCAATCGGGACCGAATTCGGCACCCTGACCCACAGCGACGACATCGACGCCGTGCTGGCCGGGTTGCGTCCCGACGCCACCGAACCGGCGGATTCGCAGTTGCTCAGCAAGATCCACTCGGCAAGCTGCTAGCGCCTACTCCCGCAGCGGCGCGAGCCCTCCGAGCCCGCGCAGGACCTCCTGCAGCTCATCGGCGATGCCGGGCGCGCTCGCGGCGGTGAGGGCCGCGTCGTGCCCCGGATCCGGCACCAGCACCACGGCGCCGGCCTCGGCCGCGATCAGCGCCCCCGCCGCCCAGTCCCACACCTTGAGGCCGTGCTCGTAATGGGCATCGAGGCGGCCCGCCGCGACCAGGCACAGATCCAGCGCCGCCGACCCGATCCGGCGCACGTCGCGAACCGCCGGCAGCAGCCCCGCCAGCAGCGCCGCCTGGGCCCGCCGGCGGTGTGGCGAATAGCCGAAGCCGGTGCCTATCAGCGCCATGTCCAACCGCGTCACGGCACTGCAGCGCAAGTCCACCACACCCGTCGGGCCGCTGACGGTGGCGCCGAAACCCAGTGCCGCCGAAAAGATTTCACCACCGACGACGTCGGCCACGGCCCCGGCCACCGAGACGCCGTCGATCTGCGCCGCCACCGACACCGCGTAGGCCGGGATCCCGTAGACGAAGTTCACGGTGCCGTCGATCGGGTCCAGCACCCACGTCACCGTCCCCGCGGCGACCGCGTGCGTGGGACCGCCGCCCTCCTCGCCGAGCACGGCGTCGCCGGGACGCAGCTCGGCCAGCCGACGGCGCAGCAGCGCCTCGGTCTCGGTGTCGACGACGGTGACCGGGTCGGTCGGGGTGCTCTTGGCGGCGACGGCGTCGAGGACCGGGTTGGCGCCGAACACCTCGGCGCGGCGCGACCGCACGAACGCGGCCGCCTCGGCGGCCACCTGCTCGGCGACCGCCCGCAGCGCAGCGACATCCTGACCTGGGGGCACGGCGGGGTTCGTCACCGCTCCATCGCAACACACCGCAGGCGCGACGCACTATGTTTGAACCGCTGACCGCCACGCCGCCCAGGAGTTGCCATGACCGCGCAAGTTCCCAGTCCTGCCGCAAACCACGGTTTCGGCATCGACGTCGGAGGCAGCGGCGTCAAGGGCGGCATCGTCGATCTGGGCACCGGGCAGCTGGTCGGGGAACGCTTCAAGCTGGCCACGCCCCGACCGTCCACCCCGGACGCGGTCGCCAAGACCATCGCGGCCGTCGTCGCGCATTTCGGTTGGACCGGACCGCTGGGGGTGACTTATCCCGGCGTGGTGACCGACGGCATCGTGCGCACCGCCGCCAACATCGACGACTCGTGGATCGGCACCAACGCCACCGAGGTGTACCGCACGGCGCTCGGCGGCCAGCCGGTGACGGTGCTCAACGACGCCGACGCCGCCGGCCTGGCCGAGGAGCGCTTCGGTGCGGGTCGCGACCAAACCGGGGTGGTGGTGTTGCTGACGTTCGGGACCGGGATCGGCTCGGCGGTGATCCACAACGGTGTGCTGCTACCCAACACCGAGTTCGGCCATCTCGAGGTCGACGGCAAGGAGGCCGAGCACCGGGCCGCCTCCTCGGTCAAGGAGCACAAGGGCTGGACCTACGAACGCTGGACCAAGGAGGTCACCAAGGTGTTGGTGGCCGTCGAGAACGCGGTGTGGCCGGATTTGATCATCGCCGGCGGCGGCATCAGCCGAAAGGCCGACAAGTGGGTTCCGCTGCTGACCAACCGCACCCCCGTGGTGGCCGCCGCCCTGCAGAACACCGCCGGGATCGTGGGAGCAGCGATGGCGGCGCACGGGGACGGCACCGGGTAGCCTCGAACGCAGGAGACGCGCTGAGTTACTTCTCGACGCGGTCAATCGCCGCACTGTCGTTACAATGGTCGAGGCGGCCGCCCAACGAATAGCGGTGAAGCTCCAAACCAGAGACTGACGCCGACATTCCAATGCCGACGCTTGCGGTGACGCACGCCCTGCGCACCGGAAGTCAGCACGACCGAAAGGGTGTACGTGGCAGCGACAAAAGCCAGCACCGATGAGCCGGTGACGGCCACCGCCACCAAAGCCTCCGCATCAGGCACGGCGGCCAAGCGCGCGCCCGCCAAGCGGGCCACCAAGGCGGGACGGGCGACCAAGGCCGCCGATGGTGCGGCCAAGCCCGCCAAGGCAGCACCTCGCAAGGCAGCCGCCAAGGCCGCCGGCGGGGCGCCCGCACGGGGCCGCGCCAAGAAGGCGACGACGAAAGCCGTCGACGCCGACGGCGTCGAAATCGAGGACGTCGAGACCGAACCGGGCGACGAACTCGAGGCCGACCCCGACCTGGTGGTCGGCGTGGATCTCGAAGACCTCGAGGACGAGGACGAGACCGACGCCGCAGCCCCGGCCGGCACCAAGAAGGCCGCGTCCGGCAAGTCCGCCAAGGACGATGACGACGACGACATCAACGAGCCGTCCGAGAAGGACAAGGCCTCGGGCGATTTCGTCTGGGACGAAGAGGAGTCCGAGGCGCTGCGGCAGGCCCGCAAGGACGCCGAGCTCACCGCTTCGGCCGACTCGGTCCGCGCCTATCTCAAGCAGATCGGCAAGGTGGCGCTGCTCAACGCCGAAGAGGAAGTCGAGCTCGCCAAGCGCATCGAGGCGGGGCTGTACTGCACCCAGCTGATGACCGAGTTCGCCGAGAAGGGCGAGAAGCTGACGACGGCGCAACGCCGCGACTATCAGTGGATCTGCCGCGACGGCGACCGCGCCAAGAACCATCTACTCGAGGCCAACCTGCGGCTGGTCGTCTCGCTGGCCAAGCGATACACCGGCCGCGGGATGGCGTTCCTGGACCTCATCCAGGAGGGCAACCTGGGCCTGATCCGTGCGGTCGAGAAGTTCGACTACACCAAGGGCTACAAGTTCTCCACGTACGCCACCTGGTGGATCCGCCAGGCCATCACCCGCGCCATGGCCGACCAGGCCCGCACCATCCGTATCCCGGTGCACATGGTCGAGGTGATCAACAAGCTCGGCCGCATCCAGCGCGAGTTGCTGCAGGACCTGGGTCGCGAGCCCACGCCCGAAGAGCTGGCCAAGGAAATGGACATCACGCCGGAGAAGGTGCTGGAGATCCAGCAGTACGCGCGTGAGCCCATCTCGCTGGACCAGACCATCGGCGACGAGGGCGACTCCCAACTCGGCGACTTCATCGAGGACAGCGAAGCCGTGGTCGCCGTGGACGCGGTGTCGTTCACGCTGCTGCAGGATCAGCTGCAGTCCGTGCTCGAGACGCTCTCCGAGCGCGAGGCGGGCGTGGTGCGGCTGCGGTTCGGCCTCACCGACGGACAGCCGCGCACCCTCGACGAGATCGGGCAGGTCTACGGCGTGACCCGCGAGCGGATTCGCCAGATCGAGTCCAAGACCATGAGCAAGTTGCGGCACCCCAGCCGCTCGCAGGTGCTGCGCGACTACCTGGACTAGATCGTCAGCGGCGGGAACCGGCCGTCGGCGTCCGGGAGGTACGGGGTGATTCTGCTCACCGCGCGGACGGGCACCGGCCCGTACAGATGGGGGAAAACCATCGACGCGGGATCGGTGGGCACCCCGGGTTCCCACCGCAGCGGCGCCGCGAGCAACGCCGGATTCAGGTACAGCAGTACCAAATCGCGCCGGCCGGCATAGAGCCGGTTGGCGGGCAGATGCACCTGCTCAGGCGTCGACAGGTGGACAAATCCCACCTCGCGCAGCGACGCCGGCCGGTACTCGGCGGTGCCGGCGGCCTCGGCCCAGTCCGCGGCCGCGCAGAGGTGAACGAGGTCGGCCGGGGTCGCAGGCATGGCATCAGCCTGCCGCAGCGGCGCGACGAAGCGAAGGTGAGACACGACACACCGGTGCAGCCTTGGGGAACAACGCCGGAACGCCGAACGTCTGACAGAGTAAGAGATCACGCGAGGAACGGAGGAGCCATGACCGCAACTCTGACCAGTCCGGCTTTGACACGGGCTGATCGCTGCGACCGGTGCGGTGCTGCCGCCCGGGTGCGCGCCAAGCTCCCATCCGGAGCCGAATTGTTGTTCTGCCAGCACCACGCCAACAAGCACGAGGCCAAGCTGGCCGAACTCGCCGCGGTGCTGGAGACCAGCCCCGCTGAGTAGTAAGTCGCCGTCGGAGCGTCGCGCTTCGCAGATTCGCCGGAAGTCAGGAATGCTGGTCTGGTCATGAGCGACCAGACCGCGAAGCCTTCCCGACACCACATCTGGCGCGTTTCGAAAAGGACGCTGTCGAAGGCGTGGGACGACTCGATCTTCGCCGAGTCCGCGCAGGCCGGGTTCTGGTCGGTGCTCTCGTTGCCGCCGTTGCTGCTGGGCATGCTCGGCAGCCTGGCCTACATCGCACCGCTGTTCGGCCCGGCCACGCTGGCGACCATCGAAGACCGGCTGGTCAGCACCGCGGCCAGCTTCTTCTCCGACAACGTCGTCACCGAGATCATCGAGCCCACGATGCGCGACATCGTGCAGGGCGCACGCGGCGAGGTGGTGTCGCTGGGCTTCGTGATCTCGCTGTGGGCGGGCTCCTCGGCGATCTCGGCCTTCGTGGACGCCATCGTGGAGGCGCACGACCAGACCCCGCTGCGGCACCCGGTGCGGCAGCGCTTCTACGCCCTGGGCCTGTACGTGGTGGGACTGCTGATCATCATCATCTCGGCGCCGTTCCTGGCCCTAGGGCCGAGCAAGGTCGCCGAATACATCCCGGACAGCTGGGACAACGTGCTGAGGTTCGGCTACTACCCGGCGCTGGCCCTGGGGTTCATCATCGCGATCACCGTGCTGTACCGGGTGTCGCTACCCCGGCCGCTGCCGACGCATCGCCTGGTCATCGGGGCGGTACTGGCAACGACGGTGTTCATGGTCGCCACCGTCGGGCTGCGCATCTACCTGAGCTCGATCACCCGCACCGGTTACACCTACGGCGCGCTGGCCACCCCGATCGCGTTCCTGCTGTTCGCGTTCTTCCTGGGGTTCGCCATCATGATCGGCGCCGAACTCAACAACGCGATCGAAGAGGAGTGGCCCGCGCCGGCCACGCACACCCACCAGCTGCGCTCCTGGCTCGAGGAGAAGGCGACCGCCAAGGCCGACGGAAAGACGGCGCGGCCGGTCGCCCAGGTGCCCGACGGGGCACCGGAGACCGAGCAGCCCGCGTGGCCTACGTCTTCTTGAGCTGCTCGTAGATGCGCTTGCAGTCCGGGCACACCGGTGAGCCGGGCTTGGCCGACTTGGTCACCGGGAACACCTCGCCACACAGCGCGACCACATGGGTGCCCATCACCGCACTCTCAGCGATCTTGTCCTTCTTGACGTAGTGGAAGAACTTCGGCCGGTCGCTGTCCGTCCCGTCGTCAGTGCGTTCGTCGGTGTCGGTGCGCTCGATCGTCTGAGTCTGCATAGGTGACATTGTGCCGCAGAAAATTACGGGCGGGGAACCGGTCCGTTCACAGCCGCTCATCTGTGCAAGAGTGGAGGAATGAAGCACAGCCAAGAGCTGGGTTTCGACGACGAAGGTCGGCCGGTACTCATCACGCGCGCAGCGATTCCCTCGGAAGAGGAGCATCGCCAGCGGGTTCGCAAGTACCTGATCATGATGTCCTGCCGCGTCCCGGCCCTGCTGCTCGCCGCGTGGGCCTACAGCGTGTGGCACAACGGGTGGATATCGCTGGCGATCGTCGCGGTCTCGATTCCGCTGCCCTGGATGGCGGTGTTGATCGCCAACGACCGGCCACCCCGTCGCGCCGAGGAACCCCGCCGATACGACGGCGCCGCACGGACGTCGCTGTCCCCCACCGAGGAGCATCCCGCCCTCGATGCCGGCGGCCGCTACGTCGACGGGATCGTCGTGGACGCCGAGGATCCTCGGCCTGCGGCGAATCCCGACGCCGAACCTCCTGGCTGAGCGCGTGGCTCGCGCGATTCTCAGCGCATTCTCAGGTCAATCGGCCATTTCTGCACGTCAGACGGTGTGAAACCGCGACATTGTGGGAACTCTTTGCTCCGTTAGGGCGTTAGAACGTTTGACAGTTCGAGCCACTAAGGAGGCCGATATGGCGAATGCCACCGCAACCCGGATCGACGGGGATCTGGACGCTCAGAGCCCAGCCGCTGACTTGGTACGGGTGTATCTGAACGGTATCGGCAAGACCGCGTTGCTCAACGCCGCCGATGAGGTGGAACTCGCCAAACGGATCGAAGCTGGGCTGTACGCGCAGCACCTGCTGGCGACGCGGAAGCGACTGGGCGAGACCCGCAAACGTGCTCTTGCCGAGGTGGTGCGCGACGGCCAAGCCGCGCGCAGCCACCTGTTGGAAGCCAACCTGCGCCTGGTGGTGTCGTTGGCCAAGCGCTACACCGGCCGCGGCATGCCGCTGCTGGACCTGATCCAGGAGGGCAACCTCGGCCTGATCAGGGCCATGGAGAAGTTCGACTACGCCAAGGGCTTCAAGTTCTCGACTTACGCCACGTGGTGGATCCGGCAGGCGATCACCCGCGGTATGGCCGACCAGAGCCGCACCATCCGGCTCCCGGTCCACCTCGTCGAACAGGTCAACAAGCTGGCCCGGATCAAGCGCGAGATGCACCAGCAGCTGGGTCGGGAGGCCTCGGACGAAGAACTCGCCGAAGAGTCGGGCATTCCCGTCGAGAAGATCAACGATCTGCTCGAGCACAGCCGCGACCCGGTGAGCCTGGACATGCCCGTGGGCTCCGACGAGGAGGCGCCGCTGGGCGACTTCATCGAGGACGCCGAGGCGTTGTCGGCGGAGAACGCGGTGATCTCCGAATTGCTGCACACCGACATCCGGCACGTGTTGGCCACGCTCGACGAGCGGGAGCAGCAGGTGATCCGGCTGCGGTTCGGCCTCGACGACGGCCAGCCGCGCACGCTGGACCAGATCGGCAAGCTCTTCGGACTCTCGCGGGAACGCGTGCGTCAGATCGAGCGCGAAGTGATGTCGAAACTGCGCCAGGGCGATCGCGCCGACCGGCTCCGTTCGTATGCCAGCTAACGAATAACCGTCCTCGCACTTCAGTGTGCCCGCCGCTCCCCCTCGGCGGGCACACTGCTATCCGGGTGGCGCGGCGACGTTAGAGGTCCATTGGCGCAGCTCGCCAAGTAGACTTGGGCGGACGGAGGGTGGCATATGAACGACCTAGTCGATACAACGGAGATGTACCTACGGACGATCTACGACCTCGAGGAAGAGGGCGTGATCCCGTTGCGCGCGCGGATTGCCGAGCGGCTGGAACAAAGCGGTCCTACCGTGAGCCAGACCGTATCGCGGATGGAGCGTGACGGATTGCTCCGGGTGGCCGGCGACCGGCATCTGCAACTCACGGAGAAGGGACGGTCGCTGGCCGTCGCCGTGATGCGCAAGCACCGGCTGGCCGAGCGGCTGCTGGTCGATGTGATCGGCATGCCCTGGGAAGACGTGCACGCCGAGGCCTGCAAGTGGGAGCACGTGATGAGCGAGGAGGTCGAGCGCCGACTGGTGGCCGTGCTGGACAACCCGACCGTGTCCCCCTTCGGTAACCCGATCCCCGGGCTTTCGGAGCTGGGCATCGGCACCGCGAACGGCTTCGAGGATTACAACCTGGTGCGCCTGACCGAGCTGCCGCCCGGCTCCCCGGTCGCGGTCGTCGTGCGCCAACTGACCGAACACGTCCAAGGCGACACCATGCTGATCAGCCGTCTCAAGGACGCCGGCGTGGTGCCCAACGCCCGCGTCACCGCCATCGTGAACCCACCCGGGGAGGTCACCATCGTGATCCCGGGTCACGAGAACGTCGACCTGCCCCACGAGATGGCCCACGCGGTCAAGGTGGAAAAGGTCTGACGGCGCCGCGCAGCGGCTACCCCGCCGCGCGGCCGGAGTGCCGGCGCGGCGGGAGTCCGACGCCGATCCGTTCGGCGAGCCGGTAGCCGGTCAGCGCGAGCCGGCGGATGTGCTGCGGCCGCAACCCCGAGTGCAGCGCATCGTCCAGCATCCCCGCCATCCGGTGTGTCTCGTCGATGCAAAGGGCCTGCTCCAGGGCCACCCCGGCCAGCGGACCGTCGCCGCGTACATAGGCGAAGAACGCGAGCAGGGTCAACGCCTCGGCACGCCACGGGGCCGGCAACGCCCGCGACAGCACCGCCCACAGCGACTCCGCCTGATCCGCGGACTCGCCGATCGCCAGCCCGTAGAGCGCGTCCCGAACCGTGATGTCGGTCAGTGCGTAGGCCAACGCCGCGAGTTCGACGTCGGTGAGAACATCGCCGGCCCCGACGCGGTGCACCGCGGCCAGGGTGTCCTCCAGTGCGCGGCGACTCGCCGCCTCGGGGTTCGCGGCGCGGGCGGCGTCACCGCCCCCGCCGGCGAGCGCGGCAACGGCCCGTGCGATCGCCGGCTGATCGCGTTCGGCGTCGAGGTCGATCACGGCCTGCATCTCCGACCGGCTGCCGTACAGCCGTCGCCCGTCGAGCACCGCCGCGACCGACAGCGGCGAGGCCCCCGGATCGTCGATGCGACCGCCGGCGCCACAGCCGTCGACGCAGTGCCATCGGCCGCCCTCGGCGATGCGGTCGACCACGTGCACGGCGGTGAGCTGCACATCGTTGTCGGCCAGCAACTCGCCCAGGTCCGCGCACATCTGCTGGTATTCGTCGTTGCACATCGGGCACCGGGCGCCCTCGGCGTCGACGATCACGGCGATGACCGCATCGGTCTGTGCCGCCGACGCGACATCAACCAGATGTTCCAGCTCCCCATCGAGACACGGCCCGAGATCGACCCGCATGACCGCGCCCAACTGGCCGCGGTCGATGCCGACCAGGACGAGCGACTTCACCGGGGCGAAGCCCAGCACCGCGGGCAGGGCGGCGATCAGTGCCGCGGGGCGGTTGAACACGAAATCAGGGGTCTGCGATGTCATGCCCGAACGGTCCCAACCGCCGCCGTCACCACCGGCCCCGAGACCGGCCGGATCGCTGCGATGTGTGGATGAAGTCGCAACTGTGAGTACACCCGCGGAGGGACACGCCCGGCCCGACAGCCGTTCGCTGGTAGCCGAAATCGGGACTTCCCCGCCCCGATAATCTGTTGGACCCGGTGTGTCGCGGTCCCAGCTGTGTTTGCCGCGACGCTCTGGGGGACACTTAGAGGTAACGGTCCGGCAGCCGACGGCTGCCCCAGCCGTAACGAGGAGGCGAATACATATGACTCACGTACCAGGTCAGGACCAACCCGAGCAGACCGGTATGTACGAGTTGGAGTTCCCCGCGCCGCAGCTGTCCAACGCCGACGGCCGCGGGCCGGTGCTGATCCACGCCCTGGAAGGGTTTTCCGATGCGGGCCACGCGATCCGGTTGGCCGCCGCGCACCTCAAGGACACCCTCGACACCGAGCTGGTGGCCTCGTTCGCGATCGACGAGCTGCTCGACTACCGCTCCCGTCGGCCCCTGATGACCTTCAAGACCGACCACTTCACCGACTACGAGGACCCCGAGCTGTCCTTGTTCGCGCTCCACGACAGCGTCGGCACGCCGTTTCTGCTGCTGGCCGGCATGGAACCCGACCTGAAGTGGGAGCGGTTCATCAGCGCGGTGCGCCTGCTGGCCGAGCGGTTGGACGTCCGACGCACCATCGGGCTCGGCGCGATCCCGATGGCGGTGCCGCACACCAGGCCGATCACGCTGACCGCGCATTCCAACGACCGTGAGCTCATCGCCGAGCACACCCCGTGGGTCGGCGAGGTTCAGGTTCCCGGCAGCGTCTCGAGCCTGCTCGAGTATCGGATGGCCCAGCACGGCCACGAGGTGGTCGGATTCACCGTGCATGTGCCGCACTACCTTGCGCAGACCGATTACCCGGCGGCGGCGCAGGCCCTGCTGGAAGAGGTCGCGCGTTCGGCGTCGCTCGAACTGCCGACGCATGCGCTCAACGAAGCGGCCGCCGAGGTCCGGGTCAAGATCGACGAGCAGGTCGAGGCCAGCGCCGAGGTCGGCCAGGTCGTCAACGCGCTCGAGCGCCAATACGACGCGTTCGTCTCGGCGCAGGAGAACCGGTCGCTGCTGGCACGCGACGAGGACCTGCCCAGCGGTGACGAACTCGGCGCCGAATTCGAGCGGTTCCTGGCTCAGCAGTCCCACGAGAAGTTCAACGACCCGTTTTCCGACGGCGACAGCACGCCGTAGCCGAACGGGGCGAACCCCGCAGCGCTCCCCCAGTAGAGTCGGGCCATGGGTACCGATGTGACTGTGTTGCGGGTGTTCACCGACTCGGCCGGAAATTTCGGAAACCCGCTGGGGGTCGTCGACGCCGCCACGGTGGCACCCGACGACCGTCAGCGGTTGGCCACCCACTTGGGTTACAGCGAAACAGTTTTCATCGACCTTCCCGCCCCCGGCGCGCCCACTGCCACCGCCCGTATCTTCACGCCGGTGACCGAACTCCCCTTCGCGGGCCACCCGACCGTCGGGGCCGCGTGGTGGCTTCGGTCCCAGGGCTGCGCCATCCACACGCTGCAGGTCCCGGCCGGCATCGTGCAGGTCAGCTACGACGTGGGCCCGCACCGGCGCACCGCGATCAGCGCTCGGGCCAGATGGGCACCCGAATTCGCCATCCACGATGTGGACTCGGTCGACAAGCTGGCGGCGGCCGACCCCGATGACTTCTCCGACGACGTCGAGCACTATCTGTGGACGTGGACCGATCGGGACGCCGGCAGGATCCGGGCCCGGATGTTCGCCCACAGCCTCGGGGTGCTTGAGGACGAGGCCACCGGCGCAGCGGCGGTGCGGCTCACCGATTACCTGAGCCGGGATCTGCTGATCACCCAGGGCAAGGGCTCCGAGATCGAAACCCAGTGGAACTCCGAGGGGTGGGTCCGCATTGCCGGCGGCGTCGTCGACGACGGGGTACGCACCGTCGACTGAGTCGGCGTCGCAGGTCAGCCGGCGGCCAAGCCCTCACGGTGCTGACGCAACGCCTGGATCTCCCGCTCGAAGTCGTCGGCGGAGGTGAAGGACCGGTAGACCGAGGCAAAGCGCAGATAGGCGACCTCGTCGAGCTCCCGGAGCGGCCCCAGGATCGCCAGTCCGACCTCGTGGCTCGGCACTTCCGGACCCGCGGCTCGCACGGCGTCCTCGACCTGCTGGGCGAGCACGTTGAGCGCGTCGTCGTCGACCTGGCGGCCCTGGCACGCCCGGCGCACGCCGCTGATCACCTTCTCGCGGCTGAACGGCTCGGTGACGCCGCTGCGCTTGACGACGGCCAACACCGCGGTTTCCACGGTGGTGAAGCGCTTGCCGCACTCCGGGCAGGATCGCCGTCGGCGGATCGCCTGACCCTCGTCGGTCTCGCGGGAGTCGACCACGCGCGAATCGGGATGCCGGCAGAAAGGACAGTGCATGTCCGCTCCTTCATCGCACCGGCATTGAGATGACGTGTTCGACTCAGAGACTACCTGCGCCCGCTGTGGCCGGGCCAGCGCGTCGAGCGCCACCGCCTCAGCCCACCGGGGCGATGAGGGTCTGCCCGGCGGCGATGGCCGGCGAGTCCAGTTCGTTGAGCTCGCGAATGCGTTCGACCACGCTGCTCACCGGGGCCTGCGGTGCCACCCTGGCAGCCAACCGCGCCAACGTCTCCCCCGACTGCACCTGGACCACCCCGAGCTGATTCGGCACGGACCCCGAGGCGTCGCGGACCTTCTCACCGAACTGCGCCACCGCGCCGAGCCAGACCGTGATCAGGGCCGCCAGCAGCGCCAGACCCACGACGGTGACCGGCGTGATCGCCTTGGCGGGCCGCCGGGTGTGCACCGCGCGGGAAACCCGGACCCCGGTGCCGCGATGGCGCGGTCCGGCCACGGCGGGCCGGGCGGGCCGCGGCCGGTTGCCGTCGACCTCCCGCGGCAGGGCCCGCGTGCGCCTGCGAGCCCGGCCCGCGGGGTCGAACTCGACCGACGAACCGGTGTTCAGGGGGTGTTCCCAGGTCTCCGGGTAAGCGCTGATGCGTGTCATGTCCGATCCTTCCGGTCGATGCGAGCCGTACATTCGTTCGCTCCTATGTTCGAATGTAATCGATCACCTGTTCGAACAGAAGCCCGAAACCGAACGTGTGATCGAACTGTTGCCGAACGATAAACCGGGGCACCGACATCCCGCGGGGACCGCACGCGACCCAGACACACCTCGAACACATGTTTGATTCTTGGCCGCCGGAGGACTAAATTCAGCCCCATGGCTGACACCGAGACCGGCAGCACCTCCGCAGACTCCAAACCGGGCAGCGACGCCAAGCGTGGCGTGCGCGACACCGCGCTCACCGAACGGCAGCGCACCATCCTCGAGGTGATCCGTTCCTCTGTCACCACCCGCGGCTACCCGCCCAGCATCCGCGAGATCGGCGATGCGGTCGGTCTGACGTCCACCTCGTCGGTGGCCCATCAACTCCGCACCCTGGAACGCAAGGGCTACCTGCGCCGCGATCCCAACCGGCCGCGCGCGGTCGACGTCCGCGGACTCGATGAGACGCCGCCGGCCGCGGTGACCGAGGTCGCCGGCTCCGACGCGTTGCCCGAGCCCACTTTCGTGCCGGTGCTCGGCCGGATCGCCGCCGGTGGGCCGATCCTGGCCGAACAGGCCGTCGAGGATGTCTTCCCGCTGCCGCGCGAACTCGTCGGCGAGGGGTCGTTGTTCCTGCTCAAGGTCGTCGGCGAGTCAATGGTGGACGCGGCGATCTGCGACGGCGACTGGGTGGTCATCCGGCAGCAGAACGTCGCCGAGAACGGCGACATCGTCGCGGCGATGATCGACGGCGAGGCCACCGTCAAGACCTTCAAGCGCACCACTGATCAGGTGTGGCTGATGCCCCACAATCCGGCGTTCGAGCCGATTTCGGGCAACGATGCCGCAATCCTGGGCAAGGTCGTCACCGTCATCCGCAAGATCTGACCCGGGCCGACGGGTCTAGTCGGCCCGGCTGAACCCGTTCGCCTCGGCCAATTCCGGGCTGGCGAACCAGATTTCGGCGACCGTCTCGTCATAGCCCGGCGTGCCGGGGACGTGGTACCGGCCCGTGCGCATGCTGCCCTTGATGGGGTAACCATCCGGTGCCCGATGCGGGTCGTCGAGCGGCAGGTGGATCGCCGGCGGGGCCCCGGCGTCCTGGCCGGCGTCGTCGTCGCGCTCCTCGGCGACTGCCTCGTCCTCGGCCGGCTGGGTGAACCGGGCGCCCTCGGAGTATTCGGCGGGCGGTGGCGGCACCGCGCCGTACACGGGCGCGAACAGCGAGCCCGGTCCGGGCAGGTAGTCGTCGTCCTCGGGCGCATCCCAGGACGAGCGGCGCTGATCGGCGCCGTAGGCCGCGTGGCGACCCGGCTGCTGCTCGGTATCGACGGCACCCACCACCCGAGTTGGCGCGGTGTCGACGGCGTCGGGGTCCTCGTCCTCGTCGGTCTCGTGCAATCCCCGGTGAGTGAACAGACCACCGTCGTCGGGGTCGTCGAAACGGGCGGGTGTTTCCCCGCGATCCGACCATCCCGAGCGCGGCGGCGCCAGGTAGCCGCCGTCGTCGTAGCCGCCATCGTCGTAGCCGTCGTCATCGGCTTCGGGGACCTCGGACCGCACCGACCAGCGGCTGCGTTCGGACTGGAAGTCGTCGTCCTCGTCGTGGCGGTCCTCGTGCACCTCGGCCGCCGGGTCGCGGTCGGCGTAGCCGTCGTCGTAGCCGGGCCGGTAGCGCGACTCCGGCTCGACGTCCTCGTCGTCCTCGGCCTCGGCTGCCGACCGTGCCGAGCGGCGCCGGCTCATCGCGAACCACGCGTACAGGGAGCCCAGGATCAGCAGCGCCAGCGGCACGATCCACCACAGCCACCAGTTCTGCCAGGCAATCCCACTGTCCTCCGCCGGGGCCGGCGGGGTGGCCGGGGTGCTGGGCACCGGAGCGTTGGGCACCTCGAGACCGACGAGCGGTTCGGCGAGGTTGGCCGGCTCACTGCTGAAGGTGTTGTTGGCGCTGTCCCACGAGATCTCGCCGCCGCTGAACTGCTGCGTGACGACGGTGCCCTCGGTGTTCTGATCGCCGACCGGCACGCCCAGCTCGCCGGCGGCCCCACCGAGTTTGTCCCACGCCGCCTTCATCGCGCCGCCGACAATGACCGCGCCGTGGTCCTGGGTCCAGAAGATGACCGGATGGTCGGGTGCGGAAAACTCCTGCATGCGGCTGTCCGGGACACCGCCGTCGGTCTCGCTGCCCACCGGGAAACCGAAGTCGCCGGCGGGACCGCCCGCGGATTCGTACTTGGCCAGGATGTCCCCGGTCACGGCGACGGCCCCGGTCTCGGGCGTGTAGAAGACCTTGCCGCCCGCGAAGTCCTGTCCGGTCCCGCCGTCGCCGATCGGGTACTGCTGCCCCGCGCGCGCACCCAGTGGCCCGGCCGCGCCGCCGTTGGCCCGCCAGGCCGCCGCGATCGCCGAGGTCACATCCGAGGGGATGTTCAGACCACCCAGCTGACCCGCCAGTTCGGGCGGCTCGGTGGCGAAGGTCCGCGTCCGGGTGTCGAACGACAGCAGTCCGCGGGTGAAGCGCTGCGAGACCACGTCACCGCTGTAGGTCTCGTCCTCGGTCGGCACGCCCAACACGCCGGAGGACCCGCCGAGCTGATCCCATGCGGCGTTGATCGCGCCCCGAACCACCCAGGCACCGGTTTCCGGGGTCCAGAAAATCACCGGATTGTCGGCCGCGCTGAAAGTCGAGTTGCGGCTCTCGGGGCTGACGCGGCCCGGCCCCTCGTCAATTTTGGGGAAGCCGAGATCACTGTCGGCGGGTCCGCCGAGTGCACGGTATTTGTCGAGAATTGCGCCGTGCATGATCTTCGCACCGGTGGCCGGCGAGAAGAAAATGGCGCCGCCCGCGTAATTTTGTCCGAAACCCTCGCCGGCCGGGTAGACACCGCCGTCGGGCGGACCCAACTGAGAGGTGTCCCCACCGGCGGCGCTCCAGGCCGCATTGATGGCGTCCGCAGCGTCGGTCTCCGGCGACGCATTGGCAATCGGCGCATACAACGCCGCGGTTGCGACCGCGACGATCAGGCCCATTGCCGCTCGGCCGACAATGCCGAATGACATTCGTTGTCGTGTCATCAAACTCACCCACGCTCCCCGACCGCTGCATGTCGCCATATTGCGCCCACCACCGGCCTCATCAGCGCCACTTCCGAATCGACGCAGCTTGAGGCCATATAGAGGTCATTTTGCAGACAATACCCACAGCTGTCGCAAATAACGTGGAGCCGCGACCGTTCTGCGCGTTATTGATATCCGATGGTTTTGTTCACCGCCGGGCAATTCCGGCGGCGTCAGACACCGAGCTTGCGACCCAGGATTTCCTTCATGATCTCGGTGGTACCGCCGTAGATGGTCTGCACCCGCGCGTCGAGATAAGCGCGCGCCACCGGGTATTCGCGCATATAGCCGTAACCGCCGTGCAGTTGCAGACAACGGTCGATCAGCTTGACCTGAGCTTCGGTCGAATACCACTTGGCCATCGCGGCCTGCTCGGCGGTGAGCTTGCCCTCGAGGTGCAGCTTCAGGAACTCGTCGACCATGATCCGGACCGCGGTGGTCTCGGTGGCCAGTTCGGCGAGCACGAAACGGGTGTTCTGGAAGCTGCCGATGGGCTTGCCGAACGCCTTGCGCTCCTTGGTGTACTGCACGGTGGCGTTCAGCACCGCTTCCATCGCCGAGATGGCCATGACGGCGATCGAGATGCGCTCCTGGGGCAGGTTCTGCATCAGGTAGACGAAACCCTGGCCCTCCTCGCCGAGCAGGTTCTCCACCGGCACCTTCACATCGGTGAAGGACAGCTCGGCGGTGTCCTGGGCGTCCAGGCCGATCTTGTCCAGGTGGCGGCCGCGCTCGAAGCCGGCCATGCCGCGCTCGACGACCAGCAGCGAGAACCCGAGGGCACCCTTGTCCGGATCGGTCTGCGCCACCACGATCACCAGGTCGGAGTGGATACCGTTGGTGATGAAGGTCTTCGCACCGTTGAGAATGTAGTGGTCGCCGTTCCTGACCGCACGGGCCTTGATGCCCTGCAGGTCGCTGCCGGTGCCCGGTTCGGTCATCGCGATCGCCGTGATCAGCTCTCCGCTGCAGAACTTGGGCAGCCAGCGCTGCTTCTGCTCCTCGTTCGTCAACCGCAACAGGTACGGCAGCACCACGTCGTTGTGCAGCGAGAAGCCCAGCCCGCTGTAGCGAGCGGCGGTCGTTTCCTCGACCAGCACCGTGTTGTACCGGAAGTCGTCGTTGCCGCCGCCGCCGTACTCCTCCGGCACCGCCATCCCGAGGAAGCCCTGCTTGCCCGCCTCGAGCCAGACATTGCGGTCGACGATCTTGTCCTTTTCCCACTGCTCGTGGAACGGGGCGACGTGCTTGTCCAGGAAGCCCCGGTAGGACTCGCGGAACAGTTCGTGCTCGGGCTCGAACAGGGTGCGCTCGTACATCGTGGCGTTGCTCACGGGACCTCCGGAAAGTTTGATCAAAACGCGAAAACTCGTGCCACGACGATATCTCAACCGGGTGGTTGGTTGAAAATCGGTCAGCGGGCTTCCGCGGCCGCCAACCGGGGCGCGACGAGGTCGACGTAGGCGTTGCTTATCCGGACGGCGTCGGCCATCGGATAGCCCCGCATGATCACCGCCGAGAGCACGGTGTTGATGACGGCCCACAACATCAGCGCCGCGTCGGCGGCCTGCTGCTCGCCGAGGGCCGCGAAATCGCGGGCCAGGGTGGCCACGGCCACCCCCGAGAACTCGTCCATGATCTGCGCCGCCTGGGCGTCGGTCGAGTTCTGCAGCACCATGCAGACCTTGAAGAAGCCCGGCCACCGTTCGAAGCTGGCGAGGATGGCCGTGACCTTGGCCCGCACCCGCGCTTCGGCCCCGCCGGCGCCGGTGGCGTCGGCCTCGAACACCGGCCGCGCCCATTCCCGCAGCACCGCGGCGTAGACGTGCTCTTTGGAGCTGAAGTAGCGGTACAGGGTGCCCAGCGCCACCTGCGCGTCCTCGGCGACATCGCGCATCTGGATCTGGTCGTAGTCCTGCTTCTTGAGCGCCGCCAGCGCGGCGGCGACGATCTGCGACCGGCGGGCCCGCTTGTAGGCCGGCAGGTCGGACCCGTCCGCTGCGGGCCCCGGGGACGCGGCCGGCTGCTTCATTTCCGCGGGAGTCCCAGGATCACGGTCGCGATGATGTTGAGCTGGACCTCCATGGTTCCCCCGCCGATGAGTTCGGCCGGCAACTGCAGGGTGTGCGCCACCGCCGTCGCCTCCGGACCCGCGATCAGCGACGTGCGCCCGGCGAATTCCATTGCCGCCGTGCCGATGCGGCGAAGGATGACCCCCGTGGCGACCTTGGCGATACTGGTGGCCGGTCCGGGCGAGTGCCCGGCGAGCCGGTTGAGGGTGTCCCGCAGGCCCAGCGCGGCCACGGCGTTGGTGGCGGCGCGGATCTCCCCCAGCACCCGCACCACGTCGTCGCGGTCGACGGCCGGATCCTCGCTCAACGCCCGCAGCACGGCTTCCCGGTCGTCCTTGAGATAGCCGCTGATGGCCGCGCGTTCACTGGCCATCGTCGCCACCGCCAGCGACCAGCCGTCGGCGGGTCCGCCGACCAGCATGTCGTCCGGGATGAACACGTCATCGAGGAACACCTCGTTGAAGTGCGCCTCGCCGGTTGCGGTGCGCAGCGGCCGGACGGTGATACCCGGCGTGGTCATGTCGAGCAGGAAGTAGCCGATCCCGCGGTGTTTCGGGGCGTCCGGATCGGTGCGGGCCAGCAACGCACCGAAGTCGGCGCGGTCGGCCGAGGAGGTCCACACCTTCTGACCGTTCACCCGCCAGCCGCCGTCGACACGGGTGGCGCGGGTGCTCAGCGCCGCCAGGTCCGACCCGGCCGCGGGCTCACTGAACAGCTGACACCAGGCCACGGTGCCACGCAGGATCGGATCGGCGAACCGCTGCTTCTGCTCCTCGGACCCGGACGCCAGGATGGTCGGCAGGATCCATTCGGCGATGCCCAGCGAGGACCGGACCACCTGCGGACGCTTGTCGAACTCCTCGGCGATGATCAACTGCTGCATGGCCGTGGCGTCCAGCCCCCACGGCACCGGCAGATGCGGGGCCAGCAGCCCGGCGGCTGCCAGCACATCGCGCTGGTCACCGCTGTACAGGTTGAGGTAATCCGGGCTCTGGCGGCCGGGCGTGGCATTGCTCAAGGTGGCGGCGCGGTCCAGGGTTTCGACGACCGCGGCCCGGAACTCGGCCTCGGCAGCCGGCAGGGTGACCGAGAAGTCACGCGGTGCGCAACCGGGTTCGCCGAGCGCGCGCGCCCAGCGGCCGGCCGGACCGCTGAGCGCCGCCAGGCTGATGGCGCGCCGCCAGTACAGGTGCAGATCGTGTTCCCACGTGTAGCCGATCGCACCGAACATCGTCAGCGCGTCCAAGACCAGATCGGGCAGCCCGGCGTTGGCGACAATCGCCGCCCCCGCCGCGGCGACCTGCAGTTGCTCCGCCGACTGGGCGACGGCCCGGACGGCGTCCCACGCGGCCGCCGCGGTCAACTCGGCGTCCACATAGAGCCGGGCGGCCTTGTGCTGCAATGCCTGGAAGGCGCCGATGGGTCTGCCGAACTGTTCGCGCACCTTGAGATGGTCGATGACGTTGTCGGCGCACCAGCGAGCGATGCCGGCGGCCTCGGCCGCCAGCAGCGCCACCGAGATGCAGCGCGCCCGTCCCGCATCGATGCCCTCGATGACGTCGGCGCCGGGCACCAGGTGATCGGTGACGCGCAGCGCACCCACGTCGCGGGTCAGGTCCGTCGCGGACACGGCGCTGCTCTGCAGGCCCGGTGCGGACGCGTCCAGCACGGCCCACAGCACGGCCCCGGCCGCGGTACGGGCGCTCACCAGGATCCGGTCCGCGGCGCGCAGCCCCACCTCCGGGCCGACGGCACCGCGCAGCGACCAACCCCCGTCCACCGGCGCCGCTTCGAGCTGTCCGGCCTCGGGCAGCACCACCACGGCCGTGCTGCCGGCGGCGATATCGGCGAGCAGCGCTCCCACCGCGGATCCGGGGGCAGCGGTGGCCGCGACCGCGCCGGCGACCATGGTCGGCAACAACGGACCGGCCAGCAACGCATATCCGGCCGCATCCAGGACGCAGGCCGCATCGAGCAGATCGCCGCCCTGCCCGCCGCACGACTCCGGCAGGTTCACGGCGTGAAATCCCTGGGCCACCAACGCCGCCCAGAAGTCGGGGCGGGCCCCGGCGGCCAACCCGTCGAATTCGGCCCTGGTCTTGGTCAGCGGTGCATGGCGCTGGGCGAAGCCGAGCACGGCCTCGCTCAGCTGGGTCTGCTCGTCGGTCAGCGCCAGTGCCACGGTGTGGGTCCCCTCATCGCCGGGCGGTGTATTTCAGCAGGGTGACCCCGCTGTCGGTGCAGTCCACGAACACCGGCGTCACGGCCATGCCGACCGCCACCTCGGCGGGTTCGACGTCCACCAGTTCGGTGGCGAACCGCGGGCCCTCGTCCCAGGCCACCACGGCCACCAGGTGCGGGACGGCGTCGGCGAACTGCGGTGCCACCGGCCGCTGCGCGACGGCAAAGCTGACCAGGGTCCCCGCCCCCGAGATCTGGCGCCACTGCAGGTCGTCGGCCAGAGTGCCGGGGGCGAGCACGCGCGGGTAGAACACGTAGCGGTCCAGCGAGGGCGAGAACTGGATCCACACCTCGTGCCGGCTCAACCCGTCCCAGAACGGCTGCGAGGTCGGGGTGGGCAGCGGCATCGGCCGCGCGGAAGCTGTCGTCATCGCTGTTAATCCCCTTCCAGGACAAGGGCTTCTTGCTCACTGAGCACGCCGCCGTTGCCGGAGACGAACGCGCGGTGACAGTCCGCGACCTGGGTTCGGCCGGCCCGGCCCATGAGCTGCCGGGTGGCGTCGCAGACGTGGTGCATGCCGCCGCCGTTGCCGGGCTGCCCGTAGCCCAGCTGACCGCCGGCGGTGTTCATCGGGAAGTCGCCGCGGAACGTCAGGTCGTGCCCGTTCACGAACTGCATGCCCTTGCCCTTTTCGCAGAACCCGGCGTCCTCGAGCGTCAGCAGCGCGGTGATGGTGTAGCAGTCGTAGATCGACACCATGTCCATCTCGGCCGGGGTCAGGCCGGCCATCGCGAACGCCTTCGGCGCGATGTGTTGCATCGGGGTGTTCAGGGGCTCCTCGGCGTACACCGCGGACTTGTAGGGCACCCGCTCGCCGAAGCCCTTGATCCACACCGGGCGATGTCGACCCGTGCGCGCCAGGCGCTCGTTGGTCACCAGCACGGCCGATCCGCCCATGCACGGCATCACGATCTCGAGCATCCGCAGCGGGGCCGCGATGACGGGGCTGGCGAGCACGTCCTCGGCGGTCAGCGGCTTGTGCTGGAACACCGCGCCGGGCGTGTGGTTGGCGTTGACCCGCTGGTCGACGACGATCTTGGCCATCGCGCGCTCGTCGTATCCGTAAGCGGCCGAGTACATCTGGGCAACCTGCGCATAGGGCCCGTTCTGGCCGAGGTAGCCGTACGGGATCTCGAATTCGGCCTGCGGGGAGCCGTAGCGGAAGCTGGACGCGCCGAAGTGCAGCGCATCCCCCATGTTGGGCAGCCGCTCCGGATGCATCGGCGTCAGGTAGTTCGCCGGGATCGCACACAGCACCGCCTCGCAGATGCCCAACTCGATGGCGGCCGCGGCGCGCCACACCATGGCGGCCGCGCTGGCACCGCCGAGGTCCACATACTCGGCGAAGTTCACCTTCAGCCCCAGATATTCGACCACCGTGGAGGGGACGAAGAGCTCCGATTCGAAGATCCCGGTGGTCACCAGGCCGTCGACGTCTTCGACGCGCAGCCCGGCATCGGCCACCGCGGCCGCGGCCAGCCGCGCCCACTGTTCCAGCAGGAATTCCGGCTTACCAGCGGGTTTGCGCTCCGCCGGTAGCTCGTGGAAACCGACTATCGCGGCTTCACCTCGCAGGCCCATGTCCGCCGTCCCTTCGCGTCTCCGGGCAGCGTACTAGAATGAGAACCTGATTTCGATTTTGCCCCGGGGCTAGGCGGTGGCGAACCCGCGCAGGCTCGCGGCCAGCCCGGCCGGGACCTGTCCTTTGATCCGGGTGCCGGCCGCGGTGTGTTCGGTCGCATCGATGCGCCCGATCTCGTGCATCCGGGCCACCAGGTCGCCACGCTCGTAGGGGATGGTGACATCCACCGAGACATCGGTGGGCTCGACCAACTCCCCCATCCGCTGCCGCAGCCGGTCCAGCCCCTCGCCGGTGTGCGCGGAAACGAACACCGCCGCCGGCAACGCGCGCCGCAGCTTTGCCAACGCCAACTCGTCGGCGGCATCGATCTTGTTGACCACCAACAACTCCGGCGCGGGCTGACCGTCGCGGTCGGCGATGACCTCGCCGACGACCGCACGCACCGCCGAAATCTGGGCCAGCGGGTTGGCGTCCGAACCGTCCACGACGTGCACCAGCAGGTCGGCGTCCACCACCTCTTCCAGAGTGGACTGGAAGGCCTCGACGAGCTGGGTCGGCAGATGCCGCACGAAGCCCACGGTGTCGGTCAACACGAACGGGCGACCGTCGTCGAACTCGCCGCGGCGCGTGGTCGGTTCGAGGGTCGCGAACAGTGCGTCCTCCACCAGGACGCCGGCGCCAGTGAGCGCATTGAGCAGGCTGGACTTGCCGGCATTGGTGTAGCCGACAATCGCGACCGAAGGCACATCGCTGCGGCGGCGGCCACCCCGCTGGGTATCGCGGATCTTCTTCATTTCCTTGATCTCACGACGCAGCTTGGACATCCGTTCCCGGATGCGACGGCGGTCGGTCTCGATCTTGGTCTCGCCCGGTCCGCGGGTACCCACCCCGCCCCCGGCGCCGCCCGCGCGACCACCGGCCTGCCGGGACATCGACTCACCCCAGCCGCGCAGCCGGGGCAGCATGTACTCCATCTGGGCCAGCGACACCTGCGCCTTGCCCTCGCGGCTGGTGGCGTGCTGGGCAAAGATGTCGAGGATCAGCGCGGTGCGGTCGATCACCTTGACCTTGACGGCCTTCTCCAGCGCGGTCAGCTGGGCGGGCGAGAGTTCGCCGTCGCAGATGACTGTGTCGGCACCGGTGGCCAGCACCACCTCGCGCAGTTCCTGGGCCTTGCCGGAGCCGATGTAGGTCGAGGGGTCCGGCTTGTCGCGACGCTGAATCAGTCCCTCGAGCACCTCGGAGCCGGCGGTCTTGGCCAGCGCCGCCAACTCGGCCAGACTGGCCTCGGCGTCGACGGTGTTGCCGTCGGTCCAAACCCCCACCAGCACAACGCGTTCCAGCTGAAGTTGACGGTACTCGACTTCGGAGATGTCCTCGAGTTCGGTGGACATTCCCGCGACGCGGCGCAGCGCCGCGCGGTCGTCGAGGGCCAGCTCACCCAGGGTGGGCTCGGCGGGCAAACGGGTGTCATCAGTCATGGGCGATCCCCGATGGTGGCACAGCCCGCGACCTTCCCGCCAATGAGTTTCACGTCTGCGCGCTCCACCAGGCCCGCGCCAATTCGCCGTGGGCCACCAACACCGACGGTCCGCGCAGGTAGCTGGTCGCGTCGGTGATCGTCACGGCGACCTCGCCGCCGGGCACCGCCACGCGCACCGTCCCGGTGTCGGCGTCGAGGTGTCGCAGCGCGGCCACCGCGGCCGCGACCGTGCCGGTTCCGCAGGACCGGGTCTCGCCCACGCCGCGTTCGTG
Source organism: Mycolicibacterium sp. MU0053 (assembly GCF_963378095.1). NCBI lineage: Bacteria > Bacillati > Actinomycetota > Actinomycetes > Mycobacteriales > Mycobacteriaceae > Mycobacterium > Mycobacterium burgundiense. Next base: position 3,277,994 of record NZ_OY726397.1, read on the forward strand.
GACGCGCATCCGCACGGCATTGCCGACCGGTTCGACGAGCGGTGTAGTTCCGCGAGGAAGAGGCCGGTCGACAACTGAATCCACCGGCGCGGTGAGCACCTCGATGTTGACGCCGTCGGGAAACAGCGCGGCGTCGAAGTCCACGGGTGCGGCGACATCCAGCGCGGCCAGCTCCGCAGCCGTCAGCGTGGGGTCCACGCAGGCCAGATGCGGATTGCCGACATCGACCGCCAGGCCGGTGAAACGCCGGCCGCCGACGGTGGCGGCGCCGGTTCCGAAGAAGTTGGCCTTGCCCATGTCCACCGTGACATCGGCGTTGACCGCGTCATGTCCGTGCACCACCACCGGCCGCGCGCCGGCCACGGTGCCGACCACGAACTCGGCGCCCGACTCCAGTCCTGTCGCGCACAGGTAGTGGGCGAACACCCGCACGCCGTTGCCGCACATCTCGGCGACCGATCCGTCGGCGTTGCGGTAGTCCATGAACCAGTCGTCGGCGGCGACGCCGGCAGGCAGCGCGCCGAGGACGCCGGCGGCCACGGCCGCACCGGCCCGGGTCACCCGCAGCACCCCGTCGGCACCGAGGCCGCGCCGGCGATCGCACAGCGCACTGACCGCCGCAGCGGACAGCTCCACCTCGGCGGGGATGTCGAGCAGCAGCACGAAGTCGTTCTGTGTGCCGTGCCCCTTGGCGAACTTCACCTGTTCAGGATACGTGCCGCCAGGCCGACAACGCCTGACTCAGCAGTTCGGTCCCCGCCCCGTCGAGCCAGCGCACCCGGTGGTCGCGACGAAACCACGACCGTTGCCGTCGCACATATCGGCGGGTGCCCGTGAAGGTGGGCTCGCGGCCGCCATGACCGTCGCCGCCGGCGTCGAGGTCGGCCAGCACCTGCGCATACCCGAGCGCGCGGGAGGCGGTCACCCCCGCCCGCAGGCCGACCTCGCAGAGCGCACGCACCTCCTCGACCAGTCCGTGGTCGAACATCGCGTCGGTGCGGGTGCGCAGCCGCTCGTCGAGAAGTTCGGTGTCCCAGTCCAATCCGATGATCGCGGTGTCCCAACGCGGCACCGCGCCGATGGTCGGGGCCGACGCCGCGAACGGTTGCCCGGTCAGCTCGATCACCTCGAGCGCGCGCACGATGCGCCGACCGTCGGTGGGCCGGATCGCCGCGGCCGCCGCCGGGTCCCGCACGCCGAGCTCGGCGTGCAGCGCCGCGGTGCCGACCTCGGTGAGTCGCTGCTCCCAGCGCGCCCGCACCGCGGGGTCGGTGGCCGGAAACGCCCAGTCGTCGAGCAGTGACTGCAGGTAGAGCATGGACCCGCCGACGATCACCGGCACCGCCCCGCGCGCGGCGATGTCCTCGACGTCGGCGGCCGCCGCCTGCTGATAGCGCGCCACCGAGGCGGTCTCGACGACATCGAGCACGTCGAGTTGGCGGTGTGGAATGCCGCGGCGCTGCTCCCGGGTGAGCTTGGCGGTCCCGATGTCCATTCCGCGGTACAGCTGCATGGCGTCGGCGTTGACGATCTCCCCGCCGAGGCGTTCGGCCAGGTCCAGCGCCAGGGCGGATTTGCCGGTGCCCGTCGGCCCGATCACCGCGATGGGTCTCACGGCAGCCAGACGCCCGCGAAGTAGCCGACACCGAAGGGCGCACCGCGGTAGTAGGCACGGGCCTGCCGCGGCTGTTCCAGGAGGCCGGCGAGCACCGCGAACGGCACCCGGCCCACGATCAGTTCCGGGAGCCGCCGCAGCGCGGCACCGTCGCCGCCGGCCAACGCATCCTCGAGGCGCTGCTGCACGGCCACCGATTCCGGCTGGTGGCCCCCGGGCGCGCCCGGGGTCAAGGTGTGCGCGCCGTCGGCGACGACCAGCACGCCCACCTCGTCGGCGACGGCGTCGATCTCGGCGCGCAGCCGCGCACCGGCTGCGGTGGCGTCCTCGGCGTCACCGTCCGGGGCGAACCATCGCACCTCGGCACGGGCCGCCGGGGCCGCGATGCCGCGCACCCAGCCGGTGATCAGGGCGCACAGCGGGAGATCCGCGGGCTGGGCGGCGTCCGCCGAAAGACCCACCGGCACGTCGACCCCGTAGCCGGCGAACGTGCCCGTGGCCGCCGGGCTCGCCGCGCCGGCGAGCGGACCCGCTCCTACCGCGATCCACCGGTCCGGCAACGCCGCCGCGCTGGCCAGCACCGCCTCGCGAGCCGCGGCGAGCTCATCGGCGGCGGCGCCCGCCAACTGCGGCACCAACACGGGTGCCGAGGGAATGATCGCGACGGCGGTCAACACGGCTGCAACGTTATCGGGCGGCGGCCGCGGCGCCGGCCTTCGCCTCGTCCCGGGCCAGTGCCGCGGTGGCGATCACCATCATCGCGATCGCGACCAGCAGGATCAGCCAGCCCGACTCGCCGGGACGTAGCGTCTCCCCGAGCACGACGATGCCCAACACGGAGGCCACCAGCGGCTCGGCGATGGTCATCGTCGGCAATGACGCGGTGATGGCCCCCGCCCGGAACGCCGACTGCTGCCACGCCGTCCCGGCGACCGCCACCAGCACCCACGCGTAGAGCTCCGGGGACCGCAACAGCGCCCCGGCGCCCGCACCGAGCAGCTCCACCAGGCCCTTGGTCAGCACCGCGAACACCCCCCAGAGCGCGCCGGAGACCAGCGCCAGCAGCACCGCGCGCGCCGGGCCGGTGCTGCGGCCCGCGGCCAGCACGCAGCCGATCAACAACGGCACGAGGACCGCGGCGACCACGGCCCAGGTCTGCGTGGTGGCCCGGGCTTGGCCGGCCGTCGGATTGCCGACGGTGACGATGATGGCCACCGAGGCGGCCAGCAGCACCGCCCAGGTCCACTCGGCGCGGGTGACGCGTCGGTGCGCGGCCCGGGCGCTCAGCGGCAGCGCAAACAGCAGCGAGGTCACCAGAATCGCCTGCACCAGCAGCACCGACCCCAGCCCCAGCGCGGTCGCCTGCAGCGCGAATCCGATCGCACCCACGCCGCTGCCGAGCCACCAGATACGTTCCCGCAGCAGCTTCAGAAACAGGCCGGCGTGGCCCACCGGCGCGTCGGTGACCTGGTGCGCTGTGCGCTGATGGATGACATCGCCGATCGCGATGAACAGGGCCGCGCCCAGGGCCAACAGGGCGGCGATGTCGGCTTTGGCCATGTCCGGCGAGACTACCTGCTTGAATACCCCTGTTAGACAAGGCGCCGCGTCGCGCGGCAGTGCGCGGAGAAATCCGCTTGGAGAATAGGTACCGGTAGGCCATGACCACACAAGATCCGATGAACGGCGAAGCGTCCCCGACACCGGCCCCCCGCCCCGTTCCGGGGCCGATCCCCAGGCCGGGGCCTCGGCCGGGGCCACACCCGGCCGCGGTGGTGCCCGCAGTCCCGTCGAGTGACCCACACCGGTTCGGCCGCGTCGACGACGACGGCACGGTGTGGTTGATCAGTAGCTCCGGTGAGCGGGTCATCGGATCGTGGCAGGCGGGCGACGCCGAGGCGGCGTTCGTACACTTCGGTCGCCGCTTCGACGACCTGGCGACCGAGATCACGCTGATGGAGCGCCGGCTGGAGTCCGGCACCGGCGACGCCCGCAAGATCAAGGCCGCGGCGGCGACACTGGCCGAGACGCTGCCGACGGCCAGCGTGCTCGGCGATATCGACGCCCTGGCGGCCCGGCTGGGCAAGATCGCCGAACACGCCGAGACCGCGGCCGCCGAGGAGAAGGCCAAGCGCGAGGAACACCGCGCGGCGCAGACCGCCCGCAAGGAGGCGCTGGCCGCCGAGGCCGAGGACCTCGCGGCCAACGCCACGCAGTGGAAGGCCGCCGGTGATCGGCTCCGCGCGATCCTCGACGAGTGGAAGACCATCACCGGCCTGGACCGCAAAACCGACGACGCGCTGTGGAAGCGTTATTCAGCGGCCCGCGAGACGTTCAACCGGCGTCGCGGCTCGCACTTCGCCGAGCTGGACCGCGAACGGGTGGGCGCCAGGCAGGCCAAGGAGAAGCTCTGCGAACGCGCCGAGGCGCTGTGCGACTCGACGGATTGGGGTCCCACCAGCGGGGCGTTCCGCGACCTGCTCGCGGAGTGGAAGGCCGCCGGGCGGGCATCCAAGGATGTCGACGACGCGCTATGGCGCCGGTTCAAGGCCGCGCAGGACAAGTTCTTCTCGGCCCGCAACGCGGTGACCGCCGAGCGCGACGCCGAGTTCAAGGCCAACGCCACCGCCAAGGAGGCGCTGCTGGCCCAGGCCGAGAAGATCGACCTGTCCAACGCCGACGCCGCCCGGGCGGCGTTCCGGGCCATCGGCGAGAAGTGGGATGCGATCGGGAAGGTGCCGCGCGAGCGCACCGACCTGGAGCGGCGGCTGCGTGCGGTGGAGAAGAAGGTTCGCGACGCCGCGGACGCCGGCTGGACCGACCCGCAGGCGCAGGCGCGCGCCGAGCAGTTCCGCGCTCGGGTGGCCCAGTACGAGAAGCAGGCCGCCAAGGCCGAAGCGGCGGGCCGCACCAAGGAGGCCGAGGAGGCCAAGGCCAACGCCGAGCAGTGGCGGCAGTGGGCCGCGGCGGCTGAGGGTGCGCTGACCAGAAAGCGCTGACGCTCAGGGCTCCCGCGGGGGCTCGTCGGGCGGATCGGCGGCCGGCGGCAGGTCATCGAGGAGACTCCGGGACTGCCGCTTGGCGGCCTCCTGGCGCCGGGCGTCCTCGGCCGCCAGCTGCACCGCGGTGCGGGTCCACACCACCCGCGCCCAGTGGAACGCCAACAGGATGACGGCCACCCAGGCCAGGAACAGGCCGATCCCGGGGCCGGGTTCGCCGGGCGCCGCGGTCTGGCGGGTCCACACCGCCAACATGCCGATCGCGGCCGCCAGCCAGGAGCCGGCCAGCGCCACCCACGCCAGCACCCAGCGCCGGGTCAGCAGACCCAGCATCGAAAAGCCCACGCCGAAGATCAGCGCCAGCCAGCAGAACAACCGGTGCGGCATGGCCACGCCGACCTCCATCGCGGCATCGTTACCGAGTAGGACGTCGACGCCGCGCGCGGCGCCGGTGTGCGGCAGGATGAACGAGACCAGCAGCACGAAGACCAGGACGGCCACCACCAACGCCCGGGCACCGGGGTCGATCTCGCCGGCCACCCGCTTCTCGGCCGCTTCGATGTCGGCCCGGAAGCCCTCGAAGTCGTCGGCACCGCGCGGCGCGGTCATCGTGCGCACCCCGCGGCCGCGGGCGCCGGGGCCGGGACACCGAGACCGGGCAGTCCCAGCCCGACGGTGCGGGGCCGTTGACCCGTCTCGTGCGCATCGCCGGCGCGGGTGCGGCGGTGCTCGAGCAGCGCGCCGTCGGCGATCAGGTGATGCGGTGCGGCCGCGGTGACGACGGTCTTGACCACGTCGCCGGGACGGACCCCGGCCCCGCCGGGCACGAAGTGCACCAGGCGGCCGTCGCGTGCGCGGCCGCTCATCCGCGCCGTAGCGGTGTCCTTGCGACCCTCACCCGCGGCAACCAGAAGTTCGACGGTGTTGCCGAGTTGCGCAGTGTTTTGCTGCAGGGAAATCTCCTCCTGGAGTGCGATGAGCCGTTCGTATCGTTCCTGGACGACGGCCTTGGACAGTTGATCGGGCAGGTCGGCGGCCGGTGTGCCCGGACGCTTCGAATACTGGAAGGTGTAGGCGCTGACGAACCGGGCGCGCCGGACCACCTCGAGGGTCGCCTCGAAATCCGCTTCGGTCTCGCCGGGGAACCCCACGATGATGTCGGTGGTGATCGCGGCGTGCGGCATCGCCTCGCGGACGCGGTCGATGATGCCGAGGTACCGGTCGGCGCGGTAGGAGCGCCGCATGGCCTTCAGGATGCGGTCGGAGCCGGACTGCAACGGCATGTGCAGCGCGGGGCACACGTTGGGGGTCTGCGCCATGGCCTCGATCACGTCGTCGGTGAACTCGGCCGGATGCGGTGAGGTGAAGCGCACCCGTTCCAGCCCGTCGACGCGGCCGCAGGCGCGCAGCAGGGCGGCGAAAGCGCCGCGGTCGCGCGGGGTCTCGGGATCGGCGAACGACACCCCGTAGGCGTTGACGTTCTGACCGAGCAGCGTGACTTCCAGCACGCCCTGGGAGACCAGCGATTCGACCTCGGCGAGGATGTCACCCGGACGGCGGTCCACCTCCTTGCCGCGGAGCGCGGGCACGATGCAGAACGTGCAGGTGTTGTTGCATCCCACCGAGATGGAAACCCATGCGGCATAGGCGGATTCACGGGCCGCCGGCAGCGCCGAGGGAAACTCTTCGAGGGCCTCGGCGATCTCGACCTGGGCGACCCGGTTGTGCCGGGCGCGTTCGAGCAGCGTCGGCAGCGAACCGATGTTGTGGGTGCCGAAGACCACGTCGACCCACGGCGCGCGGGTGAGCACCGCTTCGCGATCCTTTTGTGCCAGGCAGCCACCCACCGCGATCTGCATGTTCGGGTCGCGCTGCTTGCGCGGCACCAGATGGCTGAGGTTGCCGTACAGCTTGTTGTCGGCGTTCTCGCGGACCGCGCAGGTGTTGAACACCACGATGTCGGCGTCGGTCCCGTCGGGGGCGCGCCGGTACCCGGCGGCGTCCAGCAGGCCGGCCAGCCGCTCCGAGTCGTGCACGTTCATCTGGCAGCCGTAGGTTCTGACCTGATACGTGCGGGTCGGTTCCGCAGACGGCGCGACAGGCGGCTGGGTCGCGGGAGCACAGGCCGAAGTCACCCGTCCATGGTACGGACGGGTGCGCACCAGACCCAACTCGACGGTTTCCGCGCCTGCGCGCGCATCGCGGGTTGGGTGGGTAAGGTCTTGGCCCATGGCCGCCGCCGCTGAGAACGACGTGCCGATGATCTCTCTTTCCGCGGTCAACAAATACTTCGGTGATCTCCACGTCCTCAAGGACATCGACCTCGAGGTGCGCCGCGGTCAGGTGATCGTGGTGCTGGGACCGTCCGGCTCGGGCAAGTCCACGCTGTGTCGGGCCGTCAATCGCCTCGAACCGATCGATTCGGGCACCATCACGATCGACGGCCGGGAACTGCCGAGCGAGGGACGCAAGCTCGCCGAGTTGCGCAGCGACGTCGGAATGGTGTTCCAGTCCTTCAACCTGTTCGCGCACAAGACGATCCTGGAGAATGTGGCGTTGGCGCCGACCAAGGTCCGCAGAACGCCCAAGGAGCAGGCCCGGGCCGAGGCGATGGCGTTGCTCGAGCGAGTCGGCGTGGCCAACCAGGCCGACAAGTATCCCGCGCAGCTCTCCGGGGGGCAGCAGCAGCGGGTGGCCATCGCCCGGTCGTTGGCGATGAAGCCCAAGGTGATGCTGTTCGACGAGCCCACCAGCGCGCTGGACCCCGAGATGATCAACGAGGTCCTCGCGGTGATGACGGCGCTGGCCGAAGGCGGAATGACCATGCTGGTGGTCACCCACGAGATGGGCTTTGCCCGCCGCGCCGCCGACCGGGTGGTGTTCATGTCCGACGGGGCCATCGTCGAGGACGCCCCGCCGCAGGAGTTCTTCTCCAACCCGACGACCGACCGCGCCAAGGACTTCCTTGGAAAGATCCTCAATCACTGATGGCGAAAGGAAACTCCATGCCCACCTTCCGATTCCGCCGGGTCGCGGCCGCCGCGCTGGCCGCGCTGCTGCCGTTGGCGCTGACCGCATGCGGCAGCGACGAGAACAAGATCGTCATCGGCACCAAGTTCGACCAGCCGGGCCTGGCGATCAAGAATCCGGACGGTTCCATGAGCGGCTTCGACGTCGACGTCGCCGCCTACATCGCCGACAAGCTGGGCTACTCCCCCGAGCAGATCGAATGGAAGGAAGCCCCGTCCGGCCAGCGCGAGACGCTGATCCAGAACGGTCAGGTCGACTACATCGTCGCGACCTACTCGATCACCGACTCCCGTAAGGAAAAGGTCGACTTCGCCGGCCCGTACCTGCTCACCGGCCAGAGCCTGCTGGTGCGCGCGGACAACACCGACATCACCGGCAAGGATTCGCTGGAGAACAACAAGGTGCTGTGCTCGGTCACCGGTTCGACCCCCGCGCAGAAGATCAAGGACGAGTTCCCCGGTGTGCAATTGCAGCAGTACGACACCTACTCGGCCTGCGTGGAGGCGTTGAAGAACAAGGCCGTCGACGCGCTGACCACCGACGAGGTGATCCTGGCCGGCTACGCCGCGCAGACTCCGGGGGCGTTCAAGATCGTCGGCGAACCGTTCTCCGAGGAGCGCTACGGGGTCGGCCTGAAGAAGGGCGACGCGGAACTGCGGGACCAGATCAACGACGCGCTGGAGCAGATGCAGGCCGACGGAGCCTGGGCCGCCGCGTTCGAGCAGAACCTGGGTCCGGCCGGCATCGCCACCCCGACGCCGCCCGCGGTCGACCGGTCCTGAGACCGCGCACGGGACCGGGTAGCCAGTGGAGGTTCTGACCGAATACCGCGAGCAGGTGCTCGCGGCGTTCCTGGTGACCATCAAGCTGACGCTGTACTCGGGCCTGGGCGCGTTGGTACTCGGGACGGCGCTGGCCGCGATGCGGCTGGCGCCGGTACCGGTCCTCAACTGGATCGGCACCAGCTACGTCAACGTGGTGCGCAATACCCCGTTGACGTTGATCCTGCTGTTCTGCTCCTTCGGCGTGTCCCAGACGCTGGGGTTCACGCTGGTCGAGGCGGGCTCGCCAACCTCGGTCGCCGACAGCAACTTTCGCCTGGCGGTGTTGGGCCTGGCCGTCTACACGGCCTCGTTCGTGTGTGAGACGGTCCGATCGGGCGTCAACACCGTGCCGCTCGGCCAGGCCGAGGCGGCCCGCTCCCTCGGTTTCACCTTCAGCCAGAACCTGCGAATAGTGTTGCTGCCACAGGCGTTCCGCGCGGTGATCATTCCGTTGGGGTCGGTGCTGATCGCGTTGACCAAGAACACCACGATCGCCTCGGCGATCGGGGTGGCCGAGGCGGCGCTGCTGATGAAGGAAATGATCGAGAACACCGCGGCGCTGGTGGCGGTCGGCACCATCTTCGCGATCGGCTTCGTGGTGCTGACGCTGCCGATGGGGTTGTTCTTCGGCTGGCTCAGCAAGCGGATGGCGGTGGCGCGATGAGCGGCGCGACGGTCCTGTTCGACGCCCCGGGCCCGCGGGCGCGGGTCCGCAACCACATCGCGACCGCGGTCACCGTCGCGGTGTTGGCGCTGATCGCCTGGGTCGGCTATGCCGCACTCGCGGACAAGGGCCAGTTGACGGCCGAGAAGTGGCAGCCGTTCCTGACCGGCAACCTGTGGCGGACCTACGTGCTGCCCGGCATCCAGGGCACGCTGACGGCCGCCGCGATCTCGATTGTGCTGGCGCTGGTACTGGGCCTGGTGCTCGGCGTGGGCCGGCTGGCCCCGAATGCCGCGGTGCGGTGGGTCTGTTCGGTGCTCGTGGAGTTCTTCCGCGCGGTGCCCGTGCTGATCATGATGATCTTCGCGTACTTCCTGTACGCGCAGTACGGGCTGTTTCCGTCGCAGCAGGTGGCGCTGGCCGGGGTGATCACCGGACTCACGCTCTACAACGGTGCGGTGATCGCCGAGATCGTGCGCGCGGGGGTGCACTCGCTGCCGCGGGGGCAGGCCGAGGCGGCCGCGTCGTTGGGCCTGACCTGGGGTCAGACCATGCGTTCCATCCAGTTGCCGCAGGCGATCACCGCGATGCTGCCGGTCTTGATCTCGCAGTTGGTGGTGGTGCTCAAGGACACCGCGATCGGCTACCAGATCACGTTCGTCGAGATGGTCCGACAGGGCACCGTGGTCGGTTCCGCATACGGCAACTACATTCCGGCGCTCATCGTGATCGCGGTGTTGATGATCGCAGTCAACTTTGCGCTGTCCGCACTCGCAGTGCGGGTCGAGCGCCGGCTACGGCAGTCCCGCCGGGCCCCCGAGCCGATGGCCGCCGAGCAGCGCACCGAACAGCCCGGGGATTGACCGGGAGCACTAGACCCGGCGTCGGTCCCGTTCGGCCGCCAGTTCCGCGGTGACCACGTCGAAGGCCATGCCCTGCTGATAACCGCGGCGGGTCAGCATCGCGACGAGCCGGCGGGTGATCTTGGGATCGTCGCCCTCGGCCAACCGGTCGCGGCGCAACTTGGCCCGCACCAACTCCTCGGCACGTTGGCGTTCGGCGCCGGCATCGATGTCGGCCAGCGCCGCGCTGATCACCTCGTCGTCGACGCCCTTGGTGCGAAGTTCGGCCGCCAGCGCGCGTTTGCCCTTGCCGGCGTTGATCCGGCGCGAGCGCACCCACTGCTCGGCGAAGTCGGCGTCATCGATCAGGCCCACCTCGGCCAGCCGGTTCAACACCGCCCCGCTGATCTCGTCGGGATACCCGCGCTTGCTCAGTTGTTCGGTGAGTTCGGCGCGGGTGCGAGCCCGCACGGTGAGCAGGCGCAGACAGACTGCTCGCGCCTGCTCCGCGCGCTTGACCGGGTCGGCCTGTTCGGCCGACTCGGCCTCGGCGGGATCAGAAGTCGACGGGGGCGGGCAGGACGTCACCGGTTGAGCCAACGCTCGCATCATCGGTCAGCACGGCGCCGATGCCGAGCTTCTCCTTGATCTTCTTCTCGATCTCCACGGCCGCGTCCGGGTTGTTCAGCAGGAAGTTGCGCGCATTCTCCTTGCCCTGCCCCAGCTGCTCGCCCTCGTAGGTGAACCACGATCCGGACTTGCGGATGAAGCCGTGCTCGACACCCATGTCGATGAGCGAGCCCTCCTTGGAGATGCCCTTGCCGTAGAGGATGTCGAACTCGGCCTGCTTGAACGGCGGCGCAACCTTGTTCTTGACGATCTTGGCGCGGGTGCGGTTACCCACCGCGTCGGTGCCGTCCTTGAGGGTCTCGATCCGTCGGACGTCGATGCGCACCGAGGCGTAGAACTTCAAAGCCTTTCCGCCCGTTGTCGTTTCCGGGCTGCCGAACATCACCCCGATTTTCTCGCGCAGCTGGTTGATGAAGATCGCGGTGGTGCCTGAATTGCTCAGCGCGCCGGTGAGCTTCCGGAGCGCCTGGCTCATCAGGCGGGCCTGCAGGCCGACGTGGCTGTCGCCCATCTCGCCCTCGATCTCGGCGCGCGGGACCAACGCGGCCACCGAGTCGATGACCAGGATGTCCAGCGCACCGGAACGGATCAGCATGTCGGCGATCTCCAGGGCCTGCTCGCCGGTGTCGGGCTGGGACACCAACAGCGCATCGGTATCCACACCGAGCGCCTTGGCGTACTCGGGGTCCAGTGCGTGCTCGGCGTCGATGAACGCCGCGATTCCGCCGGCGGCCTGCGCGTTGGCGACCGCGTGCAGTGCCACGGTGGTCTTACCCGAGGATTCCGGGCCGTAGATCTCGACCACGCGACCACGCGGTAGGCCGCCGATACCCAGCGCGACATCCAGCGCGATGGATCCGGTGGGGATCACCGAGATCGGCTGGCGCGTTTCGTCGCCGAGCCGCATCACCGAGCCCTTGCCGTGACTCTTCTCAATTTGCGCGAGAGCAAGCTCGAGGGCCTTCTCGCGATCGGGGGCCTGCGCCATGATGTTCCTCCGGTAGTCGTTTCGGTGACCGGTGTTCGGTCGGTTGGCAGTGACGCTAGATCAGCCCTCCGACAAATCTCGTCGGCCGAACATTCACCACAATAACGAACAGGTGTTCGAGTGCAAGTTAGGCGCGCCGCGCGTGTCAGGCGAGGCCGTCGAGGACGCCGGCGAGCTCGGCGGGTCGCGACAAGAACGGCGAGTGACCGCCCCCAAGCTCGATGACCGCGGCACCCAACCGGTCCGGCGCCACCCGTCGTGACCAGTCCGGATTCACAATCCGGTCCTCGGCGCAGACGATGTAGGTCGACGCCCCGGCGGGCAGCGGATCGTCCGTCCACACCTGCCGGGCCGGCCCGTAGGCCTGCGGGCGCAGCCGCGCCAGGGCGGCGGCCGCGATGTCCGGCTCGCAGTCCTGGTAGAGCAGCGTGCGGGCCAGTTCGTGGTCGCTCCAGGTGGTGCAGCCGTCCGCCCGGCTCAGTCCGCGCAGATATGCCGGATCGGTCAAGCCGCCGTCGCGCTCCTGATCGGCCTGGCTGCGCCCGGCCTCGGGCAGCATCGCGCACAGGTACACCGCGTGGCGCACCGTCCGGCGCTGCGCCACCAGCGGCACCACGTGGCCGCTCAGCGAATGCCCGACCACGATGTGGTCGTCGTCGGGACCCATGGCCGCGATCACCGCGTCGGCGTAGTCGGCGAAGGTCGCCGTGGGGACGTCGATCGGCAGGTCGGGGGCCACCACCCGGTGCCCGCGTCGCTGCAGTTCCGGCGTCAGCCGCTCCCAGCACCACGCGCCGTGCCAGGCGCCGTGCACCAGGACAACGGTGCTCATGTTTTCACCACTGGTCGCGGGGCACGTCGAAGTCGGCACACAACGCGCGCCAGACCTCGCGTGGTTCGACCCCGTCCTCGATGGCTTGCGCGGCGGTTCGCCCACCCACGCCGGTCAGGACGTGGTCGACGAGCAGCGAGGCACCCCGCACCTCGCCGAATTGGTCGGTGACAAGGACGTGGAACTCGGTCAACCGCACGCGACGAATCTACCGAACTACTTCCTGGCACACCCGTACCGGATCGGCGACCTCGGCAGCCGAGGCACCGGCGGCGCGGGCGGCCTCGGCGTAGCGCGGGGCGGCCAGCACTTCCCGGACGGCCGCCACCAGCGCCTCGGCGGTCAACGGCCGGACCAGCTGCGCACTGCCCTGGCGCACAACGCGATTGGCCATCTCCCATTGATCGCCGCCACCCGGAACCACCACCATGGGTACCCCGGCCAGCAGGGTCTTGGCCACGATGCCGTGTCCGCCACCGCAGATCATCAGGTTCGCACCGGTCAGCAACCGGTCCTGGCGTCCCAGCCCGACCACGGCCCACGGCGGGACCTCGAGATCCGCTCCCCCGAGCCGCGACACCGCCACCCGGGTCCCGGCGGGCAGGCCGTCCCCGGGGACCAGGCACTGCAGGGCCAGCTCGGCCATCCCGGTGGTCCCGGTGGTCGCCGTCGACGGCGCGACCACGATCAGCGGCCCGTCCCCGGCCGGCGGGGTGAGCACCTGCGAGGTCGGCTCGAAGTGCAGCGGACCCACCACCACCGCCTCCGCGGGCCAGTCCGGCCGCGGCACCTCCAACGCCGGCAGGGTCGCGATCAGCCGACGCAGCGGACCCGGATCGCGGGCGGGCAGACCGATACTCACCCGCGCCGCCGAGCGCTGCGCCAGACCCGCCTGCCAGGACCGCGCGGTCAGCTTGCGCATGACCGCATCGCGCAACCGGCCCCGCAACCCGGTGCCCGGGGCCAGCCCGCTGCCGATCGGCGGCAACCCCTTCGACGGCAGGTAGAGCGGGTGCGGGTTGAGTTCCACCCACGGAATGCCGAGCAGTTCCGCGGCCATCCCGCCGCAGGCGGTGATGACATCGGAGACCACCAGATCCGGTGCGAGCTCCGCGAGCTGTGGCGCATTGAGCACCGCCATCCGGGCGGCCCGGCGGTGGATCTTCTGCCCCGCGTCGGTGTCGTCGTCCTCCTCGGTGGGATCGAGTCCCAGCAACTCGGTCGCCGCGAGGCCGGCCGTGCGCGCGGTCTCGAGCCACTCGACGCCGGTGAACAACGTGGGATCGGCGCCGGCGGCCTGCAATTTGAGGCACAGCGCGATGGCTGGGAAGGAATGACCGGGATCGGGGCCGGCGACCACGGCTACGCGCATCGCCACAGCCTGCCACAGCGCACTAAGCTGACCCCATGACGGAGCAGAGCACCGATCTGGAAGCCGAAGCCAACATCGCCATCGTGGAGAAGTTCTTCTCTGCACTCCGCGACAAGGACCTCGACACCGCCGATTCACTGCTGGCCGACGGGCTGGTCTATCAGAACGTCGGACTCCCAACGATTCACGGTCGCCGGCGTGCCATCAAATTGTTCGCCGGCATGCAGCGACCCAGCATGGGCTTCGACGTCAAGATCCACCGCAGCGCGGCCGACGGGCCCACCGTGCTCAACGAACGCACCGACGCGATCACCGTCGGCCCGGTCCGGGCGCAGTTCTGGGTATGTGGCGTCTTCGAGGTCCACGACGGCCGGATCACGCTGTGGCGCGACTACTTCGACTTCTTCGATATCACCAAGGGCCTACTGCGCGGCCTGCTGGGCGTGGTCATCCCGGCGCTGCGGACCACGCTGTGACGGATCGCACGTCGCACGCGGTTGTAACATTGTTGTAACATTTGGTTAAGACCATGACTGATAACAACGCCGCGCCGACCAAGCCGAATCCCTTGCAATACGTCCGATATTGCTACGGCGGTCGGCTGCCCAACTCGATGCGCGACTGGGTGCGCCACGACCTGGCGGGCAAGGGCGCCACCCGTCGCATGATGGTTCGGATGTTCATCCCGGCGGTGCTGATCCTCGCGCCGTTCTGGCTCATCCCCACCACGCTGTACGTGCACCTGGGCATGACGCTGCCGATCCTGATTCCGTTCGTGTACTTCTCGCACGCCTTGAACAAGGTGTGGCGGCGGCACATGTTGCGCACGCACGGCCTGAACCCCGGGTTGGTCGACGAGATCTCCCGCCAGAAGAAGGCGCACGTGCACCAGGCGTACGCGGACAAGTACGGCCCGCGCATCGGACCGCCGTCCAGCCACGACGTGTGAGCTGTCAGGCCTGGCGCAGCTGACCTAGTTCGTCGAACGCCTGCGCCCAGCCGAGCAGCCGGTCGGTCGCGTCGGTCAATTCGCTGCGATAGCGGTGCTGCGAGGCCAGCAGTTGCGGTGACGGCGCCCCGCCCCCGTTGGCCGCCGATACCAATTGCGCTGCGGCGGTGACCATCTCGTTGTACTGACGGACACCGATGCCCAGTTGCGCGGTGTAGGCGTTGATGGTCGGCGCGAGGTAGGCCCGGGAGTTGGGCGCGGTGGTGGCCGCCTGCTCCATCGACACCACCTGCGCCGCGGTGGCCGCCATCGCGGTCGCGGTCTGGTTGGCCACCGCGGTCAGATCCTGCACCTCACCGACCGGCAACAGATTGCCGCGTTCCATCACGCTCAGCAGCGAGAACAGGCCGCGCTCCGAGGCGCCCAGGGCGTACATCGCCGGGCGCGCGGCCGAACCGTGCGGCGGCAGCCGCCGAGTGGCGGCCGGCCGCTTCGGCGGCAACGGCGTCGAGCGCAGCCACCGGTATCGCAGGAACGCCAGCGTGGCCGGGAACGCCGCGCCGGCGGCCAGCAGTCCGGGGATCAGCAGCGCCCAGGCGGGCGTGCTCCAGGTTGCCAGCAGCACCGTCACCAGAATGCAGAACAGGGTCGCGAAGGTGAACAGCAGTCCGATCCGCAGCGCCCATTTGCGCTTACGCAGCAACCGGGCGCGCGGGTCGGCGGCCAAGCTGAGTTTGTGGGCGACCAGGTCGGCGGCCTCGCTGGCGCCGTCGATCCCCCGTTGCAGCACCGCTCGCCATTGCTTGGTTAGAGGCTTGACCGCCATCGTTCTACCTTCATTCGCACTGGCCAGCTCAGCTACTGACTGAGCGGCTTATCGGGGGCGGCCTCAGCGGCCGGTGTCGCGGGGGATGCCTGCGGGGTGCCGGACGTGGTCCCGGTCGTCCCCGAGGTCAATGACTCGCCGCGCATGGAGGCCCGGATCTGCTCGAGCCGCGAGTGCCCGGCCATCTCCACGCTGGCCTGCTGCACCTCGAGCATGCGGCCCTGCACCGAATTCTGTGCCAGTTCGGCCTCACCCATGGCGTTGGCGTAGCGGCGTTCGATCTTGTCGCGGACCTCATCGAGGCTCGGCGTGTTGCCCGGCGCGGCGATCTCGGTCATCGACCGCAGCGACGCGCTGACCTGCTCCTGCATCTTGGCCTGCTCGAGCTGGCTGAGCAGCTTGGTCCGCTCGCTGATCTTCTGCTGCAGCACCATCGCGTTCTGCTCGACGGCCTTCTTGGCCTGACCGGCGGCCTGCAGCGCCTGATCGTGCAGCGCCTTGAGATCCTCGACGCTCTGCTCGGCGGTCACCAACTGCGCCGCGAACGCCTCGGCGGCGTTGTTGTACTCGTTGGCCTTGGTGGCGTCGCCGTTCCCGACTGCCTGGTCGGCGAGCGTGATCGCCTGCCGGACGTTGGCCTGCAGCTTCTCGATGTCGGCGAGCTGCCGGTTGAGGCGCATCTCGAGCTGACGCTGATTGCCGATCACCTGGGCGGCCTGCTGGGACAGGGCCTGATGCTGACGCTGAGCCTCCTCGATGGCCTGCTGAATCTGGACCTTCGGATCGGCATGCTCGTCAATCTTCGAATTGAACAGCGCCATCAGGTAGCGCCATGCCTTAACGAACGGATTGGCCATGAGTGTCATGCCGCCTAACGTTGTCGGTGGTGTCTGGTGTGACTCGACCTGCGCAGACCAATTTATCGGTTCGGCGGCGTTCGCCACACTCCCCTACTCGAAAATCGAACGTGGCGCCGATCAGGCCACTGCCATCGCGACCGGCTTGACCGGCGGGATGACGACCTTGGTGCTGGCGTCGATGCGCGCGGCGCCACCGGCGCCGGGTTCGGCGTGTTCGTGGTGGGCCATCTGCTCGCCGGCGTCGGTCAACACCAGCGACAGCGGAATGTCCAGCGCCGAGCAGATCGCGCTGAGTAGCTCGCTGGAGGCCTCCTTGCGGCCCCGTTCGACCTCAGAGAGGTAGCCGAGGCTGACTCGGGCGGAGTCAGACACCTCGCGCAGGGTGCGGCCCTGGGCCGTACGGGCACGACGCAGCACGTCTCCAACGACCTCCCGCAGCAACAACGTCATCGTGTCTCCTTTGCTCCGCGGGGACGGCGCGTCGACAGGGACGGCGCGCCCAGCGCGGACTTCGTCGGGCTCTGTGGTGATCAACGTCTACGACGTCGCGTTTGGTTCCCGGGGAGCCCGGCGAAAATCCCGGATCGCCGAGACCAGATAGTCGATGCCGGTCCACACCGTGAGCAAGATCGCCAGCCCCATCACGACCGAGGCCGTGGTGTGCCAAACCGTGGGCCAGGCGTCCAGCGGTAGCACGAACAGTCCGATACCGACGGCCTGCACCAAGGCCTTGAGCTTGCCGCCGCGGCTGGCCGGGATCACGCCGCGGCGCAGCACCGCGAATCGCAGCACCGTGATGCCGATCTCGCGCACCAGGATGACCACCGTCACCCACCAGGGCAGGTCGCCCAGCATCGACAGCCCGATCAGCGCCGAACCGATCAGCAGCTTGTCGGCGATCGGATCGGCGAGCATGCCGAACTCGGTCACCATGTTGTATTTGCGGGCCAGCTGACCGTCGAGCCGGTCGGTAATCACGGCGACCGTGAAGATCGCGAAAGCCGCGATGCGGTTCGCGAATTCGTGACCGTCGCCGGCGAAGAGCACCAGCAGGAAGACCGGAACCAGCACGAGCCGCAGTGCGGTCAACAAGTTAGCGGCATTGACCACGGAAGGGCGCCGGGCCGCCGGTTCAATTTCAGGGTGCCCCGACACCGCAATAGAATATCGGTGGCGTCTAAGAGCCCGGCACCCGATACTGTCCACCCGTGAACGAGCCGCAATCCACCGCCCCGACAGTGCGTCGCGCCCGCACCTCCGACGTGCCGGCGATGAAGCGTCTCGTGGACACCTACGCGGGCAAGATCCTGCTGGAAAAGAACCTGGTCACGCTGTACGAAGCGATCCAGGAATTCTGGGTCGCCGAGCTCGACGGCGAGATCGTCGGCTGCGGCGCGCTGCACGTGATGTGGTCGGACCTGGGTGAGGTCCGCACGGTGGCCGTCGATCCCAAGGTCAAGGGCCGCGGGGTGGGCCACGCGATCGTGGCGAAGCTGCTCGAGGTCGCCCGCGAGCTGCAGCTCGAGCGGCTGTTCGTGCTCACCTTCGAGACCCGGTTCTTCAGCGCGCACGGCTTCCGCGAGATCGACGGCACCCCGGTGACCGCCGAGGTGTACGAGGAGATGTGCCGGTCCTACGACATCGGCGTCGCCGAGTTCCTGGACCTGAGCTACGTCAAGCCCAACATCCTGGGCAACACCCGGATGCTGCTGATCCTGTAGCCGAAACTCACCCTTGGGCCGGAAAGTCCGAATGGATTCCGGCATTTCGCCGATCTCGGTACCTAAAACTCCGGCTCGTCGTCGGTGTCGGAGTCCTCGGCCGCGCGGCCGCTGTCGCCGCGGATCAGCGCCAGCGTCGAGGCCAGCTCGTCGGGCTTGACCAGCACCTCGCGTGCCTTGGACCCCTCGGACGGCCCGACGATGTCGCGTGTCTCCATCAGGTCCATCAGCCGGCCCGCCTTGGCGAACCCGACCCGCAGCTTGCGCTGCAGCATCGAGGTGGAGCCGAACTGCGAGGACACCACCAGCTCGACGGCCTGCAGCAGCACGTCCAGGTCGTCACCGATGTCGGGGTCGACGTCCTTGCGCTCGCCGCCGGGCTTGGCGGCGGTCACGCCGTCGGTGTAGTCGGGCTCGGCCTGGTCCTTGCAGGCCTCGACGACGGCCTGGATCTCCTCGTCGGTGATGAACGCGCCCTGCAGCCGGATGGGCTTGTTGGCGCCCATCGGGAGAAACAGGCCGTCGCCCATGCCGATCAGCTTCTCCGCGCCCTGCTGATCGAGGATGACGCGGCTGTCGGTCAGCGACGACGTCGCAAACGCCAGCCGCGACGGCACGTTCGTCTTGATCAGCCCGGTCACGACGTCCACCGAGGGGCGCTGGGTGGCCAGCACCAGGTGGATGCCGGCCGCACGGGCCTTCTGGGTGATCCGCACGATGGCGTCCTCGACGTCGCGGGGCGCGGTCATCATCAGATCGGCGAGCTCGTCGACGATGGCCAGGATGTACGGGTAGGGCTTGTATTCCCGCTTGCTGCCCAGCGGGGCCGTGATCTCGCCGGAGCGCACCTTCTCGTTGAACACGTCGATGTGACGCACCCGGGAGGCCTGCATGTCCTGGTAGCGCTGCTCCATCTCCTCGACCAACCAGGCCAACGCCGCCGCGGCCTTCTTCGGCTCGGTGATGATGGGGGTGATGAGGTGCGGGATGCCCTCATACGGCGTCAGTTCCACCATCTTCGGGTCGATCAGGATCATCCTGACCTCCTCGGGGGTGGCCCGCGCCAGCAGCGAGACCAGCATCGAGTTGACGAAGCTGGACTTACCGGAACCGGTGGATCCGGCCACCAGCAGGTGCGGCATCTTGGCCAGGTTGGCCGAGATGAAGTCGCCCTCGATGTCCTTGCCGAGTCCTATCACCAGCGGATGGTGGTCGCGCCGGGTGCTGGGCGCGGTCAGTACATCCGCGAGCCGGACCATCTCGCGGTCGGTGTTGGGGACCTCGATACCCACCGCGGACTTGCCCGGGATGGGCGCGAGCATGCGCACGCTCTCGGTGGCCACCGCATAGGCGATGTTGCGGTGCAGCGCGGTGATCTTCTCCACCTTGACGCCGGGGCCGAGTTCCACCTCGTAGCGGGTGACGGTGGGTCCGCGGGTGCAGCCGGTGACGGCGGCGTCGACCTTGAACTGCTGCAGCACCGAGGAAATCGACTCGACCATCGCGTCGTTGGCCGCGCTGCGCCGCTTCGGCGGATCGCCGGCAATCAACAGATCCAGCGGCGGCAGCACATACGGGCCCTCCACCACGCGGTCCACCACCGCGACCGCGGCCGGTTCGGGGGCGGTCTTGGCGGCCGGCTTGCGCTTGCGCGGCTTGGCGGCCACCGCGGGCTCCGGAATGGTCGGCGGGTCGTCGAGGCCCACGGCGGTCTCGTCGTTCAACGGGTAGTTGTCGTACGGCGTTCCGCCCGGCCACCTCTGTGGCTCATCCTGATACGCCGCGGGGTCGTCGTAATAGCCGTCGGAGAAGTCTTCGGTATCGCGCTGTCCCGCTTCATCTTCGGCGTACTCGTCGTACTCATCGTCGTAGTAGTCGTCGTACTCGCGGTTGAAGCGGGTGCTGAACATGTGGTGCAGCGTGGCGGGCACCTCGCGGATGGTGGTGCCGGTCAGCAGCAGTAGCCCGAAGACCACGCCGATGAACAGCAGCGGTGCGGCGATCCAGACCGTCAACCCGTCCGACAACGGTCCGCCGATCGCGAAGCCGAAGAACCCCGCCGCACCCTGGCGGGCGCTCGGGTCCTCTGGTGAACCGGACCACAGATGCCACAGTCCCAGGGCCGGCAACGCCACCATCGCCACGCCGAGGATCAGCCGGGGCCGCGCCTCCGGATCGGGCGCGGTGCGCATCAGCGCGATCGCGACGGTCGCGACGGCGATCGGCAGCAGCATCACCGACGAGCCGACCATGGTGCGCAGCACCTCGTCGATCCACGCCCCCACCGGCCGCGCCGCGTCGAACCACGAACTGGCAGCGATGACACCGGCGATCCCCAGAAGGGCCAGCGCGATGCCGTCGCGCCGGTGGCCCGGTTCGATATCACGGGCCCGGCCCACCGACCGCGCGGTACTGCCGGCACCCCGCGCCAGCATCAACCAGGTGGCCCGCGACGCCCGCCCGACGGCGACACCGGCCGCCGCCACCGGCGACGGGCCGTGTTGGGGCCGACGCGCCGGCGCCTTCTTACGTGGCGGGGCGGGCCGCTTGGACCGCGCGGCCGACTTCGAACCGGCCCCCGACCGCGCCCCTGACCTGCCCGTTTTCGCGCCGGAACGCGCAGCGGTCTTACTTGCCATGGGCCCAAGCCTAGTCGCAACTACCTCATCAGCACCATCCGCCACACTGGTCACGAACGGGTGTCCGCGAGGTCGCTGCGCACCCTGAACCCGGTCTGTGGCCGAATCGTTATCGGCTCGTGGCCGTCCTGGGCCGCGTCCACCCCCGCACCGGCTGCACCCATCCGCGCCGGAGTGCCGCCGCCCGGTTAGGGTGTGGGACGTCACATCACCTCATCGAGGAGACCCGCATGCCCGTTGTTGTCGTCGCCACCATGACCGCCAAGCCCGAGTCGGTGGACGCCGTCCGGACCGCGTGCACCGAGGCGATCGCGGCGGTCCACGACGAACCCGGTTGCCAGTTGTATGCGCTGCACGAGACCGACCGCACCTTCGTGTTCATCGAACAGTGGGCGGACGCCGAGGCGCTCAAGACGCACAGCACCGCACCGGCGGTGGCCAAGATGTTCGGCGCGATCGGCGAGCATCTCGACGGCGCACCCGACATCAAGATGCTGACGCCGGTCGTGGCCGGTGATCCCGCCAAGGGCCAACTGCGCGCCTGATGGGCACCAGTCTCAGCGGTAAGACCGCGTTCATCACCGGCGCCGCCCGCGGGCAGGGCCGGGCGCACGCGGTCAAGCTGGCCTCCGAGGGCGCCGACATCATCGCCGTCGACCTGTGCGGCCAGATCGAGTCGGTGCCCTATCCGTTGGCCACCCCCGACGACTTGGCCGCCACGGTCAAACTGGTCGAGGAGACCGGGGCGCGGATCGTGGCGGTCGAGGCCGACGTCCGCGACCGCGACGCCCTCAAAGCAGCACTGCGCACCGGCACCGCCGAACTCGGCGACCGCCTGGACATCGTGATCGCCAATGCCGGCATCGCACCGATGGCCGCCGAGGGCGCCTGGCAGGACGTCATCGACGTCAACCTGACCGGGGTCTATCACACGGTCGACGTGGTGATGAAGCCGATGATCAAGTTCGGCAACGGCGGGTCCATCGTGCTGACCAGCTCGGTGGCCGGCCTGGTTGGCCTGGGTTCCCCGGTAGCGGGCTCCGTCGGGTACGCCGCCGCCAAGCACGGCATCGTCGGACTGATGCGTGTATACGCCAATGTCCTTGCGCCCTACCGGATTCGGGTCAACTCCGTGCACCCGGCCGGGGTGGACACCCCGATGATCGACAACGACTTCACCCGGTCCTGGCTCTCCGGCCTGGCGCAGCAGAGCGAGGGCGGTCCGGATATGGGCAACGCGCTACCGGTGCAGACGCTCGACGTCGAGGACATCGCCAACGCGGCGTACTACCTCGTCTCCGATGCCGGCCGCTATGTCACCGGCGTGGCGCTGCCCGTCGACGCCGGGTATGTGAACAAGCGCTGAGAGACTGCTCCGGTGCCCCGAAACGCTCCAGCACAGACGGCCTTTGGCCCGATGGCACTCGCGGCGGTCGAGCACCACGAGCCGGTCGATCGGCGCCTCCTCGATGATGATCTGGCGGCCTCCTTCCTGCCCGCCCATCTGCGGGCGATCGTCGCGGCGACCCGAGCCACCCCGCTGCGTAACGCGCTGATCCGAAGTTCGGAGCGCAAAGCCCCCGGGATGTGGGCCAGCATGATGTGCCGCAAGCGGTTCATCGACGACCGGTTGTCCGACCCGCTCAACGAGTTCGACGCCGCGGTGATCCTCGGTGCCGGCCTCGACACCCGGGCCTACCGGATCGCCCGGCACAGCAATCTGCCGGTCTTCGAAGTCGATCAGCAGGTCAACATCGACCGCAAGCGGGTCGCGGTCAACCGCACGCTGGGCGCCATGCCGCCGTCGGTGCGGCTGGT
This sequence comes from Mycolicibacterium sp. MU0053, assembly GCF_963378095.1. Taxonomy (NCBI): domain Bacteria; kingdom Bacillati; phylum Actinomycetota; class Actinomycetes; order Mycobacteriales; family Mycobacteriaceae; genus Mycobacterium; species Mycobacterium burgundiense. Next base: position 3,300,603 of record NZ_OY726397.1, read on the forward strand.
CGCGGCCGACTTCGAACACGACGACGTCATGGGCGCGCTGTCCGCCCACGGTTACAACGCCGCCCAGCGCACCTTCTTTGTCTGTGAGGGCGTGACGCAGTACCTGCACCCGCACACGGTTACCGCGCTGTTCGAGCAGCTTCGCGCCGCAGCGACCGGCAGCCGGCTGATCTTCAGCTATGTGCGACAGGATTTCATCGACGGCACCAACTACTATGGTGCCCAGGCCTTGCACAAGAAATTCCTGGGATCACAACCGTTGTGGCACACCGGGTTCAAGCCCGAACTCCTGCACGAGTATCTCGGCGAGCACGGTTGGCGACTCATCGAGCAGGCCGGACCGAGCTACTACCGCGACATCTACATCCGCCCCGCCGGACGTGATCAGGTGGCTTCGACAATCGAATGGACGGCCCACGCCGAGTTGCCCTAGCGACGGGTGAAGCTACTACCACCTGGGTACACCTTCGTTACAGGTTGCAAATTCGGCTACGAGGCAGGGGTGCAGAAGTGGCGGCGCGGTGCAGACGCTGACGGTAGGTTTGGTCGCCGATCCCGGTTTGTCCACCACGATCGTCGACTCGCTGGCCGCGGAGCTACCAAGGAAATTCGCCGAGCAGATCAGCGACCGTATCCACTGGAAGGTCGAAACCCACACCCGCGCCCTGCCGCTGGACGAGCAGGGCAACGTCGAGGTGTGGGAGCACAGCGACCGCTTGATGCGTCAGCAAGGTTGGGATCTGTTCGTCTCCGTGACGGAGCTGACCCGGCGGTGGGGCGAGACGCTGGTGGCTTCCGATACCAACAAGACCTACCGCGCCGCGGTGATATCACTTCCCGCCCTGGGGCCGATCCGGTTGCGGCACCACGTCACGAAGTCGATCGTGCGAGTTGTGCACGTCCTGTTCGATTCGGAGGGCTCGAACACGTACCGGCCAGGCCGCTCGCGGCCCTCCCCCTTGCACCCGACCCGCGAAGAGGTCGCCGACGACAGCAGCGGCCGAAATGTGGTGGTGGAGCTCAGTCCGGTACGTGGTCGACTCCGGCTGGTGCTGGGCATGGTCCGGGTCAATCGTCCGTGGCGACTGTTGCCGAGCCTGTCGAGCGCCATCGCGGCCGCGGTGGCTGCCGCCGCATTCGGCGTGTTCTACTCCAGCATCTGGAACATGGCCGATTCGATGAGTGGGACGCGATTGGCCATCATCAGCGTGGTGGCGATCATGTCCATGATGCTGTGGCTGATGCTCTACAACGGGCTGTGGGAGCGTCCCCGCGACCTCGATCAACGCAGCAACGCCGCGCTGTACAACACCGCCACGGTGCTGACGTTGGCAGCGGGGGTGACAAGCATGTACGTCCTGCTTTTCACGGTCGTGCTGCTGGGCTCGCTGATCATCGTTCCGCCGGACTACCTGGAGTCGGTCCTGGCTCACCCGGCGAGCTGGCGCGATTACACCGAACTCGCATTGTTGGCAAGCTCGTTGGGGACGTTCGCCGGGGCACTGGGATCCAGTTTCGAAAGCGACCGCGCCGTCCGCAGTGCCATGTACGGGAAACGGGAGCAGGAGCGGCACGCCAGGACGACGCGCTGAATTGGCGGCTTAGGTCGCGACGACTATGGGAATAGCTCCCTGCAGAAGCCACCGAGCCGGGAGGACTCATGACGATCTCGCCCACCGATGTGCGGCGGTTACTCGCTGCGCCGGACACCGACGCGCTGCTGGTCTTGATAGAGGGGCGCACCGAGGTCATCCCCGCCGCCGCGCTGGACTCCGACGAATTTCGGGGTGCCTTGACCGTGACGTCCCGGACGGAATTGATCGACCGCGTCGGCTCCGCCGACCCGACCGAACATGAGGTGAGCGAACAGGCGGCGAGCCTGGACGCCGAGATCGCGAACCTCGGCGCCTGATCACGCGTCAATTCGTCTCGCCGGTCTCCGCCGAGTCGTCGGCGCCTTCCGCTTGATCCGGTTGCGGTGCGGCCCGCTGCTGCAGCATTTCCGGATCCCCGTCCGGGTCGTCGTGCTCCTCACCGCGTCGGTGTTTGCCGGCCATGCCACCGCCACCTTTCGGGCTCGCGCGTCGGGTTGTCGCGTCCTCCGGGATTGCCCTCCGCGAAGACGCCTCAAACGCTGCAGGGCCGGCCGGCCGCGGGTAGCCCAGATGAGAACGCTCTCATCTGAGTCTCACCTGGGTTCCACGGCGCACCAGCACTGTGGGCATCATGCGCGTTCTACTGATGTGTCTGGTGGCGCTGGCCGTGGTGGCCGGCGCCGGTGTCGCGGTGGTCTCGTTGCAGCCGAGTGCCGCCGAAGAGCCGCTGCGGCCCATCCGGGTGCAAGCCCCGCACCAGCCGGACCCCTCGGGCGCCGACGCCCCGCCCACCGCGGCCACCCCGGTCCCCCGGCCGCGGCACGCCCATGCCGGTCCCCCGGATGTGCCGCCGCCCCCGCCGGCCATCCAGACGATCAACCCGCCCGCGCCGGCGACCGGCGGTCCGCCGCACCACGACTGGGCCGACGACGATGATGATGATTGGGACGACGACGATTGGGACGACGACGACTGAGACGACTGATCCGGTGGCCGCGGCACCCCGGGCGGGCAAGATGGCCACCATGAGCCAGGCCCCCAGCACATCGAGGTGGAGTCGGATCCTGCCGAGCGCAGCCCGGACCCGCATCATCGCCTGGGTCCTGCTGCTGGTGATGGCGGCGCTGGGCATCGTGACGCTGGCCACCTGGCTGCTGCTGAAATCGAGCATCAACGCGCGGATGGACGAGGCGCTGCGCGTCGAGGTCGAGGAGTTCGGCGAACTCAGCGCGCCGGGGGTCAACCCACGTACCGGCGAACCGTTCGCCAGCATCGACGAGGTGATCCACGAGGCCATCGCCTACAACATCGCGCGACCCAACGAGAAGTTCCTCGGCTACGTCGACGGCGTCTACCGCACCCAGAGCCGCCAGGAACCCGGCGCCACCGAAGTGCTCGCCCAGGACGAGGTGTTCGGCCGGCGAGTCGCCACGGTCACCGAACCCACGGCGGGCCTTTACGAGCACCCGAGCGCCGGCGAGGTCCGCTACCTGGCGATCCCGGTCTCGCTCGACGGCGACGACTCGCGCGGGGTGATCGTGGCGGCCTACCTCGGCGACGCCGAACGCGAGGCCGCCGACAACGCCGCCCGGATGCTGCTGCTGGTCGGATCGGTGACGATGGTGGGCGCCGCCGCGGGCGCCTGGCTGCTGGCCGGGCGCGTCCTGCATCCGCTGCGCGACGTCGTCGCCACCGCGCACACCATCACCGACACCGACATGTCGCAGCGCATCCCGATGCGCCGCGGCGGCGAACGCGACGAGATCAACGAACTGGTGGCCACGCTCAACGGCATGCTCGACCGCATCGAGGCCGGCATCGCGGTGCAACGGCGTTTCATCGACGACGTCGGCCACGAGTTGCGGACCCCGATCACGATCGTCCGCGGCCACCTCGAGGTGCTCGACCCCACCGACGCCGAGGACATCGCCGCGACCGTCGCGCTCGTCGACGACGAGCTGACCCGGATGAACCGGATGGTCTCCGACCTACTGGTCCTCGCGCACTCCGAGCAGCCGTCGTTCCTGCAACCGGAGCACACCGACGTCGCCGTGCTCACCGAGGACGCCTTCATCAAGGTCTCCCGGCTGGCCGAGCGCAACTTCGTCCTGGAAACCACCGCGGACGTGACGGCGGTCTTGGATCCGCAGCGCATCACCCAGGCCCTGGTTGCGTTGGCCGACAACGCAACTCGGTTCACCGCACCCGGTGCACGGATCGGGGTGGGGTCACAGTTGTCCGGCGGCTGGCTGCGATTCTGGGTCTCCGACTCCGGCCCCGGGGTCAGCCCGGCCGATCAGGCCCGCATCTTTGACCGGTTCGCACGCGGCAACGGCCGGCACTCCGGCGACGGGGCCGGGCTGGGCCTGTCGATCGTGCGGGCGATCGCCGTCGCGCACGGCGGCGACGTCCTGCTCGACAGCGTGCAGGGGCGCGGTGCCACGTTCAGCATCACCATTCCCGCAGTCCTGGAGGACCGATGGCCCGCATCCTGATCGCCGAAGACGAGCCCAGAATCTCGTCGTTCATCCGAAAGGGGCTGACCGCGAACGGCTTCACCGTCACCGAGGTCACCGATGGAGCGTCTGCCTACGATTACGCCCGCACCGGCGAGTTCGATCTGATGGTGCTCGACATCGGACTGCCGACCATGGACGGTTTCGAGGTGCTGCGCAGGTTGCGTGCCGAAGCCAATCAGCTTCCGGTGGTGATGTTGACCGCGCGCACCAGCGTCGCCGACACCGTTGCGGGCCTCGAGGGTGGCGCCGACGACTACATGCCCAAACCGTTCCGCTTCGAGGAACTGCTGGCCCGGATACGGCTGCGGCTGTCCACCGAACGGGTCAGCGAACTGACGGTGTTGTCCTACGGTGGACTGAGCCTGGATCTGCGCACCCGCCGCGCCCGGGTGGACGGGCGCACGATCGACCTCTCGGCGCGCGAATTCGCGCTTGCCGAAACGTTCCTACGCCACCCCGGGCAGGTGTTGTCCCGCGAACAGCTGCTGAGCCAGGTGTGGGGTTACGACTACGACCCGGGCTCCAACGTGGTGGACGTCTACGTCCGGTATCTGCGGCGCAAACTCGGACCGGAGCGCTTTGTCACGTTGCGCGGCATGGGTTATCGCCTCGACGCGTTGCCGTGACGCGCGCTAGATCTCCAACACGGTCGGCACGATCATGGGTTGGCGCCGATAGGTTTCACCCACCCACTTGCCGACCGCACGCCGCACCGCCTGGGCGACCCGTCCGGAATCCGTGACGCCCTCGGCCGCCAACTTCTCCAATTCGGCTGCCACCTTCAGGGTGGCCGGTTCCAGCGCCTTGGGATCCTCGGAGAAGCCGCGCGCGTGCAGATGCGGGGTCGCCGCGGGCTTGCCGGTGCCGCGGTGCACCACCACCGTGATGGCGATGAATCCCGAGGACAGGATCAGCCGCTCGCCGAGGGTGGCATCGCCGACATCCCCGGTGATCAGACCGTCGACGAACATCTTGCCGACCGGTACCGCGCCGGCAATGGAGGCGACCCCCTTGACCAGGTCGACGCTGACCCCGTTCTCGGCCAGCATGATGTTCTCTTCGGGCACCCCGGTGCTGACCGCGAGCTTGGCGTTGGCCCGGAGGTGCCGCCAGGTGCCGTGCACCGGCATCACGTTGCGGGGCCGCACACCGTTGTACAGGAACAGCAACTCGCCGGCGTAGGCGTGGCCGGAAACGTGTACGCGCGCTTGGCTGTTGGTGACGACACGGGCGCCGATCTTGGCCAGCGCGTCGATCACGCCGTATACCGCTTCCTCATTACCGGGTATCAGCGAACTGGACAGCACGATCAGATCGCCGTCGGTCAAGGTGATGCTGCGGTGCTCGCCGCGCGACATCCTCGACAGTGCGGCCATCGGCTCGCCCTGGGTGCCGGTGGTCACCAACACCACCCGGTCCGGCGGCAGTTCCTCGGCGGCGCCGATGTCGATGACGTTGTCGTCGGCCACGGTCAGGAACCCGAGCTCCTTGGCGATGCCCATGTTGCGGACCATCGAGCGGCCGACGAAGGACACCTTGCGCCCCAATGCGACTGCGGCATCGACGATCTGCTGCACGCGGTCGACGTTGGAGGCGAAACACGCGACGATCACCCGGCCGTCGGCGCCCCGGATGAGGCGGTGCAGGGTGGGCCCGATCTCGCTCTCGGACGGACCGACCCCCGGATGCTCGGCATTGGTGGAGTCGCACAGGAACAGATCGACCCCCGCATCGCCGAGCCGCGACATGCCGGGCAGGTCGGTGGGCCGACCGTCCAGCGGTTGTTGGTCGAGTTTGATGTCGCCGGTGTGCAGGACCGTCCCGGCGCCGGTGTGCACGGCGATCGCCAGCGCATCCGGGATCGAGTGGTTGACCGCGAAGTACTGGCATTCGAAGACCCCGTGCGTGCTGCGCTGCCCCTCGGCCACTTCGACGAAGATCGGCTTGATGCGGTGTTCGCGACATTTGGCGGCCACCAACGCCAGCGTGAACTTCGAGCCGACGACGGGGATGTCGGAGCGCAGCTTGAGCAGGAACGGGATGGCCCCGATGTGGTCCTCGTGGGCGTGCGTGAGCACCAGCGCCTCGATGTCGTCGAGACGGTCTTCGATGTGGCGCAGGTCGGGCAGGATCAGGTCGACACCCGGCTCGTCGTGGCCCGGGAACAGCACACCGCAGTCGAGGATCAACAACCGGCCGAGGTGTTCGAACACCGCCATGTTGCGGCCGATTTCACCGATGCCGCCGAGCGCCGTTATCCGCAGCCCGCCGGCCGCCAGGGGTCCGGGCGGTGCCAAATCCGTATTCATGGTGTTCCTATCGAAGCAATGCAGCGGCCCGCAATTCAGCGGTCAGCGCTTGGAGTTGCTCGTCGGTGGCCGGGACTTGCGGCAAACGCGGGTCGCCCGCGTCGAAGCCTTGCAGCCGCAGCCCGGCCTTGGACATGGTGACGCCGCCGAGGCGGTATTGCGCGGCATTGAGCGGTCCGAGGGCCACGCTGGTCTTGCGTGCGGTACCGATGTCGCCGGAGTTGAACGCCGACCACATTTCGCGCAGCTGGGCCGCGGCCAGGTGGCCCCACACGCTGATGAAACCGACTGCGCCGACCGCCAGCCACGGCAGGTTCAGCGCATCGTCGCCGGAGTAGTACGCCAGCCCGGTCTCCGCCATGATCTGGGCGCTGCCGTGCAGGTCGCCCTTGGCGTCCTTGACCCCCACGATGTTCGGATGCTCGGCCAGTAGCCGCATGGTGTCCCATTCGATCGGGACGACCGAGCGCGGGGGGATGTCGTAGAGCACGTTCGGCAGGTCGGTGGCGTCGGCGACGGCGCGGAAATGCGCCAGCAAACCGCTCTGCGGGGGCCGCGAGTAATAGGGCGTGACCACCAGCAAGCCGTGGGCGCCCGCGGCCGCGCTGCGCCGGGCCAGGCCCACGCTGTGCGCGGTGTCATAGGTGCCGGCACCGGCGATGATGCGCGCCCGGTCCCCGACGGCGTCGAGCACCGCGGAGAGCAGTTCGATCTTCTCGTCATCGCTGGTGGTCGGCGATTCGCCGGTGGTGCCCGAGATCACCAGACCGTCACAGCCCGCGTCCACCAGACGGATGGCGAGCTTCTTGGCGACGGCCGTATCTAGCGCGCCCTTCGAGTCGAACGGCGTCACCATGGCAGTCAGCACGGTGCCTAACCGTGCGCCGACGTCGAATCCGCTGGTGCTCACGGCGTAAGGGTACCGCGCGCAATCAACGCAGTTTCACGCCTCGGTCCCCAACGGGCTGGTGGCCACTTCGGTGCCGTCGGCCTGGGTATGGATGGTGAAATCGGCGAACGCCTGCGGCGCGACAGCTACCAATTGCCGCAAGCATTCGATGGCCAGCCGACGGATCTCCACGTCGGCTTGTTCGCTGGCACGCATCGCGATGAAATGCCGCCACGCCCGGTAGTTGCCCGTCACCACGATGCGGGTCTCGGTGGCGTTGGGCAGGACCGCACGCGCGGCCTGGCGCGCCTGTTTGCGCCGCACGGTGCCGGCCGCGCCGGCCAGTTTCTCGTCGAGTTTGGTCAACAACTCGGTGTAAGCCGCGCGACTGGCATCGGTCGCGGCCAGGAACAACCGTTCGAGTTCCGGGTCGCCGTCGATCCCGGGCGGCAGCACCACCTGCGAATCGTTTTCGGGCACATACCGCTGCGACAGCTGCGAGTAGGAGAAGTGCCGATGCCGGATCAGTTCGTGCGTGCAGGATCGCGAGATTCCGGTGATGTAGAAGCTGACCGAGGCGTGTTCGAGCACCGAGAGGTGGCCGACATCGATGATGTGCTTGAGGTAGGCGGCGTTGGTCGCGGTGCGCGGATTCGGCTTGTCCCAGCTCTGGTAGCACGCCCGCCCGGCGAACTCGAGCAGCGCGGGTCCGCCGTCGGCGTCGGTGCTCCACGGCACGTCCGGCGGCGCGGTGAACTCCGTCTGGGCGATCAGCTGCACGCGCAGCGGTGCGGTCTCGGCCACGCGGTGAGCCTAACGCGGCGGGTCGCCGGGTTGCCGGAGGTGTGATCGGAGGATCCGCCCGGTCGCGGCGGCGGTCAGGCCGATACCCGTCGGCTCAGCTCCCCCGCCAGGTCCCCGCGGTCACCGACCCGCACCGAACCCAGGTCCAGCCAGCCGGCCATCGCGTGTAGCTCGGGGGCCAGGGCGGCGGCCACCCGGGCGCGGTCCTGGCCGTCCTCGCTGAACGCGCCGAGCACGTGCAGGGCGTTGGCGGCCCGGTCGGCTTTCAGATCCACCCGGCCGACGAGTTTCCCGTCGAGCAGGAACGGCCACACGTAGTAGCCGTAGCGGCGCTTGGCCGCCGGTGTGTAGATCTCGATGCGATAGTGAAAGCCGAACAGCCGTTCGACCCGCGGGCGGAAGAACACCAGCGGGTCGAACGGGCACAGCAGCGCCGTCCCGCGGTCGGTACGCGGAATCTTCTGTCCCACACGCAGATACGCCGGCGCCCCGTCGATGTCGACCCGTTCCAGCTCGCCGCTGGCGGCCAGCTCCGCCAGCGCGGGTTTGACCTGGGCGGCGCCGAGGCGGAAGTAGTCGCGGATGTCGGCTTCGGTGCCCACCCCCAGCGCGGTGGCAGCGCGCAGGGTCAGCTCGCGCACCGCGTCGGCGTCGTCGACCTCGCGGGCCAGGACGTCGGCGGGCAGCACCCGTTCGACCAGGTCGTAGTGCCGGGCGAAGCCGACCCGGGTGGCCGTCGTCAAGACCCCCGCCGACCACAGTGCCTCGGCAACCCACTTGGTGTCGCTGCGATCCCACCAGGGTCCGCGTTGTCCGCGCGGTTCGGCCTTCAGATGCGCCTCGATCTGCCCGGCGGTCGACGGGCCGATCTCGGCCACCGCGGCCACGATGTCCTCGGCCAATTGCCGGTTCTTGCGGACGATCTCGGTACCCCAGCGGCCGTGGGTGTATTCGCGCATCCGCCAGCGCAGTAACGGCCAATCGTCGACCGACATCAGCGCGGCCTCGTGCGCCCAGTACTCGACCAGCAGCCGGGGCGACCGGGCGCTGTGGCTCCACGCCGCCCGGTCCAGCAGCGCGCGGTCATACGGTCCCCACCGGCTGAACACGGGCGCATAATGCGCGCGTACCGCCACCGACACCGAATCCAGTTGCAACACCTGGATACGCGAGATCAGCCGGCGCAGATGAGCGCGGGTGACGGCGCCGCCGGGCCGGGGCTCGTGAAATCCCTGCGCGGCGACGGCAATCCGACGCGCTTGGGCAAGACTGAGTCGCGCCATCAGCGCCAGTAACTGGCAAACCGGTACCGCAGCCCCGTCGAACTGGTCAGCCAGTCCTCGGTTGCTCCCTGCCAACTCTCGTCGAGCAGCGGAGCCACCGCGTCGTCGTCGTTGCGCGGCAGGTCGATCTCGATCTCGGTGACCTCGCACCGCGACGCCAGCGGCAGCGTCAGGGCGTAGATCTGCGCGCCGCCGATCACCCAGGTGTCCTCGATCGGCACCTGCTCCAGATCAGTGACCACCTCGGCGCCCTCGGCCGCGTAATCGGAGCTTCTGGTGAGTACGAGATTGCGGCGGCCCGGCAGTGGACGAACCTTGGCCGGCAGCGACTCCCAGGTCAGCCGGCCCATCAGCACGGTGTGGCCCAGCGTCAACTCCTTGAAGCGGGCCTGGTCTTCGGGCAGCCGCCACGGGATGGTGTTGGCGCGGCCGATCACACCCGAGGTGGACTGCGCCCAGATCAGGTTCAATGCCATGGGCTCACACCGCCACCGGCGCCTTGATCGCCGGATGCGGATCGTAATTCTTGATCACGACATCCTCGTAGGCGTAGTCGAACAACGAGTCCCGGTGAGCCAGAACAAGTTCCGGGTAGGGTCGCGGGTCACGCGACAGCTGCTCGGTGACCTGGTCGACGTGGTTGTCGTAGATGTGGCAGTCGCCGCCGGTCCAGATGAACTCCCCTACATCCAGGCCCGCCTGAGCCGCCATCATGTGGGTCAGCAGCGCGTAGCTGGCGATGTTGAACGGCACTCCGAGGAACAGGTCGGCGCTGCGCTGATAGAGCTGACAACTGAGTCGCCCCTCGGCCACGTAGAACTGAAAGAACGCGTGGCACGGCGGCAGCGCCATCTGCGGGATCTCCCCCACATTCCACGCCGAGACGATGTTGCGGCGCGAGTCCGGATCGCTCTTCAACAGCGCGAGCGCGGCACTGATCTGGTCGATGTGCTCCCCGGACGGCGTCGGCCAGGACCGCCACTGGACGCCGTACACGGGACCGAGATCGCCTGCCGGACCGGCCCATTCGTCCCAGATGGTGACGCCGTGCTCCTGCAGCCAACGCACGTTGGAGTCACCGCGCAGGAACCACAACAGTTCATAGACCACCGACTTGAGGTGCACCTTCTTGGTGGTGATCAACGGGAAACCGGCGCTGAGGTCGTAGCGCAACTGATGACCGAACAAGCTGCGGGTGCCCGTGCCGGTGCGATCGGATTTCGGGATCCCGGTCTCGAGCACCAGCCGCAACAGATCCTCGTAAGGCGTAGCGATCGGCATCTGGTCAGCCTACCGCCGCTGGTTCCGAGTTCGGCCGGTACACACTCCGGTGGGCGGCATTCGGTACCGCTCGGCCACCTCGGTGCGGACGGCACGGTAGAACAGAGGCATGCCCCTCATCAAAGACACCGTGACCACTGCCGACGGCACCTGCGCCGTCACCTTCGCCACCCCCGAGGGGGACGGCCCCTGGCCTGGCGTCGTGATGTATCCCGACGCCGGCGGTCCGCGGCAGACCTTCGACGAGATGGCCGCCCAACTGGCCGCCGCCGGGTATGCCGTGCTGGTACCCGACATCTACTACCGCCACCCGGACTGGGCGCCGTTCGACATGGCGACCGTGTTCGGTGACGCCAAGGAACGCGGCCGGCTCTTCGCGATGATCGGCAAGGTCACCCCGGACATCATGGCCGCCGATGCCGCCGCGCTGTTCGACTACCTGGCGGCCCGGCCCGAGGTGCGCGGCGCGGCGTTCGGCACCACCGGCTACTGCATGGGCGGGCGCACCTCGTTGGTGGTTGCCGGCCGGCTACCCGACCGGGTGGCGGCCGCGCTGTCGTTCCACGGCGGCGGGCTGGCCTCCGACGATCCGGGCAGTCCGCACCTGCTGGCCGGCGCCATGCGCGCGCCGGTGTATGTCGGTGGCGCCAAGAACGACGCGTCGTTCACCGCGGCGCAGGCCGAAACGCTGGACAAGGCGTTGACGGCCGCCGGTGTCTCACACACCATCGAGTTCTACGAGGCCGGGCACGGCTTCGCGGTGCCGGACAACGCGCCCTACGACGAGGCGGCCGCGGCCCGGCACTGGACGGCCATCACGGAGTTCTTGGGTCAGCACCTGCAAAATCAGACGTAGCGGTTGCGGCCCGCCGCCGCGCCCGCAACCATCTGCACCGCGTACACCGCCAGCGCCATGATCCACGGCGCGGTCCAGCCGCCGGTCAGGTCGTGGAGCAGTCCGAACAGCAACGGGCCCAGGCCGGCCAGCAGATAACCGAAGCCCTGCACCATGCCCGACAGCTGGGCGGTGTCCTCGGGGGTGCGGGCGCGCAGCGCGATGACGGCCAGCGCCAACGAGAACACCGACATCCCGAAGCCGACCAGGATGCTCCACAGCAGCGGCGCGGCCCCCGGGTCGACCGCCAACCCGATCATGCCGACGAAGCCGACGACGCCGAGTCCGACGATCCATCCACTCTGATGGCGCTGCCGGGCGGCCAACGGCGTGATGAACAGGCTGATCGGCACGGCCAGCAGCGAAACCAGGCCGACCAGCAGCCCGGCGCTGCGCTGGCTCACCCCGTGGTCAATGAAGACCTCGGCCAGCCACCCCATCACGATGTAGGCCAACAACGACTGACAGCCGAAGAACAGCGTGATGGTCCAGGCGAGCCGGTTGCGCAGCAGCGAACGCGTGGGTGCGGCGGGCGCCGCGGTCTGCGGGGTGACCCGGCCGAGCCCGCGGGCCCCCACCAGCCACAGCAGCAACGCGAGCAGCGCCAGCACCGCCCAGCTGCCCAGCGCACCCCGCCAGCCGCCCAGCGCGTCCCCGAGCAGCGGCGTCGCGGCCGAGCCCAGGGCACCGCCGCCCTGCAGGGCGGCGGTGTAGACGCCCGTCATCAGGCCGATGCGCGCTGGGAACGATCCCTTGATGACGACCGGGATCAGGACGTTGGCCAACGCGATTCCCGCGGTGGCCACCAACGTTCCGCCGATCACGACATAGGGGCCGTCGAGTACCCGCACGCCCAGCCCGATCGTCAGCACCGCCAGCGCCAGGGCGATGGCGCGCCCCACCCCGAGACGGCGCGACAGCCACGGTGCCGTCAGGCCGGCCGCGGCGAAACACAATCCCGGCAGGGTGGTGAGCACGCCCGCCCAGGTCGCCGACACGCCCAGGGCCTCGCGCATGTCACCGAGCAGCGGGCCGACGCTGGTGATCGCCGGGCGCAGGTTCAGCGCGGTCAGGATAACCGCGGCCACCAGCAGCGCACCCCCGGCCACCATCACCGGGGGCCGGATCTCTACGGCACCGTCGAGTTCGAGTTCGAGCTCGTGCTCGTATTCGACTCGGAAGTGGGCGCGGCCCTTGTCGTTCACCACGCCATGGTGCCCTATGCCGCGATCACCGCCGCGGCCGCGGCGTCCTCAGCGCCGGCGTGCGTGCATGAAAGTCGCGACGCTGCGGAAGATTCCGCGCGCAGCGTAGATCGCCGCGACGACCGACAACCCGATGAGGACGATGAACATCACCATCCAGTTGGTGCGGCTGTGGCTCACGTTCCACCACACCACGGTGAACAGCACCGCGCAGATGAAGACCACGATGTCGCGCCAGTTGCCGCTGTAGCTCGCCGCCAGCGCGCGGATCTCCCGGTTCCTCTCGACCGCGGTGACGATGTCATCGATGCGGATGTCGATGGATCGCTGCAAGGCTTCGCGACGCTCGGTCTGCTCCGGCGGAATCCGCTCGAGCAGTTCCATATCCGCCTTGATCGCACCGCGCAGGTCCGGGCCCTTGATGTTGCCTGCCACCAATCCCAGCAATGCACCCCCGGCAATCGGTGCGGCGCCCAACGCGAGTTCAGCCATTCCGGGCATGGCGGTGACGCTACCCGAGTGCGCAGCGGATGTTCTGCGGTATGTCAGCGCCCGTACCTGGAGTTCCCGCCGATGACGAAGTCCGGAAGAGTGTCGCCCTGACGCTTGATCGCGTCGATGTAGAGCTGACGGGTGACCGCGGCGTCGACGTGGCCGACGTAGTTGCCCTGCTCGTCGTAGTTGAGGAAGGCGCCATAGATGATGAACAGCGCCTCGGTGTCCTCGGTGTTGCTTGCCGGAGCCTCCAACGTGTGGGTCGAACCGGCCGGCTCATAGATGTAGGTGCCCGCTACGTTGAGGGATTCTCGGCCGTATTCCCGGTAGAACCAGCTGCCGGAGGTGGTGTAGCCGTGCACTGCACCGGTATGCAGATGCGTGGGAATCACCGTGCCGGGCGCGAATCGGATATTGGCCACCGTGAGACCGGCCTCCACATCGGCTACGAGGAGTTGGGCGGACATTCCCGGCGCCAGGACATCAATCGCCCACGGCACGTCCTTGGTCTGCATGGTGAGCGCGATCGGGGGGGTGATATCGGTGACGGTCATCGTGACTCCTTGGCTGTGATGTATTGCCCGACGAACAGGGCCTGTGTCCATCATGACCACTTATCCACCCGATTCCTTGTCATTTCACGACTTATATTTTACATTTGACGACTATGGCGGATCTGGTGCGCGCGTCGTCACTGGTCCATGTGCCGGAGTTGATCACCGAGCATGGCGGCGATCCGCAGCGCTTCCTCACCGAGGCGGGTATCGATCCGGAGGTCCTGGGCGATTTCAATCGCTACATCCGTTACACGGCCCTGACCACACTCGTCGGCAATGCGGCCCAGGAGCTGGCCGTACCGGACTTCGGGCTCAGACTGTCCAAGCTGCAAGACCTCGAAATGCTGGGCCCCATCGCAGTGCTGGCTCGCAACGCCGCGACTGTGCAGGCCGCGCTCGTCGGGGTGGCCAAGTATCTGCACACCTACTCCCCGGCGATCAAGGCCGATCTGAATGTGGGCGAGAACATGGCTCGCGTTGAGTTCGCGATCACACTGGCCAGGGTTCCGCACCGGGCCCAGATGATCGAGGTGGCACTCGGCGTCATCAGGGGCATGTTCGCGATGCTCTCCGACTCGGACTTCCGGCCGCACCGGATCACCTTCCGCCATGCCCGGATATCGCCGACCGAGGTGTACCTCGATGCGTTCCGGTGTCCGGTCGAGTTCAACGCGCAGGCGAACGCTCTGTTCTTTCCCCGTTCCCTGCTCGCACAACGCATTGCCGGCGGCGACTCGCAGTCGTACGCATTGGCAGCTCGTTATCTGACCGGCCGGCGGCAACACCGGAATGTGGAAGAACACGTGGTGGAGTTGATCGACAAGCTGATGCCACTGGGACAGGCATCCCTCAACGACGTCGCCCGCACCCTCACGCTGCATCCGCGGGTCTTGCAGCGACGTCTGGCCGAGGCTGGTACCAGCTTCGGGCAACTCCTCGACGACCGGCGTCGAGAGAGCGTCACGGAATTGCTTGCGGTTCCCGACCTGCCGCTGTCCTCGGTGGCCACCCAACTCGGCTACACCGAACAAAGCTCCCTGACCAGGAGCTGTCGTCGCTGGTTCGGCGCAGCACCACTGGCGGTTCGGCGCACGCGGGCCGGCCGAAGCGTTCATTCTCGTCTCGAAGTGTGAGCAGTTCCTCAGAAAGTTTCGACCAAGGCCGGTCGTGGGCATACAGAGCACAGGCCCGACGGGATTGCGTCGGGCACAATCGAGGAGTTGAACGAGCATGAGCGGTATGGATAAGGCGAAGAACAAGCTCGATGATCTCGGCGGCAAGGCCAAGGAAGCCACCGGCAAGGCCACCGACGACAAGAGCACCGAGAACGAGGGCAAGCTCGACCAGGTCAAGTCCAATCTCAAGGACGCCGGCGAGAAGGTGAAGGACGCCTTCAAGTAGGCCCCACGCCCTCCCATCGGCCCGTCATCGACATCCTCGGTGGCGGGCCGATTCGCGTGCTAGCCCATGAGCGCGGCGGCTACCGTCGCGCCGAGGTTCCAGCACGCCTCGAGGTCATCCTTCGTCGGCTTGCCGGAAACGATGACCGTCTCGGCGGCGCGCTCCCAGCCCAGCCCGGCGGTGATGCCGTCGAGCGCACGCACGGCGCCCTCGGTGCCTTCGTTGCCGTGCAGCCACACCCCGAACGGTCGCCCCCGGGTGGAATCCAGCAGTTGGTAGTAGGACTGATCGAACGCGTGCTTGAGCGCACCCGAGATGTAGCCGAGGTTGGCCGGCGTGCCCACCAGGTAGCCATCGGCCTCGAGCCAGTCCACGGCCGACACCGTCAGCGCCGGTCGCCGGATCACCTCCACCCCCTCGATCTCGGGGTCGGTGGCACCGGATACGACGGCCTCGAACATCTCGTGGCAGTGCGGCGACGGGGTGTGGTGGACGATCAACAGCCGCGCCGTCAGGGTGGTCACGTCGCTCGCTTCCTGCTCGGGTCGGGTGGCCCTACCCGGACGCTATCAGCGCTCCGACTCTAAGAAGGTCACGACCGCGACACGCCGTACACCCAATCGTTGCCTTAGATTTGCCTTATTTTTCTTAGTTTTCGGTGTATGGTCGTTACGCATAACGGTAATGGCGTCGCCCCGCGGGCACGGCCATCCGACCCACTGTTGGCAGCCAGGGAAGGAGCCAGCATGCAATCAGACACATCCCGGCGGGTCGCACTCGTCACGGGTGCATCCCGAGGAATCGGCGCCGAAGTCGCCCGGCACCTCGCCGACGCCGACACCCACGTCGTCGTCAACTACCGGCACAACGCCGCCGGTGCCGACGCGGTCGCCCAGGACATCCGCAGCGCGGGCGGCCACGCCTCCACGGTCGCCGCCGACGTGTCCGACGACGCGGCCACCACCGCGATGATCAACGATGTCGCCCACCGGTTCGGTCGGTTGGATGCGTTGGTGCTCAACGCATCCGGCGGACTGGAACCGGACTCACAACCCAACCACGCCATGCGCGTCAACCACGACGCGCAGCGACGGCTGGCCCGGCTCGCGCTGCCACTGATGCCGGCCGGTGGCCATCTGGTGTTCGCCACCAGCCACCAGGCGCACTTCTATCCGTTGAAGGCGGTGCCGAAGGGCTACGCCACCGTCGCGGCCAGCAAACGGGGCGGGGAGACCGCCCTCTACGCCATGCGCTCGCAGTTCGACCATCGCGACATCCACTTCACGGTGGTCTCCGGCGACATGATCGACGGGAACAGCTTCGGCAATCTCGGCGACCGGCCCGAGTTCACGGCGTTCGCCGCGGCGATCGCGCGCGCGGCGACCGCACCCAAGCCCACGGGAATCGTCTACGTCGGCGGCCCGGACCATCTCGCGCGGATGTCCGCCTAGGGCCCTGAACGGCTCGCCCGCTACCGCTGCTCCTGCAGTTCGACGGCCTTCTTCATGGCCGCGCGCGCCCTGGTGCGGTCGCCGGCGTAGTCGTAGGCGCGGGCCACTCGATACCAGCGCACCCAATTGTCCGGGTCGGCGTCGAGTTCCGCCCGCACGGTGTCGAACAACGCATCGGCGGCGCCGCGCTCAATGCGTCCGCTCGCGCGCCGGGGCAGCGTGCTGACATCGAGTTCCAGCCCCTGCTCGGCGGCCAACCGGGCCAATCGCTGATGCGCGAATCCCGCTCTGAGGGTGGCGATCATCGCCCACAATCCGATGAACGGCAGGATCAGCAGCGCCAGCCCCAGACCAACCGGGGCGGCGCGGCCGTCGCCGATCAGCGCCACGGCGATGCGCCCGAGCAGCACGAAGTACACGACCAGGGCCACGCACAGGAAGCCGATCAGCACCTGGGTACGCAGGACGTGCATCAGCCCAGGTTCATCAGGGACTCGATGCCGATGGTCAATCCGGGGTGCGCGGCGATATTGCGGACGCCCAGCAGGACGCCCGGAACGAACGACGTGCGGTCCAGGCTGTCGTGGCGGATGGTCAGCGTCTCGCCCTCGGTGCCGAACAGCACCTCCTGATGGGCCACCAGACCGGTCAGCCGCACCGAGTGCACGGGGACCCCGTCGACGTCGGCCCCGCGCGCGCCGTCGAGCCCGGTGCTGGTGGCATCGGGGTTGGGCGGCAGGTCTTTTCGCGCCTCGGCGATCAGCTTGGCGGTGCGGGCGGCGGTGCCCGACGGGGCGTCGGCCTTGTGCGGGTGGTGCAGTTCGATGATCTCCACCGACTCGAAGTACGGGGCGGCCTGCCGGGCGAAGTGCATGGTGAGTACCGCGCCGATCGCGAAGTTCGGCGCGATCAGCACGTGGGCGCCGGGTTTGGCCGCCAGCCAGTCGCCGACCTGATCCAGCCGCTGCTGGGTGAACCCGGTGGTCCCGACGACGGCGTGAATTCCGTTGTCGATCAGGAACTTCAAATTGTCCATCACCACGTCGGGATGGGTGAAGTCGATCACCACCTCGGTGCCGCTGTCGGTCAGCAGGGACAGGTCATCACCGTCGTCGACACCGGCGGACAGGGTCAGATCATCGGCGGCCTCGACCGCGGCGACCATGGTCGCGCCCACCTTGCCCTTGGCGCCCAGCACTCCTACTCGCATGGGTGCAGCCTACTGCCCCTACTTGACCGTCAATCCGGCATCTACCGGCAGGGTGACGCCGGTGATGTAGCGCCCGGAGTCCGAACACAGGTAGACCATCGCCTCGGTCACATCGCGGCATTCGACCATCGGGGTGGGTAGCAGATTCGTCAGGACCGCGGCGAATTCGGGGTGCTCGCCGAGGTACTGGGCAACCTCGGCGTTCTCGATCATCGGGGTCGCGACACCGGTCGGATGCACCGAGTTGACCCGGATGCTGTGCTCGGCGAGTGTCGTTGCGTAGTAGCGCATCAGCCCGACCACCCCGTGCTTGGCGGCCGTGTAACCGGCTCCGCCGTGGCTCTTCGTGGCGAAGCCCGGCCCCACGGATTTGAGCCCGGCCGCCGAACTCGTGATCACGATGGCACCGCCGCCACCGTGCCCGAGCAGTGCCGGCAGCGCCGCCTCGATGGTGAAGTACACGCCGTTGAGCATCACGTCGATCGAGTCCCGATAGGCGGACAGCTGCTGGGACGGCGCACCGAACACCGGACCGATACCGGCGTTGGCCAGCACATAATCGATACGACCCAACCGGCCGACCGCATTGTCCAGCACGTCGCTCAGCTGTTCGAGGTCCCGGACGTCGGCCTGCTCGGCGATGATTCTGCGGCCCGCCTTCGCCACGAGCTCGGCGGTTTCGTCCAAATCCGCCGGCGTACCCATCGGGTAGGCGACGCTGCCGAGTTGGGCGCATAGGTCCACCGCGATGATGTCGGCGCCCTCCTCGGCGAACCGCACCGCATGCGCGCGGCCCTGCCCTCGGGCAGCGCCGGTGATGAATGCCACCTTGCCCTCGAATCGTGCCGCCATCTGCTGCCTCTCGTCGTGGATCAGACTGGCCAGGAATGCAACTGACCGGTGTTGTGCCTGATAATGACCGCCGGGATCGGGTGCGGCAGGGCCTATCGCGCTCCTCGCGGAGACTGCACAATGCGGATCGTCATCTCTGTGCAGCACGCCATGGCCCGCCGCCGGAAACGGCGCTTGACTACCACCATGTCTGCTATCCGGATTGATCGCGACGGTCGTGTCGCGCACTTGGTGCTGGCCCGCCCGCAACGGCGCAACGCGCTCGACGAGGAACTCATCGCCGACCTGAACGACGCCGTTGCCGAGCTCGAGTCGGCCGTCGACGTCGGCTGCGTGGTGGTGCGCGGCGAGGGGCCCGGCTTCAGCTCCGGTATCGACGCCGCGACGCTGGAGCGCCTCGCCACCCCGGACGGACTCCGCCGCATCCGCGGTGCGTTCGTGGCGGCCTACGACCGGCTCGAGGCGCTGCCGATACCGACCGTCGCGAGCGTGCACGGCTGGGCTATCGGCGCCGGATTCGAACTGGCGCTGGCGTGCGACCTGCGGGTGATCGCCGGCGACGCCACGCTGGGCCTGCCGGAGACCCGGATGGGCGTGGTGCCCGACGTCGGGGGTGCCGCACGGCTGGCGGCGCTGATCGGGACGGGCCGGGCCAAGGAACTGATCCTCACCTCCGCGATGATCGACGGGACCCGGGCCGGGCGGCTGGGCATCGCCAACCGGGTCGCCCCGGCGGCGCGGCTGGCGGCCGCGACGGCGACCCTGACCGACGAGTTGCTGGCCTGTTCGACGACCGCCAACGGGCTGGCCAAACGCATCATCGACCGCGCCGCCCGGCCGCTGTGGTCCGAAACCCTCGACGCGGAACTCGACGCCCAACTGCAGTGCATCGCGACACCGGAGTTCGCCCTCGCCTACCGGCGGTTCCTGGCCGCGCCGGGCGCCAACACCCCGCAAGCCCGCCGATGACTCGGCGCGAGCTCCGCATTCCGGCCGGCGACACCACGATCGCGGCCTGGCACTATGCGGCCGCCGGCCCGGGCCGGCGGCCGTGCGTGGTGATGGCCCATGGCTTCTGCGGCACCCGGGACGCCGGGCTGGTGGGCTTCGGTGAGCGCTTCGCCGCCGCCGGGATCGACGCGCTGTGCTTCGACTACCGCGGTTTCGGCGCCTCCGGCGGACAACCCCGCCAGATCATCGATTTCGCCGCACAGTGTCAGGACTACCACGCGGCGCTCACCGCCGCCCACCGCCTGGAAAACGTTGCCGGCGTGGCTATCTGGGGCACCTCACTATCCGGTGGCCACGTGTTCTCGGTCGCTGCGCAGCGGCACGACCTGCTCGGGGCCATCGCCCTGACCCCGATTGCCGACGGGCTGACGACGTTACTGCGGATGCGGCACACGATCACCGCCGGCATCGCGGTCCGGCTCTGCTTCGCCGCGGTGCGGGATGCGATCGGCGCGCGCCTCGGGCGTCCCCCGGTGCTGCTGCCCGCGGTCGGCGCCGCGCACACCGTCGCGATGCTCACCACACCGGACGCCCTGCCGGGCTATCTGGCAGCGGCCCGGCATGCGCCGCTGTGGCGCAACGAGTTCGCCGCCCGCATGCTGCTCCACGTGCCGCGGTATCGGCCCGGCCGGCACGCCCACCGCATCAGCTGCCCGATGCTGGTGCAGATCGGCACCGCGGATCTCAACGCCCCCGCGGACCTGGCCCGAGCCGCGGCCCGACGGGCCAACGCCGACGTCCGTGAGTATGCCGAGACCGGGCATTTCGATGTGTATGACTGCGGACCGGCCTTCGATGCCGTTGTCGGCGAGCAGATTTCGTTCCTGTTGTCACTGTCGGAAAGGACAGCTTCATGACTGCCACCAGAATTCCCCGGGCCTGCGTGATCGGCGCCGGATCGGCGGGGCTGGCCGCCTGCGCCGGGCTGAAGAACGCCGGCATTGCGTTCGACTGCTACGAGAAGAGCGACCGGGTGGGCGGCCTGTGGGTCTTCGACAACCCGAGCGGGGTCGCCGCCGCATATCGCACGTTGAGTTCCAACGCGCCGAAGGCCTACATGGGCTACCGCGACTTCCCGATGCCCGACGACCTGCCGGCGTATCCGAGCCACTGGGATTTCGCCCGCTACTTCGATGACTACGCGCGGCACCACGGCCTCCACGATCACATTCAGTTCCAGACCGAGGTCACCCGGGTCACGCCGCTCGACGGCGGCGGCTTCGAGGTGCGACTGGCCGACGGCCGCGTCCAGCTCTACGACCAGGTGCTCGTCGCCAACGGTCACCATTGGGACGCCCGCATGCCGGAGCCGATGTTCCCGGGCGACTTCGCCGGCACCGTGATGCATTCCCGAGACTACCGAGACGCCGCGTTCATGGCCGGAAAGCAGGTGGTGGTGGTCGGAATCGGCAACAGCGCGGTCGATATCGCCTGCGAGGCCGCACATCTGGCCGACAAGACCTATCTTTCGGTGCGACGCGGTGCCCACATCATGCCGAAGTACGTGTTCGGGATGGCACCGCCGAACTGGTTGCTGAACTCGGCGTCACACAAGCCCGGGCGCGTGCTCCTGGGGGCACTGATGCGGTTGGTGAACGGTCGCGCTCAGGACTACGGACTGCCGGCGCCGGATCACTCCTTCGGCGACGCCCATCCCACCATGTCGGCCGGCCTGATGGATGAACTGCGGCTGGGCCGCATCACGCCCAAACCACCGATCGCGGAGCTGCTCGGCGACCGGGTCCGGTTCGCCGACGGCAGCATCGAAGCCGTCGACGTGATCGTCTGCGCCACCGGCTACCGGATCACCTTTCCGTTCTTCGACCAGGCCTACGTCTCGGCCCCCGACAACCAGATCGCGCTCTACCACCGCGTGGTCGACCCGGACCGGCCCGGATTGTTCTTCGTCGGGCTGTGCCAACCGCTGGGGGCCATCCAGCCGTTGGCCGAGTTGCAGGGCAAATGGATCGGAGAGCTGCTTGCCGGCCGCTGCGCGCTGCCCACCGCCGAGCTCATGCGCCGCGCCATCGACGCCGATCAGCGTTGGCTGCGCAAGCGATTCATCGACTCCACCCGCCACACCGTCCAGGTCGACCACAACCACTACCTGAAGACGCTGCGCCGCGAGATCCGCGCGGGGCGACGACGGGCGCGCCGCCTCGGACCGAACCCCGTGGGCCCGCACACCGGGTCGCCCCGATTGGTATCCTCGGCAACCGGTTTGACCGATACTGACCTGCCGCAACGTCCGGCCCAGTAACATCTCAGCGGTGGTCAGTGTGGGCACCGCCGATGACGCGATCGTCGCGTGCGCCCATGATCTCGCCGCCCGGGCCGATGAGGTCGCGGTGCAACTCAGCGAGCAGTTGGCGGGGTCGGTACCCGAATTCTTCGACGACGACGATCTGGTGCGTGAAGTCGAGGCCAGCGCGTACGGGAATGTGGCGGCGATGCTCTCGGTGTTCCGGGCCGAGACGGTGGCCGAGCAGGTACCGATCCGGCCGGAAGTGACCGCGTTCGCCTCGACCGTCGCGCGGCGGCAATTGCCGCTCGAATCGCTGATCCAGTCCTACCGCGTGGGGCAGACGCTGTTCTCCCGGCTCTGGATGGATGTGCTCGCCGAGCGACTCACCGAACAGCACGTGTTCATCGAGGCGTTGCACCAGAGCTTCGACGAGCTGAACATCTACCTCGATCGTGTTGTCGCCCAGTTGGTCTCCGATTACGAGCGCGAGCGCGACCGATGGGTGCTGGGGGCGGCGGCGCGTCGCACCGCCGTGGTGGAGCGGCTGCTCCGCGGTGATCGCATCCCCGTTGAGCACGCCGGCCGCCAGCTCGATCACGACCTGCGGGCCCCCCAGACCGCTCTGGTGGCCTGGATGCCCTCGCACGGCGAGGTGGACTTGCAGCTCGGCGCGCTGGCACGCACCCTGACCGCCCTGGCCGCCGCGGCGGGGGTGCCGCAAATGCTGATGCTGCCCGCCGGCACCTGCGCGATGTGGGCCTGGATCGCCGGCGAGCCCGATCCCGACCGACTCGCCGAATGCGCCGAGCAGCTCCCGAAGTCAGAGGTCTTGATCGCGGTCGGCCAGACCACCGCGGGCGCGGACGCGTTCCGGGTCAGTCACGAACAGGCGCAGCGGGCGCGCCGGGTCGCCGCCCGGATGCCGTCACCGCGGCGGCTGACCCTGCACGCCGACGTCGCCACGGTCGCGCTGCTCGCCGGTGAGGAGGAGGAATCCCGCCGTTTCGTGGCCCGGACCCTCGGCGAGCTCGCGGTCCGCACCACCGCGGCCGAGCAGTTGCGGGAGACATTGTGGGTCTTCCTGCAGGAGGGCGGCAACACCCGGCGGGCCAGCGAACGGCTGTTCATGCACCGCAACACCGTGCTTTACCGGCTACAGCGCATCGAGGCGCTGCTCGGCCATCCACTGCAGCGCCGGCGACTGGACCTCGAGGTGGCGTTACTGCTGACCAAGACGTTCGGCGAGGACATGCTGCCCGTCGATGCGCACTACACCTGACGACTGCTGCTCGCCCAATATGGCTGGCGCAGTTCGCGTTTGAGCACCTTGCCGGCCGCCGAGACAGGCAGCTGCGCCACGAAGTCGACGCTGGTCGGCGCCTTGTAGCCGGCGATGAACTGCTTGGCGTGCCGGCGGACCTCCGCCTCGGACGTGTGGGCACCAGGTCGCAGCACCACGACGGCGTGTACCCGTTCGCCCCACCGCGCGTCGGGAATGCCGATGACCGCACACTGGGCCACCGCTGGATTGCGGGCCACCGCGCTCTCCACCTCGACCGAGTACACGTTCTCACCGCCGGTCACGATCATGTCCTTCATCCGGTCCACGACGAACACATAGCCGGCCTCATCCATGTATCCGCCGTCGCCGGTGTGCATCCACCCGTCGCGCAGCGCAGCGGCGGTTTCCGCGGGTTTGTTCCAGTAACCGAGCATGACGTTGGCGCCGCGCACCACGATCTCACCGACGGTGCCCCGCGGCGCCTCGATGCCGGTCTCGTCGACGACACGCACCTCGCAGTTGGGTGCGGCGCGGCCGGCCGAACCCAGCAGTCGGGGCTCGGCGTGGTCCTCGGGACCGAGCAGCGTTGCGATGGGCGCCAATTCGGTCATCCCGTAGGCCTGGGTGAACGATGCCTGCGGCAGTGCGGCGGCGGCACGTTCGAGCATCGCCGCCGGAATCGGTGCGGCGCCGTAGAGGACCGCGCGCACGCTGGACAGGTCGTGCGCGGACAGGTCGGGGTGGTCGATGATCGCCTGGATCATCGTCGGCACCAGGGCGACGTCGGTGACGCGCTGGGATTCGACGGCCGCGAACACCGCGCTCGGATCGAAGCGCGGCACAATCACGTGCGTGCCGCCGAGCAGCGTGGCGGCGCCCCAGGCCGCCAGGTCCGCCAGATGAAACATCGGCGCGGCATGCAGATAGCGGGTCTGGTGGCCCGCTCGGAACAAGTGGCCGGAGGCGATGGCGCCGAGCCACGACGTCACCATCGCGGCGTGCGAGAGCATCACGCCCTTGGGGTCGCCGGTGGTCCCGCCCGTGTAGAAGATGCCGGCCAGTTCGGCGCCGCCGCGCCTGGCATCCGGCACGCCGCGCGCGCCCGCGAGCAGGTCCTCGTAGTCCACCGTCGCCTCGGGGGCCGTACCGTCTCCGCAATACACCACCGCCGTCAGGTCCGGACAGCCGCCCCGGATCGCCGCCAGCATGCCGGCATGCGCCTCGTCGACCAGCAGTACCTTGGCGTCGGAATCCCGTAGCGCATAACCGATCTCGGCCTCGCTCCAACGGGTGTTCAGCGGGGTCAGCACCGCGTCGGCCCACGGCACCGCCAGCAAGTATTCGTGGTAGCGGTCCGAGTTCAGCGCCAGAATCGCCACCCGGTCGCCGGTCCGTACGCCCAAATCGGTTAAGCCACCGGCCAAGCGGGCGACACGGTCGGCGACCTCCCGGAAGGTCCGGACCCGCCGGCCACAGATCGTCATGTCCATCTCGGGTGTCTGTTGAACACCTCGATGCAATCCCTGGGTCAAATACATTGCTGCGCCTCTAACCAGGCTCGGGGGTCCAGCAGCGGACCCTGCGAAAAACTTGTCGGCTGAGGGTAAGCAGGCCCGACGCGTCGATCCGGGCGATGTTGCAGGATGTGGACGGCCCGTCGATAGTTTGTTCGCGTGCACAATCCCCCGGCCGAATCGACGTGCCGGCGAACTCCGCACGCTCCTTCTGACCCAATTGATCGTTCCGGCGAGATTAGGGTGGGGAGATGAGAGTCGGCGTCCCGATGGAGACCAAGAACAACGAGTTCCGGGTGGCGATCACCCCGGCTGGGGTGCTGGAGTTGGCCCGGCGCGGTCATGAGGTGTCCATCCAGGCGGGCGCAGGCGCGGGCTCGGCCATCTCTGATCTGGACTATTTGGCCGTCGGCGGCAAGATCGTCGATTCCGCCGAACGGGTGTGGACCGAGGCCGACCTGATCCTCAAGGTCAAGGAACCCGTCGAGGCCGAGTACCGGCACCTGTGCCGGGATCAGACCCTGTTCACCTACCTGCATCTGGCCGCGTCCAAGCCGTGCACCCAGGCGTTGCTGGCCGCCGGCACCACCGCGATCGCCTACGAGACGGTTCAGTTGCCGGACGGTTCGCTGCCGCTGCTGGCACCCATGAGCGAGGTCGCCGGGCGGCTGTCGGCGCAGGTCGGCGCCTATCACCTGATGCGTTCGCACGACGGCCGCGGGGTGCTGATGGGTGGCGTACCGGGCGTCGCGCCGGCCGAGGTGGTCGTGATCGGCGGCGGCACTGCCGGTTACAACAGCGCCCGGATCGCCGCCGGCATGGGCGCCGACGTCACGATCTTCGACATCAACCTCGAGCGGTTGCGGGACATCGATGCCGAATTCGGCGGGCGGATCCGCACCCGCTACTCGTGGACCTCCGATTTGGCGGCCGCGGTCAAGGAAGCCGACCTGGTGATCGGCGCGGTGTTGACCCCGGGCGCGCATGCGCCGATGCTGGTATCCAATTCCCTTGTCGCCCAGATGCGGTCAGGCTCGGTACTGGTCGACATCTCGATCGACCAGGGCGGCTGCTTCGAGGACTCCCGGCCCACCACCCACGACGATCCGACGTTCATGGTGCACGAGAGTGTTTTCTACTGTGTGTCCAACATGCCCGGCTCGGTACCGCGCTCCTCGACCTTCGCCCTCACCAACGCGACCATGCCCTACGTACTCGAGCTGGCCGACCGGGGCTGGCGGGCGGCCTGTCAGGCCGATCCCGCGCTGGCCAGGGGGCTCTCCACCCATGCCGGCGCGCTGCTGTCCGAGCGGGTCGCCGCCGACCTGAAGCTACCGTTCACCGACCCGGCCGACCTGCTGGCGTGATCGCCGCTCAGTCCAACAGGTCACCGTCGACATAGCACCACCGGCCGGCGCGCCTGGCGAACCGCGACCGCTCGTGCAACACACCTGCTCGGTGGTGGGCGATGAACTCGACCTCGCCGCGGGCATCGCCGGGTTGTCCGGCCCCGGTGGCGAGGATCTGCAGGCCGGTCCAGTGCGGCTGATCATCAGCGGTGAGCTCACCGGGCCGGGTGCGCGGATGCCAGGTCCGCCAGACGAAATCCAGATCGCCGGTGGCATACGCGCTGTAGCGGGCCCGCATCAGGTCCTCGGCGGTGCCGGCCTGCCGCTCCCCCACATGCAGCGGTAGGCAGCAGGAACCGAACGCATCGTCGCGGCCGCAGGGGCAGGGGTCGGTGGCACGCACGGCCCCAGTCTGCCCGGCGCCCGCCACCGGCCGGGGATCGACTCCCTACGGCGTGAGGCCGGCGATCACGTCGGCGGCCGGGCGGGCGGCGGCCGCGGCGAAGTTGGTCCCCGCCCACAGATTGGTGCCGGCCGGATCGCCGGCCGCGACGGCCGCGCGCCGGATCGGCGAGGTCATGTAGTGCACCTCGGGATATCCGGCGGGCGCGAGATCGTCGAACCGGCGCATGAAGTCGTTGCGCAGGCCGCGGGCGAAGCGGCCCGAGAACGCCCGGGTGATCGCGGTTTCGGTGAAGTCCCCGGAGATCAGCGCCGTGCGGTGGACGGGGTTGGTACCGGCCTCGTCGGCGAGCAGCAGTGCGGTGCCCACCTGCGCCGCGGCCGCTCCGGCAGCCAACACCGAGGCCACGCCCCCGGCGCCGCCCAGACCGCCGGCCGCGATGATCGGCACGTCGACCACACCGCGGACCGCCGCCAACAACGCGGAAAGGGACTGCTCGGGAGGCCGCCCGGTGGGGTTCCAGTTGGCACGGTGCCCGCCGGCTTCCGGTCCCTGCACCACCACCGCGTCGACACCCTGTGCGACGGCCGCAGCCGCCTCGTCGGCGCTGGTGACGGTCATCATCGTGGACATGCCCAGGCCGCGAAGCCGTTGCAGCACAGCCTGTTGCGGCAGGGCGAAGGTGAAAGACACCACCTCCGGGCGCAGGTCGGCGATCACCTCGAGCTTCTCCGACCAGCCGTCGTCGTCAAAGCGGGGCGGGCCGACCTCGACGCCGAACCGCTCGGCCAGCGCGGTCAGTTCCCCGCGGTACCGGAGCAGTTTCTCGGGCGCGGCCACACTGGCTTGCGGCACAAAGAGATTGACGCCGAGGGCTTGGGTGCTGGCTGAGCGTGCCGCGTGGAGATCTGTCGCCAACCGCTGTGCCGGTAGGTATCCCGCCGCGAGGAATCCCAGCCCGCCGGCGTTGGATACCGCGGCGGCCAGTGCCGGCGTGGTGGGGCCCCCGGCCATCGGGGCGCCCACCAGGGGCACCTCGAGGTCGGCCAGGGTGAAGGTCATCGGGTCCCTGCCCTCGCCCTGAGTCGGTGCGGCAGAGCACGGGTGGAGGAACACGGCCCGAGCACCGCGGCGCCGAACGGTTTGGTCAGCAGTTGGCGCGCCACGGCGTTGACCTCATCGAGGCGCACGGCGTCGATCTGCGCCAGCGTCTCATCGAGGCTGCGATGCTTGCCGTAGTTGATCTCGCTGCGGCCGATCCGGTGCATCCGCGAGGCCGAGTCCTCCAACCCGAGCACCAGTCCGCCGCGCAGCGAACCCTTGGCGATCCGGCATTCCTCTTCGGTGATGCCGTCGGTGGCGATGTCTTCGAGGACGTCGAGGGCCACGGTGACCACCTCGTCGAACCGCTCGGGCAGGCAGCCCGCATACATCGACAAGGTGCCGGTGTCGGCGAAGGTGTCCACCATCGAGTAGACCGAGTACGCGAGCCCGCGTGACTCCCGAATCTGTTGGAACAGACGCGAACTCAGTCCGCCGCCCAGTGCATTGTTGAGCACCGCCAGCGCCCAGCGATGCTTCCAGTTGCGGCCCGGCGCACGCACTCCGAGCATCAGATGGGTCTGCTCGGCGTCCCGGCTCACCAATTCCAGCGCCGGTAGCCCGCTCACCCGGCCGCTGCCGACCCGAGGGGCGGCAGCGTTGCGGCCCTCGACGATGCGCGCACCGAAATGCTCGCGCACCAGGGCCACCACCTCGTCGTGATCGACATTGCCGGCCACCGCGACCACCATCCGATCGGGGGTGTAGCGCCGCAGGTGGAACGAATGCAACTGGTTGCGTGTCATCGCCTCGACGGACTCCACGCTGCCGATCACCGGCCGGCCCACGGGGTGGGTGCCGAACATCGCCGAGGAGAACACGTCGCCGAGGGTGTCTTCCGGATCGTCATCGCGCATCGCGATTTCCTCGAGCACGACGTCACGTTCGACCTCGACATCCTCGGCCGCGCATCGCCCGTTGAGGACGACGTCGGCCACCAGGTCGACGGCCAACGCCAGATCGCAGTCGAGCACATGCGCGTAATAGCACGTGTGTTCCTTGGCGGTGAACGCATTCAGTTCCCCGCCAACCGCATCCATGGCCTGGGCCATGCCGACCGCGGTGCGGGTGGGGGTCGCCTTGAACAGCAGGTGTTCGAGGAAATGTGCGGCACCGGCCACGGTGGGACCCTCGTCGCGGGAACCGATGCCGACCCACACCCCGACTGAGGCCGAGCGTACCGACGGCACGAACTCGGTGACGACCCGCAGGCCGCCCGGTAGAGCGGTGCGGCGCACGGCCAACTGGTCGTGCGCCGCTCCGTCGGCTCTAGGCGTCGGCGGTCGCAACATCCGTAGACGCCGGAGTGTCCTCCGGTGCCTCCGCTGCCGCGGCGTCGTCGTCAGCGACCAAGATCAACGAGATCTTGCCGCGGTTGTCGATGTCGGCGATCTCGACGCGCAGCTTGTCGGCCACCTTCACGACATCCTCGACCTTGTTGATGCGCTTGCCGCGCCCCAACTTCGAGATGTGCACCAGGCCGTCGCGGCCCGGCAGCAGCGACACGAACGCGCCGAAGTCGGTGGTCTTGACGACCGTGCCGAGGAACCGCTCGCCGACCTTGGGCAGCTGCGGGTTCGCGATCGCGTTGATCTTGTCGATCGCGGCCTGCGCGGCCTCACCGTTGGAGGCGCCGACGAATACCGTGCCGTCGTCCTCGATGGAGATCGACGCGCCGGTCTCCTCGGTGATCGAGTTGATCATCTTGCCCTTGGGCCCGATCACCTCGCCGATCTTGTCCACCGGCACCTTGATGGTGGTGATCCGCGGCGCGAACGGGCTCATCTCGTCGGGCTCGTCGATGGCCTCGGCCATGACCTCGAGGATGGTCAGCCGCGCGTCCTTGGCCTGGGCCAACGCGCCCGCGAGGACCTGCGACGGGATGCCGTCGAGCTTGGTGTCCAGCTGCAGCGCCGTGACGAACTCCTTGGTGCCTGCGCACTTGAAGTCCATGTCGCCGAAGGCATCCTCGGCGCCGAGGATGTCGGTCAGCGTGACGAAGCGTCTTTCGACGCCACCACCCTCAATTTCCACGTCATCGGACACCAGGCCCATGGCGATGCCGGCCACCGGCGCCTTCAGCGGCACACCGGCATTGAGCAGCGACAGCGTGGAGGCACAGACCGAACCCATGGAGGTGGACCCGTTGGAGCTCAGCGCCTCCGAGACCTGCCGGATGGCGTACGGGAACTCCTCGACGCTCGGCAGCACCGGCATCAACGCGCGCTCGGCGAGTGCGCCGTGGCCGATCTCGCGGCGCTTGGGCGAGCCGACGCGGCCGGTCTCACCGGTCGAGTACGGCGGGAAGTTGTAGTGGTGCATGTAGCGCTTGGAGGTTTCCGGTCCCAGCGAGTCGATCTGCTGGGCCATCTTGACCATGTCGAGGGTGGTGACACCCATGATCTGGGTCTCGCCGCGCTCGAACAGGGCACTGCCGTGCGCCCGCGGGATGATCGCAACCTCGGCCGACAGCGCCCGAATGTCGGTGACGCCACGGCCGTCGATGCGGAAGTGGTCGGTCAGAATGCGCTGCCGGACAAGCTTTTTGGTCAGCGCACGGAAGGCGGCGCCGATCTCCTTCTCGCGGCCGGTGTAGGTCTCGGCGAGGCGCTCGAGCACCTCGACCTTGATCTCGTCGGTCCGGTCGTTGCGCTCGTTCTTGCCGGCGATCGCCAGCGCGGCCGACAGCTCGTCGGTGGCCACCGAGGCCACCGAGTAGTAGACGTCCTCGCCGTACTCGGGGAACAGCGGGTAGTCGGCGGTCTCTTTACCGGCGGCGTCGTGCAGTTCCTGCTGCGCCTGGCACAGCGCGGCGATGAACGGCTTGGCGGCCTCGAGGCCCTCGGCCACGACGGCCTCGGTCGGTGCGGACGCGCCGCCGGCGATCAGGTCGATGACGTTGTCGGTGGCCTCGGCCTCGACCATCATGATCGCGACGTCGTCGGCCGTCTTACGACCGGCGACGACCATGTCGAACACCGCACGTTCGAGCTGCTCGACGGTGGGGAACGCGACCCACTGGCCGTCGATGAGTGCGACCCGGACGCCGCCGACCGGGCCGGCGAACGGCAGGCCGGAGATCTGGGTCGACGCCGACGCGGCGTTGATGGCCAGCACGTCGTACAGATCCTTGGGATCCAGGCTCAGGATGGTGACCACGACCTGGATCTCGTTGCGCAGACCGCTGACGAATGTGGGCCGCAGCGGCCGGTCGATCAGCCGACAGGTCAGGATCGCATCGGTGGACGGCCGGCCTTCGCGACGGAAGAACGAGCCGGGGATGCGGCCGGCGGCATACATCCGCTCCTCGACGTCGATCGTCAAGGGGAAGAAGTCGAAATGGTCTTTGGGAGTCTTGCTGGCGGTCGTGGCGCTCAGCAGCATGGTCTCGTCGTCGAGGTAGGCCACGACGGCGCCGGCGGCCTGTTGGGCCAGCCGGCCGGTCTCGAAACGGATGGTTCGGGTGCCGAAGCTCCCGTTGTCAATGACGGCGGTCGATTCGAACACGCCTTCGTCAATCTCAGCAACAGACATAGATGTCCGCATGCCCTCTCTGGTATTCAAACTTTTTCGCGTCGTCACGCGTCCAGTCCCCAGATGCGGCTACGGCCGTCGATCGAAGCTGCCGGAATTCTTCCGGCAGCCACTACCGAAGACCGCCCACATTGGCGACCTTTCCCACTACGGGGAGCAGTGACGCGCTGGAACGGTGCGCGCGGTCTGCGCGAACCGCACCGATGTCCGCAGGCCGAACAGACCCGGAACAGCCTTACTCTACACCGCGGGGCTGTCAAAACCGACAAACGCGCAGGTTAGCGCGTCAGCGCTGGTTCTCCACGCACACGGTGAACAGGCGTTCCTCGTAGGCGTAGCCCTGCCCGCTCAGGCACTGATCGACGTTGGCGACGCCGGTCAGGATCTGGGTGGCGCGCTGGCGATGCGGCACCGAGCGATCGGCGCAGTCCACCCGGATCGGATCGGTGTGGTGCTCGGGGTGCACGCTCATGCAGCCGCCGACCACCCAGTCGATGTCCAGGCAGACCGTGCTGACCGTGTCCGACAGCCCGCCCCGCTGGGAGTAGAACGAGTCCGCGTCGCGAGGGCATTGGTCACCGCCGGGGCCTTGGACCGTGGCGATCACCTTGTAGTTGGATTCCGCGCTCCCGCAGGCCACCTCGTGGGCCTCGGGGCGGTCGATGGCGCCGCCGACCCGAAGGCAGTCCCCCACGTCGAGATCGTTGGCTCGCGTGTTGGCCGGCGGAACCTCGGCACAGCCGGTCACCCAGGCCGCCGCGATGATCACCACGGCGGGGATGACGCGGCGATGAGTCAGCGCCGCAGACCCAGCCGCTCGATGAGCGAACGGTAGCGGGCCACGTCGACCTGGGCGATGTACTTGAGCAGGCGACGACGGCGACCGACCAGCAGCAGCAGTCCGCGCCGCGAGTGGTGGTCGTGCTTGTGCAGCTTCAGGTGCTCGGTGAGGTCGGTGATGCGCTTGGTCAGCAACGCGACCTGCGCCTCCGGCGATCCGGTGTCGGTCTCGTGCAGACCGTAGGTGCCCAGGATCTCTTTTTTCTGCTCGGCGGTAAGCGCCACGAATTCACTCCATCTTTTCAGTCCGCGAACTTTGCACATCCCCGGCGGGGATCTGACGCGGCCACCGCGAACTGCAGCCCACGTCAACGTCGTCGCAGAGTCTAACAGCGCCACCCGCCCGGCCACGATTCGCCAGGCTGCGGCCCCGAATCAGCCGGCGTCGCCCAGGATCGCGCGGGCCTTCTCGGTGTCGACGTGCATGGTCTTGACCAGTTCGTCCACCGAATCGAACTTCTCCTGGCCGCGGATCCGCGCGACGAAGTCGACGGCCACATGCTGGCCGTACAGGTCGGCCGCGGTGTCCAGGACGAACGCCTCGACGGTGCGGGTGCGCCCGGAGAAAGTCGGGTTGGTGCCCACCGAGACCGCGGCCTGATACCGCTCACCCGGTATCACCGTGCCCATCACGGGGCCCTGGCCGAGCACCGTGAACCACGCGGCGTAGACGCCGTCGGCCGGGATCGCCGAGTGCATCGGCGGGGCCACGTTGGCGGTCGGGAAACCCAGCCCCTTGCCGCGACCGTCGCCGCGCACGACCACGCCCTCGACGCGGTGCGGGCGGCCCAGTGCCTCGGTGGCCGCCGCCATGTCGCCGGCGTCGACGCACGATCGGATGTAGGTCGAGGAGAACGTCACGCCGTCGTTCTGATCCTGCTCGGTGACCAGCGACATCGCCTGGACGGAGAACCCGAACCGCTCGCCGGCGGTGCGCAGCATCTCGACGTCGCCGGCGGCCTTGCGGCCGAAGGTGAAGTTCTCCCCCACCACGACTTCCACCACGTGCAGCCGTTCCACCAGCAATTCGTGCACGTAGCGGTCCGGGGTGAGCTTCATGAAGTCCGCGGTGAACGGCATGACGAGAAAGACGTCGATGCCGAGTTCCTCGACCAGTTCGGCGCGCCGGGTCAAGGTGGTCAGCTGCGCGGGGTGATTACCGGGAAAGACCACTTCCATGGGGTGCGGATCGAAGGTCATCAGCACCGCGGGCACCCCACGGGCACGGGCCGCCTTGACCGCGCGGGCGACCAACTCGGCGTGTCCGCGATGCACCCCATCGAACACACCGATGGTCAGGACGCATCGGCCCCAGTCCGTGGGGATCTCGTCTTGTCCCCGCCACCGCTGCACGTCGACAAGCCTACGACGCCAGGGTCCGCCGGTTCGCCCGGGTTGCCGAACCGGGCGCGCCGCGCCGACCACCGGCGGCACGCGGGACACCCGGACGCGGAGACCATTGCCTAAACTCGTCCTCGTGAGTCTTCCTGGTGGTCTCGACAGTGGTGCCGGCGACCTGACCACGGTCGCCCAGGACTACCTGAAGGTCATTTGGACCGCTCAGGAATGGTCGCAGGAGAAGATCAGCACCAAGTTGCTCGCCGATCGCATCGGCGTCTCGGCCAGCACGGCCTCGGAGTCCATCCGCAAGCTCGCCGGCCAGGGCCTGGTGCACCACGAGAAGTACGGCGCGGTGACCCTGACCGAGCGGGGGCGCTCGGCCGCGTTGTCGATGGTCCGGCGGCACCGGCTGCTGGAGACCTTTCTGGTCAACGAGCTGGGCTACAGCTGGGACGAGGTGCACGACGAGGCCGAGGTGCTCGAGCACGCGGTGTCGGACCGGATGCTCGACCGGATGGATGCCAAGCTGGGCTACCCGACCCGCGATCCGCACGGCGACCCGATCCCGGCCGCCGACGGCAAGGTTCCGACCCCGCCGGCCCGGCAGCTGTCCGATTGCGCCGACGGCGACGTCGGCACCGTGGCACGCATCTCCGATGCCGACTCGGACATGCTGCGGTACTTCGACACCGTGGGAATCAACCTCGATTCCCGGCTTCGGGTGGTGGCGCGGCGCGACTTCGCCGGGATGATCTCGGTGGCGGTCGAAAACACCGACGGCTCCACCGACCCCGACATCGCCATCGAGCTGGGAAGCCCTGCAGCCCAAGCTATCTGGGTTGTTCCCAGCGGAACACGAGGGTCAGGCGAAGTCGGCGCGGACAGCCTCTGAGGCATACACCCCGAGCAGGTCGCGGGCCGAAACGATGCTCACCAGCTTCCCGGCGTCCTCGACCAGCAGGTGACGGATGTACTTATCGGTCATCCGCAGCGCCGCCTGTTCCACGGTGGTATCGGCCGCACACCACAACAAGGTCGTGCTGGCGATCTCGACGGCCGGGGTCGAGGCGAAATCCCGTCCGGCGGCCACGGCGCGGGCTACATCACGTTCGCTGATCAGCGCGGTCGGCCGCTGCTCGTCACCGATCACCACCACCCCGACGCCGTTGGCGACGAGCGCTTCGGCCGCCTCGAGAACACTGGCGTCGGCGGGGATGCGCACCACCGAGTCCCCGGTGATGTCTGCGATGAGGATCGATCCGGCCGCGGGAATGCTAGTCATAGCCCTCATCCTGCCATTGGCGGCAGCCGCGCATCAGGGACCTACGTCGTCACCGACGGGACTTACGGCAGTGTCGCGGGGCGCACCACGACCACCGATTTGGTACGGCCGCCCGAGCCGTCCTCCAGCAGCGCCATCACCCGGCCGTCCGGCGCCACGGCGGCATAGATGCCGGCGATACCGGCGGCGGGCAGCGGCCGGCCGTGGCCGGTGTCCTCGGCCTGACCCGCATCGAGTTCGCGGCGGGGAAACGCCAGCAGGCACGCCTCGTCCAGCGAGTAGCTGAGCTCGGGCGCCTCGGCCAGCTGTTCCAAGGTGCGGGCGTGTTCCAGACCGAACCCGCCGACCCGGGTGCGCCGCAGCGCCGTCAGGTGTCCACCGACACCGAGCGCCACGCCGATATCGCGGGCCAGCGCACGGATGTAGGTGCCCGCCGAGCAATCGACGACGACCTCGACGTCGATGCGGTCCGCGCCGCGGTGCACGGCCGTGATGTCGAAGGCGTCGATGCGCACCGCGCGGGCGGCCAGTTCGACGGTCTGCCCCTCGCGGGCGAGTTGGTAGGCGCGCTTGCCGCCGACCTTGATCGCGCTGACCGCCGACGGCACCTGTTCGATGTCGCCGCGCAGCGCGGCCACCGCCGCGCTGATCGCCGCATCGGTGACCCCGGCCGTGGCGGCCTCGTGCAGCAGTTCGCCCTCGGCGTCGTCGGTCGAGGTGACCTGGCCCAGCCGGATGGTGGCGGTGTAGGTCTTGGACGACCCTGCCACCAGACCCAGGATCTTGGTGGCCCGTTCGATCCCGATCACCAGCACCCCGGTGGCCATCGGATCCAGGGTGCCGGCGTGGCCCACCTTGCGGGTGCCGAACAGCCGACGGCAGCGTCCGACGACATCGTGACTGGTCATCCCCCCGGGCTTGTCGACGACGACCAAACCGGGCGCGGGAATCGGCTTGCTCACAACACGATCGCCGTCAGCGCCAGCCCATCGGTGACCGACCAGCGCCCCCGCAACCGGGTCAACGGCGGCCCGAACCGCGCGGCCGGATCGATCAGGATCTCGGAGGTGAAGGTCCCGGCGTTGCCGGCCGCGTCCACCTCGAAGGTGATGTGGGCGTCCTCGAAACCCAACCAGCGCTGGGTCAGCGGAAACCAGGCCTTGTAGGTGGCCTCCTTGGCGCAGAACAGGATCCGATCCCAGTGCAGGCCGTCGGGCAGGGCCGCCAGTTGGGCACGCTCGATGTCGAGGCTGATCGCCGGGAGCACGCCCGCGGGCAGCACATCGTGGGGTTCGGCGTCGATGCCGACCGACCGCACCACCGCGGCCGATCCCACCACCGCGCCGCGGTACCCCTCGCAGTGCGTGAGGCTGCCGACCACACCGTCGGGCCATTGCGGTTCGCCCTTGCTGCCCTTGAGGATCGGGGCGGGCCCCAACCCGAGATCGCTCAACGCCAGGCGCGCGCAGTGCCGCACGGTGATGAACTCGTTGCGTCGCTTGGCCACCGACGAGGCGATCAGCGCCTCCTCCTCCGGCAGCGGAACCAGCCCGGGCGGGTCGTGGAACACCTCGGCCGAGGCCACCGACTCCGGCACGATCGCCGCGATGCGCTTGGTCATGATCGCCTGCTGCGCAACCGATCTCGGAACTTCTCCGAGGTCGCCCGCATCTCCGGGGTGATCATGA
Source organism: Mycolicibacterium sp. MU0053 (assembly GCF_963378095.1). NCBI lineage: Bacteria > Bacillati > Actinomycetota > Actinomycetes > Mycobacteriales > Mycobacteriaceae > Mycobacterium > Mycobacterium burgundiense. Next base: position 3,336,939 of record NZ_OY726397.1, read on the forward strand.
AATGCCCGCCGAACTCGTTGAGGTAACCGGGAGCGTACTGCGGGTCCGGCAGGACTTGCCGCAGCCAGCGATAGGGTTTGCGGCGCCGCCATTCGCGCGGATAACCCACCGACACCTCCTCGAAGCGCACACCGTCGTACCAGGTGGTGCGCGGAATGTGCAGGTGACCGTAAACCGAGCAGATCGCGTTGTACCGGGTGTGCCAGTCGGCGGTCTCGGTGGTCCCGCACCACAGCGAGAATTCGGGATAGAACAGCACATCGCAGGGTTCGCGGACCAACGGGAAATGGTTGACCAGCACCGTCGGCGTCATCCAGTCGAGGTCCTCGAGACGCTTGCGGGTCTGCGTGAGCCGGTCGCGGCACCAGGCGTCCTTGGTCGCGTAGGGCTCGCTGGAGAGCAGGAACTCGTCGGTGGCCACCACATTCTGTTCCCGCGCGATCGCGAGCCCCTCGGCCTTGGTGGTGGCTCCGGCCGGCAGGAACGAGTAGTCATAGAGCAGGAACATCGGCACGATGGTCGCCGGGCCGCCCTCCTCGGTCCACACCGGATACGGATGCTCGGGGGTCACGACGCCCATCTCGTCGCACATGTTGACCAGATAGTCGTAGCGGGCGCGGCCGAACACCTGCACCGGATCCTTGCCGGTGGTCCACAGTTCGTGGTTGCCCGGCACCCAGATCACCTTGGCGAAGCGTCTGCGCAGCAGATCCAGCGACCAGCGGATCTCATCGGTGCGTTCCGCGACGTCGCCGGCGACGATCAGCCAGTCATCCGGCGAGGACGGGTACAGCGACTCGGTGACCGGCTTGTTGCCGGTGTGACCGGTGTGCAGATCGCTGACCGCCCACAGGGTCGGGCGCGATCTGCCCGCAGTCTCGTGTGTCACGACAATCCACCCTAGTCATCTGTCTCGACCGCGGTGCGCGGCCCGTAGTGACGAACTAGAACAGGTTCTCGTTTGTTCCTTGTACACTCCCCGCAAGGTCGGTTGCGCAACGAGAGTGGGGTGGTGATGGTCGCCAGAATGCGGTTGTTCGCGGTATTGGGGGCGGTGCTCACCGCGATCGTGGTCACGCTGCAGACCGCCGCGCCGCTGGTCCCGGGCCCCACCGACGTCGCGCTGCGATCCACCGACACGCCGATGACGTCGACGAGCGGCAGCAGCGTGATCAACTACACCGACCCCGAGCCGTTCAACCCGTGCACCGACATCCCGTTGGACGTCGTCAACGGGCTGGGGCTGGGATTCGGCCCGCCCGAGCAGGAGAACTCGCTGCGCTGCAAGTACGACGCGGGCCAGTATCAGATGGCGGTGGAGGCCATCGTCTGGCGGACCTACGAGAAGTCACTGCCCGCCGATGCCGTCGAATTGGACGTCAACGGGCACCGCGCGGCCCAGTTCTGGGTGATGAAGCCCACCGACTGGAACGACCGCTGGTGGATCACCTGCATGATCACGTTCCGGACCAGCTACGGCGTCATCCAGCAGTCGCTGTTCTACTCGCCGATCTACTCACCCAGCCGCCCGGACTGCATGCAGGAGAACCTGATGCGGGCCCACCAGCTGACCCCGCACTACAAGTTTTGAGCAACCCGGTCGTCTCCCGCGGCGTGAAAAAGGCGCTCAGCAGGGCGCTGCGGGTCCCGCCGCCGCGTACCGACTTCCGCGTCGAGCGCCGGGTACCGGTCCCCATGCGCGACGGCGTGCAGTTGATCGCCGACCACTACATCCCCGAGACCGACCGGCCGGCGGGCACCCTGCTGGTGCGCGGACCCTACGGTCGGCGCTGGCCGTTCTCGGCGCTGTACGCCTCCGTCTACGCCACCCGCGGCTATCACGTGGTGCTGCAGAGCGTGCGTGGCACGTTCGGTTCCGGCGGGCACTTCGATCCGACCGTCAACGAGGTCGCCGACGGCGCCGACACCGCGGCCTGGCTGCGTTACCAACCCTGGTACACCGGATCGTTCGGCACGGTCGGGTTGTCGTATCTGGGAGCCACGCAGTGGGCGTTGCTGCAGGATCCGCCGCCGGACATGGCGGCGGCGGTCGTCGTGGTCGGCGTGCACGACTTCGCCGCCAGCAGCTGGGGCACCGGCTCGTTCTCGGGCAACGACTTCTTGGGCTGGAGCAACATGGTCAGCCACCAGGAGGATCCCGGCGTGCTGCGAACCGCGCTGCGACAGGCGCGGGCCGGCCGGGTGGTGGCGAAGGCGCTCGACCAGGTCCCGCTGGCCGAGACGGGGCGCCAACTGCTCGGCGCAGGCGCCCCGTGGTGGGAATCGTGGGTCGAGCACCCCGCCGTCGAGGATCCGTTCTGGGACCGGTACCGATTCCAGGACGCGCTGGATCGGACCCGGGTGCCGATCCTGTTGATCGGCGGCTGGCAGGACCTCTTCCTGGAGCAGACCCTCGAGCAGTACCGGCGGCTACGCGCCCGCGACGTCGACGTCGCCATGACCATCGGGCCCTGGACGCATAGCCACATGACGGGCAAGGCCGCACCGGCGGTGCTGCGCGAGTCGCTGGGGTGGCTGGACCGGCACCTGGCCGGCCTGCCCACGCCGCCCCGGAGCCGGGTCCGGGTCGCGGTCACCGGCGGGGGTCGATGGCACGAGCTGGCCGAATGGCCGCCGGTGACCACCGCACAGACGTGGTACCTGGAATCGGGGCGGCTGACGCGCACGCCCGCGCCCGAATCGGCGGTGGCGTCGTCGTCGTTCACCTTCGATCCGCGCCATCCCACCCCCACCGTCGGCGGCCGGTTGCTGTCGGCGGCCGGTGGGCGCCGCCGCGACGACTCGCTGGCCGCGCGCGCCGATGTGCTGGCCGTCGACAGCGACCCGCTGGCGACCGAGGTCCACGTGTACGGCGCGCCGGTGCTCGAACTCGACCACGCCTCCGACAATCCGTACGTCGACGTCTTCGTCCGGGTCAGCGAGGTCGACGCGAAGGGCCGCTCCCGCAACCTCAGCGACGGCTATCGGCGGCTGGTCTGCTGCCCGGGGGACGCTCCGGTGCGGCTGGAACTCGACGAGATCGCCCACCGCTTCGCGGCCGGTTCCCGGATCCGCGTGCTGGTGGCCGGCGGCTCGCACCCACGGTATGCGCGCAATCTGGGCACGGGTGAGCACCCCGCCCGGGGCACCGCGATGCGCCCGGCCACCCACACCATCGGGCACCGCGGTCGTTCGCGGCTGCTGCTGCCGGTCGGTGCCGCCCGACCGTCAACCGACTGAGCTGCGCACCCGCTCGGCGATCTCGGCACCGGAGATCGAATCATGAACGGGCTCGGCCAGTTTCACGTCGTCCTCGGCCAGGGCGAGGTCCACCCAGCTCTTGCAACCCGCGTAGTCGGACAGCCGCGGCAGCCGCAGCGGTTCGATCAGGGCCCAGGTGGTGACCACCAGCACCGTCAGCCGATGCTTCGGACGGAAGTCCAGCCGGTCGGTGCGCACCGACTCGGCGGTCCAGATGTGCAGATCCTCGATGTCGCCGAGTTGGTCGGGCCGCTGCACCTCGATCGCCGCGTCGACCTTGGCGGCGGCGCGCACCACGATCTCGGTTTCGGTGCTGTCGGCGGCCGACGGCGCCAACAGGTCGCGGTGTTCGGGGCGCATCCGCTCGGCATGACTGTGCGCGACGGTCGGAAACAACAGGAACTCCTCGGCCGCCACGTCGAAGCGCTTCTCGTGAATGCCGCCCTTGCGCAGCAGGATCCGCTGGCGGCCGTCGAGCAGCGCGTGCACCGCCGCGCTCCACTCCTTGAGTGCGGCGGTCATGAGCCGCGGGCGGCGATGCGTGCCCGGACCTCGGGACGGCGCAGCGGCGGCTGCGTCTTGGGCGGCTGACGGCGCGGCGGCAGGTCTTCGAGCAGCCGGGCCGTGATCGCGGTGACCTCCGCGACGGCCACCTCGAACGCCTCGGCGTTGGCGTCGGAGGTGCGGGCGATCCCGCTGACCTTGCGCACATACTGGCGGGCCGCCGCCTCGATCTCCACGGGGGTCGCCGGCGGCTGCAACCCGCGCAACTCGGTGATGTTCCGGCACATGGACTCCAACGTAGGCCCGTTGCGCGCCGGTGGCTACGGTGATGCTCATGAGTGCCTCTGACATCCTGCTGATCGATACCACCGACCGGGTCCGGACGCTGACGTTGAACCGGTCGAAGTCGCGCAACGCGCTGTCCACCGGGTTGCGCTCCGAACTGTTCGGGGCGCTGGCCGGGGCCCAAGCCGACGCCGACGTCGACGTGGTGATCCTGACCGGCGCCGATCCGGTGTTCTGCGCCGGTCTGGACCTCAAGGAACTCGGCGACACCACCGATCTGCCCGACATCTCCCCCAAGTGGCCCGCGATGGACAAGCCCGTGATCGGGGCCATCAACGGCGCGGCCGTGACCGGCGGGCTGGAACTGGCGCTGTACTGCGATGTGCTGATCGCCTCCGAGAAGGCCGCCTTCGCCGACACCCACGCACGGGTCGGGCTAATGCCCACCTGGGGGCTGTCGGTCCGACTGCCGCAGAAGGTCGGGGTGGGGCTGGCTCGGCGGATGAGCCTGACCGGCGACTACCTGTCGGCCGCCGATGCGCTGCGCGCCGGCCTGGTCACCGAGGTGGTGCCGCACGAGCAGCTGCTGGACGCAGCGCGTGCGGTGGCGGCCTCGATCGTCGGCAACAACCAGAAGGCCGTCCGCGCGCTGCTGGACTCCTACCACCGCATCGACGGCGTGCAGACCAACCCGGGGTTGTGGATGGAGGCGGAGGCCGCGCGGGCCTGGATGCGCTCGACCAGCGGTGACGACATCGCCGCCAGCCGGGCCTCGGTGATCGACCGGGGCCGCGCCCAGGTCCGCTGACCCGCCCCATCCCCCATCCCCCATTCCCCCATCCCGCGAGCGTGCGGGTCCCCGGGCGACACGCCGCTAGCTGGGCGTAGTTTGCGCACCTTCGCGGGGGCGCTAAACCCGCTGCGCGGCAACCGCTCCCGCGGCATGTAGCCATCGCAGCGGATCGCCGATCGCCGCGTCGCCCGAACCCGCGAGCTCGGTCAGCGACACGGTCGGCACCGTGCACTGCGCGGCGACCTGGCCGGCGACGACGACCGCGGCCGTGCCGGCCTGTTCAGCCGCGGCCAGCACGTGCCCGACCAGCTTGCCGCCCAACGAGGTGTCGTCGAAGCGACCCTCGCCGGTCACGACGACGTCGGCGTCGGCGAGGTGTCGCGGCAACCCCGTGAGCGCGGCGATGCGCTGCGAACCGGACGTCGTGGTCGCACCCCAGGCCAGCAGCCCGAATCCGACTCCGCCGGCCGCCCCGGCGCCGGGTTGCTCGGGGTCGGCGGCCAGCCCGGCCGCGCGCAGGGCCTGCGCCCAGCGCCGCAGACCGCTGTCCAGCCCGGCGATGTCCTCGGGGTTCGCGCCCTTCTGCGGGCCGAAGACCGCCGCGGCTCCCCGCGGACCGTACAGCGGTGCCTCGGTGTCGGCGAGCAGTTCGACGCCGCCCGGAGGCAGCGCCGCAAGTCCTTCCGCGTCGACGTGTGCCAACTCGGCCAGGCCACGCGCGCCGACGCCGATCGGGTTGCCCCCGGCGTCGAATGCCTTGAGCCCGAGTGCCATCAGCACTCCGGCGCCGCCGTCGGTGCTGGCCGATCCGCCCAGCCCCACCTGCACCGAGCGCGCGCCCGCGGCCAGTGCCGCCGCGATCACCTCGCCCAGCCCGCGACTGTCGGCGCGCCACGGGTCCAGCCGCGGCAGCAACGCGATCCCGGAGGATTCGGCGAGTTCGGCCACCGCGCGGCCGTCGTCGTCGAGGAGCCAGCGCGCGGGCACGCGCCGACCGTCCGGGCCGTGCACCTCGAGTTGTCGCCAGTGCCACGCCCCGGCGGTCGCGATCGCCTCGAGAGTGCCCTCACCCCCGTCGGCCTGGGGCAGCAGCACGATCTCGTCGTCGCCGCGCATCGACCGCCAGCCGTGCGCCAGGGCCGCGGCCACCTCGGCGGCCGAGGCGGAACCCTTGAAGGAGTCCGGCGCGATCAGGACCTTCACAGGGCGGGCAGCACCAGATCCGAGTACCTGCGCTTCATCGTCTCGATGACCGCACGCCCCTCGGTTGCCCACACCGCCTCGTTGAAAATCTCGACCTCCACGTCGCCGTCGTAGCCCGCCGTCGCCACCAGTGTGCTGATGGCGTCGAAGTCTATGACGCCATCGCCCATCATGCCGCGCGACACCAACGGGTCGGCGGTCATCGGCACCAGCCAGTCGCATATCTGGTAGGAACTGATGCGGCCTTCGCGGCCCGCCGCGGCGATTCCGGACGCCAGGTCGGGATCCCACCACACGTGGAAGGTGTCGACGACGACGCCGACCACGTCCGCGGGATGCGGAGCCGCCAATTCCAACGCCTGCCCCAACGTCGAGATCACCGCGCGGTCGGCGCAGAACATCGGGTGCAGCGGTTCGAGCGCGAGCCGCACATGGTGCTCTGCCGCGTACGGCGCCAGGGCGGCGATCCGGTCGGCCAGCCGAGCGCGGGCACCGGCCAGGTCGCGATCCGGGATGCCGCCGGCCACCAGCACCAGCTCGGAAGTGCCCAGGGTGGCGGCCTCCTCGATGGCGCGGCGGTTGTCCGCCAGCGCCGCCGGGCCGTTGTCGATCCCGGTGAGAAAGCCGCCCCGGCACAGGCTCGAGACTCGGAGTCCGTTGTCGTGCACCAGCTTCGCGGCCATGTCCACGCCGACCTCGGCGACCCGGTCGCGCCAGAGCCCGATCGCCGGCAGCCCCGCGTCGGCCGTGCCTTCCACCGCCTCGCGGAGTGTCCAGGACTTTGTCGTCATGGTGTTGAGCGACAACCGCGCGTATTCCGTGCCCGCGGCCGTCATGAGCCGACACCGTGCACGGTCAGGAACATCCGCATCCGGCCCGCCGCCAGGTCCGGGTCCGACAGCAACCCGGCACGGTCGGCGAGCACGAACAGCTCGCACAGGTGGCCCACCGAGCGGCCCGAGGCAAGCCCGCCGACCATCGCGAAGCCGGGCTGCTGACCGTTGAGCCAGGACAGAAACGCGATGCCGGTCTTGTAGTAGTAGGTCGGGGCGGCGAAGATGTGTCGGCCCAATGCGCGGGTGGATTCCAGGATGTCGCGGGCGCGCTCGGTGTTGCCGCCGTCCAACTCCTGCAACGCGGTCGAGGCCGCCGGGTAGATCGCGGCGAAGATGCCCAACAGCGCATCCGAATGACCCGCGCCGTCGCCGATGATCAGTTCCGGGTAGTTGAAGTCGTCGCCGGTGTACAACCGCACCCCGACGGGCAAGGCGCGACGCAGTGCCACCTCGTGTTCCGCGTCGAGCAGCGACACCTTCACACCGTCCACCTTGTCGGCGTGGTTTTCGATCAACTGCCCGAAGGTGGTGGTGGCCGCGGCGATATCGGTGCTGCCCCAATAGCCGCGCAGCGCGGGGTCGAACATCTCCCCCAGCCAGTGCAGGATCACGGGCTGGTCTGCCTCGGTGAGCACGGCCGCGTACACCGACAGGTAGTCGACCGGCGTGGTCGCGACGTGTGCAAGCGCCCGGGAGGCCATCAGGATCACCTGCGCGTCGGCCCCGCGCACGACGTCGATCTGGGTGCGGTAGGCGTCGGTGATCGCCGCCAGGCCGCGGGCGCCGGCAGGGACGTCGGCGATGGCGAGATGGTCGGTGCCGGCCCCGCAGGCCAGCCGACCGCCGACGGCGGCGGCCTCGCGCCCGCTGCGGGCGATCAGGTCCTTGGTGGCGGCCCAGTCCAGGCCCATCCCGCGTTGGGCGGTGTCCATCGCCTCGGCGACACCGAGCCCGTAGGACCACAGCTGATGGCGGTAGGCCAGGGTGTGGTCCCAGTCCAGGTCGGCCGGTGCGCCCGGGGTGTTGTCGGCATCCACCTTGGGGATGACATGTGCTGCGGCATAAGCGATCCGGGACGAGAGTGGCGCGTCGGGACGCCGCCATGGTCCGGGGCGGCCGAGCTCGTGGCGGCGCAACTCGCCGCCAACCGGCAGCGTGAGCCCGATGCCGGTGGCCGTGGCCGTGGCCGTGCCGGCGGCGGTCACAGCTCGATCTCCGGGACAACGATGCGCCGGCCCTCGGCCGAGCTGCGCAGCCCCAGCTCGGCCAACTGCACTCCGCGCGCGGCCGACAGCAGGCCGAACCGGTGCGGGCGACCCGCGACCACGTCGCGCAGGTACTCCTCCCACTGCAGTTTGAAACCGTTGTCCAAGTCGGCGTTCGCGGGCACCTCGAGCCACTGGTCGCGGAACGTCTCGGTCACTGGAAGATCGGGATTCCAAACGGGTTTGGGCGTGTGGGCGCGCTGCTGGGCGACACAGCGTCGCAGTCCGGCGACCGCGGAGCCGTGGGTGCCGTCGACCTGGAATTCGACGAGTTCGTCGCGGTACACCCGGACCGCCCACGACGAGTTGATCTGCGCGATGATGCCGCCCTCGATCTCGAAGATGCCGTAGGCCGCGTCGTCGGCGGTGGCGTCGTAGGGTCGGCCCTGCTCGTCCCAGCGGGTCGGGACGTGGGTGACGGTGCGGGCGGTCACCGCCTCGACGGCGCCGAGCAGCCCCTCCATCACGTAGTTCCAATGGCAGAACATGTCCACGGTGATGCCGCCGCCGTCCTCGGCGCGGTAGTTCCAACTCGGACGTTGGGCCGGCTGGCCGTCCCCCTCGAACACCCAGTAGCCGAATTCGCCGCGCATCGACAGGATGCGCCCGAAGAAGCCCTCGTCGACGAGCCGGCGCAGCTTGACCAAACCCGGCAGATAGAGCTTGTCGTGCACCACCCCGGCGACGACGCCGGCGTTCTCGGCCATCCGCGCGAGTTCCACTGCTTCGCTGAGTGTTTCGGCAGTCGGCTTCTCGGTGTAGACGTTCTTGCCCGCCTTGATCGCCGCGGTCAGGGCAGCCATCCGCCGAGAGGTGACCTGCGCGTCGAAGTACACCTCCACCGTCGGATCGGCGATCACCGATGCCAGGTCGGTGGTCCAGCCTTCGACGCCGTGGGCGGCGGCGATTTCGGCGAGCTTGTCGGCGTTGCGGCCGACCAGGATCGGTTCCACCTCGACCCTGCGGCCGTCCTCGAGCAGCAGTCCGGTGTCACGCAACGGCAGGATGGACCGCAGCAGATGTTGGCGGTAGCCCATCCGGCCGGTCACGCCATTCATCGCGATACGGAGTTTGGTGCGGCCGGAGCCGGGAGATGCAGACATGCGCGAATTCCTCGTCTAGTGAACCGGCGGATCGGACGCCGACAGCCAGTGCGGTCGATGGGACCTGGCGCCGCGACCATCTCGGCAACGAGTGGGCGGCGATGCGTGCACTTCGGAATGCGCTTTCCAAGGTAGACTGCGCAGGCGTTCCGGTCAACTCCGGAACTCTCGAAAAACGAGCGGGAGCGGCGATGGCGGCGGTAACCCTGCAGGACGTGGCGCAGCGGGCCGGAGTGTCCCAGGCCACCGCATCGCGCGTGCTCAACGGCTCGAGCCGGGTGCCGGGCGAGGATGTCGCGGATCGGGTCCGCACCGCCGCGCGCGAACTCGGCTACGTCCCCAACGCCCAGGCGCAGGCACTGGCGCGGGCCTCGACGGGACTGCTGGGCCTGGTCGTCCACGACATCGCCGACCCCTACTTTTCGTCGATCGTGCGCGGCGCGCAGGCCGCGGCGCGCGCCGCGGCCAAGCAGGTGCTGCTGGCCAGCACCGACCGGGACTTCGACATCGAACGCGAATCGGTCAGCACCTTCATCGCCCACCGCGCCGACGCGATCGTACTGGCCGGCTCGCGCCAGAGCGGGCATTTGGACCGCGAACTGGAAGCCGAGTTCGAGCGCTACCGCGCCAACGGCGGACGGTTGGTCGTCATCGGCCAGCCATTGGCATACGGCGGCGCTGTCGAGCCCGAGAACCAGGCCGCCGCAGCGGAATTGGCCGAGGCACTGATGGACGCCGGACATCGCCAATTCGCGGTGATCGGCGGCCCGGGCAGCATCCGCACCGCGGTCGATCGCCGCAACGGATTCGTCGAGGCCCTCTGCCGACGGGGGCTTTCCACGGTCGTGGAGGTCTCGGGCGACTTCACCCGCGACGGCGGGTACTCCGCGGCCCGTCGGCTGGCCGCCGCGCTGCAGCTCGAACCCGGCGCCGCGGCCGCGCCGGTGTGCGTCTTCGCCGTCACCGACGTGATGGCGATCGGCGCCATCGCCGCCTGGCGCGAGCTGGGCCTGCAGGTGCCGCGTGATGTGTGCATTGCCGGCTTCGACGACATCCCCACGCTGCGGGACCACACCCCGAGCCTGACGACCGTCGCGCTCCCGCTCGAGCGGATCGGTGCGCGTGCCGTCGAGCTCGCACTTCACGGCGCCGGCGACATCGATGACCTGCGTGAACGCGTACCCGGACGGGTCCTGCTGCGGGACAGCACCCGTCTGGACTGAGGTACGCGCACCCGGGACGCACCCCCGATGCAGTTGACAGTGTGTGCGAGGTCACGTTATCGTCGGAACCGCTTCGGAAAGCGCATTCCCAGCGGGTGAGGATCTTCGCTCCCGCGCCACTGCGACCCTTAGGAACCTCGATGGCGGTAACCGCTTCGACTCGCGCCCAGACACCGGCGGGCGGCCCGGCCGCCCGGCCCGTCGCCCCACGGGCGCGGCGGACCTTCTCCCCACGCCGCACCGCGGCTTCGGTGTGGCGGCCGCTGATCCTCGTCATCGCCCTGGTGGCCGGCTGGTGGGCGGTTACCGAGGCCCAGCTGGTGGCCCCCTACATCCTGCCGTCGCCCGCCGATACCTGGAATGCCGCCGCGGACAACGTCGGCTACCTGGCACAGCACACCTGGGTGACGACGTGGGAGACGGTGGCCGGCTTCGTGATCGCCGCCGTCCTCGGCGTGTTCATGGCGGTGGTGATGGTCTACTCCACGAGCCTGGAGAAAACGGTCTACCCCCTCATCCTCTTCGCCCAGGTGATCCCCAAGATCGCCGTCGCGCCGCTGTTCATCGTGTGGTTGGGCTTCGGTCCCTCGCCGAAGATCCTGGTCGCCGTGCTCATGGCGTTCTTCCCGATCGTCATCTCGGGGCTGGCCGGGATGCGGTCGGTGGACCCGGAGATCCTGGAACTCACCTCCACGATGGGCGCCAGCCGGTTCAAGACCTTCTGCAAGGTCCGGCTGCCGGCCGCACTGCCCCAGCTGATGTCCGGGCTCAAGGTCGCCGCCACCCTCGCGGTCACCGGTGCGGTGGTCGGCGAATTCGTCGGCGCCAATGAAGGGCTCGGCTATGTCATCCTGCAGGCGAACGGAAATATCGACACCGCAATGCTTTTCGCGGCGCTGATCATCATGTCGATGCTCGGGATCCTGATGTTCGCGATCATCGAGATCGCTGAACGCCTGCTCATCCCCTGGCATTCATCGCGGCGCATCGTCAATTCCGCCGCCGTGTGACCATCGACCCAAACGAACCAGGAGCTGATCCATGATCGTCACCCGACCCCGTCTCACGGCCGTAGCCGCGGCCGCCGCCGCGATGCTGGCGCTGGCAGGCTGCGGTAGCGGCGCCGAGAACACCGCGGCCACAGCGGGTTCCACCGCCCCGGCCACGCTGATGTTGAACTGGTATCCGTACGGTGAGCACGCCCCGTTCTACTACGGCGTGCAGGAGGGCATCTTCGCCAAGCACGGCATCGACCTGCAGGTCGACGCCGGCCAGGGCTCCACCAAGACCGCGCAGGCGGTGGGCTCGTCGAAGGTCGACTTCGGCTGGGCCGACGCACCCGCGGTGCTGAGCAACATCGACAAGGGCGTCGACATCAAGAGCGCGGGAGTCTTCCTGCAGACGACACCGTCGGCCGTGCAAGTGTTCGCCGACTCCGGGATCGAGACCCCGCAGGATCTTTCGGGCCGCACCATCGCGGTGTCCGCCGGCGACGCCCCGACCACCACGTTCCCGATCTATCTCGAAAAGGTCGGCGTCGCCGAGGATCAGGTGACCCAGCAGAGCCTGGACGCCGCGGGCAAGATGGCCGCCATGCTGGCCGGCCGGGTCGACGGGCTGATCGGCTTCTCCCACGACCAGGGCCCCACCGTTGCCGACAAGAGCGGCCGGGACGTGCATTACCTGCGTTACTCCGATGCGGGCCTGAACTTCTACAGCAACGGCCTGATCGCCAACACCGCCACCATCGAGGGTGACCCGGAACTGGTGCAATCGATGGTCGACGCGACCAGCGAGGCGTTCGCCGCGGCCGTCGCCGACCCCGACGCCGCGGTCGAGGCGATGGTCGGCAAGGATCCGCAGATGCCGCCGCGCGAGGTGCTGCTCGAACAGTGGAAACAGACCATCCCGCTGCTGTCCACCCCCGCCACCACCGATCAGGCGCCCGGCTTCAACGCCCCCGAGGACTGGACCACCACCGTCACCACCTTGACCGAGGCCGGACTGCTGGAGTCGGCGAGAGACCCCGGTGTTTACTGGGACGCGTCGTTCGCGCCCAAGGCCGAGCAGTAGGAAGGGCAACGACATGACCGCCGCAACACTCCCCCGACCGAAGACCACTGTGACCGAAGACGCCATCGCGATCGACGACCTCAACGTCACCTTCTCCTCCAAGCGCGGCACCGTGACCGCCCTGCAGGACATCAACCTGCGGGTGGCCGACGGCGAGTTCGTCTCCATCGCCGGACCGTCGGGCTGCGGTAAGTCGACGCTGCTCAAGGTCATCGCCGGGCTGACCGACTCGACCTCCGGCGAGGTGCGCCTGCGGGGCAACCCGGTCCGCGGACCGCAACGCGAGATCGGCTACGTGTTCCAGCGCGCCGCGCTGCTGGAATGGCGTTCGGTCCGGCGCAACGTGTTGCTGCAGGCGGAGATGCGGGGCATGCCGCGCAAGCTCGCCCAGCAACGCTGCGACTACCTGATCGAGATGACCGGCCTCAGCGGATTCGAGAGCGCGCTGCCGCATGAGCTGTCCGGCGGTATGCAGCAACGTGTTTCGTTGTGTCGGGCACTCCTGCACGAACCGGATGTGCTGCTGATGGACGAACCCTTCGGCGCGCTCGACGCGTTGACCCGGGAGAAGATGAACGTCGAGTTGCATCGCATCTGGCGCGAGACGGGCACCACCGTCGTCCTGGTGACGCACTCGGTCGCCGAGGCGGTGTACCTGGCAAACCGCGTGGTGGTGATGAGCCCGCGCCCGGGACGCATCGCGGAGACGCTGGGCGTCGACCTGCCCGCCGAACGTGCCTACGGCGAGACGATGGAACGCCCGGCGTTCATCAAGGTGGCCAACCGGGTGCGTGATCTACTCGGTAGCCCCACCGCCGCAGACTGACCCCGCCCCGACGTCCCCCCGCGAGCGCATTCCCCGCGAGCGTCCGAGTCTCCGGCCGACACGCCGACCGAAATGCGGAGTTTCCGCACGCTCGCGAGGGATTGGCCATGCGGAGGGCGAGGGTGAGCGGGTGGGCCATGTGAAGGATCTGAGACTGGCCGCGGGCCGCGGTTCCTTTTCGAGATTGCATCCTCGGCGTTCACATTGAGTCCATGGCGGGAATTCGGTCGATTTAGCGCCGCCAGCGCAACCTCAAAGCCACCAAGGCAATCTCGGCTTTGTCCAGCATCCATGCGGATACTCGCCACGTGGCGGCCGCCAGCGTCAACGCCCAACACGGCGCGAAAGCAGCACGAGTGGCGCACGTGCCCACCAAGACACCCGCGAACGTGCGCAAACTACGTGAAAACCCCGGCGTGTCGGCCGGGGACCCGCACTCTCGCGGGGAGAGAGGGGGCGGCCCTAGACGGCCCAGCGGCCCGAGAGGGTGCGCACGCCGACGAAGACCAGGCGCAACACCATGAACGTCGACAGCCCGGCCCAGATCCCCCACAGGCCCCAGCCGAAGGCCAGCGACAGCCAGATCAGCGGCAGGAACCCCAGCAGAGCGCTGGCCAGGGTGGCGTTGCGCATGAACTTGGCGTCGCCTGCGCCCAGCAGCACCCCGTCGAGTGCGAAAACGATTCCGGCCACCGGTAATTGGGCCACCAGGAACCACCACGGCACCCCGATGTAGTCCAACACCGACTGATCGGTGGTGAACACCTTGGGCAGCACCGTGGCGCCGGCCCCCATCACCGCCGCCAGCACCGTCGCGGCCGCGGTGGAGAACACCGTCACGCGCCCGGCCACCGCCTTGGCATGCCCGGGGCGACCGGCGCCGAGAGCGGCGCCCACCAGTGCCTGGGCGGCGATCGCCAACGAATCCAACGCCAGCGCCAGAAAGCTCCACAGCTGCAGCACCACCTGATGGGCGGCCACTGCGGCCGCACCGAAGCGCGCCGCGACCGCGGCCGCCGAGACGAAACAGGCCTGAAAGGCCAACGACCGCAACAACAGGTCCCGACCCATCACGGTCTGCGACCGCAGCACCGCCGGATCGGGACGCAGCCGCACCCGCTCGACGAGCAACGCCCGGCAGAACAGCGCCGCGGCCAACCACTGCCCGCACACATTGGCCACCGCGGAGCCGGCCAACTCCAGGCGCGGCAACCCCAGCCAGCCGTACACCAACAACGGACACAGCACCGCCGACAGCGCGAAGCCGATGATCACGTACCGCAGCGGCCGCACGGTGTCCTGGACGCCACGCATCCAGCCGTTGCCGGCCAACGAGATCAGGATCGCCGGCGCGCCCAGGATCGCGATGCGCAGCCACGGCAACGCGGCCTCGGCGATGTCGTCGGAACCGGCGATGACGGTGACCACCGGCGCGGCGAAGGCCTCCACCACGGCGATGATCAGCAGCCCCAGCCCGACCGCCAGCCAGGTGGCCTGGACCCCCTCGTGCAGCGCGGCCGGGCGGTCGCCGGCGCCGTAGTGCCGCGCCGAACGGGCGGTGGTCCCGTAGGACAGGAAGGTGCCCTGCGAGGCCACCAACGAGAGGATCAACCCGCCGATGGCCAGGCCCGCGAGGGCGAGCGCACCGAGGCGGCCCACCACCGCGAGGTCGAACAGCAGGTACAACGGTTCGGCGGCCAGCACCCCGAGGGCCGGCAGTGCCAGCCCGGCGATGGTACGGCTCGACGGCGCCTCCGGGTCACCCGAGGGCCGCACGCAACTCCCTGACCACCTCGGCCACGGTGCCCGTCGTCGAATAGCCCGCGGCGAGCCGATGGCCGCCACCACCGAATCCCGTTGCCACGGTGGACAGGTCGTAGGACTTGGCGCGCATCGACACCGACCAGTGTTCCGGTTCGATCTCCTTGAACACCACCGAGACCTCGGCCTGTTGGGCGGTGCGGACGATGTCGACGATGCTCTCGACCTCCTCCGGCCGCGCGTCGACCCACTCGTGGTGGGCGACGACGGCGTAGACGAGACCGCTGCCGTCCAGCGCCTCGGGGATCAGCTGCGCCGAGGACAGCACCCGCGCCAGCATCGGCAGCCAGGAGAACGGGTGGGTGTCGAGCAGCGTGCGGCTGATCGCGGCGTTGTCGACGCCGAGTTCGACCAGCCGGGCCGCGAGCCGGTGCGCCCGCGGGCTGGCCCAGCGAAACGATCCGGTGTCGGTGATCAGCCCCGCGTACAGGCAGTGCGCGACGAACTTGTCGATCGGTTTGTCCCAGGCATCCAGCAACTCCGCGATCAGCAGCGTCGTCGAATCGGCCGACGGGTCGACGTAGTTGGCCGAGCCGAACAGCTGGTTGGACGCGTGGTGGTCGATGACGAGCACCTCGGGCCGCGCACCGTGCTCGTCGCGATCCAGCAGCGCGCGCAGTCCGCCGAGGCGGTTGACGCTGGGGATGTCGACGGTGACCACCAGGTCGGGGTGCGGATGCACCTGTTCCGGGCGTGCCAGCAGATGCCCGCCGGGCAGGCTCTGCAGCGACTCCGGCAGCACCGCCGGCGCGGCAAAGCTGACCACCACGTCCTTGTCCGCCTGCTCGAGCACCTGCGCCAACGCCAGGCCCGCGCCGATGGTGTCGGCGTCGGGATACACATGCGCGACGACGACGATGGTCTCGGCGCGGTCGAGCACGTCTGCGGCCCCGCGCGCGTCGACGCGGGTTCCTACCAGGGCTGTGTCAGCCGTCGGTTCGATCGCCGTCACCGGTGTCCTCGGGTTCGGTCGGTTGGGCTCCCTCGTTGCCCTCCACCCCAGTGACACGGTACGGGTCGGCCTCCCCCGCCGGTTTGGCACCCTCGCGAACCCGGGCCAGGTCGGCGTCGGCGGCCCGCGCCCGGGCCAGCAACTCCTCCATCCGATGGGCGGCATCCGGCACGGTGTCGCGCTCGAAGGCCAGCGTGGGGGTGTACCGAACTCCGGTTCCCGCACCGACTTTCGTCCGCAGCACGCCCTTGGCGCTCTCCAGTGCGGCCGCCGCCCCGACGTAGTCGGGTTCCTCGTCGAGGCTGCGGCCCAGCACGGTGTAGTACAGCGTGGCGTCGTGCAGATCACCGGTCACCTTGGCGTCGGTGATCGTGACGCCTGCCAGCCGCGGATCCTTGATCTCGTACTCGATTGCCGAGGCGACGATCGTCGAGATCCGCTTGGCCAGCCGTTTCGCCCGCGCGGGATCGGCCATCGCTAGCTGAACCTGCCGGTCTTATTCGCTGCGCTCATCATCCGCGCTCTTTTTCCACCAGCTCGTAGGCCTCGATGACGTCGCCTTCCTTGATGTCGTTGTAGGTCAGAGTCAGGCCACATTCGTAGCCGTCGCGGACCTCGGTGACATCGTCCTTCTCGCGCTTCAGTGAGGACACCGTCAGATTCTCGGCGACCACCACGTTGTCACGCAGCAGTCGCGCCTTGGCGTTGCGCCGCATGATGCCGGAGGTGACCAGGCAGCCGGCGATGTTGCCGACCTTCGACGACCGGAAGATCGCCCGGATCTCGGCGCGGCCGAGTTCCTTCTCCTCGTAGATCGGCTTGAGCATGCCCTTGAGCGCGCTCTGAATCTCGTCGATGGCCTGGTAGATGATCGAGTAATACCGGATGTCGACACCCTCGCGGTTGGCCAGTTCGGTGGCCTTACCCTCCGCGCGGACGTTGAAGCCGATGATGATGGCATTCGAGGCCGACGCCAGGTTGACGTTGGTCTCGGTGACGCCACCGACGCCGCGGTCGATGACGCGCAACTCGACCTCGTCGTCGATCTCGATGCCCAGCAGCGCCTCCTCCAGCGCCTCCACGGTGCCGGAGTTGTCGCCCTTGAGGATCAGGTTCAGCTGACTGGTTTCCTTGAGCGCCGCGTCCAGATCGTCCAGGCTGATCCGCTTGCGCGACCGGGCCGCCAGGGCGTTGCGCTTGCGCGCGCTGCGCCGGTCGGCGATCTGCCGGGCGATCCGATCCTCGTCGACCACCAGCAGGTTGTCGCCGGCCCCGGGAACCGAGGTGAACCCGATGACCTGCACGGGCCGCGACGGCATCGCCTCTTCGACGTCCTCGCCGTGCTCGTCGACCATCCGACGCACCCGGCCGTAGGCGTCGCCGGCGACGATCGAGTCGCCGACGCGCAGCGTGCCGCGCTGGATCAGCACCGTGGCCACCGGGCCGCGACCGCGGTCCAGATGCGCCTCGATCGCCACACCCTGGGCTTCCATGTCGGGGTTGGCCCGCAGATCCAGGGCCGCGTCGGCGGTCAGCAGCACCGCCTCGAGCAGGGCGTCGATATTGGTGCCCTGCTTGGCCGAGATGTCGACGAACATGGTCTCGCCGCCGTACTCCTCGGCGACCAGGTTGTATTCGGTGAGCTGCGCCCGGATCTTGGCCGGGTCGGCGCCCTCCTTGTCGATCTTGTTGACCGCGACCACGATCGGCACATCGGCGGCCTGCGCGTGGTTGATGGCCTCCACCGTCTGGGGCATGACGCCGTCGTCGGCGGCGACCACCAGGATGGCGATATCGGTGGCCTTGGCACCACGGGCACGCATGGCGGTGAACGCCTCGTGACCGGGGGTGTCGATGAACGTGACCAGGCGCTCGTTGCCGTCCAGCTCGGTGAGGACCTGGTAGGCGCCGATGTGCTGGGTGATGCCACCGGCCTCGCCCTCGCCGACATTGGCTCGACGGATGCTGTCCAGCAGTCGGGTCTTGCCGTGGTCGACGTGACCCATGACGGTGACCACCGGCGGCCGCTGTTCGAGATCTTCCTCGCCGCCCTCGTCCTCGCCGTAGGTGAGGTCGAACGATTGGAGCAGCTCACGGTCCTCGTCCTCGGGCGAGACGACCTGGACGACGTAGTTCATCTCGCTGCCGAGCAGCTCGAGGGTCTCGTCGCCGACCGACTGGGTCGCGGTCACCATCTCACCGAGGTTGAACAGCGCCTGCACCAGCGATGCCGGGTTGGCGTTGATCTTGTCGGCGAAGTCGGACAGCGACGCGCCGCGGGCCAACCGGATGGTTTCGCCGTTGCCGTGCGGCAACCGCACGCCACCGACGACCGGCGCCTGCATCGAGTCGTATTCCTGACGCTTCTGCCGCTTCGACTTGCGGCCGCGCCGTGGGGCACCGCCGGGCCGACCGAACGCACCGGCCGCACCGCCGCGCTGACCGGGACGACCGCCGCCGCCGGGACGACCGCGGAAACCACCGGTCGGGGCACCTGCGCCGGCACCTGGAGCGCCGCCGGGACCGCCGCCGCCGCGGTAGTTACCGCCGCCGCCGGCACCGGGACGAGCGCCCTGACCTGGGCCGGGACGCGGGCCGCCGCCGGGACGAGGACCCGGGCGGGGTCCACCGCGACCGGGCGCACCGGTGGCGGGACGGGGCGGCATGTTGCCGGGGGTGACGCCGGGGCGCACCGCGCCGGGTCCGGGGCGCGGACCACCGGGGCCGGCCGGGCCGGGCCGGGGGCCCTGCGGACGCGGAATGGCGCGTTCGACGGGCTGCTGGGTGGAGAACGGGTTGTTGCCGACGCGGGGCGGACGCGGTGCGCCGGGCTTGGGACCCGGGGTCGCGGGCCGCGGCGCGGGGGTGGCCGCCGGCGGAGCCTGCGCGGCCGCCGCCGGGGCCGCGGGTGCCGCAGGTGCGGGTGGCGGGGTGGGCGCGGGCGGCGGGGTGGGTGCCGCCGGCTTGGGCGCGGCCGGCTTGGGTCCGCCGGGCTTGGGGCCCGCGGCCGCCGGAGCGCCATCGCCGGCAACCGGTGCCGCGGGTGCCGCAGGCGCGGCAGCAGCCGGGGATGTCGCCGGGGTTTCGGGGGCTTTCTGGGCCGGGGGCGCCTTCTCGGCTGCCTTACCGCCACCGAACGACTCGCGCAACCGGCGCGCGACGGGTGCTTCCACCGTCGATGATGCCGATTTCACGAACTCGCCCTGCTCGCTCAGTCGAGCGAGGACTTCCTTACTTGTAACACCGAGTTGCTTCGCCAACTCGTGCACACGGGCCTTGGCCACTACTTCTCCTCATCTGGAGGCGGCAGCAGTGCTCAGGCCGACGCCTCGGGTTTAGCTATGACGCATGGTCATCGAGACTTCACGGTGTGCTCATGTTCTTCGCTACCTGTCTTTTAACCGAGATCGTCGGGTGCTCCGATTGCTCGAAGTACTCAACCACCGCGGACGTGTCCGGTGGACCGGTGATACGCAGTGCTCGTACAAAGGCCCGCCGTCGAAGCGCTTCCTGCAGGCACTGCGGATCGGGATGCAACCACGCACCCCGACCAGGAAGATTACCCGCTGTGTCAACCATGACGGCGACGCCATGCTGGCGCTCGTCGTCACCGCTGCAATCAGCCACTACCCGAAGCAGATCGACGGCCAGCTCTCGTCTCCGGCACCCGACACACGTTCGCACCGGACCTTCGGTTCGGCGGTGCTCCCGTGCGATGGGGACAGAATTCTCGCGCTGGATCACGGTTCAGTCTACCGTTACCGCAGCCCGCGTCTGAACCAGTGTCAGTTTGCCGTCGTCGGCTAACTCTCGGGCGCGCCGCTGCGCGGCGTCCCGGCGGCCCCGGCCTGCTCGGCAGGGGTTTCGGCGTCGCTGCGAATGTCGATGCGCCAACCCGTCAGGCGCGCCGCCAGCCGGGCGTTCTGTCCTTCCTTGCCGATCGCGAGCGACAGCTGAAAGTCCGGAACCACGACACGCGCGGCGCGGGTGTTGGGGTCGATGACCGACACCGAGACCACCTTGGCCGGCGAGAGCGCGTTGGCCACGAACCGGGCCGGATCCTCGTCGTAGTCGATGATGTCGATCTTCTCGCCGGAGAGTTCGCTCATCACATTGCGCACGCGCTGGCCCATCGGACCGATGCACGCGCCCTTGGCGTTGAGGCCCGAGACGCGCGAGGTCACCGCGATCTTCGAACGGTGGCCGGCCTCCCGGGCAACGGCGACGATGTCCACCGAGCCGTCGGCGATCTCGGGAACCTCCAGCGAGAACAGCTTGCGCACCAGGTTCGGATGGGTCCGCGACAGTCTGATCTGGGGTTCGCGCACGCCGCGGGTCACGCCGAGCACGAAACACCGCAGCCGGTCGCCGTGCTCGTAGGATTCGCCGGGCACCTGCTCGGAGGCCGGAATGATGCCCTCGGAGTACTTGGTTTCGCTGCCCATCCGCAACACCACTTCGCCGCGGGCGTTGGCGCGCGCGTCGCGCTGGATGACGCCCGCCACGATGTCGCCCTCACGGGCCGAGAACTCGCCGTAGAGCTTCTCGTTCTCGGCGTCGCGGAACCGTTGCAGCATGACCTGGCGGGCGGTGGTCGCCGCGATCCGGCCGAAACCGTCCGGGGTGTCGTCCCATTCGCTGATGACGCGACCCTCGTCGTCGTGCTCGCGCGCGATGACCTTGACCGCGCCGGTCTTGACGTCGATGTCGATGCTCGCATCGGGCTGGTGGCCCTCGGTGTGGCGGTAGGCGGTCAACAGCGCCGACTTGATGGTCTCGAGAAGTTCACCGGCCGGGATGCCCCGGTCGGCTTCGATCGCGTGCAGTGCGGCCATGTCGATGTTCATTGATCGGCCCCCCTTCCGGTTTGGTCCACCAGCTCCAATTCACGCTTGCCGGGTGCGGAAAAATCCACTTGGACAACAGCTTTGACTATGTCGTCGAGATTGAGTTGGCGCACCGACCAGTCCGACCGGTCCCGGACCACGACGTGCAGCAGGCCGTCCTCGACGGCCGCGACGCGTCCGGTCAGCGTGGTTCCGTCGGCCAGTTCCAGCGCCACCTTGCGGGTCCGCGCGCGGCGGAAGTGCTTGGGATCTGTCAGCGGGCGGTCGACGCCCGGGGAGGTCACCTCCAGGACGTACGCCGCAGTGACCTCGGGCACGCCATCGAGCAGTTGTGATGCCGCCCGGGACAACTCGGCAACGGCGTCCAGCGTCAGGGCGGTGTCACCGTCGGCGACGATCACGATCCTGGCGGGACGCGCGACGGTGTCGATGACGACGTCCTCGATTTCGTATCCCGCGCGTTCGAATTCGGCACCGAGGAGTTCGATCACCTGCGGCGACGTGGGTAGCCCCCCGGAAGATACGGCGCGCTGCGTCACGGTGGGGGCTCCTCATCTTGAATTGTGCAGCCAGCAGTCGCGGGACTGCCCGCGACACCAATGACCCAGGATACGCCAGGATTCGAGTGCCTTGACGCCAATCGCGGTGCGCCTCGGCCGACGCCGCCCGGCGGTGATGGCAGGATGTGGTCCGTGCGCAGGCGTGAGGTGTTGATGGGCGCCGGCCGCGGCGTGATCGGGCTGGCGTTGATCGCGGTGACAGCGGGAGCGTCGACCGCGTGCGGCACCGACGCGCCGCCCGAGATCGATCCGCTGCAGAAACCCCGGGAACTGGCCGACTCCGATGCCGACCTGGCCCGCCGCGCGGCCACCGCGGCGCCGCCGGCGCTGGTTGCGGCGCTGACCCAGATCGCCGCCGAGCGGACTCAGCACGCCCAGGCGCTGGCCGAGGAGATCGCGCGCGAGGCCGGCGAGCCGTTGCCGACGCCGACCGCGGTCGCGACCGCGACGACCACGCCGCCCGGTTCCGCCACCGCGACACCGCAGGCCGGGCCGGCGCCGTCGGTCGCCGACGTCGTCGCCGCGTTGCGCAGCGCCGCGGACAACGCCGCCGACCTGGCGGCGGGCCAATCCGGTTACCGCGCCGGGTTACTGGCCTCGATCGCGGCGGCCTGCACTGCGTCGTTCACGGTGACCCTGCCGACCCCGAAGGCGGCCTCATGACATCGCCGGTCACCTCGCCCGAACCGCAACGGCCCTCGGAGCCGGCCGCCGCGGCCCTCTTCGACGCGCTCACCGTCGAGCACGCCACCGTCTACGGCTACGGCATTGTCTCCGCGCGCTCCACCCCCGAGGACAACTATCTGGTGGCCAAGGCGATCACCGCGCACCGCGACCACCGCGAGGCCCTGCTGAGCATGCTCGAGCGACGCGGTGTCGAGGCACCGTTGGTGGCACCCGGTTATCAGCTGCCGATGCAGGTCGACGACGCCGCCGACGCGGCGAACCTGGCGCTCCGGATGGAGAACGACGCCGCGGTGGCGTGGCGTGCCGTGGTCGAACAGACCGACAACAGCGATGAACGCACCTATGCGGTTTCGGCGCTGACCCAGAGCGCCGTCGACGCCGCCCACTGGCGGCAGGTGCTCAAGATCTGGCCGGTCACCAGCGCGTTCCCGGGCGGCGCCGAGTAGGTCCGGCGCCGGGTCAGGTCAGCGCGCCGGCAATCGCCGCGGCCCCGCCGTCGACCGCGATCTCCCGGGTCTCACCGCTGAACCGGTTGCGCAGTTCGACCACGCCCTGAGCCCAGCCGCGTCCGACCACCACGATCCAGGGCACCCCGATCAGTTCGGCGTCCTTGAACTTGACCCCCGGTGAGGCCGTCCGGTCGTCGAACAGCACGTCGAGGCCCAGGGTGTCCAGCTCGCCGGCCAGTTCGGTGGCCCCGGCGCGCGCGGCGGCGTCCTTGTTCGCGATCACCAGGTGCACGTCGAACGGCGCGACGCTGGCCGGCCAGCGCAACCCCAACTCGTCGTGGTGCTGCTCGGCGAGCACGGCCACCATCCGCGAGACCCCGATCCCGTAGGAACCCATGGTCAGCCGCACCGGCTTGCCGTTCTCGTCGAGCACGTCGGCGGAAAACGCGTCGGCGTACTTGCGGCCCAGCTGGAAGATGTGGCCGATCTCGATGCCGCGGGCGCTGACCAGTCGGCCCTGTCCGTCCGGTGCGAGATCGCCGTCGCGCACCTCCGCGGCCTCGATGGTGCCGTCCGGGGTGAAGTCGCGGCCGGCGACCAGGTCGACGACATGCTTGCCGGGGGCGTCCGCGCCGGTGATCCACGCGGTGCCGTCCACGATCCTGGGGTCCACCAAATAACGAACCCCGTTGTCCTGCAATGCCTTCGGGCCGATATACCCCTTGACCAGGAAGGGGTGGCGCGCAAAGTCGCCGTCGTCGAGCATGGCGTACTCGGCCGGTTCCAGCGCCGCGGCCAGTCGCTTGTCGTCGACCTCGCGGTCGCCAGGGACCCCGATCGCCAGCAACTCCCACTCGCCGCCGGGTTCGCGCACCTTGAGCAGCACGTTCTTGAGCGTGTCGGCCGCGGTGATCTCGCGGCCCAGCCCGGCGGTGTTGGCCCACTCGACCAGGGTCGCGATGGTCGGGGTGTCGCCGGTGTCGTGGACGACCGGATCGGGCAGCCCGTCAAACGGGATCGGCTCGGGCGGGGTGGTGACCACCGCCTCCACGTTGGCGGCGTAGCCCGATTCCGGGCACCGCACGAAGGTGTCCTCGCCGACCTCGCTCTCGGCCAAAAATTCCTCCGAGGCGCTGCCGCCCATCGCACCCGAGACCGCAGAGACGATCACGTAGTTGACGTTGAGGCGGCCGAAGATGCGCTGATAGGCCTCCCGGTGCGCGTGGTAGGCGTTCTTGAGGCCGCTGTCGTCCACGTCGAACGAGTACGAGTCCTTCATGATGAACTCGCGTCCGCGCAGGATGCCGGCCCGCGGGCGGGCCTCGTCGCGGTACTTGGTCTGGATCTGGAACAGGATCAGCGGGAAGTCCTTGTAGGAGCTGTACTCCCCCTTGACCGTCAGGGTGAACAGTTCCTCGTGGGTGGGGCCCAGCAGGTAGTCGTTGCCGCGGCGATCGTGCAGCCGGAACAACGTGTCGCCGTATTCGGTCCATCGGTTCGTGGTCTCATACGGCGCCCTCGGGAGCAGCGCCGGGAACAGGATCTCCTGCCCACCGATGGCGGCCATCTCGTCGCGGACGACCTGCTCGATGCGGCGCAACACCCGCAGCCCCAGCGGCAGCCAGCTGTAGAGGCCAGGGCCGATCGGCCGGATGTAGCCGGCCCGGATGAGCAGCTTGTGGCTGGGAACTTCGGCGTCGGCGGGGTCGTCTCGAAGCGTCCGAAGGAACAGCTGCGACATACGGGTGATCACAGCGGGCCAGCTTACTGAGCGGGTCCGCGCCGCCCGGAGACGGCTGGGTCGGACGCGGCGGGCCCGAGCGCGCTACAGCTCACCGGCGTCGAGCGCGTCCTTGACTTCCTGGGCGTGGGCGACCTGCTTGGCGGTGTAGCCGATGAACAGCGCCGCGGCGCCGACCAGCACCGCGACGGCGGCCACCCACAGCAGACCGAAGGTGTAGCCGGAGTCCAGCGCCGCCATCTGCGCCTCGTTCATGTTCTTGACCGGGCCGGTGGTGCCGCCCAGATACAGCGTGCGCGAGGTGATGACGGCCTGGATGATGGCCAGCACCAGCGGGCCGCCGAGGCTCTGCAGCATGAGCGCGATCGCCGATACCGGACCGATCTGGTCGAAGCCCACCCCGGCGATCGCCGACAGCGTCAGCGGCACCACGATCATGCCGATGCCGATACCGCCGACGGTGATCGGGACGACCAGGTTCGGGAAGTACGGGATGCCGGCATTCAGCGTGGAGCCGTACAACATCGCCCCGAGCACGATGACACCGCCGACGATGACCAGGATTCGCGGCGGGAACAGCCGCACGAGCTGCGACGATGCGCCGAGGCCGATCCCCATGCCGATCACGAACGGGATGAAGCCGATGCCGGCGCGCAGGGCGCTGTAGCCCAAGATGTCCTGCACGTACAGGCCGATGAGCACGGTCAGCGTGAACAGCACACCGCCGGCCAGGAAGATGGCGGCGAAGGTGGCCAGCCGGTTGCGGTCGCGGAACAGTTCGAAGGGCACGACGGGGTTGACCGCGGAGCGCTCGACCACGATGAACGCCGCCGCAAAGACCAACGCCGCCGCCCCGGAGCCCAGCGTTATCGGAGTCAGCCAGCCGTGTTCGGGACCGCTGGAGAAGCCGAACACCGCGGCGGTGCAGCCCAGCGTGGCCAGCAGTGCGCCGGCCGCGTCCAGCTTCATCCGCTCGCGTTGGGTCTCGCGCAGGGTGGCGTGCGCCAGATAGATCACCAGCACCCCGATCGGCACGTTGACCAGGAACGCCAGCCGCCAGGACACCTCGGTCAGCGCACCGCCGACCACCAGGCCCATCACCGAGCCGATGCCGGTCATCGCGGCGAACACCGCGGTGGCGGCGTTGCGTGCCGGTCCCTTCGGGAAGGTGGTGGCCACCAACGCCAGACCCGTCGGACTCGCGATGGCCGCGCCGACACCCTGCAGCAGCCGCGCGATCACCAGCGTGGCCTCATCCCAGGCGATACCGCACAGGATCGAGGCGATGGTGAACAGCGCGACGCCGACAATGAAGGTGCGCTTGCGTCCGATCGTGTCGCCGAGTCGGCCGCCCAGCAGCATCAGCCCGCCGAAGGTCAGCACGTACGCGGTGATCACCCAGCTGCGGCCCGCGTCGGACAGCCCCAGTTCGTCCTGGATGCGTGGCAACGCGACGATTGCGATGGTGCTGTCCATCGTCGCCAGCAGCTGCATGCCGCCGATGGCGACCACTGCGTAGATGAATCGCCGCGACGGCAGCCAGGCCGGCAGCGATTTGTCGACCGGAACCGGCAACACGCGACCTCCAGCCTTGGCAGACTCCGCCCGCTCTGCATCGTTGAGAGCCGTCATAGCGAGCTACCCTACAGTAATATTAAGAGATGCTTAAGCTCGGTTGGTCAGGGTGACACCGAACTGAGATCTGGTCCGGCACTGCCGCGGCCCCGGCGGGACCGCACCCGCCCCGACGCGCCTCAGGACTCGCCGAGCGCGTCCTGCAGGCCCACGACCTGCCCTATCACGATGATCGCGGGCGGTCGGATGTGCTCGGAGCGGATGGTCTCCGCGATGTCATCGAGCCGCGCGCGCACCACGCGTTCGGCGGCGGTGGTGCCGTGCTGGATCGCGATCACCGGCGTCTCCGCAGGTCGGCCGCCCTTGCGCAACACCTCGGCGAACAATTCGATCCGTTCGACGCCCATCATCAACACGATGGTGCCGGACATTGCCGCCAGCGCGGACCAGTTCACCAACGATTCGGGGTGATCCGGCGCCAAATGGCCGCTGACCACCACAAATTCGTGGTTGACGCCGCGATGGGTCACCGGAACACCGGCCAGCGCCGGCACCCCGATGGCGCTGGTGACGCCCGGAACAACTGTGACGGGGATGCCAGCCTCGGTGCAGGCGAGGACTTCCTCATAGCCGCGCGCGAAGACGAACGGATCGCCGCCCTTGAACCGCACCACGAAGTTGCCGGCCCGCGCGCGGTTGATCAGCAGTTCGTTGATCGCGTCCTGGGCCATCGCCCGGCCGTACGGAATCTTGGCGGCGTCGATCACCTCGACGTGCGCCGGCAACTCGGCCAGCAGGTCCGCGGGCGCCAACCGGTCGGCGACCACCACATCGGCCTGCGCGAGCAGGCGCCGTCCCCGCACCGTCACCAGTTCGGGGTCGCCAGGGCCGCCGCCGACCAGCGCCACGGTGCCCTTGCGGGCGGTGGGCCCCTCGCCGCCCTGCGCCTCGACGATCACGCCGGCCTGCAGGGCTTCGCGGATGGCGGTCCGGATGGCGGCCGAGCGGCGGTGCTCACCGCTGGCGAGCACACCGACGGACAATCCGTCGTACTCGAAGGTGGCCGGGGTCAGCGCCGTTCCCTCGCGGGCGATGTCGGCGCGCACACAGAAGATCTGCCGTCGATCGGCCTCGGCCACCACGGCCGCGTTGACGGCCGGGTCGTCGGTGGCGGCGATCACGTACCAGGCGTCGGCGAGGTCGCCGTCGCGGTAGTCACGCAGGATTACCGTCGCGCCCGCCATCGCCTCGACCGCCGGGGTGGCGGCGCGGGTGATGACATGCACGTCGGCGCCGCTGGACACGAGTAGGCCGAGGCGTCGTTGCGCCACCGTGCCGCCGCCGACCATGACAACCTTTTTACCGGCGAGTCGCAGGCCGACGAGATAGGCGTTATCGGTCACTCGCCGAGCTTAGACGCTGCGGCATACGCCACGAAGCGACGGACCGCGGCCGGGGTGGCAACGGGGTGGATATGCAGATAGGACGCATGCACGCCACCGTGCACCGCGCCGTCGCTGACCGTACTGCCGCCCGGCAGCCGATACTTCCATGCCGGCGGATACGGTTGGGCGAAATCGACTGCGGTGCGGTGGAATTCGTGTCCCGTGACGCGAGCGCCGGTGGTGTGCAGCACCGAGTCGGCCGCGGCGACCGCGTCGCGATAGCCCAGGGTAAGCCGCTCGGTGAAGCGCGCCGAACCGTGCAGCACATCACACATCGGGTGACCGTCGAGATCACCCATCAGATACGTCAGTCCCGCGCACTCGGCGTAGATCGCGCCGCGTTTCGCCAGCGCCCGCACCCCGTCGCGCAGGGCGTGGTTGGCCGAGAG
This sequence comes from Mycolicibacterium sp. MU0053, assembly GCF_963378095.1. Lineage (NCBI taxonomy): Bacteria > Bacillati > Actinomycetota > Actinomycetes > Mycobacteriales > Mycobacteriaceae > Mycobacterium > Mycobacterium burgundiense. The sequence continues at coordinate 3,364,777 of NZ_OY726397.1, forward strand.
CTCACCGGGATACTGCTCGGGGAAGCCGCCCGGCAGCACCAAAGCCGCGGCCTGCTCGGGCAGCGGGTCGGTGAGCGGGTCGAACTCGACGACGTGGGCGCCGGCGGCCCGCAGCAGTTCGGCGTGCTCGGCATAGCTGAAGCTGAACGCCCGACCGGCCGCCAGCGCCACCACCGGGTTGCCGGCGACCGGTTCACCGATCGCGTCGGCGGCGCGCCACTGCTCGACCGCCACCCCCGAGGTGGCAACGCGCAGCACCGCCGCGAGATCGACGTGGCGGCCCGCCAGTTCGCCCATGGCCGCCACCGCGGCGTGCGCTTCCGCGCCGTGTTCGACCGCGGTGATCAGCCCGAGATGACGCGACGGGACGACGAGGTCGTCAACGCGCGGGATCGCACCGAGCACCGGGATGCCCGCCACCTCGCAGGCCTGTCGCAACACCTGTTCATGACGGCTGCTGCCGACCCGGTTGAGGATCACCCCGGCCAGTCGGGTGCCGGGATCGAACGTCGAGAAGCCGTGCAGCAGCGCGGCGATGCTGTGGCTTTGACCGCGGGAATCCACCACCAGGATCACCGGGGCGCCCAGCAACGATGCCACCGCTGCGGTGGAACCTTCTGCCGGGCCGCTGCATTCGGGATCGATGCGGCCGTCGAACAAACCCATCACGCCCTCTACCACCGCGATGTCGCAGCCCCCGACGCCGTGGGCGTACAGCGGTGCGATCTGCGCCGGAGAGACCAGCACCGGGTCCAGGTTGCGGCCGGGCCGGCCGGTGGCCAGCGCGTGATAGCCCGGATCGATGAAGTCCGGGCCCACCTTGAAACCGGCGACCCGGTGGCCGGCATGACGCAGGGCGGCCATCAAACCCGTTGCCACCGTGGTCTTTCCGCTGCCCGAGGACGGTGCGGCGATGACCACCGCCGGCGCGATGGAGCGGGGCTGCGGCATGGGTGCTTCTCCCCCGCGCTCAGGCGGCGTCGCGCACGACGTCGGTCAGCACGTCCGCCCGCAGTTGCTCCAGCCGCAGCACCGGCGCGTCCAGGGCGGTGGCCAAATCGGCGGCCAGACCCAGCCGGATGTAGGAGTTCTCGCAGTCGATCACCACCGCCGCCGCACCCTCGGCCACCAGCCGCGCCGCGGCGATCTTGGTGCGTCCCAACGGATCGACGCCCCCGGTGGCGCGGCCGTCGGTCAACACCACCACCAGCGGCCGACGGGTGCGGTCGCGGGCCTTCTCCCGGCGGACCAGTTCGGCGGTGCGCAACAGTCCTTGCGCCAGCGGAGTTTTCCCGCCGGTGTCGAACCGGGTCAGCCGCCGCGAGGCGATATGCGAGGACGAGGTGGGCGGCAACAACACCTGCGCCTCGGCGCCGCGGAAGGTGACGACGGCGACCTTGTCCCGACGTTGGTAGGCGTCGCGCAGCAGCGACAGCGCCGCACCGCTGACCGCCGACATCCGGTCCCGCGCGGCCATCGACCCCGAGGCGTCCACCAGGAAGATCACCAGGTTGCCCTCGCGGCCCTCGCGGATCGCCTGGCGCACATCGGCGGCCGCGGGCCGGATCCGACCCGGCCCGCTCGAGCGGGAGGCCGCGGCGAGCACGGTGGCGAAGACGTGCAGACCGTCGCCCGCGTCGGTCGGGCTGACGCCGACCACCCCGCCGGTCCGGTTGCGGGCCGTCGATCGACGTCCGGGGGCACCCTCGCCCACACCGGGCACCCGCAGGGCGCGGGTGCGGAACGCCGGGGCCGGCGGCGCGCTGGGGGTGCTGGGGGCCGGCCCGGTGACCGCCGAATCGCCTTGGGGCTCGGCAGGTTCGGACGCCTCGGCGGGATCGGGGCTACCACCGCCGGGCGGATCGGGATCCGGCTCGGGCTCGCTGTCCTGCAGCGCCTCGTCCAGGGCACCGGGATCCAGGCCGGGATCGTCGAACGGGTCGCGCCGACGTCGGTGCGGCAGTGCCAGCTCGGCGGCCACCCGGATGTCTTCCACCTCAACCTGATCCGCGCCCCGCCAGGCGGCATGGGCGACCGCGGTGCGGGCCACCACCAGGTCGGCCCGCATCCCGTCGACGTCGAACGCCGCGCACAGCCCCGCGATCCGACGCAGGTCGTCATCGCCGAGTGCGACCCGGGGTACCCGGGCCCGCGCGTCGGCGATCCGGCGGGCCAGCTCGGCATCGGCGGCCGCGAATCTCGCGGCGAATGCCGATGGGTCCGCCTCGTAGGCCAACCGGGCGCGGATGACGTCGGTGCGCACCTCGACATCGCGGGAGGCGCGCACGTCGACGGTCAGGCCGAAACGGTCCAGCAGCTGCGGGCGCAACTCGCCCTCTTCGGGGTTCATCGTGCCGATCAGCACAAAGCGCGCCTCGTAGGAGTGTGAGACGCCGTCGCGCTCGACGTGGACGCGGCCCATGGCCGCCGCGTCGAGCAGCACATCGACCAGATGGTCGTGCAGCAGGTTGACCTCGTCGACGTAGAGCACCCCGCGATGGGCGCGCGAGAGCAGGCCCGGCGAGAACGCATGCTCGCCGTCGCGAAGCACCTTCTGCAGGTCCAGTGACCCGACCACGCGGTCCTCGGTGGCCCCGATCGGCAGCTCGACCAGCCGGGCGTCGTCGATCTGCGCCAAGATGTCGGCCAGCGCACGGACCGCGGTGGACTTCGCGGTGCCCTTCTCGCCACGGATCAGCACGCCGCCGATCTCGGGCCGGACCGCACACAACACCAGCGCCAACCGGAGTTGGTCGTGGCCGACGATCGCGCTGAACGGAAATGGGCTGTGGATGGGACTTCCTCGCTTCTCCTCGGCGCTCACGACGGCGCCATACCTTCTTTGCGACCACTCAGTCGCACCATCGGCACGTGCGGAATGCCGTCCTCGACGAACTCCGCACCGTCGGGCATGAACCCGTGCTTGCCGTACATCGGCTGCAGATAGGTCTGGGCGTTGGATCCGGCACGGATACTCGCCGACTTCGGCCAGCGCGGCCTGCAGCAGCCTGGTGGTGTGGCCCCGGCCGCGCGCATTGCGCTGGGTGCATACCCGGCCGATCCGGAACGCCTTCTGGCCGCCGGCGTGTTCCTCGGTCAGCCGCAGCGTGCAGATGACGGTGGGCGCGGCGGGTCCGTCGGCTTGTTCGAGCCAGAAATGCCGCGTCTCGGCGAGCAGGTCGCGACCGTCGAGTTCCGGGTAGGGACACGCCTGTTCGACGACGAAGACTTCCACCCGCAGCTTGAGCAGCTCGTAGAGGGTGGGAGCGTCGAGATCCTTGGCCCAGGCCCGACGCGGCAGCACGGTCACGGCACGGTCACCGGCTCGGAATCTCTTGTCGTGGAATCGGATCCGAGGCCCAGCACCTTGGTTCCCCAGGCCCACACCTCGTCGTAGAGCGCCGGGTTGTCGGACAACACCGTGCCCAGCGACGGAATCATGTCCTTGAGCTTGCTCTGCCACGCGGTGCTGTACCGGTCGGCGAAGCAACGCTCCATGACCTCGAGCATGGCGGGCACGGCGGTCGAGGCCCCGGGCGAGGCGCCGAGCAGACCGGCGATGCTGCCGTCGGCGGCGGTGAGCACCGTGGTGCCGAACTCCAGTGTGCCGCCCTTGCCGTTTCCCGGCTTGATCACCTGCACGCGCTGACCGGCCACCGACAGATCCCAATCGGCATCCACTGCGGTGGGCGCGAAGTCGCGCAACATGTCCACGCGGTCGGTCTCGGACAGCATGAGCTGGCTGACAAGGTAGCTCACCAGGCTCATCTGGGTCAGCCCCACGCTCACCATGGAAGCCACGTTGTTGGGTTTGACCGACAACGGCAGATCGGTGAAGTGCCCCTGCTTGAGGAACTTCGGCGTCCAGCCGGCGAACGGCCCGAACAGCAGCCACTGCTTACCGTTGATGAAGCGGGTGTCCAGGTGCGGGGCCGACATCGGCGGGGCGCCCAGCGGCGGAAAGCCGTACACCTTGGCCTGGTGTGCGGCGGTCACCGCGGGATTGGCGGTACGCAGGAACTGCCCGCCGACCGGGAATCCACCGTAGCCCTTGGCCTCGGCGATCCCGGACTTCTGCAACAGCGGCAGCGCGGCGCCACCGGCACCGACGAAGACGAACCGCGCGTTGATCTTGCGGGTCGCGCCGGTGCGCCGGTTGCGGACCTTGACCAGCCAGCTGCCGTCGGACTGCTTCGACAGATCGCGGACCTCGTTGCCGAACAACACGGTGGTGCCGTTGCGGGCGCCGTAGCCGATGAGTTGCTTGGACAGGGAGCCGAAGTCGATGTCGGTGCCGTCGTCGGCCCAGTTCAGCGCGACCGGTTCGGAGAAGTCCCGGCCGGCGGCCATGTACGGCAGGCGCCGCGCGAATTCGTCGGGGCTGTCGATGAACTCCATGTTCGCAAACAGCGGGTTGTGCACCAGCGCCTCGCGGCGGCGGCGCAGATAGTCGATCCGCTCCGGGCCCTGCACGAAGCTGACATGCGGGATCGGGTTGATGAAGCTGCGCACATCGGTCAGCACGCCGTTCTCGACGGCGTGCGCCCAGAACTGGCGCGACACCTGGAACTGCTCATTGACCGTGACGGCCTTCTTGATGTCGATCGACCCGTCCGGGCGCTCGGGGGTGTAGTTCAACTCGCACAGCGCCGAGTGTCCGGTGCCGGCGTTGTTCCACGGATCGCTGCTCTCGGCCGAGGCGCCGTCCAGGCGTTCGATGAGCGTGATCGACCAGTTCGGTTCGACGAGGCGCAGCAAGGCTCCCAGGGTGGCGCTCATGATGCCGGCGCCCACCAGCACTACGTCGGTTTTTTCTACGTTGGCATCTGACACCGGATCGTTGGTCCTTCGCGCGTCGTCTGTTGACCGAGGTACCGAGCCCGGTCATGTGGGGTCGTCTCAGGTTAGCCCGCCGCGGTGCGTGTTAATCCGGCGAGTCAGGTGATCTTCCAGACACCGGCCGCAGCTAAGGTTGAACCGTGACGGTATGGGAGGCCGACGTCCTACCCGGCTACCACCAGCACAGGATGGAACTGGGCGCCGACCCCGACGGCGAGGGCGACCTCATCGCGACCCTGGTGCGTCGCGGTCCCGCCGCCCCGGCGCGGCACGCGGTGCTCGGCGTGCACGGCTATACCGACTACTTCTTCAACACCGAGATGGCCGACCGGTTCGCGGCCCGCGGGCTCGCCTATTACGCCCTGGACCTGCACAAATGTGGCCGGTCCTGGCAACCCGGGCAGACCCCGCACTTCACCACCGACCTGGCCCGCTACCACCTCGAACTGGAACGGGCGCTGGCGGTCATCGCCGCCGAAACCGACGGCGCCCGGGTATGCGTCGTGGGCCACTCCGCCGGCGGACTGGTCGTCACGCTGTGGCTGGACCGGCTGCGCCGGCGGGATCTGACCGCCGCCCTCGGTGTCGGCGGCCTGGTCCTCAACAGCCCGTTCTTCGATCTGCACGGGCCCTCGATCCTGCGGGCCGCGCCCACCTCGGCGGCGCTGATCGCCTTGGCGCGGATGCGCAAGACGCGCGTGGTGCGCAAACCGAAAGAGGGCGGCTACGGCACCACGCTGCACCGGGACTTCCACGGCGAATTCGACTACAACCTGGACTGGAAGCCGGTGGGCGGGTTCCCGATCACGGTCGGCTGGATCAACGCGGTGCGCCGCGGCCACGCCCGACTGCACCGCGGCCTCGATGTCGGTGTGCCCAACCTGATCCTGCGCTCGGATCACTCGGTCGCCGAGACCCGCGACGACCCCGAGGCCATGCAGCGCGGCGACGCCGTCCTCGACGTCCGGCACATCGCCCGGTGGGCCGGTTGCGTCGGCAACCACACCACGATCGCCCCGATCGCCGACGCCAAACACGACGTATTCCTGTCGCTGCCCGCGCCGCGGGCCGCGGCCTATGCCGAACTCGACCGCTGGCTGGACCGCTACCTGGGCAGCAGCACCGCCGAGACCTCCGAGACAACCAGACAGGGCTGACGTGGACCACTTCGATCTGACCATCATCGGTACGGGCTCGGGCAACTCGATCCTCGACGAGCGCTACGAATCGAAGCGGGTCGCCATCTGCGAGCAGGGCACCTTCGGCGGCACCTGCCTCAACGTCGGCTGCATCCCGACCAAGATGTTCGTCTACGCGGCCGAGGTCGCCAACACGATCCGCGACAGCGCCCGCTTCGGTGTCGACGCCCGGATCGACGGGGTGCGCTGGCGCGACATCGTCTCGCGGGTGTTCGGTCGCATCGATCCCATCGCGTTGGGCGGCGAGCGGTATCGACGCTCCTCCCCCAACGTCACCGTGTTCGACGGCCACACGAAGTTCGGCCCCACCCGCGGCGACGGTCGCCATCTGCTGCGCACCGAGGCCGGTGCCGAGTTCACCTCCGATCAGGTGGTGATCGCCGCGGGCGCGCGCGCGATGGTGCCACCGGCGATCGGTGCGAGCGACATCAAGTGGCACACCAGCGACACCATCATGCGGATCCCCGAGGTGCCCGAACATCTGGTGATCGTCGGCGGCGGATTCGTTGCCGCCGAGTTCGCTCATGTGTTCTCCGCGTTGGGATCTCGCGTGACGCTGGTGCTGCGCGGTGCGACGCTGCTGTCGCACTGCGACGACGACATCGGCGAACGGTTCACCGACATCGCGTCACGCAAGTGGGAGGTGCTGTTCGGTCGCACGGTCACCGGCGGGCGCACCGACGATGCGGGCACCACGGTGGAACTCGACGACGGCTCGATGCTGCGCGCCGATGCGGTACTGGTGGCCACCGGCCGCCGGCCGAACGGCGATCTGCTCGACGCCAAGCTGGCCGGCGTCGAGGTGACCAGCGCCGGTCAGGTTGTCGTCGACGAGTATCAACGCACCAGCGCCCGGGGCATTTTCGCGCTCGGCGACGTCTCCTCGGATTATCAGCTCAAGCACGTCGCCAACATGGAAGCCCGGGTGGTGCGCCACAACCTGCTGCAGGAGTGGGCGGACACCGATGCGCTCGCGAGCGCCGATCACCGGTACGTGCCCTCGGCGGTGTTCACCGACCCCCAGGTCGCCCACGTCGGCCTGACCGAAAACGAGGCCCGCGCATTGGATCTCGACATCAAGGTCAAAATCCAGGATTTCGGCGACGTCGCCTACGGCTGGGCCATGGAAGACGGCACCGGGGTGTGCAAGATCATCGTCAACGCCGACAACGGGATGATCCTGGGCGCCCACATCATGGGCCACCAGGCCGCGACGCTGATCCAGCCGCTGATCCAGGCGATGAGCTTCGGGCTCGGCGCCCAGGACATGGCCCGCGGCCAATACTGGATTCACCCCGCCCTGCCCGAGGTGGTCGAGAACGCACTGTTGGCCCTGTGCGGCGAGCCGACCTGGCCCGCGCCCAAGCGCCACTGACTCCCCCGCGATTTCGGTGCGCCTGGGGGCGCTCAGCGCCTCCCGGCGCACCGAAATCACCTAGTTGTGGGCGGCGCCGATCCAGTGCAACAGGTCGTGCACGGTGGGGTCCTCGAGCCGGTAGCTGACCTGCCGCCCGATCCGGGTGGACGACACCCAGCCCTGCTGGCGCAGCACGCGCAGCGCCTGCGAGACCGCGTTCTCCGAACGGTTCAACGCGTCGGCCAGGTCGCCGACACAGATGCCGGGCGCGCGGTGCAGTCCCAGCAGGATCTCCAGGCGGCCCGGGTCCGACAGCAGGTCGAACCGCTGCGTCCAGCCCGCGATGTCCACATCCGCCAGCGCCGAGGTCGCCAACACGACCTGGGGCGGTCCCTGTTCGTGCTCCATGATCCCCCTCAATCTAGTCCAGGAACCCGTGCCGCAGGATCGACCACGCGGTGCCGGTCATCGCGCCGGGACCCGCCGACCGCGGCGCGCTCGGGCGGCCGCCACCACCGCGCTGAACAACCGCAGGTCATCGAGGCGCTCCTCGGGATGCCATTGCACGGCCACGCAGAACTGCGGCCCCTGGCCGTGCGGGTCGACCTCGACGGCCTCGATGACTCCGTCGGCGTCGTGCGCGCTGGCGATCAATCCCCGACCGAGCGTGGCGATGGCCTGATGGTGGTAGCACTGCGCGTCGGTGGACTCGCCGACCACCGCGGCCACCCGGGTGCCGGGCACCGTGCGGATCCCGGACGTGCTGAAAACCGCGTTGCCGACCTGGTGGCGGGTGTGTCCGACGAGGTCGGGCAGGTGCTGGTGCAACGTGCCGCCGAGTGCGACGTTGAGCAACTGGGCGCCGCGGCAGATGCCCAGGACCGGCAGGTTGTCCGCCAGCGCGGCGCGCAGCAGGGCGAACTCCCAGGCGTCGCGTTCGTGGGCCGGTTCGTCGGTGGCCGGATGCCGGGCCTGCCCGTACGTCGCCGGGTCGATGTCGGGTCCGCCGGTGAACACCAGTCCGTCCAGCCCGCCCACCACCTGCTCGGCGATCGCGTCGGTGACCGGCTGTGGTGGCAGCAGCGTCGCGATGCCGCCGGCCCTCGTGACCCCGTCGAAGTAGACGGCCGGCAGGAAGCTCGCGTGCACATCCCACACCCCGGTCTGCGCCTGTTGCAGATAGGTCGTGAGCCCCAGCACCGGTCGAGCCGCCTCCGCGCCGTTCAAGATCCACGCACCCCTTCCCGTATCGGTGGGCGAACGGCCTCATTCTCACCGCACCGGCATCGAAGACGAAATCCCCACGGAGCGTCACGATCCCAGCGCGGTCGACGGTCTGTGACACACGTCTCTTCGCGCCGCCGCGCGGGTTTGAACTCGGGGGACGCGGGTAAACATCAGCAGCATCAGCGGCACCACCGGGGCGGCGGTGCACGACCACTGGAGATACGAGCAGATCGGGGTAGGGTCGAACCGATGTGTGGAGCGACCGGAGAGGTCCGACTCGACGGCAGGACACCCGATGTGGCTGCCGTGTCTGCGATGGCCGCCGTCATGGCACCGCGAGGTCCCGACGGCGCCGGAGCCTGGTCCCAGGGCCGGGTGGCACTGGGTCACCGCAGGCTGAAGATCATCGATCTGTCCGAGGCCGGCGCGCAGCCGATGGTGGACTCCGATCTGGGACTGGCGATCGCCTGGAACGGCTGCATCTACAACTACAAGCAGTTGCGTGATGAGCTGATCTCGGTCGGCTACCGGTTCTTCTCCCACAGCGACACCGAGGTGTTGCTCAAGGCGTACCACCACTGGGGTGACCGATTCGTCGAGCGGATGTTCGGCATGTTCGCGTTTGCGATCGTCGAGCGCGACAGCGGGCGGGTGCTGCTCGGCCGTGACCGTCTCGGCATCAAGCCGCTTTATGTCACCGAGGACTCCCGGCGCATCCGGTTCGCCTCGTCGCTGCCCGCGCTGCTGGCCGGCGGCGGGGTGGACACCCGCATCGACCCGGTGGCGCTGCATCACTACCTGAGCTTCCACTCCGTGGTCCCGCCGCCGCTGACGATCCTGCGCGGCGTCCGCAAGGTGCCACCGGCGACCCTGATCGCCATCGAACCCGACGGCACCCAGCACACCTCGACGTATTGGACGCCGGACTTCACCCGCCACGCCGACCGCACCGACTGGACCGAACGGGACTGGGAGGACGCCGTCCTCGACTCGCTGCGACGCGCGGTCGAGCGCCGCCTGGTCGCCGACGTTCCGGTGGGCTGCCTGTTGTCCGGCGGCGTCGATTCCAGCCTGATCGTCGGCTTGCTCGCCGAGGCCGGACAGACCGGTTTGCAGACGTTTTCCATCGGGTTCGAGTCGGTCGGCGGCGTCGCCGGCGACGAGTTCAAGTGGTCGGACATCATCGCCGAGCGCTTCAACACGCAGCACCATCAGATCCGGATCGACACCCAACGCATGCTGCCGGCGCTCGACGGTGCGATCGGCGCCATGAGCGAGCCGATGGTCAGCCACGACTGCGTCGCGTTCTACCTGCTCAGCCAGGAGGTCGCCAAGCACGTCAAGGTGGTGCAGTCCGGTCAGGGCGCCGACGAGGTCTTCGCGGGGTACCACTGGTACCCGCCGATGGCGGAGCCGTCCGCGGCCAGCCTGCAGGGCGCGGTCGCCAGCTACCGCGGCGCCTTCTTCGACCGTGATCAGGCCGCGATGGATCGCCTCGTGGCCGGATCCCCGGGCGATGTGGTCGCCGCCGACGACCCCAGCGGGCGGTTCGTCACCGAGCATTTCGCCCGGGCCGGCGCCGAGACCGGGGTCGATCGCGCGCTGCGACTCGACACCATGGTGATGCTCGTCGACGACCCGGTGAAGCGGGTCGACAACATGACCATGGCCTGGGGCCTGGAGGGCCGCGTCCCGTTCCTCGATCACGAACTGGTCGAACTGGCCGCGGGCTGCCCGCCGCACCTCAAGACCGCCCTCGACGGCAAGGGGGTGTTGAAACAGGCGGCTCGCCAAGTCATCCCGTCGGAGGTCATCGACCGGCCCAAGGGGTACTTCCCGGTGCCGGCGCTCACCCACCTCGAAGGCCCCTACCTCGACATGGTCCGCGACGCGCTCTACGCGCCGGCCGCCAAGGAGCGCGGACTGTTCGCACCCGACGCGGTCGACCGTCTGCTGGCCGATCCCAACGGTCGGCTGACGCCGCTGCGCGGCAACGAATTGTGGCAGATCGCGCTGCTCGAACTCTGGTTGCAGCGCCACGGCATCGACGGACCGGCCGCGTGACGATGAATGCCGTCGAGCACTCCCCGCCCGGCGACCCCGCCCGCGAACCCATCACACTCGGGCTGCATGACGCCTCGCCGCAGCATCTGGTGGACGCCATGGCCGACGACGTGGTGCTCGAATTAGGTTGGGGCCGGCTGATTTTCGGCCAGACCTTCGCCGACCCCGAAGTGCTGGCCGCCACCCTGGCCCATGAACGGCCCGGCCGGCGCGACATCTGCATCTACGCTCGCGAATCGCATGTGCTGATCTCCCGGGCGCCCAACGAGCTGTTCATCGATCCCAGCCACACCTACCGGCTGCGCTTCAGCGAGCCGCACTCCGAACCCCCACCGCCGTCCGGGTTCAGCATCCGCACCCTGGAATCCCCCTCGGACGCCGACGAGATCAACCGCGTCTTCGTGCGGTGCGGCATGGTGCCCGCCCCCACCGACGTGATCTGGGAGAACCACCTGCGCGCCGACGCGGTCGACTATCTGGTCGCGGTGCGCGACGACGGCGGCATCATCGGGACCGTCACCGGTGTCGATCACCACCGGCTGTTCGCCGACCCCGAGGACGGCTCGAGCCTGTGGACCCTGGCCGTGGACCCGACGGCGGGCCTGCCCGGCATCGGCGCCGCGCTCACCGCGCAGTTGGCGTCGATCTTCCGCGACCGGGGCCGCGCCTACATGGACCTTTCGGTGGCCCATGACAATTCGGCGGCGATCGCGCTGTACGAGAAGCTGGGCTTCACGCGCGTCCCGGTGCTGGCGGTCAAGCGCAAGAACGCGATCAACGAACCGTTGTTCACCCCGATCCCCGAGACCGTCGACGACCTCAACCCGTACGCGCGCATCATCGCCGATGAGGCCATGCGCCGCGGCATCCGGGTCGAGGTGCTCGACGCGGAGACCGGCGAAATGCTGCTGACCCACGGCGGTCGCAGCGTGATCACCCGCGAATCGCTGTCGGAGTTCACCTCCGCGGTCGCCATGAGCCGCTGCGACGACAAGCGACTGACGCGGCGGATCGTCGGCGAGGCCGGCGTCGTGGTTCCGCGCGGCCGGCTGGCGACCTTCGACGAGGCCGACCACGCGTTCCTCGCCGAGGTGGGCGATGTCGTCGTCAAGCCGACCCGCGGCGAACAGGGCAAGGGCATCACGGTCGGGATCAGCAGTTCCGAGGCGCTCGACGCCGCACTGGTCCGCGCCCGCGAGCAACACCCGGAGGTGCTGATCGAACAGCGCGCCACCGGCGACGACCTGCGGTTGGTGGTGATCGACGGCAAGGTGGTGGCCGCCGCGCTGCGCAAGCCCGCCGAGATCACCGGAACCGGTACCCACACCGTGGCCGAACTCATCGAGGCCCAGAGCCGTCGGCGCGAGGCGGCCACCGGCGGCGAGTCCCGCATCCCGATCGACGACGTCACCCGCGACACCGTGGCCGAGGCCGGCTGGTCCTTCGACGACGTGCTGCCCAAGGGCACCCGGCTGCGGGTGCGCCGGATGGCCAATCTGCATCAGGGCGGGACCATTCACGACGTCACCGACCAGGTCCACCCCGAGTTGTGCCGGGTCGCGGTCACCGCGGCCGCGGCCATCGGCATCCCGGTCACCGGCATCGACCTGCTGGTCCCGGACGTCACGCGCGACGAGTACGTGTTCGTCGAGGCCAACGAGCGCCCCGGGCTGGCCAACCACGAGCCGCAGCCGACGGCCGCGGCCTTCATCGACTTCTTGTTCCCGGGTCAGCCCGGCCTGCCCCAGGCGTGGACCGCGGCCACCGCACCCGAATAGGGCTGGCTCACCACGTGCTGGTGCGCAACACGATCTCGCCGGCCAGCTGGGCGGTGGACTCGGCGGCGTTGCGCCGGCCGAGCAGGTCGACCACCCGGAAGTCCCCGAACACGAACTGCTGACTGGCCAGCGCGACCGAGCGCGCCGCGGCCGTGCTCACCAGGGCGGTGGTGTTGAGTTCCACCGGCGGGCAGTCGGCGTCGCGGATCACGCCGTCGGAGTCGGCGGCCCGCGGATGTCCGCGGTCGACGACCACGAGCGCGGTGAACCGATCGAGGCGCCGGGCCGCCAGATCCCAGGCCAGCTCGGCGCCCGCGCGATCACCGACCAGCACCGCCCAGGGCACGGTCAGCCAGTCCAGGATTTCCAGCACCGACTCCGGCTTCAGGCGGGGCTCCGGCCCGATGACCACGGTCCGCAACGACGCGGTGTGCAACCGTTGGCAGACACTGTCATAGGCGGCGGTCGCCTGTTGGGCGGCGCCGAGTAGGACCACGACCGGGCCCGTCTCCGGGCCGGAAACGTCGACCGGGATCGGGAAGCCGTCGACGGTCATCGTCGTCGGAGGCATGCGGTCACGGTACAGGGCGTCGGTGTCGCCCGACGCCGTTTCTGTGCGGCTGCTGTCCACTCTCAGCCTGCTATCAGAAGTCACGAAGCCGCGCCGTCTGTCGACCGAAGACGTCCAGAAAAGTCTGCGGCAGTGACGCTTTCACGGGAATCGCGGTGTTCGGCTCGGCGGTCACCAATCCGAAGGTCGCCATGGACCCGACGTTGGCGAACGCCATGTAGATGGTGCTCTGCTCCCCGGGCAACTCCATGCTCTGCCGGTACACCAAGACGTCGGCGCCGTCGGCGGCGGCACGTTCGGCATCCGGCAGCCGGGTGGTGGTCATCGGGATGCCGGGCGACGCGTCATCGAAGAACACCTCGAAGCTCGCGCAACGCTCGGCGGTGTTCTCCAGCGCCGCCAGATCCAGCGGCCACGACAGCACCGTCATCGCGATGCGGGCGCCGTCGTAGCCGACGTTGTATTTCACGGCGCTGCCCGGCCCCCGCTCGGCCGAGGCCGCGATCACCTTGGTCAGGCCGTCCGAACAGTTCGGCGGCATGCTCGACATCGACGGCGGCGACTGGGCACCGTCGGGTTGGCCCGGCTGCTCGATGATCCGGGAGTACTGCACACCGGGTGGAAAGTCCGCTTCGGTGAGAACCGCCCGGTCCAGCTTGGCGCCCGGCCAGGTGGGAGTGCCGGTCAAGGTCGGCGCACAGGCGCACACCCACATCGTCAGGCCCGCGAGCAGCCACGCCGCGGAGCGACGGCTCACGGGAGGGTGAGGATTTCGGCGCCGTCGTCGGTGACCACCAGGGTGTGCTCGAATTGCGCCGTCCATTTGCGGTCGGTGGTCGCGACGGTCCAGCCGTCGTCCCAGATCTCGTAGTCCAGCGCGCCCAGGTTGATCATTGGCTCGATGGTGAAGGTCATCCCGGGTTCCAGCACGGTCTGCACCGACGGCTCGTCGTAGTGCAGCACCACCAGACCGTTGTGGAAGGTGGTCCCGATGCCGTGTCCGGTGAAGTCGCGAACTACGTTGTAGCCGAACCGATTTGCATAGGCTTCGATGACCCGGCCGACGACCGACAGCTGCCGCCCGGGCTTGACCGCCTTGATGGCGCGCATGGTGGCCTCATGGGTGCGCTCGACGAGCAGGCGGTGCTCCTCGGAGACATCGCCGGCCAGGAAGGTGGCGTTGGTGTCGCCATGCACGCCGTCGAGGTAGGCGGTGACGTCGATGTTGACGATGTCGCCGTCCTCGATGACCGTCGAGTCCGGGATGCCGTGGCAGATGACCTCGTTCAGCGAGGTGCAGCAGGACTTCGGGAACCCCTTGTAGCCCAGTGTCGAGGGATAGGCGCCGTGGTCCAGCATGTACTCATGGGCCACCCGGTCGAGTTCGTCGGTCGTCACACCGGGCGCCACGGCCTTGCCGGCCTCGGCGAGCGCACGGGCCGCGATCCGGCCCGCGACCCGCATCATCTCGATGACCTCGGGGGTCTGCACCCAGGGCTCGCTGCCCTCGCGCACGGTCGGCTGCCACGCGTACTCGGGGCGTGGGATCGACTTGGGGACCGGCCGGGTCGGCGAGAGCTCACCGGGGCGTAGCGGCGTGCGAACAGGCATATAAGCAGGGTAGTCGCAGGGCGTCCCGGGTGCCGACGCGCCGGAGCGCCGCGCGCCGCCGAGGTAGCGAGAATCACAATCTCCGTTGGCGAGAGCGCTGCTACCGTAGGTCGGTGACCGAGACCGTGCACCTGCTCCACCTGCTGGATTACCGCACCGCGGTGGAAACCGACGAACGCGTCGTGATGGAGATGGACAACCGCCCCGATCTGGCGAACGTCCGCGGCGCACTGCAGGGCGGCCTCATCGCCACCTTGATCGACATCGCCGGCGGGGTGCTGGCCGGCCGCAACGTGGGACCCGACCAGGATGTGACCACCGCCGACCTGAACATCCACTACCTCGCCCCGGTCGTGGAGGGACCCGCCCGGGCCGAGGCGACGATCGTGCGGGCCGGGCGGCGCTTGATCGTGACCGCCGTCGATGTCACCGATGTGGCTCGCGATCGGCTGGCGGCGCGGGCGACGTTGAGCTTCGCCGTCCTCGACAAGCGTTGAGAATCAGCGGATTCCGCGGCGCAGCCGCCAACCCTTGCGGGGTCCGCGGATGTCCACCGAACCCCACACCACCTTGCCGCTGA
The DNA here is from genome assembly GCF_963378095.1 of Mycolicibacterium sp. MU0053. Taxonomy (NCBI): domain Bacteria; kingdom Bacillati; phylum Actinomycetota; class Actinomycetes; order Mycobacteriales; family Mycobacteriaceae; genus Mycobacterium; species Mycobacterium burgundiense. Next base: position 3,380,003 of record NZ_OY726397.1, read on the forward strand.
GGACCACGTGCGGCCGGCCCTCGCCGGGGGCGTCGGTGCGATAGTCGTTCGCGCTGCCGACGATGACCTCGACGTCGTCGATCGAGGCGCTGGCCCCGTCGGGTAGCCGCAGATCCAGCGAACTGAACTTCAGATCGAGTTCGATGACCACGATCGGACCGGCGAACCGGGCGCGGGTCAGATCCAGGTTCACCGTGCCCATCCGCCGCACCAGGGCCAACCTGGTGGGCACCGCCCACTCGCCGTGACGCTTGAGCGAACCCATGACGCCGCGCAGTTCGACCCGGTCGGTGGCCGAGGTGACGATCGCCCCCGGCCCGGGCAGGTCGTCGACCAGCACATCGAGTTCGGCACGCAGTCGCGCGACCGAGACCTGCGCGGAGCGCTCCTCGAACTCCTCGATGTCGATCAGCCCGAGCGCGACGGCGTTGTGCAACCGGCGCAGCGTGCCGTTGCGATCGGCATCGGAGATCCGCATCGGGGCTGGTTGGTGATCGATTTCGGACATGGCGTGCCCCAGTTTACGGGCGCACCCGGAACGGGCGCGCCAGGTCAGGTCAGGTAGCCGTCCGGCAGGCTGTCGAACATCTGCTTGGTCATCCGCACCGCGTACTCCGAACTGCCACCGCCGACGATCAACGCCGCGAACGCCATGTCGCCGCGATAGCCGGCAAACCAGGCGTGCGAACCGCCGTTGAACTCGGCCTCACCGGTCTTCCCGCGCACGTCGCCGTAGCCGTTGAGTTCCTTGGCGGTGCCGTTGGTGACCACCATGCGCATCATCGACCGCAGCCCCTCGAGCTGGTCCGGGCCCACCGGCGGGCGCTCCCCGATGATCTCGGTGGAGCGGCCCAGGATCAGCCGCGGGACCGGGGCCGCGCCCGCCGCGACCGTCGCCGCGGCCATTGCCATCCCGAACGGGCTGGCCAGCACCTTGCCCTGACCGAAGCCATCCTCGGTGCGTTCGGCCAGATCGACGGTGGGCGGCACCGAGCCGGAGACGGTCATGATGCCGTCGATCATGTAGTCGGGGCCGATGCCGAACTGGGCGGCCGCGGTGGTCAGCGCGCGCGGCGGCATGCGGCTCGCCAGCTCCGCGAACGTGGTGTTGCACGAATTGGCGAACGCCTTGGACAGCGGCACGGTCCCGAGATCGAAGCGGTTGTAGTTGGGGACGGTGCGGTGCCCGATGTCAATGGTTCCCGGGCACCCCAGCAGCGTGTTCGGCGTGGCCATGTCGCGTTCGATCGCCGCACCGGCGGTGATGATCTTGAAGGTCGAGCCGGGTGGATACATGCCCATGGTCGCGGTGGGCCCGTCGACGTCGGCGGCGGCGTTCTGGGCCACCGCCAGGATGTCGCCGGTCGAGGGCCGCAGCACCACCATCATCGCCTTGCGGCCCTGCCCGTTGACGGCGTTCTGCGCCGCGTTCTGCACCGCGCGATCCAGGGTGATCGACACCGAGGGTGCCGGTTCGGCGGGTACCTCGCTGAGCACACCCACGTCGACGCCGTTCTGGTTGACGCTGACCACGCGCCAGCCGGCCTCCCCGTCGAGGTCGTTGATCACGGTCTTCTTGATCTCGTTGATGATCGCCGGCGCGAAGGTGGGGTCGGTGGGCAGCAGATCGGCCAGCGGGGTCACCACCACGCCGGGCAGATGTCCGATCGCGGGCTTGACCCGGTCGTGGTCGTCCTTGCTCAGGGTCGCCAGTTCCATCGGGGTGGCGACGGCGCTGGCCCGCTCGGCCAGCCGCTGCGGGTCCAGGGTGTCGTTGAAGGGTCGCAGCGCATCGACGACGGCGCGCGCGGTCGGCATCAACTCCAGCCCGGCCTCGCGAGCGTCGATCGCGTAGCGGTATTTGTTGCCCGGCACCAGCACATCGGTGCCGCCGACCTCGTTCACCGAGGCGCGCCGCGGCGGGTCCCCGCGCAGTTCCAGACTCTGGTTCTCCCCCAGCCTGGGGTGCAAACCCGTTGCGGTCCAACGGACTTCCCACTTGCCCTCGTTGCGGACCAGGTTCAGCTCGCCGTCATAGGTCCAGGTGCGGTCCTTGGGCAGGTGCCAGCTGTAGCGGTAGTGCACGGCGCCGGTGTCCTCGGTGAACCGCGAGCCCAGCACCTCGGCGTCCAGCCCGGTGGCCTGCAGTCCCGACCAGGCCGCATTCAGGGCGGCGCGCGCCTCCTCCGGGCGATCCGACAGGTCGGCCGCCGCGGAGGTGTTGCCGGCCGCCAACTGGGCGAAGAACGCTTCGGCCGCGGGCGTCGGGCCGTCGGGCCGCGGGGTGCAGGACGGCAGCGCCGCGACCAGCAACGCCGCTAGCACGCCCGCGCCGATGCGTGTGACTGTTGATCTAATTGTGACCATTGGGACTGATGTTAGAGCGGTGACGACGGTTAATCGGGTAGCGACACCGCGCGCCGGTCGGCGAGGCGTCGAGATTGCACTGACGGCCCTGACATTGCACCTGAGGCGTGATCGAGGCCGCATTTGCACCCGCAGCGCAATGTCGGCGCCCTGAAGGCAATCTCGCCGCGGAGGTGGCCGTCGGGGCGCCCAGCTCAGTCGAGCAGCACCGTCGCGAAGGTACCCACCTCGGTGAAGCCCGCGCGCTCATAGGCCGCGCGCGCGACCGTGTTGTAGCTGTTGACGTACAGGCTCGCGATCCGACCGCCGGCCACCAGGGCCTTCCCCACGGTGGCGGTCCCGGCCGTGCCCAGCCCGTGGCCGCGCCGATCCGGGTGCACCCACACCCCCTGGATCTGCCCCACGTGCGGGGACTGGGACCCGACCTCGGCCTTGAAGATCACCTCGCCGTGTTCGAAGCGGGCCCAGGCGCGGCCCGCGGCGATCAGGTTCGCGATCCGCCTGCGGTAGCCCCGGCCGCCGTCGCCGACGCGCGGGTCGATTCCGACCTCCCCGATGAACATGTCCACCGCGGCAATCAGGTACGCGTCGAGTTCGTCGAGGCGCACCCGGCGCACCGCGGGATCTACCGGGCTGCTCGGCGCGGTGCTCAGCGCCATCAGGGGTTGCTGTTCGCGCACATCGCGCGCCGGACCCCAGGCCCCGTCCAGCCGTTGCCACATCGGCAGCACCAGTTCGGCGGGTCCGACCAGCGAGGAGCAGCGGCGCGCCCCGCTGAGCGCCTTCTCGGCGAAGGCCGTCAGATCGGCGACGCTGCCGCGCAGCGGGATCAGATTGGCGCCGGCGAAACACAGCGATTCCTCGGGGTGCCGCCGGGTCCACAGTTCGCCGCCGATCGCGGTCGGATCCACGCCGTAGTCGGCCACGCGCGCGGCCACCATGCAGGAGACGACGGGGTCGGCGTCGAGCACGCGGCGCACCGCGGCGGCATCGCGCACCACGGCCACCTGACGGTCTTCGCTCAGGCGAAAGAGCGGCGGAGCCGACATTGGCACTCTCTCTACGACTGCGGCCATCGGCGAGGGCCGCGCGCCACTAGCTTACGGTCACCACCGGCGGACCGCTGGGAGTTCCCGCGTCCCCGGGTGCCGCGCCCATTTCCGAGGCGATCCGCAGGGCCTCCTCGATGAGGGTTTCGACGATCATGGCCTCGGGCACGGTCTTGATCACCTCGCCCTTGACGAAGATCTGGCCCTTGCCGTTGCCGGAGGCGACGCCGAGGTCGGCCTCGCGGGCCTCGCCGGGCCCGTTGACGACGCAGCCCATCACCGCCACCCGCAGCGGCACCTCCATGCCCTCGAGCCCGGCGGTGACCTCGTTGGCCAGCGTGTACACGTCGACCTGGGCGCGCCCGCACGACGGGCACGAGACGATCTCCAGCCCGCGGGGCCGCAGGTTGAGCGACTCCAGGATCTGGTTGCCGACCTTGACCTCCTCGACCGGCGGCGCCGAAAGCGAGACCCGGATGGTGTCGCCGATCCCGCGGGACAGCAGCGCACCGAATGCGACGGCGGACTTGATGGTCCCCTGGAAGGCCGGCCCGGCCTCGGTCACACCGAGATGCAGCGGGTAGTCGCACTGGGCGGCCAACTGCTCATAGGCCTCGACCATGACCACCGGATCGTTGTGCTTGACGCTGATCTTGATGTCGCCGAACCCGTGCTCCTCGAACAGCGAGGCCTCCCACAGCGCCGACTCCACGAGCGCCTCCGGGGTGGCCTTGCCGTACTTCTCCATGAACCGCTTGTCCAACGAGCCGGCGTTGACCCCGATGCGGATCGGGATGCCCGCCGCGCCGGCGGCCTTGGCCACCTCCCCGACCCGGCCGTCGAATTCCTTGATGTTGCCGGGGTTGACCCGCACCGCCGCACAGCCGGCGTCGATGGCGGCGAAGATGTACTTCGGCTGGAAATGAATGTCGGCGATCACCGGGATCTGCGACTTCTTCGCGATCGTGGCCAGCGCGTCGGCATCCTCCTGCCGCGGGCAGGCCACCCGGACGATGTCGCAGCCCGAGGCGGTCAGCTCGGCGATCTGCTGCAGGGTGCTGTTGACGTCGTGGGTCTTGGTGGTGCACATCGACTGCACCGAGATCGGGTGCTCACTGCCCACGCCAACGTCGCGGACCATGAACTGTCGGGTCTTGCGTCGGGGCGCCAGGACGGGCGCTGGCGGCGCAGGCATCCCCAAACCGATGGACATGAGGAGTCCCCTTCTTCTAGCTAAAACAGGGTGATCGGGTTGATGACGTCGGCGGTGACGGTCAAGAGCATGTACCCGGACACCACTATCAAGACTACGTAGGTCGCCGGCATGAGCTTGAGGTAGTTCACCGGACCTGCGGCGACCTTGCCGCGGGCCTTGCGGATCATGTCCCGGATCTTCTCGTAGGTCGCGATCGCGATGTGGCCGCCGTCGAACGGTAGCAGCGGCACCAGGTTGATGACGCCCAGCACGAAGTTGAGCTGCGCGAGGAAGAACCAGAACGCCATCCAGACGCCGTGCTCGACGGTCTCGCCGCCGATGCGCGAGGCACCCACCACGCTGATGGGCGTGTCCTGGTCGCGTTCGGCGCCGCCGATGGCGTCCACCAGCGCGCCGACCTTGGTGGGGATGTTGATCAGTGCCTTGCCCAGATGAACCGCGAGTTCGCCGGTGAACGCGACCGTGGCCGGTGCCGCCGTGAGCGGATTGTGCTGGACGAACGGTTCGGGCTCCAGCGCTCCGACGCCGATCGCCCCCACGGTGCTGGGCTCGGTCGCATCGGAGCTGAGGTAGCGCTGGGTCGGGACGACGTCGACGATGGTCTCGACGGTCTGCCCGTCGCGCTTGAGCACGATCGGCACCGGCCCGTCGAGGCCCCGGATGACCTCGGCCATGTCGGCGAACGTGTCGACCTCGGTGCCGGCGACCTTCACCACCTCGTCGCCGGCCTGGATCCCGGCCTGCGCGGCGGGGCCCGGGCCCGAGCACTCACCCATCTCTTGCGGACCGATTTGCGATGCGACACAGAGAGTTTGGCCGACGACGGCGGTGGTGGGCTGGCTCAGGTTCGGCAGCCCCCACACGATCGCGATCACGTAGATGATCACCAGGCCGAGGGCGAAGTTCATGCCCGGCCCGGCGAACAGCACCGCGACCCGCTTCCACACCTTCTGCTTGTACATCGCATACGGCCGATCGGCGGGATCCAGTTCGTCGACCGCGGTCATCCCGGCGATGTCGCAGAACCCGCCCAGCGGCACGGCCTTGACGCCGTATTCGGTCTCTCCCAGCCGATTCGGCCGACGGGTGGACCACAGCGTCGGCCCGAAGCCGACGAAGTAGCGGCGCACCTTCATCCCGGTGGCACGCGCCACCCACATGTGACCGCATTCGTGCAGGGCCACCGAGACCAGAATGGCCAGGGCGAACAGCACCACGCCAAGTACGTACATCATCGGGCGGGCAGAACCTCCTGTGGGGCGTTTCTCTTCCACACTGCGTGTGCCTCACGTCGGGCCCAGTGCTGCGCGTCGAGTACTTCGTCAACGGTAGCCGGTTCCGCGGCCCATTGACCTGCGGCGTGTACTACCTCACCCACGGTGTCGACGATCGCGGGGAACGAGATCTTCCCGGCGAGGAAGGCCGCGGCGGCCTCTTCGTTGGCGGCGTTGTACACCGCGGTCAGGCAGCCGCCGGTCTTACCGGCCGCGCGGGCGAGGTCCACGGCGGGGAACACCGCGTTGTCGAGCGGCTCGAACTCCCAGGTGGAGGCGGTGCTGAAGTCGCAGGCGGGCGCCGCACCGGCGACCCGGTCCGGCCAGCCGAGCGCGAGCGAGATGGGCAGTTTCATGTCCGGCGGGCTGGCCTGGGCGATGGTCGACCCGTCGGCGAAGGTGACCATGGAGTGCACGATCGACTGCGGGTGGACCACGACGTCGATGTGGTCGTAGTCGATCCCGAACAGCAGGTGTGTCTCGATCAACTCGAGGCCCTTGTTGACCATCGAGGCCGAGTTCAGGGTGTTCATCGGTCCCATGGACCAGGTGGGGTGCGCGCCGGCCTGCTCGGGCGTGACCGACTCGAGGTCGGCCGCGGCCCAGCCGCGAAAGGGCCCGCCGGAGGCCGTCAGCACCAACCGGGCCACTTCGTCCGCGCGTCCCGACCGCAGGCACTGGGCCAGCGCGGAGTGCTCCGAATCCACCGGCACGATCTGTCCGGGTGCGGCCGCGGCGAGCACCAGCGGACCGCCGGCCACCAGCGACTCCTTGTTCGCCAGGGCGAGCCGGGCCCCGCAGCCCAGCGCGGCCAGGGTGGGCCGCAGCCCCAGTGCGCCGACGAGCGCGTTGAGGACGACATCGACCCCGGTCGTCGCGGCGGTGTCCGCGACGATGCGGGTGGCGGCGTCGGGCCCGGCATACGGGACATCCCCGAGCCGCTGCGCGGCGGCCTCGTCGGCCACGGCGACGTTCGTCACGCCGGTCTGGGCCCGCTGGGCGGCCAGCAGATCGATGTTGGCGCCGCCGGCGGCCAACCCGACGACCTCGAAACGGTCGGGGTTGGCAGCGATCACCTCCAACGCCTGGGTGCCGATCGACCCGGTGCTGCCGAGGATCAAGACCTTGAGGCGCTCATCTGTCACGAATCCATTGTGCCGCCTGCCGGCGCGAGAAACCGCATCGGCATTTCCTACAAGGTGTTGGAAAATCAGACACTCTGTAGGAAACTGGGGCCATGAGTACTTTTCGCGCTTGGTTTTCCGAGCTGACAGCGGCGCCGGAGCCGACCCCGGCCGAGGACTACGGATTCTTCGGTCCCGACTCCGTCACCTGGCGGGTCTGGAGTTACCCCACCTCCCTGACCATCGGCTTTCAGCGCGCCGTGGTCGTCGAAGAGCTCGACCCGGCCCTCGTTGCCGCCGTCGACCAAACCCATGAGATCTACCGCCGGCCCCGCACCCGGTACGACCGGACGCTGCGCTACTTCGCGATGGTCGCGTTCGACGACAGCCGGTCGACCACCAAGGCCGCCGACGTCCTGGTCAAGATCCATTCCAAGGCCATCGGTACCGATCCGGTCACCGGTCGGCGCTACGACGCCAACGATCCGGATTCGCAGCTCTGGATTCACCTGACCGCCTGGCATTCGATCCTCAAGGCCTATGAGAAGTACGGTCCGGGCCCGCTTTCCGAGGACGACGAACGCCGCTACTGGGCCGACTGTGCGGTGGCCGCCGAACTGCAGACCTGCGATCCCGCCGACGTGCCGCGGACCCGCGAGGGCGTGCAGGACTACTTCGATCGGATGCGGCCGGAGCTGATCGGCTCGGACATCGCCAAGCGGGCCATGAAGCACCTGCTGCGCGCCGAGGTGATGCTGCCGGAGATGCCGCGGGTGCTGCGGCCCGCCACCTGGGTTGCCACCGCGGTCCTGCGGCGCGGCACGCTGGCGACCATGCCGCGCTGGATGCGGGAGCTCGCCGGGTTGTCCACCTCGCGCGTGCTCGACGCCCTGGCGGTGCCGCCGCTGCGGGTGGCGTTCGCGGCGGTGGCCCTGAGCACCCGGCTGCAGTTGATCCTGCTGCAACTGCTGTCCCCCACCACCGTGCCGGTCGCCGCGCGGGTGCTGCGTTCGGTGCCCGCGATCAATCCGGTCACCACCACGCCGCGCGTCGCGCAGGCCCGCTTCGGATACGACAATCCGCGCGCGGCCCATCAGGGACTGCGCGCCCGGCAGCAGCAGCGAGTGTTCGACGCCGGCGCCGCCCCCAGCGACGAAGGCATCGTCGAGTCGCAACCCATCCTGGGCACGGTCGGGTGAACGGCAGCCGCACCGGTGCCCGGGCCCGAGCCGAGCACCTGGGCCCGCAGCGACGCCGCCCGCAGGTGCTCGACGCCGCGTTGGAGATCGCCGCCGACCGCGGCCTGGCGCACATCACGATGGGCAACATCGCCGCCCACCTGGGCGTCAGCCGCCCGGTGGTCTATGACTGCTTCCCCGGCCGCGGCGACGTGCTGGCCGCCCTGCTGGAACGCGAAACCGAGGTCGCGCTGAGTCGGCTGCTCGCGATCCTGCCGCCGCTGAAGACCGGTTCGGTCGAGGAGATGTTCGTCGAGGGTTTCCGCTCGTTGCTCGGTGATGTCCGCGACCGTCCCGCGTCCTGGCGCATCATCTTCACCAACGATCCGGATCCGGTGTTGGCCCAGGCGATCTCGGCCGGTCGCCGCCAACTCTGCGAACACACCGCTACCGTCATGCGTCCGCTGCTGCAACGTTGGCAGGTCGACGACCTCGAGCGGGTGTTGCCGGTACTGACCGATCTGTTCCTCGGAATCTGCGAGACCTCGGCGCGCACCATGCTCGCCGAGGACTCCGACTGGCAGCCCGATGAGCTGGCCGAGATCGTCGGCCGAGCGGCGTATCGGGCCCTGCGCGCCCGCTCTTCATGACGCGTTTGTGACGCGAATCTTTTTCGGACAAGTCCGGATTGCCGTCGGCTCCGAATGCTGGGTGTAGTTCACCACTGACGGACGAAGGAGTCTGCACCCATGAAGTCGATTCAGATCAAGACGATTACGGTCGGGTTTGCCGCCCTGGCCACGCTCGGGCTGGCGTCGTGTTCCTCCGACGGCGCCACCGAGACCGACACCTCGCCGTCGGCTGCCGCGGACATGTCCGCCGCGACCTCGGCGATGATGACACCGGTGTCGACCGAGATGTCGGCGCCGGCAAGCAATCTGGTCGGCGCGGGGTGCGCCGCCTACGCCGAACAGGTGCCGTCCGGCCCCGGCTCGGTGGCCGGCATGGCGCAGGACCCGGTGACGGTCGCGGCGTCGAACAACCCGCTGCTCACGACGCTGACCTCGGCCCTGTCGGGTCAGCTGAACCCCGAGGTGAACCTGGTCGAGACCCTTGACGGCGGCGAGTTCACCGTCTTCGCGCCGACCGACGAGGCCTTCGGGAAACTCGATCCCGCCACCGTGGAGACCCTCAAGACCGACAGCGAGTTGTTGACGTCGATCCTTACCTATCACGTGGTGCCCGGCCAGGCCGCCCCGGACCAGGTCCCCGGTGAGCATCAGACCGTTCAGGGCGCTCCGGTCACCGTCACCGGCGCGGGTGACGACCTGATGATCGGCGATGCCGGATTGGTCTGCGGTGGCGTGCAAACCGCCAACGCGACCGTCTACCTGATCGACACCGTGCTGATGCCGCCGGCCAACTGAGCCGGTCGTCGGGTTTGAGCGCGGCGGAATCAGGGCAGCATGACCGACATGGCGACGCCGGTTCATCTGCTCTGGTTCCGCCGCGATATCCGGCTGGCCGACCATCCGGCCCTGCTGGCGGCCGCGGCCGATGACGCCCAGGTGCTGGCCTGTTATGTCCTCGATCCGCGGCTGGCCACGGCCGGTGCGCGTCGGCGTCAGTTCCTCTACGACTCGCTGCGTGAACTGCGGGCCGGCCTCGACAGTCGGCTGCTGATCCTGCGGGGGCGCCCGGAGAATCGAATCCCCAAGCTGGCCAAAGAAGTTGGCGCATCCGCCGTGCACGTCAGCGCCGACTTCACCCCGTTCGGTACCCGCCGCGACGACGCGGTGCGCGCCGCGCTCGGTGACATCGCGCTCGAGGCGACCGGCTCGCCGTACCTGATTGCACCGGGGCGGGTGCGAAAGAACGACGGCACGGCCTACCGGGTGTTCACGCCCTACCACCGGCGCTGGGTCGAGCACGGGTGGCGCCCGCCGGCGAAATCGGCGGCCGCCGCCGCCCGCTGGATTGATCCCGCCGACACCGGTGAGCGCAACCACGACATCCCCGATCCCGGCAGCACCCTGAGCATTCCCGCCGGGGAACGGGCCGCGCGGACGCGGTGGACGGACTTCGTCGAACAGCACCTGCCCGCCTATGCCGACGCGCGGAACCGCCCCGACCTGGACGCCACCAGCCGCATGTCGGCCTACCTGCACTTCGGCAACATCCATCCCCGCACCCTGGCCGCCGACCTCACCGGTGCGGCCGCCGGGCCCCGCGCCTATCTGCGGGAGCTGGCCTTCCGGGACTTCTACGCCGCGGTGCTGCACGAGTGGCCGCGCAGCGCCTGGTGGAACTTCAACCAGGCCTTCGACGCCATCGAGGTGGACCGGGACGAGGACGCCGAGCGCACGTTCGAGGCCTGGAAGGAGGGGCGGACCGGCTTTCCGCTCGTCGACGCGGGCATGCGGCAGCTGCACCAGACCGGGTTCATGCACAACCGGGTCCGGATGATCACCGCGTCGTTTTTGGTCAAGGATCTGCATCTGCCGTGGCAATGGGGAGCCCGGTGGTTCCTGGACCAGCTGCTCGACGGGGACATCGCCAGCAATCAGCATGGCTGGCAATGGGCCGCCGGTAGCGGCACCGACGCCGCCCCCTACTTCCGGGTGTTCAATCCCGACGCCCAACGCACCAAGTTCGACCCGGACGGTGACTACGTGCGGCGCTGGGTACCGGAGCTGGACACCCCGGCCTATCCGGCGCCCATCGTGGACCACGGGGAGGCGCGCCGCGAGGCGCTGCGCCGCTACGGGTCCATCAGCTGAGCTACGCCCGCACCCGGTATGCCAGAATGTCTCCCATGGTCAGCACCGAAGTTGAGCGCTACGACAACGACGTCGACCCCGCCGACGTGCCGTCGGCGAAGTGGGGTTGGAGCCGGGTCAACCACCGCACCTGGCACATCACCGGTTTCGTCATCGCAATCTTCCTGCTCGCCACGATGCACGGCGCTCATCCCGGCAACGTGGAGAACATCTTCGTGATCGGGTTCGCCGTGGCCGTGCTGGTCATCACGATCCGCGACATGGTCGGCCGCCGACGCGGCTGGCTGCGCTGAGCGCCTAGCCCTCTTCGGCGGCCAACTGGCCGCAGGCGGCCGCGATCTCGCGCCCCCGGGTGTCCCGGACCGTGCAGGACACCCCGTGCGCGCGCACCCGCCGCACGAATTCCCGCTCCACCGGTTTGGGACTGGCGTCCCACTGACTGCCGGGCGTCGGATTCAGCGGGATGAGGTTGACGTGGACCAACGGACCGAATGCCGCACGCAGCTTCTTGCCCAGCAGATCCGCGCGCCATGGCTGATCGTTGACGTCGCGGATCAACGCATACTCGATCGACACTCGGCGCCCGGTCACGTCCGCGTAGTAGCGGGCCGCGGCCAGGGTCTCGGAGATCGCCCACCGGTTGTTGACCGGCACCAGGGTGTCGCGCAGTTCATCGTCGGGGGCGTGCAGCGACAGCGCCAGGGTGACGCCGAGCCGCTCGTCGGCGAGGCGCCGGATCGCCGGGGCCAGCCCGACCGTCGACACCGTCACCGACCGCGCCGAGATCCCGAATCCGTTCGGCGGCGCGTCGATGATGCGGTGCACGGCGGCCAGCACCCGGTTGTAGTTGGCCAGCGGCTCGCCCATCCCCATGAACACCACATTCGACAGTCGCCCGTCGAAGTCGTCGCGCATGGTCGCCGCGGCCAACCGCACCTGCTCGACGATCTCGGCGGTCGACAGATTGCGGGTCAGACCGCCCTGGCCGGTCGCGCAGAACGGGCAGGCCATCCCGCAGCCCGCCTGTGAGGAGATACACACCGTGCTGCGCTCGGGGTAGCGCATCAACACCGACTCGAACGTCGTGCCGTCGGCGGCGCGCCACAAGGTTTTCTGCGTTTCGCCGGCATCGCAGCCGATGTGCCGGACCACGCTCAGCAGCGTGGGAAACAGCGCCGCACCGACCTGATCGCGCACCGCGACGGGCAGATCGGTCATCAGCTGCGGATCGCCGATCAGCCGGCCGTAATACTGGTTGGCCAGCTGCTTGGCCCGAAATGCCGGCAGTTCCAACTCGCCCACGGCGTCGGCGCGCGCGGCGGCATCCAGGTCGGCGAAGTGCGCCGGCGGCTTTGCCCGCCGCGGCGCCTCGAAGACCAATTCCTGCTTCATCACCGCCCAGTATCCCGGTTGAGGGCGGCCAGCACCCAATCGTGGACCGGGTACGCGCGTGTCAGGCCAGCAGCGAAAGCACGATCCAGGTGGCCACCGCCGACGGCAGGATCGAGTCGATCCGGTCCATCAGGCCGCCGTGGCCCGGCAACAAGGTGCCCATGTCCTTGATCCCCAGATCCCGCTTGACCTGGGACTCCACCAGATCGCCGAGGGTTCCGGTGATGACCAGCATGATCCCCAACGGGATGCCGATCCAGGCCGGCTTGTCGAGCAGGACGGCGACCGCGAACACTGCCGCCGCGGTGCCGAACACCAATGACCCCGCGAAGCCCTCCCACGACTTCTTCGGGCTGATCGCCGGGACCATGGTGTGCTTGCCGAAGAGCACGCCCGCGGTGTAGCCGCCGATGTCGGAGAACACCACGGCGAGCACCATGCAGAAGACCCGGGCCCAGCCGTCGGCCGGATACACCAGCAGCACCCCGAAGGCGCCGCACAACGGTATCCAAGCCGCCAGGAACACCGTCACCGACACATCGCGCAGATAGTTCTGCGGTGGGGTCTTGAGACCATGGGCCAGCAGCCGCCAGACCAGACACACCAGCACGGTGCCGCCGAAGGCGCCCAGCGCACCGGCCGCGCCGAAGGGCCAGGTCAACCAGATCATGGCCTGGCCGCCGACCAGCAGCGGCAGCACCGGGATCGCATAGCCGCCGTCGCGCAGCCGGCGCACCACCTCGTGGGTGGCGATCGCGATGGCGACCGCGACCACCGGAATCCACACGTAGGGCACGTACAGCAGGATCGCGATGAGCGAGGCGCCGAGGGCGACGCCGACGGCGATCGCCGCGGGGAGGTTCCGTCCGGCCCGGGACGTCTTGGGGGGCGGCCCGCCGGAAGCCGGGCCGGGTTCAGTCTCTGCCACGAGCACAATTGCCAAAGGCCTCAGACCTCCAGCAATTCACCTTCCTTGTGTTTGACCAGGTCGTCGATCTGAGCGGTGTACGTGTGCGTGGTCTTGTCGAGGTCCTTCTCGGCCCGGGACACCTCGTCCTCGCCGGCGTCGCCGTCCTTCTTGATCCGCGCCAGTTCCTCCATCGCCTTGCGACGGATGTTGCGGATCGCGACCTTGGCATCCTCGCCCTTGGCCTTGGCCTGCTTGACCAGGTCGCGGCGGCGTTCCTCGGTCAGCTGCGGAATGCTCACCCGGATGATGTTGCCGTCGTTGGTGGGGTTGACGCCCAGGTCGGACTTGCGGATGGCGTCCTCGATGTTGCGCAGCTGCGAGGCCTCGTAGGGCTTGATCACGACCATCCGCGCCTCGGGCACGTTGATGCTGGACAGCTGGGTGATCGGGGTCATCGCTCCGTAGTACTCGATGTTGATGCGGGAGAACATGCCCGGGTTGGCCCGGCCGGTGCGGATGGACGCCAAATCATCGCGCGCCACCGTCACGGCCTTTTCCATCTTCTCCTCGGCGTCGAAGAGTGCCTCGTCGATCATCGCCTGATCTTCTCCCGTCGCTTCCTGTTCAGCCCTGATCGCACCCGTGCTCAGGTGGTGACCAGTGTTCCGATCTTCTCACCAGCGACTGCCCGAGCGATATTGCCATCGGTCAGCAGATTGAAGACCAGGATCGGCATGCCATTGTCCATGCACAGCGAGAACGCGGTGGCGTCGGCCACGCGCAGCCCCTGGTCGATGACCTCACGGTGGGAGATCTCGGTGAGCAGTTCGGCGTCCGGGTTCTCCCGGGGATCGTCGGTGAAGACGCCGTCCACGGCCTTGGCCATCAGGACCACGTCGGCGCCGATCTCCAGGGCGCGCTGCGCGGCGGTGGTGTCGGTGGAGAAGTACGGCAGCCCCATGCCGGCGCCGAAGATCACCACCCGGCCCTTCTCGAGGTGACGCTGGGCGCGCAGCGGGATGTACGGTTCGGCGACCTGTCCCATGGTGATGGCGGTCTGAACTCGGGTGTCGATGCCTTCCTTCTGCAGGAAGTCTTGCAGCGCAAGGCTGTTCATCACGGTGCCGAGCATGCCCATGTAATCCGAGCGGCTGCGTTCCATCCCGCGCTGCTGCAACTGGGCGCCGCGGAAGAAGTTGCCGCCGCCGATCACCACGGCCACCTGCACGCCGCTGCGGACCACGTCGGCGATCTGGCGGGCCACCTGCGCCACCACGTCGGGGTCCAGTCCCACCGCGCCGCCGCCGAACATCTCGCCACCTAGTTTGAGCAGGACACGCTGGTATTTGGGGCGGACTTCTGCGGCATCGGTCATGGTCGGCCCCCTCAGGCTGGAAGCGCTCTTCTTGCACGGAAGCACCACCCCGGGCGGGCCGAGACGGCTGGAGCCCATCCTGCCTCATCGCCAGGCCCGATTCGGCCGCGGGGGTTTGTGCGGTGCGTCGCGGCGGGGCGCCTGCGGCGCCGACGGCGGCCCAGCGGTAACATCACCTGTCTACCTGAACAGATGAGCGGAAGGCCGGCATGCGGGCTCGAACGATAGTCACCCTCGCGGCGATCGGTGCGCTGCTGACCGGCTGCGCCGGCGCGACCGAGCCGCCGCCCGATCAGATCGTGCTGGCCGAGGGCCAAGAGCTGGGCGGCTTCAATCCGGTGAGCGGTTATGGCGAGCAAGGGGTTTCGCCGCTGTATGACGGCCTGCTGCGGCCGGCGGCCGACGGCGACGCGCTGATCCCCGAGTTGGTCCCGGCCCTGGCCGAGGGTGCGCCCGAATCGGTGGGGCCGCGTCGCTGGCGGCTGCCGCTGCGGACCGATGTCACGTTCTCCGACGGCAGCACGTTCGATTCGGCCGACGTCGTGGCCACCTACGGGGCGCTCAAGGACCCGGTCGTGGCGTCCGAGATCTCCACCAACGTCGACGCGATCGCCGACGTGGCCGCCGACGGACCGGATGCGGTGATCGTGACCATGCGCACCGACGCCAACCCCGAGCCCTACCTGCTGGCCGGGATCGTGCCCGCGGAGCGGGTCGAGGCCAAGCCGGCCGCGGACTGGGCCTTGAACACCGCCCCGGTCGGCACCGGACCCTATGTGTTGGAGAGCCTGCGACCTGATCAGGCCGTGATGGTCGCGCGCGACGACTACTGGGGCGAGCGGGCGCAGGTCGCCCGGATCGTCTACACCCACACCCCCGACGACAACGTGCGCGCGCAGCGGCTCAGCACCGGCGAGGTCGACGGAGTCAGCCTGCCGCCGCGGCTCATCGACTCGCTGCAGGGCGACGACATCACGACGGTGGCGGTCAAGTCGGCAGACTGGCGCGGGGTGTCCTTCCCGGCCGGCAACGCCTTCACCGCGGACCCGCAGGCCCGGTTGGCGATGAACCGCGGCATCGACCGCCACGCCCTGATCCGCGACGTGCTCAGCGGCTACGGCCGCCCGGCCCATACGCCGGTGGCCGACGTCTACGGCGCGGCCTACAACCCGCAGGCCGTCTTCGCCTTCGATCCCGCGGCGGCGACCGGACTCCTCGACGCCGCAGGTTGGCGCCCCGGCCCCGGCGGAGTCCGCGAAAAGGACGGCGCGCGAGCCGAGTTCGAGCTGCTCTACAACGCCGCCGACACCGTGCGCCGGGATTTGGCCGTCGCGTTCGCGGCGGCCGTCAAGCCGCTGGGCATCGCCGTCCGGACCCGTGGCACCAGCTGGGACGAGATCGACACCAGCTTCGAACGTTCCGCGGTGCTCCTCGGCGGCGGCTCGACGCCCTACAGCATCGATGCCCAGGTGTACGACACGTTGCACACCCGGCTGCCGAACTCCTCGCCGTACGCCAATCCCGGAAACTTCACCTCCCCCGGACTCGACGAGCTGCTCGATGAGGCCAGGCAGCTGCCCGACGGAGCGGCCAAGGACGAGCTGTACCGGCAGGTCCAGGCCAGCTACCTGAGCCGACCCAGCAACGTGTTCCTGGCGTTCCTCGACCACACCTACGGCTACCGCGAGTCGGGCTGGAACCAGAGCGCACCGATCCTCGAGCCGCATTCCCACGGTGTCGCGTGGGGCCCCTGGTGGCGATTGAACGCATGGACGCGTTGACCGCGATCGCCGTCGACGACCGCCTCGCCACCCGGCGCGGCGAACGGCTCGGCGCGGCGGGCCGGTTGCTCGCGATCCGCGCGGCCATCGCCGTTCCGGTGACGGTCGCGGTGTCGGCGGCCATGTTCGCGGTGGCCTCGCTGTCCCCGTTCGATCCGCTGGTGGCCTACCTCGGCGACCGCTATCAGACCGCGACCCCGTCACAGCGCGAGGAGTTGCGCATCGCCTACGACGTCGGCCAGCCCTGGTGGCAGGCGTGGTGGCAGTGGCTGGGCGGCCTGGCCCGCGGTGACCTCGGCTGGTCCTCGACCCAGTCCCAAGCGGTGAGCACCGTGCTGGCCGAACGGATGCCGTTCACGTTCGCGCTGTCCGGGTTGGCGTTGATCATCGCCGCCGCGCTGGCCATCGCCCTGGGATGTCTGGCCGGGATGCGGCGTGGGCCCGTCGACAAGCTGTGCACCGGCTTCGCCGTCACCTTCGCCGCCGTTCCCCCGTTCGTGGTGTCGCTGGCGCTGGTCACGGTGTTCGCGGTCGGACTGCATTGGCTGCCCACCTCCGGGGCCCGACCGCCGGGCGGCCAGTACACCGTCGCCGGTCTGCTGACCTACGGGTTGCTGCCGCTGATCGCACTGACCGTCGCGCAGATCCCGTGGCTGCTGTTGACCACCCGCGCCGCGGTGTTGGAGGCCTGCGCATCCGATGCGGTGCGGGCCGCCCGGGCCCGCGGCGTGCACGGCTGGCCGTTGCTGCGCTCCCATATCGCGCCGGTATCCGTGCTTCCCACGTTGGCGTTGCTGGGCACCCGGCTGCCGGAACTGATCGCCGGGGCAACGATCGTCGAGACCGTGTTCGGGTGGCCCGGTGTCGCCGCGGTGCTGGTGGATTCCGCCGTGGCGCTGGACTTCCCGTTGATGGCGGCGCTGACGGTGGGCGCGGCGTTCGCGGTGCTGGTGGGATCGGCGATCTCCGATGCGGCCGCGGTGGCCCTGGACCCCCGGATCGAGATGCGCGCATGATCACCGTCCCTCGCACCGGCACGCCGCCGCGTCGGCTGTCCTCGTTATGGCCCGTCGCCGTGCTGGCGCTCATCGCGCTCGCCGCGGTCCTGATCCCGGTGTTCGCCGGCGAACAGGGCGCCGACTTCGCCGCGG
Organism: Mycolicibacterium sp. MU0053; assembly: GCF_963378095.1. Lineage (NCBI taxonomy): Bacteria > Bacillati > Actinomycetota > Actinomycetes > Mycobacteriales > Mycobacteriaceae > Mycobacterium > Mycobacterium burgundiense. The sequence goes on from NZ_OY726397.1 coordinate 3,397,600, forward strand.
CGTTGCGACCACCTGGACCCGGAAATCCGTTGGGCACCGATCATTTCGGCCACGACCTGCTGGTGCGCTGCGCGCAGGGCCTCCAGATCTCCTTGCTGATCGCCGCGGTGTGCGCGCTGATTTCCACCGTGCTCGGCGTGCTGATCGGCACCACGTCGGCCCTGGTCGGCGGCTGGCTCGACGCCGTGGTGATGCGGGTGGTCGACGGTTTCAACGCGCTGCCGCATCTGGTGCTGGGCATCGTGATCGCCGCGATGTGGCGCGGCGCGCCGTTGGCCATCATCGCCTCGATCGCCCTGACCCACTGGCCCGCGGTGGCCCGGGTGGTGCGGGCGGAGTTGCTGGCGGTGACCGATGCGGGTTGGGTGCAGACCTCGCGACTGGCCGGGGCCTCGCGCTGGTTCGTCGCCCGCCACCACTTGTTACCCGCGGTCACCGGCCAGGCCGTGGTGGCCATGGTGATGCTGTTGCCGCATGCGGTGTGGCACGAGTCGACGTTGTCGTTCCTGGGGGTGGGCCTGTCCCCCGAACAGGCCAGCCTGGGCACGCTGCTCGGGCAGGCGCGCGGCGATGTGCTGACCGGCGCCTGGTGGACTCTGGTGGTCCCGGCCGCGGCCCTGATCGTGACCGCACTGACCTTCTCCGCAGCCGGATCGATGCTGCGTCAACGCAATTCCCCGCCAACCGGACAGGTGTGGTAACCATGGGCTCAATAGCCGCCTTGGAGCAACTCACCGTCGACATCGCGACCCGGCCGGGCCGACGCTCCCCCAGCGTGCAACCGCTGTGCGAGGTCGATCTGAGCGTGAACGCGGGAACGGTGACCGCGCTCATCGGCGAATCCGGTTGCGGCAAATCCCTGGTCGCCGCGGCGCTGTGCGGACTGCTGCCGCCGGGATCGCGGGTGCGCGGCCGAATCATGTTCGACGGCAACGACCTCGCCCACGCCGGCGAGCGCTGCTGGCGACCGCTGCGCGGGCACCGGATCGGACTGGTCCCGCAGTCACCGGCGACGTCGTTCACCCCGGTGAGCACGATCGGCAGCCAACTCGCACAGGTGTGCCGACTGCTCGGGTCCGACCGCACGGCGGCCGAACTGCTCGCCGCCGCACACCTGCCCGCGGCCAGCGGCAGCCGGTACCCACATGAACTCTCCGGGGGGATGGTCCAGCGCGCGGCCCTGGCCGCGGCGCTGGCCGGACGGCCCGACGTGCTGGTCGCCGACGAGCCGACCTCGGCGCTGGATCCCGACAATGCCGCGCTGGTCTGGCAGCTGCTCTCCGACGTGGCCGCCGACGGGGTCGCCGTGCTGGTGATCACCCATGATCTGCCCTCGCTGCTGGCGGCGCAGGTGTGCGACGACATCGCCCTGATGCGGGCGGGCACCATCGTAGGACGCGCGCCGGTCAGTGAGTTTGCTTGCAGCACCGACGCTTACGCCGGCCGATTCTTCGCCGGGGCGCTGCTGTGAGCGTCGCGGTCCTGCACGCCGACCGCGTGTCGGTCAGTTTCCCGGGCCAACCCGTGCTGCGCGACGTCACCGTGCGCGTCGGCACCGGGGACACCCTGGGGGTGCGCGGACCGTCCGGCTGCGGCAAGACCACGCTGCTGCGGGTACTGGCCGGGCTGCATGCCCCGGACGCGGGCACGGTCCGCTACTCCGGGTCCCCGGCGCCCGAACCCGGCGCCCTGGCGATGCTCGCCCAGCACCCCCGCCAGGTGTGCAACCCGCGCTGGACGCTGGAACAGATCGTCACCGAGCCCGCCCGGATCCGCGGTGGGGCCACCGTCGGCACGGCCGAGGCCGTCGACCGGGTCGGACTGCCGACCGCGTTGCTCGACCGCTACCCGGCGCAGGTCAGCGACGGGCAACTGCAGCGGGCCTGCCTGGCGCGGGTGCTGCTGCAGCAACCGCGCTATCTGCTGTGCGACGAGCCGACCGCGATGCTGGATCCCATTGCCGCCGAGGACATCACCGAACTCCTCGGCCGGCTCTCCGAACAGGCCGCGGTCGTCGTCGTCAGCCACACTCGGACCCTGATCGGCGCGCTGGCCGACACCGTGCTGGAACTGACGCCCGAGCCCGCTCAGCTGTCCTGAATCCGCGCGAACGGGGCCGCGGCCTCGAGTTCGAACGCCAACTCCAACAGTCTGGCATCCTGCCCCAGCGGCGCGCTGAACATCATTCCGATCGGCAGCCCCGTGCTGGACTGGGCCAGCGGCAGCGAGATCGCCGGATCACCGGTGATGTTGTGCAACGGGGTGAACGCGACCCAGTCGATGAGCCGGTCGATGACCTGCTCGTAGTCCGCCATCGGGTCCAGCGCCCCGATCGGCGGGGTCTCATGGGCCAGGGTCGGGGTGAGCACCACATCGAAGCGCCGGTGCACCGCGGCAAGGCTGCGTCGCGTGGTGGCCAGCCGGGCGATCGCGGTCGGTATGCGATGCAGATTGCGGGCCGCATGCCGGTCCAGGCCCAGCGACAGGTTGTCCAACCGGGTTCGGTCGAAGCTCGCCCCGAACCTCTTGCGGCCACCGCGCACCAACGCCATCGACAGCAGCGCCCAGTACAGCACGAAGTCGTCGACGAAGGATGGCCGCACCGGTAGCTCTTCGAGCGGCTCGACATGGTGTCCGAGGGTCTCCAGCAGGGCCGCAGCCTTGAGCGTCGCCTCGCGGACCTCCGGTGCGCTGTCGCGGCGAATCGACCGGGTCACCACCGCGATGCGCAACCGCTGATGGGCGGGTCCGGTGACATCGCCGATCGCGGGCAGTCTCCGGTTACGCCAGGCGCGTTCAGCCTCCCGATAGAACGCGGCGGTGTCGCGCACCGAGCGCGTCAGCACACCGTTGGCGACGATCTTGATCGGCATCTCGGCGTGCTCGGCCTCCAACGGCAGCCGGCCGCGGGACGGCTTGAGTCCGACCAGTCCGGTGCAGGCGGCCGGGATTCGGATGGAGCCGCCCCCGTCGTTGGCGTGCGCGATCGGCACCGCACCGGTCGCCACCAACACCGCCGACCCCGACGAGGACGCTCCGGCGGTGTGCTGCGGATGCCACGGATTGCGGACCGGGCCCAGCCGCGGGTGTTCGGCGCTGGCGCTGAAGCCGAACTCCGACATCTGGGTCTTGCCCACGATGTTGAGGCCGGTCGCGAAGAACAGCCGGGTGAAGTCGCCGTCGGCGGCCACCGGAAACGGGCGCCACGCGTCGCTGCCCTTCATGGTGGGCAGGCCCGCCACATCCGAGTTGTCCTTGATCGCGGACGGCACCCCGTCGAAGAACCCGCCGTAGGGGCGGTTCGCGCGGGCCCGGGCGCGGTCGAAGGACTCGCCCGCCAACGCGTTCAATGCCGGATCCACCCGGGCGGTCCGGTCGATCGCGGCCTCGATGGCCTCGCTCCGCGAGATCGTGCCCGCCTCGATCGCCTCGGCCACCGCCACCGCGTCCAGTTCGCCCAGCGCGTCGTCGCCGAAGACCTGCATGTGTGCCATCGCCCGACGCTAGCAGCCGCGCATAGGCGAAACCCCGCGCCGCCGGGGTCGCCGGCATGGCGCGGGGTTTCACAATTGAGCGGTGGGTGCGCCGCTCAAGTCTCAGGCTTGGCCGACCTCGAACCGGACGAACCGGGTGATGGTCACGCCGGCCTCGTCGAGCAGGGCCTTCACGGTCTTCTTGCTGTCGGACACCGACGCCTGCTCGAGCAGCACGACATCCTTGTAGAAGCCGTTGACGCGACCCTCGACGATCTTGGGCAGCGCCTGCTCGGGCTTGCCCTCGGCCTTCGCGGTCTCCTCGGCGATACGCCGTTCGTTGGCCACGACGTCCTCGGGCACGTCCTCACGGGTGAGGTACTTGGCCTTCAGCGCGGCGATCTGCAGCGCTGCGGCGTGCGCGGCCTGCTGATCGGAACCGGTGTACTCCACCAGCACGCCGACCGCCGGCGGCAGGTCAGCCGCCCGCTTGTGCAGGTAGGTCGCGACCGTGCCGTCGAAGTACGCGGCGCGGCGCAGTTCGAGCTTCTCACCGATCTTGGCGGACAGGTCGGCGACGGCCTGCTCGACGGTGCCCCCGCCGAGCTTGGCTGCCTTCAACGTGTCGACGTCGCCCGCCTTGGCCGCCACGGCGGCATCGAGGATCTGGCCGGCCAGTTCCTGGAATTCGGCGTTCTTGGCGACGAAGTCGGTCTCGGAGTTCAGCTCGATGAGCGCGCCGTCCTTGGCCGCCACCAGACCCTCGGCAGTGGCGCGCTCAGCGCGCTTGCCGACGTCCTTGGCGCCCTTGATGCGCAGGATCTCGACGGCCTTGTCGAAATCGCCGTCGCTCTCAGCCAGCGCGTTCTTGCAGTCGAGCATTCCAGCGCCGGTCAGCTCCCGAAGTCTTTTGACATCGGCAGCGGTGTAGTTAGCCATGTAAGCCTTCTCCTGAAGAAATTACGAAGCGTCAGTGGTGGGTTCGGTGACCGTCGCGGTGACGGTGGCCGTCGCGGCGGTGCCCTCGGTGGGCGCGGCGGCCGTGCCCTCGGCAGCCCCGGCCGTGGCGGTGGCCAGCAGTTCCTGCTCCCACTCGGGCAGCGGCTCTGCGGCGGCCTGCGGCTTGTCATCGGCGGCGCCGGCACCGGCGCGCGCCTGCAGCCCCTCGGCGACGGCCGACGCGATGACCTTGGTCAGCAGCGCGGCCGAGCGGATGGCGTCGTCGTTACCCGGGATCGGGTAGTCGACCAGGTCGGGATCGCAGTTGGTGTCCAGGATCGCGATGACCGGGATGTTCAACTTGCGCGCCTCGCCGACGGCGATGTGTTCCTTGTTGGTGTCGACGACCCAGACGGCCGAAGGCACCTTCTGCATGTCCCGGATGCCGCCGAGGCTGCGCTCGAGCTTGTTCTTCTCGCGGGTCAGCATCAGGATTTCCTTCTTGGTGCGACCCTCGAAGCCACCGGTCTGCTCCATGGCCTCGAGTTCCTTCATCCGCTGCAGGCGCTTGTGCACCGTGGAGAAGTTGGTGAGCATGCCGCCCAGCCAGCGCTGGTTCACATAGGGCATGCCGACGCGGGTCGCCTCTTCGGCGATGGATTCCTGGGCCTGCTTCTTGGTGCCGACGAACATGATCGACCCACCGTGGGCGACGGTTTCCTTGACGAACTCGTACGCCTTGTCGATGTAGGTCAGCGTCTGCTGCAGGTCGATGATGTAGATGCCGTTGCGGTCGGTGAAGATGAACCGCTTCATCTTGGGGTTCCAGCGACGGGTCTGATGCCCGAAATGAGCGCCGCTGTCGAGCAGCTGCCTCATGGTTACGACGGCCATGGTGAATGCCTATCCAGTTCTTGTCGGTTGTCATTCGGCATCGGTTGAGCCGAACCCTGGCGACTGCTTTGATGCCGGACCCACTCCTGAGAGCGGGACCGCCCGGCATGCAGGCACGGACCCCGAAAACAAATCCGTTGTGCAGACGCGCGAAGTCAGCCCGAGCAATCGAGCTGCAGGAAGCAGTTTACACCGTGTCGGGGGGTGCTTCGTCCACAGCGTTTGTGGACCGCCGCGGCGGTCCACAGGCGCGGACCGCCCGGTGTTGGCAGGTGGGGCCGCGGCGCGCTGAACTGGGCCATGCGCTGGATTGCCGCGGCACTCGTCCTGATTCTGCTCGCCGCACCCGCGCGGGCCCAGTGGCCCCGGCTGGACTGGCCGCTGCGGCCGGCGCCCACCGTGCTGCGCAGCTTCGACGCGCCGACACCGAATTGGCAGCGCGGACACCGCGGTGTCGACCTTGGCGCTCGCGTCGAGGCGACGGTCTACGCCGCCGGGCCCGCGCGAGTGGTGTTCGCCGGGATGCTGGCCGACCGTCCGGTGGTGTCGCTGGCCCATCCCGGCGGACTGCGCACCAGCTACGAACCGGTGCGTCCGGCGGTGCGCGTCGGACAGCTCGTCGACGCGGCGAGCCCGATCGGAACAGTGCAGGCCGGGCACCCCGGCTGCGCGGCGCCGGCCTGCCTGCACTGGGGCGCCATGTGGGGTCCGGCCGCCCGGGCCGACTACGTCGATCCGCTGGGTTTGCTGGCCCAGACGCGGGTTCGGCTCAAGCCACTACCCGGTTGAGGAACTCGGTCACCGCGGCCGACACCTCGGCGGGCCGGTCGCGCTGCACCCAATGCCCGGCGCCGTCGACGAGCACCAGGCGCGCCTGCGGGATCAACCGGGCCGCGGTCCGCGCGTGCGCGACCGGCACCCCGCCGTCCTCGGTGCCGTGGACGATCAACGCCGGGGGCCGGAACGACGAGAGCCGGTTCGTGTAATCGGTGCGCTGGGTGCGCCACCCGACCTGATCGCGCTGCCACTGCGCGAACTGCTCGAACCCGTGTCCGGCCTTGGCCGCGGCCTGTACCTCCGCCATCAACTCCGGGGTCCGTTGCGCGGGATCGCGGATCAGGGTGGACATGCTCCACGACAGCATGGCCGCGTTGCCGGCCATCCAACGACTCAACCCGGACAAGGCCCCGGTCTTGACCATGGCGGCGGTCACCGCCTGCTGCAGCGCCGACAGCGGCCCGTCGGAGAGCCGGCCCATGATGCCGTAGGTGCCGAAAAGCAGTGCCGCCCGGACTCTTTCCGGCCGGGCCAGGACATGCCCGATCGTCAGCCCGCCGCCCAGCGAAAGCCCGCCCAGCACGTAGGCGTCCAACTCCAGGGCGTCGACGAACTCGCCGACATAGGCGACCAGATTGGCTTGCGTGCACGGCCAGGGCGCGGGCGGGCTCTGGCCGAATCCGGGGTGGTCCGGCGCGATGACGCGGTAGCCGGCGGCGGCCAGGTCGGGGCCGAGCCGACCCCACGACAGCGTGGCGCTGTCCACGCCGGCGCCGTGCAGCAACACCACCGTCGAGGACGGCGTACGCGGCGGCCGCCATTCGCAGTAGCTCACCGGGCCCCAGACCAGGTCGACGGTCGTGCGGACGGTGCTGCTGTCGGTCATGCGCGCGGATGGGCCTGATCGTGCACCGCGCGCAACCGCGCGACGGTGACATGGGTGTAGAGCTGCGTGGTCGCCAGCGAGGAATGTCCGAGCAGTTCCTGCACGATGCGCAGGTCCGCGCCACCCTCGAGCAGATGCGTCGCCGCGCTGTGGCGCAAACCGTGCGGCCCCATCGCGGGTGCGCCGGCGACCGCACCGACGGTCTCGTGCACGACGGTGCGGGCCTGCCGGGGATCGATCCGGCGCCCCCGCGCGCCCAGTAGCAGCGGCGGTCCCGAATCCGGCGTGGCCAGCTCGGGACGACCGTCGGCCAGCCAGCATCGCAGCGCCTCGGCCGCCGGTTCGCCGAACGGCACGGTGCGTTGCTTGTTGCCCTTGCCCAGGACGCGCAGCACGCGCCGGTCCACGTCGACGTCGTCGACATCCAGGCCACACAGCTCGCTGACGCGAATGCCGGTGGCATACAGCAGCTCCACAATGAGCCGGTCGCGCAGTGCCAGCGGATCACCTTGAACTGCACCGGATTTGGCCGCGGCCATGGCATCCAGCGCCTGGTCCTGGCGAAGCACCGCGGGCAGGGTCCGGCGCGCCTTGGGCACCTGCAGGCGCGCGGCGGGGTCCACGGCGAGCAGGCCACGGCGGGTGGCCCAGGCCGTGAACGCCTTCACCGCCGAGGTGCGCCGGCCCACCGTGGTGCGGGCCGCGCCGGCCGCGGCCTGCGCGGCCAGCCAGGACCTCAGCACCGGCAGCGTCAGCGCCGCGAGGTCCGCGTCGGGGTCGCGGGCGCCGACGAAATCGAACAGCGAGCGCAGATCGCCCAGGTAGGCCCGTCGGGTGTGGGCCGAGCGGCCCTTTTCCAGCGTGAGGTGCTCGGCGAACTCGGCCAGGACCACCTCGAGGCTCGCGGACATGGAACTACCGTCGCAGATGCTAGGCCGGTTTGGCCGCTTCGGCCTCGGCGAGTTCGCGTTTCCACTGGCGGAAGGTCTCCTCGGTGCGGCCGCGGCGCCAGTACCCGGAGATCGAGGACGCCCACTTGGCCGGCACCTCGCGTTCCTTGCGAATGTAGGCCCGCAGGTTGTGCATCACCGCCTGGGCCTCGCCGTGGATGAAGACCTGCACCTGCCCGGGCAGCCACGGCGCGGCCTTGACCGCCTCGATCAGTGGCGCCCGGTCGCCGGCCTGGTCATCGGAGACCAGATCGGCCCGACCACCGCGGTATACCCAGGTGAGCCTGACACCGTCGGGGACCGACAGTTCCAGTTCGTCGGCCTGATCCGCGATTTCGATGAAGGCGTAGCCGACCGCGTCCGAGGGCAGCGCCTCCAACGCGGTGCTGATGGCCGGGGTCCCGGCCTCGTCGCCGGCGAACAGGTACCAGTCGGCGGCCGGATCCGGCGAAAACCCGCCGTTGGGATCGGTCAGGTACAGCGGGTCACCGGGTTGTGCGCCCGCCGCCCACGGCCCGGCGACGCCCTGATCGCCGTGCACGACGAAGTCGATGGTCAGTTCCCGGGCCACCGGATCGACCCTCCGCACCGTGTAGGTGCGGACCACGGGTCGTTGCTCGGGCCCGAAACTGTCCAGCGTCAGCGGCCTTTCGAGCGCCGCCACGTCGACGCCGACCGGCACGAAGGCGATCTTCAGATAGGAATCGGTGGCGTCCTTCGGGGTGAAGGCATCAAATCCCTTTCCGCCCAATATCACCCGAACCATATGCGGTGTGATCCACTCGGTGCGCACCACCTCGAGGGTGTGCAATGGACGGCCCGCCACATTTCCTCCTGAAAACTGCCCGACTGCTGAAATACTCGTTGCTCCCGACTATACGGAGAAGCGCCGGCGGGATGTCGGCTTGCACCCGCAGGCCCGCGACGTGCGGGTACGGTGGAACCCGCAGCTGGTCTGCCATCGCCGCGCCCGCGTGACGGTGGCATCGAGTGTCGTGCGCCCCCGGGTGCGTGGCGCGAGAGGGAACCCGGTGAGAATCCGGGACTGTCCCGCAGCGGTATGCAGGAACGAACGCCGTCACCAGCACTGGCCACCGGGCCGGGAAGCGACGGTCAGTAGGAGTGCCGGATCCCGGTACGCGCCCGCGAGTCCGAAGACCTGCCGGTTGCGCTGGACGCGCCGCGTCCGGCCGCACACCGCCTCGTGGAATGGGCGTCGGGCATGCGTGGTCGTCGACTCCGCGGCACGACGCCTGTAGGCGATGGGCATCCCGTCGTAGTAGAAGGACGTCGCAGTGTCTCGCACGCAGTCAACCCCTTTCACCACAACCACTCTGGGCTCCCCCAGGATCGGCCCCAACCGCGAACTCAAACGTGCCGTCGAGCGCTATTGGGCCGGCCGAACCGACCGTGCCGAACTGGAATCGGTGGCCGCCGAGCTGCGGCGGCGGACCTGGTCGGCGCTGGCCGAGGCCGGCCTGGATTCGATCCCGGTCAACACGTTCTCGCTGTATGACCACGTCCTGGACACCGCCGTCATGCTGGGCGCGCTGCCACCGCGGGTCGCCGCGATCCCCGACGAGCTGGACCGGTACTTCGCCGCCGCCCGGGGCACCGATGAGGTGGTGCCGCTGGAGATGACGAAGTGGTTCGACACCAACTACCACTACATCGTGCCGGAGATCGGTCCCGAGACCTCGTTCCGCCTGCATCCCGACAAGGTGCTCGCGGAACTCGATGACGCTCGTGCACAGGGAATTCCGGCTCGCCCGGTGCTGGTCGGCCCGATCACCTTCCTGGCTTTGAGCAAGGCGGTCGACGGTGCGGGTGCGCCGCTCGGGCGCCTCGATGAGCTGTTACCGCTCTACCGTGACCTGCTGGGCCGCCTCGCCGACGCCGGCGCCGAATGGGTTCAGATCGACGAACCCATCCTGGTCACCGATGCGGTGGACGACGCCGCACAGCTGGCCGAGCGGGCCTACCAGTTTCTCGGCGACAGCCACCAGCGCCCCGCGATCTTCGTCGCCACCTACTTCGGCGCCCCCAACGGGGCGCTGCCCGCGTTGGCCCGCACCGCGGTCGAGGCCATCGGCCTGGATTTGGTGTCCGGCAGCGAGCAGGCCGTTGCGGCGGTCCCCGAACTGGCCGACAAGCTGCTGGTCGCCGGCGTGGTCGACGGCCGCAACATCTGGCGCGCGGACCTGGAAGCGGCGCTGGGCAAGCTGGCCGCACTGCTGGGCTCGGCCGCCGCGGTGGCGGTTGCTACGTCGTGTTCGACGCTGCACGTGCCGTACTCGCTGGCTCCCGAGACCGAACTCGACGACGCCCTGCGCAGCCGGCTGGCCTTCGGGGCGGAGAAGGTGACCGAGGTCGTCACGCTGGCGCGCGCGCTGCGCGACGGCCGCGACGCGGTGGCCGAGGCGATCGAGGCGTCCAACGCCGCGCTCGCCACCCGCACGGCCGACCCGCGTCTGCACGTGGCAGCGGTGCGGGCGCGGCTGGATTCCATCCTGGCCGCCGGCTTCGGCCGCGGCCCGGCCGCCGAGCGCCGCACAAGCCAGGACGCCCGGCTCAAGCTGCCCGCCCTGCCCACCACGACCATCGGCTCGTACCCGCAGACGGTCGAGATCCGCCAGGCGCGCGCCGCGCTGCGATCCGGTGCGATCGACCACGCCGGCTACGTGGCGAAGATGAAGGCCGAAGTCGCCGAGGTGATCCGGCTGCAGGAGGAACTGGGCCTGGACGTGTTGGTGCACGGCGAGCCGGAACGCAACGACATGGTGCAGTACTTCGCCGAGCAACTCGATGGATTCTTCGCCAGCCAGAACGGCTGGGTGCAGTCCTATGGCAGCCGCTGCGTCCGCCCGCCGATCCTGTTCGGCGATGTGGTCCGGCAGAAACCGATGACCGTCGAGTGGATCACCTACGCGCAGTCGCTGACCGGGAAACCCGTCAAGGGGATGCTCACCGGGCCGGTGACGATCCTGGCGTGGTCGTTCGTCCGCGACGACCAACCGCTGGCCGACACCGCCAACCAGGTCGCGCTGGCGATCCGCGATGAGACCGTGGACCTGCAGCACGCGGGCATCGCGATCATCCAGGTCGACGAGCCGGCGCTGCGGGAGCTGCTTCCGTTGCGCCGCAAGGACAAAGACGACTACCTCAACTGGGCGGTCGGCGCGTTCCGGCTCTCGACGTCCGGGGTCAACGACGCCACCCAGATCCACACCCACCTGTGCTATTCGGAATTCGGCGAGGTGATCGGCGCGATCGCCGACCTGGACGCCGACGTGACGTCGGTGGAGGCCGCCCGGTCCCACATGGAGATCGTCGGCGACCTCAACGGCGCCGGCTTCTCCAACAGCATCGGCCCCGGCGTCTACGACATCCACTCACCGCGCGTGCCGGGCACCGCGGAGATCGCCGCGGCGCTGCGGCTGGCGCTGGCCGCCGTGGGACCCGAACGGCTGTGGGTGAATCCGGACTGCGGGCTCAAGACGCGCCACCAGGAGGAGGTCGTGGCCTCGCTGCGCAACATGGTGGATGCCGCCAAGCAGGTCCGCGCCGCGCAGTCCTGATCGGGTTGCAACGGGTCCCAGCCCGCGCAGCGGTTCACGTTCCGAGTGCCAGTCGCAGCGGCGGGCTGTACAGCTGGATTAATTCATCAGAGCTCATCGAGGCAAGCGGTTCGAGGCGCAGGATGTAGCGGGTCACGATCAGGCCGGCGATCTGAGCACAGAACATCGCGGCGCGCTTACGGGCGTTCGCCCCGCCGATGCGCGCTGCGATCAGGTCGATCAGTTCGACTTCGACCATCTCCTTGAGGAGGTTGGCCACCACCACGTCGTGGGCTGCGCCGGCCACCAATACGCGCAGCGGTGCACCACTGTCGGGATCTTCCCAAAGGTGCAGTAAGGAGCGCAGCGCACGCTGGGGAAACAGGGCGGGATCCCCCTCTGCGGCACGACCGAGGATGACGGTCGGATTGGTGGCCAGGGCCAGGGTAGCGCCCAACAATCCCTTCTTGGAGCCGAAATAGTAGCTGACCAGGGCAAGGTCAACGCCGGCATCCATCGCTATCGATCGCATGGTGGCCGTCTGATACCCGTCCTCGAGGAAGCGGCGTCGGGCGGCATCGAGAATCTGCCTGCGCGTGTCCGGGTTTCCAGGCCTGCGTCCCCGGCGCGAAACAGAATTCATCATGGTTGAGATTGTATTCGCCGCAGGGGCAGAGTGAGTGCGATGCAGCACCGCAACGAACGGTCGTCTCCCACACGTCCCGTTCTGGTCCCGCCGCCCAGCCCTGCGGCGGCGTCTCGCCGTTGCCCGCGAAAGGCGCGCGGATGAGCGATATTTCGGCAGCGAGCCTACTCAGACGAGGCTGGATGCTGCTGGTGGTCGTGGTGGTCGCGGCGGTCTCGGGATTCAGTGTGTATCGACTTCAGGGAGTCTTCGGAACGCACAGCGACGCCTCGCCCGCCAACGTCACCTCGAATGACATCGTCCCTTTCCACCCAAAACACGTGATCCTCGAGGTTTTCGGACCTCCGGGCACGGTCGCGACAATCAACTACCTCGACGCCGATACCGCACCGCGCGAGGTCCGCGAGACGACTCTGCCGTGGGCCCACACGATCACGACCACACAGCCGGCGGTCTTGGCAAACCTGGTGGCGCAGGGCGACCGCGACGTGATCGGCTGCCGCATCACCGTCAACGGCGTTGTCAAAGACGAGAGGACCGTCAACAAGGTGAACGCCTATACCTTCTGCCTGGATAAGTCCGCATGAGTGCCGGGTACGGTGCTGGGGTCGGCCTCTCGGGGACCATCCGCCGGTTGGCGGTGCTGATCCTGTTGTTCTGGGTGGGTCTGGCCGCCATCACCAATGCCGTCGTGCCGAGATTGGAAGAGGTTGCAAAGCAACACAACGTGGCGATGAGCCCCGGGGATGCGCCGTCGATGCAGGCGATGAAACGGATCGGCGAGGCGTTCCACGAATTCGATTCCGACAATGCGGCCATGATCGTCCTGGAGGGTGACGAGCCGCTGCGCGAGGACGCGCACCGCTACTACGACACCCTGGTCCAGCAGCTGGCCGAGGACACCGAACACGTGGAGCATGTCCAGAACTTCTGGGGCGACCCGCTGACAGCGGCGGGCGTACAGAGCACCGACGGCAAGGCTGCCTACCTCCAGGTCTATCTGGCGGGCAACCAGGGCGAGGCGTTGTCGAACGAATCCGTCGCTGCGGTCCGCGACATCGTGGCAGCTACGCCGCCGCCGAACGGGGTTCGCGCCTATGTCACGGGCGCGGGACCACTGCTCGCGGATCAGTTCGGTGCCGGCAGCAAGGGCACCGTCAAGGTCACGATGATCACTCTCCTCGTGATCGCGGTGATGTTGTTCTTTGTCTATCGTTCGGTGGCCACCATGGCCCTGGTGTTGGTCATGGTTTTTGTGCAACTGGCCGCGGCCCGGGGAATTGTCGCGCTGCTGGCCGATTCCGGAATCATCGGGCTTTCGGTGTACGCGACCAACCTGCTCACCTTGCTCGTCATTGCGGCCGGGACCGATTACGCGATATTTTTCATCGGCCGATATCAAGAATCGCGTGGGGCCGGCGAGGATCGAACGACGGCCTATCACACGATGTTTCACGGCACCGCGCACGTTGTCCTGGGTTCGGGATTGACCATTGCCGGCGCGGTCTACTGTCTCAGCTTTACCCGGTTGCCCTATTTCAACAGTCTCGGCAGTCCCGTCACGATAGCTGTCCTGGTGGCGCTGGTGGCTGCGCTCACGTTGATCCCTGCCGTCCTTACCGTCGGCAGTCGGCTGGGCCTTTTCGAACCGAGACACACCATGCGGACACGCGGATGGCGGCGGATCGGTACCGCCGTTGCGCGCTGGCCGGGACCGATCCTGACGGTGACGGGCACGGTCTCCGTCATCGGCTTGCTGGCACTGCCGGGTTATGAGACGAGTTACGATGTCCGGCACTACATTCCTGCCAGCGCTCCGGCAAACATCGGGTACGCCGCCGCCGAGCGCCACTTCCCTTCGGCCCGGCTTCATCCCGAGCTACTGCTGGTCGAAGCCGATCACGATCTGCGCAACCCGGCTGACATGCTGATCCTGGAAAGGATTGCCAGGGAGGTCTTCCGCGTTCCCGGTGTCGCCCAGGTCCAGTCCATCACCCGGCCGCTCGGCACGCCGATCGACCACAGCTCGATCCCTTTCCAGATCAGCCTGCAGAACACCGGACAGGTCATGAACCTCACCTATCAACGGCAACGCGCCGACGACATGCTGAAACAGGCCGACGAGCTCACGAAATCCATCGACGTGTTGAAACATCAATACACGTTGCAACAAGAACTGGCAGCTACTACGCATGACCAGGCGGAAAGCTTTCAGGAAATGACCGCCACTTTGAGCGAGATCCGGGACAATATGGCGAATCTCGACGACTTTTTGAGACCTATCCGCAATTACTTCTATTGGGAGCCGCATTGTTACAATCTGCCGTCCTGCTCTGCGGCAAGGTCCGCCTTCGAGGCTCTGGACGGTGTCGACCGGATGAGCGGGCAGCTGAAAAGCGTCGGTGAAGCCCTCGAGAAATTGAATGCAATTCAACCGCAACTGGTAGAACTGATGCCCGGCCAGATCACCAGCCAAGAGACAAATCGTGAACTGCTGCTCTCCAGTTACTCGACGATGTCGGGGATCTACGATCAGATGGCGGCGATGACCGGAAATTCAATGGCCATGGGGCAAGCGTTCGATGCCGCCAGGATCGATGATTTCTTCTATCTACCACCGGAAGCCTTCGATAATCCGGACTTTCAGCGCGGTTTGACGATGTTTCTCTCGCCGGACGGTCACGCGGCCCGCATGATCATCACCCATGACGGCGATCCTGCGACCCCTGCGGGCATTGCGCGTATCGACCCCATCAAGAACGCGGCGAACGTGGCCGTAAAAGGCACCCCCTTGCAAGGCGCCGAGATCTCGGTCGCCGGCACCGCTGCCACGTACAAAGACATCCAGGACGGCGCCAAATACGACCTGATGATCGCCGCCGTCGCCGCACTCAGCCTCATCCTGCTCATCATGATGTTCATCACGCGCAGCCTGGTCGCTGCAATTGTCATCGTGGGTACGGTGGCACTTTCGTTGGGTGCCTCGTTCGGACTATCCGTGCTCGTGTGGCAGCACATTTTCGGCATCCCACTGTATTGGATTGTCCTCGCACTGGCCGTTGTCGTGCTCTTGGGGGTCGGGTCGGACTACAACCTATTGCTGATCTCCCGATTCAAAGAGGAAATCGGCGCCGGTATCAAAACGGGGATGATCCGAACAATGGCCGGCACCGGATCCGTGGTGACGGCCGCCGGCCTCGTCTTCGCTGCGACCATGTCGTCATTCGTCTTCAGCGATTTGCGTGTTCTCGGCCAGATCGGGTCCACCATCGGCCTCGGCCTACTGTTCGACACCCTCATCGTGCGCGCGTTCATGACCCCGTCGATCGCGGTCCTGCTCGGACGCTGGTTCTGGTGGCCACAACGCGTGCGGCCCCGCCCGGCACCTCAGGTGCTTCGCCCCTAGAGGTCATCCTGCCGGGCGGGCCGTCACAGCCCGCTGCCCCGCGCGATCCGCCACCGGCCGTCGCGTTGTTCGACCAGGCCGACGATCTCGAGCATGGCGAGCGGGCCCAGCACCTGCTGGGCGGGCACCGCCGCGGCCACCGCGATCTCGTCGACGCTCGCACCGCCGCGACCCGGCAACGCTTCGAACACCGTCCGTTCGACGTCGGACAGCCCGTCCAACGGGGACACCGGATGCTCCGGATCCTCGGCGAGTTCGCCCATCCGCCCGACGATCTCGACAATCTCCTGCGGGCGCGTCACCAACTCCGCACCCCGGCGCAGCAGCTGGTGGCAGCCCGCCGAGGCGCCGGAGGTCACCGGGCCCGGCACCGCACAGACCACCCGCCCCATCGCGGTGGCCCACGCCGCGGTGTTGGCCGCGCCGCTGCGCAGCCCGGCCTCGACCACCACGGTGGCCCCGGAGATCGCCGCCACCAGCCGATTCCGGGTCAGGAACCGGTGCCGCGCCGGTCGAACACCCGGTGGGTACTCCGAGAGCAGCAGCCCGGCGGTGGCGATCCGGTGCAGCAGCGCGGAGTGCCCCGCCGGATACAGCACATCGATGCCGCCGGCCAGCACCGCCGCGGTGGTTCCCTCGTTGGCCAGCGTGCCGCGGTGCGCCGCCCCGTCGATCCCGTACGCCCCGCCGGATACCACCGCGACGTCGCGGTCCACCAAGCCGCCCGCCCAGTCCGCGGCGATGTGCTCCCCGTAGGCCGTCGCGGCCCTGGTGCCGACGATCGCCGCCGAGCGCAGCGCGACCTCGTCGAGTCGGGCCGGTCCCAGTGCCCACAACACCAGGGGCGCCCCCGCGCGGGACTTGCCGCGCAGTTGCCCCGCCCCGAACGCCGCGAACGCCAGGTGCGGCCACTCCTCGTCCGCGCGGGTGATCAGCCGCCCACCGCGGCGGGCCAGCACCTCGAGATCGGCGGCAACACAGTCGAGGTCGCGTCTGGCCTCGGTCGCCTCGCGCAATCCGGCCGGCACCTCGCCGCGGCGCACCAGTGCCGCCGCTTCTACCGGCCCGCGTTGTGCGACCAGCTCACCCAACTGCGGACACGGCGGCTCCACCACCCTCGACAGGTAGGCCCACGCGTGTCGGTCCTCGGCGTTCATCGGGCCGCGCCCGGCTGCCGGAAGCTCAGTGCCACCACGATGTCCTCGGGAGTCGGCGACGTCCGGCCCGCGAGGTCGCACAACGTCCACGCGATCCGCAACGAGCGGTCCACGCCGCGGATGCTGAGCAATCCGCGGTCCAGCGCGGTGCGCAGCGGTGCCATGGCGATCCGGCTCGGCCGAAAGGCGCGGCGCAGCACCGGTCCCGGTACCTCGGCGTTGGTCCGCACCCCGACCACGCGCCACCGCTCGGCGGCCGCCGCACGCGCTGCCGCCACCCGGGCCCGCACCGCCGCCGATGGCTCGCCGGTTTCCGCACCGAGTGCCCCGGCCCGCGCCGGCTGCATCTGCACCCGCAGGTCGACCCGATCCAACAGCGGACCCGACAGCTTGCCCAGATAGCGCCGTTTCACCGCGCCGGGACAGATGCAGTCCTGCGGATCGGCGGGTGCACACGGGCAGGGGTTGGCGGCGAGGATCAACTGAAACCGGGCCGGATACCGTGCCACCCCGTCGCGGCGCGCGAGCCGGATCTCGCCTTCTTCCAAGGGGGTTCGCAGGGCCTCCATGGCACTGACCCCGATCTCGGCGCATTCGTCGAGGAACAACACCCCGCGGTGGGCGCGGCTGACCGCGCCGGGACGCGCCATCCCGGCGCCGCCGCCCACCAGCGCGGCCACGCTCGAGGTGTGGTGCGGGGCCACGAACGGCGGGCGGGTGATCAGCGGGGTCTCCTCGGCGAGCAACCCCGCCACCGAGTGAATGGCGGTCACCTCCAATGATTCACTGCGCGACAGCGGCGGTAGCAGTCCCGGAAGTCGCTGTGCCAGCATGGTTTTGCCGATCCCGGGCGGACCGGTGAGCATGAGGTTGTGCCCGCCGGCCGCGGCCACCTCGACCGCATACCGGGCCTGCGTCTGCCCCACCACATCGGCCAGATCCGCGGCGGAGTCGTCGGCCGGGGTACCCGCCGCGACCCGGCCGGCCAGGCGCACACTGCCGTCGAGCCAGCCCTGCAATTGGCGCAGCGACTCGGTGCCGTGCACCTCGATACCTTGGACCAGACTGGCCTCCGCGAGATTCGCCTTGGGCACCACCACCGTCGGCCAGCCGTCGCGGCGGGCCGCCAATACCGCCGGCAGCACGCCCCGCACCGGCCGGACCCGGCCATCGAGCGCCAACTCACCGAGCAGGATGGTCTTGTCCAGCTGCGGCCACGGCTTCTTGCTCGTCGCCGACAACACCGCGCTGGCCAGCGCGATGTCGTAGGTGCTGCCCATCTTCGGCAGCGTCGCCGGGGACAGCGCCAGCGTCAGCCTCGACATCGGCCACTGGTTGCCGCTGTTGGTCACCGCCGACCGGACCCGGTCCCGGGACTCCTGTACGGCGGTGTCCGCCAAACCGACCAGATGCACACCGGGCAGGCCCGAGGTGATGTCGGCTTCGATCTCGACGAGTTCACCGCGCAATCCGCTGACCGCGATCGAGAACGCCCGTCCCAGAGCCATCACACCACCCCCTGCAGGTGGCTGATCTCGGGTTCGCGCCGCCGCCCGATCCGGACCCCGACGACGTCGATGCGCAGATTCGCCCAGCGGCCATCCTGGGCGGCCAGCCACAGTGCGGCCAGCCTGCGTAACCGCCGCACCTTCTCCGGCGGGACGGCCTCGGCCAGTCCCCCGAAACCGTCCCCGGTGCGCGTCTTGACCTCGACGAAAATGACTGTGCCCGAGTCGTTGTCGGTGGCGATCACATCGAGCTCACCGTAGCGGCAGCGCCAGTTGCGCGCCACGATCGTCAGTCCGAGGCCGACCAGATGATCAACGGCCAGTTGTTCCCCGAGGGCTCCCAGCTGCGCCCGTGTCCACGTCGTCATGGCAGCCAGGATGGCCGCACCACCCGACACGGCGTTAACGGGTCACCGGGTCGATCCGCCGATCAGAGGTAGTTGTGCACAGTTACGCCCCGATCCACAGCCCGCGCGTCCCGGACCCGCACCCGCACCCGGATCGAGTCAGACCGCCGCAGAACTATCGTCGTCGTCGACGTCGTGGCGGACCACCCGTACCCGGCCGTGTGGCAGGCACACCATGTAGCCGTGGTACTTGCCGTAGAGCTCCCACGCGGTGGCGTGGTCGTCCGGTGCCACGTCGATGCGGTGCCCCCGGGAAAAGCTCAGGTGCAGGCAGCCCTCGTCGTCGCAGCGGGCATGCGTGCACACGGCGCCGGCGAGATCGAGCAGCGGGCGTTGTTGGTCCGGCACGTGGGCCGGGTCGATGAGCACTTCTTCTTCGGGATAGCCGGCCACCGGCGGCAGCGTCAGCCGCAATGGTCGGGAGATCACCAGTTCGTTGTAGTCGTCGAGGTTCAGGACCAGACCGCCGCGCAGTGACATCCGCTGGACGGTGCACTGCTCGATCCATTGCGTGAGCATGAAGCGCTCCCTTCGCCGCGTCGTTGGGGCAGACCTCCATGGTATGCCCGCACGTCGCTACGAGACGGGTGGTCTTGAAATCTCCGGATCGGCGCCCTACTCGGGCAGCCGCAGCTCCGGCTTCTCGACTTCTTCGATGTTGACGTCCTTGAAGGTGATCACCCGGACCTGCTTGACGAACCGCGCCGGTCGGTACATGTCCCAGACCCAGGCGTCGGCCAGGCGCAGCTCGAAGTACACCTCGCCGTCGGCGTTGCGCGGGATCAATTCGACGCTGTTGGCCAGGTAGAACCGGCGCTCGGTCTCCACGACGTAGCTGAACTGTCCGACGATGTCCTTGTACTCGCGGTACAGCGAGAGCTCCATCTCGGTTTCGTACTTCTCGAGATCCTCAGCACTCATCTGGTTCGCAGTCCTTCTTGTGTCCACTCGGAGATATCTGGCATTGTCCGCCTACCCGTTCTCACGTCGTTGTTCAGGCTCGCACGGCGCGGCCAGGCGGCGCACGTTGATGAAGGAATACCGGTGCTCGGCGCACGGACCCAACGCGGCCAGCGCCGCGCCGTGCGCGGGCGTGCTGTAGCCCTTGTGCTCGGCGAATCCGTAGCCGGGAAACTTCCCATCCATCTCGACCATCAGCCGGTCCCGGCTGACCTTGGCCAACACGCTAGCCGCCGCGATGCACGCCGCCGCGCCGTCCCCGCCGATCACCGGCAGCGACGGCACCGGCAGGCCTGGCACCCGGAACCCGTCGGAGAGCACATAGCCCGGCCGCACCGCCAAGCCCGCCACGGCCCGCCGCATCCCCTCGATGTTGGCGACATGCACCCCGCGCCGGTCCACCTCCGTCGAGTCGATGAAAACGACGTGAAAGGCCAACGCGTACCGGCAGATAAGGGGGAAGAGTTGCTCGCGCTGCTTCTCGGTGAGCCGCTTCGAATCGTCGAGCAGCGCGAGGCTTTCGCGGCGATTCGGTCCCAGCACGCAGGCCGCGACCACCAGCGGTCCCGCGCACGCACCGCGGCCGACCTCGTCGACGCCGGCGACCGGACCCAGCCCGTTGCGATACAGCGCGGACTCCAGCGTGCGCAGCCCCGACGATTTGCGGATCACGGTCCGCGGCGGCCAGACGGCGGTCACCCTAACCGCCTTGCTGCGGGTTGAGCGTGTTCACACCACCCCACCGCGATGGTGGCCAGGCGATGAATTGTGCCTTGCCGATGACGTTGTCCACCGGGATGGTGCCGTTCATCGGGTCGCCCGTGCAGATCAGGCCCTTCGGGGCGTCCTCGGGCGTGCTGGTGCAGTGGGCGCGGGAGTCGGCCGAGTGGGTGCGGTTGTCGCCCATCACCCACAACCGGTCGGGCGGCACCGCCACCGGACCGAACTCGTTGCCGAGGCACGGATACACCGCGGGGTCGGCATTCATGGTCTCGGGATCGAGATAGGGCTCGTTGAGCGGCTTGTCGTCGACCGTCAGACCGGTATCGGCCCGGCACTGCACGGTTTGGCCGCCGACCGCGATCACCCGCTTGACGAGGTCGTTCTGATCGGGCGGGACGAATCCGATGACCGACAGCGCGTCCTGCACCCAGCGAATTGCGGTGTTGTCCGAGCGGATGGACTTGTAGCCGACATTCCACGACGGCGGCCCCTTGAACACGATGAGGTCGCCGGGTTGCGGCTCGCTGAACCGGTAGGTCAGCTTCTCGACCATGATCCGGTCGCCGACGCAGCCGGGGCACCCGTGCAACGTGGGCTCCATCGACTCCGAGGGAATCAGATAGGGCCGCGCGACGAACGTCAACATCACGTAGTAGAGGACCAGCGCGATCACGATCAGGATCGCGCCCTCGCGAAGAGCGGAATGCTTCTTGGTGCTCTCCGCGCTGTCGTCCTCCGGAGTGGGCGGGGCCTGCCGTGCAGCTTGGGCCGAGTCCTCGGTGTCGGTCACGGGATCAGCGTAGCCACGCCGAAAACACCCCCGCGCAGCAGCGTGCGCGGGTCGCGCAAGATCAGCGCTTCTCCTTGATCTTGGCCTTCTTGCCGCGCAGTTCGCGCAGGTAGTACAGCTTGGCGCGACGCACGTCGCCACGGGTGACGACCTCGATCTGCGCGACGTTGGGCGAATGCACCGGGAAGGTGCGCTCGACGCCGACGCCGTAGCTCTCCTTGCGGACCGTGAAGGTCTCCCGGACGCCACCGCCCTGACGACGGATCACGACGCCCTTGAAGAGCTGGATACGTTCCTTGGTGCCCTCGATCACCTTCACGTGCACATTCACGGTGTCGCCGGCGCCGAAGGCCGGGATGTCGTCGCGCAGCGACGCCTGGTCGACGAAGTCCAGCGTGTTCATCGGTGACTCTTCCTTGCGGGTCGCGGCTCAGTGCAGCAGCACTCGCTCTGGTGAGCGATGCGGTTGCCGAGCCGATGTTCGGGCCAAATCAGGTTCTCGTACAGTTCTCGCGCAGCCGGCTGAGACACCGGCAGGCGCGGACAACTGCTCAATTGTGCCAGACGGCGCCCACGGGAGCGAAATCGTGGACGCGACCGGCGCTGACAGGCCTGTGACCTCGGCGTGCCTGGCTGGCCGCGGCGCGCTCGCGCTGATTAGGCTGAATTTCGCGGCCCGGCGCAGCGGCGCGGCCCGCAATCCGTCCCCGGTTCGTAAGCCGTCCTCGAGGAGATGCATGCGTCGGCGCCTGGTGAGCGTGCGAGGTATCGCCGCGGTGACCATCGCGGTGCTGCTCGCCAGCACCGCCGGCTGCGAAGCCCGGGTCCATGGCAGCCCCGGCGACCCACCCGTCGGCCCGCGCCCGGCCGTGGCGCCCGAGGCTCCGGGTGACGCCGCGGCGTCGGCGCCGCCGAATCCGCCCGCCGGGTCGTTCGACGACCTGGCCGCCCGGGCCGCCCATGCGGTCGCCGACGCCGCGGCCAAGGGCGCCGACATCGCGTTCATGGTGCACGACCGCCAGACCGGACAGCAGGTGTCCGCCGGGGGCCGGGGGCTCGCGACGGCCTCGGTGGCCAAGGTCTTCATCGCCGACGACTTGTTGATGCGCGAACCGGACCTGTCCCCCGCCGACCGCACCGCACTCGAGGTCATGCTGCAGTCCTCGGACGACGATGCGGCCGAGCAGTTCTGGAATCGCGGCGGCGGCGACGCGATCATCGGTCGCGTGGCGGCCCGCTACGGCCTGACGGCCACCGCGCCGCCGAACAACGGGCGGTGGTGGAACACCCTGAGTTCCACCCAGGACCTGGTCCGCTTCTACACCAAGCTGCTCGACGGCGGCGGCGGGCTGCCGCCCGAGCGCGCCAACCTGATCATCAACAATCTGGCGCTGTCCACCGCGAGCGGCATCGACGGCTATCCGCAACGGTTCGGCATTCCCGACGGGCTGCCCGCGGAACCCGTTGCGGTCAAGCAAGGTTGGATGTGCTGCATCGGCGCCGACTGGATGCACCTGTCCAGCGGATATGTCGGCGCGGACCGCCGCTACGTAATGGTGATCCATGCGCTACAACCGACCGACGACGCCACGGCACGGGCCACCATCACCGATACCGTCCGGGCGATGTTCCCGGGCGGCCGCGTCTAGTCCAGCAGGTCCGGACGGCGCTCCCGGGTGCGCTGCACCGCCTGTTCATGGCGCCACGCCGCCAGTTTCGCGTGGTCACCGGAGAGCAGCACCTCGGGCACGTCCAGCCCGCGCCAACTCGCCGGCCGCGTGTAGCTCGGCCCTTCCAGCAGCCCGTTGGAGTGCGAATCCTCCTGGTGCGAGGCGGGATTGCCCAGCACGTCGGGCAGCAACCGGACCACGGCCTCGATCATCACCAGGGCCGCGGCCTCGCCCCCGGCCAGCACGTAGTCGCCGATGGAGACCTCCTCGACCCGCATCCGCCGGGCGGCGTCGTCGGCCACCCGCTGATCGATGCCTTCGTATCGACCGCAGGCGAAAACCAGATGCTGCTCGCCGCTCCACCGGGTCGCGGTGGCCTGATCGAACAACCTGCCCGCGGGCGTCGGAACCACCAAGAGGGTTTGCTCCGAACAGATTTCGTCGAGTGCGGCGCCCCACACCGGTGCCCGCATCACCATGCCGGGGCCGCCGCCGTACGGGGCGTCGTCGACCGATCGATGCACATCGTGGGTCCACCGCCGCAGATCGTGCACCCCGAGTTCGACGATGCCCGCCTCGATCGCCTTGCCCGGCAACGCCTGCCGCAGCGGCGCGAGATAGTCCGGAAAGATGGTGATGACGTCGACGCGCATGCCCACCCCGGCTACTCGAGATCCAGCAGGCCGTCCGGCGGGTCGATCTCCACGATCCCGTCGGCCAGGGACACCGTCGTCACGATCGCGGCGACGAACGGCACCAGAATCTCGGCCCCGGCCGGAGTTTTCACGCTCAGCAACTCGCCCCCGGCGGTGTGCAACACCTCGACGACGGTGCCGACCTCGACGCCGTCGACCGTCCGCACCGTCAGCCTCTCGAGCTGATGGTCGTAGTACTCGTCGGGTTCCTCGATCGGCGGGAGGTCCTCGGAATCCACCACGAACAGCGTGCCGCGCAGCGCGTCGGCGGCGTTGCGATCGGCGACACCGGCGAGCCGTATCAACAGCCGATTGCCGTGCGTGCGCGCCGATTCGATGGTGTAGCTGCGGGCACCCGCACCGCGGGATGCCTTGGCCTGCAGCATGTTTCCGGGAGCAAAGCGCTCCTCGGGGTCGTCGGTGCGGACATCGACGACAACCTCGCCGGTGATGCCGTGCGCCCTGGCGACCCGACCGACCACTAGCTCCACGAGAGCACCGCGCTTACTGGTCGGTGTCCACCACGTCGACCCGGATACCGCGGCCGCCGATGCCGGCGACCAGGGTGCGCAGCGCGGTTGCGGTACGTCCACCGCGTCCGATCACCTTGCCCAGGTCGTCGGGGTGTACATGCACCTCGACGGTGCGACCACGACGGGAGGTGACCATGTCGACGCGAACGTCATCGGGGTTGTCGACGATTCCGCGCACCAGGTGCTCTACGGCGTCGACGACGACCGTGCTCATTCTGCGGGTGCCTCGGCGGCCTTGGCCTCGGTGCTCTCCTCGGCCTTCTCGTCAGCCTTGGCCTCGGTGCTCTCCTCGGCCTTGGCTTCGACCTTCTCGTCGGCCTTCTTGGCGGGCGCCTTCTTCTTCTTGGGCGTGGTCGCCTCGCCGGCGGGCGCACCGTCAGCCTCGGCCAGCGCGGCGTTGAACAGGTCCAGCTTGCTGGGCTTGGGCTCCTTGTGCTTGAGGGTGCCCTCGGCGCCCGGCAGGCCCTTGTACTTCTGCCAGTCGCCGGTGATCTTCAGCAGCGCCAGCACGGGTTCGGTGGGCTGGGCGCCGACGCTCAGCCAGTACTGCGCGCGCTCGGAGTCGATCTCGATGAGGCTCGGGTCTTCCTTCGGGTGGTACCGGCCGATGACCTCGATGGAGCGTCCGTCGCGGCGGGTACGCGCATCGGCGACCGCGATGCGGTACTGGGGATTGCGGATCTTGCCGAGGCGGGTGAGCTTGATCTTGACAGCCATGTGAAGTCTTTTTCTCCTACGATTGCCACGCTGCAATTCAGCGATGCCGGGCGGGTTGCCCGAATCCGGTTTTGCCTCGCGTGTGTGACGCCGCACGGCGCATCCGGTGAAGGAAGCCGCGGGGCAGACAGCGGTTCATTGTGCCAGAACGAGGGGTCCGGGCGGAAATCGTCGCCGCTCAGCGGCCCCGTCCACCCGCCTCGGCGGCGTTACAGCAGCTTGTCGAAGCACTTTTCCTCGACGCGCCGGGTCAACCGCCAGCCGTCAGTGGTGCGGACCAGCTCGTCGCAGTACCAGATGCCGACGAACAGCACCTGCTTGGTCTCCTGATCGAAGACCAGTGGATTGAAACAGATCGTCCGCGCGGTCGCGGTGTCCCCGTCGAAGCGGATATCGAAGTTGCCGAGCAGGTGCGAATACGCCGGAAAGTTCGGCAGTATCTCGGCCAGCCACGCCTTGACCTCCGGGTACCTACCGTCGATGCCGCCGGTGACGCGGTAATCGATGTAGGCGTCCGGCGTGAACACCCGGTCCAGGTCGTCGAAGCAGCGCTGGTCGATCGCAGTCGCGTAATCGACCAGCAGCTGCTGGATCTCGAGACGGTCGGAGATTTCTTCCAGGCTCAGCACGTCCCCATTCAACACCGTTAAGCTCGGTGCCCATGCGAAAGCTGGCAAGCGGACTGACCCTGATGCTGCTCGCGGTGGCGCTGACGATCCCCGGCATCGACGGCACGGCCCGCGCCGACGCGGTCGACGTCCAACCCGCGGGTTCGGCGCCGATCCCGGCCGGCCCCGCCGAAGCGTGGATCGTCGCCGACATGGACAGCGGGCAGGTGCTCGCGGGCCGCAACGAGGATCGGCACTACGCGCCTGCCAGCACCATCAAGACGTTGCTCGCGCAGGTCGTCCTGGACGAGGTCCCGTTGGATTCGACCATCGTGGCCGTCGAGGCCGACACCGAGGTGGAGTGCAACTGCGCCGGAGTGGCCCCGGGGCAGACCTACACCGCACGCCAACTGCTCGACGGTCTGCTGCTGGTCTCGGGCAACGACGCCGCCAACACTTTGGCGCGGATGCTCGGCGGCACCGAGACCGCGCTGGCCAAGATGAACGCCAAGGCCGCCCTGGCCGGCGCGCACGGCACCAATGCCGGCAGCGTGTCGGGCATCGACGGCCCCGGAATCGCCATGTGGTCCACTGCGCACGACATCGCGGTGATCTTCCGGTCCGCCATGAGCTACCCGGTGTTCGCCGAGATCGCCGCCCAACCGTCGGCGGTCTTCCCCACCGAGACCGGCCAGCGGGTGCTGGTCAACCAGAACGAGATGCTGGGCCGTTATCCCGGCATGCTGGCCGGCAAGACCGGCTACACCGACCTGGCCCGTAAGACCTACGTCGGTGCCGCCCACCGCGACGGCCGCAACCTGGTGGTCGTGCTGATGCACGGCCTGGTCACCGAGGGTGGACCCACATACTGGGACCAGGCATCCAGCCTGCTGGATTGGGGATTCGGCCTGGACCGCGGCGCCGGTGTCGGCGTGCTGTAAGCGAGATCGCACCGTGGCCGGGGGGTGACCCGGACTCAATAGGCTCGACGTTCGTGCCCTCGCGACGATCGCTGCCCCGGGCGGTCAGGGTGCTGGCCCTGCTGGTCAACGTTGCCGTGCTGGGCGCCATGCTGAGCGCCCCCACCGCCGGCGCGCAACCCGACATCGGCGCCGGCGCGGTCACCGCACCGGACGGCCCGGCCCGGGCTTGGCTCATCGCCGATATGGACACCGGGCACATCCTGGCCGGCAAGGACCCCCACGCGTCGTACGCGCCCGCGAGCACCATCAAGGTGCTGCTGGCCATGGTCGTGCTCGATCACCTCGCGCCGGGCGCCGCGGTGCGCGCCAACGCCAACCACACCCGGGTCGAGTGCTCGTGTGTGGGACTGGTGCCCGGGCAGGTCTACACCGTCCGGCAGTTGCTCGAGGGGCTGCTGATGGTCTCCGGCAACGACGCGGCGAATCTGCTCGGCGACCTGCTCGGCGGCTACCGCGCGGCGATCACCCGAATGACGGCCAAGGCGCAGAGCGTGGGTGCCCGGAACACCCGCGCGCTGTCGCCGTCGGGACTCGACGGCCCGGGCTGGGAATCCCGCACCACCGCCCACGATCTGGCGATCCTGTTCCGCCGCGCGCTGGCCTACCCGCTGATCGCGCACATCATGCGCCAGCCCTCGGCGATGTTTCCGGCCCGGACGGGCCACAAACAGATCGTCAACCAGAACAAGCTGCTGCAGCGTTATCCGGGCAATCTCGGCGGCAAGACCGGCTTCACCAATCTGGCCGGTGACACCTTTGTCAGCGCGGCCCAGCGCGACGGCCGCCGCCTGGTGGTGGCGCAGTTGAAGGGCAGCGGCGACCTGTACGACCAGGCGATGCGGCTCTTCGACTGGGGGTTCGCCCGGCCCCGCTGACCCCGTGGGGCAGGACGGAATCTACGGGTAGGTCTTGCCGCGCAGCACGACCAGGTCCGGGCGGTTCAACACGCCCGGCTCGCGCGGGTCCGCGGAGTAGCAGACCAGGTCGGCGGGCGCGCCGTGCGCGAGCCCGGGCCGGCCCAACCAGTCTCGGGCGGCCCACGAGGCCGCCCCGAGGGCGTCGGTGGGGCTCATTCCGATCCCGGTCAACGCGGCGACCTCGTCGGCGATGCGTCCGTGCGCGATCATGCCGCCCGCGTCGGTGCCGGCATAGATCGGCACGCCCGCCTCGCGGGCGGCGCCGACCCGCTGCCGGCACGAGCCGTACAGATCCTGCATGTGTTTGGCGTAGGTCGGGTATTTCGTTGCCGCCGAGGCGATTCCGGGGAAGTTCTCGATGTTGATCAGGGTCGGCACCAGCGCGGTGCCGTGTTCGAGCATGAGGTCGATGGTGTCCTCGGTGATGCCGGTCCCGTGTTCGATGCAGTCGATGCCGGCCTTGATCAGACCCGGCAGCGCGTCCTCACCGAACACGTGGGCGGTCACCCGCGCCCCATTGGCGTGCGCGGCCTCGATCGCGGCGACCAGCACGTCGTCGGACCACAACGGGGCGAGGTCCCCCACCGACCGGTCGATCCAGTCCCCCACCAGCTTGACCCAGCCGTCGCCGAACCGGGCCTGCTCGGCCACGTACTGCGGCAGTTGCGACTCGTCCTCGATGTCGATCGGCAGGTTGGGGATGTAGCGCTTGGGGCGGGCCAGGTGTCTACCGGCGCGGATGATCCGCGGCAGGTCCTCGCGGTCGTCGAAGCTGCGGGTGTCCACCGGCGAGCCGGCATCGCGCAGCAGCAACGCGCCGACGTCGCGTTCGGCTTCGGCCTGCGCGGCCGCCCCCGCCAGGTCGGTCGCGCCCTGCGGCGCCAGCCCGACGTGGCAGTGGGCGTCGACCAGGCCGGGGATGATCCAGCCGTCGGTGAACACCGTCTGGGCGTCGGGGACCGGTTCGGCCGAGAGCACGCCGTCGGCGATCCACCAGTCCACCGGTTCGGCATCGGGCAGACCGATGCCGCGTACGTGCAGGCGCACTACTTCTGACCCGGGAACTTCAGCTTGGACAGATCGAAGTCGGCCAGCCCCGGGGGCAGCTCGTCCAGTCCGGGGGGCAGCTTCGACAGATCCGGGAAGCCGCCGGGCACGCCGAGCGGGTTACGCGCCTTCGGCTGAGTCGGGCCCGCCTTCTTCTTGCCCTTCTTGCCCTTGGCGTTCTTGGCGTTCTTACGGCTCTTCGACTTGCGGTTCATGCCCGGGATGCCGAACTGGCCGGCCATCGACGACATCACCTTGCGTGCCTCGAAGAACCGGTCGACGAGCTGATTCACTTCGGAGACGCTGACACCGGAACCGTTGGCGATCCGCAACCGGCGCGAGGCGTTGATGATCTTGGGGTCGGCCCGCTCGGCCGGGGTCATGCCGCGGATGATCGCCTGCAAGCGGTCCAGGTGCGTGTCGTCGACGGCAGCCAGCGCGTCCTTCATCTGCCCCGCGCCGGGCAGCATGCCCAGCAGGTTGCCGATGGGACCCATCTGGCGGATCGCCAGCATCTGCTCGAGGAAGTCCTCCAGGGTCAGCTCGCCCGAGCCAATCTTGGCGGCGGCCTCTTCGGCCCGCTGCGCATCGAAGACCTGCTCGGCCTGTTCGATCAGGCTCAGCACATCGCCCATGCCGAGGATCCGGCCCGCCATCCGGTCGGGATGGAAGACGTCGAAGTCCTCGAGCTTCTCACCGGTGGACGCGAACAGGATCGGCACGCCGGTGACCTCACGCACCGACAGCGCCGCACCACCGCGGGCGTCACCGTCGAGCTTGGTCAGCACCACACCGGTGAAGCCGACGCCGGCGCCGAAGGCCTCGGCGGTGGCCACCGCGTCCTGGCCGATCATCGCGTCGACGACGAACAACGTCTCGTCCGGTGAGACCGCATCTCGGATGGCGGCCGCCTGGGCCATCAGCACCTCATCGATGCCCAACCGGCCCGCGGTGTCGACGATCACCACGTCGAAATGCTTGGCCTTGGCCTCGGCGAGGCCCGCCGCGGCGACGGCCACCGGGTCGCCGGGGCCGGCGCCGACGGCGCCCACGGCCTCGTCGGCGGTGCCGGGGTGCGGCGCGAACACACTGACGCCGGCGCGCTCGCCGACGATCTTGAGCTGATTGACCGCGCCCGGGCGCTGCAGATCGCAGGCCACCAGCAGCGGGGTATGGCCCTGGCCGCGCAACCATTTGGCGAGCTTTCCGGCCAGCGTCGTCTTACCGGCGCCCTGCAGGCCGGCCAGCATGATCACCGTCGGCGGCGTCTTGGCGAAGGCCAGTGTGCGGGTCTCGCCGCCGAGGATGCCGATCAGTTCGTCGTTGACGATCTTGACGACCTGCTGGGCGGGGTTCAGCGCGCCGGAGACCTCGGCCCCGCGGGCCCGCTCCTTGATCCGCGCGATGAAACCGCGCACCACGGGCAGCGAGACGTCGGCTTCCAGCAGGGCCAGCCGGATCTCGCGGGCGGTCGCGTCGATGTCGGCGTCGGTGAGCCGGCCCTTGCCACGCAGGCCCGCCAGCGCATCGGTCAACCGGTCGGACAGGGATTCAAACACGGGGCCAGCCTAACTGTTCGCCGTGGCCGCCTTGACGGCGCTCAGCCCGCATCCTCCACCGGTGGTGCCGGCGGCGGGGCGGGCAGCACCTCGTGCAATCGGCGTTCCAGATCCTGCTGTTTGTCCGCCAAACCGGGGCCGACAAGTCCGAACACGTCCACCACCGAGGAGCCCAGGGTGGTCACGCGCGCCCACGCGATGTCGACACCGGCGCGTTCGAGCACCGCGGTCAGGATCGCCAGCATGCCGGTCCGGTCGGTGCTGCGCACCTCGACGGTGAGCCGGTCCGGGGCCCCGCCCGGATGCCAGATGATCCGCGCCGGTGCCACCGGCGGGTGGATCGGGACGCCGGCGCGCAGCGTGCTGGCCCGACCGCGGGCCTCAGGTCCGGCGGTCTCGGCGTCGCGGCGCTGCAGCGCGGCGATGACGTCCAGCTCACCACCGAGCGCGAGCACCAGTTGCTGGCGCAGCACGCCGACCGCCGGCGGCTCACCGAAGTGCGGGGCCACCACGAACGAATTGATGGCCGACCCTTCATGGCTGTTCACCGAGGCCGAGTACACCCGCAACGAGTGCAGGGCGAGCACACCGGCGGCCTTGGACAGGAAGCCCCGCTCGTCCGGGGCGATCATCGTGACGATGTAGGTGCGCGGGCTGTCCCCCGGCGCCATCCGGACATGCACGGTGCCGTCCTCGGCGGCCAGCGAAAGGTCCTGGGGGTCAATTGAATCGGCCTGTGGCAGCGGCTCACCGGCCATCACGAGCCGGCAGCGACGGACCAGTTCCCCGATCAGTGAGGCCTTCCACTCCCCCCACACCCCCGGGCCGGTCGCCAGCGAATCCGCCTCGACCAGGGCGTGCAGCAACTCCAGCAGCACCGGGTCCCCGTCGAGCTTGTCCACCACCGCGGCGATGGTCTCGGGGTCCTGTAGATCCTTGCGGGTCGCGGTGCCGGCGAGCAGCAGGTGGTAGCGGACCATCGCCGAGAGCGTGTCGATGTCCGCGGGCCACAGTCCCAGCCGGACGCCGATCTGAACGGCGAGCTCGGCGCCGACCACGCTGTGGTCGCCGCCGCGGCCCTTGCCGATGTCGTGGCACAGCGCCCCGAGCAGCAGCAGGTCGGGGCGCGATACCCGGGTGGTGAAACCGCTTGCAAACGATACGGTTTCGATCAAATGCCGGTCCACGGTCCAGATGTGCACGATGTCGCGCGGGGGCAGATCGCGGATCGCTCCCCACTCCGGGAAGAGCCGCCCCCACAGGCCCGTGCGGTCCAGCGCCTCCACGGTGCTGATCGCGGCCGATCCGGCCGCCAGCAGCACCAGCAGATCGTTGAGTGCCGGGGCCGGCCACGGTGCGCGCAGCTCCGGCGCCGAGGCGGCCAGTCGGCTCAGCGTGGCCGCCGACATCGGCAACCCGGTGGTGGCCGAGGCCGCGGCCACCCGCAGGATCAGGCCCGGGTCCCGTTCCGGCCGGGCGTCGCGGGCCAGGATCACCTCGCCGTTGTATTCGACCACGCCCTCGTCCAGCGGTCGCCGCTTCGGCCGACGCACCGCCGCGAATCCCCTTTTGGGGAGCGCATTTCGGGCCGTTCGGATGCCGGAGTCGACGTAGTAGCCGATGGTGCGGGCGGCGTCGGACAGCCGGCGCGCCAGGTCGAAGCGGTCCCCGACGTGCAATGCGGCAGCGATTTCGTCGGCGTGCTGCGCCAACAACAGGTCACGTCCGCGGCCCGAGACCCGATGCAGTTCGGTGCGCACGTCCAGCAACGCCCGGTGGGCATCGCCGAGCGTGCCCATCGGCGAGGCCAGCAGCCGACTCGGATAGACATCGGCGAGTTGGGCGATGGCCAGCGCGTTGAGCAGTTGCACATCCCGCAGGCCGCCGCGGCCACTCTTGAGGTCGGGTTCGGCCCGGTGGGCGATCTCCCCGCTACGCTCCCAGCGCCCACGGGTGTGCTCGGCGAGTTCCTCGAAGCGCGCGGCGATTCCGGTCCGCCACTGCCGCCAGGCCCCCCCGACCAGCAACGCCGAAAGCGCACCGTCGCCGGCGATGTGGCGGGCTTCGAGCATCGCCAGCCCCGCCGAGATGTCGGTGCTGGCCACCTGCAGCGCCTCCGGTACGGTGCGCACGCTGTGGTCGAGCCGGATGTTGGCGTCCCACAGCGGATACCACAGCAGTTCGGCGACCTTCGAGACCACCTCGTGGGGCATATTGTCGTGCAGCAGCATCAGATCCAGATCCGAGAACGGCACCAGTTCGCCGCGCCCCAACCCGCCGGTCGCGATGATCGCGAAGCCACTGGTCGCGGTGATGCCGATCTCGGTGGCCTTGCTGGTGAGCCAGAATTCGTGCAGTTCGAGCAGGGCCTGCCGCAACCCGGCGGCGTCGAGATGTCGTCCCGCGCCGGCGAGCAGATGCTTGACCGCGGTCGCCAGATCGGTGGCCGGCTTCGACGCGCCCGCCGCCGGCGCCTCCCATCGGGAGGCTCCGGCGGCGGGGTCGGGTGTCTGCTTCATTTCGTCCTCCCCATGTTCGTCATCCGGTTGACGCTCACCGGCGTGAAGTCCGGGAAGACTTCGACTGACTGTCAGAAACCGTTGGGCATCAAAGGGCGTCGCTGCCCCGCTCACCGGTGCGTACCCGCACCACGGTCTCGACCGGGCTCACCCAGACCTTGCCGTCGCCGATCTTGCCGGTGCGGGCGGCCTGCACGATGACGTCCACCACCTTGTCCACGGCGGAGTCGTCGACGACGACCTCGACGCGCACCTTGGGTACGAAATCCACGGAGTACTCGGCGCCCCGGTAGACCTCGGTGTGACCCTTCTGTCGCCCGTAGCCCTGGACCTCGCTCACGGTCATTCCCAGAATGCCCGTCTGCTCCAGACCGGTCTTCACATCTTCAAGCGTGAACGGTTTGACGATTGCGGTGATCAGCTTCATTTCGTCGATCCCTTCCAATTCACAGTCGATTCTCCCCGATCAGACGAGCTCATAAGCGGTTTCCGCATGCGTGGTCTCATCGATACCAGTGTGCTCGTCCTCTTTACTGATGCGCCAACCCAGCGGCTTGACCATGAAGGCGATGATGGTGGTCATGATCGCAGTAAACACGACGGCGATGAGGGCGATCGTGAACTGCACGACGAGTTGCTGGAATCCACCGCCGTAAAACAGGCCGGTGTCGAGTGCCAGCAGGCCGATGCCGATGGTGCCCCACAGCCCCGAGACCAGGTGAACTCCCACCACATCGAGCGAATCGTCATAACCGAGCTTGTATTTCAGCGCGATGGCCAGCGACGAGAGCGCACCGGCCACACCGCCCAGAACCAGCGACCCGATCGGGGACAGCGCGCCGCAGGCCGGAGTGATCGCGACCAGACCCGCGACGATGCCCGAGGCGGCACCGACGCTGGTGGCGTGACCGTCGCGGATGCGTTCCACCAGCAACCAGCCCAGCATCGCGGCCGCGGTCGCGGCGGTGGTGTTGACCCACACCTGACCGGCGATCATGTCCGCGGCACCCTCGGAGCCGACGTTGAAGCCGAACCAACCGAACCACAGGATGGCCGCACCCAGCATCACGAACGGGATGTTGTGCGGACGGAAGGTGGACTTGCCGAAGCTGGTCCGCTTGCCCAGCAGGATCGCCAGGATCAGCGCTGCCACGCCCGCGTTGATGTGAACCACTGTGCCACCGGCGAAGTCGATGGGCGCCACGGTGGCCGACACCGTGCCGTCGTCGGCTGTGCTGGTGCCGAAGAGCCAGGACGCGAACCCGTTCTCGCTGCCCGAGAGCAGACCGCCGCCCCAAACCATGTGCGCCAGCGGGAAATACACCAGGGTGACCCAGATGCCGCCGAAGACCAACCAGGTGCCGAACTTCATCCGCTCGGCGACCGCGCCGCTGATCAGCGCGACCGTGATCACCGCGAAGGTCAGTTGGAAGCCGACCCAGACGATCGCGGGGACGGTGCCGAAGCCGCCGATGACAAACGCGTCCGCCCCGTCGATGACCCGGGTTTCGAGCAACTGGCCGACACCGAACAACGAGAACGGATTGTCGAAGATGCCGAGGATGTCGCTTTCGCCGGTGTGCCCCGAGGAGAACGACATCGAGTAGCCCCACAACACATAGATCACGCTGACGATGCCGATGGAACCGAACGACATCATCATCATGTTGAGGACGGACTTCTGCCGGGACAGACCGCCGTAGAAGAACGCCAGCCCCGGCGTCATGAACAGCACCAGGGCGGCCGCGGTAAGAACCCACGCCGTATCGCCGGCACTCAAGCCGTCCGGCCCGAAGGGCGCGAACGCTTCATCTGGTAAGGCTAAGAGCACTTGGGTGAACCTCCTCGCGAAGTACGCCGACTTAACGGCCTCGCAGAGAAGGTTCTACAGCTGCGGTTTCACCGGTGATTCTGTTGTGTTTCCTGCTTGTGAACGGATTTCCGCACCTCGTTACACTCATGTTTCGTCCAGCCAGACAGCCGGATTCAGCGCTCCCCCAGCAACGCATCGACGAACGCGGTCGGCTCGAACGGGGCCAGATCGTCGGGGCCCTCGCCCAGCCCGACAAGCTTGACCGGCACGCCCAATTCCTGCTGGACGCGGAACACGATGCCGCCCTTGGCCGTGCCGTCGAGCTTGGTCAGCACCACCCCGGTGATGTCGACGACCTCGGCGAACACCTTGGCCTGCGGCAGCCCGTTCTGCCCGATGGTGGCGTCGAGCACCAGCAACACCTCGTCGACCGTGGCGCGTTTGCTGATCACCCGTTTGACCTTGCCCAACTCGTCCATCAGGCCGGTCTTGGTGTGCAGCCGCCCCGCCGTGTCGATGACGACGACGTCGGCCCCGGACTCGATGCCCTTGTCGACGGCGTCGAAGGCCACCGACGCCGGGTCGGCGCCCTCGGGGCCGCGCACCACCTCCGCGCCCACCCGGGAGGCCCAGGACTGCAGCTGATCGGCCGCGGCCGCGCGGAAGGTGTCGGCGGCACCGAGCACCACGCGGCGCCCGTCGGCCACCAGCACCCGGGCCAGCTTGCCCACCGTGGTGGTCTTACCGGTGCCGTTGACACCCACCACCAGCAACACCGAGGGCGCGCCGGGATGCGGCAGCGCCCGGATCGACCGGTCGTACTCCGGATGCAGCTGCGAGATCAGCGCATCGCGCAGCACGGTGTGCGCATCGGCGGTGGTCCGCGCGCCGCTGGAGACCAGCTTCGCGCGCAACTGCTCCATCACCGCGGCGGTCACGGTGGGGCCGAGGTCGGCACCCAGCAGGGTGTCTTCGACGTCCTGCCAGGAGTCCTCGTCGAGGTCGCCGCCGCCGAGCAGCCCCAGCACGCTCTTGCCCAGCGCGTTCTGCGATCTGGCCAACCGCCCGCGCAGCCGGTCCAGCCGGCCCTCGGTGGGGGCGATGGTGTCCAGCGCGGGCTCGGCGGGTGCAACTGCCTCGGGCGCGGTGACCGGCGGCGCAGGCTCGGGCTCGACGGCGGGTGCCGCGGGCTCGACTACGGGCGCCTCGGGCTCGACGACGGGTGGTTCAGGGAGCTGGACATCGGCAATGGTGCGCTTGGGGGCGTCCCGCGGGACGGTGGCGTCGTCGCCGATGACCGGGACGCGGTCCTCGGTACGGCTGAACGAGATCCCCGATGACGTCGTGTAGCCGCCCGAGCGGTCGAGGGTCTTGGTCTCGTCCTTCGGTGCCAGGCTGATCTGACGCCGCCGATACCGCACCAGCCCCACGGCGAGCGCGGCAACAATGAGTACGGCAATGACCGCTATCGCGATCCAGAGAGCTTCTGACATTGGACCATTGTTCCAAAGCCCGCCGCGACGCCCGGCAGCGCACGGGTGTCGACCCGGCCGGAAAGTGGGTACCCGGGCAGCCATGGCAACGGTTGACATCTCCGAGTCCTCGACGCTGACCCCCGCGCAGGCCTGGGCACTGGCCTCGGACCTGCGGCGCTTCGACGAATGGCTGACCATCTTCGGCGGCTGGCGGGGGCCCGTGCCCGCCGAGGTCGCGGCCGGCACCGAGGTGTCGTCGCTGATCAAGGTCAAGGGTTTCCGCAACGTCATCCACTGGGAGGTGACCCGCTACGAGGAGCCCCGGCGCATCGGGCTGCACGGTCACGGTCGCGGCGGCGTCCAGATCCAGCTGGACATGACGGTTGCGGACAACCCCCGCGGTTCAACCTTCCACCTGGTGGCGGAGCTGCGGGGCGGCCTGCTTTCCGGGCCCGTGGGACGACTGGTGGCCAAGGTGCTCGAATCCGATGTCCGACGGTCGGTGCGCAAACTCGCCACCTTGTCCCCGGCGGGCTCCGAGCGCCGCTAACCGGTGGTGCTGACCAGCTCCTGGCCGCGCATGCGCTGGGAGATGACCTGGGTGATGCCGTCACCCTGCATGGTCACGCCGTACAGCGCGTCGGCGATCTCCATGGTCGGCTTCTGGTGCGTGATGATGATCAGCTGGGATTTCTCCCGCAACTGCTCGAACAGGCCGATCAGCCGACGCAGGTTGACGTCGTCGAGGGCCGCCTCCACCTCGTCCATGACGTAGAACGGCGACGGCCGGGCCCGGAAGATCGCGACCAGCATCGCGACCGCGGTCAGCGACTTCTCCCCGCCCGAGAGCAACGACAGCCGCTTGATCTTCTTGCCGGGTGGGCGGGCCTCCACCTCGACCCCGGTGGTGAGCATGTCCGACGGGTCGGTCAGGAGCAGCCGGCCCTCGCCGCCGGGGAACAGCGACGAGAACACCTGGCTGAACTCGCGTTCCACGTCCGCGTAGGCCTCGGCGAACACCTGCAGGATGCGGGCGTCGACGTCCTCGACGACGTCGAGCAGGTCCTTGCGGGCGGCCTTGACGTCCTCGAGTTGGGTGGACAGGAAGTTGTAGCGTTCCTCGAGCGCCGCGAACTCCTCGAGCGCCAGCGGATTGACCCGGCCCAACTCGGCCAACTCCCGCTCGGCCCGCTTGGCGCGGCGTTCCTGGGTGGGCCGGTCGAAGGGCATGGGTGCCGGCGCGGTGACCTGCTCGCCGCGCTCGCGGGCCTGCTCGTACTCGGCCATCTCCAGTTCGCTGGGCGGCAGCGGCACCTCCGGCCCGTACTCGGCCAGCAACTCTGTGGTCGCCATGCCGAACTGTTCGAGCACCTGCTCTTCGAGTTGTTCGATGCGCATGGCCGCCTGCGCCTTGGCCACCTCGTCGCGGTGCAGGGAGTCGGTCAGCGCCGTGATCCGGGCACCCAGCGCGTCGACCTCCGCGCGGGCGGCGCTGAGCGCGGCCGCCCGTTGGGCGCGTTCGGCGGTCAGCCGGTCCCGGGTGCGCGAGGCCACGGCCACCACGGCGCTCAGTCTTTGGGCCACCTCGCGGCCCGCGGCGGCGACCGCCGCGGCGACGGCGGCGGCGTGCTCGCGGGCGGCCGCGGCTTGCTGGGCCCGCACCCGCGCTTCGCGTTCGGCGGCGGCCGCGCGGCGCAGTGAATCCGCCCGTCCGCGAACGGCATTCGCGCGTTCTTCGGCGGTCCGCACCGCCAGTCGGGCCTCGACTTCCGCGGCGCGGGCGGCCTCGGCGGCCGAGACGACCTCCGCGCGGTCCGTCGGTTCGGTGTCGACTTCCGACGGGGTGTGCTGCGCGTTGTGCAGCCGGGTTTCGAGTTCGGCGAGTTCGGCCACGGTCTGGCCGCGGCCGGCCTCGAGTTCCTCGCGCTGCTTCATCTGGCGGCGCCATTCCTCCTCGGCGATCCGGGCCTCCTGGCCCAGCCGGCCGAGCTGTTCGTAGATCGAGGAAATCGCGGCGTCGGACTCGTTGAGCGCGGCCAGCGCCTGTTCGGCGGAGTCTTTGCGGGCGGCCTGCTCGGCCAGCGCACCCGAGAGCGCGGCACCCAACTCCGAGGTCTGGGTCTCGGCGGCCGCCAACTCTGTCCTGGCCTGCTCGATCGCCGACACCAGTTCCAGCGATGACGGTTTGCGGTCCGAGCCCCCGGTGATCCAGCCCGGCCCCACCAGGTCGCCCTCGGTGGTCACGGCGCGCAGCTGCGACCGGCGCGCCACCAGGTCGATTCCCGCTCCGAGGTCCTCGACCACCACCACGTCGCCGAGCAGCGCGGTGACGGCACCGCGCAGCCGCTGGGGCGTCTCGACGAGGTCGAGCGCCCACTGCGCGCCGGCGGGCAGTTCCCCGTTGCCCCGCGTCGGCTCGGGCCAGTCACCGAGCAGGATCGCGGCTCGCCCGCCGTCGGCGGTCTTGAGCGCCTCGACCGCCGAGTGGGCCGCACTCGGCGATTCCGCGGCCATCGCGTCCGCGGCCGAGCCGAGCACCGCCGCGAGCGCGGTCTCGTACCCGGCACGCACTTTGAGCAGACCCGCGACGGTACCGAAAAAGCCTGCGTCGCCGCGGTTCTCGGCGAGCCAGGCGGCGCCGTCCTTGCGGTCCAGGCCCACCGACAGCGCCTCGATCCGGGCCCGCAGCGAGGCCACCAGACGTTCGGCCGAACGCTCGGCCGCCTGCAACTCGGCCACCCGCTCGTCGGCGAGCCGCAGCGCCGTCACCGTGCGGTCATGTTGTTCGTCGAGTCCGACCTCGCTCTGGTCGAGCTCGCCGACCCGGCTCTGCACGGTTTCGAACTCGGCCTGGGCGGCCTCCACGCGGCCGGCGGCCTCCTCGATGCCGTGGGTGAGGCGGGCCACCCGCTCGTCGATCGATTCGACGCGGGCGCGCATGGTCTCCACCTGGCCGGCCAGCCGGGCCAACCCCTCCCGCCGGTCGGCCTCGGCCCGCACGGCGGCGGTATGGGCGCGTTCGGCTTCTGCGGCCACCTGTTCGGCGTGCGCCAACTCGGCCCGGGCGGCCTCGGCACGCATCCGGGTCTCCTCGAGAATCTCGAGCAGTTCCCGTTCCATCTCGGCGATCTCGTCGGCCTCGGCCTCGAGTTCCTCGGGGTCGCGGCCGCCGCTGCGTACCGGCTCGGCCTCGAGCAGCTGGGCTCGTTCGGTGGCGATCCGCACGGTCGCGCTGACCCGCTCGGCCAGCGCGGACAGCCGGAACCAGGTTTGCTGCGCGGCGTCGGCGCGCGCGCTGAGTGTCCCGACCGCCGATTCGTGGGCGGTGAGTTCCTCGTTCGCGGCGGCGTGCCGTTCCACGGCCTCCTCGTGCTCCTTGCGCAGCACCGCCTCGGTGCCCCCGACGCCGTCGAGCTCGGCCTGCCGCCGCACCAGATCGTCGGCGGCCAGCCGCAGCCGCGAGTCCCGCAGGTCCGCCTGGATGGTCTGCGCGCGGCGCGCCATCTCGGCCTGCCTGCCCAGCGGTTTGAGCTGGCGCCGCAGTTCGGTGGTGAGGTCGGTCAGCCGGGCCAGGTTCGCGGCCATCGCATCGAGCTTGCGGACCGCCTTTTCCTTGCGTTTGCGGTGCTTGAGCACCCCGGCCGCTTCCTCGATGAAGGCGCGGCGATCCTCGGGCCGCGATTCCAGGATCTGCGCCAGTCGGCCCTGACCGACGATGACGTGCATCTCGCGCCCGATTCCGGAGTCGCTGAGCAACTCCTGGACGTCCATCAGGCGGCAGCTGTTGCCGTTGATCTCGTACTCGCCGGCGCCGTCGCGGAACATCCGCCGCGTGATCGAGACCTCGGAGTATTCGATCGGCAGCGCGTTGTCGGTGTTGTCGATGGTGACCGTGACCTCGGCGCGGCCCAGTGGGGCGCGCGTCGAGGTGCCGGCGAAGATGACGTCCTCCATCTTGCCGCCGCGCAGGGTCTTGGCGCCCTGCTCACCCATCACCCAGGTCAGCGCGTCGACGACGTTGGATTTTCCCGACCCGTTGGGGCCCACCACGCAGGTGATCCCGGGCTCGAACCGCAGAGTCGTCGGCGAAGCGAAGGACTTGAAGCCCTTCAGCGTCAGACTCTTGAGGTGCATGGCGTGCCAGCGTACCGGCCGTGGGTTCCGCTAGCGTTCAACGAAACCCTGGATCGGCTCGGCGGCCTCGGACCAATCCCACACCACGTTGTCGACGGTTCCGGGCGTCGAGGTCCCCCGCAGCAGCTCGAGCAACGCCGCACAGGACTCCCGCGGGCCCTGGGCGACCACCAGCACGCGGCCGTCGGGCTGGTTCTTGGCGTAGCCGGTCAGTCCCAGTTCCAGCGCGCGCGCCCTGGTCCACCACCGAAATCCGACACCCTGCACCTGGCCGTGCACCCACGCCGTCAACCGCGTGCTCACGTCGGGTTCGCCGCGATCTCGAAGCTCACCTCGGTGCCCGACTTGAGGGTGCGTCCCACGGTGCAGACCTGGTCGATGGCGCGGTTGACCACGATGCGCAGCCGCTGCGCCTCGGCCTCGGTCAGACCGGACAGATCGACCACCAGGGTCTCCGCCAGGTGCGGGTAGCGTTCCTGCTCGCGGTCGGCCGCGCCGGAAACCTCGATCGTGGCCTGAAAGTCATCGCCGAGCCGGCGCGCCAGCGGCTGGTCGCTGCTCATGCCGCTGCAGGCGGCCAACGCGATCTTCATCAACTCGCCGGGGGTGAAGACGCCGTCGACGTCCTCGGAGCCGACGAGCACCTCGGCGCCGCGTGAGCTGCGCCCGGTGTAGCGCCGGGTGCCGGTGCGTTCGACCCACAGTTTGGTCATGGTGCTCCTTGTGTTTGTCAGGCGCGCGGTCGGGACTGGCGCGGCTTGGGCTGACAGCGCGGACAGTAGAACGACGAGCGGTTCATGAATTTGTCCCGCCGGATGGTGGCCCCGCAGCGTCGGCACGGCCGGCCCTCGCGGCCGTAGGCATCCAGCGACCGATCGAAGTATCCGGATTCGCCGTTGACGTTGACATACAGCGCGTCGAAGGAGGTGCCGCCCTGCTCAAGCGCCTCGTGCATCACCTCGGTGGCTGCCTCGAGTGCCGCGGCCAGCTGGGCCCGGGTCAGCTTCTCGGCCAGCCGGAGGCCGTTGATGCGGGCCCGCCACAGCGCTTCGTCGGCGTAGATGTTGCCGATTCCGGAGACCACCGTCTGATCGAGCAGCTGCCGCTTGATCTCAGAGTGCTTGCGCCGCAACACCGTTACCACCGCGTCGGGGTCGAACAGCGGATCCAGCGGGTCCCGGGCGATGTGGGCGACCGGCGCCGGCACCACCGAACCGTCCACCTCGACCAGATCGGCCAGCTGCCAGCCACCGAACGTGCGTTGGTCGACGAAGCTGAGGGTGGTGCCGTCGTCGAGTAGCGCCGCGATGCGGACGTGGTCGCTGCGCGGGACGGGCCCGATCAGCATCTGCCCGCTCATCCCGAGGTGCACCACCAGCGCCTCGTCCTCGGAGAGCACCAGCCACAGGTATTTGCCGCGCCGGCCGGTACCGATCACGCGGGCGTCGAGCAGCCGGGCGCTCAGATCCGCGGGCCCGGCCTCGTGGCGGCGCACCGCCCGCAGGTGGTGCACCCGGACCGCGCTGATCGACCTGCCGACGACGTGGCCGGCCAGCCCGCGACGAACCACCTCGACCTCGGGTAGCTCCGGCATGTCAGGCCTGATCCAGCGCAGTCCACGCCGTCGCGGCCGCCTTCTGCTCGGCTTCCTTCTTCGAGCGACCCACCCCGGCGCCGTATTCGACGTCCATCACCACCACGGTGGCGGTGAACTGCTTGTCGTGGTCGGGACCGGTCGCGGTGACCAGATAGGTCGGGGCGCCCAACCCGCGCGCGGCGGTCAGTTCCTGCAGGCTGGTCTTCCAATCCAGGCCGGCTCCCAAGGTCGGCGCGGTGTCGAGCAGCGGCCCGAACAGGCGCAGGATGACCTCCCGGGCCACCTCGATGCCGTGCTCTAGATAGACCGCCCCCAGCAGCGACTCCATTCCGTCGGCCAGGATGCTGGACTTGTTCGCGCCGCCGGTGTTCATCTCGCCGCGGCCCAGCAGCAGGTGCGCCCCCAGCCCGCCCTCGACCAGCCCGCGCGCGACGTCGGCCAGCGCATGGGTGTTCACGACCGAGGCGCGCAGCTTGGCGAGGTCGCCTTCGGCGCGGTCGGCGTGCCGGTGGAACAACTCGTCGGTGATGGTCAGCCCCAACACCGCGTCACCCAGGAACTCGAGCCGTTCATTGGTGGGCAGGCCACCGTGCTCGTAGGCGTAGCTGCGGTGCGTCAACGCCAGCGTGAGCAGTTCCTCGGGCAGTTCCACCCCGAGCGCATCGAGCAGCGGCTGCGTGGATTCAGTCATCCTGGGCCCGCGTCGTATCCGCGACCTCCAGATCGGCGAGCTTGGCCCACCGCGGGTCGATCACCTCATGGGAGTGGCCGGGCTCGGCGTCGGCCAGCGCGACTCCGCAGTGCTGGCACAACCCGGGACAGTCCGGCGAGCAGACGGGCGACAGCGGCAACTCCAGGCCGACCGCATCGACGATCGGCTGCTCGAGGTCCACCGTGTCATCGACGACGCGGCCGACCTCGTCCTCCTCGGTGGTCTCCTCGGTCGCGCTGTCCGGATAGGCGAACAATTCGGTCAGGTCGATGCTCACGGTGCCGGTGATCGGCGTCAGGCAGCGCGAACACACACCGACGGTGGGCGCGCTGACCGTGCCGGTCACCAGGACGCCCTCCGACACCGACTCCAGGCGCAGGTCGAGTTCCACCGGGGCGTCCTTGTCGATGGCGACAAGATCCAACCCGATCCGCGATGGGGAGGCGACCGTCTCGGTCACGGTGGTCATCGAACCGGGGCGCCGTCCCAACCGGGACACGTCCAAAGCCAGCACCGAGCGTGGGTTCCGCCGCGTTGCCCCTGCTCGTGTTCTTGACATAACCCAAGATTCTACTTGCGCGCGGTGACACGCCCGTTCGGCCGTGACCGCCGGTCGGAATCATCTCGATTATTACCCTCGGACGCGCCGCGGTCCGCACCCACAATGTCAGTTGGCCTGCGCTGAACAGGCGCGAGCCCAACCAACTGCGAAGGATGATCGTGACGGTCAAGCTGCACTGGTTCCTGCCCACCTACGGGGACAGCCGAGCAATCGTGGGCGGTGGGCACGGCACACCCGCCGGAGCCGCCCACAGCGACCGCGAGGCCACCCTCGACTACCTCGCCGCGATCGTGCGGTCCGCCGAGACCTTCGGCTTCACCGGGGCGCTGATCCCGACCGGTGCCTGGTGCGAGGACGCCTTCATCACCGCCGCGATGCTGGCCCGCGAGACCATGTCGCTGGCGTTTCTGGTGGCGTTCCGACCGGGTCTGGTGAGCCCGACGCTGTCGGCGCAGATGGCCGCGACGTTCGCCCGGCACGCGCCCGGGCGCATCCTGCTCAACGTGGTCGTCGGCGGCGAGGCGCACGAACAGCGTTCCTTCGGCGACTACCTGGACAAGGACGGGCGCTATCAGCGCGCCGACGAGTTTCTCGACGTGGTGCGCCGGCTGTGGGCGGGCCAGACCGTCACCACCAACGGCAACCACATCTCGGTGCAGCAGGCCTCGTTGGCACTGCCGCCGAACCCGGTGCCGCCGTTGTACTTCGGCGGCAGCTCGGCGGCCGCCGGACCCGTCGCCGCCCGCCATGCAGATGTCTACCTGACCTGGGGTGAGCCGCCCGAGGCGGTGCGCGAGAAGATCGCCTGGATCAGCGCCCTCGGCGAACGGCAGGGCCGCACACTGCGGTTCGGCATCCGGCTGCACACCATCTCCCGCGACACCTCGGCCGAGGCCTGGCAGCAGGCCGATCGGCTGATCGCCGGTCTCGACGAGGACACCGTGGGCGCCACCCAGGCCGGTCTGGCCCGCAGCCAGTCCGAGGGCCAGCAGCGGATGCGGGCCCTGCACGAGTCCCACCGGGCCGCCGGCACCTGGCACGACGCGCGCAGCCTGGAGATCGCGCCCAACCTGTGGGCCGGTGTCGGTCTGGTGCGCGGCGGGGCGGGCACCGCGCTGGTCGGCAGCCACACCGAGGTGGCCGACCGGATCGCCGATTACGCCGCGATCGGGATCGACGAGTTCATCTTCTCCGGCTATCCGCACCTCGAGGAGTTGTACTGGTTCGGCGAAGGGGTCGTACCGATCCTGCGGGAGCGCGGACTGTTCGACCCGGCGGTGTCGACGCCGTCGCCGCCGGCCTCGATCCCGTTCGTGAGCGCCGCCCAGTGACCACGCAGGCGGAGGCCATCCGGATCTCGTCCGTCGCCCAGGCCCTGGCGATCGCCCGCGGGCTGTCGGAGACCTACGCCGCGGGGGCCCGGGACCGCGACGCCTACCGCGACCTGCCCACCGAGCCCGTGCACGACCTCAAACGCTCTGGGTTGCTGACTCTTTCGGTGCCCGCCGAGTTCGGCGGCCTGGCCGCCCCCGCGACCGTGTTGGCCGAGGTGTTCCGGCTGCTCGCCCACGGCGATCCGTCGCTGGCGCAGATCCCGCACTCACACTTCACGTTTCTGGAGGCACTGCGGTTGCAAGGGGCGCGGTCGCAACAGTCGTTTTTCTACCGCCTCGTGCTCGACGGCGCCCTGCTGGCCAACGCGCAATCGGAACGCGGCCCGCATCCCGTCGACGTCGACACCACCACGGTGGTGCCCGGAGACCCGGGTGGTTTCCTGCTCACCGGCCGCAAGTACTACTCGACCGGCGCGCTGTTCGCCGACTGGCTGGTGGTGCGGGCGTCGCTGTCCGACGGATCGCTGGAAACCCCGACGGCGAGCACTCCCAAGGTGATTGCGTTCGTCCCGGCCGACGCCGCGGGTGTGCAGGTGGTCGACGACTGGGACGGGATGGGGCAGCGCACCACCGCCTCGGGGACCGTCACCCTCGACGATGTCGAGGTGCCGGCCGATCACGTCATCGGGTTCAGCGAGATCTTCGCCGCGCCCACGGTGTACGGTGCGCGCGCCCAGTTATGGCATGCCGCAATCGATGTCGGCGTCGCGACCGGCGCGCTGGCCGAGGGGGTGCGACAGGCCGACCGGGCCCGGCCGCACTTCGAGGCCGGGGTGGCCACC
Organism: Mycolicibacterium sp. MU0053; assembly: GCF_963378095.1. NCBI lineage: Bacteria > Bacillati > Actinomycetota > Actinomycetes > Mycobacteriales > Mycobacteriaceae > Mycobacterium > Mycobacterium burgundiense. The sequence goes on from NZ_OY726397.1 coordinate 3,442,390, forward strand.
GCGGCCGAGGATCCCACGCTGATCAACGTGGCCGGCGAGCTGACGGTGACCGTCCGGGGCGCCCAGGCCCTGCTCGCCGAGGCCGCGCGTCAGGTCGACGCCGCGCAGGCGAACCTCACGGCGGACACCGCGGCCGCCGCCTCGATCGCGGTGGCCACCGCGAAGGTCGCCGCGGCCCGCGCGGCGCTGGAGGCGGCCGCCGTCCTGTTCGAACTCGGCGGCACCCGCAGTGCCACGACATCGGGCAATCTGTCCCGGTTTTGGCGCGATGCGCGCACCCACACGCTGCACGATGCGACGCGCTGGAAACTGCAGCACATCGGCCGCTACACGCTGTCCGGCACGCGACCGCCGCGCCACGGCCAACTCTGAGGTGAGCTAGCGCTGCACGTAGTCGTGCGTGCCCGCCGCCGTCCGCAACTGATGGCGGCCGCGGCTGACCGAGCGCAACGTGCCGTTGAGGTGGTCCTCGAACTCCGCGAGCTTGTTGTCGACATAGATGTCGCACTCGCCGCGCAGTCGGTCCGCCTCGGCGTGGGCCGCGTCGATCAGGCGGGTGGCCTCGGCGTTGGCCGAGGTCACCACCTCGGTCTGCGACACCAGTCGCTGCTGTTCCTTGATGCCCTCCTGAACGGCCTTGTCGTAAGACAGGTTGCCGCTCTCGACCAGGCGGTCGGCCTCGGCCTTGGCCCGGCTGATGCTGGCTTCGTAGTCCCGCTTCGCGACAGCCGAGAGGCGGTTGGCCTCCTCGCTGGCCTCCCCGACCATCCGATCGCAGTGCGCGCGCGCCTCCGCGACCATGCGGTCGGCCTGCGCCTTGGCGTCGGCCAGCAGGCGGTCGGCCTCGGCGCGGGAGTGGCCCAGCACCGAGTCGGCCTCCTGGGTCGCGGACGCGACCATGGCGTCGGCGTGCTGTTTGGCGTCGCGCAGCATGCCGTCGCGGGCGTCGAGGACGTCCTGCGCGTCATCCAGTTCGCCGGGGATGGCGTCCTTGATGTCGTCGATCAGTTCCAGGACGTCGCCGCGGGGCACCACGCAGCCGGCCGTCATCGGGACTCCGCGGGCCTCCTCGACGATGGCACCCAATTCGTCGAGAGCTTCAAATACTCGGTACACGGCGCACCCTCCAGGTTGAGACGTTGTTACTAGTGTGCCTGGTGTTACGCCTGTGACAGCGTTGGTGACGTCGGTGTGTCGCGTTTAGCTCCGCAGTTTCTCCTGCACACGGCGGTGCACGGACTCCGGCAGCAGCGCCGACACATCACCGCCGAGGCCCGCGACCTCCTTGGCCAACGACGACGAGACGAACGAATACTGCGGGGCGGTGGCCACGAAGAAGGTGTCGATGCCGGCGATATGCCGATTCATCTGCGCCATCTGCAGTTCGTATTCGAAGTCCGTGCCCGTCCGCAGGCCCTTCACGATCGCGGTGAGCCCGCGCTGCTTGGCGAAGTCGACCACCAGGCCGCGGCCGGACTCGACCCGCACGTTGGGCAGGTGCCGGCAGGACTCCTCGATCAGCGCGATCCGCTCCTCGAGGGTGAACATGCCCTTTTTGTTCGGGTTGACCAGGACCGCGATGACGACCTCGTCGAACTGCACCGCGGCGCGCTCGAAGACATCGAGGTGGCCCAGCGTGATGGGGTCGAACGATCCGGGGCAGACGGCGCCACTCATGGGTGACGACCGTAGCAGGCCAGCTCCAGCCGGGTGTCGCCGTATTTGCGCTCCCGCAGCAGATCCCAGCCGGCCGGCCAACTCAGTGCGCCGCCGCGGCCCCGCTCCACCACCGCCAGAGTGCCCTCGGCGACCCAGCCGTGCTCGGTGAGACCGGCCAGCACCGCCTCGACGGCGCCGTCGGCCACGTCATAGGGCGGATCGGCGAAGATCAGGTCCACCGGCGCCGTCGCACCGGCGGCGATCACCGCGGCCACCGTGCCGCGGCGCACCGTGGCCCCGCTCAGCTGCAGCGTCGCGATGTTGGCGGTGATCACCGCCGCGGCGCGCGCGTCGCTTTCCACGAACACCGCGCGCGACGCGCCGCGCGAGAGCGCCTCCAGACCCAACGCGCCGGATCCCGCGTACAGGTCGAGCACCGCGAGGCCGTCGAAGTCCAGGCGGGCGGCCAGCACGTTGAACAGCGACTCGCGCACCCGATCGGTGGTGGGGCGGGTTCCGCGGGACGGCACCGCGATCCGCCGGCCGCCCGCCGCGCCCGCCACGATCCGGGTCAGCTGACCACCACCAGCAGATCCCCGCCCTCGACCTGGGCGGTGTCCGACACCGCAACCCGCGCCACGGTGCCCGCCTTGGGAGCGGTGATCGCGGCCTCCATCTTCATGGCCTCGATGGTGGCGACGGTCGCGCCGGCCTCGACGGTATCGCCCTCGACCACGCTGATCGTGACGACCCCGGCAAAGGGGGCGGCCACGTGGTCGGCGTTGGTGCGGTCGGCCTTCTCCGCGGCCGGCACCGCCGAGGCGATGCTGCGATCACGGATCAGCACCGGCCGCAACTGGCCGTTGAGGATGCACATCACGGTGCGCATGCCGCGCTCGTCGGCCTCGGAGATGGCCTCCAGCCCGATCAGCAGCTCGACTCCCTTTTCCAGCTTGACCCGGTGTTCCTCACCGCGACGCAGCCCGTAGAAGAACTGATTCGCGCTGAGCTGGCTGGTGTCGCCGTACTCGTCGCGGTGGGCCTCGAACTCCTTGGTGGGCCCGGGAAACAGCAACCGGTTCAACGTGGCCTGGCGTTTCGGGCCCGGCGCGGCCAGCACCTGCTCGTCCTCGGGCGACAGTTCCGGCACCGGCTTGGCCGCACCACGCCCCTCAAGAGCCTTGGTGCGCAACGGTTCCGGCCAGCCGCCGGCGGGTTCCCCGAGCTCGCCCCGCAAGAAGCCGATCACCGAATCCGGAATGTCGTAGCGGCCCGGATCGGCCGCGAACTCATCGGCCCCGATCCCGGCGCCGACCAGCGCCAGAGCCAGATCCCCCACCACCTTGCTCGACGGGGTCACCTTCACCAATCGGCCCAGCACGCGGTCGGCGGCCTCGTAGTTGGCCTCGATGTCCTCGAACCGGTCCCCGAGTCCCAACGCGATCGCCTGCTGGCGCAGATTGGACAGCTGCCCGCCGGGGATCTCGTGGCGGTACACCCGCCCGGTCGGGAAGGGAGGGCCGGACGCCGCAACATCGAACGGCGCGTACATCTTTCGCAGCGCCTCCCAGTACGGCTCCAGATCGCAGACCGCATCCAGCGACAGACCGGTGTCGAAGTCGGTGTGGGCAGCGGCGGCCACGATCGAACTCAACGCCGGCTGACTCGTCGTGCCCGCCAACGGCGCGGCCGCACCGTCGACGGCGTCCGCGCCGGAATGCCAGGCCGCCACATACGTCGCCAACTGCCCGCCCGGGGTGTCATGGGTGTGCAGGTGCACCGGCAGGTCGAAGCGGGACTTCAGGGCGGCAACCAGGGTTTGGGCCGCCGGCACCCGCAGCAGGCCCGCCATGTCCTTGATCGCCAGCACGTGCGCGCCGGCCGCCACGATCTGCTCGGCCAGGCGCAGGTAGTAGTCCAACGTGTACAGCCGCTCACCGGGGTCACTGAGATCGCCGGTGTAGGACATCGCGACCTCGGCGACCGCGGTACCGGTCGCGCGGACCGCCTCGATCGCCGGGCGCATGGACTCCACGTTGTTCAGCGCATCGAAAATCCGGAAGATATCCACCCCGGTGGCCGTGGCCTCCTGCACGAACGCCGTGGTCACGGTGGTCGGATACGGCGTGTAGCCCACCGTGTTTCGGCCCCGCAACAGCATCTGCAGACAGATGTTCGGCATCGCCTCCCGCAACGCCGCCAGCCGCTCCCACGGGTCCTCTTTCAGGAAGCGCAGCGCCACGTCGTAGGTCGCCCCGCCCCAGCACTCCATCGACAACAACTCCGGGGTCATCCGCGCGACGTACGGCGCCACCGTCAGCAGGCCGGTGGAGCGAATCCTGGTGGCCAGCAACGACTGATGGGCATCGCGGAACGTCGTCTCGGTAACCAGCAACGACGGCGAATCGCGCATCCAGCGCGCGAAGCCCGTCGGCCCCAACTCCACCAACCGCTGCTTGGAACCCGGCGGCGGCGGCACGGACAGGTCCAGGTCCGGCAGCTTGTCCTGCGCGTACACCTTGGACGGGCGTTCGCCGTGCGGTTGATTCACCGTCACATCGGCCAGATAGTTGAGGATCTTCGTGCCGCGATCGGCCGAGGAGCGGGCCGTCAGCAGCTGCGGACGCTCGTCGATGAATGAGGTCGTCACGCGTCCGGCCAAGAAGTCGGGATCATCCAGAACCGCTTGCAGGAACGGGATATTGGTGGACACCCCGCGAATCCGGAACTCGGCCACCGCACGCCGGGCCCGGCGCACCGCGGTCGCGAAGTCCCGGCCGCGGCAGGTCAGCTTCACCAGCATGGAGTCGAAGTGCGCACTCACGTCGGCACCGAGGTTGGTGCCGCCGTCCAACCGGATCCCGGCGCCGCCCGGTGACCGGTACGCCGTCACCCGCCCGGTGTCGGGACGGAATCCGTTGGCCGGATCCTCGGTCGTGATGCGGCACTGCAGGGCGGCCCCGTGCGTGACTATCGCGTCCTGACTCAGCCCCAGATCGCTCAGCGACTCGCCGGAGGCGATCCGCAGCTGCGCCGAGACCAGATCCACATCGGTGATCTCCTCGGTCACGGTGTGTTCCACCTGAATCCGCGGGTTCATCTCGATGAACACATGCTGACCGCGCTCGTCGAGCAGGAATTCCACCGTGCCCGCACAGGTGTAGCCGATCTGGCGCGCGAATGCCACGGCGTCGGCGCAGATCTGGTCGCGCAGCGCGGGATCGAGATTCGGCGCCGGCGCCAACTCGATGACCTTCTGATGCCGCCGCTGCACACTGCAGTCCCGCTCGAACAGATGGATCACGTTGCCGTAGTTGTCGGCCAGGATCTGCACCTCGATGTGGCGCGGGTTGATCACCGCCTGCTCGAGAAAGACCGTCGGATCCCCGAACGCGGATTCGGCTTCCCGGGAGGCGGCGTCGATCGCATCGGCCAGATCAGCCGGATCGGCGACCCGGCGCATACCCCGGCCACCACCACCGGCGACGGCCTTGACGAACAACGGGAACTGCATCGACTTCGCCGCCGCCAGCAACGCCTCCGGCGACGACGACGGCTCCGAGGAGGCCAGCGCCGGCAGGCCGGCCTCGCGCGCGGCGGCGATCGCGCGTGACTTGTTGCCGGTCAGTTGCAGGGTTTCGGCCGACGGTCCGACGAACGTGATGCCGGCGGCAGCGCAGGCCGCGGCCAACTCCGGGTTCTCCGACAGGAAGCCATAGCCCGGATAGACCGCATCGGCGCCGGCAGCGCGCGCCGTGGACACGATCTCGTCGACCGAGAGGTACGCCCGGACCGGATGCCCGGACTCGCCGATCTGATAGGACTCGTCGGCCTTGAGCCGGTGCACCGAATTGCGGTCCTCGTACGGATACACCGCCACGGTCCCGACCCCGAGCTCGTAGGCCGCGCGGAAGGCGCGAATCGCGATCTCGCCCCGATTCGCCACCAGTACCTTCGATATCACTGCGGCCCCTGCCTCTTTGGGATGTCGGTTAGATCAGCGTCGACCAGTAGTCCCAGAACCTGACCAGGCTCATCAAAAACAATGCTGTGAACCATAGCGTGACAATCGACCATCGCCACTGATAGATGACCCGCAACACCGGGTTGCCGGCCAGCGGGCGCAGCGCGACGGACGCGACGACGGCCAGCAGCGGAATGGTGACCGCCCAGACCACCATGCAGTACGGGCACAACGCGCCGATGCGGTACAGGCTCTGAAAGATCAGGTAGTGCACGAAGGCCGCACCGAGTGCGGTACCGATGGCCAGGCCCACCCAATACCATTGCGGCAAGCGAACTTTGGCAACTACCAGCACGCCGGTGACGATCACCACGGTGAACGCAATGACCCCGATCAGCGGATTCGGGAATCCGAATGCCCCGGCCTGCGGGGTGTTCATCACCGACCCGCAGGACAGCACCGGGTTCATGTTGCACGACGGCACATAGGCCGGGTCGATCAGCAGTTCGACCTTCTCCACCATCAAGGTGAAGGAGGCCAGCAGCCCGACGAGACCGGCGAGCAGGATCCACACCGCACTCGGTCGGCCCACCGCGACGCCGGTCTGCGCCGGCTCCCGTTCGTCCGTGGCGCGGTCGACGTCCGGCGCGGTGGACTCGACGCTCATGGGGCCGGGGCGGGCGCCGGGGCCGGAGCGGGCTGAGGCGCCGGGGCCGCGGTGTCGAGGCCGGGGACCTCACCGACGATGTCGGTGACCGCGGCGATCAGGGCCGCCGGGGTGCTCTGCTGGTAGTCCTCGCCGTTGATCCGGACCGACGGGGTCGCGGTGACGTTGGTCGCCGCGGCCAGGCCGCCGACCATGTCGACGAACTTTCCACCGTTGACGCATTCGGCGACGCCGTCGACCACACCGGCCTGGCGGGCCGTCTCGATCAGCGCGCTGTTCGGGGTTCCGGTCGGCTGCTGCTGCATGAACAACGCGGTGTGGAAGCGCCGGAACGCCTCCTTGGTGGGGGTGGTGTCGGCCTCGGCCACGCAGTAGCCCGCGTTGGCGGCCCGCGAGGAGCCGTCCTGGTTCACCGGCGAGTCCATGATCCCCAGCATGTAGTAGTCGACCGCCACGGCGCCGCTGTTGATCAGCTTGTTGATGGTGGATCCGAAGGCGGCCTCGAACTCCGCGCAGTGCGGGCACAGGAAGTCCTCGTAGACCGAGATGACGACCTTGGGCTGATCGCTGTCGTCGGCCTTGATGACAGAGGTCGACTCCACCCGGACGGCCTGGGCCTCGCCGGTCTGGCGCTTGTCGCCGTTGCTGACGATGTAGAACACCAGCCCCACCGCGAAGAGGACCACGATCGCGGTCAGACCGATCTGTACGGCCAGGTTCCGCTTGCGGTCGGCCGCCTTCAGGTCGTACTTGGCGGTGCGTTTCGATGACTTGGCCACGGGTGTGATGATCCTTGCGCTTGCAGGTCTGCCTAAATAGCGCGCTCCAGCGTACCGGCGGCCGCTGGCAGCGCTTCAGGGACGCCGGAGGTGGGCCGCGAGCGCGGAGACCATCTCGGCGATGGCGCGGCTCACCGCACCACCCAACTCGTTGAAATTGGCGAAGCCGTGCAGCAGCGAACCCATCGCCCGCAGATCGACCGGCACCCCGGCGGCCGCCAGCGCCTCGGCGTAGCGGTTCCCCTCGTCGCGCAGCGGATCGAATCCGGCGGTCAGCACCAGCGCCGGCGGCAGTCCCGCAAGGTCAGCGGCCTGCAGCGGCGAAACCCGGGGGTCGGTCACGTCGACTCCCGAGCCCGCCAGATAGGCCGCCCCGCACCAGTCCAGGTCCCGCTGGGTCAACACGAAGCCGCTGGCGAACAGCGCCCGCGATCGGCTGGGCGCGGCGATGTCGGTCCACGGGTAGATCAACAGCTGCAGCACCGGCAGCGGCACCGAATCGGTGCCGGCATCGCGGGCCGCCTGGGCCACCGCCGCGGCCAGCGCCCCGCCGGCACTGTCGCCGCCCACCGCGATGCGCAGCGGATCGGCCCCGAGTTCCGCGGCGTGCGCAGCGGCCCACCGGTAGGCGGTGAAGCAGTCCTCGACGGCAGCCGGCGCCCGGTGTTCGGGCGCCAACCGGTAATCCACCGACAACACCTGGACGTGCGCGTCGTGGCAGATCTGTCGGCACAACGAGTCGTAGGAGTCCAGGTCGCCGAGCACGTAGCCGCCACCGTGGTAGAACACCAGCAGCGCCGTCGACCCCGCCGCCGCATCGTGCGGTCGGTAATGGCGGGCTCCGATCACCCCGGCCCCGGGGCGCGGAATCGACACCGACTCCACCGCCACCGGCGCCGGCGGTCCACCGAGGGCCACGCACAGATCGCGGAAGGCCTGCCGGCTGGCGGCGACATCCTGCTCGTCGAGCACCAGGCCCGTCACGCCGTTCAGACGCAGCGCCGCGACCAGCAACTGCAGGGTGGGGTCCAGGGTGTTGCCGTCGATCACCACCGCGCCGCCGCCGCCCAGCGCCCGCTGCACGGGGGCGGGGATCCGGGGCAGCACCTTGGGGGTGAGCTTGGCGCCGATGCGCAGCATCGCCAGCGGCGGCCTGCGTTTGCGCTTCGGTACGGGTGGCAGCGCGTCGGTCACAGCCAGAACCGTAGTGGACTCCGGTCGAGTCCACTGCTGTTCGCTGAGTAAGATCAACAACCCAGATCGGCCGACCGTGTGACCGACTACCGACAATATGACTTTCAAGGGCAGGTGCGATGACGTCGAAAGGCCAGTCGGGGGCGACTGTTCCGGTAATCGGACTCAATGACGAGAACACCATGCCCGCGTTGGGCCTGGGCGTCGGCGAGCTGGGCCCCGAGCAGACCGAGGCCGCGGTGGCCAGCGCCCTGGAGCTCGGCTACCGCCTGATCGACACCGCCGCGACCTACGAGAACGAGGCCGCGGTCGGCAAGGCGATCCGCGAATCGGGCATCGACCGCGCCGAGATCTTCGTCACCACCAAACTCGCCAACGCCGAGCAGGGCTTCCAGTCCTCGCAGGACGCGCTCAAGGCCAGCCTGGACCGGCTCGGCCTCGAGTACGTGGACCTCTACCTGGTGCATTGGCCCGACCCCGCCCGGGGCAAGTTCGTCGACAGCTGGGGCGGCATGCTGCGGTCCCGCGAGGACGGGCTGACCAAGTCGATCGGCGTGGCCAACTTCACCCCGGAGAACCTCTCCGATCTGATCGACCTCACCTATGTGGTGCCCGTGGTGAACCAGATCGAGCTCCATCCCCTGCTCAATCAGGCCGAGTTGCGGTCCGTGCACTCCGAGCACGGCATCGTCACCGAGGCGTACTCACCGCTGGGGGTCGGCAACCTGCTGGACAATCCCGCCGTGACCGCGGTGGCCGCCGGGTACGACAAGTCCGCGGCACAGGTGCTGCTGCGGTGGAACCTGCAGCTGGGCCACGTCGTCATCCCGCGGTCCTCGTCGCCCGAGCGGATCGCGCAGAACCTCGACGTCTTCGACTTCGAACTCAGCGCCGACGACATGGCCAAGCTGAGCTCGCTCGACAGCTCCACCCGGTTCCGTCCGGACCCGGAGACCTACTCCGGGATCTAACCGGCGGTTCTCGCCCACCGCAACGGGTTTCAGCCCGCCGGGCAGCTACCGGCCGCGTGCCGCAGCACGACCGCCGAGGGGGCGTCCACCGGCAGCGCATAGCCGCGCAGCACCTCGATGAACTGCATCGCGTACTGGCAGTGGAACGCGATGTTCGGCGGCATCCAGACGCCGGGTTCGGCGTCCCCCTTGTTCTGGTTGGCCTGTCCCTGGACCGCCAGCAGATTGGCCGGATCGTTGGCGAAGCGCTTGCGCATGGGGTCGGTCCAGTGCCGGGCGCCCAGATCCCAGGCCAGCGCCAGCGGCACCAGATGGTCGATCTGCACCGCGGCGCCGGTCTGGTTGCCGCGGACAAAGGACACCACCGCGTTGGTGTAGGGATCGTGCAGCGTGCCGGTGGCCACGGCATCCGGGCAGCGTTTGATCGCGACATAGGTCTTGTCGATCAGGTCGCGGTTGAGGATGTCGTTGCGGGTGTCGCAGCCGTTGCGCCCGCCCGGCGCATCGTTGTTGTCGTCCCAGGCATCTCCGAAGGCGGCCCGCCGGTAGTCATAGCCACGAACCCGCAGCGGTATCACCGCAATCCCGGCCAACACGTCGGCACCCGGCACCACGGTCGGCGGGCCACCGGTGGCCTGCGCGATGACGTCGCGGTCGCCGGTGGTGACCAGCACCTGGCCCGCCACCACAATCGACAAAACTGCCAGGGCCGCGAGCCACAGCAGGGTTGTCCGCTTCACGACTTGTCCAGATACTCGACGCGGTCGGTATCGCTGAACGGGGCCGCCAGTAGCGCCATGCCGCGGTTGTCGGGATCGGTTTCGTAGAACTCCGTGCAGAATGTGCGCGCGGCGTCGATGATGTCCCGATGCTCGATCAGCGACAGCAGCCGCAGGCCGAAGGACCGGCCGGACTGGTTGCGGCCCAGTACATCTCCTTCGCGCCGCTCGGCCAGGTCGAGGTCGGCCAGGACGAACCCGTCCAGCGTCGAGGCGACGGCCTTGAGCCGCGTCCCGGCCTTGGACTGCTCGGGCAAATCGGTGACCAGTAGGCACAGACTCGGATGCGATCCGCGACCGATCCGGCCGCGCAACTGATGCAGCTGGCTGATCCCGAACCAGTCGGCGTCGATCACCACCATGGCCGTGGCATTGGGCACGTCGACCCCCACCTCGATCACCGTGGTGCACACCAACACGTCGATGTCGCCCGCGCGGAAACCCGCCATCACGGCGTCCTTCTCGTCGGCCGGCAACCGGCCGTGCATCAACCCCAGCCGCAGCCCCGCCAGCGCGCCGCTGCGCAGCTTCTCGTACAGGTCGACGACGGCGGTGGCGGAGCGGTTGGTCTCCCCGGTGGGCGCGGCCGGGGGTTTGGCGGTCTTGTCCTCCTCGTCGATGCGCGGTGCCACCACATACGCCTGCCGACCGGCCTCGACCTCTTCGACGACGCGCTGCCACGCCCGGTCCAACCAGGCGGGTTTCTGCTTGGCGAAAATCACATTGGTCGCGATCGGCTGCCGGCCGCGCGGTAGCTCCCGCAGCGTGGAGGTCTCCAGATCGCCGTAGACGGTGAGCGCGACGGTGCGCGGGATCGGCGTCGCGGTCATCACCAGCAGGTGCGGGGTAATTCCGTCAGTGGCCTTGGACCGCAATTGATCTCGCTGCTCGACCCCGAATCGGTGCTGTTCGTCGACGACAACCAGACCGAGCCGGTGAAACTCCACCGCCTCTTGCAGCAGCGCGTGGGTGCCGATCACGACACCGGCCTGTCCCGAGGCGATCTGCGCGCGCGCATCGCGTTTGGCGGCCGCCGACATCGATCCGGTCAGCAGCGCGAGGCCGGTCGCCTCCGCCTCGGCCCCCAGCTGACCGGCCATCGCCAACGGCCCGAGCACGTCGCGGATGGACCGCGCATGCTGTTCGGCCAGGACCTCCGTCGGGGCCAGCATGGCGCACTGGTAGCCGGCGTCGATCAGCTGCAACATGGCGAGCAGCGCCACCACGGTTTTCCCGGAACCGACCTCACCCTGCAACATACGGTTCATCGGCCGCGTGGCGGTCAACTCGCCCGAGATGACCTCCAGCACCTCACTTTGACCGCCGGTGAGCTCGAACGGCAGGCGCGCCAGCAGCGCCGAGCGCAGCCCGTCGTCGCGCACCGGCGCCGCGGGCCCGGTCTCGGCCAACTCGCCGAACCGGCGCTGCGCCAGCGCCCATTGCAGCCCGACCGCCTCGTCGTAGCGCAGCCGCTCGAGGGCACGCTCGCGCACCGCCGGCTTCTCGGCCAGGTGAACCGCGCGCAGCGCCTCGTCCTCGGACATCAGATCCAATTGCTGCCGAATCGATTCCGGCAGCGGATCGGACACCGGGTCCAGGACCGCCAGCACCTGACGCACACAGGCGTAGATGTCCCAGCTTTGCAGCTTGGAGCTGGCGGGATAGATCGGAAAGAAGTCCCGTTCGAACACCGACAGATCGAAATCGCCTGCAGAATCCGCTGTTTCAGCGATCTTGACCAGCGACTTGGTCCCGCCCCCGGCGCGGCCGATCGGCGAATCGAGGATCAGAAACCCCGGATGGGTCAGCTGCATGGTCCCCCGGAAGTAGCCCACCTCCCCGGAGAGCATCACCTTGGTGCCCTCCACCAGAGTCCGCTTGAGGTACTTGGGATTGAAGAACGTGGCCGTGACCTTGGGCCGCCGATTGCCCAGCGTGACCACGAGGTACTCGCGCTGGGGTGCGCGACTCATCTTGCGCAGGTCGGTCGTGGTGATGGTGTCGACCAAGGTGATGTGCTCGCCCTCCTCGGGCGGCTCGTCGGCCTCGCCGAGCACCGTCGATCCGCGGCTGTACTTGCGCGGATAATGCCGCAACAGGTCGTCGACTGTGCGGATCTCGAAGGTCGACTCCAGCGCCTCGGCCGCCTTCTTGCCGACGATGAAGTCCAATGGATCCCCGAGTGCCACCATCGCTATTCGACTCCGATGATCAGGGCGTCGCCGAGATGTCCGGTGGGATAGGTGACCACCTCGGAACCGAGGTGATGCCGCTGCACATGCTCGGTGAGCAACACCGCCACGTGTTCCTCCACGCCGGCACCGACCAGGACGGTCACCAACTCGCCACCTACCGCGAGCAGGAGATCGATCAACCCGCGCCCGGCCGCCACCACGTCATGGCGCACCACCAGCACCTCGTCACCGAAGATCCCCAGGCCGTCGCCCACCCGGCAGGGCCCCGCCCAGGTCAACGCCTCCTGATCGGCGACGCGCACCGACCCGAATCGGGTCGCGCCGGCGGCCGCGGCCATGGTGTAACCGTCGTCGACCCCGTGGCGGCCCGGGTCATGCACCGCCAGCGCCGCCAGACCCTGCACCATCGACCGCGTCGGTACCGGAACGACGTCGACGCCCCAGCCGATCGCCGCCGTGCAACCGGCCACCAACTCTTCGGCGGCCACGTAGCCGTTGGGCAACACCAACACGGATGCGGCGCCGGTGTCGATCACGGCGCGCAGCAGCTGCCGGGCACTGATCGCCGGTTGCTGCCCGGAGGGCGCCGACCGCAGCACCGCGGCGCCCTCGTCGGCGAACAATCGCGCGGCGCCGTCACCGTCGACGACCGCCAGCACCGCGCGTTCGCGCGCCCAACTGCTCGGCGCCACCCCCGACGAACCCGGGTTCAGAGCGGAGATCTGGATTCGGCTGGGCACCGCGATATCCAGTGCGGCCTCGACGGCCGCGCCGGCGTCGTCGGCATGGACGTGCACCGAGTAGCCCGCGTCGGGAGCGGCGGCGATGACGACGGAGTCCCCCAGCGCTTCCAGCCGCACCCGCAACTCGTCCACCCGGGCCGGGTCGCAGTGCGCCAGCACATACATCACTTCGTAGGCCGGCGCGGACTGCAATTCGGTCGCCCGGGTGGCGGCCGGCTTGTTCGGCACGAACACCGGGCGCGTCGGACTCACGCCGCTGACCGTCGCGCACAGCGCGTCGAGCAACACCAGCAGACCGCGGCCGCCGGAATCCACCACCCCGGCCTCGGCCAGCACGGCCAACTGTTCCGGTGTCCGGTCCAGGGCGACGGCGGCCGCGTCGGTGGCGATCGCGACGGCATCCGGCAGCCCGGCCCCGATCTGGGCGCTGTCCTCGGCCGCTTCGGCGGCGGCTTCCAAGACGCTGACGATGGTGCCGGCGACCGGAACGCCGCCCATCGCCGCGACGACCTGGTCGACGGCATGGCGCAGCATCGCCGCGAACAGGGCGGCATCGACCGCGTCCGCGGCCGCTGCCCCGGTGACGTCGGCGACGGCCCGCAGGATCTGCGACAGGATCACCCCGGAGTTGCCGCGGGCGCCACGCAGCGCCCCGGCGGCGAGGGCACCGGCCACCGCGCCGAGGCCGCGTTCCTCGATCGCGTCGGCCCGGGCCGCGGCCGAACGCATGGTGAACAGCATGTTGGTGCCGGTGTCCGCATCGGCCACCGGAAACACGTTCAGGGTGTTGATCTCGTCGCTGTGGGCGATCAGGTCGCCGACACAGGTGTGCGCCCAGTCCCGCAGGGCCGCACCATCGAGCCGACGCTCCGACATCGATGCCCCTTTCCTGCCGCCCGGTGCGGGCGCTAGCCTAGTCGCGACCGCCGACAGTTTTGTACCCGCTGTCGGCGCGCGTTTTGGCGATCTGAGCGGGCGCCGGTATCCTGGTCAGGTTGTCGGTGCCACCCGCCAGGCGGTCGTTGGCCCCCAGTACATACTGAAGCTTGATGAAGAGGAGTGTGCCCCATGGCTGCCGTGTGCGATATCTGCGGGAAGGCCCCCGGCTTCGGCAAAATCGTGTCGCATTCACATCGCCGGACCAGTAGGCGCTGGAATCCGAACATCCAGGTGGTGCACGTGGCCGAGCGCCCCGGAGCCAACAAGCGGCGCGTCAACGCCTGCACCTCCTGCATCAAGGCGGGCAAGGTGCTCCGCGGCTGATCAGCCCGGGCACCTTCTTTCCTGCTTTTTCGTGCCGTCGGCAGGCGGCGCGCTACCTACCGTCGTCGGCGATTCGCGAGTTCCCGCGATCCAAGTGGGTTTAGGCAGCCGTGCATCGGGTATCGCACGGTTCATGACCCTTTCGCGATCACAAACCAAGGCCGTAGTCGCATCGTTTGCCGCAGCCGGATTGCTGTTGACCGCCTGCGGTGACAACTCCGACTCGGACGACTCCACCACCACGACCGACACCACGGAAACCACCACGTCGGAAGTCGTCATCGAGACCGAGACGGAAACCACGACCGAGATGGTGCCGCCCGCGGAACAGGTGCCGCCGGGCGAGCAGGTGCCGCCGGGCGAGTACGCTCCCCCGGCCGATGACGGTGACGGCGATATCGACATCAACATCCCGTCGCCGCCGGCAATCCCGGCGCCCCCGGCTATCCCGTCACCGCCCCCGATCCCGTCGCCGCCGCCGATCCCCGCGCCGTAGCCGTCAGGGCAGGCGCCAGTCGATCGGCTCGGCTCCCTGCTTGATCAGTAGCTCGTTGGCGCGACTGAACGGACGCGAGCCGAAGAAGCCTCGGCTTGCCGACAAGGGGGACGGGTGCGGGGATTCGATCACCCCGCACCCGCTCCCCAGCATCGGCTTCAGCGTCCCGGCGTCGCGCCCCCACAGGATCGCGACCATCGGGGCCGGGCGGGCCACCAGGGCGCGAATGGCGCATTCGGTGACCGCCTCCCAGCCCTTGCCGCGGTGCGAGGCCGGATTACCCGGGCGGACCGTGAGAACTCGGTTCAGCAGCATCACACCCCGCGCCGACCACGGCGTGAGATCGCCATTGGACGGTTTCGGCAGATCGAGGTCCTTGCCGTATTCAGAGAAGATGTTCTCCAGGCTGCGCGGCAGCGGCCGCACCTCCGGCGCCACCGAAAAACTCAATCCCACCGCGTGACCCGGCGTCGGGTAGGGATCCTGGCCGACGATCAGCACTCGCACCGCGTCAAAGGGAAAGGTGAAGGCGCGCAACACATTTTCCCCCGACGGCAGATAGCTGCGGCCGTCGGCCAGTTCGGCGCGCAGGAACTCACCGAGCTCGGCGACCTGACCGGCCACCGGCGCGAGCGCCTGCGCCCATCCCTGATCGATGAGTTCGTTCAACGGGCGGGCAGTCACGAGCAACCAACCTAATTGAACGACTCCCAGCCCGCCGAACCGGTCCACCGCCGACCGTCGACGAGCACGTCGGGGCCGTCGGCGGCCGCGGATACGGCGCCGATCGATCGCCACCCCGGTGGGAGCTCGCCGGGGAAGCAGGCCACCAGCGCGTGATCCTCACCGCCGCCGAGCACCCAGGCTGCCGCGTCGATGCCGAGCCGGTCCGCCGCTGCCGCCAGCGCCTCGAGGTCGGGCTGCAGCCCCTGGGCCGCAACCTCGATCCGCACCCCCGACGCCGTCGCGAGATGCCCGAGGTCGGCGAGCAGACCGTCGGACACGTCGGTCATCGCGCGGGCGCCGCCCGCGGCCGCCGCCCGCCCCTGACCGTAGGGCGGTTGTGGGACGAGGTGCCGGCCGCACAGGTCGTCGAAACCCGGCGCCCCGGCCGCGAGCAGCGCGTATCCGGCCGCCGATCGGCCCAGCTGTCCCGCCACCGCGACGGTGTCGCCCGGCCGGGCGCCGGCACGGGTCACCGCGGTGCGGCCGCCGAGTTCACCGAACGCCGTCACCGACACCACCCACACCGGGCTCGAGACCAGGTCGCCACCGACGATGCCGGCCCCACCGCACCGCTGGGCCTCGTCCCACAGGCCGTCGGAAAGTTGTTGGACCAGTCGCGCGGGGGTATCCCCCGGAGCGCCGATGCCGACGACGAACCCGACGCTGCGCGCACCCATCGCCTCGATGTCGGCAGCGTTCTGGGCGATGGCCTTGCGGCCGACATCGTGCGGCGCCGACCAGTCCAGTCGAAAGTGGCGGTCCTGCACGAGCATGTCGGTCGAGATCACCATCCGCGCGTCGGGGACCGCGATCACCGCGGCGTCATCGCCGGGTCCGATCAGCACCGAATCCGGTTGCCGGCGCCCCGCGACCAGGCGGTCGATCACCGGAAACTCGCCCACCTCGCGCAGCGTGCGGTCGTCGTCAGTCATCCCACCTCATCGCAATTCGCGGAGCCGGGGCGCTCACCGGCTGCGGTACGTTCTGACGTAGCCGGCCGGTGCGGCCTTAGGCACGGACACGTCAGTGTATGAGACAAGGACGGTGAAACAGCGTGGTCGATCTGCCCGATCGTCCCGAGGGGGCGCCCCCGCAGGACGGTCCACCCCGATGGGTCTTCATCGGCGCGGTGGCCGTGGCCGTCGCCGCCGTCGTCGCGGTGCTGCTGATCGCCGCGAACCGGGATCTGGCGCCGGTGCCCGTCGCGGCGGTGCCCGCGCCCCAGGCCGGCAGCGCCGAGTGCGAACGATTGCTGGCCGCCCTGCCCGAGACGCTGGGCGACTACGAACGCGCCCCGACCGCCGATCCGGCGCCCGCCGGGGTGGCGGCGTGGCGTGCCGACGCCGCCCCGGAGCCGGTGATTCTGCGCTGCGGGCTCGACCGGCCCGCGGACTTCATGCAGGGGGTGCCGCTGCAAATGGTCGATGAGGTCAACTGGTTCCGGGTCAGCGAGGGCGACCGGATCACGTGGTTCGCGGTCGACCGTCCGGTGTACGTCGCGCTCACCCTGCCCGAGGATTCGGGGCCGACGCCCATTCAGGAACTCTCCGCGGCGATCGGCGCCGCGCTGCCGACCCGTCCCATCGATCCCGCGCCCGCGCGCTGACCCGAGATTCACACCTGGGCTTTGAGATTGGCAGCGCGGCGGGAAGTCGGTCGAATTTCCGCCCTGGGTGCAATCTGAACGCCATGGCGGCCATCTCGGCGCCCCAGGTCAATGCAGCTAGCGCAGCCCGGTCCCGCGCGCCAACGCCGTTTCCACCATCGCGGTCAACAGCGTCGGATAGTCCACGCCGCTGGCCGCCCACATCTGCGGGTACATCGAGATCGTGGTAAAGCCCGGCATGGTGTTGATCTCGTTGACGACGGGGCCGTGCTCGGTGAGGAAGAAATCGACCCGGGCCAATCCCTGGCAATCGATCGCGGCGAAGGCCCGGATCGCGAGCTGACGGATCTCGTCGGCGACGGCGTCGTCGATCTTGGCGGGGACATCGAGTTCGGCGGCGTCGTCGAGGTATTTGGTGGCGAAGTCGTAGAAGCCGTCCTCGCGCCCGCGAACGCCGGCCACCCGGATCTCGCCGACGGTGCTGGCCTCGATCCGGCCGTCCGGCAACTCGAGGACGCCGCATTCCAGTTCGCGGCCGACGATCGCGGCTTCGACGATGACCTTGGGGTCGTGCCGACGGGCATCGGCGACCGCCGCCGGCAGATCCGCCCACGAGGTCACCCGGTTCACCCCCATCGAGGAACCCGCGCGTGCCGGCTTGACGAAGACCGGCAGCCCGAGGCGCTCCTGCTGTTCGGGGGTCAGGGTCGGTGTACCGGCCCGCAGCACGACGTGATCGCCCACCGGCAACCCGTCGGCGACGAGCAGTTTCTTGGTGAACTCCTTGTCCATCCCGGCGGCGCTGGCCAGCACCCCGGCACCCACGTAGGGCACACCCGCGAGTTCCAACAGGCCCTGGATCGTGCCGTCCTCACCGAACGGGCCGTGCAGCACCGGGAACACCACATCGACCGCGGCCAGAATCTCACCGGCGGCCGCCGTCTCCAGCGACATCAGTTCGCCCCGGCGGTGCGGCCCGGCGGTCAACGCCAGTTCCTGGCCCAGCGCGTCGGCAACCTCCGGTAACCGGCCATCGGCGATCGTCAGGCTGGCGGGGGTGGCCGTGGACAGCACCCAGGCGCCCTCGCGGGTGATGCCCACCGGCACCACCTCGAACCGCTCGGGGTCGAGGTTGCGCAAAATGCTTCCGGCTGAAACGCAGGAGATGGCGTGTTCGCTGCTGCGGCCGCCGAAGACGACCGCAACGCGCACCAAGCCGGAGCGGGCAGGCGGCTCAGGAAAGCGGTCAGGCACAGTCACAGCTTAGAGAGGCTACGTCACCGCGGCGGTCAGCGCCCTTTCAATATCGGCCACCACGTCGTCGGTGTCCTCGATCCCGGCCGAGATCCGGATGAATCCCGCGCCGACGTCGTCGCCCCAGCGCGCCCGGCGGTCCACCGAGGTATGGATGCCGCCGAAACTCGTCGAGGACACCAGCAGGTCGCTGCGCCGCACCAGTTCGTGGACGGCCGCCGCGTCGGCGAGTTCGGCGCTGACCAAACCGCCGAACCGGCGCATCTGTCCCACCGCCACCGGATACGACGGATCGTTCGGCAGGCCCGGATACCGCACCCGGGCCACGGCCGGGTGGGTGTCCAACATCGCCGCCAGCGCCCCGGCGGTGTCACATTGGCGCTCGTAGCGCAGGCCCGCGCTGCCGAGGCTGCGCAGCACCAGCCACGCCTCGAAGACGCCGAGGATCGGGCCGGACAGCAGCCGTTCGCGCGTAATCGCCGCCATCAGTTCCGGATGCGAACCCGCGACGTAACCGGCGAGCAGATCGCTGTGCCCGGAAAGGGCTTTCGTCGCGCTGGCGACCACCAGGTCCGCACCGAGCGACAGCGGCTGCTGACCCAGCGGCGTCGCGGCGGTGTTGTCCACGATCAACCGGGCGTTCTTCGCGCGGCAGAGCAAACCCAACCGATGTAGGTCCACCACATCCAGGCTGGGGTTGGCGGGCGTCTCGGCCAGCACCACATCGGCGCGCTCAGCGGCCGCGAGCATGTCGGCGCTCGGGGCGGCGATGACTGTAACGCGTTCGCGCGCAAGGTATTCCCGGGCATAGGCCCGCACCTGGTAGTACCCGTCGGCGGGCACCACCAGCACCGAACCCGGCTTGGCGAGCACCCGCAGCACCGAGGTGATGGCGGCCATCCCGGATCCGAAGACCAGCGCCGAGGTGGCGCCCTCGAGCTGTGCCAGCGCCGATTCCAGCTGCCGCCAGGTGGGATTGGAGCCGCGGCCGTAGGTGTCGAGATCGGCCTCCTCGTCGCCGGAGAGGTGATAGGCCGCCGCGGGGGTCGCGACGGGCGCGACGGGCTGACCGGGAACCGCTTGCGCGCTCGCCGCTTTCACCGAACGGGTGGACGGTCCAGTCGCGCCATAGCTGTCGGTCATCGCCGCTACTCCGGCTTGGTGCTTCGTCCGAGCAACAGTGCGACCGCCTCGTCGACGGACAGACCGCGGTGGCACACCCGGTGCACCGCATCGGTGAGCGGCATCTCCACGTCGTAGCTCGAGGCGAGTGCGAGCACCGATTCGCACGAGGTGACGCCCTCGGCGACGTGTCCGCTGGTGGCCTGCTGCGCCGCCTGCAGGGATTCACCGCGACCGAGGCGCTCGCCGAATGCCCGGTTGCGCGAATGCGTCGAGGAGCAGGTGGCCACCAGATCGCCGACGCCGGCCAGCCCGGCCAGGGTCGCGCCCTTGGCGCCGAGGGCGATGCCCAGCCGCATGATCTCGGCGAGGCCGCGGGTGATGATCGCGGCGGCGGTGTTCTCCCCCAGGCCCACCCCGGCGGCCATCCCGCACGCCAGCGCGATGACGTTCTTGCACGCCCCGCCGATCTCGGTGCCGACGACATCGGAGTTGGTGTAGGGCCGGAAGTAGCCGGTGCTCAGCGCGCGTTGCAGTGCCACCGCCCGCCCGGAGTCGGTGCAGGCGATGACGGTGGCAGCGGGCTGCTGTTCGGCGATCTCGCGGGCCAGGTTCGGACCGGAAAGCACCGCGATCTGCGCCTGGTCGACACCGGTTACCTGCGCGATCACCTGACTCACCCGCATCAGCGTGCCGAGTTCGATGCCCTTGGCCAGGCTCACGAGGGTGGCGTCGGGTTCGAGGAGGGGTTTCCACTGCTCGAGGTTGGCGCGCAACTGCTGCGACGGCACCGCCAGCAGTACCGTGCTGACGCCGGCCAGCGCCTCCGCCGCGTCGGTGGTGGCCCGGATCCCGGACGGCAACACCGTGTCGCCGAGGTATTCGCGGTTGGTGGCCTGCGCATTGACCTCGTCGGCCACCGCCGCGCGCCGGGCCCACAGTCGGACATCGCTGCCCGCCTCGGCCAGCACCTTGGCCAACGCCGTTCCCCATGCACCGGCGCCCATCACCGCCGCGGTACTCACCGTGCTGGCCATATCTCCCTCGTCGACGCGTTGGCAACCCATGTGCCCGTCAGCCTAGCGAGCGGCGCTGGCAGGATGATCCACATGAGCGGCACGCAGCAGCGCAGGGCGCGAGAGCGCCCCGATGTCGACGCGGTCGCGCTGGTCATCGCAGTCAAACGGCTCAGCGCCGCCAAGACCCGATTGGCGCCGGTGTTCTCCGCGGGCACCCGCGAGGTGGTGGTGCTGGCCATGCTCATCGACACCATCGTCGCGGCGGCCCAGCTGGCCGAGGTCGCCTCGATCACCGTCGTCACGCCCGATCCCGACGCCGCGGCGGCCGCGACCGAACTCGGTGCCCGGGTGCTGGTCGACCCCACCCCCGCCGGACACCCCGACCCGCTCAACAACGCCATCGCGCTGGCCGAGACCGATGTCAGCGCTGAAACCTCCAACATTGTTGTGTTGCAAGGAGATCTGCCCGCTTTGCAACCCCAGGAGCTGGTCGAGGCGTTGGCCGCGGCCCGGACCCACCGCCGCAGTTTCGTCGCCGATCGGCACGGTTCGGGCACCTCGGCGCTGTTCGCTCTCGGCGTACCCGTCAACCCGCAGTTCGGCACGGATTCAGCGGCCCGCCATCGGCATTCGGGCGCCGTCGAACTCACCGGTGCCTGGCCCGGCCTGCGCTGCGATATCGACACCCCGGAGGACCTGATCGCGGCGCGCCGACTCGGGATGGGCGCCCTGACACGCCGGGCCATCGAGCCCGGCGCCCCGATCCCCGAGCATCGATCTACGCCATAGGGGATGATCGGTGGTGTGACCGACACCGACGCCACACAGGCTGCAGCGCCCGCTTCAGCAACCGACGGCCAGGATTGGCGGACGCGGATCGCGGCACCGGATTCCCCGCCTGCGGCCACCAGCGCCGCCGCGGAGAACGAACTCCCCGAGGATCGCTACCTCAACCGTGAACTGAGCTGGTTGGACTTCAACGCCCGGGTATTGGCGTTGGCCGCCGACCCGTCGTTGCCGCTGTTGGAGCGGCTGAAATTCCTGGCCATCTTCGCCTCGAATCTCGATGAGTTCTACATGGTCCGGGTGGCCGGTTTGAAACGCCGCGACGAAATGGGTCTGTCGGTGCGCTCCGCCGACGGCCTGTCGCCACGCGAGCAGTTGCGCCGGATCGGCGAACGCACCCAGCAGATCGCCAATCGGCACGCCCAGGTATTCCTCGACGCGGTACGCCCCGCGCTGGCCGAGGAGGGCATCCGGGTAGTGGGTTGGGCCGACCTCGACGAGGGTGAGCGGGATCGGCTGTCGACCTATTTTCATGAACAGGTCTTCCCGGTGCTGACCCCGTTGGCGGTCGATCCCGCGCATCCCTTCCCGTTCGTGAGCGGCCTGAGCCTGAACCTGGCGATCACGGTGCGGCAACCGGAGGATGGCACCACGCACTTCGCCCGCATCAAGGTGCCGGACAACGTCGACCGCTTCGTCGAACTCAAGGGCGAGGAGCGCGGCGACGGGAATCACGACGTGCGGTTCCTACCCACCGAGGAATTGATCGCAGCGTTTCTGCCGGTGCTGTTCCCGGGCCTGGAAATCGTCGAGCATCACGCGTTCCGAATCACCCGCAACGCCGATTTCGAGGTCGAAGAGGATCGCGACGAGGATCTGCTCAAGGCGCTGGAGCGGGAGTTGGCTCGCCGCAGATTCGGTTCGCCGGTGCGTCTCGAGGTCGCCGACGACATGACCGAGAACATGCTCGAGTTGTTGCTGCGCGAACTCGACGTGCATCCCGGCGACGTCATTCAGGTGCCGGGACTGCTGGACCTCTCGTCGCTGTGGCAGATCTACCGCGTCGACCGACCGCGCCTGAAGGATTCGACGTTCGTGCCGGCGACGCCGGCGGCGTTCGGCGAACGCGAGACACCCAAAAGCATTTTCGCGACCCTGCGCGACGGCGACGTGTTGGTGCACCATCCCTACGACTCGTTCTCGACGACGGTGCAACGGTTCATCGAGCAGGCCGCGGCGGATCCGAATGTGCTGGCCATCAAGCAGACCCTGTACCGCACCTCGGGCGACTCCCCCATCATCGACGCGCTCATCGACGCCGCGGAGGCCGGCAAGCAGGTGGTGGCGCTCGTCGAGATCAAGGCTCGCTTCGACGAGCAGGCCAACATCAAATGGGCGCGCGCCCTGGAACAGGCCGGTGTCCACGTGGTTTACGGCCTGATCGGCCTCAAGACCCATTGCAAGACCTGCCTGGTGGTGCGGCGCGAGGGGTCCACGATTCGGCGCTACTGCCATATCGGCACCGGCAATTACAATCCGAAAACTGCTCGGCTTTATGAGGATGTGGGTCTGCTGACCGCGGCGCCGGACATCGGCGCCGACCTCACCGACCTGTTCAACTCGCTGACCGGGTACTCCCGCAAGGTCAGCTACCGCAACCTGTTGGTGGCCCCGCACAGCGTGCGCAAGGGGATCATCGAGCGCATCGAGCGCGAGGTCGAGGCCGCCCGCGACGGGGTGGAGGGGCGAATCCGGTTGAAGGCCAACGCTCTGGTCGACGAGCAGGTCATCGACGCGCTGTACCGGGCGTCCCAGGCCGGGGTGCGGGTCGAGGTCGTGGTCCGCGGCATCTGCGCGCTCAAGGCCGGGGTGGAAGGTCTGTCCGAGAACATCGCGGTGCGCTCGATCCTTGGCCGGTTCCTGGAACACTCCCGGATTCTGCATTTCAAGGCCATCAACGAATTCTGGCTCGGCAGCGCCGACATGATGCATCGCAATCTCGATCGCCGCGTCGAGGTCATGGCCCAGGTCAAGGATCCACGCCTGACCGCGCAACTCGACGAGGTGTTCGAGTCGGCGCTGCATCCGGCGACCCGCTGCTGGGAACTCGGTCCCGACGGTCGTTGGAACGCATCGCCGGTGACGGGCCAGACCGTGCGCGATCACCAGGTGTCCTTGATGGAGAAGCATCGTCAGCCCTGACCGTGCCCGCACCGGTGGCCGTTGACCGTCGAATTGACATGCAGGAGTTGAGGTGCCGAAACAGAAACCCCCAGAGCCGGTGCTCGCTGCCGGTGCGGTGCTGTGGCGGCCGGGCCCCGCGGGCCCGTCGCTGCCCGAGGTGGCTGTGATCCACCGGCCCCGCTACGACGACTGGTCCCTCCCCAAGGGCAAGGTCGATCCCGGCGAGAGTTTGGCGGTCACCGCGGTCCGGGAAATCCAGGAGGAGACCGGTTATCACGCCGAACTCGGACGGCGGCTGATGTCGGTCACCTACCCGGTGGAGGAGGGCACCAAACACGTCCAGTATTGGGCGGCGCGCGCCGGTTCGGGTGTATTCAGCCCGAATCACGAAGTGGACAAGCTGTTGTGGCTGCCGGCCGAGGAGGCGCTGACGCAACTGAAGTATGAGCACGACCAGGCGGTGTTGCGCCAGTTCGTCGAACTCCCGGCGGACACCCGCAATCTGCTGATCGTCCGGCACGCGACTGCCGGACGGAAGGGCAAGTTCCGCGGCGACGACCGAAAGCGCCCGCTGGACAAGAACGGTCGGGCCCAGGCCGAATCCCTGGTGGGCCTGCTGCTGGCGTTCGGCGCGCGGGAGTTGCATGCCGCCGACCGGGTGCGCTGCCATCAGACCATCGCGCCGCTGGCCGACGAGTTGGGGGTGGCGGTGCACAACGAACCGTTGCTGACCGAGGAGGCCTACGCCGAGCATCCCAAGCGCGGCCGGGCCCGAGTCCTCGAAATCGCCGCACTGCCAAGCACCAGGGTTATTTGCACACAGGGCAAGGTGATCCCCGACCTGATCTCATGGTGGTGCAAGTCCGCGGGGATTTCGCCGGAGACGTCACGAAACCGTAAGGGAAGCGTCTGGATTCTGTCGTTGGCGGGCGAGCGGCTGGTGGCCGCCGACCACCTCGACAGTCCGCGGCCCGTCCGCTAGGAGCGGCCGAACACACGAATACGCCGCGGGAGTTCAACTCCCGCGGCGTATTCGCGTTGAACTACTTGCGGCCCTTCTTGGCCGGCGCCTTGCGGGCCGGAGCCTTGGTTGCGGCTTTGCGGGCCGGCGCCTTCTTGGCGGCGGTCTTCTTGGCCGGTGCCGCCTTCTTGGCGGCGGTGGTCTTCTTGGCCGGTGCGGCCTTCTTGACCGCGGCCTTCTTCGCCGGTGCCGCCTTCTTGGCGGCAGCGGTCTTCTTGGCCGGCGTCGCCTTCTTGGCCGGTGCGGCCTTCTTGGCGGCGGTCTTCTTGGCCGGTGCGGCCTTCTTGACCGCGGCCTTCTTCGCCGGTGCCGCCTTCTTGGCGGCGGTCTTCTTGGCGACCTTCTTGGCGGCCTTCTTGGCCGGACCTGCGACAACTCCGCGCTTCACGGCCGGACCGTCAGCCGGGAGCTTTTGTGCCCCAGAGACAACCGCCTTGAATTGCGCGCCCGGACGGAAGGCGGGAACCGACGTCGGCTTCACCTTCACCGTCTCGCCGGTGCGCGGATTCCGCGCAACACGAGCGGCGCGCCTGCGCTGCTCGAAAACCCCGAAGCCGGTGATCGTCACGCTGTCACCCTTGTGCACGGCGCGCACAATGGTGTCGACGACATGCTCGACCGCGGCCGTGGCCTGACGACGGTCCGAGCCCAGTTTCTCCGTGAGCACGTCGATCAGCTCTGCTTTGTTCATCCCAAAACCTCCGAAACCAGTGGCCCTCTTTGGACCGACTAGTGGACACGGTAAACCCTGTAATGGCTGATTTCCAAGAGCCACGCGCGGTTTCAGGTAATGCCAGCGAACTTTTTTCAATCCGGTTGGGGCCCTGCGGCGGTGGCAAGGGCGGTACAGAACCCGGTTAACCCACCGTCAATTAGGGCCTTTCGCGCCCCTCAGGAGGCCGGCAATGTGCGCGGTTTCCACGCCGGCCGGGCCGCCTCGTAAGCCTCGATCTCATCGCGTTTCCGCAGCGTAAGGCCAATATCGTCGAGCCCTTCGAGCAGCCGCCAGGCGGTGTAGTCGTCAATGATGAACGGCACCACCGCCGTTCCGGCGACGATATTTCGATCTTGAAGATCCACAGTGATTTCCAGCCCTGGGTGCTGTTCGATGAGCTTCCAAAGAAGTTCGACATCATCTTGTGAAACTTGGGCGGCCAGCAGCCCGGCTTTCCCGGCATTGCCCCGGAAAATGTCGGCGAAGCGGGGCGAGATGACCACTCGAAAGCCGTAGTCCATCAAGGCCCAGACTGCGTGCTCGCGTGAGGAACCGGTGCCGAAATCCGGGCCGGCGACCAAAACCGAGCCACGGTCGAAAGGCGGCAGATTCAAAACGAAGCTCGGGTCGTTGCGCCATTCCGCGAACAATCCATCCTCGAAACCCGTTCGGGTGACGCGCTTCAAGTAGACCGCCGGAATGATCTGATCGGTGTCGACATTGGACCGCCGCAGCGGGACGCCGATGCCGGTGTGGGTTCTGAAAGCATCCATCAGGGTTCTCCTCTGAGTCCAGTCTGCTAGTTCAGGTCGTCCGGGGAGGACAGCTTGCCGCGAATAGCGGTGGCAGCGGCCACTGCCGGGGACACCAGGTGAGTTCGGCCACCCTTGCCCTGTCGGCCCTCGAAGTTGCGGTTGGACGTCGATGCGCAGCGCTGCCCCGGGGACAACTGATCGGGGTTCATGCCCAGACACATCGAGCAGCCCGCCTGGCGCCACTCGGCTCCGGCGGCCACGAAAACCTCGCCGAGGCCTTCGGCTTCGGCCTGGACGCGCACCCGCATGGAACCCGGCACGATCAACATCCGCACGCCGTCGGCGACCTTGCGCCCGCGCAAGACCTCGGCGGTCGCGCGCAGATCTTCGATGCGGCCGTTGGTGCAGGAGCCCACGAAGACGGTGTCCACGGGGATCTCCCGCATCGGGGTACCGGGTTGTAAGTCCATATACGCCAGTGCCTTCTCGGCCGAGAGCTTCGTGGCGTCATCGGTCATCAGCTCCGGATCGGGCACCGTCGCCGACAACGGAACACCTTGTCCGGGGTTGGTTCCCCAGGTCACGAACGGGCTCAGCGAGGCGGCGTCAAGGTGGACCTCGGTGTCGAATTCCGCGCCCTCGTCGGTGCGCAACCGGTCCCACGCGGCCACGGCGTCATCCCAATCCGTGCCGGTCGGAGCGTGCGGCCGGCCCTTCAGATACTCATAGGTGGTCTGGTCCGGGGCGACCATGCCGGCCCGGGCGCCCGCTTCGATGCTCATGTTGCACACGGTCATCCGGCCCTCCATCGACAGTGCCTCGATGGCGCTGCCGCGGTACTCGATGACGTACCCCTGCCCGCCGCCGGTGCCGATCTTGGCAATGACGGCCAGGATGATGTCCTTGGCGGTCACGCCGACGGGCAGGGTGCCGTCGACGTTGACCGCCATCGTCTTGAAGGGTTTGAGTGGCAACGTCTGCGTGGCCAGCACGTGCTCGACCTCGGAGGTGCCGATCCCCATGCCGAGCGCGCCGAAGGCACCGTGGGTGGAGGTGTGACTGTCCCCGCATACCACGGTCATGCCGGGCTGTGTCAGGCCCAGTTGTGGTCCGATGATGTGCACGATCCCTTGTTCGGCATCCCCCATCGGGTGCAACCGGATGCCGAATTCGGCGCAGTTGCGCCGCAACGTGTCGACCTGTGTGCGCGACACCGGGTCCGCGATCGGCTTGTCGATGTCGATCGTCGGGACGTTGTGGTCCTCGGTGGCGATGGTCAGATCCGGTCGATGCACCGGCCGGCCGGCCAACCGGAGACCGTCGAAGGCCTGCGGGCTGGTCACCTCGTGGACCAGATGCAGGTCGATGTAGATCAGATCCGGTTCGCCGTCGCCGGAGGCGACGACGTGGTCGGCCCAGACCTTTTCGGCCATGGTGCGCGGTGCAGTATTGGTGGCCATCACTTCTCGATTCCCCCGCTGGGCTGGATCGTTGGACTGGCAATCTCAGCATGCGGGACGCTAGTATCTCCCTGTGAGACAGGATAGCGGCATCGGCGTCCTTGACAAAGCCGTGGGCGTGCTTCATGCGATCGCCGATTCGCCGTGCGGCCTCGCCGAACTGTGCGAGCGGACCGGGCTGCCCAGGGCCACCGCGCACCGGCTGGCCGCCGGTCTCGAAGTCCACCGGCTGCTCGCCCGCGACAGCGAGGGCCGGTGGCGACTGGGTCCGGCGCTGGCCGAACTCGCCGTCCACGTCAGTGACCCGCTGCTGGCCGCCGGCGCCCAGGTGCTGCCGAAGCTGCGCGAGATCACCGGTGAGAGCGTGCAGTTGTACCGCCGGGAAGGCACCGCACGGGTATGTGTGGCCGCCTTGGAACCGCCTGCCGGGCTTCGCGATACCGTCCCGGTCGGCGCGCGGATGCCGATGACCGCCGGCTCCGGGGCGAAAGTCCTGTTGGCCTACAGCGACGCCGGCACCCAACAGGCCGTGCTGCCGGCCGCGAAGTTCAGCGACCGCACCCTCGCCGAGGTCCGCAAGCGGGGTTGGGCACAAAGCGCCGCCGAACGCGAGCCCGGGGTGGCCAGTGTGTCGGCCCCGGTCCGCGACGCCAAGGGTGCGGTGATTGCTGCGATTTCGGTGTCCGGACCCATCGACCGGATGGGCCGCCGACCCGGTGTCCGGTGGGCCGCCGATCTGCTGGCCGCCTCGGACGCGTTGACCCGCAGGCTCTAACGACGACCGCGGCGCAGCACGTAAGCGGCGGCGCCGACTGCGAATACCGCCACACCGGCCAGGATTGTCGAGACCGGCAGGGCGAACGCCAGCGTCAGACAGCCCAGCATCCCGAACACCGGCAGCAACCGGCGGGTCCGCCCCTCGGTGTCGCGCAGCGTGAAGGCCGACGCGTTGGCGATCGCGTAATACACCAGCACTCCGAACGACGAGAAGCCGATGGCGGCACGCAGGTCGAGGGTGGCCGCGAGCACCGCGACCACCACCCCCACCGCCAGCTCGGCGCGATGCGGCACCCCGAACCGTGGGTGCACGGCCGCCAAGGCCGGGGGCAGATGCCGATCCCGCGCCATCGCCAGGACGGTGCGGGACACCCCGAGCAGCAGCGCCAGCAGTGAGCCCACCGCGGCGATCACTGCGGCCAGCGCCACCACCGGCACCAAGACCGGCACCCCGGCCACCGTCACCGCCGCCACCAACGGGGCCGCCGAGGCGGCCAACCGCTGGGGGCCGAGGATCGCCAATACGGCCACTGCGACGGCGCCGTAACAGAGTGTGGTCAACGACAGGGCGATCAGGATCGCGCGCGGGATGACCCGGACCGGATCGCGCACCTCTTCGCCGAGTGTCGCGATGCGGGCGTACCCCGCGAACGCGAAGAACAACAGTGCGGCCGACTGCAATACCCCGGGAACGCTCGCGTCCTGCCCCGGGGCGACGCGGCCGGCCTCGGCCAGACCGGAGGTGAACACCGCGACCACGACGGCCGCGAGCACCGTCAGCACCACCCCGACGATCACCCGCGTCGCCAACGCCGACTTCTGCACGCCGAGATAGTTGACGACGGTGACGACGATCACGGCCGCGATCGCCATCGCCTGCGGACTCCCGGGCCACACGTAGTGCCCGACGGTCAACGCGATCGCCGCGCAGGACGCGGTCTTGCCGACGATGAAGCCCCACCCGGCCAGGTATCCCCAGAACTCGCCGAGGCGCTCTCGGCCGTAGACGTAGGTGCCGCCGGACACCGGGTACCGGATCGCCAGCCGCGCCGACGACACGGCATTGCAGTAGGCGATGATCGCCGCGAGCGCCAACCCGAGCAGCAAAGCGGGCCCGGCGGCCTGCGCGGCGGACGCGAGCGCGACGAAGATGCCGGCGCCCAGCATCGCCCCCAGGCCGATCGTCACGGCGTCGAGGAGGCCGAGCCTGCGGGGCAAGCCAACTGGGGCATCCGGGGGCGGGCCGGCGGTCATCGTGGCCGACCATACTGCGCGCTTGGCCCTTACGCACGGCAGCGACCTGGAACACTGTCGCGCATGGGAACCAATCAGCGCTCGCAGATCGTGATGTCCGAGGACGAGATCACCGAATTCGTCACCACCAGTCGCACCGGAACGTTGGCCACCATCGGTGCCGACGGGCAACCCCACCTGGTGGCCATGTGGTATGGGATCGTCGACGGGGAAATCTGGCTGGAGACCAAGATCAAGTCGCAGAAGGCCGTCAACCTGCGGCGCGATCCCCGGTTCACCTTCATGATCGAGACCGGTGACACCTACGACACCCTGCGCGGCGTGTCGTTCGAGGGCACCGTAGAGATCACCGACGAGCCGGACACCGTCTTCCGCGTGGGCGTCAGCGTGTGGGAGCGCTACACGGGGCCGTACACCGAGGACATGCGGGCGGGCGTCGACATGATGATGAACAAGAGGGTGGCCGTGCGATTGATCACCAACCGGGTCCGTTCCTGGGATCACCGCAAGTTGGGCTTGCCCGCCATGCCGATGTCCGGATCCACCGCCCCGCAGGCCTGATTCGCGGATCAGGACCTGCCGGCTGGTTGGTACCCCCGATGGGATTCGAACCCACGCTACCGCCGTGAGAGGGCGGCGTCCTAGGCCGCTAGACGACGGGGGCTAGAACTTCCGGAGGGTCAGCATAGCCGACCTTGCACAGCTGGCCTAATCCTCCGGATCACTTCGTTTCAGCTGGGGTACCAGGACTCGAACCTAGAACGACGGTACCAGAAACCGCTGTGTTGCCAATTACACCATACCCCATTTTCGACCCATCCTTGCTGGTGAGAGCGCTTTCGCCGCTGTAGGCGCCGATTCGGTGCGCTGACACCAGCCCTTCATGGGCCGACGAGCAGACTACCAAAGATTACCGGCACCTTTCACACCGGAGTCACCCGCCGCTGACCGGCAGGGCCGCCCGCGCCGCCCGCAGTCGGGCCAGACTGCGGTCGCGGCCCAACAACGCCAGCGATTCGAACAGCGGCGGGCTCACCAGCGAGCCGGTGACCGCCACCCGGACCGGACCGAAGGCCTTCCGCGGCTTGAGCGCCAGCTCGTCGATCAGGCTGGCCTTCAGCGCGGCCTCGATCGCCTCGGTGCTCCAGTCCCCCACGTCTTCGAGCGCCGCCACCGCGGCGTCGAGCACCGGGGCGGCCTCGGCCTTGAGTTCCTTGCCCGCGGCCTTCGGGTCGATCTCATAGGAGCGCTCGTCGAAGAACTTCAGCAGCGTCCAGGCGTCGCCGAGCACCACCACGCGGGTCTGCACCAACCGCGCCGCCTCGCCGAAACCGGCGTCGTCGAGTCCGGTGTCGTGGCCGTGGTCGGTGAAGTAGTCGCGCAATCGAGCGGTGAAGTCGTCCTCGTCGAGCAGCCGGAGGTGTTCGGCGTTGAGGGCGTCGGCCTTCTTCTGATCGAACCGGGCCGGATTCGAGTTGACGTCGACCACGTCGAAGGCCGCGATCATCTCCTCGATGCTGAAGATGTCCCGGTCATCGGCGATCGACCAGCCCAGCAGCGCAAGATAATTCAGCAGGCCCTCGGGGATGAAGCCCCGCTCCCGGTGCAGGAACAGGTTGGACTCCGGATCGCGCTTGGACAGTTTCTTGTTGCCCTCGCCGAGCACCGGCGGCAGGTGACCGAACTGCGGGGTCTCCTCGGCAACGCCGATCCGGATCAGGGCCGAATACAACGCCAACTGCCGCGGTGTGGACGGCAGCAGATCCTCGCCGCGCAGCACGTGGCTGATCTTCATCAACGCGTCGTCGACGGGATTGACCAAGGTGTACAACGGATCCCCGCTGCCGCGAGTCAACGCGAAATCAGGCACCGAGCCCGCCGGGTAGGTCGTCTCACCTCGGACCAGATCGTGCCAGGTCAGGTCGGCATCGGGCATCCGCAGGCGCACAACGGGTTTGCGGCCCTCGGCCAGGTAGCCCGCTCGTTGCTCCGCGGTGAGGTCGCGGTCGAAGTTGTCGTAACCGAGTTTCGGGCTGCGGCCGGCCGCGATATGGCGGGCCTCGACCTCCTCGGCGGTGGAGAACGCCTCGTAGGCCTCCCCCGCCGCGAGCAACCGGTCGATCACGTCGAGGTAGATCTCGCGTCGCTGCGACTGCCGGTACGGACCGTAGGGTCCGCCCACTTCGGGCCCCTCGTCCCAGTCCAGGCCCAACCAACGCAGCGCATCGAGCAGCGCCTGATAGCTCTCCTCGTTGTCGCGCGCGGCGTCGGTGTCCTCGATGCGGAACACGAACGTGCCGCCGGTGTGCCGAGCGTAGGCCCAGTTGAACAGCGCCGTACGGATCAGGCCGACATGCGGCGTGCCGGTCGGTGACGGACAGAACCGGACCCGCACATTCGAAGTGGACGACGTCATTATTTTCCTTTACGCACAACGGGATTGGTCAACGTGCCGATCCCTGAGACGGTGATGCTGACGGTGTCGCCGTCCTCGATCGGTCCAACCCCCTCCGGAGTACCGGTGAGGATCAGATCGCCGGGCAGCAGCGTCATCACCTTCGAAACCCATTCGACGATGGCGCCGACGTCGTG
This sequence comes from Mycolicibacterium sp. MU0053, assembly GCF_963378095.1. Lineage (NCBI taxonomy): Bacteria > Bacillati > Actinomycetota > Actinomycetes > Mycobacteriales > Mycobacteriaceae > Mycobacterium > Mycobacterium burgundiense. The sequence continues at coordinate 3,474,371 of NZ_OY726397.1, forward strand.
GATCATCAGCGCGGTGTTGGACTGCTGGCGCACCTGACCGTTGACCGTGGTCTGCAGGTCCAGGTTGGCCGGGTCGAGGTCGGTGACGATCCACGGACCCACCGGGCAGAAGGTGTCATGGCCCTTGGCGCGCATCCACTGGCCGTCCTGCTGCTGCTGATCGCGCGCCGAGACGTCGTTAGCAATCGTGTAACCGAGGATGTTCTCGGCGGCCCGGGGGGCCGGAACGTCCTTGCAGGGCCGGCCGATGACGACGGCCAATTCGCCCTCGTGATGCACCGGGTTGGCATCGGCGGGCAGTTGGATGGCCACCCCGGGCCCGATGATCGCGGTGTTGGGCTTGAGGAAGATCACCGGATCCTCGGGCGCGGTGCCGCCCATCTCCTCGGCGTGGGCCGCGTAGTTCTTGCCGAGACAGATCACCTTGCTGGCCAGGATCGGGGCCAACAGCCGGATGTCGGCCAGCGGCCAGGACCGTCCGGTGAACGTCGGTGTGCCGAAGGGATGTTCGGCAATCTCGCGGCAGGTTTCCTGGCCGGCGTCGCCTTCGATGCTCACGAAGGCGACACCGTCTGGGCTGGCAATTCGACCGAGTCGCATTGGCCCAGCTTAGTGAGTGCCCGGGCTGACCCGCCGCGCGGTGACCAAGGCCACCAGAAAGTCCTCCAGGTGCTCGCGGCTGATGTCGAGTTCGCCCCGCAGCCAGCCGGTGACCAGGTCGAAGCCGCCCGCGACCAGGGTCAGCGCCGCCAGGTCCAGGTCGGGCGCCACGGCGTCGGCGGCCAGGCCGGCGAGCAGCGCGCGACCCTGATCGGACATGATCTGCGCCAGCGACTTGATCAGATCCCGCCGCCGGGCCCGCAGTCCCTCGGTGGCCTGTGACTCGATCAGCAGTGGCCCGCGCCGCGGATCCGCGACCAGATGCCGCAGCCCCGTCCCGATCGCGGCGCGCGCCCGCACCACCGGATCGGGGGCACTGTCGTTGATCGCGGCCACCATGGCCGTGGAGGCCAGCACGATCTGGGCGTCGAATATCGCCAGCAGCAATTCGTCGGTGGTGCGGAAACTTTCGTAGAAGTAGCGGTCGTTGAGCCGGGCCGCCGTGCAGACGCCGCGGACGGTGAGACCGGCGATCCCGGATTGCTCGATCAGGTCCAGCGCCGCATCCATCAGCGCGGCCTGACGTTTGGCGCGCCGCTCCCCGGAGGTGGCGCCGCCGTAGGTGCGCGCCCGCGTCGACATGGCATCGATTGTCGCACCCGTTTCCTTGACCGACCCCGCCTTCTGGTGAAGACTGTCACCAAATAGAGGGAAGGTGCGCCACCGATGGGACCTGCTGCCGAGAAGTTGCCGAATCCGCCGGCGTTGACGGTGTTCCCGTTCAACCTGTTCATGCGTCTGCTGCCCGGCGAAGACGTCCGCGCCACGGCGGCCCAGCGCCATTCGTTTCGCCGCTACGCCGACCTCGGCGATCCGGTGGCCGACGATGTCGTCGCGATGATCCAGCGCCTACCCACCGGTGCGGGTCGGGCGATGTTCGACACCGCTGTCGAGCACGGCATCGACGCGGTCGACGACGCCCCCGCGGAGTTGGTGGCCTTCTTCGCCGCCGTCGACGATCAGCCCTATTGGCTCGATCACGACAAGCTCGAGTTGGCCGCCCGGGTCAGCATGCGCACCGGAGTCGTCGGCATCGGTCTTGCGCTGCCCGGATTGGCGCTCACCGGCGGGTATTTGGCGTCCAAGGCCGACAAGCCGTTGGTGGGCACCGGCGATCTGCACCGGATGGCGCCGCGGCGGCTCAACGAGACCGCCGCGTGGTACATCGACGTCACCTCTCCGGGTGGACTGCACCGCTTCGCCGACGGGTTCACCGGCACGCTGCGGGTCCGGTTGATGCACGCGCTGGTGCGCGCGGCGATGAACCGGCGCGACGACTGGGATTACGAGGGTTGGGACGCCCCGATCAACCAGGTCCAGTTGGCCGGCACCCTGATGTTGTTCTCGCTGGCCAACCTCGCCGGCTGTCAGGCCATGGGGATGCGTTTCTCCGAGCGCGAACGCGACGCGGTGTTCCACTTCTGGCGCTACGTCGGCCTGCTGATGGGCGTGCACCCCGAGCTGGTACCCACCTCCGAATCCGACACCTGGCGGTTGTTCTGGCTGGAAGCCGACAGCGAATTCGAACCCGACGAGGATTCGTACCTGCTGGCCCAGGCGCTGCACGCCGACCGCAACGAGGGTTGGGTCACCGAGTTGGCGCGCGGCTACCTGTCGTCCTACAGCCGGCTGATCCTGGGCAAGACCAACGCCGACCGGCTCGGCCTGGCCGACAACAAGGGACTGCAGGCCGCGGTATTGGCCACCTCGGCGGTCAACCGAGCCCTGGAGTACCGCCGAATTCTGCCCGGCATGACATGGCTCAGTGAGGAATTGGGGCAACGCGCGCGTCGGGGTCTGGTTGCGCGCGGGATGGCGCAGACGCGTGGCGACCGCAACTACGATCGCCACGACCGCCTGGCCGCCGCGGGCTGACGGCACCTTCTCCGCAAGCTGCCGGACACCCGACGTTCACCGCAAGCACCCCAGCAGCTCATCCGGATCCGCAACGCTCACCACGCTGATGCGCGCGACGACCGGAGGCTGCACCGTGGCAAGAACGAACGTGGGATCAACCCTGGCGGTGGCGGGTGCCGCGGCGCTCGTGGCAGCCGCCTGCTCCTCGACCGAGCCGGCCGGCCCCGAAGCGCCGACGCGCCCGGACGGGCCGGTCGCCGCGTCGTCGATCACCTGGAATGTGCCCGCGGCCGAGCGCTATCACCGCCTCGCCACCTATCCGATCTACCTGAACCGTCCGCCCGCCGAGTCCGCCGAGACCGAGACCGTCGCGGAGATCTCGGCGGTGACCGACGACGGCAACACCGTGATCTACACCGACGCGGTGGCCAACCGCGTGGGATTCCTCGACATCACCGACCCGGCGAATCCGATTGGGCGCGGCACACTCTCGCTGGCCGAGCTGGGCAACGCCGTCGACCAGCCCACCTCGGTGGCCGTGGCCGGTGAGCACCTGATCGTCGTCGTGGACACCACCGGCGGTGGTTTCGCGGCGCCTTCGGGGCGCATCGATGTGGTGCGGATCGCCGACCGCACCCTGCTGCACAGCATCGACCTTGGCGGGCAACCGGATTCGATCGCCGTCAGCCCCGACGGATCATTTGCCGCGATCGCGATCGAGAATCAGCGCGACGAGGAGTTCACCCCGGCCGGCGGCGAGGAGGGCGACCTGCCGCAGCCGCCAACGGGATTCGTCTCGATCGTCGACCTCGTCGGTGCACCCGCCACCTGGTCGCAGCGCAAGGTCGAGTTCGACGTCGAGGCGGCCCGCGCCGCGGGTCTGGACACCCCCGAGGATCTCGAGCCCGAGTACGTGAGCATCAACGCGCGCGGTCAGATCGCGGTGACGCTGCAGGAGAACAACGGCATCGCGATCATCGACGGTCCCACCGGCGAGGTGGATTCGATTTTCACCGCCGGAACCCAGTCGGTCGACGGCATCGACACCGCCGAAGACGGCGTGATCGACCAAAGCGGTTCGATCGACGATCTCCCGCGCGAGCCGGACGCGATCGCCTGGGCCGGCGACACTCACGTCGTCACCGCCAACGAGGGTGACTGGAAGGGCGGCACCCGCGGCTGGACGGTCTTCGACGCCGGAACCGGGGAGGTGGTCTGGGATTCCGGCAGCTCCTTCTCGGAGCTGGCGGTCTCGGCGGGTCTGCACAACGAGAGCCGCGCCGAGTCCAAGGGACCGGAGCCCGAAGGGATCGCCGTCGCCGAGGTCGGTGGCCGACCGCTCGCGCTGGTCGGCTCCGAGCGCTCGAACTTCGTCGCGTTCTACGACATCAGCGACATCGCCGCGCCGGTGTTCCGGCAGTTGCTGCCGTCGACCAACGGTCCGGAGGGCCTGCTGCCGATCCCGCAGCGCGACCTGTTCGTCGTCTCCTCCGAGGCCGACGACGCCGAAGCCCGGGTCCGGGCGTCGGTGACCGTCTACGGCTACGGTGCCGAATTCGCCGCCGAGGGCGCGGTTCCGGCCTTTCCGTCCATCGTCTCCGGCGCCGTGGACGGCGTCCCGATCGGGTGGGGCGCGCTCGGGGCCCTGAGCGCCGATCCGCTCGACGAGAACCGCCTGTTGACCGCGACCGACGACGCCTACGGACCCGCGCGGGTGCTCGGCGTCGACGTCTCCCAGACACCCGCGCTGATCGACCGCGAGATCGCCGTTACCGAGAACGGCACCGCGGTGACACTGGATGTCGAGGGCATCGCGGGCCGACCCGACGGCGGGTTCTATCTGGCGGTCGAGGGGGCCGAAGGCGTGGCGAACCAACTCGTCAGCGTGGCCGCCGACGGTGCGATCAACGCCCGCATCGCGTTGCCGGCGGATATCGCCGCCGCGCTCGGCGGTCAGGGGCTCGAAGGCGTGGCACTGGACGGCGACACCGTGTGGGTCGCGCTGCAGCGCGAACTGTCCACCGATCCGGCCGGGGTGGCCAGGATCGGCAAGTACAGCCCGGAATCCGGCGAATGGCAGTGGTACGGCTACCCGTTGGAGAGCACTGACCACCCGGATGACTGGATCGGGCTGTCCGAGATCGGGGTGCACGACGGTGCGCTGCTGGTGCTGGAGCGCGACAAGCGGGGCGGTCCGGATGCCCGCGTCAAGGCGCTCTACCGGGTCGAGATGCCCACCGCGGCCGGCGTCACCGGCGCCGCGGACCGGCCCGAGGTGCTGACCAAGACCCTGGCCCGCGACCTGTTGCCGGACCTGCGGGCCACCGGCGGCTGGGTGCAGGAGAAGGTCGAGGGTGTCGCGGTCGCCGGTAACGGGAAGCTGTTCGTGGTGACCGACAACGACGGCCTCGACGATGCCAGCGGCGAAACGGTGTTCCTTGATCTGGGGCCGGCTCACGACGCGCTCGGGTGATCCGCGCCCTCCCAGATCCTGAGACCGATTTTCAACGCCTTGGGAGGGCAGGCACAATGGTCGGGTGACCGGCGGCGATATCAGCACCCAGCGACGCTGGTCCATGTTGGTGATCGCGCTGGCGGCCACCCTGTTCGCCAACGTTTTCATCAACGGCACCGCGTTCCTGATCCCCACCCTGCACAGCGAGCGCGGCCTGGACTTCGCCCAGGCCGGCCTCATGGTCGCGATGCCGAGCTTCGGTACGGTCGTCACGCTGCTGGCATGGGGTTACGTGGTGGACCGGGTCGGTGAGCGGCTTGTCCTGACCGCGGGTTCGGCCCTGACCGCGGCCGCGGCCTTCGCCGCCGCGTCCGTCGATTCGCTGCCCGCGGTGGCGGCGTTCCTGTTCCTCGGCGGCATGGCGGCCGCCAGCAGCAACACCGCCAGCGCCCGGGTGGTGGTCGGCTGGTTTCCGCCGCACCAGCGCGGGCTGGTGATGGGCATCCGGCAGACCGCACAACCGCTCGGAGTCGCCTTGGGCGCCTTGGTGATTCCGCAACTCGCCGAGTCTCGCGGGGTGTCGGCGGCGCTGTTGTTTCCCGCCGGGGTGTGCACGCTCGCCGCGGTCATCACGGCCGTCGGCGTGCTCGATCCCCCGCGTCCGCCGCGCGCCGATGCGCACCACACCGAGTTGGCCAACCCCTACCGGAACTCATCGACGCTGTGGCGGATCCACGCGGCCTCGGTGTTGCTGGTCATCCCCCAGTCGATGGTGTGGACCTTCACCCTGGTGTGGTTGATGGCCGACCGCGGGTGGTCGGCGGTCTCGGCCGGGGCCATCGTCACCGCCGCCCAGATCCTGGGCGCCGCAGGCCGCATCGCCGCGGGCAGATGGTCGGACGTCGTCGGCTCGCGACTGCGCCCGGTTCGGACCATCGCGTGGGCCGCCGCGGTCGCGATGGGTCTGCTGGCGTTGACCGATCAGCTCGGTTCGTCCTGGGCGATCGCGGTCATGATGGTCGCGTCGGTGGTCACGGTCTCGGACAACGGCCTGGCGTTCACCGCCATCGCCGAGATCGCCGGACCGTTCTGGAGCGGGCGGGCGCTCGGGATGCAGAACACCGCGCAGTTGTTCACCTCGGGGGTGGTGCCGCCCGCCTTCGGCGCCCTGATCGGCCTGGCGGGATTCCCGGTCGCCTTCGCGGTCTGCGCGTTGTTTCCGTTGCTGGCAATCCCGCTGGTGCCGGTTCGCGACGACCCGATGGGCTAGAGCCGGCCCAGAATCCGTTCCCCGACCTCGCTGGTCGACAGCTTCGCGTCACCCCGGCTGGCCAGGTGCCGCTCGACGGCCTTGTCGACCCGCTCGGCGGCACCCTCCTCACCGACGTGGGCCAACAGCAACGCGACCGACATCACCGCGGCGGTGGGGTCGGCGATGCCCTGGCCGGCGATGTCGGGAGCACTGCCGTGCACCGGTTCGAACATCGACGGATTGGTCCGGGTGGCATCGATATTGCCGCTGGCGGCCAGCCCGATCCCGCCGCACACCGCGGCGGCCAGATCGGTGATGATGTCGCCGAACAGGTTGTCGGTGACAATGACATCGAACCGGCCGGGATCGGTCACCAGGTGGATGGTGGCCGCGTCGACGTGCTGGTAGGCGACCTCGACATCCGGGTATTCGCGGGCGACCTCGTCGACCACCCGGGACCACAGACCGCCGGCGAAGGCCAACACATTGTTCTTGTGCACCAGGGTGACGTGCTTCCGACGCCCGGCGGCGCGCGCAAACGCATTGCGCACCACGCGTTGGACACCGAACGCGGTGTTCACGCTGACCTCGGTGGCCACCTCATGGGGCGTACCGACGCGCAGGGCGCCACCGTTTCCGGTGTAGGGGCCTTCGGTGCCTTCGCGCACGACCACGAAATCGATCTGCGGATCACCCGAAAGCGGGCTGCTGACACCGGGATACAACCGTGAGGGACGCAGGTTGACGTGATGGTCGAGCGCGAACCGCAGCTTGAGTAGCAGGCCCCGCTCGAGCATGCCGCTGGGCACCGACGGATCCCCGATCGCGCCGAGCAGGATCGCATCGTGCTCGCGCAACTCCTCGATGACCGATTCCGGCAGGATCTCGCCGGTGGCGTGGTACCGACGCGCGCCGAGGTCGTAGTCGGTCTTTTCCACGCCCGGCAGCACCGCATCGAGCACCTTCACGGCCTCGCCGATGACCTCTGGTCCGATGCCGTCGCCGGCGATGATCGCGAGTTTCATGTCAGGTCAACCACTTCCAGTGTGGTGGCCTCCACCGCGGATGCGATGGTGGCGCGGACGTCCTCGGGCACGTCGCGGTCCAACCGCAGCATGATCGTGGCGCCCCCACCCTCGGCGTCCTGGCTGAGCTGAGCCGCGACGATGTTCACACCGGCGGTGCCGAGCAGCGTGCCGATCTTGCCCAGCGCACCCGGCTGATCGCTGTAGTTGATGAGCAGGTTGACGCCTTCGGCCCGCAGGTCGAAGTTCCGGCCGTTGATCTGGACGATCTTCTCGACCTGCTGGGGTCCGGACAACGTGCCGGAGACGTTCACCGACGAGCCGTCGGCATGGACCGCACGCACATCGACGACGCTGCGATGATTGGGGCTTTCGGTGGCGGTCACCAGGTCGGTGGACACCCCGCGCACCTTCGCCAGCGACGGGGCGTTGACAAACGTCACCGGATCATCGAGGACCGTGGAGAACAGCCCGCGCAGCGCCGAAAGTTGAAGGATGTCAACCTCTTCCGAAGCCAGCTCGCCGAAGACACCGACGCTCAACGAAACCGGCGGGTCCTCCGACAGGGTTCCGACCAACACGCCGAGTTTGCGCACCAGCTCCAGCCACGGGGCGACTTCCTCACCGACGGGCCCGCCGGCGACGTTGACCGCATCCGGGACGAACTCGCCGGCCAGCGCCAGCTTCACGCTCGCGGCGACGTCGGTGCCGGCCCGGTCCTGGGCCTCCTCGGTCGAGGCCCCCAGGTGCGGGGTGACCACCACTTGGGGAAGCTCGAACAGCGGGCTGTCGGTGCACGGCTCGGTGGCGAACACATCCAACCCGGCGGCGCGGACATGACCGCTCTTGATCGCATCGGCCAGGGCCTGCTCGTCGATCAAACCGCCGCGCGCGGCGTTGACAATCACCACACCCGGCTTGGCCTTCGCCAGCGTCTCCGCGCCGAACAGGCCCGCGGTCTCCGGGGTCTTGGGCAGGTGCACGGAGATGAAGTCGGCACGGCCGAGCAATTCGTCGAGCGGCAGCATCTCGATGCCCAGCTGCGCCGCGCGCGCCGGCGGCACGTAGGGGTCGTAGGCCACCACGTGGGTGCCGAAGGCGGCCAGCCGCTGAGCCACCAGCTGACCGATCCGACCGAGCCCGACCACACCGACGGTCTTGCCGAAGATCTCGGTACCGGAGAACGCCGAGCGCTTCCAGGTGCGCTCGCGCAGCGTGGCGTCGGCGGCGGGGATCTGCCGGGCGGCGGCGAGCAGCAGCGCCAGCGCGTGCTCGGCGGCGCTGTGGATGTTGGAGGTTGGCGCGTTCACGACGAGGACACCGCGCGCGGTGGCGGCGTCGACATCGACGTTGTCCAGGCCGACACCGGCCCGGGCCACGATCTTGAGCCTGGGCGCCGCGGCCAGCACCTCCTCGTCCACCGTGGTCGCCGAACGCACCAGCAGGGCGTCGGCGTCCGGCACGGCGGCCAGCAGTTTTTCACGGTCCGGACCGTCCACCCAGCGGATTTCGACCTGGTCCCCCAGGGCTTCCACGGTGGACGGGGCCAGCTTGTCGGCGATCAGTACAACGGGCAAACTCACCCGGACAGCCTAATGGGCGGTAATTTCGGAGGCGAGGGCAGGAGCGTTGCGGGTACTCCTACCTGAACGTACGCCGAACAGTCTGGGGTGGATGTGGACGTCACAGTAGTCGGGAGCGGCCCGAACGGGCTGGCCGCAGCAGTGCTCTGTGCCCGCGCCGGGCTCTCGGTCCGGGTGCTCGAGGCGCAAGCCACGGCCGGCGGCGGCGCCCGCACCCTGCCAGACCCGGAATTCGCCGGGGTCTCGCACGACATCTGCTCGGCGGTGCACCCGCTGGCGTTGGCCTCGCCGTTCTTCGCCGCCTACGACCTGCCCGCGCGTGGCGTGAACTTGTCGGTGCCGGAGGTGTCCTACGGCAATCCCCTGCCCGGGCGACCCGCCGCGATCGGTTACCGCGACATCGATCGCACCTGCGCCGAGCTCGACGACGGCGCGTCGTGGCGGCGGCTGCTCGGCCCACTGGTCGACGACTGCGACAACGTGGTCGCGCTGGTGCTCGGCGACAAGCGCTCGATGCCGCCGAGCCTCTCCGCGGCCGCCAAGCTGGTCCCCCGAATGCTCCTGCAGGGCGGCCCCGCGTGGAACACCCTGGCCGGCGCTGACGCTCGGGCGCTGTTCAGTGGCGTTGCCGCACATGCTATTTCGCGAATGCCGTCGCTGGTGTCCGCAGGCGCGGGCCTGATGCTGGCGAGCCTGGCGCACGCGGTGGGGTGGCCGATACCGGCGGGCGGGTCACAGGCCATCCCGGACGCGCTGCTCGCCGACCTACGCGCCCACGGCGGCGAAGTGGTGCTCGGCGAGGAGGTCACCAGCCCGCCGCCGGGGGTGGTGATCTACGACACGGCGCCCACCGCGCTGCTGCGCATCTACGGCGACCGGCTACCGGCCCGCTACGCCAGGACGTTGCGGCGCTACCGGTACGGGCCGGGGGTGGCCAAGGTCGACTTCGTCCTCAGCGGTGAGATCCCGTGGCGGGATCCCCGCCTGGCGGCGGCACCCACCCTGCACATGGGTGGCGACCGAGCCATGATGGCGCGCGCCGAGCGCGACGTCGCCCACGGGCGGCACGCCGACTGGCCGATGATCCTGGCGGCGCTGCCGCATCTGACGGACGCCGGCCGCATCGACGCGCAGGGCCGCCGACCGTTGTGGACCTACGCGCACGTGCCCGCGGGGTCGCCGGTCGATCAGGCCGAGGCGGTGACCAAGGTCTTCGAGGAGTTCGCGCCCGGCTTCCGGGACCTGGTGGTCGGGGTGCGCAGCGTGCCGGCCGCCCGGCTTTCGGAGCACAACGCGAATCTGGTCGGCGGGGACATCGGGGTGGGCGGGGCCAACCTGTTCAGCGTCGCGACCGGCCCGGCCCTGCGCTGGAATCCGTGGTCGACGCCGATACCCCAGGCGTATCTGTGTTCCTCGGCCGTCCCGCCCGGCAGCGGCGTGCACGGCATGGGTGGCTACTACGCCGCCCGCACGGTGTTGCGTCGCGAATTCGGCCTGGAGCTACCAACGATTTCGGCGTGATTTCCCGCGCTCACCGCGGGAAATCACGCCGAAATCAGGTGTGACTGTTTAAGCAGTTTCGGTGATGGGGCGATCCACCCAGCTCATCAGGTCACGCAGCTTCTTGCCGGTGACCTCGATGGGATGCTCGGCGTTCTCCTTGCGCAGCTGCTCCAGCTCCTTGTTGCCACCCTCGACGTTGGCCACCAGACGCTTGACGAACTTGCCGTCCTGGATGTCCTTGAGGATCGCGCGCATGCGGTCCTTGGTGTCGGCGTCGATCACGCGCGGACCCGACAGGTAGCCGCCGTACTCGGCGGTGTCGGACACCGAGTAGTTCATCCGGGCGATGCCGCCCTCGTACATCAGGTCGACGATCAGCTTGAGCTCATGCAGCACCTCGAAGTAGGCCAGCTCGGGCGCGTAGCCCGCCTCGACCATGACGTCGAAGCCGGTCTTCACCAATTCCTCGGTGCCGCCGCACAGCACGGCCTGCTCACCGAACAGGTCGGTCTCGGTCTCGTCCTTGAAGGTGGTCTTGATGACGCCGGCCCGCGCGCCGCCGATGCCCTTGGCGTAGGACAGCGCCAGGGCCTCACCTTCGCCCTTGGGGTCCTGCTCGACGGCGATCAGGCAGGGCACGCCCTTGCCGTCGACGAACTGGCGCCGCACCAGGTGGCCCGGGCCCTTCGGGGCGACCATGCCGATGGTGATGTTGGCCGGCGGCTTGATCAGACCGAAGTGGATGTTGAGCCCGTGGCCGAAGAACAGCGCGTTGCCGTCCTCGAGGTTGGGCTCGATGTCTCCTCTGAAGATCTCGGCCTGCGCGGTGTCCGGCGCGAGCAGCATGATCACATCGGCCCACTTGGCGACCTCGGCCGGGGTGTCGACCTCGAGTCCCTGCTCGGTGACCTTCTCGCGGGACTTCGAGCCTTCCTTGAGGCCCACCTTGACCTGCACACCCGAGTCGCGCAGCGACAGTGAATGTGCGTGGCCCTGGCTGCCGTAACCGATCACGCCGACCTTGCGACCCTGGATGATGGACAGGTCTGCGTCGTCGTCGTAGAACATCTCAACGCTTGATTGTGCTGCCAACTACTTCTTCCTTATCTATTCGTGGTGCGGTGAATTTGGGGTTATTTCGCGGAGCCGATGCCGCGCGGGCCGCGTGCCAACGAGACGACGCCGGATTGCACGATCTCGCGGATGCCATACGGCTCGAGCACGCGCAACAGGGCCCCGATCTTTTCCTGGGTACCCGTGGCCTCGATCGTCAGCGACTCGGTGGAGACGTCGACGACCTTGGCGCGGAACAGGTTCACCGCCTCGATCACCTGGCTTCGGGAACCGGCGTCGGCACGGACCTTGATCATGGCCAGCTCACGCGACACCGAGTTCTCCTCGTCCTGCTCGACGATCTTGATCACGTTGATCAGCTTGTTGAGCTGCTTGGTGATCTGCTCGAGCGGGAAATCTTCGACCGAGACGACGATGGTCATGCGCGACATGTTCTTCTGCTCGGTCGGACCGACCGCCAGTGACTTGATGTTGAAGCCACGGCGGGAGAACAGCGCCGACACCCGGGCCAAGACACCCGGCTTGTCCTCGACGAGCACCGACAGCGTGTGCGTGGTCACTCCGGTGCCCATCAGACCTGCTCCTCGTTGTCGAACAGCGGACGGATGTCGCGGGCCGCCATGATCTGGTCGTTGCCTGTGCCCGCGGCGACCATCGGCCACACCTGGGCGTCGGCGCCCACGACGAAGTCGATCACGACGGGGCGGTCGTTGATCGCGCGCGCCTGGTTGATCACGTCTTCGACGTCTTCGGCGCGCTCGCAACGCAACCCGACACAGCCGAGCGCCTCGGCCAGCTTCACGAAATCGGGGATGCGCTGACTGTGCGTGGACAGGTCGGTCTGGCTGTAGCGCTCCCCGTAGAACAGGGTCTGCCATTGCCGCACCATGCCCAGGTTGCCGTTGTTGATCAGCGCGACCTTGATGGGTGCACCCTCGATGGCGCAGGTGGCCAGTTCCTGATTGGTCATCTGGAAGCAGCCGTCGCCGTCGATGGCCCACACCTCGGCCTCGGGCCGGGCCATCTTGGCGCCCATCGCCGCCGGGATGGCGAAGCCCATGGTGCCCAGACCGCCGGAATTCAGCCAGGTGCGCGGCTTTTCGTACTTGATGAACTGGGCGGCCCACATCTGGTGCTGACCGACCCCGGCGACATAGACCGCATCCGAACCGGCGATCTCACCGAGCTTCTCGATGACGAACTCGGGGCTCAGGCTGCCGTCGCTCTGCGGGCCATAGCTCAGCGGGTAGGTGGACCGCACGCCGGCCAGGTACTCCCACCACTGATCCATCTTGATGTTGCCGGGCACATCGTCACGACGCAGCGCCGCGGTCAGTTCGACGATCACGGCCTTGACGTCACCCACGATCGGGACATCGGCGTGGCGGTTCTTGCCGATCTCGGCCGGGTCGATGTCGGCATGAATCACCTTGGCTTCCGGGGCGAACGAGTCCAGCTGGCCGGTGACCCGATCGTCGAACCGGGTGCCCAGCGCGATCAGCAGGTCGCTGCGCTGCAACGCGGCCACCGCAGCGACCGTGCCGTGCATACCGGGCATGCCCAGGTGCTGCGGATGGCTGTCCGGGAAGGCGCCGCGGGCCATCAGCGTGGTCACCACCGGAATGCCGCTCAGCTCGGCCAGCTCCAGCAGTTCGGCGGTCGCCTCACCCCGGATGACACCGCCGCCGACGTACAGCACGGGTTTGTGGGACGCGGCGATCAGCTTGGCGGCCTCGCGGATCTGGCGGTTGTGCGGCTTGCTGTTCGGCTTGTAGCCGGGCAGGTCCATCTCCGGCGGCCAGCTGAAGGTGCACTGGCCCTGCAGCACATCCTTGGGGATGTCCACCAGCACTGCCCCGGGACGCCCGCTCGAGGCGATGTGGAAGGCCTCGGCGATGACGCGCGGGATGTCGTCGCCGCTGCGCACCAGGAAGTTGTGCTTGGTGATCGGCATCGTGATGCCGGAGATGTCGGCCTCCTGGAAGGCGTCGGTGCCGATCAACCCGCGGCCGACCTGACCGGTGATGGCCACCACCGGGATCGAGTCCATCTGCGCGTCGGCCAACGGCGTGACCAGGTTGGTGGCCCCGGGCCCCGACGTCGCCATCATGACACCGACCTTGCCGGTGGCGTGCGCATAGCCGCTGGCCGCGTGGCCCGCGCCCTGCTCATGGCGGACCAGCACGTGGCGCAGCTTCTTCGAGTCGAACAACGGGTCGTAGACCGGCAGTACCGCCCCGCCCGGGATCCCGAAGATGGTTTCCACGCCCATCTCCTCCAGCGAACGGACCACCGACTGCGCGCCGGTGAGCTGTTGCGGCGGGACGCGGTTGCCGGTCCCGGAGGGCTGGTCGTTCGTGGGTTTGGGTGCAGTCACCGAAGCGGGTGGCCGCGTGGTGGGAGCGCTCACGATGTGTCCTTGCTGATCATCTGGCTGGTTAGGTTCTTAGGTGGTGGGCCGGAGCAACAAAAAACCCCCGTCAGCTGTTGCTGCACGAGGGTTGCGCGTTGATGCTCGTAGGCTTGGCCTGGTGAGGGCCTCGCTAGACCTTACGCGGCACCAACGCGCCGGCTTACTACTACGAGAATCTCGCGGGTGGTCATAGCGCATGACGGTAGTCCTGGTCCAGTGCCCGCGTCAAATTCCTTGACCTGCGCGGACTGCCGTCCCGCTACCCAGGCAAGATGGCGGGATGGCTGCCGCACCCGAAGCTCCCGTGGTGATCAGGATGTCCCCGATGGCGCATCTTGCTGTCGTGGTCATGGCCTTCGCCATGCTGCTGCCCATCCTGGCCCTGCCCTGGCTCACGCCCATCCTGCTCATCCCGGTGCTGGCGTCGGTGAGCATCATCCGGTTGCGCACCGTGGCAAACCGCGACACGCTGACCGCTCGGTCGCTGTGGAAGAGCACCACGGTGGGCTGGGACGAGGTCAAGGGTCTGAAGTTCACCAAGAGTTCCTGGGCCCGGGCGACCCTCGTCGACGGCGGTGAACTCACGCTGCCCGCGGTGTCGTTCTCGACGTTGCCGCTGCTGGCCGAGGCCAGCGGCGGGCGGGTGCCCAACCCCTACGAGTGAGGATCAGGCCAGCGGGTTGGTGCCGTTGAGCAGCACCCAGACCGCGATGCCGCCGCCGACACCGAGCAACAGCGCCACGAACGAGCCGATGAACGGTCGGCGCGCCCACCCGCGACCCGCGTCGAACCCGTAGCGGCCGGGCCCGATCAGGATGATCGCGGCCGCGATCACGATCAGGGTCAGCTGGAATTCGTGCCCGTCGGGCAGGAAGAACTCCACGCGTCCGGAGTCCTGTTGCGTCACGACGGCGGCGAGCAGGCCGTTGACCAGGTAGGCCAGCGCCGCGGCGGCGGCCAGCGGCGTGAACAGGCCGAGCACCAGCAGGACACCGGCGGCGATCTCGGTGCCCGCCGCCAGGTAGGTCAGCAGTTCGGCGTGCTGATAACCCAGGTTGGCCAGTCCGTCACCGAAGCTGCCCAGCCCGGACCCGCCCCACCAGCCGAACGCCTTCTGCAGACCGTGCGCAATGAGCAGTGCCCCGAAACCGGCGCGCAGCAGCAGCAATCCGAGGTCCTGGGTGCCGCGCCGGCCGGCGCGGCGCGCCGCGTCGTAGTCATCGGGTTCGATCGCCGCGGGGCCGATCATCGGCGGACGGTCATCGTGCGGCGCCACGTAGGGCAGCGGTTCGGGATCGTTGAGCAGGCTGTAACCCGTCGCGGACGGGGCCGCTCCGTACTGTGGGATTGCGGTGGTTTCGAAATCGCCGCCGTAGGTATCCGACGGCATGTCGTCCTCGGGGTCGACCAGGCTCGCCGTGCTGGGCCGCGAGGGACCGGCCCCGGACGACGTGTCGCCCGGCCGCTGCCAGCTTGGGTCATGCGATGGACTCGTCACGTCTGCCAGGGTAAGTGCAACCCTTCTCAGATCCCGGCATTTGCGGCCCGCTTTCGGCGACCTATATCGGATGGTGACGTTCCCGGTGGGGGGCGCGGGCACCGCCCGTGGCGGGCACCGCACGACGATCCGTAACCTGACTGCATGCAGATCCGCCGTCCGGTGCCGCGCGTGCTGACCGCGACGTGCGCCGTGCTCGTCCTGGTTTCGGCGGGCGCAGCGGGGTGCGCGCGCTTCGACGACGCGGTGTCACAGCCCTTCACCACCGAACCCGAGCTCAAACCGCCCACCACCACGACGCCGCCCCCGCCGCCACCGCTGCCGGGCAAACCGTTCCCCAAGGCCTGCCCCGCGACCGGTGTCATGCAGGGCTGCCTGGGCAGCACCAGCGGACTGATCATGGGGCCGGCCGGCAAGACCGCGCTGGTCGCCGAACGCACCACCGGCGCGATCAAGGAAGTGGCGATCAACGCCGAGCCCAAGGTGATGACCACCATCCCGGTCGACGGGTCCGGCGACGGCGGACTGTTGGACATCGTGAAGTCGCCGACCTTCAACCAGGACGGGTTGATGTACGCCTACATCAGCACCCCGACGGACAACCGGGTGGTGCGCATCGCCGACAACGACCCGCCCAAGGAGCTGCTCACCGGAATCCCGAAGGGCGCAACCGGCAACGCCGGCGCGCTGATCTTCACCAGCCCCACCACGCTGCTGGTGCAGACCGGGGACGCGGGCAGTCCGGGAATGGCCGCCGACCCGGGGTCGCTGGCCGGCAAGCTGCTGCGGATCGAGCAGCCGACGACCCGGGGCCAGGCCCCGCTGACCACCGCGCTGAGCGGACTCGGCGCGGCCGGTGGCATGTGCACCGACCCGGCCGACGGCGCGCTGTACATCACCGACCGCACCCCCACCGCCGACCGGTTGCAGCGGATCACCAAGGACTCCACCACCTCGACGGTGTGGACCTGGCCCGACAAGCCCGGCGTCGCCGGCTGCGCGGCGCTCGACGGCACCGTTCTGGTCAATCTGGTGGACACCAAGCAGACCGTGGCGGTGCGGTTGGCCGCCGACAGCGGCGCGGTCACCGGCGATCCGGAGGTGGTCCGCGACGGTCAGCACGGTCACGCGTGGGCGGTGCGGCTGTCCCCGGACGGCAACGTGTGGGGCGCCACGGTGAACCGGACCGTCGGCGACCCGGACAAGCTCGACGACGTCGTCTTCCCGCTGTTCCCGGAGGGCGGCTTCCCGCGCAACGAGGCCGAGATCACCTAGGAGGGTGGGTCGGTAACGCGTTGAGGGGGTGCGGGGTGTCGAATGTGGGTAGCGATCGCATTTCACGTGATGTGGGTGATCCGGGTGCCCGCTCGGTGTGGAGGTCTCCGATGGGTCGGGTGCTGGCAATTGAGACGCCCCATCGGATGGCTTGTTAGGCCGGTAGGGCGGTCAGTCCGGTAACTCCGATGTGGCCGTGCAGTTTTCGTAGGTTGTGGCAGGCGGCTAGCAGCAGCCATTCTCCGCGGGCTTGGTCGAGTCCTCGCAGCAGCAGATGTTTGGCGTTCTGCAGGGTGCTCATCTGGCCGAAGACCGGTTCGACGATCGCTTTGCGGCGGGCATAAACGGTCTGTCCGCGTTTGGTGGCCAGCTTGCGGGCCATCCGCTGTTTTGCGGTGGCCTCGGCGGGGATGCGTCCCCGCGGGGCGACCGGTGGCGGGTCATCACGGCGGGGGCGGCCGGGGGCGATGAAGAACTCGGTGCCATGTTCTTCGGTGAACCCGGCGGCGGCGTCGAGGTTGGCGGTGCTGGTGTAGCCGGCATCGGCGAGCATTTGGCTAGGAATCTGGCCGGTGTTGGTGACGGTTTGTTCGGTCATCGGCATCAGCGTGTTCACGTCGGCGGCGTTGGTGCCCACTTCGGTGGCCACGATCACCTGATGATCACCGTCGACGACGGCCGCGGCGTTGTAGCACTGGTGGAATGCCCCGTCGCCGGTGAGCATGATCTTGGAATCGGGGTCGGTGAAGTTGCGTTGCGCCTTCGGTTTCGGTGTCGCGGCCTGCGCAGCCGCGGCACCCTTGCCCGCGGCGGTGTCATCGTCGTCACCGCGGTCTTTGGCCCGCTGCTCAGCGCGTTCCCGTGCCGCTTGGGCGGCTTCGGCTTCCAGGGCGGCCTTGGCTTCCCGGATCTTGACCAGCCGGGTTTCGCGCCGCGCCAGCTCCGCCGGTAGTTCGTCACCGCGGCGATTTTTGCCGAACGCCTTGTCTTCGGCGGTGTCGATGCGCTGCGCCTCGGCCAGCAGTGCTGAGACCTCGCCGGCCAGGATCTTTTCCTTCTCGGTCATCCGGACGTAGCTCATGGCTTTGCGTTTGGAGGCATTGGCGCGCACCTTCGTGCCATCGAGTGCGACCTGGCCCAGGCTGACCATCCCGGCGGCCTGGCACAACGCCAACGCTTGGACGAACAGGTGTCCCAACGCCGAGAGGTGGCGTTTGCGGAACCGGGCGATCGCCCGATAGTCCGGGGCGCTGCCTGCAGCCAGCCACCGAAACGCGACCACATCGGTGCAGGCGGCTTCCAGCTTGCGCGAGGAACGAACCCCGGTGGTGTAGCCATACAGCAGGATCCGCACCATCAGCCGCGGGTCATACGGTGGCCCACCGCGGACCTCGGTATAGGCGGCGTGGATCCGGGACAGGTCCAAGTGCTCATCGACCAGATCGGCGATGAACCGGACCAGGTGCTCGGCCGGTAGCCAGTCATCCAGCGATGGCGGCAACAACAAGTCTTGATCCGGGTTGAACGGGCGAAACGACTTATCCACCGGCGCCTTCGGCGCCACAGAATGCGAATCCACCCGCAGTTCGGGATCTACCTCGAACAAACCCTCGGCATCGAGATCATCAGGCACACCCCATGATCCCCTACACCCGCCGCCAACCCAGACACCCCACCCGGCGTGTTACCGACCCACGCTCCTAGGCCTTTTCGACCGCGGCCATCACCAGTTCGCGCACCCGGGCCGCGTCGGCCTGGCCCTTGGTGGCCTTCATCACCGCGCCGACGATGGCGCCGGCCGCTTGCACCTTGCCGCCGCGGATCTTCGCCACGACATCGGGGTTGGCGGCCAGGGCCTCGTCGACCGCGGCCTGGATCAGTCCGTCGTCGCGGACCAGCGCGAGCCCGCGGGCCGCCATCACGGCCTCGGGTTCGCCCTCGCCGGCGAGCACGCCCTCGATGACCTGCCGGGCCAGCTTGTTGGACAGCTTGCCCTCCTCGACCAGCTTGACCACCGCCGCCACCTGGGTCGGGCTGATCGGCAGCGCATCGAGTTCCACTCCGCTCTCGTTGGCCTTCTGCACCAGGAAGTTGCCCCACCAGGCGCGAGCGGCCTCGCTGGGCGCACCCGCGGCGACGGTCGCGGTCACCAAGTCCACGGCGCCGGCATTGACCAGATCGCGCATCACCTCGTCCGAGATGCCCCAGTCGTCCTGAATTCGCTTGCGCGACAACCACGGCAGCTCGGGAATGGTGACCCGGAGCCGCTCCACGAGTTCGTCGCTGGGTGCGACGGGTTCGAGGTCCGGCTCGGGGAAATAGCGGTAGTCCTCGGCGGTCTCCTTGGTGCGGCCGGGGCTGGTGTAGCCGTCTTCATGGAAGTGCCGGGTTTCCTGGGTGACGGCACCGCCGGCGTCGAGCACCGCGGCCTGTCGGCGCATTTCGTAGCGCACCGCGACCTCGACACTCTTGAGCGAGTTGACATTCTTGGTCTCGGTGCGGGTGCCGAATTCCTTGGCGCCCTTGGGCTTCAGTGAGATGTTGGCATCGCAGCGCATCGAGCCCTGATCCATCCGGACATCGGAGACGTTCAGCGCGCGCAGCAGGTCGCGCAGTGCGGTCACATAGGCGCGGGCGATCTCGGGAGCACGCTCGCCGGTCCCCTCGATCGGCTTGGTGACGATCTCGATCAGCGGCACGCCGGCGCGGTTGAAGTCCGCCAGCGAGGTGGTCGCCCCGGCGATGCGGCCGGTGTCGCTGCCCAGGTGCGTCAGCTTGCCGGTGTCCTCTTCCATGTGGGCGCGTTCGATCTCGATCCGCCAGGTGGTGCCGTCGTCCAGCGGCACTTCGAGGTAGCCGTTGACCGCGATCGGCTCGTCGTACTGGGAGATCTGATAGTTCTTGGGCTGATCGGGATAGAAGTAGTTCTTCCGGGCGAACCGACCCCAGGGCGCGATCTGACAGTTCAGTGCCAGTCCGATGCGGATCGCCGACTCGACCGCGGCCTGGTTGAGCACCGGCAACGAACCCGGCAGACCCAGGCACACGGGACACACCAGCGTGTTGGGCTCGGCGCCGAACATGTTGGCGCAGCCGCAGAACATCTTGGTCGCCGTCGAGAGCTCGACGTGCACTTCCATGCCCATCACGGGGTCGTAGCGCGCAACCACATCGTCATAGTCGATGAGTTCGGCGATCGCAGCAGTCATGCCCGCGATCTTAGTTGTCGGCTACCCGAAGAAAGCCGCCGCGTCGTCGTAGCGGCTCTGCGGAACCAGCTTCAACTGCGCCGTGGCCTCGGCCAACGGGACCCGACCGATGTCCTCCCCGCGCAGCGACACCATCATCCCGTACTCGCCGGCGTGCGCGGCATCGGCGGCGTTGACGCCGAACCGGGTGGCCAGCACGCGGTCATAGGCGGTGGGCTTGCCGCCGCGCTGCACGTGGCCGAGCACCGTCACCCGGACGTCCTTCTTGATGCGCTTCTCGACCTCGAGGCCCAGCTGCTGGGCGACCCCGGTGAACCGCTCGTGACCGAACTCGTCGACGCCGCCCTGGCGCAGCTGCATCGAGCCTTCGGCCGGCTTCGCGCCCTCGGCGACTACGCAGATGAAGTGCGAGTCCCCGCGCACGAAGCGGGCCTTGATCAGCCGGCAGACCTCTTCGACATCGAAGGGCTGCTCGGGGATCAGCGTCATGTGCGCGCCGGAGGCCAGCCCGGCGTTCAGCGCGATCCAGCCGGCGTGCCGTCCCATCACCTCCACCAGCATCACGCGCTGATGCGACTCGGCGGTGCTGTGCAGCCGGTCGATCGCCTCGGTCGCGATCATCAGCGCGGTGTCATGCCCGAATGTCACGTCGGTGCAGTCGATGTCGTTGTCGATGGTCTTGGGCACACCGACGACCGGCACCCCCTCCTCGGAGAGCCAACTGGCCGCGGTCAGCGTGCCCTCGCCACCGATCGGGATCAGCACATCGATGCCGTTGTCGTCGAGGGTCTGTTTGATCTGGTCCAGGCCCGCGCGCAGCTTGTCCGGGTTGACCCGGGCGGTGCCGAGCATGGTGCCGCCCTTGGCCAGCAACCGGTCGTTACGGTCGTCGTTGACCAGTTGGACCCGGCGGTCCTCCAACAGGCCGCGCCACCCGTCCTGGAATCCGACCACGGTCGAGCCGTACCGGGCATCGCAGGTCCGCACCACCGCCCGGATGACCGCGTTGAGCCCTGGACAGTCGCCGCCTCCGGTGAGTACTCCGATCCGCATAGGCTCTATCTAACCGGTTCAGAGCGCCGTTGGCAGCGGCCCTCGGGCGGCTTCGAAAGCCGCCCCCACCCGATAGAGCCGATCATCGGCCAGCGCCGGCGCCATGATCTGCAGTCCCACCGGCAGGTTGTCGTCCGGCGACAGGCCCGAGGGCACCGACATGCCGCAGTGCCCCGCGAGGTTCAGCGGCAGGGTGCACAGGTCGAACAGGTACATCGCCAGCGGGTCGTCGACCTTCTCCCCGAGCCGGAATGCGGTGGTCGGCGTGGCCGGCGACACCAACACGTCGACGGACTTGTAGGCCTCGTCGAGGTCGCGCGCGATCAGGGTGCGGACCTTCTGGGCCTGGTTGTAATAGGCGTCGTAGTAGCCGGCGGACAGGGCATAGGTGCCGATCATGATGCGGCGCTTTACTTCCGGTCCGAAGCCGGCCGCCCGCGTCAACGCCATGACGTCCTCGGCGCTGCGCGTGCCGTCGTCCCCGACCCGCAGCCCGTAGCGCATGGCGTCGAAGCGCGCCAGGTTGCTCGACACCTCCGACGGCAGGATCAGGTAGTAGGCGGCCATCGAATAGTCGATGTGCGGACAGTCCACCTCGGTGATCTCGGCGCCGAGCGCGCGCAGCTGCTCCACCGCTGCGTTGAACGACGCCAGCACGCCGGGCTGGTATCCCTCGCCGCTGTGCAGCTGAGCCACCACGCCGACCTTGATCCCCGTGAGGTCACCGGTCGCGCCGGCCCTGGCCGCGGCCACCACGTCGGGAACCGCGGCGCTCACCGAGGTCGAATCGCGGGGGTCGTGACCGGCGATCACCGCGTGCAGCAGCGCGGTGTCGAGCACCGTGCGGGCACACGGGCCGCCCTGGTCCAACGACGACGCGCACGCGATCAGGCCGTATCGACTCACGGTGCCGTAGGTGGGCTTGACGCCGACCGTCGCGGTCAGTGCCGCGGGCTGGCGGATGGAGCCGCCGGTATCCGAACCGATCGCGAGCGGCGCCTGAAATGCCGCCAGGGCCGCGGCGCTGCCGCCGCCGGATCCGCCCGGCACCCGGTCGGTGTCCCACGGGTTCCGGGTCGGCCCGTACGCCGAGTTCTCCGTGGAGGATCCCATGGCGAACTCGTCCATGTTGGTCTTGCCCAGGATCGGAATCCCGGCGGCGCGCAGCCGGGCGGTGACCGTCGCGTCGTACGGCGAGGTCCACCCTTCCAGGATCTTCGACCCGCAGGTGGTCGGCATGTCGGTGGTGGTGAAGACATCCTTGAGGGCCAACGGGACCCCGGCCAGCGGCGAGGGCAGCGATTCGCCGGCGCCGACCTGCTGGTCCACGGCGGCGGCGGTGGCCAGGGCCTGGTCGCCCGCGACGTGCAGGAAGGCGTTGTAGTCGCCGTCGGTGCTCTCGATCTGCTCCAGGCAGGCCGCGGTGACCTCCGTCGAGGACACCTCCTTGGCCACGATCTTGGCCGCGAGCTCGGCGGCCGAGAGTCGAATCAGGTCGGCGTTGCTCACTGGCTCTCCCCCAGGATCTGCGGGACCTCGAACCGGCCGTCGGCGGCGCGCGGCGCCTCGGCCAGCGCCTGCTCCTGGGTCAGGCTGGGCACGATGGTGTCCGGGCGGGTGACGTTGACCACCCGCAGCGGGTTGTCGGTGGCCTCGACATCGGTGACGTCGACGGCCTGAATGCGGCTGACGTGATCGAGAATCGCGCCGAGCTGGCCGGAAAAACCTTCCAGTTCGTCGTCGGTCAGCGCCAATCGCGCCAGCCGCGCCAAGTGGGCGACATCCTCTGTGGAGACCCGGGGGCCTGGGGAGCTCTGCGACACGAGGGCCAAGCCTAGTCGGTGCGGGCTCGGCGCCGCCGAGCAGGCAATTCCGAGGTGCCCGCCCGGCGGCGCTGTGAAAAGGTGTGCGCGTGCCTTCCTATCTACTGCGGGTCCGATTGGATGACAAGCCGGGCAGCCTGGGCTCGCTGGCCGTCGCGTTGGGATCCGTCGGCGCGGACATCCTGTCCCTCGACGTCGTCGAGCGGGCGTCCGGCTACGCGATCGACGACCTTGTGGTGGACCTGCCGGCCGGGGCCATGCCCGACACGCTGATCACCGCCGCCGAGGCGCTCAACGGCATCCGGGTGGAGTCGATCCGGCCCCATACCGGGTTGTTGGAGGCCCACCGCGAGCTCGAACTCATCGACCGGGTCGCGGCGGCCACCTCGCGGGCCGCCCGACTGCAGGAGCTGGTCGACCAGGCGCCGCGGGTGCTGCGGGTCGGCTGGTGCACCGTCGTGCAGCTCGGCGACGCGGGACTGCAGCGGATCGCGGGCAGCCCGGGCGCACCGGAGACCCAGGCCGAGGCGGCGCCGTGGCTGCCGCTCGCGAGCGCCCGGGCCCTCGACGGCGCGGCCGATTGGGTGCCGCAGGTGTGGCGCGACATGGACACCACGGTGGCCGCCGCTCCGCTGGGCGACCCGCATGTCGCGGTGCTGCTCGGCCGGCCCGGCGGGCCGGACTTCCGGCCGTCCGAAGTCGCCCGCCTGGGCTATCTGGCCGGCATTGTCGCCACGATCCTGGGCTGAATCAGACTGCCCGGCAGCGCTATTCGCCGTTGTCGGGCGGCTCCGAGCCATCGGATCCGGGCCCGTGCGCCAGCAACCGGCGAAAGCCGTCCTCGTCGAGAATCGGCACGCCGAGCTCGACGGCCTTGTCGTATTTGGACCCGGGGGCATCGCCGGCGACCACGTAGGCGGTCTTCTTCGACACCGAACCGGCGGCCTTGCCGCCGCGTGCCAGGATCGCCTCCTTGGCCTCGTCGCGCGAGAAGCCCGGCAGTGAACCGGTCACCACGATCGACAGGCCCTCCAGGGTCCGCGCGATGCTGGTGTCGCGCTCGTCGGCCATCCGGACGCCGGCCGCGCGCCACTTGTCGACGATCGCGCGATGCCAATCGACGGTGAACCACTCGACGACCGCCGCGGCGATGGTCGGACCCACGCCCTCGACGGCGGCCAACTCCTCCTCGGTGGCGGCCTCGATTTGCTCCAGCGTGCCGAATTCTCCGGCCAGGGCGCGCGCCGCCGTGGGGCCGACATGGCGGATCGACAGCGCCACCAGGACCCGCCACAGCGGCTGGGCCTTGGCCTTGTCGAGGTTGTTCAGCAGCAGCTCGCCGTTCTTCGACAGTTCGCCCTTCTGCGTCGTGAACAACTCGGTGCGCAACAGGTCCTCGGCGGTGAGGGTGAACAGGTCGCCCTCGTCGGCCAGGACCCCCGAGGTCAACAACGCGGTGGCTGCCTTCTCCCCCAACGCCTCGATGTCGAAGGCACCGCGACCAGCCAGGTGGAACAACCGTTCGCGCAGTTGCGCGGGGCAACTGCGCGAGTTGGGGCACCGGATGTCGGCGTCGCCCTCCTTGGCGGGCGCCAACGGGCTACCGCACTCCGGACACGTTGTCGGCATGACGAATTCGCGCTCGGTGCCGTCCCGCAGGTCGACCACGGGTCCGAGCACCTCGGGGATGACATCGCCGGCCTTGCGGATGACGACGGTGTCCCCGATCAGCACCCCCTTGCGCTTGACCTCCGAGGCGTTGTGCAGGGTCGCCAGCCCGACCGTCGAACCGGCCACCTTCACCGGTTCCATGTAGGCGAACGGGGTGACCCGCCCGGTCCGCCCGACATTGACCTTGATGTCGAGCAGCTTGGTGGTGGCCTCCTCGGGCGGATACTTGTAGGCGATCGCCCAGCGCGGCGCCCGCGAGGTGGACCCGAGCCGGCGCTGCAGCGAAACATCGTCGACCTTGACCACCACGCCGTCGATCTCATGCTCGACGTCGTGGCGATGCTCGCCCCAATAGGCGATGCGCTCCTCGACCGCGGCCAACCCCTGCACCCGCGCGGTGTGCTCGGAGACCGGCAGTCCCCAGGCAGCGAGCGCGAGGTAGGCGTCGTGCAGGGAGGCCGGAGTGAAACCCTCGACGTGTCCGAGGCCGTGGCAGATCATCCGCAACTTGCGCTTCGAGGTCACCGCGGGGTTCTTCTGCCGCAACGACCCGGCGGCACTGTTGCGCGGGTTGGCGAACGGCGGTTTGCCCTCGGCCACCAGGCTGGCGTTGAGCGCTTCGAAATCGGCGATGCGGAAGAACACCTCGCCGCGCACCTCGAGCACCGCGGGCACCGGGTAGTCGTCGGTGGCGGACAACCGCGTCGGGATGTCGTCGATGGTGCGGGCGTTCATGGTCACGTCCTCGCCGGTGCGCCCGTCACCGCGGGTGGCGCCGCGCTCGAGCCGGCCGTCGCGGTAGACCAGCGACAGCGCCACGCCGTCGATCTTGAGTTCGCACAGGTAGTGCTGGTCCGCGCCGATCTCGGCCCGCAGCCGGGCGGTCCAGGCGGCCAGCTCCTCGACGTTGAAGACGTTGTCGAGGCTGAGCATCCGCTCGAGATGCGCGGCCGGCGCGAACTCGGTCGCGAATCCCGCGCCGCCGACCAGCTGGGTCGGCGAATCCGGGGTGCGCAGTTCGGGGTGCTGCTCCTCGAGGGCGATCAGCCGGCCCAGCAGCGCGTCGAACTCGCCGTCGGAAATCGTCGGCGCGTCGCGGACGTAGTAGCGGAACTGGTGCTCGCGCACCTCGTCGGCGAGGTCCTGCCATTCGCGACGCAGATCGGCTTCTTTCGGAGCCGCCTCCACGGCGTCTCCGGCATCGGGGTCAGCTGGGCTCACCATGGCAGGTTAACCAAGTCCGCCGACACCGAACCCATGCACTTATGCTTCGGAGCGTGCCTCATCCGATCATGTTCGACGACGACGATCCGGGCCTGGCCGAGTTGCGACGCATCGCGCTGGATTTCCCCGGCGCGGCCGAGAAGGTGTCGTTCGGTCGCCCGGTCTTCCACGCACCGAAGATGTTCGCGATGTACGGCGGAACCTGCAAGACCACCGGCGAGACGGTCGCGTTCCCGCACTCGGTGCTGGTCAAGGTCGACGAGGCCGAGCGGCCCGCCCTCGAGCAGGACGGCCGCTTCTTCTCGCCGATGTATTTCGGGCCTTTCGGCTGGCTCGGGCTCGATCTGACCGCCGCCGAGGCGGATTGGGAGGAGATCACCGAACTGGTGGATGCGTCCTTCCGGCTCGCGGCGGCCAAGAAGCTGATCAGGGAACTGGACGCGCGCCGACGCTAGTCGGGGTCGTTCTCGACGAACTCGCGCAGCCGGCCGATGCGTTGATCCCAACGCCGCGACAGCGCGTCGAGATACTCGCCGGCCTCGGTCAACGATTCCGGCCGCATGGTCCAAACGCGTTCCCGGCCCCGTTTTTCGCTGCGTACCAGGCCGACCGATTCCAGCACCGCGAGGTGTTTGGCGGCCGCCTGCCGGGTCGCCGGGATGGCCTGGGTCAGCGCGGAGGTCGAGCAGGGTCCGGCATCGCACAACCGGCTGATGATGCGCAACCGGTTGGCGTCGCCGAGGGCATCGAAGACCGGTGCGGTCGCCGCGTCCGGGACGGCTAGGCCCATTGGGCTGCCGTGACGTAACGACCGATCAGCTTCAGTTGCTCGGCCCAGCCCTGGGAGTTGTCTGCGAACGCGGCGCCGCGATGCTCGGCCGGCACCGCGTCGAAGCCCGATTCGACGATCTCGAGCAACACCTCGCCGTCGGTCTCGGTCAGGGTGAACTCCACCAGGGTGGTCAGATCAGCGAACTCCGCGCCCGCCACCGGGTTCCAGCGGAAGGCAAACCGCCGCGGCGGATCCACCGTGACGATATGCAGCGGAAAGCTGTGCACCTCATGCTCGCGCTGCGCGGCGGCGATGTCCTCGTCGACGGCGGTGCCGGTCATCTGGCAGGAGACGGTGGTGCCGGCGACGAATGGGCCGTCGACCCGCATGCCGAACCAGGTGCCGAATTCGCGTGCATCGCTGATGGCGCGCCAGACCCGGTCCAGCGACGCATGCAACACGGCGCTCTTCTCGATGCGATCGGTAGACATAATATGCAACCTCCAGGTTTCCTTTTGGGAAAGGTTAACCCCACATCCCCGCATTGCGCAACCCCGTGGTTGCTCTTATCCGGCGCTCGTCAGATCGATTCGGGGTCGGCGGCGAGGCCGTCGACCACCTGCTGACACAACTCCACCGTGCGGCGCGCCCACGCCGGACTCGCGCCGGCCAGGCCGCAGGCCGGTGTCACCCCGACCCGTTCGGCCAGTACGCCCCGGGGAAAGCCCAGCCGGTCGACGACCGCCGCCACCGTGGCCGCCACCTGCTCAACCGAGGGCCACCCGTCCGGATCGACCGCCGGCACCGCGCCGAACAGCACCGTCCGACCAGACTCGAGGAACTCGCCGAGGTGATCGAGATCGGCGCGCTGCAACGCCGAGGCATCCACCGATACGGCGTGGATACCACTGCGGCTCAACACCTTCCACGGGATGTCGGCAGCACAGCAATGCACCGCCACCTCGGTGCCGACCCGGTCGACACAGCCGTCGAGCAGTTCGACGGCCAGCGCCTCGTCCACCGGGTGCACCGGGTTCAGGCTCGTCACCCCGGTCAGGCGACCGGCCAGCGCGGCCGGCAGCACGGGCTCGTCGAACTGCACCACCACGTCGGTCTCGAGTCGGCGGGCCACCGTCGCCCGGTGCGCGGCCACCCCCTCGGCCAGTGAGACCGCCAGATCGCGCACGGCTCCGGTATCCGTGATGGCCCGATGGCCGTTGCCCAGTTCGAGTTCGGCGGCCAGGGTGATCGGCCCCGGCGCCTGTAGCTTCACCACGCGTCCGGAACCGCGCAGCCCGGCGATCTCCCACGCCTCCTCCAGTGCATCGAGGTCCTCGTCGAGCAGACTCGTCGCCCGCCGAGCCACCGAGCCACGCCGGGCGGCAATGCGATACCCGCGCGGAACGGTGTCGATCGCGATGTCGATCAGCAGCGCCCCGGCCCGGCCGATCAGATCGGCACCGATCCCCCGGGCGGGCAGCTCGACCAGGTGCGTCATCGAATGCAGTTCTCCGACAACGACTTCGGCTGCTTGCCGCGGTGCGGTCCCGGGCCAGGACCCGATACCGGTTGCGGTGGCGAAAATACTCACCGCTCAACCGTATGGGATGGGGCTACAGTTCGACGGGTGGGCCTCGGCATACGGCTGCTCGGCTGGTGTCTGGTGACGCTGGCCCTACCGGGATGCACGGTGACGGCGGGCGGACTCGCAGCCGCGCCCGCCAGGGTCCGGCCGTGGTCGCCACCGCTGGTCGAGGCGCACGCCGTGCTGCTGGACCTGGACAGCATGCGGGGCATCACCGGCGGTGGCCCCGAGTTGAACATCATTCCCTCGATGGACACCGCCTATCCCGTCGACATCGAAGCGCTGGCCGATCAGACACCGCCGCCGTGCCGGTTCCTGTTCGCCGAGACCGCGACGTTCGGCGCCGCCATCGACGACTTCCACAAGGTGAGCTACCAGTACCCGCCGAGGGCCGGGCTGATCTCCCAGGCCGCCGCCGTCTACACCGACCCACCCACGGCCCGGAAGGTGTTCGAGGATCTGTCGCAACAGGCCACCGACTGCGGGCGGACCCCCTTCGGTCGGACCTACCTCGGCGCCGTGAACTCCGACGACGAGTCGCTGCGTACCAGGTCCGGCGACTGCGGCCGCGACTACCGACTCAAGGCTGTGGTGCTCGCCGAGGTGACCTTCTGCGGCTTCGGCGAATCCGTGCCGCAGATCGTACTGACCAACTTGCTGCGCGGGGTACCCGGGTAGGGTGCTCAGACCCGAATCACATTCGGCCCCAAGGCCTCATAGCGCTCGGCCTCGACCGCCGGCAGTTCCACCCCCGTCACGATCGCCTCGAAATCCGCCACCTCGGCGAAGCGGCAGAAGTGGGCGAGCCCGAATTTGGAGTGCGCGCCCACCAGCACCGCGCGCCGCGCGGAGCGCACCGCGGCCCGCTTGACCGCGGCCACCGCGGGATCGGGGGTCGTGAGCCCGTGCTCGACCGAGATCCCGTTGGTGCCCAGATAAGCCACGTCGACGACCAGGCTTTCCAACATGCCCACCGCCCAGTGGTCGACCGTCGCCAACGTCCGCCCGCGCAACCGCCCGCCGAGCAGCAGCACGGTGACGGTGGCGCTGCGCGCCAGGGCATCGGCCACCAACAGCGACGACGTGACCACGGTCAGTTCGGCGTCGGCCAACCGCTCGGCGATCAGCCGCGGACTGAAACCCTCGTCGAGGTAGACCGTCTCCGCACCGCGGCGCAGATCGGCTGCCGCGGCGGCGATCCGGTGCTTCTGGGCCAGATCGACCTGACTGCGGTACTGCAGCCCGGACTCGAACCCGGCCGTCTCGAGCGGGATCGCGCCGCCGTGCACGCGCTTGAGCAGGCGCCGGCCGGCCAGCGCCGTCAGGTCGCGCCGGATCGTCTCGCTCGCAACCTCCAGTTCGGCGGCCAGCACAGCGACCTCCACGCGTCCCCTGGTGCGGGCGAGTTCGACGATCCGGCGCTGCCTGGTCTCGGAATCCACGCGGGGCCACCGCTACCCGGACAGCACGGCGCGCACGTCCTCGGCCGTCGTGGCCGTCCGCAGCCGCTCGACCTCGGCGGGCTTGAGGAAGACCTGAGCGATCCGCGTGAGCAACGCCATGTGGTCCTGGCCGGCACCGGCGATGCCGACGACGAACTCGGCGGGCTTGCCGTTCCAGTCGACCGGGTCGGAATAGCGCACGAAGGACATTCCGGTGCGCCGGATGGTGTCCTTGGCCTCGTTGGTGCCGTGCGGGATCGCCAGGCCGTTGCCCATGTAGGTGGACACCGAGGTTTCGCGTTCGTGCATCGCCTCGACATAGGACGGCTCGACCGCACCGGCGGCCACCAGCAGTCGGCCCGCCTCGGTGATGGCCTCCGCCCGGGTGCGCGCCGTCCCGTTCAACACGATCGAGTCCGGTGCCAGCACATCCGCACCGTCCGGCGCGGGCGCGTCGTCCTCGGCGGCGGGTTGCGGTTCGGCATTGCCGGCCGCGTCATCGCGGCCGAGCAGTTCCACGATCTCGTCGTAGCGCGGGCTGCCCATGAAGTCGTCCACCGAGACATGAATCGCCGACGGGGTTTTCAACCGGGCCCGGTCGGTCAGGTCCCGGTGGGTGACCACCAGGCTGTAATCGTCGGTGAGGTTGGCGATCGATTGGTTGGTGACCTTGACCTCGCGGTGGCCCGCCTGCTGCACCTTCTTGCGCAGCACCGAGGCGCCCATGGCCGAGGACCCCATGCCGGCGTCACAGGCGAACACGATGTTTCGAATGGGCCCGGTTCGGGCGCCGCCGTCGACCAACGCGCCGGCCACACTGGACTTCTTGCCCTTGAGCGCCTCCATCTCGGCGGTCGCCGCCGCGAGGTCCGGATCCTCGGTGGCGCGGTCGGTCCTGAGCAGCACGGCCGCGACCGCGAACGACACCGCGGTGGCGCCAAGCACCGCCAGCGTCACCCCCAGGAAGCTGCCGCCGGGGGTTTGGGCGTAGATCGCGATGATCGATCCGGGTGCGGCCGGTGCCCGCAGGCCCGAGTTGAACAGCACGTTGATGAACACCCCGGTCATGCCGCCCAGGACCGCGGCGATGATCAGTTTGGGCTTCATCAAGACGTACGGGAAGTAGATCTCGTGGATACCGCCGAAGAACTGGATGATAGCCGCACCCGGGGCCGAGGCGCGCGCCATGCCCCGACCGAAGACCATGTACGCCAACAGGATTCCCAGGCCCGGGCCGGGGTTGGTCTCCAGCAGGAACAGCACCGACTTGCCGGTCTCGAGGGCCTGGGTGGAACCCAACGGGGTCAGCACGCCGTGGTTGATCGCGTTGTTGAGGAACAGCACCTTGGCCGGTTCGATGAAGATCGAGGTCAGTGGCAGCATGTTGTTCTCCACCAGGAAGTCCACCGCGCTGCCGGCCGCCCGGGTGAACGACGAGACAATGGGGCCGATCCCGAAGAAGCCGAAGATCGCCAGGATCATCCCGAGGATGCCTGCGGAGAAGTTGTCGACGAGCATCTCGAAGCCGGGCCGGATCTTGCCCTCCCAGAGCGCATCCGCCTTCTTCATCAACCAGCCACCAAGCGGGCCCATGATCATCGCGCCCATGAACATCGGCACGTCGGCGCCGGCGACCACACCGATGGTGGCGATCGCCCCGACCACGCCGCCGCGCACGCCGTAGACCATCCGGCCGCCGGTGACCCCGATCAGCAACGGCAGCAGATAAGTGATCATCGGGCCGACGACGCCGGCGCCCTCGAACGCGCCCCAACCGCCGATCTTGGCCACCCAGCCGTTGGGATCCTGCAGCGCGTTGAACAGGCCGGGCAACCAACCCGCCTCGATGAACAGCGCGGTGATCAGGCCCCAGGCGATGAACGCGCCGATGTTGGGCATGACCATGTTCGACAGCGCCGTGCCCAGCTTCTGTACCCGGACCCGCAGGCCGGTGCGCGAGGGCGTGGCTTCAGTGGTGGACAACTCATGACCTCCGGTCTCGGCACGACAGTGATGCCAGTCACATCACTCGGTCGCTTGCAGTAAACCGCATAACCGGGCATGTCGGCAAGCATTCGGGCATAAATGGGCAAACGATCTAGTGGTTTTATGCCCGTTTTGGCCCTAGGGTCGGCTAGAGTGCTGTCAGAGGTCCACTGCACGTGAACTGGAACACACCCCCACCCGACGCCGGAAGGACAACGCCATGCTGGCCCTGCGCTACTACGCACCCGAGGACGTCCGCCTCGAGGACGTCCCCGAACCGACCTGCGGACCCGACGAGGTCAAACTGCGGGTGCGCAACTGCTCGACGTGTGGCACCGACGTCAAGATCTTCTACAACGGCCATCAGAACCTGTCCCCGCCCCGCACCATCGGCCACGAGATCGCCGGCGAGGTCGTGGCGGTCGGCGCCGACGTGAACGCCACCTACGGCACCAACTGGCAGGTCGGCGATCGGGCCCAGGTGATCGCCGCGGTGCCGTGCGGTGAGTGCCACGAGTGCCGCAAGGGCTGGATGGCGGTGTGCCAGAACCAGACCTCTATGGGTTACCAGTACGACGGCGGCTTCGCCGAGTACATGATCGTCCCGCGGCAGGTGCTCAAGGTCGACGGCCTCAACCGCATCCCGGACAACGTCGGCTACGACGAGGCCTCGGCCGCCGAACCGTTCGCCTGTGCGATCAACGCCCAGGACCTGCTCGGCATCGAGGAGGGTGACACCGTGGTGGTGTTCGGTGCCGGCCCGATCGGTTGCATGCACATCCGGATCGCCCGCGGTGTACATCGTTGTGGCCCCATCTATCTCGTCGATGTCAACGAGGCGCGCCTGAAGATGTCCGCCGACGCGGTTTCCCCCGACGAGATCATCGACGGCTCCAAGGTCGATGTCGTCGAGCGCGTCCTGGAGTTGACCGGTGGCCGGGGCGCCGACGTCGTCATCACCGCGACCGCGGCCAACATCGCCCAGGAGCAGGCCATCGCGATGGCCGCTCGCAACGGCCGCATCTCGTTCTTCGGCGGGTTGCCCAAGAACAATCCGACGATCACGTGCGACTCCAATGTCGTGCACTACCGGCAGTTGCACATCCACGGTGCCAACGGTTCAGCGCCGGAACACAACAAGCGGGCGCTGGAGTACATCTCCACGGGGCAGGTCCCGGTCAAGGACCTGATCACCCGGCACGTGCCGCTGGCGCAAGTGCTCGAGGCGTTTCAGATCGTGAAGAACGGCGAGGCGATCAAGGTCACCATCGAGCCGTGACCGGGTGATTTCGGCGTGATCCCACACGCTCAGCGTGGATTATCACGCCGAAATCACGAGATCGTCGCGCTGGCGAGCACCTCATCGCCGACATCCTCGGCGTCGGGCCGGTAGAGCACCATCGTCTGCCCGGGCGCCACCCCCCGCAGCGGGGTGTGCAGCCGCATCCGCAGCTCGCCGTCGACCACCTCGACGACACCGGGGGCGATCCCACCGTGCGCGCGCACCTGGACCTCACACTCGAGCGGGCCGGCCCACGCTGCGCCGGAGGTGAAAACCGGTCGCTGACCGGTCAATTCGACGACGTCGAGATCGGTGGCCGCACCCACCCGGACGGTGCCGGTGGCGGCGTCGATCCCGGTCACATAGCGCGGCGCACCATCGGGTCCGGGGCCCGCGATGCCCAGCCCCTTGCGCTGCCCGATGGTGAACCCGTGGACGCCATCGTGTTCGGCCAGCACCGCGCCGCCGGCGTCGACGACCGCGCCGGGGCGCACGCCGATCCGGGCGCCGAGAAACGCGCGGGTGTCCCCGGTCGGGATGAAACAGATGTCGTGGCTTTCGGCCTTCTGCGCCACCGACAGCCCGCGGCGGGCCGCCTCGGCGCGGATCTCCGGCTTGGCGGTGTCGCCCACCGGAAACACCGCGTGCCGCAACTGTTCTGCGGTCAGCACCGCCAGCACATACGACTGATCCTTGTCCTTGTCGACGGCGCGGCGCAGCCGGCCTTCGGACAGCCGCGCGTAGTGGCCGGTGGCCACCGCGTCGAAGCCGAGCGCCAGCGCGCGGGCGGCCAACGCCGAGAACTTGATCCGCTCGTTGCACCGCACGCACGGGTTGGGCGTCTCCCCGCGGGCGTAGGACTCGACGAAGTCGTCGATCACGTCTTCTTTGAAACGGTCGGCGAAGTCCCAGACGTAGAACGGGATCCCGAGGACGTCGGCGACGCGTCGGGCATCGCCGGCATCCTCCTTGGAGCAGCACCCGCGCGATCCGGTTCGCAGCGTTCCGGGCGCCGACGACAGCGCCAGGTGCACCCCGACCACGTCGTGGCCGGCATCGACCATGCGGGCGGCGGCGACCGAGGAATCCACCCCGCCGCTCATCGCCGCCAGCACCTTCATCAGCGCACCACCCCGGCGCTGGCCAGGGCCGCCTGCCGGGCGCGTTCCACTGCGGCCGGCAGCACCCGCAGGGCGGCGTCCACGTCCTCGTCCACACTGGTGTGCCCCAGCGACAGCCGGATCGATCCGCGGGCGGCCACCGCGTCGGCTCCCATCGCCATCAGCACATGCGAGGGCTGTGCCACCCCGGCCGTACAGGCCGAGCCGGTGGAGCATTCGATTCCATTGGCGTCCAACAACATCAGCAGCGAGTCACCCTCGCAGCCCCGAAAGGTGAAGTGGGCATTGCCGGGCAGCCGGTGGGTCCGCGAACCGTTGACCACCACATCCTCGATCTCGGTGAGCACACCCTCGATCAGCCGGTCCCGCAGCGCCTGCAACCGGGCACTGTTGGCCTCCTGGCCGTCGACGGCGACCCGCAACGCGGCGGCCATCGCCACCGCGCCCGCGACATCCGGTGTGCCCGAGCGCACGTCGCGTTCCTGACCGCCGCCGTGGGACAGCGGCACGCAGGCGGTGTCGCGGCGCAGCAACAGCGCCCCCACCCCGGTCGGACCGCCGAATTTGTGGGCCGTGACGCTCATCGCCGCGCATCCGCTGGCGGCGAAGCTGAGCGGAAGGTGACCGGCGGCCTGCACCGCGTCGGTGTGCATGGGCACGTCGAACTCGGCGGCCAGGGCGGCCAGTTCGTCGATCGCCATGATGGTGCCGACCTCGTTGTTGGCCCACATGATCGACACCAGCGCGACGTCATCGTGCTCCTCGAGCACGGCACGCAAGGCGGCCGGAGCCACCGCTCCGTCGGCGTCGGTGGGCACGTAGGTGATCTGCGCGCCTTCGTGCTCGCCGAGCCAGGCGACCGCGTCGAGGACCGCATGATGCTCGACCCCGGTGGTGACGATCCGGCGCCGGCGCGGATCGGCGTCGCGGCGGGCCCAGTAGATCCCCTTGATCGCGAGGTTGTCGCTTTCGGTGCCGCCCCCGGTGAAGATCACCTCGGACGGCCGCGCGCCCAGCGCCGCGGCGATGGTCTCCCGGGACTCCTCCATCCGGCGGCGGGCGGCGCGACCCGCGGTGTGCAGCGAGGAGGCGTTTCCGACCGTGGCCAGCACAGCCGTCATCGCCTCGATGGCGGCGGCGTGCATCGGGGTGGTGGCGGCGTGGTCGAGGTACACCGGAGTGGCGGGGCTCATGACCCGTCCAGGGTACCCGCCGGGCGGAGCGACCCCGTTGGCAAGCTAGGCGGCCAGGGCATGCCCCGTCGAGGCCATCCGGGGCCCGGTGGCGTGGACGGCGGCCTGACAGCGCAACGCCAACCCGCGCCGGTCCTCTCCGGGCAACTGCAGCGATTCCACTCGGACGTGGGCCACCGTGCGACGCGCGACCACCAGCCGGCACACCGACGCCCACAGCGTGTCCTCGCCGATGTAGGCGGGCACCGTCGAGGTGCTGCCATCGCGGTGGTGATAGCTCAGCCGCAGCGGTTGCACCGGTCGTTCGGCGTCGATCGCGGCCTGGAACAGCGCCGGTCGAAACGATCCATGCCCCAGTCCACACCAGGTGGTGCCCTCCGGAAACGCCACCACGGTGTGCCCCGCCCGCAGCCGGTCGGCCACGGTGGCCACCACCGCCGGCAATCGGCGCAAGCTGCTGCGCTCGATCGGGATCACCTTCATCAGCCGGGCCAGTACTCCCACGCCCGGCCAGTCGATCAGGTCGGCCCGGGCGACGAACGATCCGGGCAGAACCGCGCCGATCGCGAAGATGTCCACCCAGGACACGTGGCCACTGACCACCAAGACCCCGGGCAGGTTGCGGATCGGCCCGCCCGAGACGGCGATTCGCACGCCGAGGGCGCGCAACATGAGCCGGCAATAGCCGCGCTGCAGATGCGAACGTCCCGGCAGCGGCACCGCCAACAGCGGCAGGGCGGGCAGCAGTACGACCGCCAGCGTTGCGCGCAGGAGCACCCGCAGCGCGATGCGCAGCCGCCGAGCGTTGGGGCCGGCCCCGGCGTGCAGGCACGCCTCGGTGCACGAGGCCCGCGGCAGCCAGGCGTGCTCGCCGCCGCCGATCACCGATCCGCCCCCGGGTCGGCCCCCATCGACCTGAGCCGGCGCAGATACCGGGTGTCGGCGCGACTCTTGGCCAGCAGCGCGGGAAAATCCCCCACCCCGAACTGTGGGTCGTGTGCCGGTTCGCCGCACACCTGGGCGCCCAGTCGCAGATAGCCGCGCAGCAGGGGCGGCAGGCCCGGCCGAGTCGGCGGTGCGATGTCGTCGAGTCCGCGGCCCTCGAGGACCACCGGGCGGTACGGGTACACCGTGTGCTCCGGGGCCGCGGGGTGGCGGCGGGACACGAAGTCGCGCACGCCGCGGATCCGGGTGCCGGGCGCCACGGCAGCGTCGGGATCGGCGATCGGGACCGAGACGCAACCGGCCACATAGTCGTAGTCGCAGCGATCCAGGTAGGCCAGGATCCCGGTCCACATCATCAACACCACCGCGCCGTTGCGATGGTCGGCGCGGACCACCGCACGGCCCATCTCCACCAGCGACGGCCGCAGCGCGTCCCAGCCGCCCACATCGAATTCCGTTGCGGTGTACAGACCCCCGGCGGCGATCGCACCCGGCGGCGGCAGCATGCGGTAGCAGCCGACAAGCTCTCCGGTGGCGTCGTCGCGGACCAGCAGGTGATCGCAGAACTCGTCGAAGTCGTCGGCGTCGCGGCCGTCGGTGTCGGCAGCGCGCAGCGCGAAGCCCGGTTCGGTGCTGAACACCTCGTGCCGCAGCCGCTGGGCGGCCTCGATCAACTCGGCGTCGGTGGACAGCAGCAGCGAGTAGCGCGCCGCGCCGGCGGGGTGGTCGGTTCGATCGGCGGAGATGAGGACGGCTGCTGTGCTCATGATCAGCACGTTCGCGCAGTTACTGGGCGGGGCGGCAATCAGCGCGTGACGTGTTCGTGAGCGTCAGGTGACGAGTTGCCCCCGGGCCCCCACGCAAAAGACCCCCGGAGACCAGCTCCGGGGGTCTTTCGACGAGAACCAGCTCAGCCCTTGCGAGCCTTGACCGCCTCGGTCAGCTGCGGGGCGACGTTGAACAGGTCACCCACGATGCCGTAGTCGGCGATCTCGAAGATCGGTGCCTCTTCGTCCTTGTTGACCGCGACGATGGTCTTCGAGGTCTGCATACCGGCCCGGTGCTGGATCGCGCCGGAGATGCCCAGGGCGATGTACAGCTGCGGCGACACGGTCTTGCCGGTCTGACCGATCTGGAACTGACCCGGGTAGTAGCCGGAGTCGACCGCGGCACGCGAGGCGCCGACGGCGGCACCGAGCGAGTCGGCCAGTTCCTCGACCACCGAGAACTTGTCGGCGCTGCCGACACCGCGACCACCGGCGACGACGACCGAGGCCTCGGTCAGCTCCGGACGGTCACCGGCGACCGCCGGCTCGCGCGCGGTGATCCGGGTGGCGTTCTCCGCCTGCGCGGGCACCTCGACGGTGACCTGCTCGCCGGCACCGGCGGACGGCGCCGCCTCGATGGCACCCGGACGCACGGTGATCACCGGGGAGTCGCCGTTGGCCTGGGCCTCGACGGTGTAGGCGCCACCGAAGATCGAGTGGGTGCCCTTGGCACCCTCCTTGACCTCGACGACGTCGACCAGCAGACCGGCACCCTGACGCGCGGCCAACCGGCCGGCGATCTCCTTGCCGTCGGCGTTGGCGGCAATCAGCACCGCGGCGGGGCTGTTCTGCTCGACCAACGCGGCCAGCACGTCGACGTAGGGCGTGATGAGGAACTTGTCGGCGTCGTCGGACTCGGCGACGTAGATCTTGGCGGCGCCGGCCTCCTTCAGCCCGTCGACCAGCGGGGCCGCTGTCCCGGGAGCGCCCACCACAACGGCGGCGGGCTCGCCCAGCACCTTGGCGGCGGTGATCAGTTCGGCGGTGACCTTCTTCAGGGCACCTTCGGCGTGCTCAACGAGCACAAGTACTTCAGCCATGGATTCTTAGCCTCTTTGCTCTGGGTTGGAAGTCTTAGATCAGCTTCTGGGCGACCAGGTAGTCGGCGATCTTGGTGCCGCCTTCGCCCTCGTCGGCGATCTTCTCGCCCGCGGTCTTGGGCGGCTTGGGGGTGGAAGCCAGCACGGTCGAACCGGCGTTGGCCACGCCCACCTCGTCGCCCTCGACACCGATCTCGGCCAAGGTCAGGGTGGTGACTTCCTTCTTCTTGGCGGCCATGATGCCCTTGAAGGACGGGAAGCGCGGCTCGTTGATCTTCTCGTTGACGCTGACCACGGCAGGCAACTCGGCCTCCAGGGTGAACACCCCGTCGTCGGTTTCCCGCTCGCCGGTGACCTTGCCGTTCTCCACGTTGAGCTTGCGCACGTGGGTCAGCTGCGGCAGCCCGAGGTACTCGGCGATGATCGCCGGGACCGCGCCGCCGACACCGTCGGTGGCCTCGTTGCCGGCGATGACCAGCTCGGTGCCCTCGATGGTGCCCAGCGCGCGGGCCAGGGCCCACCCGGTCTGGACGACATCGGAACCGTGCATGCCCTCGTCGTTGAGGTGGACCGCCTTGTCGGCGCCCATCGACAGGGCCTTACGGATCGCCTCGGTGGCGCGCTCCGGTCCGGCGGTGAGCACCGTGACCGTGCTGTCGCCGCCTTCCCTTTCCTTGATCAGCAGCGCCTCTTCCACGGCGCGCTCGTTGATCTCGTCCAGCACGGCGTCGGCGGCCTCACGATCCAGCGTGAAGTCGCTGTCGGACAGCTTGCGCTCCGACCACGTGTCTGGGACCTGTTTGATCAGGACCACGATGTTCGTCATGACTCTGGTTCGTCCTCCTCGACGGGCCTCACCGCGGCGGCAACCGCTGTGAGGAGCTTGGGCCTAAGGCCAGTTGGTCGGCCCACCTCGCAATGTTACTAGCGGGTAACTTATGGTGGTCCGCTCGTACACCATAACCGAGCAAGCTGCATGTTCCTGCCGTCCGGTACGGCTTCGTGCTGCGGTGCGCTGTGTCGGCCAACCGCTTCGGGTTAGCCTGCCTTCACAATGAGCGCATTCGTGACCGACGGTCCCCTCGACCCCAATCCTGCCGCGCGGCCCCCCGAGGCCGCCGCCGCGCCGCCCTCGGAGCTGCCCCTCACCGGTGAGCGGACCATCCCCGGACTGGATGTCGAGAATTACTGGTTCCGTCGACACGAGGTCGTTTACCTGCGGTTAGCCCCGCTGTGCGCGGACCGGGAGGTGCTCGAGGCCGGCTTCGGGGAGGGCTACGGAGCGGACCTGTTGGCCGGTGTGGCCCGTCGCGTCATCGGGGTGGACTATGACGAATCCGCAGTCGCCCATGTGCGTGCCCGCTACCCGAAAGTGCAGGCGCATCACGGCAATCTCGCCGAGCTGCCGTTGGCGGATGCATCGGTCGATGTTGTGGTCAATTTCCAGGTCATCGAACATCTGTGGGATCAGTCACAATTCGTGGCCGAATGCCTGCGCGTGTTGCGGCCGGGCGGGACATTGCTGATGTCGACGCCCAATCGGGTGACGTTCACCCCGGGCAGCGACACCCCGATCAACCCCTTCCACACCCGCGAACTCAACGCCGCCGAACTGACCGAACTGCTGGTCGACGGCGGTTTCACGATGCGGTCCATGAGCGGGGTCTTTCACGGCGCGGCGCTGCGCGCCCTCGACGCCAAGCAC
The DNA here is from genome assembly GCF_963378095.1 of Mycolicibacterium sp. MU0053. Classification (NCBI taxonomy): domain Bacteria; kingdom Bacillati; phylum Actinomycetota; class Actinomycetes; order Mycobacteriales; family Mycobacteriaceae; genus Mycobacterium; species Mycobacterium burgundiense. The sequence continues at coordinate 3,513,844 of NZ_OY726397.1, forward strand.
GGCGGCTCGATCATCGAGGCGCAGATCGCCCGCGCCCTGGCGGATGCGCCCTGGCCCGCGGAGTTGCTGGCCGACGTCGCCGCGGTCACCAGTGCCGATTTCGACCTGCTCGATGCCGACGAGGCCGACATCGATGCCAGCTTGGACCTGGTGGCCATCGCGGTGCGGCCGTGACCGCGCCGGTCCCGGGCATGTTCAGCCTGGTCCTGCACACCCACCTGCCCTGGCTGGCCCACCACGGTCGGTGGCCGGTCGGCGAGGAGTGGCTCTACCAGTCCTGGTCGGCGTGCTATCTGCCGCTGATGCGGGTACTGCGCACGATGGCGGACGAGGATCGGCGCGGGGTGCTCACCCTCGGGATGACCCCGGTGGTGACCGCACAACTCGACGACCCGTACTGCCTCGACGGCATGCACCACTGGCTGACCAACTGGCAGTTGCGCGCCCTGGAAGCCACCACGGTGCCGGGTGAGGGTTCAGAAGCGTTGCGGGCCTTCGGAAGACGTGAATACGCCGAAGCCGGCCGCGCGCTCGAGGACTTCGCCACCCGGTGGCGGCACGGCGGCAGCCCGCTCCTGCGCCAATTGGTCGACGCCGGCACCATCGAGCTGCTCGGTGGCCCGCTGGCCCACCCGTTTCAGCCGCTGCTGAATCCGCGACTGCGCGAGTTCGCGTTGCGCGAAGGGCTAGCCGACGCGGCGCAGCGACTGGGCCACACGCCCAGCGGCATCTGGGCCCCCGAATGCGCCTACGCCCCGGGCATGGAGACCGAGTACGCCGCCATCGGGATCAGCCACTTCATGGTCGACGGGCCGTCGCTGCACGGCGACACCACGCTGGGCCGCCCGGTCGGCGACACCGACGTCCTGGCATTCGGCCGCGATCTGCAGGTCAGCTACCGGGTCTGGTCACCGAAGTCCGGCTATCCCGGGCACGCGGCCTACCGCGACTTCCACACCTACGACCACACCACCGGACTCAAACCGTCCCGGGTCACCGGGCGCAACGTGCCCTCGGAGGCCAAGGCGCCCTACGATCCGGAGCGCGCGGATGCGGCCGTCGACGCGCACGTCGCCGATTTCGTGCAGGTCATCCGGCGCCGCCTGATATCGGAGTCCGAACGGATCGGGCAACCCGCCCATGTGATCGCCGCCTTCGACACCGAGCTGTTCGGGCACTGGTGGTACGAGGGCCCGATCTGGCTGGAGCGGGTGCTGCGCGCGCTGCCCGCCGCCGGGATTCGGCTCGGCACCCTCGGTGCTGCCGCCGCGGCCGGGTTCACCGGCACGCCGGTCGATTTACCGCCCAGCTCTTGGGGTTCGGGCAAGGACTGGCAGGTGTGGTCGGGCCCGCAGGTGGCCGATCTGGTGCAGTTGAACGCCGAAGTCGTCGACACCGCGCTGAACACGGTGGACAAGGCGCTGACCCAGGCCGCCGTCCCCGGTCGCACCGTTGCCCGCGACTACGTCGCCGACCAGATTCTGCGCGAGACGCTGCTGACGGTCTCCAGCGACTGGCCCTTCATGGTCAGCAAGGACTCCGCGGCCGAGTACGCGCGCTACCGGGCACACCTGCATGCGCACGCCACCCGGGAGATCGCCGGCGCGTTGGCCTCCGGTCGCCGCGATGCGGCCACCCGGCTCGCCGAGAACTGGAACCGCGCCGACGGTTTGTTCGGCGCATTGGACGCCAGGCGGTTGCCCCGCCCATGACCCCCGCCCTGCCCCCGCCCCCTTCTTCATCCCCTCCTTCATCCCGCGAGCGGGCGCGTCCCCGGCCGACACGCGGTGCATTTCCCGTTGTTTCCGCACGCTCGACCCGTGATGAGGCACGCCCATGAAAATCCTGATGGTGTCGTGGGAGTACCCGCCGGTCGTGATCGGCGGCCTCGGCCGACACGTGCACCACCTGGCCACCGACCTGGTGGCCGCGGGCCACGAGGTGGTGGTGCTGTCGCGGCGGCCCACCGGCACCGATCCGTCCACGCACCCGTCCACCGACGAGGTCGCCGAGGGCGTGCGCGTCATCGCCGCCGCCCAGGATCCGCACGAATTCACCTTCGGCACCGACATGATGGCCTGGACGCTGGCCATGGGCCACGCGATGGTGCGCGCGGGCCTGACGTTGCGCGACTGGCAGCCCGACCTGGTCCACGCGCATGACTGGCTGGTCGCCCACCCCGCCGTCGCATTGGCCGAATTCTTCGACGTGCCACTGGTTTCCACCATTCACGCCACCGAGGCCGGCCGGCACTCCGGTTGGATCTCCGGTCCGGTGAGCCGGCAGGTGCACGCGCTGGAATCGTGGCTGGTGCACGAATCGGACTCACTGATCAGCTGCTCGGCCTCGATGCGCGAGGAACTCACCCGACTGTTCGGCCCGGGGCTGTCCGAGATCAACGTCATCCCCAACGGAATCGACACCGCCGGCTGGCCTTTCGAGCCCCGTGCCACCCATTCGGGCCCGCCGGAGCTGCTGTACTTCGGTCGGCTGGAATACGAGAAGGGCGTCCACGAGGCCATTGCCGCGCTGCCCCGTATCCGTCGGACCCATCCCGGCACCACCCTGACCATCGCCGGGGACGGCACCCAGCTCGACTGGCTGGTCGAACTGGCTCGCAAACACAAGGTCCGCAAAGCGACCAAATTCATTGGCCGGGTTGATCATCAGGCCCTGCTGCAATTGCTGCACCGCGCGGATGCGGCCGTGTTGCCCTCGCATTACGAACCGTTCGGCATCGTGGCGCTGGAGGCCGCGGCCGCCGGCACCCCGCTGGTGACCTCCAACGTGGGCGGGCTGGGCGAAGCCGTGATCGACGGGGTCACCGGGGTGTCGTGTCCCCCACGCGACGTCGCCGCCTTGGCCGCGGCCGTGCGCGTGGTGCTCGACGATCCGGCCGCCGCCCAGCAGCGCGCCGAGGCGGCGCGGGAGCGGCTGACGGCCGACTTCTCGTGGGCGACGGTGGCCGAGGAGACCGCGCAGGTGTACCTGGCCGCCAAACGCGGCGAGCGACAGCCTCAGCGGCGTCAGGTCATCGTCGAGCGCCCGCTGCCGGACTACGGCTAGGTCGTCCAGCCCCGCCATCGAGCCACGAGCGTGCACAGACCCGGGATCTGCCCCGGCGTGTCGGCCGGGGACGCGCCCGCTCGCGGTGGGGGCGGTGGGAGTGGGGGCGCGCGGGAGGGTTAGCGGGAGGCTTTCTTGCGCTCGATGTCGGCCAGCGCGGCCGCCAACTCCGCGCGTTGCGCCGCCGAACTCTCCCACGCGAGCTTGCGGTTCTTGACCACCTTCGCCGGCGCGCCGACGGCAATCGAGAAGTCCGGGATCACGCCACGGACCACCGCGTGCGAGCCCAGCACGCAGCCCCGGCCGATCGCGGTGCCGCGCAGAATGCTGACCTTGGCCGCCACCCAGGTGTCCGGCCCGATCCGGACCGGGCTCTTGACGATGCCCTGATCCTTGATCGGCAGGCTGATGTCGTCCATCTTGTGATCAAAATCGCAGACGTAGCACCAGTCGGCCATCAGCACCGAATCACCGAGCTCGATGTCCAGGTAGGTGTTGATCACGTTGTCGCGACCCAGCACCACCTTGTCGCCGATGCGCAACGAGCCCTCGTGGCAGCGGATGGTGTTCTTGTCACCGATGTGCACCCAGCGACCGATCTCCATCTGCGAGAGCTCGGGCGTGGCCTGAATCTCCACGCCCTTGCCCAGGAACACCATGCCGCGGGTGATGATGTGCGGGTTGGCCATCTTGAACTTCAGCAGCCGCCAGTACCGCACCAGGTACCACGGGGTGTAGGCCTTGTTGGCCAGCACCCATTTCAGCGACGCGAGCGTCAAGAATTTGGCCTGCCGCGGATCACCGAGCCGCGAACCGCGCCACCGCTTGTGGATTGGTGCACCCCACATGGTCGTCATGGGCGGGAAGCTTACGCGAGCACCAAACCCCGACGGGTTACCCTCGGTGGACTTCGGCCTCGTTCGAGGCTCGGTCGAACTGATCCGGAAAGGAACCCTGGTGCATCGGCGACTTGTTGCTCTGGCATCCGCCACGCTGGTCACCGGATTGGTACTCGCCGGATGCGCGGACACCGATTCCTGGGTCGAGGCGGCCCCGGCGGTCGGCTGGGCCGCGCCCTACGCGGACGCCGCCAACAGCAGCTACACCGACACCGCGGGCGCTCGGGAGCTGGAGCTGGACTGGACCCGCTCGGTCAAGGGCGAACTCGGCGCCGCGGTGGCACTCGGCGCCGAGGGTTATCTGGCGGCCAACGCGCAGACCGCGGCCGGCTGTTCGCTGATGGCGTGGGAGAACGACAACGACGGTCGCCAGCGCTGGTGCACCCGACTGGCCCAGGGCGGCGGGTTCGCCGGACCGCTGTTCGACGGCTTCGACAACCTCTATGTCGGGCAGCCGGGCGCCATCCTGTCGTTCCCCCCCACGCAGTGGATCCGCTGGCGCCAGCAGGTCATCGGGATGCCGCTGACCCCACGGCTTCTCGGAAACGGCCAGTTGCTGGTCGTCACGCATCTGGGCCAGGTGCTGATTTTCGACGCCCACCGCGGCAACGTGGTCGGCAACCCGATCGACCTGGTCGAGGGCGTCGACCCGACGGACCCGCAGCGCGGCCTCGACGACTGCGCACCGGCGCGTCCACGCTGTCCGGTGGCGGCGGCGCCGGCCTTCTCGCCGGTGTCCAACACCGTCGTGGTGAGCCTGTGGCAGCCCGGTCGGCCCGCGGCCACCCTGGTGGGCCTGCGCTATCGCCCCGGCCAAAACCCGTTGCTGACCCAGGAATGGAGCAGCGACGTCGTGCGCGACGGTGTGGTGGCCGCCCCGGTCTTCTCCGCCGACGGCTCCACGGTGTACGTCAACGGCCGCGACGAGCGGCTGTGGGCACTGAACGCGGCCGACGGCGAGGCCAAATGGTCGGTGCCGCTGGACTATCTGGCCCAGACACCGCCGACGGTCGCCCCCGACGGCACGATCGTCGCCGGCGGCGGCCCGGGCGCGACGTTGACCGGGATCAAGGATTCCGGTGCCGCCGCCGAGGTCCGCTGGCGGCGCGGCGACGTCGAAACCCTGAGTTCGGCCAGCCAGGCCGGCGCCGAGGTCGCCTACACGGTGGCGCGCTCCGGCGCCCACGGCATGGCGCTGGTGGCCTTCGATCCCCGGGACGGCGAGACCGTCAACAGCTATCCGCTGCCGCAGGCCACCGGCTTTCCCGTCGGCGTCTCCGTCGGGGCCGACCGCCGGGTGGTGGCGGCCACCAGCGACGGGCAGGTCTACAGCTACGCCGCGGTGTAGCCGGACACGCCCTCAGACCACCAGCGGGGGCAGCGCCGAGCGCGGCACCGACACGGTGTGCGCCCCGGCCGCGCCGGCCATGATCGCCCCGCGATCGAAGTAGAAGATGAGCGCCTCATCGGTGATCGCGAAGCTCTGGTAGCTGGCCGGATCCAGGCCTGCGGTCGGCGACACCAAGTCGGGCACCCCAAGTCGAGAAGTCAATTCGCGCTGCACAATCGGCAACAGCTCGGGCACCGGCCGCGCGCCCGGGGCGAACAGATCCGCGAAGCCGAGGGGGCGTTGCCGGATCAGGTCGTAGTTGAAGGTGCGGTACCACGTGGACGGGTGGGCTCCGCCGACGTTCTGGTAGACCTCGAACGCCACCGAACGGGTGGTGGCGGTGGCCGCCTCGGTGGCCTTCATCTCCATCCGGTACGGCAGGTTGTGCGCCTGCGGATCGTGGGCGGCGGCCACGAATTCCTCACGGGTGCTGGTGATGAAGTCGGTGATGGCGCGCTGATCCGGATAGTCCAGCGGGAAGCTGACATCCATCTCGTACTCGGGCTGCGACTCGTGCGCCCGGCACAACCCGTCCGCGGCCAGGGTCCCGCCGAAGTCGCCGCAACCGCTGGCGGCGGCCGCCCCGGGCGCCCAGCCCAACAGAACCGTCGCGATCAGCGCGGTGAGAACCCAGGCGCGCACCATGGGGCCGAGCCTAGCGCGGCGCGGACGCGGGACGGGGCGATCGGCAGATGAAGGCATGCGGCCGCGCCGCCGGGCCGGCGCCGATGCGGGTGATCACCACCGACAGCGCGGTCCCGCCGCGGGGCCGCATCCGGCGCCGCAGTTCATCGGGATCGACCCGCACCCCCCGCACCAGGATCTCCAGCGCGCCGCAGTCGTGCGAGGTAAGGGCTTGTCGCAGAGCCTTTTCCGTGAAGGGCAGGTGCGCCACGACCTCGAAGCCGCGGACGCCCGGCGGCACGGAGTCACCGGTGAGATAAGCGATCTCGGGGTCAAGCTGCCACAGACCGTGGCGAGCGCCGTAGTGCCGCACCAGCCCGGCCCGCACCACCGCGCCGTCGGGGTCGACGATCCAGCGACCCACCGGACCGTGGCCGCAGTCGTCGTCTTCGGCGTCGGTGATCTGCTCACCCGTATCCAGCACCGTGGCGCGCCGGGTGACCCCCGATTCGGCCAGCCCCGCCGACCACAGGCACGCTTCGCGGACCGACGCCCGCCACGAGGTCACCTCGACCTCGCCGCGAAAACCCATGTCCGCCAGGCCCGCGAAGTCGATGCCCGGGGCACATTTGACCACCAGGTCACGGCCGACATAGACCTCCAGCAGGTCGTCGAGCGCCGGCGCGTAGGCGCGCGGGTGGAAGCGGCGTCGCCCCGCGCTGCGCCGCGCGGGGTCCGCGACGACGACGGTGTCGGCGGTGACCGGCGCCAGCGCATCGGCGCGACAGATCAGCACCGCGTCATCCAGATTGTGCCGGGCCATCGCCAACCGGACCGGATCGATGTCGCTGCCGATCACCGCCGCTGCGGTCTCGCGCAACGCGGCGAGTTCCGCCCCGATCGAGCAGGTGACGTCCGACACCCGGCGCGCCGCCAACCGCCGGGCCCGGTGCGCGGCGACCGGGGCCGCGGTGGCCTGCTGCAGCGCCTCGTCGGTGAAGAGCCACTGCTCGGTGCCGGCCAGCTTGGCCGCCGCTTTCCGGCGCAGCAGCGTGGTCTCCACCAGCACCGCGGTGTGGGCGCCGTAGCGGGACCGCACCGCGGTGATGTCGGTGATGCGGTCGCCGGCCAGTGGCAGCGCGGCCACCTCGGCCAGGGCGGCCACGCCCTCGGTCGAGGTCAGGAATGCGACGTCGGCGCGGGTGAACGCCAGCCCCGAGCTCAGGAGGGCTTGACCCCGGTGACCATCACGTTGTAGAACCAGCCCTTGGGCACCACCCGGCGCCATACGTTGGCATCGACCCAGCTCAAGGTGGTCCAACTGCCGAACGCGAACTTGGCCCAGTTCCAGCCGAGTTTGCCCGACGGGACTGTCGACTCGAAGGTCCGCACCGGCCAGCCCAGCATCGCGGCGGTGAACTCCTCGCTCGCCGTCTGCACTTCCACCGCCCCGGCGTTGGAGGCCATCGTCTCGAGGTCCTTCGGGTCGAAGGTGTGCAGATCGACGATCCACTCCAGCGCCGCGGCCCGCGAGTTCTCGTCGAGTTCTTCCTGGGGCCGGCGCCAGCTGCTCAGAAACGGCAGCTTCATCGCCGCCACGGTGGTCTTCCAGGTCAGGTCGGCCAGCGCGCGAGCGTAGGTATTTCCGACCGTGGTCGGTTCACCGGCGAAGATGAAGCGGCCGCCCGGCTTGAGCACCCGGACCACCTCGCGCAGGGAAAGCTCGACGTCGGGGATGTGATGGAGCACCGCGTGCCCGACCACCAGGTCGAAGGTGTTGTCCTCGTACGGAATACCCTCGGCGTCGGCGACCTTGCCGTCGATGTCCAGCCCGAGGTTCTGGCCGTTGCGGGTGGCGACCTTGACCATGCCCGGGGACAGGTCGGTGACTGAACCGCGGCGTGCCACCCCCGCCTGGATCAGGTTGAGCAGAAAGAATCCGGTGCCGCAGCCCAATTCCAACGCACGGTCATAGGGCAGCTCACGCTGCACTTCCTCGGGTACCGCGGCGTCGAACCGGCCCCGCGCATAGTCGATGCAGCGCTGATCGTAGGAGATCGACCATTTGTCGTCGTAGCTTTCTGCTTCCCAGTCGTGGTAGAGCACCTGGGCGAGCTTGCTGTCCTTCATGGCCGCCTCGACCTGCTCCGCGGTGGCGTGCGGGTTGGGCGCCGGCGATTCGTGCGTGCTGGTCATGGGGAGCCAGCCTAATAGGACGCGGTCACCGTAGACGAATGAGGCGGTCAGGAGCGCCGCACAAACCGCCTCAAGTGGCGGTGCTGGCGCTGAAAACCTCGAGGTAGCGCGCCCGCTGCTGCTCGGGTGGGCAGCGGCCGTCGATGATGTCCTTGGCGGCCGCCACCGCGAGGGCCGGGGCAGCGACGAACCGGCCGGCGCGGGCGCGGGCCGCGTCGTAGACCGCGTCGGGGGCCACCAGTTCTTCGACGAGACCGATCGCGGCGGCCTCCTCGGCGTCGACGAACCGCCCGCTGAAGACCATGTCCTTGGCGCGGGCGGCGCCCACGACGGCCGCCAGCCGACCCAGTGCGGCGGCATCGGGGATGAAGTCCGCGAGGATCTCCGAGGCGGCCACCTTGACGTTGTCGCCGGCCACCCGCCAGTCGGCCGCCAACGCCAGCCACAACCCGCTGCCGAGCGCGTAGCCGGTCACGGCGGCCACCGTGGGTTTCGGGATCGAGGCGACGGCCTCGATGGCGTCATCGCGGACGGCGGCGGCGACATCGGCCTCGGCCGCGCTGAGGGTACGCAACTCCGGGACGTCGTCGCCGGCCGAGAAGATTTCGTGCCCCCCGAAGATGATCACCACCGAGATGTCCTCGCGCGCGCCGGCCTGCGCCGCGGTGGCCGCCAGTTCGCGGTACATCTGCCGGGACAGGGCGTTGGCCGGCGGGCGCGCGAGCCAGATGGTGCCGATGCCCGGATGGTCCGGGTCGGTGTGCAGGCTCACGAACTCGTGCTGAATGGTCACGGGGCACGTCCGGCGCGGGCCGCGTTGTAACGGTCGCTGTCGAAGAATTCGATCTCCCAGTTGCCGTTGGCCTCGGTCAGGTGCGGCTGCACGGCGACGATCTTGCGTTCGACGGCCAGGATCTCCTCGACGGTCCGGCCGCCGGCCAGCGAATCCAGCTGCGTCCAGGTGGGCGGCAGCAGGAAAATACGTTGCGCCGCGAACTCTTTGAGGGCCGCCTCGGGCTTGGCCCACGCCACCCGGTCCGATTCGGTGTTCTCCCCGTCGGCCAATTGCCCGGGCGGCAGCGCGCCGACGAAGAAGTAGGTGTCGTAGCGCCGGGTCCGTTCCTCCTCGGGGGTGACCCAGTTGGCCCACGGCCGCAGCAGATCGGCCCGCAGCATCAGCCCCTCGCTGCGCAGGAAGTCCCCGAATGCCAGCGAGTTGTCGGCCAGCGCCTGGCGCGCCTGTCGGTACACGCTGGCGTCATCGACAAGGAGATCGGGGTCGTCGGCGGCGCCGGCGAACAGCACGCCGGATTCCTCGAATGTCTCGCGGGCCGCGGCGCATACCAGCGCCAGCGCGAGGTCCTCGTCGACCCCGAGCCGCTCGGCCCACCAGGACGGCGGCGGGCCGTGCCAGTCGATGTCGGCGCTGCGGTCGCGGTCGTCGACACCGCCGCCGGGAAAGACGACCACCCCGCCGACAAACTCCATCGCCCGGTGGCGACGCATCAAGAACACCTCGGTACCGCCGGGCGCCTCGCGCACCAGCATGACCGTGGCGGCGGGGCGAACCGGCAGGGGCGCCTGAGAACTCATGCCCGTCTCCTGTGTGCGGCGCGACTGCGGACGCGTCGCGCGAAATAGCGTCCGTCGATGTTGTCGACGGTGATGGCCTGCCCGAATGCCTTCGACAGGTTCTCCGAAGTCAGGACGTCCGCGAGCAGGCCGCTGGCCACCGCTTCGCCCTCGGCCAGCATCAGGCAGTGCGAAAACCCCGGCGGGATCTCTTCGACGTGATGGGTGACCAGCACGATGGCCGGGGCGTCGGGATCGGCGGCCAGGTCGGCCATCCGCGCCACGAGTTCTTCGCGGCCACCGAGGTCGAGGCCCGCGGCGGGCTCGTCGAGCAGCAGCAATTCCGGATCGGTCATCAACGACCGCGCGATCAACACCCGCTTGCGTTCACCCTCGGACAGCGTTCCGTAGGTGCGGTCGGCCAGATGTTCGGCGCCGATGCTTTCCAACATGTCGACGGCCCGCGCATAGTCCTGGTCCTCATAGCGTTCCCGCCATCGGCCCAGCACCGAGTAACCGGCCGAGACAACGAGGTCGCGCACCACCTCGTCGGTGGGAATCCGCTGTGCCAGCGCTGAAGACGACAGCCCGACGCGGGCCCGCAGTTCCGAGACGTCGACGCGACCCAACCGCTCGCCGAGCACCCAGGCCGTCCCGGTGGAAGGGTGCTCCATGGCGGCGGCGATGCGCAGCAGCGAGGTCTTGCCCGCGCCGTTGGGCCCGATGATCACCCAGCGTTCGTCGAGTTCGACCTGCCAGCTCAGCGGTCCGATGAGGCTGCGTCCGCCGCGACGCAACGCGACGTTGCGGAAGTCGATCAACAGGTCGGCGTCGGTGACGTCGGCTGGGGCGGTATCGGCTTCGGGCACTCGACCATGGTAGTCATGCGATTTCGCGACCGGTTCGCCCGCCGCACCCATCGGCTCGCCTAGTCCGGTGGGATCTCGACGCGGCGCAGCGTGCCGTCGACCGCGTCGGCCGCTTCGATCTCGCCCCGCGTGATACCCAGAAAGAACAGCACCGTGTCGAGGTACGGATAGCTCAGCGAGGCGTCGGCAACCTCCCGCAGAGCGGGTTTGGCGTTGAACGCGACCCCCAGTCCGGCGGCGGCCAACATGTCGATGTCGTTGGCGCCGTCGCCCACGGCCACGGTCTGCTCCATCGGCACGCCGGCCTGGCTGGCGAAATCGCGCAGCGCCTTGGCCTTTCCGGGACGGTCGACGATGGGTCCGGTCACCCGGCCGGTGAGCTTGCCGTCGACGATCTCCAGGTGGTTGGCCGCGACGTAGTCCAGCATCAGTTCCTCGGCCAGCGGCTCGATCACCTGGCGGAACCCGCCGGACACCACACCACAGTGAAATCCCAACCGGCGCAAGGTCCGCAGCGTGGTCCGCGCACCGGCAGTCAGTTGGAGCTCCTGGGCCACCTCGTCGACGACCTCGGCCGGTAGACCGGCCAGGGTCGCCACGCGTTCCCGCAGCGAATCCTCGAAGTCGAGTTCGCCGCGCATCGCCGCCTCGGTGATCTGCGCGACCTTGGCTTCGGCGCCCGCACGCGCGGCCAGCATCTCGATGACCTCGCCCTGGATCAACGTCGAGTCCACATCGAAGACGATGAGCCGCTTGGCCCGTCGTTCCAACGAATAGTTCTCGACGGCAAGGTCCACGCCCTGCTCGCGGGAGACGCGCGCCAGCTGCTTCTGCAGATTCTTGGCGTTGCCCGGGGGTACCGAGACCCGCAGTTCCAGCCCGGTAACCGGATAGTCGGAGACGCCGCGAATGGTGTCGATGTTGACGCCGAGCGCGGCGGCCTCACGGGCCAGGACACCGAACGCCTCCGCGGTGATGGGCCGACCCAACACCACGATGGTGTGCGTGGACGGCTCCGCGATGACCTGCATGTCGTCGCTGCGCTCGATCGTCACCTCGAGGCCCACGTCGTGGATGGCCTTCTCGACGGCGTCGTTGAACTCCGTGCCGCCGACCACCTCCGGTCGCCCGGACACCAGCACTCCGAGGGTGAGCCGACCGCGGATCACCACCTGCTCCACATTCAGCAGCTCGACCCGGTGGGACGAGAGCACGCCGAACAACGCAGAGGTGACGCCCGGTCGGTCCACACCGGTGACTGTGATGAGGACCGACACCTTCCCCGATGAGGGGGCCACGGTCACCCCTTAGGTGCGGACGTTTGCGTCGTCGAGCCGGGTGACGTCACCATCATCGGGACCGTGAGACCGTCCCACGTGCGCCTCGGCCCGCATCCGCTCCACCATGTGTGGATAGTGCAGCTCGAAGGCCGGCCGCTCGGAACGGATCCGCGGCAGTTCGGTGAAGTTGTGCCGCGGCGGCGGGCACGTGGTGGCCCACTCCAGGGAGTTGCCGTAGCCCCACGGGTCGTCGACCGTGACGACCTCGCCGTAGCGCCAGCTCTTGAAGATGTTCCAGACGAACGGCAGCACCGAGATGCCGAGGATGAACGAGCCGATGGTGGACACCACGTTGAGCGTGGTGAAACCGTCGGTGGCCAGGTAGTCGGCGTAGCGACGCGGCATGCCCTCGTCACCGACCCAGTGCTGCACCAGGAAGGTGGTGTGGAAGCCGATCAGGGTCAGCCAGAAGTGCAGCTTGCCCAGCCGCTCATCGAGCATCCGCCCGGTCATCTTCGGGAACCAGAAGTAGATGCCCGCGTAGGTGGCGAACACGATGGTGCCGAAGAGCACGTAGTGGAAGTGCGCCACCACGAAGTAGCTGTCGGTGACGTGGAAGTCCAGCGGCGGGCTGGCCAGCAGCACACCCGAGAGGCCACCGAGCAGGAACGTGACGATGAAGCCGACCGAGAACAGCATCGGCGTCTCGAACGTCAACTGGCCCTTCCACATCGTGCCTATCCAGTTGAAGAACTTGATACCGGTGGGCACCGCGATCAAGAACGTCATGAAGGAGAAGAACGGCAGCAGCACGGCCCCGGTCGCGTACATATGGTGCGCCCACACCGCCAGCGACAGTGCGGCAATGGCCAGGGTGGCGTAGATCAGCGTGGTGTAGCCGAAGATCGGCTTACGGGAGAACACCGGGAATATCTCACTGACGATGCCGAAGAACGGCAACGCGATGATGTACACCTCGGGGTGCCCGAAGAACCAGAATAAGTGTTGATACAACAACACACCGCCGTTGGCCGGGTCGTAGATGTGTGCACCCAGATGTCGGTCGGCGGCCAGGCCGAGCAGCGCCGCGGTCAGCAGCGGGAACGCCAGCAGCACCAGGATCGAGGTCACCAGGATGTTCCAGGTGAAGATCGGCATCCGGAACATCGTCATACCGGGGGCGCGCATGCAGACCACGGTGGTGATCATGTTGACGCCACCGAGGATGGTGCCCAGACCACTGACGGCCAGGCCCATGATCCACAGGTCGCCACCGGCACCCGGCGAGTGCAGGGCGTCGGACAGCGGCGCGTAGGCGGTCCAGCCGAAGTCGGCGGCGCCGCCGGGGGTGATGAACCCGGAAGTAGCGATCAGGGCGCCGAACAGGAACAGCCAGAACGAGAATGCGTTCAGCCGCGGGAACGCCACGTCGGGCGCGCCGATCTGCAGCGGCAGCACCAGGTTGGCGAACCCGAACACGATCGGCGTCGCATAGAACAGCAACATGATGGTGCCGTGCATGGTGAACAGCTGGTTGAACTGCTCGTTCGACAGGAACTGCAGGCCCGGCATCGCCAGCTCGGTGCGCATCAGCAACGCCATCAGCCCGCCGACGAAGAAGAAGAAGAAGCAGGCGACGCAGTACATGATGCCGATCAACTTGTGATCGGTGGTCGTGATGAGCTTGTAGATCAGGTTGCCCTTGGGACCCATTCGCTCCCTATAGGGACGAGTGGCCTCGAGTTCCCGCAACGGGGGCGCTTCGGCGGTCAAGAACTCCTCCAAACATCCGGATCCGGGCATGGTGCCAGGGGACTTAGATCTTCTGTGCCTGAATCCTAGCTCCCATCCGCGCCGCTGTCGGCACGGGTCCGACAATCTGTCGTAGATGTCGCGATCCGCGGCCTTCGGACGTGGCCCGACCTGCGGCTCGAGGCGGATCCATCGGTGGGTGTTACCGTCGGCCCCGTGCCGATTCGCGTCACTTCCGTCACCCTCGCCGCAACGTTGACGCTGCTGGTCGCGGGCTGCTCCGCGCCGCAGGGCCAAACCCCTGTCACGCCGTCGAGCACCGTGATCACCAGCACGACGACCGTCGCCGGTGCGGGCGTGCTGGGCAATGAGCGCCGACCCGACGAATCGTGTGCGGCCGAACCCATGGCGCCGGACCCCGGCGAGTCCCCCCGCCGGGTCGGCAGCGGGACCGAACGCGGCGACATCGACGTGCCGGCCGACCCGCAGCGCATCGTGGCGCTCTCCGGCGATCAACTCGACGTGCTGTGCGCGTTGGGGCTGCAGTCGCGCATCGTGGCTGCGGCCCTGCCGGACGGGTCCGATTCCCAGCCCGCCTATCTGGGCACCGTCGTTCATGAACTGCCCGCAGCGGGATCGCGGACATCGGTGGACGCCGCCGCGATCACCGCCGCCGCGCCCGACCTGATCCTGGGGTCCCAGGCGTTGACCCCGCAGGCCTACGGCGAGTTGTCGGCCATCGCGCCGACGGTGTTCACCGGCGCCCCCGGCGCCGACTGGCGCGACAACGTGCGCGCCATCGGGGCGGCGACCGGACGCGCCGACGCGGCGGCCGAGGTGATCGACAACTTCATGGCCGACGCCGAACAGACCGGCGTCGCCAATGACGCCACGCACTTTCAGGCCTCGGTGGTGCAGTTCACCGAGGACACCGTGCGGGTGTTCGGCACCCGGAACTTCCCGGCCAGCGTCCTGAGCATCGTCGGGGTGGATCGTCCTGCCGCACAACGCTTTACCGATGATGCCTACGAAGAGATCGATATCACCGACGTCGACGACGCCGACCTTTCCGCCGCCGACGGCGACATTGTGTATGTCTCGTTCGACTCCCCGGCCGCCAAGGATCGCGCCACCACGGTGATGGGTGGCGACGCCTGGCGGGCATTGTCGGCGACCCGCGACAACCGCGTGTTCGTCGTCAACAACGAGGTCTGGCAGACCGGGCAGGGCCCAGTGGCCGCCCGCGGCATCCTCGACGATCTGCGGTGGCTCAACGCCCCCATCAACTGACCCAGTGGCACCTCGGAAGGACCCCATGTTTCACGTTCTGACGCTCACCTACCTGCAACCCCTCGAGGTGGTCGACAAGACCCGCCCCGATCACGTCGGGTGGATCCAGCGCGAGATCGAGGCCGGCCGGCTGCTGCTGGCCGGGCGCCAGGAATCCCAGCAGGGCGGGGTGCTCATCACCGGTGATATCGACACCGCCGCGGCCGAGGAGTTGATGGCCAATGACCCCTATCAGCTGGCCGGACTGGTGCGCTACGAGCGGCTGAGCTTCACCGGGTCGCTGCGCGCGGCCGGACTGTAGCGGTTCCTGCCGGCCCTAGTCTTGACACAGAACCGCATAGTTTCGCCACGGAGAGGGCAGCCACCAAAGATGACCACCACAGTTTCCGCCTACGCAGCCACCTCAGCCACCGACCCGCTGACCAAGACCACCATCGAGCGGCGCGACGTCGGGCCCCACGACGTGGCCTTCGACATCAAGTTCGCCGGCATCTGCCATTCCGACATCCACACCGTCAAGGCCGAATGGGGCCAGCCGAACTATCCGGTGGTGCCCGGCCACGAGATCGCGGGTGTGGTGACCGAGGTCGGCTCGGCGGTCACCAAATACCAGGTCGGTGACCGTGTCGGCGTCGGATGCTTCGTCGATTCGTGCCGGGAGTGTGCGAACTGTCAGGCCGGCATCGAGCAGTACTGCACCGGCGGCGGCATCCGCTCGACCTATAACGCGACCGAACGCGACGGCAGTCCCACCTACGGCGGGTACAGCACCGCGATCGTCGTCGACGAGAACTACGTGCTGCGCATCCCGGACGCCATCCCGCTGGACAAGGCCGCTCCCCTGTTGTGCGCGGGCATCACCGTGTACTCGCCGCTGCGGCACTGGAACGCCGGCCCCGGCACGCGCGTCGCGGTCATCGGCCTCGGCGGCCTCGGTCACATGGCGGTCAAGATCGCGGCCGCGATGGGCGCCGAGGTGACGGTACTGAGCCAGTCGCTGAAGAAGATGGAGGACGGGCTGCGGTTGGGCGCCCAGGCCTACTACGCCACCAGTGATCCGGACACCTTCAAGAAGCTCACCCGCGGCTTCGACCTGATCATCAATACCGTCTCGGCGAACCTCGACATGGGCGCGTACCTCAACCTGCTCGACGTCGACGGCACCCTGGTTGAGCTGGGTGCCCCGGAGAAGCCGCTGGTGGTCCCGTTCTTCCCGCTGGCCGGCATGCGCCGCAGCCTGGCCGGGTCGATGATCGGCGGCATCGCGGAAACCCAAGAGATGCTGGACTTTTGCGCCGAGCACGACGTCGCCTGCGAGGTCGAGGTGATCGACGCGTCCTACATCAACGAGGCGTACGAGCGGGTTATCTCCAGCGACGTGCGCTACCGGTTCGTCATCGACACCGGCACGATCTGAGCCGGGCGGGTCAGAACTCCCAGTCGTCGTCCTCGGTGTTGACGGCCTTGCCGATGACGTAGGAGCTGCCCGACCCGGAGAAGAAGTCGTGATTCTCGTCGGCGTTGGGGCTCAACGCCGACAGGATCGCCGGGTTGACGTCGGTCTCGTCCTTCGGGAACAGCGCCTCATAGCCGAGGTTCATCAGCGCTTTGTTGGCGTTGTAGCGCAGGAACTTCTTGACGTCCTCGGTGAGTCCGACCCCGTCGTAGAGATCCTGGGTGTACTCCACCTCGTTGTCGTAGAGCTCGAACAGCAGCTCGTAGGTGTAGTCCTTCAGCTCCTGACGGGTGGCCTCGTCCTGCAGCGCGAGGCCCTTTTGGTACTTGTAGCCGATGTAGTACCCGTGCACCGCCTCGTCGCGGATGATCAGCCGGATCATGTCGGCCGTGTTGGTCAGCTTGGCCCGGCTGCTCCAGTACATCGGCAGGTAGAAGCCGGAGTAGAACAGGAAGCTCTCCAACAGGGTGGAGGCCACCTTGCGTTTCAGCGGCTCGTCACCGTTGTAGTACTGCAGCACGATCTCGGCCTTGCGCTGCAGGTTGGTGTTCTCCTCCGACCAGCGGAACGCGTCATCGATCTCGGCGGTCGAGCACAGCGTGGAGAAGATCTGGCTGTAGCTCTTGGCGTGCACCGACTCCATGAATGCGATGTTGGTGTACACCGCCTCCTCGTGGGGGGTGAGCGCATCGGGGATCAGGCTGACCGCGCCGACCGTGCCCTGGATGGTGTCGAGCATGGTCAGGCCCGTGAAGACCCGCATCGTGAGTTGCTTTTCGTGCTCGGTCAACGTCCCCCACGACGGGATGTCGTTGGACACCGGCACCTTCTCCGGCAGCCAGAAATTGCCCGTGAGGCGATCCCAGACCTCGGCGTCCTTCTCGTCTTGGACACGATTCCAGTTGATGGCCGAAACCCGATCAATCAGCTTCATTCCGTCGGACACCTGAACCCCTCTTGAACGTGACGCTGGAAAGGACGAACCTGTGTCCGCAACACTACCGCTGGGGGCCCATAACAGGCGGTAACACAACACGTTGTGTCGCCGGCGGCGGCAGGGGTCCTAGCCGCCGGCCGTTTCGGCCGGCTCGCCGGCGTCGTCCCTGGGTACGGCCTCGTGGATGGGCAGGTCCGGGTCGATTCGGACCCCGAGCAGCGCCGTGGTCCCGATGATGGCGCCCATCATGATGGTGGTGAGGTGCGCGATGAACTTCTCGCGCGGCATCCGGCGGGGACTCTCCGGGCTGGGACCCAACCACCAGTCGGTCGAGGATGCGGCCGTCCCGAATGTCGCGAACGCCGCCAGTTCGATCGCCTCGCGGTCGAGTTCCATCTCTCGCAACTCGTTGTTGAACAGCTCGGCCATGGCCAGGGTGATCTCGCGGCCCTCGTTCACCGCGCGCATGGTGGCCTCGGCCTGCTCCGGGAAGCGACCCTGCAACACGAACCGCACGACGTTGGGATGTTCGTCCACCAGGTAGACGTATTGCTCGATGCTGCGCTGAATGACCTCGCTGGCCGAATCCGTGGTGAGGTTGATGACCGGATAGATCTCGGCCCACAGCATGTCGCGCAGACGTTCCCCGATCGCCTGGAAGAGGTCCGACTTGTCGGTGAAGTGCCGGTAGATCTTCGGCTTGGCCGTCCCGGCCTCTTCGGCGATCTCGCGCACGCTGACCTCCGGGCCACGGCGGTCGATCGCGCGGAACGCTGCGTCGACGATCTCGGCCCGGACCTGCTTGCGGTGCTCACGCCAACGTTCGCTGCGGGCGTCCACTTTGGGCCCGGCGGTGGTCTCACCGCCCGGCTTCGGCTTGGGTCGAGGCACAACGCGCACGATCAGCACTGTACTCGCCCCCGGGGTGCTGACCTGGCCATACACGGTGGATGGCGCACTGTGCCGGTGATGACATGGGTCACAGAATGGTCAGACTCCCCGAAAGACATTGGGACTCAGCGAATTAGTCCCGAGACGGACGTTTCCGCACCCGGTTCTCGCAAGAAATGTCGTTAACATGGTGGTAGTGCCCAAAACAACCGAGGACCGAATCGAGATCTGTTAGTGACGCGGCGATTCGACATTGCGATCGCGGGCGGCGGGCCGGCTGGATCGGCGGCGGCGTGGCAAGCAGCACAGGCCGGCGCACGAGTGGTCGTGCTGGACAAGGCCGAGTTCCCGCGTGACAAGCCGTGCGGTGACGGACTGACCGCGCGCGCGGTGAGCTACTTGCAGAAAATGGGCCTCGGTCGTGAGGTTGACCAGTTCCACCGGGTGAACCGGGTCACCGTCTTCAGTCCGAGCCGGTGGGAGCTGTCCTTCCCCAAGCGTCCCGGCATGCCCGATCACGGGCACACGGTCAGCCGCACCCAGCTGGACGCGCTGTTGCTCAAACACGCCGAGTCGGCCGGGGCGACCATCCGGCAGTCGGCGGAGGTCGCCCGCCCCGAGCTCGATGACGCGGGTCGGGTGGCCGGGGTGGCACTCAAGAACGGCGAGAAGGTCCTCGCCGACGCGGTGATCGCGGCCGACGGCGCCTACTCCCCCATCAAACGGGCGCTGAACATCGACTCGCAGTACCGGGGCTATTCGGCGATTGCGATCCGGGCCGAGATGCCGCTCGGCCGACCGGATTCCGACAGTCTCGACATCTATCTCAAGCTTCGGTTCGGAGACGATCAGCTGCCCGGCTACGGCTGGGTGTTCCCCATGGGCGAAGGTCGGTTCAACATCGGCCTGGGCTACGTCAACAGCTATCGAAACTGGCAGTCCATCAACGCAACTCAGTTTCTGGGCGAGTTCCTGCGCACGTTGCCGCCGGAGTGGGGGCTGCCCGACATCGCCGAACTGAAGAAGAACAAGAGTGTGCGCGCCTGGCGGTTGCCGATGGGCTTCACGACGTGGCCGCCGTGGCGGCCCGGGGTGCTGTTCGCCGGGGATGCCCTTGGTGCGGGCAAGCCCGCCTCCGGTGCCGGGATCTCCAAGGCGCTGGAATCCGGTTTGACCGCGGGCGAATGCGCGGTGGCCGCGTTGACCAACGGCGGCCCCGACGATTTCACCAACTACGCCCAACGCATGGACGCGGCGTGGGGTTCGGAGTACCGGCGCGGGCGCCTCGTGCACCGACTGCTGGGCCACCCCGTCATCGCCGACGCCGGCCTGAAGGCGATCGACAATGCGTTCTTCCGTGACCGGTTGCTCAAGGCGCTCTACAAGAAGGCGCAGGGTCCGCAGCACAGCTACTGAGGACGGGGTCTCGCGTTTTGACTCGGTGGGTGGCTGATCTCGAGGTAGCCGAGGATCGCTCCTGCTCACCGAAAGCTGTCGCGGCCGAATCCAGCTTCGCTCCGGTGTTCGACGTGCGGGCCGCCAACCGCCGCGCCATCGCGTCGACCGCAGCCTGCACCGCCGAAACCGCCGCCGAAGGGCTGATGCGCCGGGCCCACGCCGACCCGACCAACACCGCCAACCAAGTCCACCGCCGCCGCATCATGCTGCGTCGCCAACGACTGCAGGCCACCCAGCGGCATAACAGTTGATGAGGCAACGACCGCAGTCAGCACCACACTCCAACACCACCAGGCAGCGATTGATGCCTGGGTGGCGAATGGCGCTCCCGATCGGCTGAGGCTTTCGCTACCGTTCGATTGCGGGGAGGTACTTGTCCGAGGCGCCAACGCCCCTGTGCCTGGCACTGCCGTGCTCGTAGTACTGAAAGGACTCGGAATGGGCAATGGATCGTGTTGACGGGATACCCCACAAGATGAGTGACCTCCCAGTGCCGTATGACCTAGAGCAGTTTTTTGGTGCATATTTTCACCAGGATTGGCCTCTTGAAGCCGACGACTGGCACGGAATTGTCGCTCTCTACTCAGCTTCTTCTACACGCACTCCAGAGCACCTCCGGACACTCGCTGCGCACGTCGATGAGTTGCGGGCCAGCCGACTTGATGAGTCCGAACTGCACGCCGTGATGATGAAAATGGGCGGCTTCTACGACCCTCGGCCTGAATCCACCTATAAAGACTGGTTGGGTACGGTCGCCGAGCAACTGCGCCTGCACGCGGCCGCAATCGAATCCGGCGACAAGCCCCCACCACCATGAACGATGGCTCAGTTCCACACGCGATTCAGCAGTTCTTCGCTGCCTACTTCCACCAGGATTGGGATCTGGAAGCCGACGATTGGCAAGGAGTCGTCGACATCTACGTCAACGACGACCCCACCGCCGCACCCCTACGGACACTGGCCCAGGAAATTGACAACCTACGCGAGACCCGTACCGAGCCTGAACTTGAGCAACTCCTGGCGCACACGATCGGCGCCTACCATAACCCCCGGCCCCTGCCCTTTACAGAATGGCTGGGGCAGGTCGCCCACCGGCTGCGCCTGCACGCCACCGCAATCGAGAATGGCACCGCGCTCTGAACACCATGAGGGACACTCAACTTCGCCTGTTCCACCAGGAATGGGGTTTCGGGCCGACCCCACGCGGCGGTTAGGACACAGGGGCCTTCGCCAGCCCGATGCAGCACCGAATGGACTGATCATGGACGCACGAATACTTGACGATGCAATCGTCATGAGCACTAGAGATTCCGTCATTCCCGCAGTCGACCGCTGGAAGGTCATTACTGCGTACGGCCCCGAACACGGTTGCGCTACCTCAATTGATGAACGCAACATTGCTCCGTAGCGCCGCTGACCGGTAGCGGGTGCAACGTAAAGTCGCGACTATGGATCAACGCATCAGCCTGATCACGCTCGGCGTCGACAACCTCGCATGCAGCCGGGCTTTCTTCGAACAGGGCCTGGGCTGGACGGCCAGCGGCGAGTACGACGAGGTGGCGTTCTACCAACTGCCCGGCATCGCGCTCGCGCTGTTTGGTCGCGCCGATCTCGCCGCGGACACCGGGGTGGCGGTCGACGGCCGGTTCAGCGGTATCAGCATCGCGATCAACGAACGCACCGAAGCCGACGTCGACGCCGTGATGGCCCGAGTGCAGGCCGCCGGAGCCACCGTCGTCAAACCGCCGCACAAGACCTATTGGGGTGGTTACTCCGGCTACTTCGCCGACCTCGACGGTCACGTCTGGGAAGTCGCCGTGAACCCGGCCTGGACCATCAATGCTGATGGCACCGTGACGATCTGAGCGCGGCCGATCCCGTCAGCGTCGACCGCGCTTCGGCCGACCCGGCTTGCCGCCGCCCTTGCCCCCCGCGGCGGCGCGGGCGGCCTGCTTGGCCAGCGTCTTCTCCCGCGCGGTCCGTTTCGGCACCTGCTGGTCCAGTCCCCGCGATGATCCGGGCCTGCGGCCCCGCACAATCCCGATGAATTCCTCGATCAGCGCGTGCTGCGACCCTTCCGGAACGGCCAGCGCCACCGGACAGGTCGGCGCGTCGGTGATCGGGCGGTAGGTGAGGTCCTTGCGGTGATACAGCCGTGCGAGCGACTGTGGGACGACTAGCGATCCCATCCCGGCGGCGACGAGTTCTATTGCCTCAATGGTGGTTTCGGGCCGGTGATCGACCGTGGCACCGGTACTCGTCCAGGCGAGAACGTCGTCCAGCGGGAGCAGCACCGGTTCGCCGTCGAGGTCCGCGGCGGTGACCGCGTCGTCGGCACTGAGGAGGTGGTCGGTCGGCACCACGACCACCGTCGTCTCCTCGTAGAGCGGGATGACGGCCAACCCGGAGGTGTCGGTCGGCAACCGGAGCACCGCCAGGTCGACGGTGCCGGCCCGCACTTCGGCGGCCGCGTCGGCGGCGGCGACGGTGCGCAGCTGCAGCAGTACGTCGGGTTGGCGCTGCGCCCAGGTCCGAGCCCACTTCGCGGGTGTCGCGCCGGGCACGTACCCGAGGGTGAGGGAGCGCAGGGTCACCGCATCAGGCTACCGATACGCTGGTGCCATGAGCAGGCCGAATGCGCAGTCCATGAAACCCGCCACGGCGGCCAAGAAGCTGGACGTGTACTTGCCCGCCACGCCTGCTGAATTCCAGGAGAACCCGATCACCCGTGACGAGCTTGCGGCCCTGCAGGCGGACCCGCCGC
Source organism: Mycolicibacterium sp. MU0053 (assembly GCF_963378095.1). NCBI lineage: Bacteria > Bacillati > Actinomycetota > Actinomycetes > Mycobacteriales > Mycobacteriaceae > Mycobacterium > Mycobacterium burgundiense. Next base: position 3,536,288 of record NZ_OY726397.1, read on the forward strand.
AGTGGCTCAAGGACCTCCGGAAGAACGGGCCGCACCCGAAGAACCTGGTAGCGGCCAAGCTGAGCATCTCGATCGCCGGTCTCGCACGCGGCGGCGTCGGCGATGCGCTCACCACCGAGCAGATCGATCAACTGATCGAGGAGATGCCGGAGTGGTTGGTCGCCGAACGCGAGAGCTATCAGCAGGTCCTGCGGGAGGAGCGCCGCCTCAAGGCCCTGCGTGCGGATCAGGCTCGCGAAGGCTGATTCTGGGGCGGACACGGCGGCATCGCGCGCCGGCCTGCCGAGACCGCAGCGACACTGGGACCGCAGCCAGCCTGAAGCCTCGTCGAAGGTGCGGATTCATCCGCTCCAGCGGCGTGTTGCGGATGAAACCGCACTATCGAACATCCCAGCCAGAGCGTGCGGGTCGCAAAGCCGTCTTGGCGACAGGTGCACCCAACATGCTCAAACGAGTGCAGGCCAGGGGAACATCTCCCCCTGGCCTGCGACTTTGCCCAAGCTCTACAGCATGCAGGACACGCAGCCCTCGACTTCGGTGCCTTCCAGCGCCATCTGCCGCAACCGGATGTAGTACAGCGTCTTGATGCCCTTGCGCCACGCGTAGATCTGCGCCTTGTTCACCTCGCGGGTGGTGGCGGTGTCCTTGAAGAACAGCGTCAGGCTCAACCCCTGGTCCACGTGCTGGGTCGCCGCGGCATAGGTGTCGATGATCTTCTCGTACCCGATCTCGTACGCGTCCTCGTAGTACTCGAGGTTGTCGTTGGTCAGGTACGGCGCCGGGTAGTAGACGCGGCCGATCTTGCCTTCCTTGCGGATCTCGATCTTCGACGCCACCGGGTGGATCGACGACGTCGAGTGGTTGATGTAGGAGATCGACCCGGTCGGCGGAACGGCCTGCAGGTTCTGGTTGTAGATGCCGTGCTTTTGCACGGACTCCTTCAACCGCACCCAATCCTCTTGGGTGGGAATACGAATGTTGGAATCGCTGAACAGCTGACGAACCTTGTCGGTCGCCGGCTCCCACACCTGATCGGTGTACTTGTCGAAGAACTCACCCGAGGCGTACTTCGAGCGTTCGAAGCCCTTGAAGTGCGCGCCACGTTCGATCGCGATGCGGTTCGACGCGCGCAGCGCGTGGTAGAGCACGCAGTAGAAGTAGATGTTGGTGAAGTCGATGCCTTCTTCGGAGCCGTAGTGGATCCGCTCCCGCGCCAGGTACCCGTGCAGGTTCATCTGTCCCAGGCCGATGGCGTGGGAATCGTTGTTGCCCTGCTCAATCGACGGCACCGAGGTGATGCTGGTCTGATCCGACACCGCGGTCAGGGCCCGAATCGAGACGTCGATGGTCTGCGCGAAGTCCGGCGAATCCATGGCCTTGGCGATGTTCAGCGAGCCAAGGTTGCAGGAGATGTCCTTGCCGATCTTCTTGTAGGACAGGTCATCGTTGTACTCCGATGCCGTGGAGACCTGCAGGATCTCCGAGCACAGGTTGGAGTGGGTGATCTTGCCGTCGATCGGGTTGGCGCGGTTCACCGTGTCCTCGTACATGATGTACGGATAGCCGGACTCGAACTGCAATTCGGCCAGCGTCTGGAAGAACTCGCGGGCCTTGATTTTGGTCTTGCGGATCCGGCCGTCGTTGACCATCTCGTGGTACTTCTCGGTGACCGAAATGTCGGCGAACGGTACCCCGTAGACGCGCTCGACGTCGTACGGCGAGAACAGGTACATGTCGTCGTTCTTCTTGGCCAACTCGAAGGTGATGTCCGGGATGACGACGCCGAGGCTCAGCGTCTTGATCCGGATCTTCTCGTCGGCGTTCTCCCGCTTGGTGTCCAGGAAACGGTAAATGTCGGGGTGATGCGCATGCAGGTACACCGCCCCGGCACCCTGGCGAGCACCGAGCTGATTGGCGTAGGAGAACGAGTCCTCCAGCAGCTTCATGATCGGGATGACACCCGACGACTGGTTTTCGATGTTCTTGATGGGTGCGCCGTGCTCGCGAATGTTGGTCAGCAGCAACGCCACTCCGCCGCCGCGCTTGGACAGCTGCAGCGCCGAGTTGATGGAGCGACCAATGGACTCCATGTTGTCCTCGATGCGCAGCAGGAAGCAACTCACCGGCTCGCCGCGCTGCTTCTTACCCGAGTTGAGGAACGTCGGCGTGGCCGGCTGGAATCGGCCTTCGATGATTTCGTCGACGACCTTCTCGGCCAGCGCGGTGTCACCGGCGGCCAGCGTGAGCGCCACCATCACGACACGGTCCTCGAAACGCTCGAGATAGCGCTTACCGTCGAAGGTTTTCAGCGTGTAGGAAGTGTAGTACTTGAACGCACCGAGAAAGGTCGGGAACCGAAACTTCTTGGCGTAGGCGCGATCCAGCAGTTCCTTGACGAAGTTGCGGGAGTACTGATCGAGCACCTCACGCTCGTAGTAGTCCTTCTCGATCAGGTAGTCGAGCTTCTCATCCTGGCTGTGGAAGAACACGGTGTTCTGGTTGACGTGCTGCAGGAAGAACTCCCTGGCCGCCAGCACATCCTTCTCGAACTGAATCTTGCCGTCGGCGTCGTAGAGATTCAGCATCGCGTTCAACGCGTGGTAGTCGAGCTCTGTCTGGCCCCCGGAATGCGCAGGCTGCGCCCCCGAAGTGACTACAGGTTCTGCAGCTGTGACGGTAGGTGACACGTCTGTTCCTTCCAGAAGTCTTGCAAGCCCGCGCGGACGGCGAATACGTCGTCCGTGGTTCCCATGAGTTCGAATCGGTAGAGATAGGGGACGCCGCATTTGCGGGAGACGATGTTGCCCGCATAGGCGAACTCGGCGCCGAAGTTGGTGTTGCCCGCAGCGATCACGCCGCGGATCAACGACCGGTTGTGTTCATTGTTCAGAAAGGCGATGACCTGCTTGGGGACGTAGCCCGCACCGTCGGGGTCCGGTCCGTTGGCGCGACCGCCGCCGTAGGTCGGCAGCACCAGCACGTACGGGGTGTCGACCTCGACGCGGCCGCGCAGTGGGATGCGAATGACATCGTCGGCGGGCAACTCCAGTTTCGCCACGAACCGGTGGGTGTACTCGGAGACGCTGGAGAAGTAGACGAGGCTGCCGCGCGGATGATCTGCGCGTTCGGTGCGCCCGGTGTCAATGTTCGCCATTTCGGCCCCTCCTTCCCCGGCACCCGATCGTGACTTTCTCCTCAAGCGATCGCGGCCGGGGCCCCCGCCAGCGCCTTGATCCGGTCCGGCCGGAAGCCTGACCAGTGCTCGCTGCCGGCGACGACGACGGGCGCCTGCAGGTAGCCCAGCGCCATCACGTAATCGCGCGCCTCGTCATCCACGCTGATGTCGACGACCTCGTAGGCGATGCCCTGCTTGTCCAGCGCCTTGTAGGTGGCGTTGCACTGCACGCAGGCCGGTTTGGTGTACACGGTGACGCTCATCTTCTCCTACGTCTCCCTCACTATGCTCAGCGAAGTCGATGGGTTGATCGACTTGTACTCGAATACGGATTTGTTCAACTGTGGGACTCACTGCTATTCAGCACGCCGGTCGGGCCCGGAATTCCATCTCGCCGGTACCCCCTCCGCCGAGGTTCCTCGGCGTGAACCGGGGTGAACCGAGTCGGTTTCTGCGGTCCGGCTGCCCTCGATGATCTTGGGTCTGTCGGCCTGTCAGACACTACACCTAGTGGCCGACATTGCGAAGAGATACCAGATGTTCTGAACAACATTCGTGGAATTCCCAGGTCGTAAGCCCCCGGGGCACGCCGCGCCCCGGCGTGTCGCAGATCACAACACGCCGAAAGTGCCTCGGCTCCGAGCGGAATGTGCTCCACGGCTGACATCTCTACCACCGGCCACCGACAGATCCATCCCGGGCGCTCCCGCGCCTCGGGCGCCGGGCGGGCTACAGCAAAGTCGCCGACGGGTCAAGGCAGACCCGCCGGCGACACGCCGTCGACTACGTGCGAATGCTCAGTTGGCGACCAACGAGGTGGCGACCTGACCGGACAGTTTGGTCAGCACCTCACGCAACTGGCCGCTGAAGGTCGCGTGCTCACCCGGGTGCTTGCCGTCGAACTCAGTCGTCGGCACGGACAACACCGCGTCCTCGACCGGGCGCGCCCCGGCGATGCCGAAGGACTTGCGCGCCTCGTCGTGGGCCCAGGTACCGCCGTAGCGGCCGAGCGCCGCCCCGATGATCGCCACCGGCTTGCCCTTGATCGCACTGTCGCCGTAGGGCCTGGAGAGCCAGTCGATCGCGTTCTTGAGCACGGCCGGGATGGTGCCGTTGTACTCCGGCGTCACCGCCAGCACGGCGTCGGCGGCCAGCGCGGCATCTCGCAGCGCCGCCGCAGCGGCGGGGACGTTGTCGTTGTCGAGGTCCTCGTTGTAGAACGGCACCTGACCGAGTCCCTCGTGCATCGTGAGCACGACCCCCGCCGGCGCGTTGTCCGCCGCCAGGGCGGCGATCTGTCGATTGATCGACTCCGCGCGCAGACTGCCCACCAGCACCAGCACGTTCACCGCGTCCGCCTCGGCCATTTGTAAAGTCCCTTCGTCCAGGTTGCCTCTGACATCGTCTCAGCGTGCAACCGGACTGTGGTCCGTATAATTCCGGCTGAGCTAAAATAGTTCTCGTGAGTTCCGTCGGTGCAGCTTATGGGCTCTCCCTCGCCGACGCCACGCCTCCCGAACGCGAAGACGCCGCCCGCAACCGGGTGCTGCTGCTGGACGCGGCGCGCCGCCTCATCGCCGAACGAGGCGCCGACGCGGTCACCATGGATGACATCGCCGCGGCTGCCGGAGTCGGCAAAGGAACCCTGTTTCGCCGGTTCGGCAGCCGCGCCGGCCTGATGCTGGTGCTGCTCGACGAGGACGAGCGCGCCAACCAGCAGGCGTTCCTGTTCGGCCCCCCGCCGCTGGGACCGGAGGCTCCGCCGCTGGAGCGACTGGTGGCCTTCGGGCGGCAACGCATCGCCTTCGCCCATTCCCACCACGCCCTGTTGACCGCCGCCAGCCGCGACCCACAGGCCCGCGCCACGGCGGTGTTCCTGGTGTTGCGCCGACACGTGTATGTCCTGTTGGAGTCCGCCGGCACCAGCGGCGACCTGGACGCCCAGGCCGACGCACTGCTGGCCCTGCTGGACGCCAACTACGTCGAGCACCGCCTCAACGACGACGGCTTGACCGTCGACGACTTGGGCGATGCGTGGGAAAGCCTGGCCAGCAAGCTGTGCGGGACGTAGCCGACTCCCCGCCCGCGGGCACCGCCCGGCGCGAAGCGTCGCGCTGGATCCTGCACGTCGATCTCGACCAGTTCCTGGCCGCCGTCGAACTGCGCCGGCACCCCGATCTGGTCGGGCTGCCCGTCATCGTGGGCGGCAACGGGGATCCCCACGAAGCACGCAAGGTGGTGACGTGCGCATCGTATGAGGCCCGGGAGTTCGGGGTGCACGCCGGCATGCCACTGCGGACCGCGGCCCGGCGCTGTCCGAACGCGACATTCCTGCCGGCGGATCCCGCGGCCTACGACGCCGCCTCGGAGGTGGTGATGGAACTGCTGCGCGACCTCGGCCATCCCTGCGAGGTCTGGGGCTGGGACGAGGCCTACCTGGCCGCGCACACCGACGATCCGGTCGCGCTGGCCGAACAGATCAGGGCCGTCATTGCGGCCGAGACCGGACTGTCGTGTTCCGTCGGCATCAGCGATAACAAGCAACGCGCCAAAGTCGCCACCGGGTTCGCCAAGCCCGCTCGCGTCTTCCGCCTCACCGACACGAACTGGATGGACGTCATGGCCCAGCGCCCGGTCGACGCGCTGTGGGGCGTCGGCCCCAAGACCGCCAAGAAGCTGGCCGCCATGGGCGTCACCACGGTGCGCGACCTCGCCCATACCGATGCCGAGACCTTGACCTCGGCCTTCGGACCGTCCACCGGGCTGTGGCTGCTGCTGCTCGCCAAGGGCGGCGGTGACGACGACGTCAGCCCGCAGCCCTGGGTGCCGCGTTCGCGCAGTCACGTGGTGACCTTTCCCACCGATCTCACCGACCGTGGCGAAATAGATTCGGCCGTCATCGAATTGGCGCAGCGCACGCTCGGCGAGGTCGTCGCCGACGGCCGCATCGTGACGCGAGTGGCCGTGACCGTCCGCACCAGCACGTTCTACACCCGGACCAAGATCCGCAAGCTCGCCGCGCCCAGCACGGCAGCGACAGTGATCACCGAGACGGCACTGGCGGTGCTCGATCAGTTCGAACTAGACCGCCCCGTCCGGTTGCTCGGCGTGCGACTGGAACTACAGATGCCCGCTCAAGAGTTGAACCGCCGATAGCAGAGATCGCCGTCGGACTGGTCCAGCAGACCGGAGCGAAACGCCACGATCCTGGTGAACCCCGCCGGCACGGTGGCGCCGTCGACGTCGGTGGCCACCCTTCCATTGGTCAGCAGTCCCGCCGCGGCCTCGTCGACGTCACCGGCTGTCAGCCACAGCTTCTCCCCCGACTCGATCTCCACCGGGTCGCTGAGGTGGCGCTGCGCCACGCCGGTCAGGCACGCGGTGCGCAGCGCCGCCGCGGCCGACCGCAACGGCAGGCCCCGTTCCTGCTGCACCGCCAGCAGATACCGGGACACCACGATGGACAACGCGGTGTTGTCGCCTTGCAGCAGCACAGCATCCGTCCGCTCATCGCCGGCCTCGCCCATGGTCCGCAGCGGATCGACATCCACGGTGACGGTGTTGGTGGCCGGGCAGTAGGACGCGGGCGGACTGGGCTGCGCGTCGGGGCAGCGGTGATCGTCCTGCGACAAGGCGAATGCCAGGCTGGGCGCCTGCTTCGGTTCGTAGATCTGATTGAGACCCTCGAAAAGCACCGTCAAAGTCCGTTCGTTGATGGGGGCCTCACCGGTCTCGACGGCACCGTCGCGGCTTTCCTGGAGGTTCATCGGAAGCTCCCCGCGACGTTCCTCGACATCGCGCAGATCGATTGCGGCACAACTGTCGAGCCCGCGAACGAAGCCGGTCTGGAAAGCGGCGACCCGGTCCACCGCGGTACCGTGCCCGAATTCGAGCATCTTGGTGTCGTCGGGCCCCAGGACGGGATCCCGGATCGCGATCAAACTGGCCAGGACGTGGCTCAAGCCGTCGGCGGTGTCGATCTGGAACCGACGCGAATTCCCTTCGGCGACATGCCGGATGTAAACGCCGGCAAAACAATCCGCCTGCTGCTCCCGCACGATCGGCGCGGTGTCCTGGTCCACGAGTTCGGCCAGGTACTGCAGCGCGTGCCCGTATTCGTGGGCCACCAACCCCACCACCGACATCGGACCGAAGTACTTCACTCCGATCGGTAGCAGTAGGCCCCGGTCCCAGGCGATCGACCGGTCCCGCGGACAGAAGAACGCATTCGGCTGACCGTAGGGGCTCGCACCGCAGATGCGCGGGCTGTCGCGATCCTCGGAGTCGTAGGAGATCAACCGGTTCACCCTGCGAAACGTCCCCGCGAATGCCTCCCGGTAGTGCGCCGACCAGAATTCCTCGATGTCGTTGACGGCCAGCAGCGCCAGGGCGTCGATCTCCCCCTGGTCGGTGTTGAACACCTTGCCGACGGGTCGGGGCGCATCGGGACGCGGCCCGCTGGGCCCGTCGACCGCGGGCAGGCCGCCAACCCGGAACGGGTCGTACAGCGGCGATACGGCGGATCCCTCGGTGTGTTCCGAGCACCCGCTCAAGGCCGCGGCCACCGCTACGACCATCAACACCGCCAGCGCCACTGCGCAGGTCCGGGCGCGGTGCGGGAGCTTCGTCATGGTGTGTCCTTCCCGTTCGACGCCCGAGGAGCGCCAGCAATCGCCACGTTTCGGGACAAATCGTAGCTCATGCTTCACTTTGCGCCTGTCAGTTTCGCGGATAACGGCGTTGAATCGATGAAACCGAAGCGCTAAGCCGGCCGCACCACCGGCGGAACCGCGCTGGATTGCCGTCGTCTAGCCCATTTGAGCTGCATTTATACCGGATAGCTCGGCGGCCCGAAGACGAATGCATCGCGCCCCCTTGCGGTGCTACGGTTTATCACTTAAAGTCGTAGCATCCGATCCCGGTATCGGGTCCGAGCAAGGAGAGCGCGATGACACGAACCATCCCCCTGGTAGCGCTGACGGGCGCCATCGCTGCGGCCGGTTTCGCCGCCGCCCCGGCATCGGCCCTGACCGGGCCGCACCCCACGTTCACCTACGTCTCGCACCTGGAGGCGCTGCTGCCGACGCCGGATCAACTCGGGCGCATCACCCGCGCGTCGGCGCCGATGCGGGTGGTGGGCTCCGCCGCGGAGCTGCTCGACTCCGCCGCGGGCAACCTCGAACCCGCGCGCTGCATGGGCGCCTATGAGCCCGGACACCGCGAGGCCTATCGGGTCGCCGGGCCGACGAGCGTCGCCACCCAGCTGGTCACCGACGGAAAGCCCGGGCGCGCTCGGCATTTCGTGAACCAAACCGTGCTCAGCGCGGCCAGCCCGGACGCCGCGGCCGGCCAGGTGCGCGCATCCACCCGTGCCTGGTCGAGCTGCGGTGAACGGGTCGTCGCCCACACCGACACATCTGGTGCGGTCACCGAGTGGGCGCTGGGCCCGGCCGAACTGCACCGCAACGACACCGTGCTGGTGCAGCGTCAGGTTGGCCGGCACGTGATCTGCGAGCGCGCGATGACCGCCGCCAACGGAACAGCCGGTGCGGTCATCGCCGACGTGGTCGCCTGCGACCTCCGCGGCGCCGATCCCACCGGCCGAGCCGAACAGATCGCGGTGGCGATCGCGCACAACTCGCAGCCGGCCAACTGACCCACGACATCGCTTCGCACCGAAAGGAACCACCAATGAGCACACCCGGCTACGACACGAGCAACGACCAGACCGTACACATTCCGCCGCGCGGAGCGAACCTGCCCGGGCCGCAGCCATCCTGGCCGGCCCCGAACTGGCCCCCGCACCCGGGGGTGCCCCCGTGGCAACCGCCCCCGCGTCCCCGGGCCCAACGGCTGCGCTGGGTTGCGGTCTCGGCCGCGGTGGTGATCGGGGCCGCCACGCTCGGGTCCGTCCTCGTGGCCAACCGCGACGAGCCGGCGCCGAATCCCCCCGCGGCCGGCGCGGTCGAAGATCCATCACCGCAGGCCGACCCGTCCGACGGGACCGAGACGCCCGATGCGGTCCGCCCCGTACCGGTGGCGGCGTTGTCCGGTCTGCTGTTGAACCTGCCCGAAGCCGCCGCGGTCGTCGGTTCGGCGACCATGGCGGGCTCCGTCGACTCCGGGGAGCGGATCTATGAGGCCATGGCCGACGAACCGCTGGTCGACAACGACTGCATCGCCCTGTATTCGGGCAAGTTATTGGCCTATCGGGGCAGCGGTTTCACCGCGTCCCGGCAGCAGTTCCTCACCGGTGACGCGCCGCGGCGCAAGCTCGTTCAGACCGTGGTGTCCTTCGCCGACCCCGCGGCCGCGCAGCGGCACGTGAGCGCGACGAGGGCCAAATGGGACGGCTGCGCCAACCGCACCGTCAACCTCGCGGTGGTGGGCGCCACCGCCGGCGAATACTGGGCCGTCCAGAACGTCACCGAGGACGCCGGGATTCTGTCCACCACCACCATCGAGGAAGCCGGCGACGGCTGGCTGTGCAGAAATGCCCTCGCGGCGCGCAACAACATCGTGCTGGATTTCGCGATTTGCGGCACCGACGTGCCGGAGTCCGCGGTACCTGCCTTCGTCGACAAGGTCGCCGGCAAGATCGCGCGCATCCGGGATTGACCGGTGCCCACCGGGGTGTCACCGGTACCGGCTACCGTCGGCCCCATGCTGTCGACCGTCGCCATCCACGGCTACCGATCCCTGCGGGACACGGTGTTGCCGCTGAGTCGACTGACCGTACTCACCGGCGCCAACGGCACCGGTAAGTCCTCGGTGTACCGGGCGTTGCGGTTGCTGTCCGACTGCGGCCGCGGCGAGGTCATCGCGGCACTGGCCCGCGAGGGCGGTCTACAGTCGGCGCTGTGGGCCGGGTCCGGCACCAAGAAACGTACCGTGGAGCTCAAACTCGGCTATGCCGCCGACGATTTCGGCTACCTCGTGGATCTCGGCCTGCCGCAGATCGCCGGCCACACTTCGAAGTTCGACCGGGATCCGGAGATCAAACGCGAGGTGGTGTTCGCCGGTTCGGTGCTGCGGCCGGCGACGACATTGGTGCGTCGGGGCGGTCCACTGGCGCAAGCCTGCGACGACTCCGGACGCGGATTCGCCGAATTGACCCGGGCGCTGCCGTCCTACCACAGCGTCCTCGCCGAATTCGCCCATCCGGGACAGTCGCCGGAACTCGCCGCCGTGCGAGACCGGTTGCGCGGCTGGCGGTTCTACGACGGCTTCCGCGTGGACGACGGGGCGCCCGCGCGCCGGGCCAGCGTCGGCACCCGCAGCCCGGTGCTCGCCGACGACGGTGGCAACCTGGCCGCAGCAATCCAGACGGTCCTCGAAGCCGGCTTCGAGGACCTGCCCCACGCGGTTGCCGAGGCTTTTGCCGGCGCGACCATCGCGACCTCGGTCAGCGACGGCTACTTCGATGTGCAATTGCATCAGCCCGGCGTGCTACGGCCTCTGAGATCCGCCGAATTATCGGATGGCACACTGCGTTTCCTGCTCTGGGCCGCCGCACTGTGCAGTCCGCAACCGCCATCGCTGATGGTGCTCAACGAACCGGAGACCTCGTTGCACCCGGAGTTGGCGCAACCATTGGCCCGGCTGATCAGCGCCGCGGCCCACCGGACTCAGGTCTTCGTGGTGACCCATTCGCGCCAGCTGCTCGAATACCTCGGCGCGGACGCCGCCGTGCTGGAGTTGATCAAGGAATCGGGTCAGACGCGGGTAGCGGGGCAGGGTCTGCTGGATGCTCCTGCGTGGCAGTGGGGTTCGCGGTGAGCGCCCCGGCACTCCAGTTCGGTCGCGGACGCAGCACCCGGGTGAAGAACACGTTCACCCGGCGCATCGCGACGCTGTAGGGCCACCACGCCAGCCGCTTGAACGCGTAGAACGCCCGGATGTCTCCCGAGGTGTAGATCAAATACCGGTTCTTCAGTATCCCGGCCAGGATCTTGTCCGCCGCCTTCTCCGGTGACACCGCGTGGCCGCTGAACAGGTTCACCCAACGGGCGACCTTGGGGTCGTCGCGGTCCACCCCGGCGATCTCGACCGTCTGCACCAATCCGGTCTTCACCGCACCCGGCACCACCACCGACACCCCGATGTTGTGGCGGGCCAAATCGAATCGCAGTACCTCCGAGAGGCCGCGCAGGCCGTACTTGCTGGCACTGTAGGCGGCATGCCACGGCAAGGCCACCAGGCCCGCGGCCGAGGAAACGTTCACCAGCTGACCGCCGGTGCCCGCGGCCATCATCGGCGGGATGAAGGTCTCGATCACGTGGATCGGACCCATCAGGTTGATGTCGATCATCGATCGCCACTGCCGGTGGCTGAGTTGGTCGACGGTGCCCCACGCGGAGACGCCCGCGACGTTGAGCACGATGTCCATGGCCGGATGGCTGGTGTGGATGTCGGCGGCAAACCCGGCCACCGCGTCATAGTCGGAGATGTCCAACGCGCGATGCTCGCCCACCACGGCGCCCAATGCCCGCACATCGGCGACGGTCTGTTCCAGACCCGCGGCGTCGCGGTCGGTCAGGTACAACTCGGCCCCGTCGGCCGCCAGCCGCAGCGCGATCGCGCGTCCGATGCCGCTGGCAGCGCCGGTGACAAAGCACCGCTTCCCGCCGAAACTCTTCACCATGATCGAAACGATACCGACGGTATCGCTCAGAGGGCGGCGCCGCCCCACAAGCTGGTCAGCCACAACTGTTCGAGAACGCCGACGCCGCGTTCGATGCCGCGGTCGGGGCAGAGGAAGCGCTGATCGCGCGAGAGCAACATCACGGTGGTGGCGCCCAGGGTTCGGATCAGCGCGGGGACGTCGTCGCTGATCGGGCGCGCGGTACCGGCCGCGATCTCGTTGCGGACCACCTCGACGATCTGGTCGACGACGCGGGCGAACTGGTCGTCCTGCACCTTGCGGATCTCGGCGTCGGTGGTGCGGGCGGCGTTACACGCCGTCATGATCGGGTCGTTGCGGGCGAACACGACGGCCGCCGACCCCACCATCCGGCGGGCGAACTCCGCCGGCGATTCGTCGGCACCGCGTGGGGCGAAGTATTGGGTGAGCTCCTCGAGTTCGTGCGCGGCCTCGGCGAGGATTTGGGCCAATACGGCGTATTTGGAATCGAAGTAGAAGTAGAAGCCCGACCGCGCCACGCCGGCCCGGTCACTGATGGCGCTCACCGACAGGTCGGCGAAGGGCTTTTCCTCCAACAGTTCGCGCACCGCGTCGACGATCGCCTGCCGTTGCTTGTCGCCTCGTCGGCGCCCGGACGGCTCAGCCCCCGCCGTCGGCGTCCTCCGCTGCTCAACACTCACGCAACAACCATGCACCACGCCGCGGCCGGATGGAAACTTGACACGCGTCAAGTCAGCCGGTGAAATAGAGGGCAAGTGGCCCCTGCCACAGCCCGACCCCACCTGCAGCAAAGGAGCTCCCAGTGGCCCCAGCGACGATCAGCACTCCCCGTTACCTGCTTGACCAGGCCAAGCGTCGGCTCACCCCGACCCCCAACACCCTGCCCGGCATGGGCGCGATCGAAAAGCGCCTAAAGAACAAGAAGTGGGACGAGTTCGTCTTCTCCACTCCGCCGGCCAGCAGTGACCTCAAACCCATCATGGGTGATTCGGGCCTGCCGGTGCTGGGCCACATGATCGAGATCTTCCGCGGCGGACCTGATTTCATCCTGTCGCAGTACCGCAAGAACGGGCCGGTCCACTTTTCGCACTCCCCCGCGCTGTCGGCAGTGATGGCGCTCGGCCCCGACGCCACCCAGACCATCTTCTCGAACCGCAACAAGGACTACTCGCAGCGCGCCTGGGATCCGGTGATCGGGCCGTTCTTCGAGGGCGGCCTGATGCTGCTCGACTTCGACGAGCACATGTTCCACCGCCGGATCATGCAGGACGCGTTCACCCGCACGCGGCTGACCGGCTACATCCCGCACATCGACTCGGTCGCTTCGAAGGTGGTCGCCAACGATTGGGTGGCCGACGACCCGCGGTTCCTGATCTTCCCCGCCCTCAAGGAACTGACTCTCGACATCGCCTCGGAGGTGTTCATGGGGCACCCCGCGGGCACCGACAAGGAGCTGGTCACCACCATCAACAACGCGTTCACCACGACCACGCGGGCCGGCAACGCGATCGTGCGCAAGCCGGTGCCCCCGTTGAAGTGGTGGCGTGGCATCCAGGCCCGCAAGACGCTGGAGGACTACTTCAACAGCCGGATCGACGAGAAGCGGCGCACCGAGAGCACCGATATGTTCAGCGTGCTGTGTCACTCCGCCGACGAGGACGGTCAGACCTTCACCGACGATCAGATCGTCAGCCACATGATCTTCTTGATGATGGCCGCGCACGACACGTCCACCTCGACCATGACGACGATGGCCTACCACCTGGCGGCCAACCCCGAGTGGCAGGAGCGGCTGCGCGAGGAGTCCGAACGCATCGGCGACGGGCCGCTTGACATCGAGGCACTGGAGAAGCTGGAAACCTACGACCTGGTGATCAACGAGGCGCTGCGGATGATGACCCCGCTGCCGTTCAACTTCCGCCAGGCCGTGCGCGACACCGATTTGCTCGGCTACTTCATCCCGGCCGGCACCAACGTGGTGACCTGGCCCTCGATCAACCACCGGCTGCCCGAGCTTTGGACCGATCCGGACAAGTTCGACCCGGATCGCTTCGCCGAGCCGCGCTCGGAGCACAAGCAGCACCGCTACGCGTTCGCCCCGTTCGGCGGCGGCGCGCACAAGTGCATCGGCATGGTGTTCGGCCAGCTGGAGATCAAGACCGTCATGCACCGGCTGCTGCGGAAGTACCGGCTCGAGCTGGCCCACCCGGGCTATCAGCCGCGCTACGACTACGGCGGCATGCCGGTGCCGATCGACGGCATGCCGATCGTGCTGCGCCCCCTGAAGTGATTCAGCCGGCCAGTCGGTTGGCGCAGGCGATCAACGCCCGCAGCGCCGACTGGCCGGGATCGGGGTCCCAACCCAGCGCCCATTCATCGCGGGTCCCGTTGCTGCCGTGCACCGCGGTGACGGTGTCGGCGCCTGCCTGGAGCTGGTGAAAGCTCAGCAACTCGACGGCGAAGCCGTGCTCGTGCAGCATCTCGGTCAGCGCCGCCACCGGACCCGCGGCAGCCACCGAAGACTTGCAGACCCGGTCCCCGATTGCCAAGGTGGCCTGGAATTTTCGGTTCTGCAGCCCCGGTCGGGCGCCGGGCCGACCCGTGCCGACGCAGGCCCACGCGCCCAGTTGCAGCGGTCCCGACGACGGCCCGTAGGTGGCCAGCACGGCAGCCCAGGACATCCCGGCGGTGCGCTGGCGCAGTCCGCGCGGCAGGGGCGCGGCGAGAATGTTCGCAAGTGGTCGTTCGGTGCTCGGGGTGAAAGTCATGTGCCGGTCTTCTCGGTAGCGAGCGAAGTGACCGACGGGCAGTAGCTGACGACCCACAGCGGGGGGTCGGTCTGAATCAGACCCCGCTGCGGGGCACTACTACGAGAAGATGACGCTGCACGCTCGCGACCATAGCGACTGTGGTCATCGGGTGCAACCGGATAACCGGGCGGGACGGTATAGTGGATTGAGTAATTCCTAAATCCGTAAATTGAAGGACCGTCCATGCCGCTCACATCCGATCAGCCGCTTTATGAGATCAAGGCCAACTTGTTCAAGGCATTGGCGCATCCTGCTCGGATTCGAATTCTCGAGATCCTCTGCGCCACAACCGACCCGACGCCGGTCAGCGAGATGCTCACCGAAACCGGGATGGAAGCCACCCTACTGTCTCAGCACCTCGCTGTGCTCAAGCGCCACCGGGTGGTCAGCGCCGAGCGTGTCGGCAATGCCGTGTTCTATCGGTTGGCGCACCCGAAGATCGCCGAACTTCTGCTGATCGCCCGAGCTTTCCTGGCCGACACCCTCTCAGCGGCCGGCCGCCAACTCGAGGCCATGCGGGATCTGCCGCCGCTGCAGGGCAAGCAGTGAGTTCGGCGTTGACGGCGGTGGCGCGTCTGCTCCCCCAGCGCGCCGACTACGCCGAGTTCCCGCGCTCCTGGCGACACGACATCCTGGCCGGGATCACCGTCGGGGTGGTGGCGCTGCCGCTGGCGCTGGCATTCGGGATCAGCTCCGGGGTGGGTGCGGCAGCCGGGCTCGTCACCGCGGTGGTCGCCGGACTCGTCGCCGCGGTGTTCGGTGGTTCGAACGTTCAGGTCTCCGGACCGACCGGGGCGATGGCCGTGGTGCTCGCCCCCATCGTCGCCGTCTACGGGCTGGGCAGCATCGCGCTGGTCACGGTGCTCGCCGGGCTCATTGTGCTCGCGGCCGGGATCACCCGGCTGGGCCGGGCCGTCACCTTCATCCCCTGGCCGGTGATCGAGGGCTTCACGCTGGGCATCGCGACCATCATCTTCCTGCAACAGGTGCCGGCCGCGGTGGGCCAACCGGCGCCGGAGGGCAAGACCGCGCTCTTCGCTGCCTGGGACGTCATCCGCACCGCGCAATGGTCGACGGCGTCGACCGCCCTGTTGGTGGTCGGCTTCGCGGCCCTCTTGATGGTCGTCCTGCCGAAGCTGCACCGCTCGATTCCGGAGTCGCTGACCGCAGTCGTCGCGGCCACCGTGCTCGTCGTCGTGCTGGGCCTGGAGGTGGCACGCATCGGGGAACTGCCCAACACCCTGCCCGCACCGGTGCTGCCGCACGCCGACCTCGGGGCGCTGCGCACCCTGCTCGGGGCCGCGGTGGCGATCGCCGCGCTGGCCGCCATCGAATCGCTGCTGTCGGCGCGCGTGGCGGCCACGATGTCGCCGACGGGTCCGTATGACCCCGACCGGGAACTGGTCGGGCAGGGCCTGGCCTCGGTGGCCTCCGGGATGTTCGGCGGCATGCCCGCCACGGGTGCGATCGCCCGCACCGCGGTCAATGTGCGCTCCGGGGCCCGCACCCGCGTCGCGGCGATCGTGCACTCCCTGCTGCTGCTCGGGGTGGTGTATCTGGCCACCGGGCCCGTTTCGACCATCCCGCTCGCGGCGCTGTCCGCGGTGCTGATGGTGACGGCCTTCCGGATGATCTCGCGCTCCACGATCCTCACGGTGCTGCGCTCGACGCGGTCGGACGCGTTCACCTTCCTGCTGACCGCGGGGATCACGGTGTGCTTCGACCTCATCGAGGCGGTGCAGATCGGCATCCTGATCGCGGCATTCTTCGCGCTGCGCTCGGTCGCGGGGCGCAGCAGCGTGACCCGCGAGAAGCTGCCCGGCCCCGCCCAACCCGGCGACGAGCGGATAGCGCTGCTACGACTCGACGGCGCGATGTTCTTCGGTGCGGCCGAACGGATTTCAAGCGCCATCACCGATGCCGACAATCCCGAGGTCACGGTGGTCGTCATCCGGATGTCCCAGCTGGGCATGCTGGATGCCACCGGCGCCCACACGCTGGGGCGCATCGCCGAAGAACTCGAGGCGCGCGGCATCACCGTCATCATCAAGGGTGTGCAACCCGAACACATGAATCTGCTGACCAACGTCGGGGTGATCGACTCGCTGCGGCACGAAAACCACCTCATCGACTCCCTCGACGACGCGATCGCCCACGCCCGCAGCCACGCTAACCGCTGAGCCGCCGATTGGTGACCGCCAGCTGATCCGTCGTGCAGCGCTGCAGGTCGCTCACCTGTGCGGGGTCAAGACGGCCGCACAACCGGTCCCAATGCAATGCGACCCGATCGCCGGGTGCGACGTCGGGCACCGCGCTGTATCCGGCCACCCACACCTGGACCTGGCGTGGCGCGGGGCCGGTCAGCCGCAACTCGCGGCCGTCCCAGCTCAACTGCCGGCAACGGACCTCGATCCGGTCACCCCGGCGGGTGAGCACGGTGGCCGGGGTGATGCGGCAGCTGTCCAGAATCCGGACCGGGGCCGCGTCGGCAACCTTGCCGAGCAGCCGAGACCACGGATACACCCCGAAGACGTGAAAGCAGTGATTGGCGGCGGCCTCGTCGGCGAGTTCGGTGCTCAGATGCAACCAGTAGCGTCCCGCCTGGGGTCCGATCACCGCCAGCAATTGCCCGAGAAACCGCTCGGGGTCCAGATCCGCACCGAGACCCCCGCCCAGCCAATAGGATTCGACGAGCCGACGGTCCAGCGGATCGGCGACGCCGGTCATCCGCGACAACACCTGAAGGTAGGGCCACGCACCGGAGAATCGTCGGGCGGCGGCCCGGATCTGTTCCACCGAACCGCTACTGAGCGCGGACTTGTCCGACGGCCCGCAGTAACCGAGCTGATTGGGCGCATAGGCGTAGCGGGCGAACATCTCCGCCCCCCCGATGTCCGCCTCGGCCACCGGGATCACCCGCGCCCGGCCCGCCCGACGAGCTGCGCGGCGTCCCGATGCAGCCGACCGAAGTTGTAGTACGCCGCACAGGCGCCCTCCGGGGACACCATGCACGTCCCGATCGGCGTCTCCGGAGTGCACGCCGTGCCGAAGACCTTGCATTCCCAGGGCTTGAGCACCCCTTTGAGCACCTCTCCGCACTGACACGCCTTCGGATCGGCAACCCGCAAACCCGGCATGGCGAACCGCAGCTCGGCGTCGAAGTCGGCGAACTCGTCGCGCAGCTTCAGAGCGCTCTGCGAGATGAAGCCGAGCCCGCGCCACTCGAAATGCGGTCGCAGGGCGAACACCCTGCCCAGCAGCGCGAGCGCGGCGGGGTTCCCCTCGGGATGCACGATGCGCGAATACTGGTTTTCCACCTCGCAACGCCCCTCCCGAATCTGGCGTAGCAGCATCGCGACCGAGGCCATGATGTCCAACGGCTCGAAACCGGCGACCACCAGCGGCTTGCCGTATACCTCCGGAACAAAGCGGTACGGCCGGTTTCCCACCACCGTCGATACGTGTCCGGGCCCCAGGAAGCCCGACAGCCGCAGATCGGGTGATTCCAGGATCGCCTTGATCGGCGGCACGATCGTGACATGGTTGCAGAACACGCTGAAGTTGGTGACCTCGAGATCGCTTGCCCGCACCAGGGTTACCGCGGTCGACGGCGCGGTGGTCTCGAAACCGATTGCGAAGAAGACGACTTGGTGGTCGGGATTGTCAACGGCGATCTTGAGGGCGTCCAGCGGTGAGTAGACGAAACGCACGTCTGCCCCGCGAGCCTTGGCATCGAGCAGGCTGCCGTTGGAACCGGGTACCCGCATCATGTCGCCGAAACAGGTGAAGATCACGCCCGGCCGCTCGGCCAGCCACATCGCGTCATCGATCCGACCCATCGGAATCACACACACCGGACATCCGGGACCGTGCACGAGTTCGACCTGCGGCGGCAGCAGGTGCTCGATGCCGTGCCGGTAGATGGTGTGGGTGTGTCCGCCGCACACCTCCATGAACTTGAACGGTTCGCCGTTATCGCCACCCGTGGACAGCACATCGATGGCACCCAACAACTTTCGGGCGGCCGCCGGATCTCGGAACTCATCGATGTATCGCATATTGCTTCCCTTCAGACGATCGAGGATGAGTCGAAGGCTTCGATCTCGGTGTCGTAGGCGTCACCGAGCTTCTGGACCGCGGCCAGCGTCAGCAGCGCCTCGGTTTCGTCGATCTTGGCCATCGCGAAACCGACATGAACCAGCACCCAATCGTCCGGCTCGGGCATCTCCTTTTCCAGCAGACGCACACTGATGTTCCGCTGCACGCCGTTCACGTCGACCTTCGCCATGAAGTTCGCGGCATCGGTGATCTCGACGATCCGCGCCGGGATTCCCAGGCACATGACACCACTTCCCTTTCCTCGTTGTGCGCCGCGCGATCGCGCACCTGTCATCAACAGATTCGCGGTAACGGATCTCCCACCAACATGTCCACGATCCGGGTGCCGCCGAAGCCGGTGCGCAACACGACCGTGGCCGCCGGTTCAGCGGCAATCTCCCCGATTTCGGCCGCCTGGACGCCCAGCGGGTGCGAGCGCAATGCCGCGAGGCCGGCGTCGACCTCGTCCGGGGCGACCACCGCGATCAGCTTTCCCTCGTTGGCGACGTAAAGCGGGTCGATTCCCAGCATCTCGCAGGCACCGGCCACCATCGGCTGCACCACCAGTCGCTCCTCGTCGAGGATCACCGCGACACCGGCGGTCTGGGCCAACTCGTTGCACACGGTGCCCACCCCCCCGCGCGTCGGGTCGCGCAGCCAGCGGGTGGCGGGCGCGGCGGCCAGCAGTCGCTCCACCAGATCGCTCACCGCGGCGGTGTCGGAGTGGATGTCGGCCTCGATGTCCAGGTCCCCCCTCGCCATCATCACCGCCATGCCGTGATCGCCCATCGATCCGGACAGCAGTACCCGATCGCCGGGACGGACCGAGGCCGGCGACAGCGTCCGATCCGCGGGAATCACGCCCACCCCCGCGGTGGTTATGAACAGCCCGTCGGCCGCGCCCCTGGGAACCACCTTGGTGTCACCGGTGACGATCTGCACCCCCGCCGCCGCCGCGGCAACCGCCATGTCGGCGACGATCTCCTTCAATTCGGGAATGCCGAAACCCTCTTCGAGTACGAATGCCGCGCTGATCCACGCCGGGACCGCGCCGGCCATCGCCAGGTCGTTCGCGGTCCCGTGCACCGCCAGGTGTCCGATCGAACCGCCGGGAAACCGCAACGGCTGCACCACGAACGAGTCGGTGGAGAAGGCCAGCCGCTCGCCGCTCGGCAGCGTGACGATTGCCGCGTCGCCGAGGGATTCCAGCGCCGGGTTGCGGAACGCCTCGAGGAACACCGCATCGACGAGGGCGGCCGACGACTTGCCGCCGGCACCGTGCGCCAGCGTGACGATCTCGTCGCGAAGCCGGGGACGACGACGCCGGAATGTCTCGATGCGCTCGATCACCTCCCCCTCGGCGAATCCGGGGCCCGACGACAGGTAGTCACCCACCGGCTTGGTCATGAGGGTTCCTTTTCGTGCACCGCGGACCACAGCTGATAGCCGAGCAACGCCTGGGCCTCCTGGATGCGGTGGATGCTCTGTGACCTGACGATGAAACAGGCATCCACGTCGGCGCTGGTGGCGAATGCGCCGCCGTCGTACCCGGCGAACCCGATCGTGTACATGCCACGCTGGCGCGCCTCCCGCAGGGCGACCGTCAGATCCGCTGAATTTCCACTGGTGGACAGCGCAATCGCGATATCACCGGCGCCGGCGCGGGCGATCAACTGCCGAGCGAAGACGAGTTCGAACCCGACGTCGTTGCCCAGCGCCGTCAGGATCGCCTGATCGGCGGTCAGGCACCACGCCGGCAACGGCCGTCCCCCGGGAGGACGCGCGAACAGCGCGGCCAGCGTCGCCGAATCGGTCGAGCTGCCCCCGTTGCCGAAGGTGAAAAGCCGTCCCCCGGCGGCGAACCGGCGGGCCATCTCGGTGGCTGCGGCATCGATGAGATCCTTGTTCGACTCCAGGGTGGACCGTCGCAGGGCGGCGCTTTCGGCCGCTTTCGCCTGCGCCGAGGCCGCCAGGTCGGCAAGCAACGGTTCGGGATCCGCTTCCTGCGAATCGATGAACGGATAGAGGAAATCGGTGGCCTCCCCTGATCGTTCGGTGCTCATTGGCCGGCCTCCTCCGCATCGACGCGGCTGATCGCCAGCCCCGCGTGCACCAGCAGCAGGTCGCCGGCGGCCACCGGGCCGATCAGCGAGGTCTCGACGGTTTCGTCACCGTCGGCGGTACGCACCAGCGCCCCGGTGGGCGGTGACGAAGCGAGCACCTCGGCGATGCGACCCTCGTCGCTGCAGACCACACATACGTCGTCGGTACCGTCTTCGACGGTCAGCAGGCCGGGATGTTCGAAACAGACGTGGGTCAGCTCCCAGAGCAGGTGATAGAGCAGGACGAAGCCGCCGGTCGCGGGTACCCACGGGTCGGGGTCGTCGAGCCACAGCACGTGGTCGGCCGCGCCGGCCGACGGACGGGTGCCATTGCCGATCCAGACCGTGCTGACACCCCAGGCCGGTGCCCGGCGCATGACCGACCGCACATCGGGTTCGGCGGCACCGGCCACGGCAATCACGATGTCGCCCGGCCGCGCCGACACGCGGACCACATCCACCAGGTCCGGGCCGGTCAGGGCCACCGCGGGCAACGCCCGCTTCCCGACGATCACGGGGTGCACGAATTCGACCGCGACGTGCTGCGCGTGCGGCTGCCAGGCGGGGGCCAGGCACCACATGGTGGCGCCCTTGGCGAAGCGTCTCGCCAACATAAGTGCGGTGGCGGCGAGGTCGGCCGCCAGGTCCGCGCCGATCCCCCGGTCGATCACCGTGCTTGCCATTTCCTCAGCCCTCCTCCGTCGAACCCGCGGCGTGCTCCAACGCCGTCAACACCGACACGGCCGCCTGACCCAGTGCCAGCCCGCCGTCATTGGGCGGGACCGTCCGATGGATCAGGACGGTGAACCCGGCCTGTTCGAGCCTGCGGCGGCAGGCCCGCAACAGCAGCACATTCTGGAAAACCCCGCCGGTGAGACCCACCAGCCGGCAGGGACCGCTGACCAGCCCGACCACCTCGGCGACCGCGGTGGCCACGGCGCGATGGAACTCCGCGGCCAGCACGCCGCGATCGATTCCGCCCCGCAACGCGGCCACCAGCGCGCGGATCAGCGGCGCCGCGTCGATCACCCCGTCCGCGTCGACCGCCAGCCGCAGCATCGGCACGGTCCCGACCGCCGGCGCGGCCGCCGCGGCCAGCACCTCGAGCTCGATGGCCGCCTGCCCCTCATACTCGATGCGGTGCCGCAGCCCCAACAGCGAGGCAACCGCGTCGAACAACCGGCCCATACTGGTGCACGGGACACAGCCCAGCCCGCCGGCGAGCTGCGAGCGCAACAACCGCAGCTCCTCGGGGGCGGCCGCGGCCACCGGGGCCAGGTCGGCATTCCATTCGATACCGGCCGCCGACAGGTGCGACAGCGCCATCCGCCATGGATTGCGCACGGCGAGATCACCGCCCGGCAGCAGCACCGACCGCAGATGAGCCACCCGGGTGAAGCGTTGGCTTGCAGTTCCCAGGGCCAGGATCTCGCCGCCCCAGACCGTGCCGTCACAGCCAAACCCGGTGCCGTCGAAGGCAACCCCGATTATCGGCTCGCCGAGCCGGCCGTGTTCGGCCAGCAACGAGACCACGTGCGCGTGGTGATGTTGGACCAGATCCAACGGCCGGCCCCCGAGGTTGCGCTCGGCCCAACTCCG
The DNA here is from genome assembly GCF_963378095.1 of Mycolicibacterium sp. MU0053. NCBI lineage: Bacteria > Bacillati > Actinomycetota > Actinomycetes > Mycobacteriales > Mycobacteriaceae > Mycobacterium > Mycobacterium burgundiense. The sequence continues at coordinate 3,558,716 of NZ_OY726397.1, forward strand.
GGTCAGGTACCCCGGGTGCAGGTCGGCGGCCAGCCGGATCGGTGGCCGGCGAATCCCGCTGAGCTGACGCACGGAGCGTTCGAAGGCTTGCAGCGTTTCCCAGCTGCCCATGTCGCCGATGTGCGCCGAGCAGTACGCGCGGGTGCCCTCGGTGAGGCAGAAGGTGTTCTTCAGTTCGCCGCCGACGGCGAGCACCGCCGGACCCTCACGCCCGAGATCGACGGGCAGCGGTGCGTATCCGCGGGAACGTCGGATCGGCAGTTCCCGGCCGTCTACGACGCGCACCACCGAATCGTCGCAGGGCACGTAGATCGCACGATCGTGGTCGAGCACGGCGTCGCTGAGCCGTGGAAGCCGTTGTGCCGCATCATCATCGGTGTAACAGATCGGTTCATCGGAGCGATTTGCGCTGGTCAGTACGATCGCGTCGGGTACCGGTGTGGCCGTATCGGGCACCGCGGCCAGCAGCAGGTGGTGAATCGGCGAGTACGGCATCAGCAGTCCGATCCAGGGGCTGCCGGGTGCGACTCCGGGCACCACCGGCGCATCGGGCCGGCGCCGCAGCAACACGATCGGCCGACGCCGGCTGGTCAGCACCGCGGCCTCGTAATCATCGATCTCGGCGAACCGCCGCGCGATTTCGAGATCGCGCACCAGCACCGCGAAGGGTTTGGCGGCCCGGGCCTTCCGCTGTCGCAGCAGCGCCACGGCGTGCTCGTGGTCGGCGGCGCAGCCGAGGTGGTAGCCGCCAATGCCCTTGATGGCAACGACCTTGCCCGCGGCAAGGGCGCGTTGGGTCGCAGCGAGGGCGGCGTCGGTTCCGTCGATCCGCTGGTCCCCGGCCCGGAACCACAGCGTCGGTCCGCAGTCGGGGCACGCGACCGGCTGAGCGTGGAACCGACGGTCGGCGACGTCGTGGTACTCAGCGGCGCAACGCTCACACATCGCGAAGTCGGCCATCGTGGTGGCCGGGCGGTCGTAGGGCAGCGAGACGATGATCGTGAAGCGCGGTCCGCAATCCGTACAGGTGACGAACGCGTGCCGGTATCGGCGGTCGGCCGGATCGAAGAGCTCGGCCACGCAGTTGTCACAGACCGCGATGTCGGGCGGGATGGCCGTCGTGGCTCCGTCGACCTGGCGGCTCTCCACGATGCGGAATGCCGATTCACCGTCGACGACCGGCGTAGGCTCGGCCGGCGCCAACGCGCTGATCGCCGCCAGCGGCGGCGCCTCCGAGACGAGCCGGTGCGCAAACCGCTCGATGTTCCGGGCGACCCCCTGCACCTCGATGAACACCGCGGCGGAGTCGTTGCCGACGAATCCGGTCAGCTCGAGTTCGGTGGCCACCCGGTGCACGAACGGGCGGAAACCAACACCCTGCACCACCCCGGTGACAGTGAACCGGCACCGCAGCCGAGGGGTGTCAGGCAGCTTGTCCCACAGGGGATTCCGTCGGATCTCGCCGCTGCGCGGAACGCGCTGGAGTGCGCCGATGGTATCGGGTCGCTCCCGCACCGCCGCCGAAGGCGCCTTCCGACTGCTCGTGATGACCTCCTGAGCAGGAATAACGTCCCGCGTCAGATGGGCTGTCGACGCGGGGCCGTAAGCTCAGGCTAGACCCGGCATCCAGTGCCGACAATCCCAATCGACACAATCTCCTTCGATTTTCATTGTTATCGCGTCCACAATCGGGGCAGCATGGAGTGGTGCACGAGCTCTCACTGTGCGAGGCCATCGCCGGCGTTGTGCGGCCACACGCCGAGGGCAGGCACGTCGATGTGGTGCGCGTCCGAATCGGTGCACTGCGCCAGGTGGTCCCGGAATCGCTGGAGTTCTGCTGGTCGCTGATCCGCGACCACGAACGGATGCCTGATGCCGAACTCGAACTCGAGTTCGTCCCCGCCGAAGTGGTGTGCCGGTCATGCCAAGCGCGCTCGCGGATCTCCTCGCGATGGTCGGTGCTGTGCCCACGGTGTGACAGTGCCGACGTCGAGGTCGTCCGCGGCAACGAATTCATGGTGACGTCACTGGACGTGACCTGACAGCAGACCGGACAACAAGGAGGTCGTCACATGGGCCGTTTCCACCGCCATGCGGATGGCACCGTGCACAGCCACGACCACGACCACGGCGATCACAGCGGCTACGCGACCGGCGCACAGCGCATCGACGTGCTGGAGTCGATCTTCGCCGAGAACGACAGTCGCGCCGACATCAACCGGGCCATCTTCGAGAGCAACGGGATCCGGGTGCTGAACCTGATGAGCTCCCCGGGTTCGGGCAAGACGACGGTGCTCGCCGCCACTCTCGACGCGTTGGCCGACCAGATCGCCGTCGGGATCATCGAGGGTGACATCGCCACCGATCTGGACGCCGCCAAGCTCGGCGGTCGCGGCGCACAGATCTCATTGCTCAACACCGACAACGGTTTTGGCGGCGAATGCCACCTGGACGCCCCGATGGTCAACCGGGCGCTGCAGGGTCTGGACCTACCCGGGCTGGACCTGGTCGTCGTCGAGAACGTCGGCAACCTGGTCTGCCCGGCGGAGTTCGATGTCGGCGAGCACGCCAAGGCCATGGTCTATTCCGTCACCGAGGGTGAAGACAAACCACTGAAGTATCCGGTGATGTTCCGGTCGGTGGATGTCGTCCTCCTGAACAAGATCGACCTGGTGCCCCATCTGGATGCCGATGTCGACCGCTATATCGCCCATGTGCGCACGGTCAATCCCGACGTCACGATCTTCCCGGTGAGTGCACGGACGGGCGCAGGCATGGCTGCGTGGTTCGACTGGCTGCGACGCTTCGTCGAGCGCGACCCAGCCTAGGACAGTTCCCGGCGGTCGGGAGGCCTTGCTTACGGTACTGACCTGCCCGTTGACATCGCCGACTGCGCGGAGTAAACCCGAGATAACGCCGCGCAAGTGGGCCGACGTCGACTCCGGCGGCGCAGGGGTTCGGGTTGGTGCCGAACCCGCCCCGGAAAGCTGCACCATGCCAACGGAAGCAGCAGTCAAAGCGGAACAAACGCTGATCCATGTGCTGTGGATCAACGCAGGTCTGAGTTGTGACGGCGATTCGGTGGCGTTGACTGCCGCCACCCAGCCGACCATCGAGGAGATCGCACTCGGAGCGCTGCCCGGTCTCCCCCAGGTGGCCGTGCACTGGCCCCTGATCGATTTCGAGTGCGGGCCCGCCGGCGGTGCCGATGACTTCCTCGAATGGTTCTTCAAAGCCGATCGCGGCGAACTCGAACCGTTTGTCCTCGTCGTCGAGGGCTCGATTCCCAATGAACAACTCCACCAGGAAGGCTACTGGTGCGGGTTCGGCAACGACCCCGCCACCGGTCAGCCGATAACCACCAGCGAATGGCTGGACAGGTTGGCGCCCAAGGCCACCGCAATCGTCGCGGCGGGCACCTGTGCCACCTACGGCGGCATCCACGCGATGGCCGGCAACCCGACCGGAGCCATGGGCGTCCCCGACTACCTCGGTTGGGACTGGAAGAGCAAGGCCGGCATCCCGATCGTGTGCGTACCCGGCTGCCCCACCCACCCGGACAATCTCTCGGAGACACTGACCTACCTGCTGTACATGGCCACCGGTCAGGCGCCCATGATCCCGCTCGACGACGCCCTTCGACCACAGTGGCTGTTCGGCTTCACCGTGCACGAGGGCTGCGATCGGGCGGGGTATTACGAACAAGGAAACTTCGCCACCGAATACGGCTCGCCCAAGTGCATCGTCAAGCTGGGCTGCTGGGGTCCGGTCGTGAAATGCAATGTGCCCAAACGTGGTTGGATCAACGGTGTCGGCGGTTGTCCGAACGTGGGCGGCATCTGCATCGGCTGCACCATGCCGGGTTTCCCGGACAAGTTCATGCCGTTCATGGACGAACCCCCCGGCGGCAAGCTGTCCACCGCCGCCTCCGGGGTCTACGGGTCGGTGGTGCGCGGCCTGCGTCAGCTCACCGAGCGCAGCGTGGACAAGGAGCCCAAGTGGCGCCACCGTGGTGCCGAACTGACCACGGGCGCCCGCCGCACCTGGTAACAGCCAAGACTTTCCACCGACCCAGAAGGTACTCCGATGACAACGATCATCCCCGAGCCGTCGCAGGTGAAGAAGGAGCCGGGCCAACTCGTCGAGATGGCGTGGGACCCGATCACCAGGATCGTCGGCAGCCTCGGCATCTACACCAAGATCGACTTCGAGAACCGCGAGGTCGTCGAGTGCCACAGCACCTCGTCGATCTTCCGGGGCTACTCGATCTTCATGAAGGGCAAGGACCCCCGCGACGCGCACTTCATCACCAGCCGCATCTGCGGCATCTGCGGCGACAACCATGCCACGTGCTCGTGCTACACGCAGAACATGGCCTACGGCGTCCAGCCGCCGCATCTGGGCGAGTGGCTGATCAACCTGGGCGAGGCCGCCGAGTACATGTTCGACCACAACATCTTTCAGGAGAACCTGGTCGGGGTCGACTACTGCGAGAAGATGGTCTCCGAGACCAACCCGAGTGTGCTGGCGAAGGCCGAGAACACCGCGGCACCGCACGCCGATGCGCACGGGTACCGGACCATCGCCGACATCATGCGGGCGCTCAACCCGTTCTCCGGCGAGTTCTACCGCGAGGCGCTGCACGTCAGCCGCTACACCCGGGAGATGTTCTGCCTGATGGAGGGCCGCCACGTCCATCCATCGACGCTGTATCCGGGCGGCATCGGAACCACGGCCACCATCCAGTTGATGACCGATTACATGACTCGGCTGATGCGCTACGTCGAGTTCATGAAGCGCGTGGTGCCGATGCACGACGACCTCTTCGACTTCTTCTACGAGGCGATCCCCGGCTACGACCAGGTCGGCCTGCGTCGCACCCTGCTCGGCTGTTGGGGCAGCTTCCAGGATCCGGAGGTGTGCAACTTCGCCTACAAGGACATGGAGAAGTGGGGCAACGCGATGTTCGTCACCCCGGGGGTGGTCATCGACGGAAAACTGCTCACCCATTCGTTGGTCGACATCAATCTGGGCATCCGGATCCTTTTGGGCAGTTCGTATTACGACGACTGGACCGACCAGGAGATGTTCGTCAAGACCGATCCGCTGGGCAACCCGGTGGACCGTCGGCATCCGTGGAACCAGCACACCAACCCGCGGCCGCAGAAGCGGGACATGGAAGACAAGTACAGCTGGGTGATGTCGCCGCGCTGGTTCGACGGCACGGACCATCTCGCGCTGGACACCGGCGGTGGCCCATTGGCCCGGCTGTGGGCGACGGCGCTGGCCGGCCTGGTCGACATCGGCTACGTGCAGGCGACCGGCCACAGCGTGAAGATCAATTTGCCCAAGACCGCACTGAAGGGGCCCGTCGAGCTGGAGTGGAAGATCCCCCAGCACGGCAGCAACACCATCGAGCGCAACCGGGCCCGCACCTACTTCCAGGCCTACGCCGCGGCGGCTGCCCTGCATTTCGCCGAGAAGGCGCTGGTGGAGATCCGCGCGGGCCGAACCAAGACCTGGGAGAAGTTCGAAGTTCCCGACGAGGGCATCGGCTGTGGCTTCACCGAGGCGGTGCGCGGCGTGCTGAGCCACCACATGGTGATCCGGGACGGCAAGATCGCCAACTACCACCCCTATCCGCCCACACCGTGGAACGCCAACCCGCGGGACAGCTACGGCACGGCCGGCCCCTACGAGGACGCAGTCCAGGGCACCCCCATCTTCGAGGAGAATGACCGGGAGAATTTCAAGGGCATCGACATCATGCGCACGGTGCGCAGCTTCGATCCGTGCCTACCCTGCGGCGTGCACATGTACCTCGGGGAGGGCAAGACGCTGCAGCGGTTGCACTCGCCGACGCAGACGGCCACCGGGGACTGACCCATGGCCGGTCGCGCGAGTTCCCCGGGAGATGACAGTCAGTGGCGCGCGGCGGGCGACCGCATCCAGGCCCTGCTCGACGCCGCCGGCGCCGGCCCTGGCGGACCCCGCGCGCGCGAACGTGCCGAGCAACTGGTCGGCGAGGTGGTCGATCTCTACGGCGAAGCGCTGCAACGGATCGCGGCGCTGACCGCGGCGGCAGATCTGGACAGGCTGGCCGGCGACGACCTGGTCGCGAGCCTGCTATTGGTGCACGGGCTGCACCCGCATGAGCTGCGCCGCCGGGTGTCCGACGCCTTGGACCGGGTCCGCCCGTACCTCGGATCGCACGGCGGGGACGTGCACCTGCTTGAGGTCACCAGCGGGCCCGAAGGCGCGACCGTGCGACTACGCTTCGCGGGCAGCTGCAAGACCTGTCCGTCCTCGGCGGTCACCCTGGAGTTGGCCGTCGAGGATGCGATCCGGGCCGCCGCGCCCGAGGTCACCGCGGTCGAAGCGGTTGCCGCGGCCGAAGTTGCGGCCGCGCCCGCCGCCCCGGTGATCCCCGCCGATTCCCTGCTCGACCGGGTCCGCGCGCACCCGTCGAGGACCGCCTGGCACCGCGTTCCCGACATCGCCGAGCTGGCTCCGGGCGAGGTCGGTGGCTTCGACGTCGACGGGACCGCCGTCCTGGCCTGCCGGATCGGCGACAACCTCTACGCCTACCGCGACCGCTGCCCGTCGTGTGACGACTCGTTGGCCGGGGCGGTCTTGCACCGCATTCTGGGGTCGCCCGATCCGGCGCTGCGGTGTCCCCGCTGCCGCCGCCACTACGACGTCGTGCATGCCGGTGCCGGCCTCGACGGCGAGGCGCTGCGGCTCGAACCGCTGCCGCTGCTGGTTCGGGACGGCGTGCTGGCGCTGGCCGTCGACACCGAACCCACCGAGGTCCCGGCATGACCAGCCCTTACGACGTGCTCTCGCGCATTACTTCCCGACGCCCGGACCCGGTGGCCGGCCAGCGCTGCGAAATGTGCGGCGAAGCCATCGTCGAGCAGCATCAGCATGTCGTCAACGTCGCCGGCCGCCAGCTGATGTGCGTGTGCCGCGGGTGTTATCTACTGTTCACCGACAGCACCGCCGACTTGCGCTACCGGGCGGTGCCAGATCGCTACTTGACGTTCCCGGACTTCGTGGTGGACCGCCGAGCATGGGACGCCCTGCAGATCCCGGTCGGAGTTGCCTTCTTCTTCCGCAACTCGGCTCTGGGACGGATCGTCGCGTTCTATCCCGGTCCGGCCGGGGCGACCGAATCCGAACTGGACCTCGGTCAATGGGATGCGGTCACCGCCGCGGACAGCCGCACCACCCTGCTCGCCGACGACGTCGAAGCACTGCTGATCCGGATGCCCGAAACCGGGGCGCCACAGTGCCTTCTGGTCCCGATCGACGCCTGCTACGAGTTTGTCGGAGGACTGCGATCGTTGTGGCGTGGCTTTGACGGCGGCGGTGATGTCCGCGTTTTCATCGATGGATTCTTCACCGCCCTCGGGGCCCGAGCCAAGGAGCAGCGATGAGCCTTCCGGCCCGGGACGATCTCATCTTCTCGGTGCTCGGGGTGACTCCCGAACCGTTCGCGGTCACCCCGGTACTCACCGCGAAGATCGGCGTGTCAACCGGTGCCGAGAACTCCGGAGACCCCGTGCACGCGATCGCATTGCGGTGCCAGGTGCGCATCGAACCGGTGCGGCGCGGCTACTCCGACGACGAGGCCGCCCGACTGCTGGATCTCTTCGGTCCCCGCGAGCGCTGGGCCCACACCCAGCACACTTTCCTGTGGCAGCACGCGGTGGCGATGGTGCCCGGCTTCGTCGGGACCACAACGGCGGACCTGCCGCTGGCGTGCACCTATGACTTCGAGGTGTCCGCGGCGAAGTATCTGCACGCGCTGCGCGACGGGGCGGTGCCGCTGCAGTTCTTGTTCAGCGGGACCGTTTTCCGTAAGGGGGCCAACGGCTTCTGGGTGCAGCAGGTGCCCTGGGACTGCGAGGACCGCCACGATCTGCCGGTATCGCAGTGGCGAGACCTGATCGAGGCGCATTACCCCGGCAAGGGCTGGGTCCGGTTGGACCATGACACGATCGCCGCCCTGGCTGCCTACAAGGCGCGGCGCGGTCTGCTGGATCTCGACGCCGCCGTGGCCAGCCTGCTACCGGTCGAGGAGCAGGTCCCGTGACCGCCGAGCACACCGGGATGGACCAGGCTCGCGCCGTTGCCGACGCGGTGTTGTACGAGGGCTACCTGCTGTATCCCTATCGCGCCACGTCGAGCAAGAATCAGGCGCGCTGGCAATTCGGGGTGCTCGGCCCGCCCGGTGCCGAACCGTCCGGACTGGGCGAAGACCCGTCGATCTCGGCGCAGTTGCTCGTGCACCACGGCACCGGATTGCGGTTCGTGGTCCGGTTCCTGCATCTGCAGCACCGCCGCGCCGAACGCACCGTGGACACCGGCGGATACGAACATGTGGACACCCTCACCACACCCACCGGTTCCTGGCTGACCTGGGACGAGGCGATCGCGACCGAATTATCGTACGGGCCATGGTATTTCACCGATGAGCAATGCTCATTTCCGGTGTCGGCGCCCTCGACCGTCGATATCGAGGAGTTGGCCGGCGGCCGGTTGGTGCGGGAGCGGCACGGCGTGCACGGCCTGCTGGAGGTCGCCCCGGAAACCGTGGCAGCCGAGGAAACGCTGCACCGGGTGACCGTGACCGTTCGCAACACCGGTGCCGCAGCGGTCGACCGTCGTGACGCGATAGCCCGGTCGATGATCGGCACGCACGTGCTTGTCGAGGCTGTCTCGGGTGGCTTCGTGTCGCTGCTCGAACCCCCCGACAACGCACTCTCGGCGGCGCGCGGGTGCGAGCACCACCGCTGCTTTCCGGTGCTGGCGGGGCCCGCGGGTTGCGATGAGCTGGCGCTGATCTCGCCGATCATTCTCTACGACCACCCCGAGATCGCCGAGGCCAGTCGGGGTGACCTCTTCGACGCGACGGAGATCGACGAGATCTTGACGCTGCGGGTGATGACGATGACCGACGACGAGAAGGCCCAGGCCCGAGCCACCGATCCGCGGGCGGCCCGCATCATCGATCAGTGCGACGGCATGTCTGTCGAGGCGATGATGGACCTGCACGGGGTGTTGCGCGATCCACACGCCGACCCCGACGCCGGCCGCGTCGGCCTGATCCCGGCGATACCCGAGGGTGTCGACTGGTGGGACCCGCTGGCTGACAACGCTGTTGCGCCCGACGTGGACGGCGTGCTGATCAACGGAGTGCGGGTGGCCCGCGGCAGCAGAGTCAGGCTGCGGCCGCGGCGCCGCGCCGATGCCCAGGACATGTTCGTCGCCGGCAAGGCGGCCCGGGTCACCTCGGTGCACGAAGACGTCGAGGGCGGTAAGCACGTCGGCGTGGTCGTCGAGGACCATCCGGACGCCGCGCTGCCCGAGAGCTACGGCCGCTACCTGTACTTCTCCCCCGATGAAATCGAACCCTTGCCCGGAATCAGTCCATAACGCGCAGAAAGGAGTCCCTCATGGAAGTAGTCGGCTGGATCGCAACGGGTGTCGTCGTTGCGGTGCTGGTGGCCGGTCTGGCGGTCGGGGTGGGATCGATTCCCGACATCCGCCGTTACCTGAAGATGCGGCAGATGTAAGCGGTGGCGGCGCGAATCCTCGTTGCCGGAATCGGCAACATCTTCCTCGGCGACGACGGCTTCGGACCCGAGGTCATTCGTCACGTCGGCATCGATGACCCCGACGTGCGCGTCGTCGACTATGGCGTTCGCGGTATGCACCTGGCCTACGACCTGCTCGACGGGTGCGACATCCTGGTGCTCATCGACGCGCTTCCGGACCGCGGCGCCCCGGGACAGGTGCAGATTTTCGAGGTCGACCACGAAGCACCGGAGACCACACCGGCTCTGGATGCGCACGGCATGGACCCGGCCGCGGTCTTCGCGAGCCTGCACGCCCTGGGTGGGACTCCCCCGCGCACGGTCGTGATCGGCTGTCAGGTCGAGACCGTCGCCGACGGCATCGGGTTCTCCGATCCGGTTCGGCGTGCGGTTCCCGCTGCGACACAGGCAGTTGCCTACACCGTGACGATGCTGCGCGGGCACCACGGTGCGCTCTCGGGGAGCGCGGACTGATGTGCCTGGGAATTCCCGGCCGGGTGCTGCAGTTGCTGGACGGCTACTCCGGTCAGCTGGCACTCGTCGATGTCGCCGGTGAGCCGCGCAAGGTCAACATCGGCATGCTGGCCGACGAAGCACCGGCCCCGGACGACTGGGTGATCATCCACATGGGCTTCGCGCTGGAGAAGACCGACGAGGCCGGTGCGGCCGCAGCGATGGCCGGACTGGAGCTGATGGGACGCGGCGACGCCGGCCCCTGAACACCCCATCAACCGGCGACGGTCCGGCGCGCAATGACCGTCAGATACTCCCATTCCATCCCCGATGGCCCCGCCAGCGCGGCGTCGCCGAGTTCGGCCAGTGCGGCATCCAACGCGGCAACGCGGTCGGGATCCTCGGCGATCCCCCGGTAGGCGACGATCGTCGGACCGTAGTTGGCCTTGAAATAGTCACGGAAGGCCGCACCGTCGGCGAACCGGTCCACCGCCAGGGTCCGTCGCTCCGCGGTCAGCTCATCGACGTTGCCGTCGAGCAACGCCACCACGTGTCCCTCGCTGCCCCACAGCGGCGGCGGCGAGACGCCGGGCGGCGGCGCCGGCACGAAGGGCCGCATGGTCGCGAACATCTGACCGATGAATCCCTCCGGGGTCCAGCTGAGCAGCGCGATGGTACCGCCGGGCCGGCACACCCGGGTGAGCTCGGCGGCCGCCTGCTGGTGATGAGGCGCGAACATCACGCCGATGCAGGACATCACGGTGTCGAACTCAGCATCGGCGAACGGCAACGCTTCGGCGTTGGCCGCCCGCCAGGTCAGGTCCAATCCCTGCGCGGCGGCCCGCTGCTTTCCGCACTCCAACAGCTGCGGTACCAGGTCGCTGGCCGTGACGTCGGCCCCGGTGGCCGCGGCCGCGATCGCCGCGTTGCCGGTGCCGGCCGCCACGTCGAGCACCCGCATACCAGGACCGATACCGGCCGCATTGACCAGTTCCTGACCCAACGGCGCCACCACCTCGGTCGCGATCGCCGGATAGTCCCCCAGGCCCCACAGGGTGCGGTGCTTGGCTTCCAGTTCGCGGTCGAAGACCGCGGATCTCGGTGTGTTCATATCGCCCCCCTCGCCGCACCGCGGTGTCGGCTACTTGCGGATTGCACAGCCCGCCGCGACATTGCCGCAATGCGACTCAGATCTGCATTTGTCGCAACGGCATCGGCAGCCGTCATTGGAGAACGGCCTCGGTCCTTCGCGATCGCGGTCTCGACGTGTCATGACCAACCCCCTTGTGTGGCTGACCTCGAGACTAGTTGTAATGGCCAGGGAGGTTGTGAACGGCGTGGTGCGCGGAAGTAGGTGAGGACCTCCGGTATCGGTGTGGTTACCACACACACGCCGATCACCAGGAGGTCCTCGTGTCCCACGCTAATGCTTCGCTGACCCCGAAGGGGCGATTGAAACTCGCCAAGCTGATTGTCGATGAGGGTTGGTCGATCCGACGTGCTGCTGAGCGGTTCCAGTGCTCACCGGCCACAGCGAAGAAGTGGGCCGATCGCTACCGGGTCGGTGGCGCGGAGGCGATGTTCGACCGACCCAGCCGTCCGCGCCACAGCCCCAACCGGCTGCCGGCACGTCGGGAGCGTCGGATCGTCAAGCTGCGCTTCACCCGCCGCTGGGGGCCCGATCGGATCGCCGCACACCTGCACGTGCCGCGATCAACGGTGCAGGCGGTGCTCAAGCGCTACAAGATGCCCCTGTTGAGGCACCTGGATCAGGCCACCGGCCTGCCGGTACGCCGCCCGAAGCCCAACCGCTACGAGCACGCGGCGCCGGGCGATCTGGTGCACGTGGACATCAAAAAGCTCGGCCGTATCCCCGATGGTGGTGGGCACCGCAAGCTCGGCCGGCAAGCGGGGCGCAAAACCCGCAGCGGGATGGGCTACGCCTACCTGCACCACGCGGTCGACGACCACAGCCGACTGGCCTACTCCGAAGAACTCGACGACGAACGCAAGGAGACCGCCGCAGCGTTCTGGCGCAACGCCAACGCCTTCTTCGTAGACCATGGCATCATCGTTCGGCGCGTCCTCACTGACAACGGATCATGTTACCGCTCAAAGTGTTTCGCCGAAGCACTAGGCGATGTGATCACGCACAAGCGAACCCGACCGTATCGGCCGCAGACCAACGGCAAGGTGGAACGCTTCAACCGCACCCTGGCCGCCGAATGGGCCTACGCCCAGACCTACCGGTCCAACGACGCCCGCGCGCAGACCTACCAAGATTGGCTGCATCACTACAATCACCACCGACCCCACACCGGTATCGGAGGAAAGACCCCCATCGAGCGCCTACGCGTTCACAACCTGCCTGGTCATTACAACTAGTCCTCGAAGCCGGCTTACCTGCGGGAATTCACCGGTTCTTCCAGACGGAGCGGCCGAACCGCCACAGGTAGCGCGGGGTTCCGGTCAGCGCGGGCCGGGTGGGCCAGTCGTCGGCGCGGAAGTAGGCATCCGATCCCCCGTCGACGAAGATCACGCTGCCGCAGAGAAATTCCGCCGCATCCGAGAGCATGAACAGCATCCAGTCGGCGAGTTGCTCCGGCGCCCCGAAGCCGCCGACGGGCACCGGGAAGGCCCGGATCGTCTTGGCTTCCTTGGGGGTGGCGAGTTGCTTCTCCAGCAGTGGCGTCAGGATCGCACCGGGCGCCAAGGCGTTGAGCCGGATGCCCGCGCGCGCCCACTGCGGCGTCACGGCCTGGCGACGCACCCACCGCGAGACCGCGATCTTGGACGCCCCGTAGGCCATCGACGGCGCATTCGTCCCGAACAGCCGCATCGCGCCCACCGCACGGTCGGCGTCGCCGGCCAACAAGGCGCGCACCGCGCGACGCGGCACCAGCGGGATCGTGGTGGTCGAGTTGCTGGACACCACCACGACTTTGGCGCTGCGCTCACCGCTGCCGCCACGCGCCAGCGCCGGTCGCCAGGCCTGCAGCAGGTCGACGACGCCGAAGTAGTTGACCTCGAAGATGATTCGGGACCGGCCCGCGCCCGGGGTCGGTCCGACGCCGGCGGCCAGCACGGCCCCGTCCAGGCGTCCGTCGGCGGCGGCGAGCACCTCGGCCGCCGCCGCCGCCCGTCCCGCCGAAGTGGACAGGTCGGCCGTCACCTCCGCCTCGGCGAGGTCCACGCCGATCACCGTGTGCCCGGCGGCGCGCAACTTCAGCGTCGCCTGCCGCCCCATTCCCGACGCTGAGCCGGTCACCGCGTAGGTACCCATTCATTCCTCCCGTTGTTCATGTGGCGCGGCGGCGCCGGCCAGTCCCGCCGTCAGCAGGGTGTGGGCGTGTGGATCGCCGTTGAGCAGTCGGCTGGTGCGGGCCGTGATCTGCCAGCGTCCGTCGATGCGTTGCAGTACGAAGTGATTGGCCGCGGCGCGCCAGACCCGGTAGCCGGCGGCGCGTTCCGCGTCGTCGGACTCGCGCACCACCACCAGCGACTCACACACGGCCACCGCGGCGTCGCCGGTCACGGTGACGACGGCGGGGCCGAGGAAATGACTGCAGCCACCGGCGACCAGCTTCTGGTGCGCATTCGAGCTGACCATGTCGTGCACCGCGGTCCGGCCCCGCATCTGCCAGTTCTCCACGTCGTAGGTGCCGTCGCCGGCCCACAGTTGCGCGGTGCGGTCGGCGTCGCCGGCGTCGACCGACGGACCGTAGGAGGCAATGAGTTTGGCGATGTCGTGTTCATCCTCCAGGCGCTGCAACCTGGCCAGGACGGTGTCGTACGTGTCGTCAGCCGGCATCGGCGACCTCCCGTAGGGTGGCGAGTTGTTCGCAGTAGTGCTCGGCGTTGCGGGCGGTGATGACGCAGGTGACCGCGGTGGCGCCGGCGGCCCGCAATGTCGCCAGCCGCCTGCGGGTGCGGTCCGCGTCGCCGGCGGGATCGAGTGCCGTCCCGGTCGACAGCAGCACCTCGAAGCCCGGCGGCAGTTCCACCGCATCGAGCATCGTCCGCACCTCCGCCGGCGCCAAGCCGAACGGCATCCAGCCATCGGCCAGGCCCACCGCGCGGTTCAGCGACGCGGTCGAACGCCCGCCGACCCAGATCGGCACCTGCGACTGCACCGCGCAGGGCTGCAGCAGCATGCCCGAATAGTCGTAGAACTCGCCGTGGTACTCCGGCTCGGTGGTCGACAGCGACGCCCGCAGCGCTCGGATCGCGTCGTCGGCGCGCGCGGCGCGCAGTGGCCACGCGGCGCCGAGCAGGTCGAATTCCGGTGTCAGCGAGCCGATTCCGACGCCGAGGACCAGCCGTCCGCCGCTGATCTGGTCCAGGGTGCCGTAACGTTTGGCGATCTCGAGCGGATGGTGATAGCCGAGCACCAGCACCGAGGTGGCCAACCGGATTCGGCGGGTGTGCGCGGCCAGGAAACCGAACGTCGCCAACGGATCCCAGTACACCGCGCCGCGGGTGGCGGCATCGGCGGTCGGCACCGCGACGTGTTCGGAGCAGGTCAGATACTCATAGCCCAGTTCATCGGCGGCCGCCGCGATCTGGGCCAGCTCGTCGGCGCCCGCGCCGGCCTCCCAGGGGGCGGCGACCCCCGGAATCTGGATGACGACCGGCGTCGACAACCCCAGTCGCATGCTCAGCGCGCCCGCGCCGTCAGCGCCTGGATGATGCGGTGCGACTCGAGCACGACCCGCGCGCGATCCGGGGCGCTGTTGGCCGCGGCTCGCGCCGCGTTTCCGCCCGCGACGTACACCGGTCCGTCGGCCAGGTGCGCGAGGCCCTCGGCGGCCACCTCGGCCGGGTCGTTGACGATCAGGCCCGGGACGTCGAAGTCCAGCCCGGCGCGCTCCATCGCCGGCGTCCGGGTCACCCCGAGCACGAGTTCGAGGACGTCGACGCCCCGCTCACGCAGTTCCAGCCACAGGCTCTCGGCGAACATCCGCGAGAAGGCCTTGGCGCCGGCGTAGACGGTGTGCCGGGCGGTGCCCATGTAGCCCGACAGCGAGCCCACCAGCAGGATGCCGCCCCGTCCGCGGCCGACC
Source organism: Mycolicibacterium sp. MU0053 (assembly GCF_963378095.1). NCBI lineage: Bacteria > Bacillati > Actinomycetota > Actinomycetes > Mycobacteriales > Mycobacteriaceae > Mycobacterium > Mycobacterium burgundiense. The sequence goes on from NZ_OY726397.1 coordinate 3,573,834, forward strand.
ATGGCGCGGCCGTAGTGCTGTACCAGTTCGAGCATCCGGGTGACGTTGAGGTCGGTCACCTTCTGGAATTCGGTCAGGTCGGCATCCAGGAACGGTTCGTTGCAGGTGCTGGCGCCGGCGTTGTAGATCAGCAGGCCCACCTCGAGATCCGCGGTCGACGCGGTGATCCGCGCCACCGCCTCGGGGTCGAGCAGGTCCAACGACAGCGCGCGGACCTCCACGCCGAGGTCGCGGCAGCGCGCCGCGGTCTCCTCGAGCGGGCCCGGCTTGCGTGCGATCAGCACCAGGTTGACGCCGTCCCGGGCGAGTTGTCGCGCGAACTCGGCGCCCACGCCCTCCGAGCCGCCGGCTATCACCGCCCACGGCCCGTACTTGTCCCGGTCGGTCATCGCGTCCTCCTCAGTTACCCGGCATCCGGGGCTCAACGCACGACCACGGAGCTCGGCTCTCGGGGCGCACCCAGCAGCGCACGATGCGACGGGGGGCGACGGCCAGCTTCGTCGGTGATGCCGTAGCGCTCGGCCAGCTCGGCCCCGATGAAGGTCTGTCCGCTCAGCTCGTTCAACGCCGGATCTCGGTAGAGCGCATCGATCAGATGCCCGGTGAACTCCGGGGTTTCGGCGTGCTCGGCGGTCTTGGCCAGCGCCTCGGCATCACCGGCGAAGGCCGCGCGCAGCTTCTCGGTGAGCAGGATGCCCATCCAGATCGACGCCGTACTCACCGCGGTGCCGCGGAAGTCGACCGCCATGTCCGCTGCCAGCTTGTCGATTCCGGCCTTCTGCGCGCCGTAGGCGGGCCCGTGCATGTAGCACACCGCACCCGGCGACGACGTGAACGCGATCAGCCCCCGGTCCTGGCGCAGCAGCAGCGGCGCGGCATGCCAGGCCGCGACATACGCCGAGCGCAGTCCGACGTCCAGCACGTCGGCCAGCCCGAGGGGCTTCTCCCAGAACGGCTTTGGGCTTACCAGTTCATCGGCGATCGACGCGGCGTTGTTCACCAGCAGGTCCAGTCGACCGGCCTCGGCGCGCACCCGTTCGAACAGTGCGGCCACCGCCGCGTCGTCGCGGTGATCCACCGCGACCGCGACGCCGCCGGGCGGGGCCGTCGCGATGGTCCGGCCGGTGCCGTAGACGCGCCACCCGCGGCCGGCCAGTGCCGCGGCGATCCCGCGTCCGGCGCCTCGACTGGCCCCCGTCACCACCGCGACCCGCGTTGCCTCGCTCATCGCGTCAGCGTCCGGTATCGGCCGCGAACGACGCGTAAATGGCCTCGACCGGTGACCGCCATCGGATCTCGAGTTCGCGCCGGGTTTGACTGTCGTCCATGGGGATCGCGGCGGTGATCAATTGGGCGGCTTCGTGACTGAACCCGCTGCCCAGCGGAACGACGGACGCCGCGAGGTCGGAGAGCTGTCCGAGGCGACGGAACATCGCCGCGGTCATCGGGATTCGCCGGACCTTGCGACCCGAGCCCTGCTCGACCGCGGCAATCATCTCATCGAAGCTGAGCATCTCACCTCCGCACAGGTAACGCTTGGGGCCGCGGCCGGGGCGCATCGCGCGCTCGTGCACCAACGCCACATCCCGGACGTCGATCATCTGCATGCCCGCGGCCCCGACCTTGGGCGCGATGCGGTAGCGCACAATGGTTCCCCAGCCCTGCTCGGTGATGCCGGCGGCGGTGTCCAGGGCGGGGCCGACCACGCTGGACGGATACGTCACCACCACCGGCGCCCCGTCGTTTTGCAGCTCGCGCGCCAGCCGGTCGGCGTACGACTTGGTTCGCGCGTACGCCGATTTGCCTTGCGCGGTCGGCGAATCCGGGGTGATCACCGGACCAGGGGGCGGAAACAGCGCGCTGTAACTGGACACCAGCACAATCGGATCGAGGTTCAACTCGACGCCGCGCCGCATGATCCGCTCGCTGGCGTAGGCGTTGATGTCCCACATCAACGCCTCGCGACTGTCGTCGGTGCCCACCACCCCGGCGCCGTGCAGCACGGCTTCGCAGCCCTCGAGCAGTTCGTCGACGACGTCGGCGGTCCGCAGGTCACCGTGGACCACGTCCACCGGCCCGGCCCCGCGCAGTCGCTCCAGCAGTGTGTCGTTGGACCAGTGCGGCTCCACCAGAAGCTTCACGCTGTGCCCGGCCGTCAGCAGTTCGGCCACCATGTGAGCGCCGACGTAGCCGGTACCGCCCGTTACCGCGATATGCATCGCGGTCAGATTACCCTGCGCAGGTCCACGGTTTACCGACTACACCCACCAGGACGACAACGCCTCCTGATGCCGCCGTGAGCGGTGTTGGGCCATGCTGTCGTCCCCGTCGCGGATGGCCGCCACGATGCGGCCGTGAGCGCGGTACATCTCGAGGGCGTCGCCGGGGCCGGGCATGGGTTGCATGGTCGGGGTCCAATGCCGGCCGAACAGCTCGATGATGATCCGCAGGAAGATGTTCAGCACCCGGTTGCCGGCCAGTTCGGCCAGTTCGGTGTGGAAGGCCAACTCGGCCCACCCGGCCGCGCGGGGATCCTCGGGCGCCGCACCGTCGGGCGGTCCGTCGTGTCGACCCGCCAGGAAGGCGACCACGTCCGGATCGGTACGGCGGGCGACGACGGCGGCGACGTTGTCGACCTCGATGGCCTCGCGCACCAGGTTCAGGTCCATCCGGGTGGGCCGGCGGTAGTCGAGGTAGAGCGCAATGGTGTCGACGGCCGCCTCCGGTTGCGGCTCGGTGATGATCAACCCCCCACCCGGACCGCGTCGCATGCGAGCCACGGTGTGGTAATCGAGTAGCCGAACCGCCTCGCGCAGAGTCGATCTCGACACTCCATACCGCTGCAGCAGGTCGGCTTCACCACCGAAGACGGTCCCGGTCCGCCAGCCCTCGGTCGCGATGTCCTCATGGATCGCGGCGGCCAGCACCTCGGCCCGCTTGCCCCGTACCGCGGCCGGTGCGCCACCGCGCCCCGGGCCGGGCCGATGGTGGCGCTGCAGCCATCCCGTCACGGTCTGCACGTGATCCTCGGTCAACGTCGCGGCACGGCCGGCGTCACCGGCGGTGATGGCCGCCACGATCGCCCCGTGGTCGGCCGCCAGGCGCCGCAACCCGTCCGGCGTCGGCGGGCGCGCCCCCCGGGCATAGCGCGCGGTCAGCCGCGTCAGCACCTCCACGAACAACGTCAACACCGGATTGCCCGCCAGCTCGGCCCACTCGATGTGCAGTTCGCCGTGGCCCGGCTGGCCATCGGTGGCCGCGAGAGCGCCTCGCAGGGCGTCGATCTCGGCTTCATCGACGCGTTCGGCGGCCAGCCCGGCAGCCAGCGGCTCCAGTAACAGCCGGGCCTCGAGCAATTCCGAGATCGTGGTGCCGGCGTACTCCAGGTAGATGACCATCGCCCGGGTCGCCGGGGCCGCATCCGGCGGGGTGACAATCAGGCCGCCGTTCGGACCGCGTCGCATCCGCGCCACCTGATGGTGTTCGACCAGCCGTACCGCCTCGCGCAGCACCGCCCGGCTGACGCCGTACCGTTGTTGCAGCACTGGTTCCGAGCCCAGCGATTCGCCGACGGGCCAACCGCGCCGAATGATGTCGGCCTCGATCAGTCGGGCAATGTGCGAGGCCCGGTGGCCTGCGGGGGGACCCGGGTCCAGCACCTATTTGATCAGCGGATCGCGCGGCATCCCCAGGATCCGTTCGGCGATCTGATTCCGGGTGACCTCGGAGGTGCCGCCGGCGATCGCCATCCCGCGGGCACCCATCGCCAGTTGCGCCACCAGGGCGGTCGGACCGTCCATCAGCACCAGTTCGGAACCGCTGAGCGCACCGGCGATGCCCGCGTACTCGCCCATGTGTTCGGCAAGCTTGAGTTTGGTGATGTTGCCCTCGGGTCCGGGGCCGGCGCCCTCGATGCTGCGCACCGCCCGGCGCAGGTTCAGCAGCCGGATCGCGTGGTCGTCGGCCAGGTAGTTACCGGCCCGAATCTTCGCGCCGGTCACGCGATCTCCGAATTCGTTCACCATCGGAATCACGGTCTCGGGCTTGATGCCGCCGACCCCGGCGCCGCTGCCGATGCTGACGCGCTCATTACCCAACGTCGCGCGTGCCACGGTCCACCCGGTGTTGGGCTCGCCCACCACGTCCTCGTCGGGAACGAAGACGTCGTTGAAGAACACCTCGTTGAATTCCGAACCGCCGGTGATCATCCGCAGCGGTCGCACCTCGACCCCGGGCGCCTTCATATCGACGATCACGGTGGTGATGCCCGCGTGCTTGGGCACATCGGGATCGGTGCGGACGGTGGCCAGACCGCGCCGACAGTAGTGCGCGCCGCTGGTCCACACCTTCTGCCCGTTGATCTTCCAGCCGCCGTCGACGCGCACCGCCCGGGTCTTGACCGCGGCCGCATCCGAGCCCGCGTCCGGCTCGGAGAACAGCTGGCACCAGATCTCTTCCCGGCGCAGCGCCTTCTCGACGAATCGTTCGATCTGCGAAGGGGTTCCGTGCTGGACCAGAGTCAGGATGACCCAGCCGGTGATGCCGTAGTCCGGGGCCTTGACGCCGGCCGCGCGGAACTCCTCGTCGATCACCAACTGCTCGACGGCGTCGGCGGCGCGTCCCCACGGCTTGGGCCAGTGCGGCATCACATAGCCGGTGGCGATCAGGCGGTCCAACCGGTCAACCTCGTCCAGCTTGGCGATCTCCGCCGCGTCGGCCCGGACGCTCACCCGCAGTTCCTCGGCCTCCGGCGGCAGGTCCAGGCTGTTGTTGCGCCGCACGCCCGCTGCGGTCAGATCGAAGACATCGGCGGCCGCCGCCTCGTCACCGAGCGCGGCGCGCAGCACCATCGCGCGCCGCAGATGCAGGTGCGCGTCGTGTTCCCAGGTGAATCCGATACCGCCGTGCACCTGGATGTTCAGTTCCGCGTTGCGCAGGTAGGCGGGGAACGCCGAGGCGGCCGCGCCGGCCGCCATCAGTGCGAACTCCTGATCCGAATCGCCCTGTGCGCGGGCGGCATCCCACACCAGCGCCAGCGCCGATTCGGCCGCCACCACCATGTTCGCGCAGTGGTGCTTGACCGCCTGGAAGGTCGCGATGGTGCGGCCGAACTGCTGGCGCACCTTGGCGTACTCCACCGCCGCGTCCAGGCAGTCACCCGCGCCCCCGACCGCCTCGGCGGCGAACAGCGCACGGGCGTGAGCCAGCGCCGACGAACGAGCACCGGTGATGATGTCGTCGTCGCGCACGGCCACGTCGTCGAGTTGCACCCGTCCGGACCGGCGGGTCGGGTCGAGATTGTCCGGCACCTGCACCGACACCCCGGCCCGGTCGCGCTCGACGATCAGCAGATCATCGCCGGCGGCCAGCACTAACAGATCGGCGAGGGCGGCGCCGAGAACCACCCCGGCCTTGCCCTTGGCACGGCCGTTCTCGATGACGACGTCGCCGGCCAATCCGACTGCGGCGGTGACCGACCCGTCGATCAGTCCGGGCAGCAGCCGGGTCTTCTGTGCGTCGCTGCCGGTGCGCTCGATCACGGCCGAGGCCACCACGGTGGGGACGAAGGGGCCCGGGGCGACCGCGCGGCCGAGTTCCTCGAGGACCACCACCAACTCGGGCAGGCCGAAGCCGGACCCGCCGTACTCCTCGCCGATGTGCAGGCCCAGCCAGCCGAGACCGGCCAACTCGGACCAGAACGCCGGACGCGTCTCCTCCGGTGCGTCCAGCAGTTCCCGGGCCGCGGCACGGGCTTTCTGAGCGGTGAGGAACCCGCGGGCAACCCCGGCGAGCTCACGATGGTCGTCGGTCAACGCGATGCCCACGGGTTCTCCTCGTCCTAGCGTTTAGAGTGCACTCTATTGCAGAGCAGCCTACTTGGGCGCGAACCGCTGGCCCGCATCGAGGCGCAGGCACTGCCCGTTGAGCATCGGGTTCTCGACGATCGCGGTGACGAGCTTGCCGTACTCCTCCGGGCGGCCCAGCCGCTTCGGGAACGCGGCGTCCTTGGTCAGCGCGGTCGCGAACTCGTCCGGGATGCCCTTGGTCAGACCGGTCGCGAACAGGCTCGGCGCGATCGCGAGCACCCGCACGCCCACCGACCCGAGGTCGCGGGCCATGGTCAGACACATCCCCGCGATGCCGGCCTTGGCCGCGGTGTAGGCCACCTGGCCGATCTGTCCCTCGAAGGCCGCGATCGAAGCGGTGTTGATGATGACGCCGCGTTCCTCGTCCTCAGGCTCGTTGTTGGCCATGTGCTGGGCCGCCAGCCGGCTGATGTTGAAGGTCGCGACCAGGTTCAGATCGATGGTCTTGCGGAACGAGTCCAGGCTGTGCACGCCGGCCTTGCCCAGCGTGCGCTCCCCGATTCCACCGCCGGCCGTCGTGACGATCACGTGCAGACCACCGAGGTCGGCGACCGCCGCCGCGAGCGTCTCCTCGGTGCCCTCGAAGTCGGTGACATCGACGGCGTAGAACTTGCCACCCAACGCCTCGGCGACATCCTTGCCGTCGGAACCCTCACGGTCCAGGATCGCCACGTCGGCGCCCTTGGCCTTGAGCAATTCCGCCGACGCCCGTCCCATGCCCGATGCTCCACCGACGACGATGGCCTTCTTGCCGCTGATCTCCATGCAATGCCTCCCTAAAGCCTAAAGCCTGATTTCGTTACAAAGTTAACGCCTCGTGTCACGGTACGGCACCCCGGGGGCGATAAATGAGTGTCCGGATCTCGAGTCTTCCCCGGTGCCGGTGGATTGTGCGACGGTGAATCCATGCGGTTGACCGATGTCGCGACCACCTCGGCGCAGGTCGGCGCGTCCGCGTCCCGGTCGGCGAAGATCACTCAACTCGCCGCGCTGCTGTCCGCCGCCGCCGTCGAGGCCGACCCCTCCGACCGCTCCCGGCAGGTCGCCACAGTCGTGTCGTGGCTCTTGGGAGAGCTGCCACAACGCCAGATCGGGGTCGGCTGGGCGGCGCTGCGGTCCCCGCCGGCCCCCGCGACGGCGCCGACCCACACCGTGTCGGGCGTCGATGCCGCCTTGACCGAGATCGGCCGGGTGGCCGGCAAGGGATCGACGGCGCGGCGCGCGGCTTTGGTCGCCGCCCTGTTCGGCGAGGCCACCGCGGACGAGCAGCAGTTTCTTCGTCGCCTGCTGTCCGGCGAGCTGCGGCAGGGCGCGTTGGGCGGAGTGATGGCCGATGCGGTCGCCAAGGCCGCCGGCCTGCCACCGGTGGCCATCCGGCGCGCGGCCATGCTGGCCGGAAACCTGCCCGCAGTCGCCGCGGCAGCGCTGACCGGCGGCGCGGCGGCGGTGGCCGAGTTCTCGTTGCAGGTCGGCCGGCCGGTGTCACCCATGCTCGCGCAGACCGCCGCCGATGTCACCGACGCCCTCGAACGCCACGGCGGGACAGCGATTTTCGAGGCCAAGCTGGACGGCGCGCGGGTTCAGATCCACCGCCACGACGACACCGTGAGCGTGTACACCCGCAGCCTCGACGACGTCACCGCGCGGCTGCCCGAGGTGGTCGCCGCGACGCTGGCGCTACCGGTACGCACCCTGATCGCCGACGGCGAGGCGATTGCACTGCGCCCCGGCGGCCGGCCGCACCGCTTCCAGGTGACCGCCTCGCGGTTCGGTCGCCGCGGCGATGCGTCGGTCGCCGCTGCCGCACAACACCTCTCGGTGTTCTTCTTCGACCTGCTGCATGTCGACGGCACCGATCTGATCGACGAGCCGACCACGCAGCGGCTGGCCGCACTGGACGCGCTGGTGCCCGACCGGCTGCGGGTCGACCGCCTGCACACCTCGGACCCCGACGCGGCCGCACAGTTCCTGGCGGCCACCCTGGCCGCGGGCCACGAGGGCGTACTGGCCAAGTCCGCATCCGCGCCCTACGAGGCGGGCCGGCGCGGCTCGGGCTGGTTGAAGATCAAGCCGGTGCACACCCTGGATCTGGTGGTCCTCGCCGTGGAATGGGGGTCGGGCCGGCGCACCGGCAAGCTGTCCAACATTCACCTCGGGGCACGCAGTCCCGACGGCGACGGTTTCGTCATGCTGGGCAAGACCTTCAAGGGCATGACCGATGCGATGTTGGAGTGGCAGACGGCCCGGTTCCTCGAGCTAGCCGCCGGCCCCACCGACGGTTACGTGGTGCGGCTACGCCCCGAGCAGGTGGTGGAGATCGCGTTCGACGGTGTGCAGAAGTCGTCCCGCTACCCCGCCGGGATGGCGCTGCGGTTCGCCCGGGTGCTGCGTTATCGCGACGACAAGTCGCCCGCCGAGGCCGACACCGTCGACACGGTCCGGGCGATCTTCGACAGCTGAGGCGCCAGTGGTGACAAGATCGATCCACGCGTCAACGTAGCTCAGTCAACCCGAATCAGTGGAAGGCCTACCACGTGGCAATACCTGCCGCCACGCCCTCGGAGGGCACCGAGGAGACCGTCGGAGACATCACCTACATCCGCACCGACCAGGACCTGCCGCCGGTAGCGATCATCGACCGCTCCCCCATCACCACCAAACACAAGCTGATCTTCGCGACCATCGCGATCCTCGGCGCGTTGGCGTGGGCGATCATCGCGTTCTTCCGCGGAGAAACCGTCAACGCCGTGTGGTTCGTGATCGCGGCGATCTGCACCTACGTCCTGGGCTACCGGTTCTACGCGCGGCTCATCGAACTGAAGCTCGTCCAGCCCCGCGACGAACACGCCACTCCCGCCGAGATATTCGAAAACGGCACCGACTACATGCCGACCGACCGGCGCGTGCTGTTCGGCCACCACTTCGCCGCGATCGCCGGGGCGGGTCCGTTGGTGGGTCCGGTGCTGGCCACCCAGATGGGGTTCCTGCCGGGTGCCATCTGGATCATCATCGGTGCGGTGGTCGCCGGCTGCGTGCAGGACTACCTGGTGCTGAGCATCTCGACGCGCCGGCGCGGCCGCTCGCTGGGCCAGATGGCGCGCGACGAACTCGGTGTCGTCGGCGGCGTGGCCGCCATTGTCGGCGTGCTGGTCATCATGGTGATCCTGCTGGCGGTGTTGGCGCTGGTGGTGGTCAACGCCCTGGCCGACAGCCCGTGGGGCGTGTTCTCCATCGCGATGACCATTCCGATCGCCATCTTCATGGGCCTCTATCTGCGCTTCTTCCGGCCGGGACGGGTGTCGGAGGTGTCGCTCATAGGTGTCGTGCTGCTGCTGCTCGCGGTGGCCTCCGGCGGGTGGGTGGCCGACACCGCCTGGGGTACAGACTGGTTCACGCTGTCCAAGGTCACCCTGTCGTGGTGCCTGATCATCTACGGCCTGGCCGCCTCGGTGCTGCCGGTGTGGTTGCTGCTGGCGCCCCGCGATTACCTGTCGACGTTCATGAAGGTCGGCACCATCGCGTTACTCGCGGTGGGAATCCTGGTCGCGCGGCCGCTGATGGAGGCGCCCGCGATCTCGCAGTTCGCCACCCGGGGCGACGGTCCGGTGTTCGCCGGGGCGCTGTTCCCGTTCCTGTTCATCACGATTGCCTGCGGTGCGCTGTCGGGGTTCCATTCGCTGATCGCCTCCGGCACCACCCCGAAGCTGCTGGAGAAGGAAAGCCAGATGCGGCTGATCGGCTACGGCGGCATGCTGACCGAGTCGTTCGTCGCGATCATGGCGCTGATCACCGCCTCGATTCTCAACCAGCACCTGTACTTCGTGATGAACGCACCGGCGGCGGCAACCGGCGGGGCGGCGGAGTCCGCGGCGGACTACGTCAACAATCTCGGTTTGTCCGGGCAACCCATCAGCGCGGACGAGATCACCGCGGCCGCCGAAAGTGTCGGGGAGGAATCGATCATCTCCCGCACCGGCGGCGCACCCACCCTCGCGTTCGGGATGGCCGAGGTACTGCAGGTGTTCGGCGGCCCCAACCTCAAGGCGTTCTGGTATCACTTCGCGATCATGTTCGAGGCGTTGTTCATCTTGACGACGGTCGACGCCGGCACCCGGGTGGCCCGCTTCATGTTGTCCGACGGCCTGAGCAACATCGGGGGCCCGATGCGCAAGCTGCGCGACCCCAGTTGGCGGGTGGGCGCCTGGACCTGCAGCGTGGTGGTGGTCGCGGCGTGGGGGTCCATCCTGCTGATGGGGGTGACCGATCCGCTGGGCGGCATCAACACCCTGTTCCCGCTGTTCGGTATCGCCAACCAGTTGTTGGCCGCGATCGCGCTGACCGTTGTCACCGTGGTGGTGATCAAGCGGGGCCATCTCAAATGGGCCTGGATACCGGGGGTTCCGCTGCTGTGGGATCTGATCGTGACGATGACCGCGTCGTGGCAGAAGATCTTCTCCGGCGATCCCAAAGTCGGTTACTGGACTCAACATTCGCAGTACGTGGCGGCCAAGGCGGCCGGCCAGACCAGCTTCGGCGCCGCCAAGACGCCGGGCGAGATCGACGCGGTGATCCGCAACACCTTCATCCAGGGCACGTTCTCCATCATGTTCGCGGTGCTGGTGCTCATCGTGTTCCTCGCCGGAGTTGTGGTGGCGCTGCGTTCGATCCGCGGCACCGGCCGACCGTTGACCGAGGATGAACCCGTGCCCTCACGCATTTTCGCTCCCGCCGGCATGATTCCGTCCACCGCCGAGAAGGAGGTGCAGCAGCAATGGCACGAGCTATCAACAGCCTCCGGCAAATCCGTTGGTACTGGGCATCATTGATGGGCGACAACCACTACCAGCGCTACGTCGAACACCGTCGGCGCCGCCACCCGGGTCAACCGGTGTGCTCCGAACGCGACTACTGGCGGATGCGGCATGCCGCCAGCGACGCGAACCCCGGCGCGCGCTGCTGCTGAGATGACCCGACCAGCGGCAGCGCAGGACACCGGCGTCGGATACCCGCTGGCGACCTACCGATACGTCCGGCTGGCCCTCGTTGCGGTCGTCGCCGGCCTGCTGGCCTCGATGGTGCTGGCGGCCACATCCGACAACTGCTGGCAGACCTCGATCAGTGCGTTCTACTACACCGTCGCCCACGCGGTTTTCATCGGCGCGTTGTGCGCGGTGGGAGTATGCCTGATCTCGTACAAGGGCCTCACGACGCCCGAGGACATCCTGTTGAACTTCGCCGGGTTCCTCGCCTTCGTAGTGGCATTGGTGCCCACCAGCAGTCCCCTGCACAACCCCAAAGATCCGGCCACCAGTTGTGGACTCTGGTTGCCGACCCACAGTGTCACCACCGCCGCGGTGAGCAACAACGTCATCGCCGTGCTGGTCGGGGCCGCGGTGGGCATCGTGACGTATCTGGTGGTGCGCGCGCAGGCCGGGCCCGCCCCGGGCGCCGATGTGGACCACGGTGCCCACCGCTTCGAGCCGGACCGCCCGCCGCGACCGGTGCTGGTCGCGGTGGCCGACTTCGTGCTCAAGTGGGTTCAGGTGGCCGCGCCGGTGCTGACCGCCGCGGCGCTGGCGGCCGGGCTGCTCTGGTTTCTGATCGACCGCGATTCTTTCTCGGCCGGCGCGCATTCCGCGGCCGCGATCGCCATGTTCAGCGGCATCATCGCGGTGGTGGTGCTGTATGCGTGTTACTCGATCCAGCACTTCTGCCACTGCCGCGCTCGCGGGCGATTCACTGTGGGGTACATCACCATCGCGGCCGTGATGAGCGCCACGTTGGTGGTGGTGGGCGTCCTGCACGTGCATCTGCGGACCTGGAATTACGCGATTCTGGGCCTCGAAATCGCTCTGATCGTTGAGTTTGCGGCTTTTTGGCTGCTGCAGACGCTGGATTCGTGGAACGGCCAGTACCGTCCCGTCGTGCCGCGGGCACCGTTGCGGCCCGCCACAACGACGGCCTCGGCGGAGGCGGACTGAATGATGCGTTATGCTGGGCGAGATGCTGACGCGCCACAGCGCCCGTCGGTACGTCGTGAAATCTTTTGGGAACTCACCGCATCTCGGTGAGGAGCACAACCCACACGAACAGTTCTCGCGGCGATCGATTTTGCCCACCGGCAATCTCGCCACCTTAGCCTGTCATGTAACGGTTGTTGCCGCGATGACAGCGATGCCTGAAAGGCAACACTCTCTGTGACAATTGAACCCACTTTCGCCAGCCTCGGTGTTTCCGACGGACTGGTCAAGACGCTTGCCGCACAAGGCATTAGCGCACCCTTTCCGATTCAGACCAAGACACTGCCGGACTCCATGACGGGCCGCGACGTGCTGGGCCGCGGAAAGACCGGCAGCGGTAAGACCCTGGCGTTCAGCCTCCCGTTGGTGACCCGGCTGTCGCCCGGACGCCGCCGTGCGGCGCAACCGTCGGGCCTGATCCTGGCGCCCACCCGCGAACTGGCCACCCAGATCACCGCAACGCTGCAGCCGCTGGCCGCCGTTGCCGGCTTGACCGTCACCACCATCTTCGGCGGCGTGTCCCAACACCGTCAGGTCCAGGCCCTCAAGGCCGGCGTCGACATCGTGGTGGCTTGCCCCGGCCGCCTCGAAGACCTGATGCGTCAGGGCGAAATCAGCTTGAAGGCCGTGGAGATCACCGTCATCGACGAGGCCGACCACATGGCCGACCTGGGCTTCCTGCCCGGCGTCACGCGCATCCTGTCGGCGACCCCCTCCGGTGGTCAGCGCCTGTTGTTCTCGGCAACCCTGGACAACGGCGTGGACAAGCTGGTGGCGAAGTTCCTGCGGGAACCGGTCCTGCATTCGGTCGATGAGGTCAACTCCCCCGTCGCCGCGATGACCCATCACGTGTTCCACGTCTCGGGCGTCGAGGACAAGCGGAGACTGGTGCAGTACCTCGCTTCGGGCACCGGGCGCCGAATCCTGTTCCTGCGCACCAAGCATCAGGCCCGCAAGCTGGCCAAACAACTCACCGAGGCCGGTGTGCCGTCGGTTGATCTACACGGCAACCTGTCCCAGCCCGCACGCGACCGCAACCTGGCCGCGTTCACCAGTGGTACCGCCCGGGTGTTGGTGGCCACCGACATCGCGGCACGCGGCGTGCACGTCGACGATGTCGAACTGGTCGTGCACGTGGATCCGCCGATGGAGCACAAGGCCTACCTGCACCGGTCCGGACGCACCGCGCGCGCCGGCAATGCCGGCGACGTCGTAACAGTGGTGCTGCCCGAGCAGCGTCGCGATACCCGGACCCTGCTGCAGCGCGCGGGGATTCGCGTTGAGCCGCAGCAGGTCTCGGCCGAGTCCGATTCGGTGCGCGATCTGGTCGGGGAGTTGGCTCCCTTCCAGAAGCCCAAGCCCGTTGTCGCGCAGCCGGTCTCGCAGAATCGCTCGAAGCCGCCCCATCGCAGGTCCGGTGGCGGATCACCGGCGGGTCGCGGTGGCGCCCGTTCGGGGCATCAGGGTTCCGGCGGTGGCCGGGGCCGGCGGCCGCAGCGCGCCGCTTCGGCCTAACCAACTCGTGGACACACCGGCAGGCCCGTTGGGCCTGCCGGTGTTGTCGTCGCTGACCTCAGTGGCCGCCGCTGCGCTGCACGCGCACACTGCGTGCGGTCACCGTCACGCACATCCGACCCGGTAGATACAGCTCGATCTGGCTCATGGACTCAGCCTCCTTTCGCCGCAGCAAAACCGCTAACAGCAGCGCTCTCGGTGTTCTATGCCGATCGGCGAAAACCGGCACCTGCGCCGTTGCAGCACACCAAGAACCGACCTCAGGCTAACGGCACTTGCGCTCTCACGCCATCAGACTTAGGTTTTTATCAGACTTAAGTGGCCGCTTATTGGGGACTTGTTGCATCGATCACGGCTTGTTCTAATACAAAGATGCCGGTCCTCAGGCGCGCCGCCACAGCCCGCGCCGTCTCCGCCGGCGAGGTGTTCGCTCTGATCCGCGCCGGCGCGGTGAGCACCCGGAGCGAAGTCCGCGCGGCCACCACATTGTCGCGGACCGCGGTTGCGGCCCGGGTGGACGCGCTCAAGACGCTCGGGCTGGTCACCGAGCGCGAAGAGGGCGCTTCCACCGGGGGTCGGCCCCCGACGCTGCTGCGCTTCGACGGCGCGGCCGGAGTCGTGTTGGCCGTCGCGATCGGCCGCAGCCGCACCTGCCTGGCGATCGCCGACCTGGCCGGAACCGTTCGGGCGCACTGCGAGGTCGATCTCGACGGTCGCGCGGGACCGGAGGAGTTGATGGCGGATGTGACCAAGCGCCTCGAGGCCCTGGTCGGCGAGTCCGGCCACGACCTCGCCGAGATCCGCGGAGTGGGCCTGAGCCTTCCCGGTGCCGTCGATCAACTGCGCGGCGCCAGCATGAATTCCCCGATCATGAGCGGCTGGGACGGCATCGCGCTTGCGCCGTACTTCGCGCCTCTGACGGCGGCGCCGGTCGTCGTGGACAACGACGCCAACGTCATGGCACTGGCCGAATGGCGCGACGGGCACCGGGACGTCGACGACCTGCTAATGCTGAAGCTCTCGACCGGTCTCGGCGCCGGGATCATCGCGGGCGGTGCGCTTCGGCGCGGGGCGGTGGGTGCCGCCGGCGAGTTCGGACACAATAAAATCGCGGCCGCGCAAGGACTTCCGTGTCGATGCGGCGACACCGGCTGCCTCGAAGCCATCGCCGGGGGCTGGACCCTGGTCCGCACCCTGCAGCAACACGGGCACACCGTCGGACATATCCGCGATGTCGTCGACTTGGCCAACCGCGGCGAACCCGAGGCGCGTCGCCTGCTGCGCGACAGCGGCCGACACATCGGTGAGGTGGTCGCCGCTGCGGTCAACCTCCTCAACCCGGCGGTCGTGGTGGTCGGCGGCGATATGGCACGGGCGTACGACTTCCTGGTGGCCGGCCTACGCGAAACCCTCTACGGCACCGCGACGGCCCTGGCGACCCGCGCCCTGCAGGTCGTGCCCGCCTCGCACGGGGACCGCAGCGCCGTCGAGGGGTCGGTCGCGTTGATCCTCGACCGGATCCTGTCCGCCGACGCCGTCGACGCCGCCCTGGCCGGCCCCTGACCGCTGCCCACACCCAGGGATGGACCCGCGTCCGGGCGTCTGGCAAGATTTGATCAAATATCGAAAATAGCCGGACCCGAGGGTGAGGACGACGAATGGACTTGGAGTGGTCAGCGCAGGATCGCGCATTCCGCGATGAGGTGCGCGAGTTCCTCGAACAGAAGCTCACCCCGGACCTGCGCGCCGCCGGCCGGCTGATGACCAGCGTGTACGCCGACCATGAGGCCAGCATGGCCTGGCAGGCCATCCTGCACGAGCGCGGTTGGGCGGCCCCGGCGTGGCCGGTGCAGTACGGCGGGTGCGATTGGACGCTGACCCAGCACTACATCTTCAGCCGCGAGTCGCAGTTGGCGGGCGCCCCGTCGCTCTCCCCGATGGGGATCAAGATGGTGGCCCACGCCATTATCAAATTCGGCACCGACGAGCAGAAGGCGTTCTTCCTGCCGCGCATCCTCACCGGTGAGGTGTTCTTCTGCCAGGGCTACTCCGAACCGGAGTCGGGCAGCGACCTGGCCTCGCTGCAAATGGCCGCGGTCGCCGACGGCGACGACCTGATCCTCGACGGCAGCAAGATCTGGACCACGCATGCGACCGAGGCCAATTGGATGTTCGCCCTGGTCCGCACGTCGCGGCTGGAGCGCAAGCAGCAGGGCATCACCTTCGTGCTGCTCGAGATGGACACCCCCGGCATCGAGGTGCATCCCCTGGTCATGACCTCCGGCGAGGAGGTCCAGAGCCAGGTGTTCTTCTCCGGGGTGCGGGTCCCGCAGGCCAATGTGCTCGGCGAGATCGACGACGGCTGGACCGTGGCCAAGTACCTGTTGGAGTTCGAGCGCGGCGGCGGCGCCACCGCCCCGGCGCTACAGGTGATGGCGGAGGAAATCGCTACTGCCGCAACACATCAGCGTGGACCCGACGGCGCACCGCTGATCGAGGACCCCGCCTTCGCGCGCAAGCTCGCCGATGTCCGGATCCGCACCGAGGTGCTGGAGATTCTGGAATTCCGGACCCTGGCGGTGGTCGCCGAGGGCGGCAACCCCGGGTCGGCCTCCTCGATGCTCAAGGTGATCTCGACCGAGTTGAGCCAGGCGATCACCGAGTTGGCCCTCGAGACCGCCGGTCCGCGGGGCCGGGTCTATCAACCCCATGCCACCCGTCCGGGCGGGCCGGTCACCGAATACGAGCCACCGGCCGACGGCTACGTCAGCGGACAGCCCTGGCAGGCGGTGGCACCGTTGCGGTACTTCAACGACCGCGCCGGATCGATCTATGCCGGCAGCAATGAAATTCAGCGGAACATCCTCGCCAAAGCGGCGCTCGGGCTCTAGGGAACTGGTATGGAATTCAACCTCAGCAAGGAACAGGAACTGCTGCGCGACGGCCTCGCCAAGTTCCTCGACACCCGCTATGACCTGCCGAGGAGCCGCACCGCGGCCAAGACCGGCTCGGGGTGGCAGCCCGAGATCTGGCGATCGTTCGCCGACGAACTCGGCATCCTGGGTGCCACCTTCGACGAGTCCGTCGGCGGGATCGGCGGTGGCGCAGAAGAAATGATGGTCATCACCGAGACGTTGGGCCGCGCCCTGGTGGTCGAGCCCTACGTCAGCACCGTGGTGGTGGGCGGCGGACTGCTGGCGCGCGCCGACACCGCGCCGGCCCGCGCGGTGCTGGAACAGATCGTGGCGGGCACCGCCGTCGTCGCGCTGGCCCATCTCGACGCGGAGGGGCCGGCCGCCGCGGCCTCCGACGGCGACGGCTGGGTCATCACCGGTGCGAAGTCGGTGGTACTCGACGCGCCGTTGGCCACCCACCTGTTGATCACCGCAGACACCGCTGAGGCCACCTCGCTGTTTCTCACCGAATTCGATGCGTCGGCCCTACCCGCCGGGCTCACGGTGCACAGCTATCGGACCATCGACGACCGGCAGGCCGCCGACCTGGTGTTCGACGGCCTGCGCCTGCCCGCCGACGCCAGGCTCAGCGTGGCCGAACCGTCGCTGGCGCGGGCTCTGGACGAGGGTGCGGCCGCGGTCGCGTCCGAGGCGGTGGGCTGCATGCGAAAGGTGTTGGCCGACACCGTCGAATACTCCAAGCAGCGCCAGCAGTTCGGTCAGCGCATCGGCAGCTTCCAGGTGCTCCAGCACCGCATGGTCGACATGTACATGGAGCTCGAACAGGCGGTGGCGGCGGTTTATCTCGCGGTCCTGAATCTGGATGCCGAACCGGCGACGCGAGCCCGGGCGGTCTCGGCGGCCAAGGCGACCGTGGGGCGCGCGGCCCGCTTCATCGGCCAGAACGCGGTGCAGTTGCACGGCGGCATGGGCATGACCGAGGAACTGGCCATCGGCCACTACTTCAAGCGACTCACCGCGGTCCAGTACGAATTCGGCAGCACCGACTACCACGTGACGCGCTACGCGGAGCTCACCAAGCCCTAGCCTGAACCGACGACTGTCAGCTGGTGTCTCGTTGTGCGCGTGCGCTTTTCATGCGTTGCGCACGTTCGGCACCGCGGGTGCGGGTGCGGCGGGGCATCTGCAGGCCACGGTTCGGTGTCGACGCGCTCCCCGACGCCGCCAGCGTAAGCGTGGCAGTCGTGACGTCCCAGTCCGGGAACACGAGGCGACTCCCGGGATGGGTGGTGTACGTGTGACCAGTGGGCGAAGTCCACACGATGGTGCCGTCGGGATGCTGCACATCCGACCAGCCCTGCTCACCGGTCCAGAAGGTCTTGAGCAAGTGATTCTTGCGGCACAGGCAGCGCAAATCCGACGGATGGGTCGGCCCCACCGGGTACGGAATCACATGATCGATGTCGCAGAACTGCGCCGGGGTGCTGCAACCGGGGAACCGGCAGAACATGTCCCGAGCGCGGACGAACGCGGCCAGCGCCGCCGACGGCCGGTAGCCGGGCTCGGGGTGTGTCGGTGGTGCGGTGAGGGGTTTGACTCGGGCGCCGTTGAGCAACAGCTCTTGCAGCAGCGGCTGGGGGACGATGCCGCCGCCCTGCAGCACTGCTGCCGGCTGCCGCACCGGCGCGGGCGCGGCGGTCTGCGTTGCGTCCTTCGAGATTCCGGTGCGGGCCGCGGTGATGGCGCGTTCGTCGGCCAGCACGTGGATGACCGCCGGGCTGCGACTCGGCTTCACCGTGGCGCCGGCACAGCCGGAGTTGCCGCACCGACAGGCCAACGGACCGGACTCGGCGGCCATCGCACCCAAGGCATCAACGCGACGCTCACCCGCACTGCGCGGGTCACCAGCACACAAGTGCCGAGTCAGCTCGACCAAACGCTTCTTGATCAGCGCTGCGTCGGTGCTGTAGAGCCGGCCCCACATCGACGACGTGCCGGTGTCATCCTCAGGCTTACCGAACTGCACATCCCGACCCCGCGCCGCAGCCTCGAAGGCGCGGACCGCATCGGGGTCGTGTTCGGCGAGGACCTTGTCGATTGCCAGGTCTAGTTTGGCGTCCGAGAGCGGCCCCCAGTGGACAGCCTGGTCGGCGATCGCGGAGTCGATGGCCGCCAGGGCGTCGTCGTCGATGACCAGATGGGTGCGCCAGGCGATGGTCGAGGCCGTCCGCGCGCTCACGGCACCGGCCGTCAGCAAGGCGAAGACGCGGGGCAGACGGGTGTGCATCGCCCGCGCCAGATACATCTGACCAGAAGCCCGCCGCTGGCTCAGGCCCAGCGCGGCGCCGATCTCGGCAGCGGCGGCGTCCCAGGGATCGCAGGCCCACAATTCGCGTTCGTCGTCGTCAAGCAGACGCAGATCCATCAGTGCGTGGATCGCCGCCAACCTCCGGGCCGCAGCGGCGGCTTCGGCACGTGCGGCGTCGGTGATCGCGGTGATGACGGCCGTGTCATCGTCCGGATCGAAGCCTGATTCGCACATGCGTTCGATTATCGTCCGCCCGGGCGTCGCTCGCTCGTGCGGACCGCCCAGCTGTGGATGAAGTCGCGACTGTGGACAACTCCCCCCTTGCGGGTAACCATCCGGCGCACCACAAGCGATATACCCGTATCAACCCGGGTCGGGGTGAACGGAAAGCTCATGTTCACAAGATTCGTCCTCGCCCTGGCGGTCGCCCTGACCGCCGGGTTTCTCACCGTGGCCACCCCGCCCCCGGCGGCCGCGGACAGCGTCGAGATGCTCGAGGTCCCCTCCGCGGCGATGGGCCGCGACATCCGCGTCCAGTTCCAGGGCGGCGGCCCGCACGCGGTCTACCTGCTCGACGGCCTGCGCGCGCAGGACGACCGCAGCGGATGGGACATCAACACCGGCGCGTTCTCCTGGTTCAACGGATCCGGTCTCTCGGTGGTGATGCCCGTCGGCGGCATGTCCAGCTTCTACACCGACTGGTACCGGCCCGCGGTCGGTAACGGCACCACCCAGACCTACAAATGGGAGACGTTCCTGACCTCCGAACTGCCCGCGTGGCTGTCGGCGAACCGTGGCATCAGCCCGAACGGCAATGCCGCCGTGGGGCTTTCGATGTCAGGCAGTGCGGCGTTGATCCTGGCCGCCTACCATCCGGGCCAATTCGGTTACGCCGCTTCGCTGTCCGGGTTCCTCAATCTTTCCGAAGGCTTCTGGCCGATCCTGGTGAGTGTGGCCATGGCCGATGCGGGCGGCTTCAACGCCCTGGACATGTGGGGGCCCTACGGTGGGTCGGCGTGGCAGCGCAACGACCCGATGCTGCAGATCGGACGCCTCGTCGGCAACAACACCCGCATCTGGGTGTACTGCGGCAACGGCAACCCCTCCGACCTGGACGCGGGGTTGGGCAATGCCCAGATCCCTGCCCAGTTCCTGGAGGGCGTCACGATCCGCACGAACAAGAACTTCGCCTCGGCCTACCAGTCCGCCGGCGGGTCCAACGGCGTGTTCAACTTCCCCGCCAACGGAACCCACAGCTGGGGATACTGGGGTGGACAACTTCAGGCGATGTTGCCCGACCTGCAACGCGTGTTGGGGGCGACGCCGGCGGCCTGAGTCGAAAGCCTCAGAGTCTGAATCGGCCGGCGAACCCGCGCAGCGGCAGGTCGGCGCTGGTGAGCAGTCCCGGGGGTGCGGCCACCACCTGCGGTATCGCGTTGAGCGCCGGCAGACCGGTCACGGTCATGCCGATCGAGGCGAAGGCCGTGGGATCGGCAAGGTCCACACCGGGTTTCGGGAAGATCATGTGCTTGTTGTACACGTACGGGTCCCCCGCGATCTTGGTGATGTAGCAGCCCTTGATGTCCCAGCTGGGGTCGGTGAACGGCGTCATCTGCCATTCCAGATGCGTCTCGACGCGGGGCACGCCGTCCACCATCCCCTGGTACTTGATGTAGTTGCCGCCGAGCGATCCCTTGGGCAGCTGGTACCAACCCAGGTCGACGTCCTTGGTGCAGGCGCCCAGCTCGGCGCTGAAGACCACCTCGTCGAGTTCCAGGTCGAAGCAATCGGCCATCATCAGCACGCTGTCGGCGAAGACCCGGGTGTACTTCTCCAACATCTCCGGAATCTCCGGGTCGTCGACCGGGCGACCGTAGCCGACCTCGATCCAGGTTTCCTTGGAGTGATGGCAGGACACGTCGACGGATTCGATGGTGGTGACGTTCTCGATGTCGGCGACATCGGCCGAACACACCACGCCCAGAATCTGATTGACCCCCGGGTTCATGCCGGTGCCGTAGAACGTCGCGCCGCCCTTGGCGCAGGCTTCGGCCAGGAGTTCGGTGACCGGCTTGCCGGAGGGGTGCGGATGGTTGGTATCGCGGTGCCAGCCGGTGATCCAGTCGGCAGTGGTGACGATGTTGATCCCGGCCTCGAGAACCCGCACATACAGATCCTCGTCGGGAAACACACCGTGGAACGTCACTACGTCGGGCTTGGCGGCGAGGATCTCCTCGATGGTGCCGGTGGCGCGCACACCGACGGGGTCGATGCCGCCGAGTTCCCCGATGTCCTTGCCGACCTTCTCCGGCGAATAGCAATGCACGCCGATCAGTTCGAGTTCGGGCCGGTTCTGAATGCGCCGGATCATCTCGCTGCCGACATTGCCGGTTGCGACCTGGAATACCTTGATCGGGTTGGCGGGCATCGGGACGCCTTTCTAGGAGTGGGTTGCCAGCTCGGCGGCGCTGCCACCGCGGCCGTCGGGATAGAACTGCTTGGCCCAGTTCCGGATTGCGGTGAATCCCTGGTGTTCGGAACTGGCCAGCGCGGGCGGGTCGGAATACCGCTGGTGCGCCCAGATGTGCACGTCCTGACTGAACTGGCGGATCACCTCTTGGCCGAACTCGGCGGCCTTCGCGGCGGCGCGTTCCGGATTCCGGGCGGCCGAGTCCCCTTGCGGGCGACCGATGTACACCATGAAACGCACGTCGGAGGTGGACTCGTCGACCGGCGTGATCGCCGAGATCGTGCGGTTGTCGATCATCCCCCAGCTTTTGGTCACCGCTATACCGAGGCCACCGTTGATGGCCTCGACACCGCTGTTGATGTCCTCGATCGACTGGGCGTCGTCGCCTTCGAAGGTGATGGTGAAGTCGACGAAGGACACCGGCGCGTCGAAGTCGTGCCGCGTGAACACCGGAACGATCGGCGTCTGGTGGACATACTTGAAGTGCGCGAAGTCCACGCCGTTTTCCAGCACGTACTGCGGGTGCATTTCCAAGCCCTGCCGAAACAGCCGCTGCTGCGGGTAGTAGCCGGCGGCGCTGCTGCCGTCGGCGAAGTCAGCGAAGACATCGGGGGCCTCGAAGTACGGCTCGCGGTCTTGGAGGTCGTGCCAGATGTACACCGAGTCGTTGCGCTCCACCACCGGGTAGGTCTTGATCCGCCGGCCCCGGTTGGGCCGGTCCTCATACGGGATGCACACGTTGCGGCCCTCGCCGTTCCACTGCCAGCCGTGGAACGGGCACTGCAGCACCTCGCCGACCACGGTGCCGCCGTGGCCGAGATGAGCGCCGAGATGTTCGCAGTAGGCGTTCATGACAGTCAGCTGTCCGCCCTCGGCGCGCCAGGCGATCATTTCCTGATCGAAGTACTTCATGGTGTGGACCGCGCCGACGGCGACCTCGTCCGACCAGGCGACCTGGAACCACCCTGTGGGTTTCATGGACAATGGCGGCTTTGCCATCGAGTGACCTCTCATAGGCGCTGCGGGCCGGACCCGCAGAACAATAGTGCCCTTACCGGCAGAATAATAGGGGGCACTGTGAAATGGTGCGGAAACCACTACTATCAGGCGCTATGACCGCCGCAGGCACCGAGGGAAGGCGCAGCAATCGGCGCGGCGCGGCCACTCGGGAAAGCATGCTCGAGGCCGCGGTGCGCTGCCTGGCCTCCGGCGACCCGGGCGCGGTGTCGGCCAGTCGGATCGCCAAGGAGATCGGTGCCACCTGGGGCACCGTGAAGTATCAGTTCGGCGACGTCGACGGGTTCTGGGCCGCGGTGCTGCACCACACCGCCGAACTGCGCGGCGAATTCCCGGTGCAGACCGACCGTGACTCGTCGCTGCGCGCCCGCGTTTCCACCATCATCGAAACCCTTTACGCGGGACTGACATCCAGCCATTCCCGAGCCATCGAGAACCTGCGCGCGGCCCTCCCCAGCGACCCCGCCGAACTGCAACGCCTCTACCCACGCACCGCCGCGGAACTGTCGGCCTGGGGCGACAGCTGGCTGCGATCGTGTCAGCGGGCATTCGCCGACCTCGACGTCGACGCTCACCGGGTCCGCGAGGTGGCGGCGTTCATCCCCGGCGCGATGCGCGGCATCGTGTCCGAACGTCAGCTCGGCAGCTTCTTCGATCTCGACGAGGCTCGGCGCGGACTCACCAACGCCATCGTCTGCTATCTCGAGCACTCGGCTCAGGACAGCGAACGCTCCAGCGCGGCAAGCGAATCGACCAGGTAGCTCTGGTCGAACGGCGGCATGCCGCCCACCGTGTCCCGGAAACTCTGCGGCGTGCCCGTCCAGTCGTAGGTCAAGATGACCTCGGTCCCGGCGTCGTTCGGCTTCAGGTCGTACCGCCAACTCCAACCGCCGGGCTGGTGGTTGCCGTCGTCGTCGAGGGTGCCCGGCAGCCAGCCGATAGCGCGGTCGGCCTCGAACACGTCGACCAGGTTGTGCATGACGTAATGCCCGCCCGCGAACTCCAAAAACATGTTCACCGCGAACATTTCGCCGCCGCCGGTGATCTTCTGCTCGGGATCCACCGCGTCGCGCACCCAGTCGCTGGGCTCGACATCCTGGTGCCGCGCCGGGTCGGCCAGCACCGCGAACACCTGCTGCGGCGTGGCGGCGACCGTGCGGGTGACCACATACCGCTGCTCGTTCACGCGCTGACCCCCTGCCCGTACAGCCTGGCGACGTCCGGGGAGTCCAACCACTTGGCGTAGGTCGGCGACTTCGGCCAGCCCGCCGGCGAGTCCTGCCATTCCTCTTGCCGGCCCCACGGCAGGAGGTCGACCAGGGCGAAGGTGTAGCTGAGTTGTTCGGTGCCGCGCCCGTTGGTGTGCCAGGTGCGGTACACCGTGTCCCCGTCGCGCAGGAACACGTTGACCGCGAAGCCCTCGTTGGGCGCGGCGTCGACGTCGGCACCGAAAGAGCTTTCCGACGACGAATACCACGCCATCTTGTTGCCGACTTTGTCGCGGTAGGCCAGCGCCTCGGCGATGGGCCCGTTGGTGACGATGACGAAGCGGGCGTCGTAGGCGTCCAGGAAGTCCAACCGGGTGTATTGCGAGGTGAGCCCGGTGCACCCGCCGCACTGCCATTCCGCGCCGTCGGACCACATGTGGTGATAGGTGATGAGCTGGGACCGCCCCTCGAATACCTCGGCCAGCCGGAGCGGGCCCTCCGCGCCGATGAGGGTGTATTCGGGCAGTTCAACCACGGGCAACCGACGGCGCTGCGCAGCGATCGCGTCGAGTTCGCGGGTCGCGGCTTTCTCCCGTCGCCGCAAATCGGCGAGTGCGGCGGCCCACGTCTGTTGATCGACCACCGGCGGTTTGGCTTCGCTGTTCATTCGCTCTCCCTCCGCGAGTTCGGCACTTCTACAGGGTTTGACCAACCGCGCCGGAGATACTCATCGCCGGGCTGGATATCGGGGGTGCCGGGCACGTCGCTGCACCAAGAACATAGGATGCCCTTACCTCAGACGCCAGGGTTTGGCGGAAAGTGAGTACTGACAATGGTGTGCATCGAAGGCGACGGGCAATGAGTGTTGAACTTCGCGACGCCGCCGGACTGCGAGTCCTCATCGTCGGCGCGTCCTCCGGAATCGGTCATGCCGTCGCCACCAGCGCCGCCCAGCGCGGAGCCACCGTCGCGGTGGCGGCCCGCCGACTCGACCTGCTGACCGAGCTGGCCGAATCCGTCGGCGGCAGCGCGTTCGAACTCGACGTCCAAGACCCCAAGGCCATCGAGCGGGTCGTCGGCCAGGCCGCCGAGGCGCTCGGCGGAATGATCGACGCCGTCGTCTTCACCAGCACCGTCGTCCCGATCGCCTACGTCGAGGACACCGACGTCGCCACCTGGCTGCATGCGTTTGCCGTCAACGCCATCGGCGCGAACTACGTACTGCGAGCCGCCCTGCCGTACCTGAGCAACGAGGGCGTCGTGCTGATCACCTCCAGTCGTGACGTGGGCCGTCCACGTGCCGGCGTTGCGGCCTACGACGCCAGCAAGGCAGCGCTCGACGAGATCCTCAACTCCTGGCGCAGCGAGCACCCCGAACTGTCGGTCATTCGAGTGGGCATGGGCCCCACCGAGGACACCGAGATCCTGCGTGGCGCGGATCGCGATCTGCTCGACGAGCTGTTCCGGTCCTGGGTCGCGCATGGGCAGCTGCCCGCCCAGATGTCGGAGCTGCGGGACGTCGCAAACACGCTGGTATCACTGCTCACCGCGGCATACGCCAATCCGAGTGTGGTACCCGAGGTCGTGCAGTTGGCACCGCGCATCCGGAAGCGCGACGCGAAGCCACCCACCGCGATCACGCCTTGACGTTCGGCATCGATCAGGTCTCGGTCAGCAGCAATCGTCTGCGCGGCGACGGCAGCAGCCGATACCGTGTCCGGCAATCAAAGGGGATGAGATGAAGTTCTGTGCGCCATTTGCGGCTTCCGTGTTGATGGCGGGCGGGTTGCTGTTCGCCGGGCCGGCCACCGCTGCGGGCGACGACGCCACCGAAACCTGGACGATGCCCGACGTGACCGGCAAGACGCTGGCGCAGGCCCAATCCGCGATAGCCGGACTCAGCGACGACGTCACATTCCGCACGGTGTCCACGGACATGACGGGCTACGCGCGCCCGCAGCTCAGCGCTCCCAGCTGGACGGTCTGCGCGACGGCGCCCCGGCCCGGCGGCACCATCACCGCGAAGACCACGGTCATCTTCGGCGTCGTGCGGTTGCACAGCGAACCCTGCTGACCCACTCCTCCACTTTTCTCGGCGAGCGGCTCACAGGCTCCGGCGTTACGCTTCCCCGTGCCCGATAGCATTCGGGCGCGCTCAACTGGGGAGCCATCATGATCAAATTTCTTGCGCCCGCCGCCGCGGTCGGCGCCGTTGCGCTCGCAGCCGGGCTCACCTTTGCCGGACCCGCCGCGGCCGACGACCCCGAATGGGAGATGCCCGACCTGGTCGGTGCCACCCTCGAGCAAGCCGAATCCTCGGTGGCTGCACTCAGCGACCAGATCACCTTCGAGACCGAGGACCTGACCGGCCTCGGACGCGAGCAGCTCAGCCCCGCCAACTGGACGGTCTGCGCCACCGTTCCGGAGGCCGGTGAAACCCTCACCGCGGACTCGACCGTCGGGTTCGTCGTGGTGCGCCAGCATCAGGAATCCTGCGAGTAGGCCAACTTTCCGGGGCGGCCGATGAGTTTGCCGCGCCCGCGGTGTCTACCTACGTATGCGGGTTGCACCAACCCGTTCCGAGACCCGGAAGGGGCACCCATGGTCATCGTGGCGGGACACATCCTCGTCGAGCCAACCCGACGCGAGGCCTACCTCGCGGATTGCGTCGATGTCGTCGAACAGGCCCGGGTGGCGCCGGGGTGCCTGGACTTCGCGATCACGGCCGACCTGATCGAACCCGGGCGCATCAACGTCTTGGAGCGCTGGGACACGCGCGCGGCGCTGGAGGCGTTCCGCGGCGGCGGGCCGGGTGATGATCAAAGTGCGGTAATGCTGTCGGCATCGGTGGCGGACTACGACGTGGCGCACGCCGGGTAAACGAAAACACCCAACCTGTCAATCCATTGTCAACCTCCTGTGGATGACTTCGGCGGCAGATCTGGGACTACTCGGTGGAGGCCGCCCGCGCCGGCATGGCGCAGGCCTACATCTATCGCGGCCGACCGGTGCAGCGCTACCCGCAGATCGCCGCCGCCGAGCGGGAGGCGCAGGCCGCCGGGCGGGGGCTGTGGGGGCCGCCGTGCCACGGCGCCACGGAGTCGGTGCGCCGCTAGTCACGCTACGGCGATCGCCCCGTTTTCCAGTTCTCGGATGGCGCTGCGCAGGCCGCGCCGCTTGCCGGTCGCGGGGTCGACGCCGAAGCTCTCCCGCATCCCGTCGCGGATGCGGAACTTCAACTCCGAGTTCGTCTCCGGCGCGTTGTCGGAGCTCGCCTTGAGCAGCTTGTCGGGCAGGGCGAGTTTGGCGATGGTCCGGAACGACTGCAGGTACTGGCGGCCCAGCGACCCGGTGGTGTAGGGCAGGTCGTACTTCTCGCACAGTGCCCGCACCCGCTCGCTGATCTCGGCGTAGCGGTTGCTCGGCAGGTCGGGAAACAGATGGTGCTCGATCTGATAGCACAGGTTGCCGCTCATGAACGCCATCAGCGGACCGGCGTGAAAGTTGGCCGAGCCCAGCATCTGTCGCAGATACCATTCGGCCCGGGTCTCGTTGTCGAACTCTTCCTTGGTGAACTTCTCCGCACCGTCGGGGAAGTGCCCGCAGAAGATCACCATGTACGCCCAGTAGTTGCGGATCAGGTTCGCGACCGCGTTGGCCGCCAGGGTGTACTTCCAGTTGGGACCCGCCAACGCCGGGAACACGATGTAGTCCTTGCCGACCTGCTTGCCCACCTTCTTGCCGATGATCCGCAGATCCTTCCGCACCTCGGCCAGCGACTTCTCGCCCTTGCGGTACTTCGTAGTCTCCAGCCCGTGGGCCGCGACGCCCCACTCGAACAGGGTGCCCAGCAGCACGTTGTAGATCGGGTTGCCGATCATCCACCGTTCCCAGCGCTGATCGCGCGTGAGTCGCATGATGCCGTACCCGATGTCGTCGTCGAGGCCGACGACGTTGGTGTACTTGTGGTGGATGAAGTTGTGCGACTTCTTCCAATGCGTACCGGGCGCGGTGGTGTCCCACTCCCACTCGGTCGAGTGGATCTCGGGGTCGTTCATCCAGTCCCACTGCCCGTGAATGATGTTGTGGCCGAGTTCCATGTTCTCGATGATCTTGGCGGTGCCCAGCATCGCCGTCCCCACGCACCAGGCCACCTTGTTGCGGCTGGCGAACAGCACCGCACGGCCCCCCGCGGCCAGCGCGCGCTGCAATTGGATGGAACGCCGGATGTAGCGGGCGTCGCGTTCGCCGCGCGATTCCTCGATGTCGGTGCGGATGGCGTCGAGTTCCCGCTCCAGCGCCTCGACGTCCTCGGCTGTCAGGTGTGCGTAACGTTTGATGTCGGTGATGGCCACCGGTTCCTCCCCTAGATCTTGAGTGTGCAGTCGCCTGATGCGGTGGACACGCAGGTGTTGATGCGGTCCCCCGCGCCGTGTTCGTCGCCGGACCGGAAGTCGCGGACGTGACCGTCTTCCAGCGGCAGGACGCACGTCTGGCAGATACCCATCCGGCAACCGAAGGGCATCTGGATGCCTACCTTCTCCCCCGCCTCCAGAAGCGAGGTGGCGCCGTCGATTTCGATGGTCTTGTCGGAGATGGCGAAGGTGACGGTGCCGCCTTCACCGCCCTTGTCGGTACGGTCGATGGTGAAGCGCTCGGTGTGCAGCGCATCGGACAATCCCGCTGCGTCCCACACGGCTTCGACCGCGTCCAGCATGGGCGTCGGGCCGCAGGCCCAGGTGGGCCGGTCGCGCCAGTCCGGCACGAGGTCGTCGAGACGTTCGAAGTCGAGCTTCCCGTCCTGCGCCGTGAGTTGCAGATGCAGGCGGTAGCCGGACTGGCGTGCTTCCAGGGCACGCAGCTCGTCGTAAAAGATGACGTCCTCGGCTGATGGCGCAGAGTGCAGGTGCACGATATCGGGACTCTGGCCGCGGGCGGTCAGCGACCGCAGCATCGCCATCAGCGGGGTGATACCGCTACCTGCGCTGACGAACAGTATGTTCGGCGGCGGCGGATCGGGCAGCGCGAAATCCCCCTTGGGGGCCGCCAGGCGCACGACCGTCCCGGGTGTGACGCCGTTGACCAGGTGGGTGGACAGAAATCCCTCGGGCGTCGCCTTCACGGTGATCGTGATGTGCTTGTCGTGCCGCTGCGGTACCGAGGTGAGCGAGTACGACCGCCAGTGCCAGCGTCCGTCGACGCGCAACCCGATGCCGACGTACTGGCCGGGCTGGTAGTCCGCGGCGAATCCCCAGCCCGGCTTGATCGTCACCGTGGCGGAGTCCGCCGTCTCCCGACAGACGTCGACGATCTGGCCGCGCAGCTCCCGCGCCGTCCACAGCGGGTTGAGCAGCTTGAGGTAGTCGTCGGGCAGCAGCGGCGTGGTGGCGCGCGCCGCCAGTCCGCGCAGCACATTGACCTTCGGGCTGACCGCCGCCTCGACGTTCTTGGCGGGCTTGATGCTCCACCGCGCCACCTTGCGCAGCGGCGGAGTCAACGGCTGGGTCATCGCCGAACACCCGCCCAGGATCGCGTCGTTGTCATAGTTCGGGTGGTACCCGTGAGTAACCCAGTTCACACTTCAGATTGGGTGAGTGTTCCGAACAACGAGTCGAGGTTCGGGTAAAGCCAACGCTTTTGGCGGGGCAGCCAACGAAAAACCCGCCCTGACCGAAGTCAGAGCGGGTTTTCGAACGTGGAGCTAAGGGGATTCGAACCCCTGACCCCCACACTGCCAGTGTGGTGCGCTACCAACTGCGCCATAGCCCCTCAAGTCGTGCTCATCGAAGTTACACCACAACCCCATCCGCCTCAAAACCGCTGCTCAGGGAACCTCGCCGGAGACCTCTGGACCCAGTGGACGCGCCGAGGTGTGCTCATGCGACGACCGCGGACGCGTTTCCTGGGCCAGCATCCACCCGAACGAGGCCAGCACCAGGATGGCGCCGCTGATGAGGAACGACCACGAGAACGACAGATGCTGGGCGATCAGGCCCACCAGGGTCGAGCCCACGATCGAACCCAGGTCGGCCATCATCTGGAAGGTGGCCACGGCCGTACCGCCGCGCGCCTTGTTGCCGATGATGTCGGCCACGGCGGCCTGCTGCGGCGAGGAGAACATCCCGGTCGCCGCCCCGGCCAGCAGCGCACTGACCAGGAACAGCGACAGGTCATCGGTGAAGCCCACGATCGCGGTCGCCACACCGGCGGCGGCCAGGCCGATGATCAGCAGGATGCGGCGCCCGACCCGGTCGGACAGATGGCCGCTGGGGATCACCGCGGCCACGTTGCCGATCGCGAAGGTCGCCAGCGCCAGGCCCGCCACACCCACGCCCTGGCCCAGCACCTCGACGACGAACAGCGGCACCAGTGCGATGCGCAGACCGAACGCCGACCAACCGGTGGCGAAGTTCGACAGCAACGCCGCCCGGTACGCCCGGTTGGGCAACACGTCGCGCAGCCGCACGGGCGCCTCGGTCGCCGGGGCCGGCGCCGCCAGTGACGAATGCCGCAGGCTGATGAACACCACGGCGGCGGCCACCATCAGCGCACCGCCGTAGATCAGGAACGGCGCCGAGAGGCCCAGCCCGGCGGTCAGCGCCCCCAGCACCGGCCCGCCGACCGAGCCCACCAGAAACGCCGAGGAGAACATGCCGGCCACCCGGCCGCGGGCATTCTCCGGACTGATCCGGATCATCAACCCCAACGCCGAGATGAAGAACATCGTCGATCCGATACCGCCGATCGACCGGAACAGCAGCAGCTGCCAATACGACTGGGCAAACGCGCACGCGCCGGTGGACACGGCCACGATCAGCAATCCGCCGACGTAGATGCGCCGCTCGCCCAAGCGCTGCACCAGCATCCCGGCCGCGGGCGCAAACAGCAGCCGCATGAGCGCGAACGCGGTGATGACGAACGTCGCGGCGCTGATCGACACCCCGAAGTGCCGCGCGTATTCGGGCAGCACCGGCGCGACCACCCCGTAGCCCAGCGCGATCACGGCGTTGGACGCGATCAGCACCCATACTTCGGACGGCAGCTTGGGCTTGGACGGCCGGCCCTCAGCTACTGAACTCACGCAATGACTGTATTCACCACGTCGCGGGCGGCAGCCTGCACCTCCGCCAGATGCTCCGGACCCCGGAATGATTCGGCGTAGATCTTGTAGACGTCCTCGGTGCCCGACGGGCGGGCAGCAAACCAGGCGTTCTCGGTGGTGACCTTCAACCCACCCAACGGGGCCCCATTGCCGGGGGCCCGGGTGAGCTTGGCGGTGATCGGCTCGCCCGCCAGCTCGGTGGCACTGACCTGTTCGGCCGAGAGCTGGGCCAGCCGCGCCTTCTGCTCCCGGTCGGCCGGCGCGTCGAGACGCGCGTAGGTCGGGGCGCCGTAGCGCTCCGCGAGTTCGCCGTAGCGCTGCGACGGCGTCTCGCCGGTGACCGCCACGATCTCGGCGGCCAGCAGCGCCAGGATGATGCCGTCCTTGTCCGTGGTCCACACCGAGCCGTCCGTGCGCAGGAACGACGCGCCCGCCGACTCCTCCCCGCCGAAGCCGATGGCCCCGCTCATCAACCCGTCGACGAACCACTTGAACCCGACGGGCACCTCCACCAGATCTCGGCCCATCCCGGCGACCACCCGGTCGATGATCGAACTGCTGACCGCGGTCTTGCCCACGGCGACCGCGCCGGGCCAGTCGGGCCGGTGGGTGAACAGGTAGTCGATGGCGACGGCCAGGTAGTGGTTCGGGTTCATCAGGCCGCCGTCGGGGGTGACGATGCCGTGCCGGTCGGAGTCCGCGTCGTTGCCGGTCGCGATCTGGTAGTCGGCGTTGCCGCCGTCGAGGGTGCGGATCAACGAGGCCATCGCGTTCGGTGAGCTGCAGTCCATCCGGATCTTGCCGTCGGTGTCCAACGTCATGAACCGCCAGGTGGCGTCCACCAGCGGGTTGACCACCGTGAGGTCGAGTTGGTGCCGTTCGGCGATCGCACCCCAGTAGTCAACGCTGGCCCCGCCCATGGGATCGGCACCGATCCGGACCCCCTCGGCGCGGATGGCGTGCAGGTTGACGACGTTGGGCAGGTCGGCGACGTAGGCGTCGAGGTAGTCGTGACGCTGCGCGCTGTCCCGCGCGCGTGCCACCGGGATGCGTTTCACGTCGCGCAGACCGTCGCGCAGAATTTCGTTGGCCCGCTTGGCAATTGCGGTGGTGGCGTCGGTGTCGGCGGGCCCGCCGTTCGGTGGGTTGTATTTGAAGCCGCCGTCGCGCGGCGGGTTGTGCGACGGGGTGACGACGATGCCATCAGCGCGCGCGGCGGGCCTGCCGGAATCGCGGCCGCGATTGAACGTCAGGATGGCGTGACTGATCGCGGGGGTCGGGGTGTATCTGTCGGCCGAGTCGATCATCGCGACGACGTCGTTGGCGGCCAGCACCTCCAGTGCGGTCGTCCACGCCGGTTCGGACAGCCCATGGGTGTCCCGCCCGAGGAACAGCGGCCCGGTAGTGCCCTGCGCGGCACGGTATTCGACGATCGCCTGCGTGGTGGCCAGGATGTGCGCCTCGTTGAACGCACCGTCCAGGCTGGATCCCCGATGCCCGGAGGTGCCGAACGCCACCTGCTGGGCGATGTCCTCGGGGTCGGGCGCCACGCGGTAGTAGGCGGTCACCAAGTGCGCCAGGTCGATCAGGTCTTCAGGTTGCGCCGGTTGCCCGGCGCGAGGATGGGCGGCCATGCCAGCAATTGTGCCCTGCGGATTCGCCGAGACGGCGGTTCCGGCACCAGACTGGTCGCCATGACGAGCGAGTGCGGGGTGACCAGTCGATGAAGTTACGACACGACCCGCGCACCGCAGTGCTGATCGCGTTGATCCTCACGATGGCCCTGGTTGCCATGGACACCACCATCCTGGCGACCGCCGTCCCCCAGGTGGTCGGTGATTTGGGCGGCTTCGACCAGGTGGGCTGGGTGTTCTCGGTCTATCTGCTCGCCCAGACCGTGACGATCCCGATCTACGGCAAACTCACCGATCTCTACGGCCGCAAGCCGATCCTGGTGGTCGGGGTGGTGGTGTTCCTGATCGGATCGGCGTTGTCGGCCGGAGCGTGGAACATGGTGTCGCTGATCGCATTCCGCGCCGTTCAGGGCATCGGGGCGGGCGCGATCGGCAGCACGGTGCAGACCGTGGCCGGCGACATCTACACCGTGGCAGAACGCGGCCGGATCCAGGGCTACCTGGCCAGCGTCTGGGGAATCTCGGCCGTGATCGCGCCGGCGCTCGGCGGCCTGTTCGCCCAGTACCTGTCGTGGCGCTGGATCTTCCTGGTGAACATTCCGATCGGCATCTTCGCGCTGTTCCTGATCGTGCGCGATCTGCACGACGACGTCGTCCGCCGCCGTCATCACATCGACTACCTGGGCGCGATCCTGGTACTCGTCTCGGCGGGAATGCTGATCCTCGGACTGCTGCAGGGCGGAACCACCTGGGCTTGGGGATCGCCGGCCAGCATCGCCGTCTTCACCATCGGCGCGCTCGCCGGCGCCGCCCTGATCCTCGTCGAGCGCCGCGCGGCCGAGCCGATACTGCCGCCGTGGCTGTTGACCAGTCGCCACACGGCGGCTTCGTTGGCGGCCACCGCCACCGCCGGGACCATCGTGATCGGCCTGTCGGTCTACCTTCCCAACTGGGGACAGACCGTGCTGGGACTGTCTCCCATCGCGGCCGGATTCGTGTTGGCCACCATGAGCATCACCTGGCCGCTGGCCTCGGGCATCTCCGCGCGCATCTATCTGCGGATCGGTTTCCGCAACACCGCGCTGTTGGGTGCCTTTGCCGCCGTCGGCGCTGCGGCCGGGTTCGCGATGCTGGGCCCGGGCGCCCCGGTGTGGCAGCCGGTGGCGTGCACGGCGCTGATGGGCGCCGGCATGGGCTGGTTGTTCTCGCCGTTGATCGTGGGTCTGCAGAACACCGTGGGGTGGGACCAGCGCGGCACCATCACCGGCGGGCTGATGTTCTCCCGGTTCCTCGGGCAGAGCGTGGGTGCGGCCGGGTTCGGCGCGGTCGCCAATACCGTGCTGCGACGTCAGAGCGACCAGCCGGCGGCCGTGGCAATGCATTCGGCTACCCACGCCGTCTTCGTGGGGTTGCTGCTGGCCGGCCTGCTCACCGCGGCGATCCTGGTCATCGTGCCGCGCCGGTTTCCCAGCCACGCCGCGGCTGAGGCGCAATCCGCAACCTAGTGTCACGACGGTGATCGTCGGTCCCCAGCGACCGCGAGAGGTGTTGATGCTCCTAGGCTCGACCCATGTGGACGCGATGGTGGACGCGTCTGGCGGCCCGCTTCAACTTGCTACCGATGGTCCTATTGCGGCGCGCCATGCGGGCATTCAACCGGGCACCGCGACCGGTGCGCCAAGCATGGCGGCTGAGCCTGCGTACGCTCCGTGGCGCCAGCGCGGACCGCGTGCCCGGCTTGGCCGCGGAGGTCGCGCTATTCTCGCTGATCTCGCTGCCCGCGTTACTGCTGGCAATCCTCGGATCGTTGGGGTACATCGCCGATGCCCTGGGCCCCGAGGGCACCGAAGGCCTGCGCCAGCTGGTGCTCGAGATCCCCGAGACGTTCCTCTCGGAACAGACCTACCACGCCTACCACCAGATGGTCGAGAACATGCTGGCTCAACGGCGGGGCAGCGTGATCTCGATCGGCATTCTGTTGAGTGTGTGGACCGGCTCCCGAGCCATGCATCGGCTCTTGGAGACCATCGCGATCGCCTACGGCGTCGGTCCGCGGCCACTCGGGCCACGGCGCCTCCTAGCGCTCGGCTTGACCGTCGCTGGTCTGCTCGGCGCGGTGGCGCTGCTGCCGCCACTGGTCCTGGGTCCGCGCATCATCGAATGGTCGGTCCCCGAGGCGGCGGCCGCCGCCACGCTACAAGTCCTCGAACTGTTGTTCTGGCCGGCCGTGGCCGTGCTGGTCCTCGTCGGGCTCGCCACCATCTATCACCTCGGAGTCCCCTGGCATACGCCGTGGCGGCGCGACCTGCCCGGGGCGCTGCTCGCGATGGCGTTGTGGCTCACGGCAGCCGCGGGCCTGCGTGCCTACCTCGAATTCAGCGTGCAGGACGACGCGGCCTACAGCCAGGTCGCGGTGCCGATCGCGGTAGTCCTCTGGCTGTATCTCACGGCACTGGCCGTGCTACTCGGAGCCGAGGTCAACGCAGCGATCGAAAAAATGTGGCCGCACGAGCGTCAGCCCTGGCGTCTCGGAAGGACTGCCCGCGCGACCGTGCGCTGAACATCGGCAAAGGCGTTCGGCTTACGGTCATACTTTGCCTCGTGTTCGGTCACGATAAACGCGTACTGGCGGCGGTGTTCGTGGGCGGCGCAATCGGCACGGTGGCCCGCGCGGCCCTGGCCGAGTTCGCGGTGCACGACCCGGCCCGGTGGCCGTGGGCGACGTTCGTGGTGAACATCATCGGCGCGTTCCTGCTCGGGTGCATCAGCACCCGGTTGCCCGCGGCCGGCTACGGCCGAGCCCTGCTCGGCACCGGTTTCTGCGGCGGGTTGACGACGTTCTCCACGATGCAGGTGGAAACGCTGCGGATGCTCGAACACCAGCATTACGGCCTGGCGTTCGGCTACACCGCGACCAGTGTCGCGGCCGGACTCGCCGCGGTCTACCTCGCGATCGCCCTGGGGCGCCGGTGAGCATCCTGGTGTGGCTTGCGGTCGCGGTGATCGGCGGTGTCGGCTCGGTGGCCCGGTTCTTGGTGGACAGCGCGGTGACGCGCCGCATCGCCCGCACGTTTTCGTACGGCACGCTGGCGGTCAACCTGAGCGGCGCGCTGCTGCTGGGTTTCCTGGCCGGGCTGGCGCTGGGACCGCAGGCGGCGCTGTTCGCCGGGACCGCGTTCGCGGGTGCGTATACGACGTTCTCCACCTGGATGTTTCAGACGCAGCAACTCGCCGAGCACCGCCGGTACCGGATGGCCATCGCCAACATCGTGGTGAGCCTCACCCTGGGGATCCTGGCGGCCTGGCTGGGACAGTCGATCGCGGCCCTATGCAGGGGGTAAGCCTAGCCTAGGCTTACCCGGCCGTGTAGCGTCGCACGCCATGGAAACGTCTCACCCGGAAGCGGTCAGCGCGGCACTCGAAGAGATCCTGCGCGACGATCTCAGCGTCGACATCAGCCGTATCACGCGTGATTCGCGACTGGTCGACGATGTCGGGCTGGATTCGGTGGCGTTCGCGGTCGGCATGGTCGCCATCGAGGACAAACTCGGCGCCGCCCTCACCGAAGAAGACCTGCTGAGCTGCGAGACCGTCGGGGACCTCGAGGCGGCCATCCTGGCCAAGGTTCCCGCCGCCAAGTGAACGTGTTGACGTCCGCGCTGACGCGGGCGATGACGGAGTCGAACAAGGACCTGGTGGTTCTCGACCGCGAAAGCGGCGAATGGGTCCGCCACCCGTGGGCCGAGGTGCACGCGCGCGCCGAGAATGTGGCCACCCGCATCGGCGCCGGCCCGGCCGGCGCCGTGGGCTTGGTCGGCGAGGTGACGGTCGAGTTCGTCGCGGGTCTGCAGGGCGCCTGGCTGGCCGGGCGCGCGATATCCATTCTGCCGTCACCGATCCGCGGCGCCGATCCGGCGCAGTGGGCGCTGGCCACCCTCAATCGGTTCCAGGGCATCGGCGTGGCCACCGTACTCTCCGCGGGTCCCAACCTGACCTTGCTGCAGGACGCCGGGGCCCCGGTGACACTGCTCGACCTTCCGGAAGTGGGCCACCCCCAACGCTCCACCACGTTCACACCGGTTCCCGACGACGGGGTCGCCGTGTTGCAGGGCACCGCGGGGTCCACGGGCACGCCGCGCACCGCCGTGCTCTCCCCCGACGCGGTGTTCCACAACGTCAGTGGACTGCTGCAACACATCGGGGTCGACGGTGCCGTCGACGTGGGGTGTTCGTGGCTGCCGCTGTACCACGACATGGGCCTGACGTTCCTGCTCAGCGGCGCGCTCAGCGGCAGCGAACTGTGGTTGGCGCCCACCGCGGCGTTCTCGGCCTCCCCGTTCCGTTGGCTGAGCTGGCTCGCGCAGAGCCGGGCGAGCCTCACTGCCGCACCGAATTTCGCCTACAACGTGATCGGCAAGTACGCCCGGCGGGTACCCGACGTCGACCTGTCGGCGTTGCGGTTCGCGATAAACGGCGGCGAACCGATCGATTGTGAAGGATTCAGTCGCTTCCTCTCCGAGTTGAGTCGGTTCGGTCTCGATCCAGGTGCCGCTGCGCCGTCCTATGGTTTGGCCGAGGCGACCTGCGCGGTCAGCGCACCGGTCCCCGGCCGGGGCCTGCATGCCGACGAACTGTGGGATCCGGCAACGGAATCCGTGCATAAGCACGCTGTGCTGGGCAATCCGATCCCGGGCATGGAACTGCGGATCGCGGCCTCCGACGAGCACTCGGCCGACACCGGCAAGGAGATCGGCGAGGTGGAGATCCGCGGCACCTCGATGATGTCGGGATACCTCGGTACCGGCAGCCTGGCCCCCGGGGAATGGTTCAAGACCGGCGATATCGGCTATCTCACCGACGGCGGACTCGTGGTCTGCGGACGCGCCAAAGAACTCATCACGGTGGCCGGCCGCAACGTCTTTCCCACCGAAATCGAGCGCGTCGCGGCACAGGTGCGCGGCGTCCGCGAGGGCGCCGTGGTGGCCGTCGGCACCGAAGACGGTGCGCCCCGACCGGGGTTGGTGATCGCGGCCGAGTTCCGTGGCCCTGATGCCGACGGCGCCCGCAGCGAGCTCATCTCGCGGGTGGCCTCCGAATGTGGCGTGGTGCCCGCCGATGTCATTTTCCTGACGCCCGGCTCGCTGCCCCGAACCTCGTCGGGCAAGCTGCGGCGCCTCGAAGTCAAAAACAATCTGGAGGCGGTACGGGCATGACGGCTACGGTCGAACTCACGGTCGACGACTACCGGCGGCTACTCGACGAGGTCTTCGACGAACGCGTGGTGGCCTGGACCGCCGAAGCCGAAGCCTCCGAACGCTTTCCCCGCGCACTGATCGAATATCTGGGATCGACCGGCGTTTTCACCGGCAAGTGGGGCGACGGCCCGCAACCGCACGTCGGCAAGCTACTCGAGTTGGCGTATCAGCTCGGGCGGTTGGGCTCGGCCGGGATCGGCGTCGGGGTCAGCCTGCACGACTCCGCGATCGCCACCCTGCGACGGTTCGGCAAGTCCGACTACCTGAAGGACATCTGCGAGCAGGCCATCCGCGGTGAGACCGTGCTCTGCATCGGCGCGTCCGAGGAATCCGGCGGCTCCGACCTGCAGATCTGTGAGACCGAGGTGCGTTCGGCCCGAGGTGGTTTCGAGATCCGCGGCACAAAGAAATTCGTATCGCTGTCCCCCATCGCCGACCACATTCTGGTGGTGGGGCGCGGCATCGACCACGACCAGAGCAGCCGGCACGGCAATGTGCTGCTGATCGCGGTTCCTGTCGCGCAGACCGAGGTCCAGAAGCCCTACCGCAAGGTGGGCGCGGGTCCGTTGGACACCGCCGCGGTGCACATCGACACCTGGGTCCCCGAGGACGCGTTGATCGCCCGGGCCGGCACCGGACTGGCCGCCATCTCGTGGGGGCTGGCCCACGAACGAATGTCGATCGCCGGCCAGGTGGCTTCCTCATGCCAGCGCGTGTTGGGCATCACGCACGCCCGGATGGTCAACCGCAGCCAGTTCGGCTCGACGCTGTTCGAACACCAGGCGTTGCGGCTGCGGATGGCCGACATGCAGGCCCGGGTCGATCTACTTCGGCACGGCCTCAACGGTATTGCCGCATCCGGCAAGCTCGACCTGCGCGCGGCCGCCGCGGTGAAGGTGACCGCGGCCCGACTCGGCGAAGAGGTGGTGTCCGAATGCATGCACATCTTCGGCGGATCCGGTTACCTGGTCGATGAGACACCGCTGGGCCAGTGGTGGCGGGACATGAAGCTGGCCCGGGTAGGCGGCGGCACCGACGAGGTGCTGTGGGAACTGGTGGCCGCGGCCATGCGTCCCGACCACGACGGCTACGCCGAGTTGATCGGCGGCTGACCGCCCCGTCCGATCAAGCCGGCCGGTGCAGCGCGTACAGCGCCATGCGCCGGTTGGCCATCTCGTGCTCACCGAGGAACTCACAGCCGGCGAACTCGCACAGGCGCCGGGCACCGGAGTTGCGGTGATCCGGGTCGAACATGATTCTGCGGCACTGCGGTTCGAGTTCGAACAGGCTCTTGGTGAGCCGCGGAAGCAGCAGTGGACCGAACCCGCGGTTGACAATCCGAAGGTCGGCGATGGCGGCGTGCAGACCCAGGTCGTGGGGGTCGGCGTCATAGCGCGGGGCGATCGAATCCTGGGCGGCCCGATACACCTCGATATAGCCGAGGTCCGCACCGTGCCGCGCGCACACCAGGGGCCGGGAGTAGGTGCCGGCAAGCTGCGCGCGCAGGTACCCGCGCCAGCGCTCCTCGGGCCAGTCGTACTCCCAGGCCTCGGCCAGGTGCGGACGGTTCATCCACTCCGAAATCATCGCGGCATCAGCCACCGGATCGGCCACCCGGATCGCGTAGGGCTCGCCGATCACCGGCGTCGCCGGCGGCGGTACCTCGCGCACCTCGTCGGGAATCTCGGTCAATTCCCGGGGTAGCACGGGAAGCGCTGCCGAGGAAACGGTGGGCAATCCGTTGGGCGTAACCAGCCGCGGAACTGACTCAGTCATCGAGCGCTGAGCCTACCGGAGCGAGGAGAGGCTAGGTTTGCCTACCTTAGGCCTTCTTCCCTGTCAGCACCGTCAGCAGGACAGCCGAATCCTCTACCGCCTCCAGCGAATGCCGCACCGGCGGAATCACCACGAAGTCGCCCGTCGCGCACTCACACGACTCGTCGCCGGCCAGCAGTCGCACCTTGCCGCGCAGCACCTGCAGGGTCGCCTCGCCCGGGCTCTCGTGCTCGGCCAGTTCCTGGCCGGCCAGCAGGGCGATCACCGTCTCACGCAGGGAATGCTCGTGGCCACCTCGCACGGTGTGCGCCGAGCGCCCGGCGCGCGCGCTCCGGGCGGCCTCCAGTTGCGCATCAGCGACCGAATTCAGCGATATTGATTCCACCGTCACTCCTCTTTCCGCGGTCAGGATGTAAGCAGCAGGATTCCGGTCGTCAGCAGGGCTATCACCTTGACCGCCTCCAGCACGACATAAGCGTAGTGAACACGGGAGCGAGACCGCACGGCCCCACCGGAACCGCCCGCCAGCACGGTGTTGGACCGGCGCACCAACGCGGGCCGAACCGCCGCGAGTTGAATGATCAGCGCAGCCGACGCGGCCGCGAAGGCGACGATCGCGGCCGTCGACGGCGGAGCCACGACCATGGCCACCACCACGACTGCCGCGAGCACCGCCTCACATCCGTTGAGCGCGCGAAATACCAAGCGGCCGATGCCGAGACCGATGGGCAACGTCACCCCCGGCGCCCGAAACTTCAACGGGGCTTCGAGGAAGGAGATCGCCAGCACCATCCCCAACCAGACGAAAACCGCTGCCGCAGCGGCGGATCCACCAGCGTTCATGTTTCCTCCAGTACCCGAGTCAACACGAACGCCTGGCTGAGATTGAGGTCTTTGGTCGCCGTTACCAGGGTTAAAGGTCCCTGTTTGGCCAACGCATGGAGTTCTTCGAGGGCCTCGGCCGCCGCGCCGTGCGCCAGTTCGTCGCGATAACGCGCGCTGAACTCGTCGAACTTCCCCGGATCGTGGTCGTACCAGTGTCGCAGCTCGGTCGACGGGGCCACTTCCTGGCACCAGCGGCCCACTCGGGGGTCCTCCTTGCGGATCCCTCGCGGCCACAGCCTGTCCACCAACACTCGCAACCCCTCACCGGGTTGCGGTGCCTCGTATACCCGCGCTGCTCGCACCGATGTCAGTTGAGCACGCCGATCCACTGCCGGGCCAACTCGCCGACCCACGCCTCGGCCTCGATGGGGTCGCGCGGCGGGCAGGACACCAACACCAGTTCGTCGATCCCGGCATCGGCCAGCCGGCGGGCGTCCCCCGGCATCGGTGCGCGCAGGGACACCGCCAACCGGAGGTCACCGGGCTCGCGGCCGGCGGCCCGCGCCAACCGGCGCAGCGTCGACGCGGCCAACGCGGCGTCCTCCACATCGGGCAGGCTGAATCCGTACCAGCCATCCGCCCACGCCGCGGCGTGCCGCAGCGCGGCGTCGCTGTTGCCGCCCAGCACCACCGGCAGCGTGCGGTTGCGCGGCTTCGGGTTGACCCGGACGTCCTCGAACGCGACGTACTCACCCTGGAACGAGGCCACGTCGTAGCGCCACAGCGCCCGCAACGCCCGCACGTATTCCGCGGTCCGCGCCGCACGCCCCTCGAACGGGACTCCGAGCGCGTCGAATTCCTCCTTGGCCCACCCCATCCCCACGCCGAGCGCGACGCGGCCGCCGGAGAGTTTGTCCAGGGAGGCGGCCTGCTTGGCGACCACCACCGGGTTGTGTTCGGGCAACACCAGGACACCGGTCGCCAAGCCGATGCGAGTGGTCGCGGCGGCCGCGAAACTCAGCGTGATGAACGGGTCCAGCCAATCGGTGTCGGCGGCCACCGGGTCCACCCCGTCGTCGGAATAGGGGTAGCGGGAGGCCCGTTCGCCCACCGCCACGACGCGTTCGCTGGCCCACAACGTGGCGAATCCCGCGCGGTCCGCCGCGCCGGCCACCGCGTCGATCACGGTGCGCTCCGCGCCCGTGCCGATGCCCAGTGCGTGCAGGCCGACGTCCATGCGCCGATCATGTCAGGCAAAATCATCGCTATGAGCGACGATCCGGTTGCGGTCCTGCAACGGTGGGAGGACGCCGGAGCGGTGTGGCGGGTGTTGCGCCGCGGGGCAGACGGTGTCACCGTCGGCCTGTTCACCTGCGACGGCGGCGAGGAGGTCGACCGGCTCACCTCCAGCGCCGCGGCGGTGTCCGAGTTCATCGGCGACCGTGGCAGCAATCTGGACTGAGGCGGCGAACCGAGACCCGGCCGGGACTTTTAATTGGCTGGACGGCGTTGCAACACCCGGTATGATGAACAGTCCTGCTGAAGGTCGGCAGGGATTGTGGGCGAAGTTCACAGACAAGGGGCTGAACGGTTTCGACTTCGCGCATCGAATCAAGGGAAGCGTGCCGGTGCAGGCAAGAGACCACCGTAAGCGTCGTTGCAACCAATTAAGCGCCGATACAAATCAGCGCGACTACGCTCTCGCTGCCTAAGCGAAGCTAGTCCGTCAGACCGGGAACGCCCTCGCCCCGGACCCTGGCGTCATCTAGAGGGATCAACCGATGAGTTCGGTCGCGGGACTGATCGGGACAACCAACAGCGACTGGGATCGTCATCTCGGCTTGTTCGCGTGACCGGGAGATCCGAGTAGAGACCTAGCGAACTGCGCACGGAGAAGCCTTGAGGGAATGCCGTAGGACCCGGGTTCGATTCCCGGCAGCTCCACAATCGAAGATGCAGGCCAGGCCCCCCGGAAACGGGGGGCCTTTCTTGTGTCGTCATGGCAGTCGGGTCCTGACCCGCCTCGAGCGGCACGAATTTCGCAAAACCTGCCGAACACGTCGGCAAAGGGCGAATAGTCATCAGAGGTAGAACCCACGCTAGGAAGGCCGAACGATCATTCGACGAGATCATGTCTCGTCCGGGCGGTGCCCAGCTTCAAACTCCTGAGCGCGCCCCACGGGCAGCAATCACCTCAGGAGAAGTCATGACCATCGCTCACCCCACCCGTGCCAGTTGGCCTCGGGTCCGAACCATCGCCGCCGGCCTGCTGGCCGCGATTGCGCTCGCCGTCGGCATGGTCGCCAACCCGGCACCGGCGCACGCCGCTGACCAATTCATCGGGCTGGCGCTGGGCTACATCAACGAGAATCCCCCGGTGACGATGGCCGGGGGTTCGGCGATCAGCGCCACCCAGGACCAGGCCGGCACCGGCGCGTTGACGAATTGTTCGGGCAACGGCGGCAACCACTGCGTCACGCAGGTCATCGCCAAGAACGAGTGCGCCGCGGCCGCCTCCAACGACTACGGCGAGATGACGGGGGCATCCGACCCGTCGCTCGGCGCCGCCCAGAGCAAGGCCAAAGCCAAGCTGCAAAGCCAGCAGGGCGCGAAGGTCATCGTGTCGGGTTGCGCGGATGGCGGCACCCCGCCGCCGCCGAACGAGCCGCCACCCGCGCCGAAGCAGGGGCCGACGGTGTCGTTCGACCCGATCGTGGGCGGCCTCGTGGCTCACATCACCGACCGCAGCGGAGTGGCGTCGCAGTGCACGTACGTGACGGACAACTTGAACCGCAGCTTCGCGCTAGGCGCCAACGCCACCTACGACCTCAGGATCGTCCCGGCCATCCCGCGTTTCCGGGATTGGACCGTCACGATCACCTGTGACAACGGAACCAGCACGACGGTGACGACGTTCTTCTGAGCCCGCAGTCCTCACGGTGAACTCGACGGATCGATCACCGAAATTCACTGTGAGGGTCGCGCTTCGCGAAGTTCCGCAACCCGGGCGGGGTGTTCGACGCGGATACCGCCGAATGCATCACCATGCCGGCTCGTTGCCGCAGCTCACTCCCCCGGCGCCGGCTCCATCGAGCCGAGGTAATACGTCTCGTCCCCGCTCGGGTAGCCGCCGCCGCTGGTGGCGATGTGGACATGGTCGTAGTGGTTGAGCGTTTCCGACCCGTAGTCCGCGGTCCAGCTCGGCGCGCCGATGCCCGGGTAGTAGCCCTGCCGCCAGATCACGTGAATGACGCCCCAGCGCTCGGCGTTGGCCAGCGCCAAGCCCGCGATCTGGTTCCCCAGTTCGATGCCCTTGTCGGAGCCGTGGTTCGGGATCATCACGTCGATCGCCAACCCGTTCGGATGCCACTGCAGGGCGTCCTGCCGGTACCCGCCGATGGTCTTGATCTCGGGGAACATCACGCTGATGGCGCGCGCCGCCCAGATGGTCCGCACCTGCAACCCCGCCTCCGGCGCCACGCTCGAGGCGGGCAACTCGAATTGGAAGTCGCGGGCCGCGGCGACGGGCGAGCTGGCCGCCAGCAGGTCCGCCTCGGCGGGACTGACGATCCGGGGCGCATTCGAGGGCGCGGCTTCCGGCGCGGTCGGGATGGCCGCCGCGGTGTCGACGCGCGCCACGGGCTGCGCAC
Organism: Mycolicibacterium sp. MU0053; assembly: GCF_963378095.1. Classification (NCBI taxonomy): domain Bacteria; kingdom Bacillati; phylum Actinomycetota; class Actinomycetes; order Mycobacteriales; family Mycobacteriaceae; genus Mycobacterium; species Mycobacterium burgundiense. The sequence goes on from NZ_OY726397.1 coordinate 3,617,396, forward strand.
CCTGGGCATAGAGCATGCCGCCCGAGACGAGCACCGAGACGCCGAGGACGAACAAACGTCCCCGGTGACTGGCTAACAGGTTGCGGCCCACGGACAGCACCTTACTGCCATGTCCGGCACTGGTATGGCAATCCCCACCAGAGATTTGACCCCATTGGGCCGGTCTGGTTTGGTGGCCGGTTCCAGGGGTTGCTTCGTTTGGAGTGATGCAGTGAGCAGGGCAGCCAGTCGGCAGACGCCGACCCGTCGGCCAGCAGAGTTGAAAGATCTCACGTTGTTGGTCACCGTTCCCGGTGACCCGCAGTCGGTGCGGGTGTTCACCGACGCGGAAAGCGACGACGCGAATACCTACGCCGCCGAAACCGGCGGCCAGCTGACCCGGCTACCGCGGTAGCTTTTGGTACGGCAACCAGGAAAGGGCACGACCAATGGCAACCAAGCGGTGGAGCGATCTCTCGACCAGGGCCAAAGCCGGCATCATTCTCGTCGCGGCGGTGGACGCGGGGCTGCGGTCATGGGCGCTGCGGGACCTGGCTGCTCGCCCCAAGGATCAGGTCCGAGGACCCAAGTGGGCGTGGGCCGGCGGCATCAGCGTGCTCGGCACCTCCGGCGTGGTGCCGGTGGTCTATCTGGTCTGGGGCCGCACGAGACCGGCTCAGATCACGTAATTGAGGTTGTCCACCACGCGTTGACCCACCTGCGCATCGCCGTCAAATTCGATTGCGTCGGAGCGTGCCTCGCACAGTGGTCGGCCGCCGCACAGCCGGGTGAACTGCAGTCCGTCGAGCCGGATCACCGTCGTGGGTTCCGCGTTGAACTCATCGACCACCGCCGCGCGTCCCTCGACCGCGACGCGGATGACGCGCGCCATCGGCCCGGTCAACTCGATGGCCACCCGGGACCCGTCCGGCGCCTTGCCGAGCTTGCCGACCACGAAACCCATACTGGCCGCGATCTCGTCGAGCGCCAACCGGGCCGCGGGTCCGGCCAGCTCCGCATCGGACGACGGCCGTCCCACCGCCTGCCGGATGTCCTGTTCGTGCATCCAGCAGTCGAACGTCCGGATCCGCATGAACCTGCCGTAGCTGTCCGGTCCGGCCGGTGTGGCGGTGACGCCGTTCCACACGTCCTCGCTCAGTTCCCGCAGTGCGGCCCGACGTTGGGCCAGGACTTCCCGGTAGCGCGTCAACATGGCCTCGGCACTCTCGTTGCGCAACGCCAGAATCCAGTGCTCGTTCAACTCGCCGATCGGGTTGCGGACATGGTCGAGCCCGGACACCTCGACGCCGGACTCCGGGGTGGGCGTGCCGGCCAGCATCGACTCGGTGCCGATGATGTGTGCCAGCACGTCGTGCACCGACCACCCCGGCAGCGCTGACGGCCGCTGCCAGTCGGCTTCGGGCACGTTGGCCATCAACTGTTCGATGTCGTCCCACGACGCGAAGAGACCGTCGAGGACTTCGGCTTTGTCCAGCTCGAGAACCGGGCGGGGGCTGCTCATCCGCCGACCGTACCGCGCCGGGCGCGCGCGCGACGCTTGCCTTCGTGCATTGCGGCGACGCGGGCGACCGGAATGGTGCGACCGTGCTCGATCACCTCTTTCGGTAGCGCCTGCGGAGCGGGCATCGACTCGGCCCACGGATCGCGCCCGCCCAGCGCATCGAGGGCGGTGTGCAGCGTGAAGTCGCCCGGCGCGATCCGGTCGAGGTCCGACCATGCCACCGGAAACGACACCGGGGTGCCCGCCCGCAGCCGTGGGCTGTACACGGCCGCCACGGTCGCGCCACCGGCACGAGTGGCGTCCACGAACACCTTCCCGGCGCGATCCTCGACGATGAACGCGGTGGTCGCGATCGCGGGATCGAGTGCTTCCGCGCGGGCCGCCAGGGCGCGCGTGGCCGCGGCCACGTCGTCGACCGGGGCGCTGTCGTCGATCGGAACGAAGACGTGCAGGCCCCTGGAACCACTGGTCTTGACGGCGCCGGCCAACCCGCAGTCGGCGAGCGCCCGCCGCACCAGGTGCGCGACCGCCACCACGGCGGAGAAATCGGCGCCGGCCGGCGGGTCCAGATCGAGCACCAGATGCGTCGGCCGGTAGATGTCGGCGGCCAGGCCCAGCGTCGGGTGGTACTCGATGGCCCGCTGATTGGCCAGCCACAGCAGAGTGCGCCGGTCGTTGCAGAGGGCGTAGTGGATCTCGCGCTTGGAGGCCTCCGCCCAGATCGCCACCGTGGCCACCCAGTCCGGGGTGTACTTCGGGACGTTCTTCTGCATGAACGGGGCGCGCCCCCGCAGTGCCCGCAGCACCGTCAGCGGTCGGTCGGTCAGCACCGGCAGCAGGCGATCGGCGACGGCGTCGAGGTAATCCACCAGGTCGCGTTTCGTGGCCTCGGCGTCCGGGCCCAGCGGTTGATCCAGGTTGGTCAGGTCGACGCCTGCGCGCTGCTCTCCCGCGGCCATCCGCCCAGCCTACGATCGACGAATGACCGTCGTCTTGGCAATTCGGTGCGTGAACGGGATCGTCCTGGCGTCCGACTCTCAGATCACCGACCCCGGTCGCGGTTTGAGTTACCCGGCGCAGAAACTGCATCCGCTCGGCGCACACGCGGCGTGGGGCGGCAGCGGATCCCGCGCGGCGCTCTACGACATCGAACAGGTCTTCAACGACGAGGCCGACGCCATCATCGAGGAGAAGAACCTCGGGCACGCCCTGCAGGCCAGGGTGCTGCCGATCCTCAAACACCACTACGAGAACTTCATCTCCGAGGTGCCGGGCCAGGAGGCGGCGGGCACCCCCGCGACCTACATCCTGGCCGCCGGCTACGCCGGTGAGGTGCCGTTCATCGTGGACCTCGACCCGAACGGGCTCGTCGCACACCACGAGGAGACGGGTTTCCAGGCCATCGGGAGCGGCGCGCCGATGGCCCAGCAGGCGCACGCGCTGCTGTCCCATTTCCGGATGACCGAACGCGAGATCGATTACGGCGTGGTGGCCGCGCTCCGCGTGCTCGACGCGCTCGATGCGACCTCTCCGAGCGTGGGCGGCCCGATGGATCTGTGCCGGATCACCCCGGAGGGCGCGCACCATCTGTCACCGAAAGAGGTCGACGGTATACGGCGGCAGGTGGGTCGCTGGGTCGAACTCGAGCACCAGGCCCTCGATCGACTCTTCGACGGCAAGTAGCTAGGGCATTCCCTTCGCGCGCCGCCCGAGTTCGCGGATGATCTCGCGATCGGCATCCCGACGGGCCAAATCCTGGCGCTTGTCGTGCGCCTGCTTACCGCGGGCCAGCGCCAACTCCACCTTGACCTTGCCGTCGATGAAGTACAGCGACAACGGGACCAGGGTGAGGTTGCCGTCGCGGATCTTGCCCACCAAGGTGTCGATCTGTCTGCGGTGCAACAACAGCTTGCGGTTGCGCCGCGGGGCGTGGTTGGTCCAGGTGCCCTGCACGTACTCCGGGATGTGCAGATTGCGCAGCCAGATCTCACCGTCGTCGACGGTGGCGAACGCATCGGCCAGCGAGGCCTGGCCCTCGCGCAGGCTCTTCACCTCGGTGCCCTGCAGGACCACGCCGGCCTCGAAGGTTTCGAGGATCGCGTAGTGGTGCCGAGCCTTGCGATTGCTCGCGACAACCTTGTGGCCCAGCGCCTTCGCGCTGTCGTTCTTCTTGCTCTTGGCCATTCGCTACCTTCGCACGTACAGCCGCAGCGTGGCATACCCGGTCGCGGCGGCCATCGCCACACCGACCAAGAACAGGATCGGCGAAATGTAGAGAATGTCGGCGTAGTCGATCCGCGCGATCAGGTTGGCTTGATAGAACTGGTCGAGGGCCTTCTCCAGGAACAGCGCCCGCACCAAGATCAACCCGATGACCGACAACACCACCCCGATGGTGGCGGCCAGCACCGCCTCGAGCAGGAACGGCAGCTGCGTGTACCAGCGACTGGCTCCGACCAGTCGCATGATGCCGATCTCGGTTCGTCTGGTGTATGCGGCGACTTGAACCATGTTCGCGATCAACAAGATTGCGCCGATGGCCTGCACCAGAGCCACCGCGAACGCCGCGCTGGACAACCCGTCGAGCACCGCGAACAGTCGGTCGATCAGATCCTTCTGGTTCAACACGTTGAGGACGCCGGGTTGGCCCGCGATCGCCTCGTCGAACTGCTTGTGCTGCTCGGGGTCGTCGAGCTTGACGATAAACGACGCCGGGAACGAATCCGTGCCCGCCACATCCTTGTATTGCGGGAACTTGGAGATGGCGTCCTCATACGCCGCGTCGCGGTTGAGGAAGCGCACCGAACGGACGTCATCAAGGTCCTCGATCTGCGCGCGCAGCGCCTTACAGGCGTCACCGCCGCAGTTCGGATCGTTGGCCGACACGTCGTCGGTGAGGAACACCTGCGTCTCGACCCGGTCGAGGTAGATCGCGCGGGACTGGTCGGCCAACCGCACCACCAGCAGACCGCCGCCGAACAACCCGATCGAAATGGCCGTCGTCAGGATCATCGCGACCGTCATAGTCACATTTCGACGAAGCCCGGTCAGAACCTCGTTGAACAGGAAGCCAAAACGCACTATCGATCCATTCCGTAGACGCCGCGCTGCTCATCGCGGACCAGGCGGCCCAGCGACAGTTCGACCACGCGCTGGCGCATCGCATCGACGATGTGGTGGTCGTGGGTGGCCATCAGGACGGTGGTTCCGGTCCGGTTGATGCGCTCCAGCAGGTCCATGATGTCCTTGCTGGTCTCCGGGTCCAAGTTTCCGGTGGGCTCATCGGCCAGCAGCACCAGCGGGCGGTTGACGAACGCGCGGGCGATCGCGACCCGCTGCTGCTCACCACCGGACAGCTCGCCGGGCAGCCGGTTGGCCTTGCCCGAGAGCCCCACCATCTCCAGCACGTCGGGCACCACGCGGTTGATGGTGTCGGGGCGCTTGCCGATCACCTCGAGGGCGAACGCGACGTTTTCGAACACCGTCTTCTGCTGCAACAGCCGGAAATCCTGGAAGACGCAGCCGAGCACCTGGCGCAGGCTCGGGATGTGGCGGCCGGGCAGCTTGTTCACGTGGAACTTCGAAACCTGGATGTCGCCGGAGTTCGGGGTGTCCTCGGCGAGCAGCAATCGCATGAAGGTCGACTTGCCCGAACCCGACGGGCCGATGAGGAAAACGAACTCACCCTTGTCGATCTTGAGGCTCACATCATCGAGCGCGGGACGCGCCGATTGCTTGTACTGCTTGGTGACACGGTCCAGGGTGATCATCACGGCACGCCAGTGTAGCGGGGCTCGGCGGCAGCGCGGCTACGGCGCGTTCGGCGGTGCGTCCGGGGCCGGCGCCTCGGCGGGGGCGGGCGGCGGCGGAAACAGATTCGGGAACAGGTTCGGCAACCCCGGCGGAGGTGGGGGCGTCGTCGTCGCGGTGGTCTCGGCCTCTTCGTCGGGCGGCGGCGGCACCTCCCCCGGTGTGGTCGTCGGCGTCGTCGTGGGGGTGGTCTCCGGCGCGGTGGTCTCCGTCGTCGTCGTCGTGGTCGGCGCTGTGGTGGTGGGCACGGGGGTCCGCACCCGGGTGCGCGGCACCCAGGTGTACTGCGGGTCGGGCACATAGCCCGGGGGCACCACCTGGGTGCCCGGATCCGGTGCGGGCGCCGGGGCGTAGGTGTAGTACGTCCACCACGTCGCGAAGAACGCGATCAGCAGCACCGCGGTGGAGGTCCGCACCCGACCGCCGAACAGATGAGTGGGCACCTTGAACTTGGGTTGGTCCGTGCGCTTACCTGCCACCGTCGGACCCCTGCTTCTCGTCGCGCTTCGCACCGGCGGCCGACGGCAGGGTGTCCACCACGGGGTCGGCTCCAGTCGCCGTGACAACGCCTTCCTGGCTCAGCGCGCGCACCACGAGCGCGCGTAGGCGTCGACCCACCTCGTATTGCTTGCCGGGCAAGGTGCGCGCCACCATGCGCAGGTTGACGTTGTCGATGCCGATGCTCTCCACCCCCATCAGCGACGGCTCGTCGAGTAGCAGATCCTTCAAGTAGCGGTCCTCCAGCGACGCGCTGCCGACCTGGTGCAACACCTCGTTGACGCGGTTGATGTCGGCGGCCACCGGAACCGGGATGTCGATGACCGCGCGGGCCCAGTCCTTGGACATGTTCAACGACCTGACGATATTGCCGTTGGGGACCGTGAACACCTCGCCGTCGGAAGTGCGCAATTTGGTCACGCGCAGCGTGACCTCCTCGACCGTTCCGACCGCACCCTCGGCCGCGCCGAGCATATTCAGTTCCACCAGGTCACCGAAGCCGTACTGGCGCTCGGTGATGATGAAGAAACCGGCCAGCAGATCCTGGACCACCTTCTGGGCGCCGAAACCGATCGCGGCGCCCAACACCGCGGCCGGCGCCACCAGCGACCCGACCGGAATGTCGAGCACATTGGTGATCTGAACTGCCACGATCACGCTGAGCATCACGATCGCGACCCACGAGATCACCGAGGCCACCGCCTGCCGGTGCTTGGACGCCTCCGAGCGCACCAAGCCGTCGCCGGCCTGGAACCCCTCCTCGAGGCGTCGGGTCACCTTGCGCGACGCCCAGCCGATGAAGCGCGCCGCCAGCAGCGCGCCGAGCACCATCAGCACGATCTGCAGCCCCTTGGCCAAAATCCATTCGCCCACGGTGCCGTGCCAGAAGTTGTGCCACTTCTGCGCCCAGTCGAAGGCCAGCACGCTGGCCCCCGCGGTATCAGTCATCGTCTTTCCGGTTGCGCCATCGGATACCCGCCTCCAGGAAACCGTCGATGTCACCGTCGAGCACGGTGGCCGGGTTGCCCACCTCGTATTCGGTGCGCAGATCCTTCACCATCTGGTACGGATGCAGTACGTAGGAGCGCATCTGGTTGCCCCACGAACTGCCGCCGTCGCCCTTGAGCGCGTCCATCTCGGCACGTTCCTCTAAGCGCTTGCGTTCCAACAACTTTGCCTGCAGCACCCGCATTGCAGCCACCTTGTTCTGCAGCTGCGACTTTTCGTTCTGGCAGGTGACGACGATGCCGGTGGGGACGTGGGTGAGCCGGACCGCCGAGTCGGTGGTGTTGACCGACTGACCGCCGGGCCCGCTGGAGCGGTACACGTCCACGCGCACGTCGCCCTCGGGGATCTCGATGTGGTCGGTGGTGTCCACCACGGGCAGCACCTCGACGTCGGCGAACGAGGTCTGTCGTCGGCTCTGGTTGTCGAACGGACTGATCCGGACCAGCCGGTGGGTGCCCTGTTCGACCGACAACGTGCCGTAGGCGAACGGCGCGTGCACCGCGAACGTCGCGCTCTTGATCCCGGCCTCCTCGGCGTAGGACGTGTCGAACACCTCGACCGGGTAGCCGTGCTTCTCCGCCCAGCGGATGTACATCCGCATCAGCATCTCGGCCCAGTCTGCGGCGTCCACCCCGCCGGCCCCGGACCGGATCGTGACGACGGCTTCGCGCTCGTCGTACTCACCCGAGAGCAGCGTGCGGACCTCCATCGCGGCGATGTCCTCGCGCAGCGTCGCGAGTTCGGCATCGGCCTCGGCGGTCGCCCGCTCGGCTTCGGCGCCCTCCTCCTCGGCGGCCATCTCGTAGAGCACCGGCAGATCATCGAGTCGCTGCCGCAGGGCCTCCACGCGACGCAACTCGCCCTGGGCGTAGGACAGCTCGCTGGTGACCTTCTGTCCGCGCGCCTGATCGTCCCAGAGGCTGGGGTCGGACGCTTCCTGCTCGAGTTTGTCGATGCGCTGGCGGAGGTTGTCGATGTCGAGCACCCGCTCCACGGTGGTCAGAGTGGTGTCCAGCGCGGCGATATCGGATTGACGATCGAGTTCCACGGCTGTTCACGTTACCGGCGCGCCGATACGGCGTGACCACAGGCGGCATCTGGACAGCACGTTTACCATCAGGTCTGTAAACAGCTTTGGTAGCGCGCGACCCCGACTCTTCGCCGATCCAGCCCACGCATCGGCCAGAGTCTCCCGCGCCGCAAAGCTCTCGCTCCGCCTGCGCGCGACAGCCCGTCAGCACGCGGCATGGTCTCGACAGAAGGTTCTGCGTTCATGTCTCAGGTGCGCCCCTATCACGTGGCGATCGTCGGTTCTGGTCCCTCCGGATACTTTGCTGCGGCAGCGCTGCTGAAGCAGGCCGACGCCGCGGGCGGCCGCGATGTTCACATCGACATGCTGGAGATGCTGCCGACGCCCTGGGGGCTGGTCCGCTCCGGCGTCGCACCCGACCACCCCAAGATCAAGACCATCAGCGCCCAGTTCGAGAAGACCGCCGCCGATCCGCGTTTCCGGTTCTTCGGCAACATCACCGCCGGCGAGCATGTGCAGGCCGACGAACTCGCCGACCGCTACGACGCCGTGATCTACGCGATCGGCACCCAGGCCGATCGTCCGCTCGGGATTCCCGGCGAGGACCTGCCCGGCAGCGTGGCCGCCGTCGACTTCGTCGGTTGGTACAACGCCCACCCGCACTTCGAACAGATCGCCCCCGACCTGGCCGGTCGTCGGGCCGTGGTGATCGGCAACGGCAACGTGGCGCTCGACGTCGCCCGCATCTTGGTCACCGACCCGGAGGTGCTGGGCGCCACCGACATTGCCGATCACGCGTTGGATTCACTGGGTGCGCGCGGCGTCGAGGAGGTGGTGGTGCTGGGACGTCGTGGGCCGCTGCAGGCGACGTTCACCACGCTGGAATTGCGCGAGTTGGGCGCCCTGGAGGGACTCAGTGACGTCGACATCGTGCTCGATCCGACCGACTTCGCCGGCATCAGCGACGAGGACGCCGAGGCCGCCGGCCGCACCGTGAAACAGAACGTCAAGGTGCTGCGTGATTATCTGGGTCGCGAGACCACCCCGGGCAACCGCCGCATCGTGTTCCGGTTCCGCACCTCCCCCATCGAGATCAAGGGCGCCGACCGGGTCGAGTCGATTGTGCTGGGGCGCAACGAACTCGTCGCCGACGACAACGGGCGCATCGTCGCCAAGGACACCGGCATCCGCGAAGAGTTGTCCGCGCGACTGGTGGTCCGCGCGGTCGGCTACCGGGGCCGGCCCGTCCCCGGCCTGCCGTTCGACGAACGCAGCGGGATCATCCCGAACACCGACGGTCAGGTCGACGGCCGGACCAATGAGTTCGTCGTCGGCTGGATCAAGCGCGGCCCCTCCGGGGTGATCGGCAGCAACAAGTCGGACTCCGCCGCCACGGTCGAACGTTTGCTGGCCGCACTGTCCGACGTCGAGCTGAGCGAGCGGAGCCCGGACTACCCCGAGGAGCTGGCGCGGTGGTTGCTGTCCCGGCAACCGGACCTGGTCACCGACGAGCACTGGGGCGCCATCGACGCCCACGAGCGCGCCGGGGGTGAGCCGACGGGCCGGCCCCGCGTGAAACTGACCAGCGTGGCGGAGATGCTGCGGATCGGCCACGCCTGAGGTTCGCTCCGCGCCGAGCGGCCCATAGCGCTCAGACCGGCTGCTCGGGCTCGCCGAACCGCCAGTTGTCGGGGTTCTTCGGCGAGTACACGACCGGAATCAGCTGACCCATGGTCGGCCAGGTGTCGACGTCGACGGCCATCCGCTGATACACGACATGCTCGTGGACGGTGGGCCCGGTGATCACGCCGCTGATCGTGACGTACTGCTCGCCGATGTCGTCGGGGCGCGGGCTCACCCCGGTCACCAGCAGCGTGCCGTGCGCCATATCGGAGCCGGGCCGGGGCCCTCGCTTCATGAATCGGGGCCCGATCAACAGGACCAGGGCGCCGACGAGGAGGAGCAGCACTCCGATTTCCCACACGCACTCATGGTAGGACTCCAACCATGAGTGACCGCGAAGTCCACGAAGATCTTCAGCTTGCCCTCGCGTTGGCCGACCGCGCCGACGCCATCACCTTGGACCGATTCGGGGCACTTGACCTGCGCATCGACACCAAGCCGGACCTCAGCCCGGTGACCGATGCCGACGAATCCGCCGAGTCCGAACTGCGCACGGCCCTGACCCGGGAACGCCCCGACGACGCGATCTTCGGTGAGGAGTTCGGTGGGACGGCCTCGCAGCGCGGACGGCAATGGGTCATCGATCCGATCGACGGGACCAAGAACTTCGTCCGCGGGGTTCCGGTGTGGTGCACCCTGCTCGCGCTGCTCGACGACGGCGTGCCCGTCGTGGGAGTCGTCAGCGCACCGGCACTGGGGCGGCGGTGGTGGGCCGCCCAGGGTCAGGGCGCGCACGGCTCGTTCAACGGGCGCACCCGGAAACTGTCGGTGTCCGGGGTCGCCGAACTGGACGCCGCGAGCCTGTCGTATTCGGACCTCACCACCGGCTGGGAGGACCATCGGGAGCGGTTCGTCGCGCTGACCGACGAGGTCTGGCGAGTCCGGGCCTATGGCGACTTCTGGTCCTACTGCTTGGTCGCCGAGGGGGCCGTGGACATCGCCGTCGAACCGGAGGTCAAGCTGTGGGACCTGGCGCCGCTCGACATCCTCGTACGCGAGGCGGGCGGCCGTTTCACCAGCATCGATGGCGAAGCCGGACCGCACGGCGGCAGCGCCTTGGCGACCAACGGCCGGCTGCACGATCAGGTGGTCGAGCGGCTGCGCAGGGTGTGAATTAGCTAACAAGAACGCCGTACCTTACTTTGGAGTAAGATACGGTTGTTCACACCTGCTCCCAACCCCTTGAGGCTGCTGACACATGACCACCAACCCCACCCGCCACGAGAGCGCCGTCGGTCTGCAGAAGCACAAGCGCACCGCGACCGATATCGGGCTGGCACTCATCACCCCGATCATCGGCCAGGAGTTTCTGGACAAATACAACCTGCGCGATCCGCTGAATCGTGGCCTGCGCTACGGCGTCAAGACGGCGTTCTCGGCGGCCGGGGCCTCCACGCGGCAGTTCAAGCGGATCCAGGGCCTCGGCAAGGCGCCGACCCGGCTGGAAGCCGCCCGTCCCGAAAAGGGCTCGGACTACTTCGACCTGACGCCCGATGACGATCAGCAGCTGATCGTGGCGACGGTCAAGGAGTTCGCCGAGGAGATTCTGCGGCCCGCGGCCCCCGACGCCGACGACGCGGCCAGCTATCCCCCCGACCTGTTGGCCCGGGCCGCCGAACTGGGCATCACGGCCATCAACATCCCCGAGAGCTTCGACGGCATCGCCGAACGCCGGTCGACGGTCACCAACGCGCTCGTCGCCGAGGCGCTGGCCTACGGGGACATGGGCCTGGCGCTGCCGATCCTGGCCCCCGGCGGTGTCGCCGCCGCGCTGACCCACTGGGGCAGCGCCGATCAGCAGGCGACCTACCTCAAGGAATTCGCGGGCGAGAACGTCCCGCAGGCCTGTCTGGCCATCGCCGAACCGCAACCGCTGTTCGATCCGACCGCGCTGAAGACCACCGCGGTGCGCACCCCGAGCGGCTACCGCCTCGACGGCGTCAAATCGCTGGTGCCTGTCGCCGCCGACGCCGAGGTGTTCATCATCGCCGCGCAGTTCAACGGCAAGCCCACGCTGTTCATCGTGGAGGCCGACGCCGCGGGCCTCACGGTCAAGGCAGATCCCAGCATGGGCATCCGTGCCGCGGCGCTGGGTCAGGTGCACCTGAACAAGGTCAGCGTGCCGTTGTCCGCCCGCCTCGGCGAGGACATCGCCGAGCAGAGCCACGACCGTAACTACTCCGAGGCCATCGCACTGTCCCGATTGGGTTGGGCCGCACTGGCAGTCGGCACCTCCCACGCCATGCTCGACTACGTGGTTCCCTACATCAAGGAGCGCGAGGCGTTCGGCGAGCCCATCGCCCACCGGCAGTCCGTGGCATTCATGTGCGCCAACATCGCCATCGAACTCGACGGCCTGCGCCTGATCACCTGGCGTGGCGCCGCACGCGCTGACCAGGGCCTGCCGTTTGCCCGCGAAGCCGCGCTGGCCCGCAAGCTCGGCACCGACAAGGGCATGCAGATCGGCCTCGACGGCGTGCAGTTGCTCGGCGGTCACGGCTACACCAAGGAACACCCGGTTGAACGCTGGTACCGCGATTTGCGCGCCATCGGTGTCGCCGAGGGTGTTGTCGTCCTCTAACGGCCTCCAACGAACGGAAGAACTGCCATGGCAATCAATTTGGAAATGCCGAAGAAGCTCCAGGCCGTCATCGAGAAGGGCCACCAGGGGGCTGCCGAGATGCTTCGGCCCATCTCCCGCAAATACGACTTGAAGGAACACGCCTACCCGGTCGAACTCGACACGCTGGCCGACCTGTTCGAGGGCATCTCGGAGGCCAAGACCATCTCCTTCGCCGGGGCCGAGGCGTTCGCCGACTCCGGGGCCACCGGCAAGAAGGCAAATGTCAACGGCGCCAACATGTCCGCGTTGCTGAATGCGCTGGAGATCAGCTGGGGCGATATCGCGCTGCTGCTCTCGGTGCCGCGGCAGGGACTGGGGAACGCCGCGATCTCCTCGGTGGCCACCCCGGAACAGCTCGAACGGCTGGGCAAGGACGTCTGGGCCGCGATGGCGATCACCGAGCCGAGCTTCGGTTCGGACTCGGCGGCGGTGTCGACGACAGCGAAACTCGACGGCGACGAGTACGTCATCAACGGCGAGAAGATCTTCGTGACGGCGGGGTCCCGCGCCAGCCACATCGTGGTGTGGGCGACGCTGGACAAGTCCAAGGGCCGCGCGGCCATCAAGTCGTTCATCGTGCCGCGCGAACATCCGGGCGTCATCGTCGAGCGCCTCGAGAACAAGCTGGGCATCAAGGCCTCCGACACCGCGGTGATCCGGTTCGACAACGCCCGGATCCCCAAGGAGAACCTGCTGGGCGACCCGGAGATCCACGTGGAGAAGGGCTTTGCCGGCGTCATGGAGACGTTCGACAACACCCGTCCCATTGTCGCGGCGATGGCCGTCGGAGTGGCCCGCGCCGCGCTCGAGGAACTGCGCAAGATCCTCACCGACGCCGGTATCGAGATCTCCTACGACAAACCCGCGCACGCGCAGAGCGCGCCGGCCGCCGAGTTCCTGCGCATGGAGGCCGATTGGGAGGCCGGCTATCTGCTGACGGTGCGCTCCGCCTGGCAGGCCGACAACCGGATCCCGAACTCGAAGGAAGCCTCGATGGGTAAGGCCAAGGCCGCCCGGGTGGCCAGCGACATCACCCTCAAGGCAGTCGAAATGGCAGGCACCACTGGCTATTCCGAGCAGACGCTGTTGGAGAAGTGGGCGCGGGACTCGAAGATCCTCGACATCTTCGAAGGCACGCAACAAATCCAGCAACTGGTGGTCGCGCGTCGGCTGCTCGGACTGTCCTCCACCGAGCTGAAGTAGCACCGGTTCGACGTAGGCTGCCAGTCATGGCGAGCCGCGAACCGGGCAGCACCCGACTGTCGGTGCAGGACTGGTTGCAGGCGGGCTACACGATCCTGGCCGAGGAGGGCCGGCAGTCCCTCAAGGTCGACCGGCTCTGCCAGCGCCTGAGCGTCACCAAGGGCAGCTTCTATTGGCATTTCACCGATATGGCGGGGTATCGCGGTGCGCTGATCGAAGCCTGGGCCGAGCAGCGCGGCGAGGAACACCGGGTCTACCAGCAGATTCAGGACCGCGAACCGGCCGAACGGCTGTCGATGCTGGTGACGGCGCTGGTCAGCCCGCGGCATTGGAAACTCGAACGCGCGATGCGGGAATGGGCCCGCAATGACGACAGCGTGGCCGCCGGCGTGGATGCCGCCGACCGACGGGTGCTCCGCACGGTGCGTCAGGCGTTTCTGGACCTCGGCTTCTCCCCCGCGGAGGCCGAACTCCGGGCGCAGACGACCTTCGCCGCGGGCATCGGCTTTCTGCAGATCGCCGGTCGCAAGACGCATCCGCTCACCGCCGCGCAGCGGGAGCGGTTCCTCGAGTTCATGTTGCGGCCCTGACCGTGATTCCGGCGCGCTTACCGGCGCTGAGCGCGGGTAAGCGCGCCGAAACCGCGGGGGTCTTGACGGGTGCGCGGAGCTGAAAGTAAAGTCAGTTTTACTTTCACGCGAGTAGGAGCTGTCCCCATGGAATCGTTCGTCCACCTGCGCAAAGGCAAAACCCCCAAGCGCATTCACGCCGATCTCGACGGGCTCAAGGACGACGAGCTCGGTCGCGGCGGATTCGTCGGCCGGACCGCCAACATGTACCGGCGCAACGATCCCACCGCCTACCGGAGTGTCGGTCCGTTGCGTCCCACCGACGTCCTGAGCTCCGAACTCAAGCCCGGCGACGCCACCGATGCCCACGGCGCACCGCTGTTGATGTTCTCCAACGCCGACTGTCAGGTGCTGCTGAGCCGGCGCACCGAGCAGATGCCGTTCTTCGTCCGCTACGTCGACGGCGATCTGCTGTGCTTCGTCCACCAGGGTTCGGGACGCCTGGAGACCGAACTCGGGCCGCTGGACTACCGCCCCGGCGACTGGATCTACATCCCGAAGGCGTGCACCTGGCGGCAACTCCCGGCCGAAGAGACCACCCTGCTGATGATCCAGGCCACCGACGAGTTCCGGGTCCCGCCCGCGGGCACCCTCGGTCGACACTTCCCCTTCGACCCGGCGCAGGCGGTCATCCCGGACCCGCAGCCCATCGATGACGGCGAGGGCCCACAGGTCGACGGCGAGTACGAGGTGCGGCTCATGCACGAGGGCGGGCCGACATCGCTGTTCTACCAACATCATCCGCTCGACGTCGAGGGCTGGCGCGGTGACAACTTCCCGTTCACCTTCAACATCGACGACTACACCGTCATCACCTCCGACAGCGTTCACCTGCCTCCCACCGTGCACCTGTTCATGCAGGCCACGGGTGTCTACGTGATGAACTTCCTGCCCAAGCCCGCCGAGACCGTCCCGGGCACCGAACGCACCCCGTGGTATCACCGCAACGTCGACTACGACGAGATCGCGTTCTTCCACGGCGGGACGCTCTACGGCATTCCGATGCCCCCGGGCCTGGTTTCCCATGCGCCGCAGGGCGTCCACCACGGCGCGCCCGAGAAGGCGCGGGAGCGGGCCCGGCGCAAGTTCGACGACTACGACCGGGTGGACTGGTCGGTGATCGCGGTCGACACCCGCCGTCGCCTGGTCCCCTCGCCCGAAATCCTCGCCAACGATCTGGGACAACACTGACATGACGACAACCGAAGCGCCGGTCAAGCACGCCTACGAGCGCATCCCGTATCTGGTTGCCTATCAGAACACTTCGGCTGTACGCGACGTCTACGGCGGGGTTGCCGAATTGGTGGTACTGGAGAGCTACCTGCTCAAGCCGAAGGACAAGCCGTCGGATACCGTCCTGATCTTCATGCATCCGATCGGCGGCGGCGCCTACCTGCCGATGATCAACGGGCTGGCCCGCGCCGGCCACCATGTCATCTACTGCAACAGCCGATTCCGCGGCACCGACTCCGCGCTGCTGATGGAGAAGGTGGTCGAGGATCTCGGCGAGTGCATCAAGGACGCCAAGAACCGCCTGGGTTACGCCAAGGTGGTGCTGGCCGGCTGGAGCGGTGGCGGCTCGCTGTCGGTGTTCTATCAGCAGCAGGCCCAGCACCCCACGGTGACCGCCAGTCCGTCCGGCGACGGCCCCGACCTGACCAAGCTCGGCTTGATCCCGGCCGACGGCATCATGCTGCTGGCGGCGCACGTCAGCCGGCACGGCACCATGACCGAATGGCTGGACGCCTCGATCCTCGACGAGTCCGACCCCACCAAGCGCTATCCCGAACTGGACCTCTACAACCCCGAGAATCCGAATCAGCCGCCGTACTCGCCGGAGTTCCTGGAGCGCTACCGGGCGGCCCAGATCGCCAGAAACCGGCGAATCACGAAGTGGGTCAAGGAGAAGCTCGCGGAGCTCAAAGCGAGCGGCGGTCCCGCCGCGGACACCGCCGAGTTCGCCTTCGTCGTGCACGGCACCATGGCCGACCCGCGCTGGCTCGACCCCAGCGTCGATCCCAACGACCGCAAGCCCGGCACCTGCTATCTGGGCGACCCCCAGGTGGTCAACAACTCGCCCGTCGGGCTCGCCCGGTTCTGCACGCTGCGCAGCTGGCTGTCCCAGTGGAGCTATGACGACGCCAACGGGGACGCGGTCAAGGCGGGTCCCGACATCGCCATCCCGGCGCTGGTGATCGGAAACCTGGCCGACGATGCGTGCACCCCGAGCCACACCCGCCGGCTGTTCGAAGCCATCGGGCACCCCGACAAGGAGATGCACGAGATCGCCGGCGCCAACCACTATTACGCCGGCCCCGATCAGCGCGACACCCTGCGCGAGGCGGTGGGCATCTGCACCGATTGGCTGCACCGGCACGGCTTCTCGCAGGAACCCTCATGACGGTGACCGGACCGCTGGGCGGCATTCGGGTCATCGAGGTCGGCACGCTGATCTCCGGGCCGTTCGCCGGTCGGCTGCTCGGCGACATGGGCGCCGAGGTGGTCAAGATCGAACCGCCCGGTGCCCCGGACCCGTTGCGCACCTGGGGACAGGCCGAACTCGACGGTGAGCACTTCTTCTGGACGGTGCACGCCCGCAACAAGAAGGCCGTCACGCTGAACCTGCGCGCAGCCCGGGGGCGCGAACTGTTCCTGGACCTGGTGGAACGCTCCGACATCATCGTCGAGAACTTCCGGCCCGGCACGCTGGAGAAGTGGAACCTGGGTTATGACGTGCTGTCCGAACGCAATCCGGGCATCATCCTGGTGCGGATCTCCGGCTACGGCCAAACCGGCCCGGAGGCGCACAAGGCCGGCTACGCCTCGGTCGCCGAGGCCGCCAGCGGTTTGCGGCACATGAACGGCTTCCCGGGTGGTCCGCCGCCCCGGCTGGCGCTGTCGCTGGGCGACAGCCTGGCCGGCATGTTCGCCGCCCAGGGCGCGCTGGCCGCGCTGTATCGCCGGACCGTCACCGGGACCGGCCAGGTCGTCGACGCCGCGTTGACCGAATCCTGCTTGGCCATCCAGGAATCCACCATCCCGGACTACGACGTCGGCGGCGTGGTGCGCGGCCCGTCGGGCACCCGGCTCGAGGGCATCGCACCGTCGAACATCTACCGCAGTTCCGACGGCAGCTGGGTGGTGATCGCCGCGAACCAGGACACCGTGTTCCGCCGGCTCTGCGACGCGATGGGCCAGCCGGAACTGGCCACCGACGACCGGTTCGTCAATCACGTTGCGCGCGGACGCAATCAAGATGAACTCGACAAGATCATCGGCGAATGGGCCGGCCTCCGGACGCCCACCGACATCATCGACACGTTGTCGAAGGCCGGGGTGATCTCCGGGCCCATCAACACCGTCGCCGAGGTCGTCGCCGATCCGCAACTCAACGCGCGCGGCATGATCGCCGACCACTTTGACGAACGGATCGGCCGCAACGTCAAGGGGCCGGGCGTGGTCCCGGTGCTCTCCGAGTCCCCGGGCACCATCCGCTCCGCGGGGTCGGCCCGACCCGGACAGCACAACGACGAGATCTACCGCGGTCTGCTCGGTCGCAGCGCCGAGGAACTCGAGCAGTTGCGGGACGAAGGAGTGCTATGAGCAAGTTGCCCGCCCACGTCACCATCCGCGAGGTCTGCCTGCGCGACGGTCTGCAGATCGAAGAACCGATCTCGTTGGCGGCCAAGATCGAACTGCTGGAGGCGGTCGTGGCCACCGGCGTTCGCGAGGTCGAGGCGACCGCGTTCGTCTCGCCCTCGAAGGTTCCCGCGTTGGCCGATGCCGAACAGTTCGCGACCGAGCTGAAACGCTTTGACGGCGTGGAATTCTCCGCCCTGGTCGCCAGCCCCAACGGCGCCCGCCGGGCGCTGGCCGCCGGCCTCAACTCCATCGAGTACGTGGTGTCGGCGGCGGATTCGCACAGCCGCGCCAACGTGGGACGCGGCACCGCGGAAGCCACCGCCGCGATTGCCGAGGTGCTCGAGATCGCCCGCGACGGCGGCGCGACCCTGGAGGTCATCGTCGCGACCGCGTGGGACTGCCCGTTCGACGGGCCGACACCGCCGCAGCGGGTCCTCGACATCGTGACCGCGGCCTGCCGGGTCGGTGTCGACCGCATCGCGATCGCCGACACCATCGGCACCGCCACCCCCCGGCGGGTCGGCGCACTGCTGGCAGGGGTGCAGCCGATCGTCGGCGACACCCCGCTGGGCGCACACTTCCACAACACCCGCGGCGCGGGGCTGGCCAGCGCGTATGCGGCCGTGCAAGCCGGCGTCACCCGCCTCGACGCCGCGATCGGCGGTCTCGGCGGGTGCCCGTTCGCGCCCGGGGCCAGCGGCAACATCGCCACCGAGGACCTGGTCTACCTGCTGCGCGACAGCGACATCGAGACCGGGGTCGACCTCACCAAGGCCATCGAGGCCGCCGCGGTGGCGCAACGGGTCATCGGCCACGAACTGCCCAGCTCGCTGCTGCGGGCCGGGGACCGGATCCTGTCCTGATGACACCTCGCACGCTGTCGAGCAAGGGGCAGCAGACCCGGGCCGCGATCGAGCAGGCGGCCCGGAAGCTGTTCGCCGAACGCGGCTTTCATGGCACCACGTTGGCCGACATCACCTCAGCGGCGGGCAAGTCCGCGGCGGTGTTCTACCGCTACTTCGACGACAAGGAGGATCTGCTCGCGGCGCTGGCCCAAGGCTTCCTCCAGGACATCCTGGCACCGTCCGGCTCCGAGCTGCGGCTGCCCGAATCCCCCGAGGACCAGGACTTCTTCACCGTCGCGGTGACCGGATACTGGAACATGTTCAAGCAGAACATCGGGATCATGGTGGCCGTGGACCAGCTCGGGGCCGGTCAGCCCCGCTTCGCCCAGGTACAGAACGAATTTCGGCGCTTCGGGATGGACATCGTGCGCGCGTCCATCCGCGCCGCCCGCGCCCAGGGCTATGCCGCCGACCTCGACCCCGACCACGTGGCGCTCGCGATCGCGTTGATGTTCGAACAGTTCACCACCGTCTACCTGCGGCCCGACGCGGCCGCACTGGGTGTGCGCTGCACCGACGAGGATGCGGTGCGCACCCTGGCGACCATCTGGCAGAAGACGCTGTACGGTCGCTAGCCATAGCTCAAACCGAGGAGTTCAGTCGTGGATTTCACTCTGCCGGATCACCTGCCCGGTCTGCTCGCCGAGATGGATGCCTTCATCGAAGCCGAGATCAAGCCGCTGGAACGCGAGAACATGCAGTACTTCGACCGGCGCCGGGAGTTCGCCCGCACCGATCTCGGCAACGGCGGCATTCCCAACCGTGAGTGGGAGGACCTGCTCGACGAGATGCGCCGCCGCGCCGACAAGGCGGGCTGGCTGCGCTACGGCCTGCCGTCGGAGTTCGGCGGTCGCGACGGCAGCAACGTGGACATGGCCGTGATCCGGGAACACCTGGCGCACAAGGGCCTCGGGCTGCACAACGACCTGCAGGACGAGTCGTCGATCGTCGGCAACTTCCCGCAGGTGATCATGATGTCGCGGTTCGGCACCGAGCAGCAGAAGAAGGACTGGTGCCAGGCGCTGATCACCGGCGAGAAGTCGATGGCCTTCGGTCTGAGCGAGCCGAACCACGGCAGCGACGCCACCTGGCTGGAGACCCGCGCGGTCCGCGACGGCGACAGCTGGGTGATCAACGGCACCAAGCGCTGGAACACCGGGGTGCACCGGGCCACCCACGACCTGATTTTCGCCCGGACCTCCGGGGAGGCCGGGCAGGCCACCGGCATCACCGCGTTCCTGGTGCCCTGCGACGCCGAGGGCTTCAACGTGCCCTACTACTGGTGGACCTTCAACATGCCCAGCGACCACGCCGAGGTCGAACTCAACGACGTCCGCATCCCCCTCGACGCGGTGCTCGGCGAGGTCGATCACGGGCTCGAGGTGGGGCAGACGTTCCTGCACGAGAACCGTATTCGGCAGGCCGCCAGCAGCCTGGGCGCCGCGCAGTACTGCATCGACCGGGCCGCCGCCTATGCCGGGGAACGAATCGTGTTCGGCAAGCCGCTGTCGGTGAACCAGGCCGTGCAGTGGCCACTGGCGGAGTTGCAGACCGAGGCGCAGATGGTGCGACTGCTGGTGTACTACGCCGCCTGGCAGCTGGATCGGGAGAACCACATGGAGGTCTCCGACAAGGTCTCGATGGCGAACTATCGCGCCAACCGGCTGGTGTGTGAGGCCGCAGACCGCGCCATGCAGATCCACGGCGGCCTCGGGTACAGCCGGCACGAGCCGTTCGAGCACATCTATCGACACCACCGTCGCTACCGAATCACCGAGGGCGCCGAGGAGATTCAGATCCGGCGGGTCGCGCAGCGCATGCTCAAGTTCGGACGTAAATGAGCCTGGCCCCGGCGCTCGGCGCCATCCTCGACGCCGAGATCGACGACCTGACCCGGCTCACCGGCGGGGCGAGCCGCGCCACCTGGTCTTTCACCGCCCGCACCGGATCCGGGGCCCGGTCGCTGATCCTGCGCACCGGTCCGCCCGATGAAGTGCACGCGAGCATGGAACTGGAGGCTCGCGTGCAGGCGCTGGCCGCCGGGCGGGGCGCGCCGGTGCCGGAGATCATCACCGCGTCGAACTCCGTTGAGCCACTGGGCAACCCGTACCTGATCTGCACCGCCATCGGTGGCGAGACGATCGTCCGCCGGATCTACCGCGGCCTCGACGACGCCGGCCGCGCGAGCCTGCTGCGGCAATGCGCGGACGCGCTGGCCAAGATCCATCGGATCGACCCGGCCGAAGCGGGCCTCACCGCCGGCGACCCGGTCGCACAGATCCGCGCGGAACTGGACGGCACCGGCGACACCACGGCCACCTTCGAGTACGCGTTTCGTTGGCTGGATCGCCATCGCCCGGCCGCGAGCACAGCGGTGCTGGTGCACGGCGACTTCCGGATGGGAAACCTGATCGTCGCCGGGTCGGAGCTGGCCGCGGTGCTCGACTGGGAGCTGGTGCACGCGGGCGACCCGGCCGACGATCTGGCCTGGTTCTGCATCCGGGCCTGGCGGTTCGGTGCGCCGAAGGAGCTGGCCGCCGGCGGGCTGGGCAGCATCGAGGACCTCCTGACCGCCTACGAGGCGGCCGGCGGGGCCCGGATCGACCGGGCCGTATTCCGTTGGTGGCTGGTGCTGGCCACGTTGCGCTGGGGGGTGATCTGCCGGTTCCAGGCGCAGCGTCACCTCTCCGGCCAGACCCCGTCGGTCGAGCTGGCGACGATCGGTCGCCGGGTCTGCGAGACGGAATGGGACCTGCTCAACCTGATGGAGACGCCATGAACCTGCACGGCCGGCCCACCGCGGCCGAACTCGTCGGCGCCGTGGCCGATTTCCTCGACGGCGAGGTGCGCGAGGCAACGCGCCCAGATCGCGCCGGCGGCGACAGCCAGGTGAACTTCCACGCCCGCGTCGCGGCCAACGCGCTGCGGATGGTGGCGCGCGAACTGACCGGGGCCGACGGCGCCGCAGCCGTCGTCGCCGCTGTGAATCGGCTGGGAGCCGCCGACGAGGCCGAGTTGGCCGCGGCGATCCGCCGCGGTGACCTCGACGACCGCAGCGACGACGTGCTGACCGGTCTGCGGACGGTGGTACGCCATCGGCTCGCCGCCGCACATCCCGGCTACGAACAGGAGTGAGCGATGCCCGTCACCGACGAACCCGCGATCATCGACGTGGCCGACACGCTGTTCCGGGCCATCGAACAGACCGACATCGCGATGATCGAAAAACTGTTCAACGACGACATCGCCGTCTGGCACAGCGGTGACGCCGCCGACAACGACCGCGCCCGCGCGCTGCGGGTGATCAGCTGGTTCATCAACCGCACCGTCGAGCGCCGCTACGAGATCCTCGACCGGCAGGTCTTCGAGGGCGGTTTCGTCCAGCAGCACATCCTGCACGCGACCGGCACCAATGAGGGGGTAATCGCGCTGCGGGTGTGCATCGTGATCAAACTGGCGGCCAACGGTCTGATCAGCCGCATCGACGAGTACTTCGATCCCAAGGACATGGCTGCGCTGATGTAGCCCGAGAAGGCGACCGTGGCCGTAGCATCGGCCCCATGTCGGACAGTCCGGTGCGCGTCCTGGTCTATAGCGACAATCCCCGCACTCGTGAGCAGGTGATGCTCGCGCTGGGCAAGCGGGTCCATCCCGATCTGCCCGAACTCAGCTATCTCGAGGTGGCCACCGAGCCGGTGGTCATCCAGCAGATGGACGCCGGCGGCATCGACCTGGCCATCCTGGACGGCGAGGCCACCCCCGCAGGCGGAATGGGTATCGCCAAACAACTCAAGGACGAGCTGGACGTGTGCCCGCCGATTCTGGTGCTGACGGGGCGTCGAGACGACGCCTGGCTGGCGAATTGGTCGCGCGCGGAGGCCGCTGTGACACAGCCGATCGACCCCATTGAGCTGGGTGAAGCCGTGGTGGGTCTGCTGCGCCGAGCGCCGGCCTGACCGCCGGCCGCCATCACCGCGAAATTATCTGCGGCCCTTACCGATTCGCGCGGGAGCGCACTTCATGGAGTTGGGCCGCGCCGTTGTTTCGATCCTAGCCAAAACGCGTCGGAGCGACGGCCAAGATCGCTAGGCTGTGTGGTAGCTCACATCGACAGCCCGAGCGAGGGAGCGCAGCAGTACTCATGGAGCTCTATACGCCCATCCTGGTTTTGGGGGCCATCGCGGCCGCCTTCGCGGTGGGTTCGGTCGGGATCGCGCTGGTGATAGGGCCCCGGCGCGACAACCGGGCCAAGGCGATGGCCTATGAGTGCGGTATCGAACCCGCACCGCAGGACGCCGGCAGCGGCCGGTTCCCGATCAAGTTCTACCTGACCGCGATGTTGTTCATCATCTTCGACATCGAGATCGTCTTCCTCTACCCGTGGGCCGTGGCATTCGACCAGTTGGGCACGTTCGCGCTGATCGAGATGGGGTTGTTCATGGCGACGGTGTTCGTGGCGTATGCGTATGTGTGGCGCCGCGGCGGATTGGACTGGGACTGAACATGGGACTCGAGGAGCAACTTCCCGGCGGGATTCTGCTCACCACCGTGGAGAAGGCCGCCGGCTTCGTGCGCAAGGGCTCGCTGTGGCCCGCGACCTTCGGGCTGGCCTGCTGCGCCATCGAGATGATGGCCACCGCGGGCCCGCGGTTCGACATCGCCCGTTTCGGCATGGAGCGGTTCTCGGCGACGCCGCGCCAGGCCGATCTGATGATCGTGGCGGGTCGGGTGAGCCAGAAGATGGCCCCGGTGTTGCGCCAGGTCTACGACCAGATGATGGAGCCCAAATGGGTGCTGGCCATGGGGGTCTGCGCGTCCTCGGGCGGAATGTTCAACAACTACGCGATCCTGCAGGGCGTCGACCACGTCGTCCCGGTCGACATCTACCTGCCCGGCTGCCCACCGCGGCCCGAGATGCTCCTCCACGCGCTGTTGACGCTGCACGCCAAGATCGCCGAGATGCCCCTCGGCGTACACCGCGACGAGGTGGTGGCCGCCGCCGAGCGGGCCGCGCTCGAGTCGCCACCGACCATCGAGTTCAAGGGGCTGCTGCGATGAGCAACCGAAACCCGCACTACGACCCCGCCGAGCCCGAGGTCATCGACGTGCGCACCGGCATGTTCGGGGCCGAGGGCACCGGCGACACCTCCGGCTACGGGCGACTGATCCGGGAGGTGGCGCTGCCCGGCAGCAGCCCCCGCCCCTACGGCGGGTACTTCGACGAGGTCGTCGACCGGCTGGCCGAGGTGCTCGGCACCGAGTTCAGGGCCGCCGTCGAGCGCATCGTCGTCCACCGCGAACAGCTGACTTTGCAGATCCACCGGGAACGCCTGCCGGTGGTGGCCCAGGCCCTACGCGACGACGTCGGCCTGCGGTTCGAGTTGTGTGCCGGCGTGTCCGGGGTGCATTACCCCGGCGACGAGGGCCGCGAACTGCACGCGATGTATCCGCTGCTGTCCATCACCCACAACCGGCGCATCCAGCTGGAAGTGACCTGCCCGGACTCCGACCCCCATGTGCCCTCGCTGTATTCGGTGTATCCGACCGTCGACTGGCACGAACGCGAGACCTACGACTTCTTCGGGATCATCTTCGACGGACATCCCGCGCTGACCCGCATCGAGATGCCCGACGACTGGGTCGGGCACCCGCAGCGCAAGGACTATCCGCTCGGCGGTGTGCCGGTGGAATACCACGGCGCGCAGATCCCGCCCCCAGACGAGCGGAGGGCTTACCACTGAGATGACCGACATCAGGGAACACACAGTCACGCTGGGCGGCCAGGACTGGGACGAGATCGTGGCGCTGGCCAGGGAGGCCTCGCAGGGCACCGCGGGCGAACGCATCGTGGTCAACATGGGGCCGCAACACCCGTCCACACACGGCGTGCTGCGGCTGATCCTGGAGATCGAGGGCGAAACCGTCACCGGAGCCCGCTGCGGAATCGGCTACCTGCACACCGGGATCGAGAAGAACCTCGAGTTCCGCAACTGGACCCAGGGCGTCACCTTCGTCACCCGGATGGACTACCTCTCACCGTTCTTCAACGAGACCGCCTACTGTCTCGGGGTCGAAAAGCTGCTCGGCATCACCGATCAGATTCCCGAGCGCGCCACCGTGATCCGGGTGCTGCTGATGGAGCTCAACCGGATTTCCAGCCATCTGGTGGCGCTGGCCACCGGCGGCATGGAACTCGGGGCCATGAGCGCGATGTTCTACGGATTCCGCGAGCGCGAGGAAGTGCTGACGGTGTTCGAGGCCATCACCGGCCTGCGGATGAACCACGCCTACATCCGTCCCGGCGGGCTGGCCGCCGATCTGCCCGAGGGCGGCGCCGACCAGGTGGCCGCACTGCTGGAACTGCTGCCGGGCCGGTTGGCCGAGTTCGAGGCCTTGCTGCGGGACAACCCGATCTGGAAAGCCCGCAACGTCGGCATCGGCTTTCTGGACCTGACCGGCTGCATGGCCCTCGGCGTCACCGGCCCGGTGCTGCGCGCCACCGGTCTGCCGCACGATCTGCGCAAGTCCCAACCGTATTGCGGCTACGAGACCTACGACTTCGACGTGATCACCGGATCCAACAGCGACTGCTACGACCGGTATGTGATCCGGGTCGAGGAGATGAAGCAGTCGTTGCGGATCGTCGAGCAGTGCCTCGACCGGTTGCGGCCGGGCCCGGTGATGATCGAGGACAAGAAGCTGGCCTGGCCCGCCGATCTGACGCTGGGGACCGACGGGTTGGGCAACAGTCCCGAGCACATCGCCCGGATCATGGGCCGGTCCATGGAGGGTCTGATCCATCACTTCAAGCTGGTGACCGAGGGCTTCCGGGTGCCGGCCGGACAGTGCTACGTCGCCGTCGAATCCCCGCGGGGGGAACTGGGCGTGCACATGGTCTCCGACGGCGGCACCCGCCCCTACCGCGTGCACTACCGCGACCCGTCGTTCACGAATCTGCAAGCGGTGGCGGCGATGTGCGAAGGCGGCATGGTCGCGGACCTGATTGCGTCGGTGGCCTCTATCGACCCCGTCATGGGCGGGGTGGACCGTTGACGAGCCAACCGATCAACAACCGCACGGTCGATCTGACGCTGGGTCCGCGCCCGGACGAGCCCGGGCCGCCCATCGGTGGTCCGCTGACCTATCCGCCCGAGGTGGCGGCCAGGCTCGCCGCGGACGCCGCGGTGATCATCGCCCGGTACCCGCACTCGCGCTCGGCACTGCTGCCGCTGCTGCACCTGGTGCAGTCCCAGGACACCTACTTGACCGCGGCCGGAATCTCTTTTTGCGCAGCGCAATTGGGCCTCACCGACGCCGAGGTGACCGCCGTGGCCACGTTCTACTCGATGTACCGACGCAACCCCACCGGCAAGTATCTGGTGGGGGTCTGCACCAACACGCTGTGCGCGATCATGGGCGGCGACGCGATCCTGGAGACGCTGGAAGCCCACCTCGGCGTTCGGCCGGGCGAGACCACCGAGGACGACCAGGTGACACTGGAACACCTCGAATGCAACGCCGCCTGCGACTACGCACCGGTGGTCATGGTGAATTGGGAGTTCTTCGACAACCAAACCCCCGCCGGCGCACGCGAACTCGTCGACGCGCTGCGGGCCGACGAACCGGTGACCGCGACCCGCGGCGGCCGGATCTGTTCCTTTGCCGAAACCGCCCGCACCCTGGCCGGACTCCCCGACCCGGACCGCGAACCCGACCGGTCCGGCCCGGGACCCGCGACGCTGGCGGGTCTGCGGGTGGCCCAGGCGCTCGGCATGACGGAAACGGGAGACTGAATGACGAACCCGACGCCCCTGGCCCCGGTGCTGAGCCGGTTCTGGGATGTCGATGAACCCTGGTCGCTGCGGACCTACCGGGATCACGACGGCTACCGCGCCCTGGACAAGGCGTTGGCGATGGATCCCGATGACGTCATCGCCCTGATCAAGGACTCGGGGCTACGGGGGCGCGGCGGCGCCGGCTTCCCCACCGGGACCAAGTGGTCGTTCATCCCGCAGGACGACACCGGTCCCGGCGCCAAACCGCCCGGTTCGACGAGCGGTGTAGTTCCGCGAGGAAGAGGCCGGGCGACAACCAAACCGCACTACCTGGTGGTCAACGCCGACGAATCGGAACCCGGTACCTGCAAAGACATTCCGCTGATGTTGACCACCCCGCACTTTCTGATCGAGGGGGCGATCATCGCGGCGTACGCGATCCGGGCCCGACACGCGTTCATCTATCTGCGCGGCGAGGTGGTCCCCGTGCTGCGCCGCGTGCAGGCCGCGGTCGCCGAGGCGTATGAGGCCGGCTACCTGGGCCGCGACATCGGCGGAACCGGATTCGATCTGGAACTGATCGTGCACGCCGGTGCGGGCGCCTACATCTGCGGTGAGGAGACCGCGCTGCTGGACTCACTCGAGGGTCGGCGCGGCCAACCCCGCTTGCGCCCACCGTTTCCCGCCGTCGCGGGACTCTACGCGTGCCCCACGGTGGTGAACAACGTCGAGTCGATCGCCTCGGTGCCGCCGGTGGTGCTCCGCGGCGTGGACTGGTTCAAGTCGATGGGCTCGGAGAAATCGTCCGGGTTCACGCTGTACTCGTTGTCCGGGCACGTCACCACGCCCGGCCAGTACGAGGCCCCGCTGGGCATCACGCTGCGCGAGCTGCTGTCCTATGCCGGCGGCGTGCGCGCCGGTCACGAACTGAAGTTCTGGACCCCCGGCGGTTCCTCGACCCCGCTGCTGACCGCCGAACACCTCGATGTGCCGCTGGACTACGAGGGGGTGGCCGGCGTCGGTTCGATGCTGGGCACCAAGGCCTTACAGATCTTCGACGAGACCACCTGCGTGGTGCGCGCGGTGGCGCGCTGGACCGACTTCTACGCCCACGAATCCTGCGGCAAGTGCACCCCGTGCCGGGAGGGCACCTATTGGCTCAAGCAGATCTATGAACGCCTGGAAAGCGGCCGCGGCACCGCCGAAGACCTCGACAAGCTGCTCGACATCTCCGACATCGTGCTCGGCAAGTCGTTCTGCGCGCTGGGTGACGGGGCCGCGATGCCGATCCAGTCGTCGCTGAAGTACTTCCGCGCCGAGTACGAGGCCCATCTGCACGGTGGGTGCCCGTTCGATCCGCACGCATCGATGCTCGTCGCACCGGAGGAGGTGGGCGCATGACCCTCGCCGAATACGGCTCCGAGGCCCCGCCGGTCGAAATGGTCACGCTGACCATCGACGACGTCCAGGTCTCGGTACCCAAGGGGACCTTGGTGATTCGCGCTGCCGAACTGATGGGCGTGCAGATCCCGCGGTTCTGCGACCATCCGCTGCTGGAGCCGGTCGGAGCCTGCCGGCAGTGCATCGTGGAGATCGAGGGCCAGCGCAAGCCGATGGCGTCGTGCACCATCGCGGTCGCCCCCGACATGGTGGTACGCACCCAGCACACCAGCGCCGAGGCCGACAAGGCCCAGCACGGGGTCATGGAACTGCTGCTGATCAACCACCCGCTGGACTGCCCGGTGTGCGACAAGGGCGGGGAATGCCCCCTACAGAACCAGGCGATGTCCAACGGCCGGGCCGAATCCCGGTTCACCGACGTCAAGCGCACCTTCCCGAAGCCCATCAACCTCTCGGCCCAGGTGCTGCTCGACCGGGAACGGTGCGTGCTGTGTGCGCGCTGCACCCGGTTCTCCGAGCAGATCGCGGGTGACCCGTTCATCGAACTGCTGGAACGCGGCGCGCTGCAGCAGGTCGGGATCGCACCCGGCGACGCCTTCGATTCCTACTTCTCCGGAAACACCGTGCAGATCTGTCCGGTCGGTGCGCTCACCGGGGCCGCCTACCGGTTCCGCGCGCGGCCGTTCGACCTGGTGTCCTCGCCCAGCGTGTGCGAGCACTGCGCCTCCGGGTGCGCGCAACGCACCGACCATCGGCGCGGCAAGGTGATGCGGCGACTGGCCGGCGACGACCCGGAGGTCAACGAGGAATGGAACTGCGACAAGGGCCGCTGGGCGTTCACCTACGCCACCCAGGGCGACCGCATCCACACTCCGCTGCTGCGCGACGATGACGGCGCCCTGCGGCCGGCCTCGTGGTCGGAGGCGATCGGCGTCGCCGGGGCCGGTTTGGCGGCCGCGGTGGGGCGGGCCGGCGTGCTGGTGGGCGGCCGGGTCGGTGTCCGGGATGCGCTGGCCTACAGCCGCTTTGCCCGCATGGTGCTCGACACCAACGACGTCGACTTCCGAGCCCGTCCGCACAGCGCGGAGGAGGCGCAGTTCCTGGCCGCCCGGATCGCCGGTCGCCCGATGACGGTGACCTACGCCGATCTGGAGTCGGCACCGGCGGTGCTGCTGGTCGGGCTGGAGCCCGAGGAGGAATCCCCGATCGTGTTCCTGCGGCTGCGCAAGGCCGCACGCAAAAACGGGTTGGCGGTGCTCTCGGTGGCACCGTTCGCGAGCCTCGGCCTGACCAAGATGAACGGGCGGCTGGTCATGGCCCCGCCCGGGGGTGAGGCCGCGGCACTCGATGCGCTCGCCCCGGAGTTACCCGACGGCACGATCATCATGGTCGGCGAACGGCTGGCCACCAGTCCCGGCGGCTACGCGGCGGTGGACCGACTGGCCGAGGCCACCGGCGCGCGGCTGGCCTGGGTGCCACGGCGCGCCGGGGAACGCGGCGCCCTGGAGGCCGGTTGCCTGCCCAACCTGCTGCCCGGCGGACATCCGGTCGCCGACCCGCGGGCCCGCGCCGCGGTCGCCGACGCCTGGCACAGCACCGCGCTGCCGGCCGCGGCGGGCCGGGACACCGCCGCGATCCTGGCCGCCGCGGGCGCCGGCGATCTCGGTGCCCTGCTGATCGGGGGCGTCGAACTGGCCGACCTGCCCGACCCGGTGGCCGCGCGGCTGGCCATCTCGGCGGCCCCGTTCGTCGTCAGCCTCGAACTGCGCCACAGCGAGGTCACCGCGCTGGCCGACGTGGTGTTCCCGGTGGCACCGGTGGTGGAGAAGTCGGATGCCTTCCTGAACTGGGAGGGCCGGGCCCGACCGTTCGAGGCCTCGCTGGCCAGCAACGCCACCGCGGATTCGCGGGTGCTGCAGACCCTGGCCGACGAGCTCGGCGTCGACCTCGCCCTGCAGGATTCGGAGCCGTCGGCGTGGCGCGGCGAGCGCCCGGCCACCCCGGCGACCCCGGCGCGACACCCGACGCCCGGTCCCGGCGAGGCCGTGCTGGCAACGTGGCGAATGTTGTTGGACGCGGGCCGGTTACAGGACGGCGAGCCGCACCTGGCCGGCACCGCACGCCCACCGGTGGTGCGCCTGTCGGCCGCGACGGCCGCCGAGATCGGCGTCGCGCCGGGCGAGGTGGTGACGGTGCGCACCGACCGCGGTTCGATCTCGTTGCCCCTGCTGCTCGCCGAGATGCCCGACCGGGTGGTGTGGTTGCCGATGAACTCCCCGGGCAGCGCGGTGACCGGACAGCTGGGGGCTGTCTCCGGCGACGTGGTGCACATCGAACGGGGCGACGCCTCGTGACGCATCCCGATCCCGGAATCTTCGGCCTCGATCCGATGTGGCTGATCGTGACCAAGGCCGTGGCGATCTTCGTCTTCCTGGTGCTCACCGTGCTGATCGCGATCCTGGTCGAGCGCAAGGTGTTGGGCCGCATGCAGATGCGCTTCGGCCCCAACCGGGTGGGCCCGAACGGGTTGCTGCAGTCGCTGGCCGACGGGGTCAAACTGGCGCTCAAGGAGGGCTTCATCCCGGCGGGGGCGGACAAGCCGATCTACCTGCTGGCCCCGATCATCGCGGTGATCCCGGCCATCCTGGCGTTCGCGGTGATCCCGATGGGTCCGGTGGTGTCGGTCTTCGGCCACCACACCCCGCTGCAGCTCACCGACTTCCCCGTCGCCGTGCTCTACGTGTTGGCCGTGACCTCGATCGGGGTGTACGGAATCGTGTTGGCGGGTTGGTCATCCGGGTCCACCTATCCCCTGCTCGGCGGGCTGCGCTCGTCGGCGCAGGTGATCTCCTACGAGATCGCGATGGCGCTGTCGTTCGTCGCGGTGTTCCTGTACGCCGGCACCATGTCGACCTCGCAGATCGTCGCCGCGCAGGACCGCACCTGGTTCATCTTCCTGCTGCTGCCGTCGTTCGCCGTGTATCTGGTGGCCATGGTCGGGGAGACCAACCGCGCCCCGTTCGATTTGCCCGAGGCCGAGGGCGAACTCGTCGGCGGCTTCCACACCGAGTACTCGTCGCTGAAGTTCGCGATGTTCATGCTCGCCGAGTACATCAACATGACCACGGTCTCCGCGCTGGCCGCCACCATGTTCCTCGGCGGCTGGCAGGCACCGTGGCCGATCAGCCTGATCGACGGCGCGAACAGCGGGTGGTGGCCGCTGATCTGGTTCGTGGCCAAGGTGTGGGGCTTCATGTTCTTCTACATGTGGCTGCGGGCGACGTTGCCGCGGCTCCGCTACGACCAGTTCATGGCGCTGGGCTGGAAGCTGATGATTCCGCTGTCGCTGGCCTGGATTCTGACCGTCGCCACCACCAAGACGGTGCGCGCCGACGGCGCCGCGCCCTGGCTGACGGTCGCGATCTACCTCGCGTTCACGGTGGTGCTGGTGCTGGTGCTGATGTCCTGGAACGCCCACCGGTGGCGCCGCCGGCAGGCCGTGGCGCCGCGACTCCCCGACGGTCCGGACAGCACGGGCTCACCGTATTTCCCGGTCCCGCCGATCCCCAGCAAGGAGGAGGTTCGTGGCTAGATTTCTGGACGCACTCGCAGGTTTCGGGGTGACGTTGTCAACGATGTTCAAGAAGCCCATCACCGAGCAGTATCCCGACGACAAGCTGCCCACCGAGTCCCGCTATCACGGCCGGCACCAATTGAACCGGTACGCCGACGGTTTGGAGAAGTGCATCGGTTGCGAGCTGTGCGCGTGGGCCTGCCCGGCCGATGCGATCTACGTCGAGGGCGACGACAACACCGAGGCCGAGCGGTTCTCACCGGGTGAGCGCTACGGGCGGGTGTATCAGATCAATTATCTGCGGTGCATCGGTTGCGGATTGTGCATCGAGGCCTGCCCCACCCGGGCGCTGACCATGACCAACGACTACGAGATGGCCGACGACAACCGGTCGGACCTGATCTACGGCAAGGACAAACTGCTCGCACCGCTGCAGCCCGGGATGACCGCTCCCCCGCACGCGATGGCCGAGGGCGCCACCGACGAGGACTACTACCTGGGCAACGTCCTGGGCGAGATCCAGGGCCCGGTCGGCGGCGGCGCCCGATGACCGCGGAGGCGATCGCGTTCTGGGTGCTGGCCGCGATCGCGGTGGCCGGCGCCCTCGGCGTGGTGGCCGCCCCGAAGGCGGTGTACTCGGCGATCTTCCTGGCCGCGACCATGATCAGCCTCGCCGCCCTGTACGTCGCCCAGGGGGCGCTGTTCCTCGGCGTGGTCCAGGTGGTGGTCTACACCGGCGCCGTGATGATGCTGTTCCTGTTCGTCGTCATGCTGATCGGGGTGGATTCCACCGAGTCGCTGGTGGAAACGATTCGCGGCCAACGGGTTGCCTCGGCCGTTGCCGGGCTGGGCTTCGGGGTTTTGTTGATCGCCGGGATCGGTACGGTGTCGACGAGCGGCTGGACGGGCGCCGCGGCCGGACTTGATCCCGCCTACAACGTCGAGGGCATTGCGGAGCTGATCTTCATCCGCTACCTGTGGGCGTTCGAACTGACCAGTGCGCTGCTGATCACCGCGGCCCTCGGGGCCATGGTGCTGGCCTACCGGGAGCGGCTCGGACGTCGCAAGACCCAACGCGAGCTGTCCCAGGAACGCTTCCGCGGCAGCGGCCACCCCACCACGCTGCCCAGCTCGGGGGTGTTCGCGCGGCACAACGCCGTCGACATTCCCGCGCTGCTGCCCGACGGCTCACCGGCCGCGCTATCGGTCAGCGATGTCCTGGTGCCCCGGGGCTTCGAGCACGGGGGTGTCGATGAATCCCGATAACTACCTGTACCTGTCGGCGCTGCTGTTCACCATCGGTGCCGCGGGGGTGTTGTTGCGGCGCAACGCGATCGTGATGTTCATGTGCATCGAGCTCATGCTGAACGCCTGCAACCTCGCGTTCGTCAGTTTTTCCCGCATGCACGGCCAGCTCGACGGCCAGGTGGTCGCCTTCTTCACCATGGTGGTCGCCGCGTGCGAAGTGGTGGTGGGGCTGGCGATCATCATGGCCATCTACCGCACCAGACAATCCGCCAACGTCGACGACGCACACCTGCTGAGGCATTGATCAGGTGGTGACGGGAGTGACCATGCTGTGGCCGCTGATCGCGCTGCCCCTCGCCGGGGCCGCGGTGCTCCTGCTCGGGGGCAGACGCACCAACTCCTGGGGGCACCTGCTGGGCTGCGCCACCGTGATCGCGTCGTTCGCCTGGGCGGCCGTGGTTTTCGCCGAGCTGCTGGCACGCGACGCGACGGACCGGGTGGTCGGCGAGCGCCTGTTCTCCTGGGTGCCGGTCGCGGAACTGCGCGTCGATTTCGGATTGCAACTCGACGCCCTGAGCGTGTGCTTCGTGCTGCTGATCACCGGGGTCGGCGCGCTCATCCACCTCTATTCCATCGGCTACATGGCCGGTGACGCCGCCCGCAGAAGGTTTTTCGGCTACCTGAACCTGTTCGTGGCCGCGATGCTGCTGCTGGTGTTGGCCGACAACTTTCTGGGCCTCTACGTCGGCTGGGAAGGTGTCGGCCTGGCGTCCTACCTGCTGATCGGATTCTGGGCGCACAAACCGAGCGCGGCGACCGCGGCGAAGAAGGCGTTCGTGGTCAACCGGGTCGGCGACGTCGGCCTGGTGATCGCGATGATGGTGATGTTCGCCAACTTCGGAACCCTGTCCTACGCCGGAGTTTTCACCGCCGCCCCCGAGGCCTCCCCGGGCGCGCTGACCGCGATCGGGCTGCTGCTGCTGCTCGCGGCGTGCGCCAAGAGCGCGCAGGTGCCGCTGCAGTCCTGGCTCGGTGACGCGATGGAGGGCCCCACCCCGGTGTCGGCGCTCATCCACGCGGCGACCATGGTCACCGCGGGCGTGTACCTGATTGTCCGCGCGGGCCCGGTGTTCAACCTGGCCCCGCACGCGCAGACCGCGGTGGTGACCGTCGGCGCGGTCACGTTGCTGTTCGGCGCGATCATCGGCTGCGCCAAGGACGACATCAAGAAGGCGCTGGCGGCGTCCACCATGAGCCAGATCGGTTACATGGTGCTCGCCGCCGGCCTCGGACCGGTCGGCTACGCGGTGGCCATCATGCATCTGCTGACACACGGCTTCTTCAAGGCCGGCCTGTTCCTCGGCGCCGGATCGGTCATGCACGGCATGAACGACGAGACCGACATCCGTCGCTTCGGCGGGCTGCGCGCGCTGATGCCGATCACGTTCGTCACCTTCGGACTGGGCTACCTGGCGATCATCGGGGTGCCCCCGTTCGCCGGCTTCTTCTCCAAGGACGCGATCATCGAAACCGCGTTCGCGGCAGGCGGTCTACGCGGCTGGCTGCTCGGCGGAGCGGCCCTGCTCGGCGCCGGGATCACCGCGTTCTACATGACCCGGGTGATGCTGTTGACGTTCTTCGGCCGGCGCCGGTGGGCACCCGATACCCACCCGCACGAATCGCCGCCGAGCATGACGCTGCCCATGGTGGTGTTGGCATTCGGTTCGGTCAGCGCCGGGGCTCTGCTGGCTCTCGGCGGCCGACTCGTGCACTGGCTCGAGCCCGTGGTCAACCCGACCGGAATCCACGCCCACCATGTCGTTCCGGTGTGGGTGATGTCGACGATCACGCTGTCGGTGGTCGCCGTCGGCGTCCTCGTCGCCTACCGGGCCTATGGCCGGCGCGCGGTTCCGGAGACCGCCCCCGCCGACGTCTCGGCGCTGACCCGCGCGGCGCGCCGCGATCTCTACGGCGATGCGTTCAACGAGGGCGTGTTCATGCGGCCCGGCCAGCTGCTCACCCGCGACCTGGTGCGGGTCGACGAGGTGGTCATCGACGGTGTCGGCAGCGGCCTGGCGACGATGGTCAGCCGCAGTTCCGACGCGCTGCGCCGAGTGCAGACCGGCTTCGCCCGCTCGTATGCCCTGACCATCCTCGCCGGGGCCACCCTGATGGTGGCGGCCGTCCTGCTGACGGGAGTGTGGCGGTGAACGACTTCCCGATCCTGACGGTGCTCTGGGCCCTCCCGCTGCTCGGGGCGGCCGTCATCATCCTGCTGCCCGCGGCACTCCAACGTTTCGCGAAGGTCGCCGGCGTCGCGGTGTCGCTGGCCGTGCTGGCGATCGCGCTCATGCTGGCCGTGCAGTTCGACCCCGCCGGCGCGCAGTATCAGTTCGTCGAGGATATGGCGTGGATTCCGTCCTTCGGCACCGGCTACATCCTGGGCCTGGACGGAATCGCGTTGGTGCTGGTGGTTTTGACGGCGGTGCTGGTGCCGCTGCTGTTGTTGGCCGGCTGGACCGACGCCGACGACACTCCCGGCGAGAAGCAACTGCTGTCCGGCCGGGCCCCGCACGCCTACGTCGCGCTGACACTGGCCGTCGAGGGGATGGTGCTGATCGCCCTGCTCGCCCTCGACGTGTTGCTGTTCTACGTGTTCTTCGAGGCCATGCTGATCCCGCTGTACTTCCTGATCGGCGGCTTCGGCGCGCACCGGGCCGGGCGGTCCCGGGCGGCGGTGAAGTTCCTGCTGTACAACCTGTTCGGCGGCTTGATCATGCTGGCCGCGATCATCGGCCTGTACGTCGTGACCGCCGGCAGCGACGCGTTCGACGGCGGCACCTTCGACTTCCGCGCGATCGTGGCCGCGGTCGCAAACGGTGAACTCGACGTCAACCCCGCGGTGATGCACGCGCTGTTCCTCGGGTTCATGCTCGCGTTCGCGATCAAGGCCCCGCTGTGGCCGTTCCACCGTTGGCTGCCGGATGCCGCGGTGGAATCCAAACCCGCCACCGCGGTGCTGATGATGGCCGTCGTCGACAAGGTCGGGACCTTCGGGATGCTGCGGTACTGCCTGCCGCTGTTCCCCGATTCGGCCACGCTGTTCGCCCCGGCCATCATGGTGCTGGCGGTCATCAGCATCATCTACGGCGCCATCCTGGCGTTCGGGCAGACCGATTTCATGCGGCTCATCGCCTACACCTCGATCTCGCACTTCGGGTTCATCATCCTGGGCATCTTCGTGATGACCAGCCAGGCCCAGTCCGGCTCGACCCTGTACATGATCAACCACGGGCTGTCGACCGCGGCGTTGTTCCTGATCGCCGGTTTCCTGGTGTCGCGCAGGGGTTCTCGCGTCATCGCCGATTACGGCGGCGTGCAGACGGTGGCGCCGGTGCTGGCCGGCACCTTCCTGGTCGCGGGACTGGCCACCCTGTCATTGCCCGGGCTGGCCCCCTTCATCAGCGAATTCCTGGTGCTCATCGGAACCTTCACCCGCTACCCGGTGTTGGCGGTGCTCGCCTCCGCGGCGCTGGTGCTCTCGGCGATCTATGTGCTGTGGATGTATCAGCGGATGATGACCGGGCCCGTCACCGCCGGCAGCGAGAACGTGCGCGATCTGATTCCCCGGGAACTGGCGGTGGTCACCCCCCTGATCGCCCTGCTGCTGGTGCTCGGCTTTTATCCGAAACCCGCGCTGGATCTGATCAACCCGGCGATCCAGCACACCCTGACCACCATCGGTCAGACCGACCCGTCGCCCGCGGTGGCAGAGGGAGCAGCGGAATGACCACGGTGTTAGCGCTGCAGGCACCCAGCGTCGAGTACGCCCAGCTTTCGCCGATGCTGATCGTGATCGGCGTCGCCGTCGCGGGCGTGCTCGTCGAGGCCTTCCTGCCGCGCCGACTCCGCTACCGGACCCAACTGCTGTTGAGTCTCGGCGGTCTGAGCGCGGCACTGATCGCGGCGGGGATAC
The DNA here is from genome assembly GCF_963378095.1 of Mycolicibacterium sp. MU0053. NCBI lineage: Bacteria > Bacillati > Actinomycetota > Actinomycetes > Mycobacteriales > Mycobacteriaceae > Mycobacterium > Mycobacterium burgundiense. Next base: position 3,653,902 of record NZ_OY726397.1, read on the forward strand.
TGCTGCGTGACCTGGGCGACGGAACGGGGACCTCGGCGGTGACGGGGTCCGTCGCCGTCGACGCGCCCGCGCTGTTCCTGCAGGTCACCGTTCTGGTGATCGCGATCCTGGGCGTGCTGCTGATCGCCGAACGGCGGGCACCGAGTCCCGAATCCGACGATCCGGCAGGCGGTTTGGATGCCTTCACCCCGCAGGCCGCGGCGGTGCCCGGCAGCGTGGCCGAGAAGGAGGCCACCCGGGCCGGGATAATCCAGACCGAGGTGTTCCCGTTCACGATGTTCGCGGTCACCGGGATGCTGCTGTTCGGCGCCGCCGACGACCTGTTGACGATGTTCATCGCCCTGGAGGTGCTGTCGCTGCCGCTGTATCTGGTGTGCGGCCTGGCGCGGCACCGCCGGTTGCTCTCGCAGGAAGCCGCGCTGAAATACTTTCTGCTGGGCGCGTTCTCGTCGGCGTTCTTTCTGTACGGCATGGCCCTGCTCTACGGGTACAGCGGCACCTTCGCCCTGACCGGCATCGCCGACGCCATCGCCGAACCCGGCGGGCAATCCTCCAGGGTGGCGCTGGTCGGCGTCGGCCTGGTGGCTGTCGGACTGCTGTTCAAGGTGGGCGCGGTGCCGTTCCACTCCTGGGTTCCCGATGTGTACCAGGGCGCCCCCACCCCGATCACCGGATTCATGGCGGCGGCGACCAAGGTGGCGGCGTTCGGCGCCATGCTGCGGTTGTTCTACGTCGCGGTGCCTGAACTGCAGGCCGGGTGGCGGCCGATGATGTGGGCGGTGGCCATCGCGACCATGGTGATCGGCACCGTCGCTGCGGTCCGGCAGACGAACGTCAAACGCCTGCTGGCGTATTCGGCGGTCTCCCACGCCGGATTCATCCTCACCGGCGTCGTCGCGCTCACCGACAGCGGGGTCTCCAGCACGCTGTTCTATCTGTTCGCCTACGGGTTCTCGACCCTGGGCGCGTTCGCGGTCGTCGGCCTGGTCCGCGACAGCACCGGCGCCGAGGACTCGGAGATGGCCCGCTGGGCCGGGCTGGGTCGGCGCTATCCGCTGGTGGGGGCGGTGTTCGCGCTGTTTCTGCTCGCCTTCGCCGGCATCCCGTTGACCAGCGGGTTCGTCAGCAAGTTCGCGGTGTTCAAGGCGGCCGGCGAGGGCGGCGCGATGCCGCTGGTGGTGGTCGGTGTCGTGGCGAGCGCGATCGCCGCCTACTTCTACATCCGGGTGATCGTGTGGATGTTCTTCACCGACCCGCCGCCGGATGCTCCCGTCGTGGTGGTTCCCAGCTGGACCGGCAAGGCCACGGTGGGCCTGACGGCGGGCATCACGCTGCTGTTGGGCGCCCTGCCGCAGCCGCTGCTGGATCTGGCCAACAACTCCACGCAGTTCCTGCGCTAGCGTCAGACCATGTCTGTCGTCACCACCACCGACCACGGCGCGGTGCGCGTCATCACCATGAACCGGCCGGAGGCGCGAAACGCCCTGGGCCACCTGCTGATCGAGACGCTGTACGGCGCGTTCGCCGACGCCGACGCCGATCCAGCGGTGCGCGCGGTGGTCCTCACCGGGACCGACCCGGCGTTCTGTGCCGGCGTCGACCTCAAGGAGGCCGAGCGGTTGGGCGACGCGTACTTCGCGCGGTTCCAAAGCCACAACTGCATCACCAAGCCGGCCGAGATGAGCACCCCGATCATCGGGGCGGTCAACGGGCCGGTGTTCACCGGCGGGCTCGAGATGGCGCTGGCCTGTGACTTCCTGATCGCCTCGGAGCGTGCGGTATTCGCCGATACGCACGCGCGGGTCGGGATCCTGCCCGGCGGCGGGATGACGGCCCGGCTGCCGCAGCGGGTGGGCGCCGGCATGGCTCGGCGGTTGTCGATGACCGGTGAGGTGGTCGACGCCGCACGTGCCGAACGCATCGGCCTGGTCACCGAGGTGGTGGCACACGAGCGGCTGCTACCGCACGCCGTCGATCTGGCCACCCAGATCGCCGAGGTACCCGCACCGACCATGGCCGGCCTCAAGGAAATCTACCGACGCGGCTGGGCCGGGGTCACCGACGCCGCCCTGGCGACCGAAAAGCAGATCGCCGGCGCTCAGCAGCTGGATGCGGCGGGCCTGGCGCAACGCCGGGCCGACGTGATGGCCCGCAACAAGAGCCAGATACCGTAAGTGTTCCCGTAGAACCATTCAGCGAGGATCACACATGCAGACGGCGACCTTGACCCCCTACTTCGTGGCCGACGGAGACCAGTTCGTGCCCAACGAGATCGCCCAGGGTGGGTGGGGTCCCACCCTCGGCGGCCAGGTGGTCGGTGGACTGTTGGCCCGCAGCATCGATGCCCAACGCGTCGACGCCGACCTGATCCCGGTCCGGCTCACGGTCGACATGCTGCGGCGGGTGGCCACCGAACCGGTGCAGGTACGCGCGGAGGTGCTCCGCGTCGGCGGCCGCATGCAGTCCATGGCGGCGACCATGACCCAGCACGGCGAGGTCGTGGCCCGCGCCTCCGCGCTCTGCCTACGCCGCGGCGAACAACCCGGGGAGCAGGCGTGGAGCACCCCGATCGAGATGCCGCCGCTGCCGCGCGAGCCCGCCGAGTTCGACAACGCGATCCCGATGTTCGTCAAGGCCTACGGCCGGGACCCGGGCATCAAGGGCGGCATGGAATGGCAGCACGACGGCCCCCGATATGCCTGGGTGCGCGAGGTCCGCGAACTGATCGCCGGCGAGCCCAACTCGCCGTTCGTGCAGGCCGCGCTGGCCGTCGACGTCACGGCGTCGATGACCGGATTCACCACCTCGGGACTGGGATTCATCAACGCCGACTACACGTTGACGCTGTGCCGGCTGCCCGAGGGACCCTACATCGGGATGGCCGCGCTGACCCACTACAGCGCGGCGGGCCTGGCCACCGGCACCGCGAGCCTGTTCGACGCGCAAGGGCCCATCGGTACCGGGGTGACGACCGCGATCGCCAACCCGCACTTCGGCGCGCGGAGCTTCGTCAGGTCCGCGGGGTCAAAGTGAACGGGAGCCAGTAGGTACCCGGCCCGTCCCCCGGGCACCCCGGCGCGGCGACCGTGAAAGTGCGCTCCCCGGCGAAACTTCCGGCGCCGCTGGGACGCAGGAAGTCCGACCGCATCGTGGTCACCGGGCTGCCGTCGTCACAGTGGAACGGGTACTCGCCGCTGGACTCCCACCGGTCACCGTTCCACCGGTAGTCGAACAGCACCGGTGCATCGGGGTTGTCCGCCAGCTCGGTCAGCAACAGCCAGTGCGCAACACAGCCGTCGGCTCCGCATTCGGTGGCGAAACTGGCGGCCTGGGTGGACGGTTCGGAAACGTCCGGCCGACCGTTGAAGGTCTGCCTGGAGTGATCCAGGTAGGTGTCGTAGGAGCCGTACAGCGGAACCGGCTCGGCCCGGTCGGCGTGCGCCGCCGGGACGCCCGCACCCGCCGCGACGGTCAGTACCAGCACGGCGCCGATTCTGGGCAACATGGCTCTGAATAGCACACCGTCGGCGCCGCTAGGAGCCGAATGGCGCAAATGTCCCGTCCAGCACGTCGCGGTGTCCGACGGTGCGACCGGTGACCCGGTTCGGGTCCACGAGCGCGAGGCGCACCACCGCTTCGGCGAAGTCATCCTCGGACCCGGCGTTTTCGAAGTCGGCCCGGTAATAGGACAGGCCGGGCGTCATCATCGCCTGCGACGGGGACAATGCGTTGACCGAGATGTTGCGCCGCTGCAACTCATAGGCGGCCGAGGACGTCAGGTGTTCCAGCGCCGCCTTGGATCCGCCGTAGCCGGGCAGGATTCCACCGGAGAAGTCCTCGTAGGGTCCCGAACCCGGGATGCGGGAGGCGACCGAACTGATGTTGATGATCGCGCCGCGGCCCGCGGTGATCATGTCCGGGGTCACCAACTGCATGAGTTCGTAGGCCGCGAACACGGCAATCTCGAAGTGCCGCCGGAACGCGTGCACCGGAGTGCCGACGAAGGCGGGCCAATCCGCGGCCGGCGCAAGGGGTTTAGCCGGCTTGTCGGGCTTGGCTGCCGGCGCGGCGGCACCGTCCTTCGGTGGGCGGCCGGGCGCGGTGAAAGCCGCATTGTTGACCAGAATCGTCGTCGGCCCCAACGCATCTCGCGCCTCGGCGACAATCCGCGGCAGATCTTCCCGCACGGTCAGGTCCGCCCGGATGGCGACCGCGGTGCCGCCGGCCTGCTCGATCTCGGCCACGGTTTCCCCGATGGTGCCGGGCAGCCGCTCGTTCCACACCTGTTCGGTGCGTGCGACCACGGCCACCTTGGCACCCTCGGCGGCCAACGCCAGAGCGACCGCGCGGCCCAGGCCGCGGCTGGCACCCGTCACGATGGCGACGTCGCCGTCCAGTCTTGCCATGCTCATCTCCTCACGCCGTGCACCACGATCGCGGTGGTCTGATCGACCCAAGCATCATCGACCACGATGTCTGGGGCCAACAACATTCTCAGCAGGGTCGCGCCGCCGATCACCTCGACCAGTCGATCCGGGTCGATGTCGGCGTGCACTTCACCGCGGCGTTCGGCCTCGACCAGCCGGATCCGGACGGCTCCGAAAACGTCGATGAAACGCCGCATCACCCGCGCGTTCAGATCGGCATCGGCAGCCATGTCCGCGATCAATCCCGGTAATGCGGCCCGTACCAGCGGGCTGGTGAAAACGTCCTTGGCCGCGGCGATCATCGCGCGGATGTCGGCGGCGATATCGCCCGCGGGCATCGCCAGCGCGGTCGGTGCGGCCGGAAACGCGGCCTCGTGCACCAATTCCGCCTTGCTCGACCAGCGGCGGTACAGCGCGGTCTTGGTGGTGCCGGCCCGCTCCGCGATGGCGGCCATCGTCAGATTGGCGTACCCGACCTCGACGAGCAAATCCCCCGTCGCGGCCAGGATCGCCGCGTCGATGCGCGGGTCCCGCGGCCGGCCCGCCGCGGCGGCCTTGTCAAGCGGTGCCTGGTCTGGTTTCATAACGCTACTCACAGTATCGTAATTGCGTCGCGAAGGAACAGTCCAATGGCGAACGAACCGACCACCGACTCCGTCACCGTGGAAAACGTCGACCGCCTGCAACGCTCCAGCCGCGACGTCACCGAACTGCCGAAACTGTTGTCGCAGTGGCTTTCCCGGGTGACCAACGGCGCCCTGTCCCCCGAGATCACGGTGGAGAGCGGCATCGACTCCAACGGCATGTCCTCCGAGACGATCATCCTGACCGGACGCTGGGACGAGGACGGCACACCGGTCGAACAGAAGTGGGTGGCCCGGGTGGCCCCGACGGCGGCCGATGTTCCCGTATTTTCTTCTTACCGGCTGGACCATCAGTTCGAGGTGATGCGGCTGGCCGGCGAGCTGACCGATGTTCCGGTCCCGCGGGTGCGCTGGCTGGAGGACACCGGCTCGGTGCTGGGCGCACCGTTCTTCCTGATGGATCACGTCGACGGGGTGGTCCCGCCCGACGTGATGCCCTACACCTTCGGCAACAACTGGTTCGCCGACGCGCCCCCGGAACAACAGCGGGCGCTGCAGGACCGTTCCGTCGAGGTGATCGCCAAACTGCACTCAATTCCGCACGCGGAACAGACCTTCGGATTCCTGGCCGATGCCGCCGGACCCGGCGACACCGCGTTGCGGCGGCAGTTCGGCTGGCTCAAGGACTGGTACGAGTTCGCGGTGCCGGACCTCGGCCGTTCGGCGCTGGTGGACCGCGCGCTGAAGTGGCTCGAGGACCACTTCCCCACCGACGTCGCGGCATCGGAGTCGGTGCTGGTGTGGGGCGATGCCCGGATCGGGAATGTGCTCTACCGCGACTTCGAACCGGTTGCGGTGTTGGACTGGGAGATGGCCACGCTGGGCCCCCGCGAACTCGATGTCTCCTGGATCATCTTCGCGCACCTGGTGTTTCAGGAACTGTGCGGTCTCGCGGGGCTGCCCGGACTGCCGGACGTGCTGCGCGAGGAGGACGTGCGCGCCACCTACCGGGACCGGACCGGCGTCGAGCTGGGCGACCTGCGCTGGTTCTACATCTATTCAGCGGTCATCTGGTGCTGCGTGTTCATGCGCACCGGGGCGCGGCGGGTGCACTTCGGCGAGATGGAAAAGCCCGCCGACATCGAGACGCTGTTCTACCACCGGTCGCTACTCGAAAAGCTGTTGGAAGGAAACGCCTGATGCTCGGTCCCATGGACGAATTCCCGGTACACCAGCTGCCGCAGCCGATCGCCTGGCCCGGCTCGAGCGACCGAAACTTCTACGACCGTTCCTATTTCAACGCCCACGACCGCACCGGCGATATCTTCGTCGTCACCGGCATCGGCTACTACCCCAATCTGGGCGTCAAAGACGCGTTTCTGCTCGTGGCCCGCAACCAGACCCAGACGGCGGTGCACCTGTCGGACGGAATCGACCAGGACCGGCTGCGTCAGCACGTCGGCAACTACCGCGTCGAGGTCAACGAGCCCCTGCACAAGCTGCGCATCGTCCTCGACGAGACCGAGGGCATTGCCGCCGACCTGTCGTGGGTGAGCCTGTTCGACGCCGTCCAGGAGCAGCGCCACATTCTGCGTACCGGTAACCGGGTGACCCTGGACGCCCAACGCTTCGCGCAACTCGGTTGCTGGCAGGGACATTTGGAGATCGACGGCGAGACCATCACCGTCGACCCCGACGTTTGGATCGGCAGCCGCGACCGGTCCTGGGGCATCCGGCCGGTGGGCGAGGCCGAGCCGGCGGGCCGGCCGGCCGATCCGCCGTTCGAGGGTATGTGGTGGCTGTATGTGCCGATGGCCTTCGAGCACTTCTCGATTGTGCTGATCATCCAGGAGGACCCCAGCGGGTTCCGCTCGCTCAACGATTGCACCCGGGTCTGGAAGGACGGCCGCATCGAGCAGCTCGGCTGGCCGCGGGTCAAGATCCACTACACCTCGGGCACCCGGATCCCGACCGGCGGCGTCATCGAGGCCACCGCCGCCGACGGGTCCGCGCTGCGGTTCGAGGTGGAGTCCAAGCTGGCCTGCCCCATCCACGTCGGCGGCGGCTACGGCGGCGACTCCGACTGGATCCACGGCCAGTGGAAGGGTGCGAATTTCACCGAACGGCTGACCTACGACATGACCGACCCGGCGATCATCGGGCGCGCCGGCTTCGGCGTCATCGACCATGTCGGGCGCGCGGTCTGTCACAGCGGCGACGGCTCCACCAGCGAGGGATGGGGCCTGTTCGAGCATGGCGCGCTGGGCCGGCACGACCCGTCCGGCTTCGCCGACTGGCTGACCGTCGCCCCGTAACGGTCAGGGCGCGGGTGGCGCCGGCACGTGGTCCCAGCCGGGCGGCGGAGCGGCCGGCTCGTCGTACCAGCCGGGCGGCGGTGGGCCGCTCAGCGGAAAATAGCCCTCCGGCAGCGGCGGGCCACCCTGTGGCGGCTCCGCGGAGTTGCGTTCGGGCGGCCTACCCGCGGGGTCGTTGAGCGAGGTGAACCCCTCTGGCAGCGGCGGCGGCGACCCGGCACCGGGCGGCGGCGGGGGCGGCGCACCCTCCGGCGCCCCGGCGAGCGCGCCGACGGGATCACCGCTGCGGGCCGCGCGGAACACGTCCATCAGGTACCCGAATTGGCCGCCGGACTGGCCCTGCCCGTAGACGGGGTTCGCCATCTCCGGTACCGGCGGCGGACCGACAGGCGGCGGGGCCGGGGCCGGCGGTACCGGGCCGGGCTCGACGGGATCGGCACCGGCGGTGGCGGCCAGCGCCAGCGCACCGACGGCGACGACCGCGCCGGCGATCGCAGCGCGCGCGGCAGCGGATGGGGTCACACGTCCTAGCTCTGACGACACCGCGCAAGGCTAACCCCTCACCGCGGTTTCGGCGCGTTTTCCCGCGGCGGGCGCGGGTTAGCGCGCCGAAATCGCAGCGCGAAGCTCGGCGACGACGCGCTCGGGCCGCTCCATGAGGTCCTGCCAGGTGAACCGCAGGATCTGCCACCCTTTGAGGGCCAGGGAGTTCTGCCGGCGGCGGTCGGACTGGAAGGTGTTTTGGTCCTGGTGGAATGCCCAGCCGTCGATCTCCACGGCGACCTTGGCCTCGGGGAACGCGAAGTCGACAACATAACCGCCGACGGGATAGTTGGCGATCCACCCGGTGATGCCGGCCAGGTCGACCACGCGAACGAATTCCCGCTCGGCCTGCGAACGGGCCCCGTTGCCCGCGGCCTGCAACATCCGCCGCGCGCGGGGAGCGCCGTAGCGGCCCTTGTTGTTCAGATGCGCTCGCCACAGCTGGCGCAACTCGGTATGCCGCTGCAACGCCGTGTCCATGACGCGGGCGCCGCCGCCGCGCCGTGCGACAGCTTCGACCACGGTCAATGGCAGCGACGTGACCAGAAGTCGCCGCCGCTCCACGACATCGTTGGCACGCAGATCGCGGCGCCGAAGCCGAGTTCCCGGCCGGCTCCGCCCGTGCGAACTCCGCGGGACCGTCACCTCCACGAGTTCCGGCGCCTCGGTCACCAGACCGTGCCACCAGGCGGCGGCGAGCCCACTGGCGACGGCTCGGGGTCCATGGGCCCACACGCCGACGCGAATTCGAGCCGCCGCGGTGAAGGGCCGGTCGTCGACAAAGTAGACGCCGCGCGCACAACGCAACCAATCCTTGGTCCGCACGCGTCGATGCACCGCGTCCTCGCTGAGCCCGCACCGCTTGGCCTGACCCAACGTGATGACGCCGTCCTGAGATCGCAGATATTCGTTCAGCACAGTTAGTTGGACCGTTCCAAGCGACAATCGGTTCCACCCCGTGCGATTTCGGCGCGCTTTCCCGGTCCCATCGCGGGTAACCGCGCCCAGATCGCTAGGGTGCGGGTATGCGTGCAGTCCAGATCACCAGCCTCGATGGACCGGAAGCGGTCCAGATCAACGATGTCGCCGAGCCGGCGGCCCCCGACGACGCGGTGGTCATCGACGTCCACGCCGCCGGGGTGGCCTTCCCGGACGCGCTGTTGAGCCGCGGGCTCTATCAGTACAAACCCGAACTACCCTTCAGCCCGGGCGGGGAGGTGGCCGGCGTGGTCCGCAGCGCGCCCGCCGGGGCACACGTGGCCGCCGGCGACCGCGTGCTGGGCCTGACGATGATCACCGACGGTATGGCCGAGGTGGTCGTGCTCAGCACCGATCGGGTGTTCAAGCTGCCCGACAACATTTCGTTCGAGGCCGGCGCCGGCATCTTGTTCAACGACTTGACGGTGCACTTCGCGCTGCGCACCCGCGGCCGGCTGCTGCCCGGTGAGACCGTGCTGGTGCACGGCGCGGCCGGTGGCATCGGCACCTCGGCGCTGCGGCTGGCACCGGCGCTCGGCGCGGCCCGCACCATCGCCGTGGTGTCCACCGAGGACAAGATCGAACCGGCCAAGGCCGCCGGTGCCGACGACGTCGTGCTGGCCGACGGGTTCAAGGATGCGGTCGCGGAGCTGACCGAGGGGCGCGGCGTGGACATCGTCGTCGACCCCGTCGGCGGCGACCGGGTCACCGACTCGCTGCGGTCGCTGGCACCGGCGGGCCGGCTGCTGATCATCGGCTTCACCGGCGGCGACATCCCGACCATCAAGGCAAATCGACTGCTGCTCAACAACGTTGATGCGGTCGGCGTGGGCTGGGGCGCATGGGCGCTGTCGCATCCCGGCTACCTGGCCGAGCAGTGGGACCAGCTGGAAGCGCTGCTGGCCGCGGGCACGGTGTCCGCCCCGCAGCCGCAGGTCTATCCGATGGAGCAGGCCGGCGCCGCGATGGCGTCGTTGGAGAACCGCACCGCGCGCGGCAAGGTCGTGCTGCAGATCCGATAGCCGATCAGCGCAGCTCGTCGATGATCTCGGCCTGGATCTGCACCGGCAGCGGGCCGCCGGAGTACATGCACACGGTGTCGGCGATGCCCTCGGCCCGCTCACGGATATGGGCGGCAATGTCTTTCGGCGAGCCCACCGCCGCGATGGTGCGCAGCACGTCGTCGTCGATCAGGGAGCCCATCTCCTGCCAGCGGCCCTGCTTGGACAGCGCGTGCAGGTCGGTCTGCAGATCGCCCCAGCCGTGCGTCTCCAGCACCGGCCGGTAGGCGGGCGTGGAGCCGTAGAACGCCAGCAGTTGCCGGGTGCCGGCGTGATCCGAATCGTCCAGCCCCGGGGACACGATGATCTCGGGCACCACGTTGAACTCGGTGCGGCCGGACGCGGCCAGCCCGGCCCGCACCGCCGACATCGTGTGCTCGCGCAGGAATTTCGTGGTTCCGAACGGCATTACCAACAGTCCGTCGGCGTGCTCGGCGGTCGCCCGGGTCAGCCGCGGCCCCAGCGCCCCCACATAGATGGGCGGCGGACCATACGGGTTGGCCCCCGGGCTGAAAGTGGGGGTCATCAGCCGGTGCGTGTAGAACTCGCCGCGGAAGTTCAGCCGCTCCCCCGTCGACCAGGTGGCAAAGATCGCCCGCAGCGCCGCGATGAGTTCCACCATGCGGTCCACGGGCCGATCGAAGTCGGCGCCGAAACGCTTCTCGATCTGCGTGCGGATCTGGGTACCCAGCCCCAGCACAAACCGGCCTTGCGACAAGAGCTGATGATCGATCGCCTGGTGGGCGAGGTGAATCGGGTTGCGCGGAAACGCGATTGCCACATTCGTCATGAGGTCCAGGCCGCCGACGGTGCTGGCCAGCGTCAGCGGCGTGAAAACGTCATGAGGCCCCTCGAAGGTGAACACCCCCGCCGCTCCCGCTTCGCGCAGCGCGTGCGCGCGCTCGATCGCATCAGTGGGACCCGCCAGCGCCGTCAGAACTTTCACTCCGCACCTCCGCGTGCAGCCTAGTACCTGCTTGACTGGACCCATGCGTACGCAAGCAGATGTCGTGGTGGTCGGAGCGGGTTTCGCGGGGTTGACCGCCGCGCGGGAACTGAATCGTCGAGGACACGACGTGGTGGTACTGGAGGGCCGCGACCGGGTCGGCGGGCGTTCGTTCACCGGCACGGTCGCGGGCACACCCGTCGATCTCGGCGCCACCTTCGTCGGCCCGACCCAGGACGCGGTGTTGGAGTTGGCCGCCGAATTGGGCTGCGCCACCACGGCGACGTTCTGCGAGGGCCAGAACCTGATCAACTGGCGGGGCGCGGTGCGCCCCTATTCCGGCACCATCCCGGCGCTGGGAATGCGCGCGCTGGTGAACCTGGCCTGGGTGCGGCTACGGTTCGCGTTGTTGGTGCGGCGGATGCCGGTGCGCCGGCCGTGGACCGCGTTGGACGCCCACGAACTCGACGGGATGTCGCTGCGCCAGTGGCTGGACTCGGTGCGGGCATCCCCGGACACGGTGGACCTGATGTCGATCATGGCGCGGGTGACCTGGGGCGCCGAACCGCAGGACGTGTCGATGCTGCACGCGGTGCGCTACGTCAAGGCCGCCGGGGGCCTGAATCGCATGCTCGACGTCGGCGGCGGCGCGCAACAGGACCGGTTCCCGGCGGGCACCCAACAGATCGCGCAGAAGATCGCTGCGGACCTCGGCGATCGGGTGATGCTGAAGGCGCCGGTGCACGCGATCGGTTACGACGACGATGGCGCCACCGTGAGCTGCGAGGCCGGCACGATCCGGGCGAAAGCTGTTGTCGTGGCGGTCCCGCCGCAGCACCGGGGCGCCATCGCCGTCACCCCGGAGTTACCCGAGGAGAACGTCGCGCTGCCGCGGCTGTGGCCGCAGGGCAGGCTCAGCAAGGCCTACGCCGCCTACGACACCCCGTTCTGGCGCGCCGACGGCCACTCCGGAGAAGCGTTGTCGGACACCGGGCCGGTCTTCATCACCTTCGACGTCAGCCCCGGCGCGGGTGGACCGGGCATCCTGCTGGGATTCATCGATCCACGTGAATTCGACGCGCTGGCCCCGGACCAACGCCGCGAGCGGGCCGTCTCCGGATTCGCGGCACTGTTCGGCGAGCCGGCGCGGCACCCCATCGACTATGCCGACTTCAGTTGGGGCACAGAGCCGTTCGCACCCGGAGGGCCCACCGCGGCGGTACCACCGGGCTCATGGATCGCGGCGGGCAAGGCGTTGGGCACCCCGGTCGGTCCGCTGTTCTGGGCCGGCACCGAAACCGCAGACGAGTGGACCGGGTTCCTGGACGGGGCGGTGCGCTCGGGACTGCGGGCGGCCGACGAGGTCGCCCGGCACCTGCGCGCGCTCCCCTAGCCGCGGACGGACTCGATCAGCGTCCGCAGGTGGTGATTGACCTCGGCGGGCCGCTCCAAGATCGCGCAGTGCCCGCCCGGAAGCTCCACCAACTCAACCAGATTGGGCACCGACTCGGCGATGCGCCGCTGGGCGGCGATCGGCAGCAGCCGGTCGTGGGCGCTGCCGATCACCAACGTCGGAACCGTCAACCCATCCAGCGGGATGTGGCGCTTTTCCACCGAATCCATCAACATCCGCGCGCAGCCCCCGCGGCCGGCCGGCGGCGTGGTGGCGAACAGGTCGTAGACGAAGTCGGTGATCTCCGGGTGCGCGTCCCGGCCGACGGCCAGCCTGGCCACCACACCGCGACTGGGCCGCTGTACCGCGCGCAGGGCCGGGATCCCGCCGAATCGCCGGATCACCTCGGTGGCCACCACCGCGCGCGGATTGGCCAGTCGCGGCGTCAACGCCAGGAACCTGACCTGACGGACCAATTCACCGGTGGTGGTGTTGATCAGCGCGACCGCGTCGGCCCGCTCGGCGACCTTGTGCCGATAACGGTCCGACCACGCCTCGATGGCGATGCCGCCCATCGAGTGCCCCGCGAGCACCGCACGCTCGCCGGGAGCCAGGGTGGTCTCGAGCACCGCGTCAAGGTCGGCGGCCAGATGATTGAGGCTGTAGTGACCGCGTGGCGGCACGCCGCTGCGGCCGTGGCCGCGGTGGTCGTAGGCGATGATGCGGTAGTCGCCGGCCAGTGCGGCGATCTGTTCGCGCCAGACCCGGATTGCGCACGTGATGCCGTGGGACAGCACAATCGGGTAGCCGTCTTCCCGGCCGAACACCTCGGTGTGCAGCCGGGTGCCGTCCGCGCCTCGGACCAGCACCGGCCGACCTACCGGCAGGTTCGCTCTGGTGGGCGTACTCATGGGGCACCTCCTGCGCCGCGGCTCCTTTGCCGCATCTCATGAGCATAACCGTTGTCATGCCGATGACAGCGCACCTACCACGCGATACGACCCCGAGCCAGCTGCCTCGCGGCCGTACCGAGAAATTGCCTGCGGTTAGAAGACGTGCACGTAGTCGACGAGCATCTGCGCCGGATAGGTGCCGCCGGACGGGTCGCCGCCGCCGGATCCGGCGACCGCCAGATTGAGCACCGGGACAAAGGTGTAGCCGGGATTGTTGAACGGCCACGGATCCATCGAGAACGCCGGCACCGTGAAGATCGGCTCCATGCCGGGCGCGTAGTCCTTCCAGAAGTACAGCCCGCTGCTGTTCCAGGTGGTGCGCCAGGTGTGCCAGTTGCCATCGATGGGGATCCGCATGGTGCGGTGCGAGGTGCCGTCCAGCTTGGTGTGCACGGTCATCCCCGACGGCCAGTCGTTGTTGCCGTACCACTCCATCAGGTCGATCTCGCCGCCATCGACGGGATTGTTGTTCAGAATCCACCAGGCCGGCCAGCAGCCGGCGGTTTGGCATTCCAGCTTGATCCGGGCTTCCCAGGTGCTGTTGATCCCCACCGGTTGGGTCCCGGTGATCTTGGCACCGAAGTACTTGCCGCCTTCTTTGGTGGCGCGAATGACCAGGTTGCCGTTGCCGTCGAGGAACAGGTTCTCGCGGCTGTCCCGGTATTCGCCCATGTTCTCGGGCCGATCCCAGAACACCGGGTTCTTGATCCGCTCCCGGGCGGGCTCGACGCGCCACTTCGAATAGTCGATGCTCGAGCCGGCCGGGCCGTCGAAGTTGTCAGAAAAACGCATGGCAGGTGCGGTCGCGGCCGACGGCGCCGGTTGGCCGGGCAGGGACGGAGCGTCCGGCCCTACCGGGGCATCCGGCTGGGCTGGTTCGGCCAGCGCCTTTGGGAGGGGAAGCGCGGCGCCGAGGGCGCCGAGTCCCGCCATCAACATCATGTTGCGACGATCGATTTGAGGCACGTCTAGCACCCTAAAGCACCGGTGGCGATACGGCTGCACACCGCCGAAACGTGTCTAGCTGCGTCATTGTCGGAGGCTCAGCGTCAGCCGTTCCAGGCGGCGGACGAGGATGCTGGGCAGCCACGGCCCGACGTCGACGGGTTCGATCCAGCTGGTGCGCTCCAGCAGCGTCCCCAGCACGACCCGCGCCTCGAGCCGGGCCAGTGCGGCACCGACGCAAAAGTGCACGCCTTTACCGAACGCCATGTGCCCCTTGCCCGCAACGCGGTCGAGCCGGAACTCGTCGGGTGCGTCGAACTGAGCGGAGTCGCGGTTGGCCGCGCCCCACATCAGCAGCAGCCGAGAGCCCGCGGGCACCGGCACGCCGGCCAGTTCGGTGTCCCGCCGAACGTGGCGGTAGTGCCCACGAAAGGGTGGCTCGTAACGCAGCACTTCCTCGATGAAAGCCCCGAGGACTTCGGGGTTCGCGCGCAGTTGGCGCTGCACCCCAGGCTGGGTCCCCAGGATCCACGCCGCGCTGCCCAGCAGGGACGCGGTCGATTCGCCGGCGGCACTGAACAACGTCAGCATCATGCCCAGGGCGGGAATCTGCTCCAGTTCGCCGGTGGCGCACCGCGCTGCGAGATCACCGATCAAACCCGGAACGGGGGTGTCGGCGGCCCGGGCGAAATGCTCCAGGACATACCCGGACAGTTGCATCGCCGCCACTCCCGCGGCCTCCAGTTGCGCGGCGGTGACGACGCCGTCCAACAACGTGGTGGTGGCGTAGCCGAGCCGGATGAGCTCGTCGACGTCGCCCTCCGGTAGGCCCAGCAGTCGCGCCACCACCAGCATGGGCAGCCGGTTCGCGACGGCGCCCATCCATTCGATGTCTCCGTCGGGACCGGCCTGCTCCCACAGCCGCCGCATGGTCTGCGCGGCGTAGTCCTCGATCACCTGGACGCGTTTCGCCGACAAGTGCGGCAACAAGATCTTGCGTTGCGCCGCATGCACGGGATCGTCGGCGGTGGCCAGCGCATGGATCGGGGCATCGAGTTCCCCCATGGGAAACGCAGTGACGCTGCCGTCGTCGCCGAAGACCATGGTGGCAGTCAGATTGGAGGAGAAATCCTCGACTCGGCTGACCGCCTCGACCACGGCGTCCCAGCCGCAGACGGCGTAGAACTGCGAGTCGCCGATTCGATGCACCTGCGCCTGTGCGCGCAATTGCGCGTAGCGCGGGTAGGGGTCCTGCAGTGCGTCGGTGCCGAAGAGTCGGCGGGGATCGTCAAGAGCTTGCATGGGCCCAGGCTGCGCGCGGTGGCATCGGAGATCAATGAAGGCGGCGAAAGTCGAGGGGCCACCCGCGGCAGACCTGGACGGATTACTCCCAGACGCGGGCGCCCACCAGCACAGATCGGTGAGAGAAAATCGTGATTGACTCGCAGTGTGCGAGAATCTACGGATGGCCCTGCAAGACTGGTTGGTGGGTGACCGGCACGACGCGGCGGCCGACCGGATCTACGCGGGAGCGACCGCACTGATCACCCGCCGCGGTTACGACGCCTTCACCATCGATGCGCTGGCCGCCGCGATCCATTGCTCACCGGCCACGATCTACCGCCACACCGGCGGAAAGGCCGCCATCCGCGACGAGGTGGTGGCGCGGCTGTCGCTGCAAGTGGTGGACACCGTCCGTCGCGAGATAGCCGGACTGCACGGATCCGACCGGGTGGTCACCGCCACCGCTGTGGCCTTGCGCGAGATGCGGTCCGAACCGTTCAGCCCGATGATGCGGGCCGTCCAACCCGGGCCCGGCAGTGACTGGCTGACCGCCTCGCCCATCGTCACCGGGCTCGCCGCCGAGATGCTGGCACAGTCCACTCCCGACCCGCTTGCTGCCCAGTGGCTGATCCGGGTGGTGATGTCGCTGTGGTTCTGGCCGCTCAAGGACACCCGCGAGGAGACCGAGATGCTGCGGCGACTCTTGGGTCCGCCGTTCGACGGCTGACCGCTCGGGGATACTGAGGCGATGTCTGACCGGTCTGACCGCAACGTCCTTGGTGGCCCACTCGAACCGTGCGGCACCGAACCGCTGACTGGGTTCCACCGCGACGGGTGCTGTTCGGCCGGACCCGAGGACATCGGCCTGCATACCATCTGCGCCGTCGTCACCGCCGACTTCCTCAAGCATCAACAATCCATCGGCAACGACCTGTCCACCCCGGCTCGCGCCTATCGCTTTCCCGGCCTGACCCCCGGCGACCGGTGGTGTGTCACCGCGCGGAACTGGCTACGCGCCCACCACGCCGGGTGCGCCGCGCCGGTGGTCCTGGCCTGCACCCACGAACGGACCCTGGACGTGGTTCAGCTGGAAACGTTGCGGCAGTACGCCGTTGACGTGCCCGACGACGTGGGCGACTTGGACTAGCCGAAGTTCGTGACAGGGCTGAGCGCATCGCGGACGAACTGGGTGATGTTCAGCGCCGGATTGCCGTCGGGGTAGCTGACGGTCGCCAGGATGTTGCCGCCGGCGGCGATGAAGTCACCGTCGGCGCGGCCCTGATGCGTGCTCGAGGTCACCAGGATGATGCCGGTGGTGCCCGCCTTCTCGGCCAGCGGAACGGAGAACCTGGCGTTCTGCACGGTGCTGTTGGCGCGGTCCTCGACGATGATCCGGCTGTTCGGAATACCGAGCGTGACGAGCATCTTGCGCATCTGCTCGGCCTCGGTGACACCGTTGCGCGGGTTGCCGCCCGTGACGATGACCGGCGACTGCGGGTAGCTGTGCGCGACCGCCAGCCCGGCCAGCACCCGTCGGCGCAGCAGCGGACGCATGCTGCCGTCCGGATGCAGGCCGTAGCCCAGGATGACGATCGCCGGTTTGGTGAAGTCCTTGCCCGCCGGTGTCGGCGCGGCCTGCGCAATCCCCAGTTCGACGCCGCCCAGGATCGTGACCAATGCCAGCGCCAGCGCGGCCACCGGCGCCTTCCATCGGCTGCGCATACACCCTCCGCGACTCTGGGACAGCTGAGGTCCACGTTACTGACGATGATGTCGTTGCAGGGCGGGCGATTGTTACCCCCGGGGCGGTCAGTCCCCCTGCTCCCCGAGGTCTGCCAGAAACTGCGCCTCCGCGTTGTCGATGGCGGTCAAGGCTTCTGCGGTCAACTCCTGGCGTATCCCTGCCTCGGCGTGCGCGAATGGAATGTAGGCGCGCAACAGGTCGGGCAGATCCTGCAGGCATTGGAACGACGCGTAGCCTATTTCCACCGCGGCGTCATTGAACAGGTTTTCTACCCGAACCTCGCTCCACCGCAGCGGATCCCCGGTCCCGTCTTCGATACAGGTCTCTAGGAGATTGCGGTGATCGGATGTGTCGAACCGCTGCCCCACCAGCGAGGCGAAGTACCTGTCGAGAAATTCCCGCTGCTCGTCGTCGGTGATGGCGGGCCCCTGATAGCCGGAACCACCCGTCGGCAGCGACCGACAGAGCCACTGCACCAGCGGCCGGCACGCCGGCCAGGTGTCGGATTCCATTGGAGTATGCGAGATCTCGTCGGCGATCAGAGCCTCGTTCAGCCACGCGCAGGCATCGTTCAGACTCATCTCGACCAGCTCGGTATCGGCGTCGGTGCGATTGTGCTCAGCTACCGCGAGAACGGCCTCGAGCGAATCCGGGACGAAGAACGCGTCCCCGGCAGTGGACATCATGTTGTGATCGATGAACACCACGCAGGTCATCTCGTAGCCGTGGGGTAGCCGCACCCCGAGCATCAGGTCGTCACCGTCGCCGAGCACATGGGTCATCCGCACCGCCCGGTACACGTTGGTCTGCGCCAAATCGGGGATCCACGGCGGCAATTCGTCGTCGCGCTGCGAGACCTCCTGCGCGCAGCGGCTCGTCAAGTCGGGATCCTCGGCCAACTCCGCGAGCACCGCCAGCAGCGCGGTGGTCTCCGGGATCGGTACCGCGATGAAACTCTCGGCCAGGTCGTCGAGGTCGGGCGCGTCGGGCTCGGACTCAGGTTCGGGCGCTTCCAGCAACGGCGGGTCCGGCACCGTGGCCTGGACGATGGTGCTGACCAGCCACAGCAGATGCAGCGGATGGTCGGCGGCCAGCGCCTCGCGCACCTCCTCGACCAACGGAAACTCCTCGGGAGCCTCTGTCGGCGTCTCTTCCCGGCGGCGCCGACCGATGCGCCGGGCATCCCGTCGGGCCTGCTTGGCCTCGCGTCGTTGGCGGCCATCAGTCATGACCGGAACCCTACCGACCACGGACGCCTTCAGTTGGGCACTACCGTGACTGGGCAATGCAGCCCGGACGCGTTGCCCAACCGCGCGTCGGCGGTGACGAGGGCGCAGTCCAGATTCTCGGCCAGGGCGACGTACATTGCGTCGTAGGCGGAAACCCCGTGGCGAAGCTCCCAAACCCGATCCAGCAGCGGCCCTGCGGCGTAACGGATCAACCCGATCCGGCTCCAGGCCTGGACACAGCTGTGGCCATCACCGGCACTCAGTGTTCCGGAGGCAGCGAGCCGTCGCAGCGCGCTGACGACCTCGACGTCCACCAGATGCGGCGCATGCAAAGACTCGGCGGCGACCAACCGGCGGGCCTGACCGTCGTTGAGCAATGCCGACACCGCAGCGGAAGCATCGAGGACAATCACCGCCGCTCAGCCCGCACCGACTCCACGATTGAATCGGCTGAAATCCCCAGATCGGGCAGCGTGGCCACCAACGCGGCGTTGTCCACCCGCCGGGTTGCCGCATCAAGCTCGCGGATGGCTACAGCAGTCACCGATGTTTTCGCCGAGCGCGCCAGCCGTTCGAGGCGGTCCATCACCTCTTCTGGCACGTTACGCAAATGCAAAGTCCGCATGCCCAACATTGTATGCGTGGTGCTGGCATATTGCTAGCAGCTAGCTAGCATTAGCGGGCCCGGCGCTGCAGGATGAAGCCCACGGTGGGCTGCGGAGGTATCCACGGCTGCCTCGGAACTCAAACGCGCCGGTGGAGTCCAGTCGCTGGGCGGCAACTCTTGGACGAGAATGAGCCTTCGGCGTTATTGCAAAGTGCTGAGCAGACGCTTAGCATCGTGCCGACGACCAAGAGTGGTCGCCCTACGGTGAGGATCCCGGCCTGTGACTGAGACGACCACGCGGCCGGGGATCTGCCGCATCTGCTCCGCGCACTGCGGCGTGCTCGCTACCGTGGTCGACGGCAGGCTGACCAAAGTGACCGGCGACCCGGACAATCCGATGTTCAAGGGTTACACCTGCAGCAAAGGCCGTGCGTTACCGGAGATCCACAACAACCCGAGCCGCCTGCTGCACAGCCAGAAGCGCCAACCTGACGGAACCTACGCGCCCATCGACGCCGAACAGGCCACCGACGAGATCGCGGACCGCCTCAAGCACCTCATCGAAACCTACGGACCCCGCTCGGTGGCGCTGTATCTCGGCACCAACGGGCTGCCGTACCCGCCGAGCCCGTTGACGGCCAACGCCTTCATGCGCGCCATCGAATCACCGATGTTCTTCACCGCCAACACCATCGACCAGCCCGGCAAGCAGATCGCGCTGGCTCTGCACGGGCACTGGCTGGGTGGAGACGTCCCGTTCAACGAGGCCGATACCTGGATGCTTGTCGGAACCAACCCACTGGTCTCCAAGTCGATCGGAATTCCCGGCCAGAACCCGGGTCAGAGCCTGCGCGCCGCAATTGCCCGCGGCATGAACCTCATCGTCATCGATCCCCGCCGCTCGCAGACCGCGGCGCGCGCGGCGATCCACATCCAGCCCCGACCAGGCGAGGACGTCGCCATCGTCGCCGGGATCATCAATTTCATTATCCGCGAAAACCTCTGTGACACAGGGTTCCTCACCGAGAACGTCGTCGGTTTCGAGGAGTTGGCTGCCGCTGTCTCGCCCTTCTCGCCGGAGTACGTGTCCGAGCGCGCCGATATTCCGGTTCAGCAATTGATCGACGCGGCACACTTGTTCGCCACGCATGGGAGCCGCGGGGGCATGGTGAATGCTGGTACCGGAGCGAACTTCTCCGCGCACGGCACTCTGCTGGAGTACCTCTGTTTGTGCCTGACCACGATATGTGGACGCTGGCAGCGTGCCGGTGAGCGCGTACTTCGGCCCAACACGTTGATGCCGGCCTACACCGCCAAGGCCCAAGCACATCCGCCGTACGAGGGTTGGGGTTACGGCGAGCAGTTGCGGGTCCGTGGCCTCACCGACACCGTGGCAGGCCTGCCGACCGCTGCCCTGGCTGATGAGATCCTGCTGGAGGGCGAGGGACAGGTCCGGGCCCTGATCTGTGTCGGCGGCAATCCGATGGCTGCCTGGCCGGACCAGCGAAAGACCTACCGCGCCATGGAGTCTCTCGATCTGCTGGTCACCCTGGACACTGAGATGTCACTGACCTCGCGGCTCGCCGACTACGTCATCGCACCGATGATGCAGATGGAAACCCCGGCCATGACCCAAGGCAGCGAGCTCATCAAATACTACGCCGGCGGGACCGGCATTCCGGCGGCGTACGCGCAGTACGCGCCGCGCCTCATCGATCCACCCGAGGGCGCAGACCTGGTCGAGGAGTGGAAGTTCTTCCTCGGCCTGGCCAAGCGCATGAACCTGCAGATGTTCTTCGTCAACTTCTTCGGCGGGGGCGGCGGCAGGTTCATGGAGTCGGCGCCGGTGGTGGTCACCATGGACAAGAACACCAACCTCACCACCGAGGAATTGTTCGTCGAGATGTGCGCCAACTCCCGCATCCCTCTCGACGACGTCGCCAGCCACCCCCACGGCCGCATCTTCGACATCGACGCTGTGGTGCAGGAACGCGACCCCGACTGCACCGCGCGCCTCGATATCGGCAACCCGCGCATGCTCACTGAACTCACCGAGGTGTTGGCCGAGGACTTTCACACCGCGCGCAGCGACACGGCCTACCCCCTCCGGTTGATCTCCCGCAGGCACGGCAGCTTCATGAACTCCTCGGGCACCGGCCTCGCCAAGCTCAACGGGGGCAAACCCTACAACCCGGCTTACATGCACCCCAACGCGCTCAATGCGCTCGGCTTACAGTCGGGGGACCTGGTGACAGTGACCTCGCCACACGACTACATCCCCGCCATCGCCGAGGCCGACGACAGCCTGCGTCACGACGTGATCGCCATGCACCACGCCTTTGGCGGTCTCCCGTCCGAGGACGACGAGGTCCGCGAACGTGGAAGCAACGTCGGGCGCCTCGTCCCCACCGCCATCGAGTACGACCCGATCTCCGGACTGCCCCGGCAGAGCAACATCCCGGTGAATGTCACCGCGCGCACGGTTGAAGAAGTGGACAACCTGGCTTAGGGGTTATCCGCGCACTCACTTGCCGGTGTGGCGTCGCAGGATGAAACCCACGGTGGGCCGGCCATCGAACTCTGGCAGCGGACTTGCGGCCGCCTCGATCTGTCGGCGCGCCTGTTCGATGACCGGTGTGGCCGGGTCGAGTGGCCTCGTGCGCGGCCAGGGCCTCGATCGCGGCGTCGAGGTAGCCCTCGACCGGCTCCCCGTGCGTGGGCTGCGGACCGTTCTCGAACAGCCACCGCGGCGGATCGGTTAGGGCGTCGAAGGCGCCGGCCACCGCGGTCGCGCATTCGATGTGGTCGCGTTGGTTCGGCGCGCCCGGCTCCCATTCGGGACCGCCGTAAATGGCGAGCACCACCTCAGGTTCGACTGCGATGATCGCCTCGGCGATCTTGGCGCGCAGTTCAGGAGTGTCGTAAATGCTGCCGTCGAGAAAATCCCAGAATTGCACGTCGTGCACGCCGACGATCGCGGCCGATTCCCGCTGCTCGCGCTCGCGGACCGGACCCGCGATCTCGGTGGGCATGCCGGCGATTCCCGCCTCACCCCGCGACGCCAGCGCGTAATGCACCCTCTTGCCGGCCGTCGTCCACTTGGCCACCGCCGCGGCCATCTCGTACTCGGCATCGTCCGGATGCGCCACCACCACCAGTGCGGTGCGCCAGTCCGCCGGAAAGGGCTGCACCCTCAGGGATCCCCGGAATCGTTTGCGGGGACGGCATTCTCCTCCGCTTCCTCAGGGTCCTCGATCTCGTCGGTCTCATCGGCGCGCAGGTCGATCTGTTCGTTGACGTAGCGCGCGACGACGGCGACCATGGCGACCGTAGGCACGGCCAGGAACGCCCCGACGATCCCGAACAGCGAACCGCCCGCGGTGACACCGAGCAGAACGAGCACCGGATGCAGCTTCATGGTGCGACTCTGCAGAATCGGCTGCAGCACATTGCCTTCGATCTGCTGGACCGCGATGATGAGCGCGAGCACCAGCAGCGCGTTGGTGAAGCCGTTGGCCACCAGCGCAATCAGCACCGCCAGCGCGCCTGCCACGAAGGCGCCGACGAACGGCACGAACCCGCCGATGAACGTCAGCACCGCCAGCACCGGTGCCAGCGGCACGCCGAGGATCAACAGCCCGGCGCCGATGAAGACCGCGTCGATCAGGCTCACCGCCGCCTGGGCGCGGATGAAGCCGCCGAGGTTCTTCCACATTTCGGCCAGTACCTCGGCGAGGTGCCGACCCGCGCGGCTCCCGGTCGTGCGCGTCAACCAGGGCAGGAACCGGCGGCCGTCCTTGAGGAAGAAGAACGACAGCACGATGGTCAGCAACAGCGTCAGGACCAGCGTCCCCACGGTGCTGACGCCGGTGACGACGCCGCTGGCGATCGCCGAGGACGACTCCCGCATGGCGTTGACGACGGTGTCGACATAGCCGTCGAACTGTTCCTGCCGCAGGTTGATCGGTGGGCCCGCGATCCACTCCTGCAGCCTGCTGATGCCCGCTGTTGCCTGGTCGATGAGCTCCGGCATCTGGTTCAACACCGGCGGCACGATCAGCGCGACCACACCGGAGGCGAGAGCGAGGAACAGCAGCAGGGTGGTCGTGGCCGACGCTGCCGGCGGCAGGCCTACCCGGTCCATCAGCAACCGGGCCGGCGGCCAGAGCACGGTGCACAGCACCACCGCAAGCAGCACCGGCAGGACGATCACCCACAGCTGTGCGGCAATCCAGGCGAGCACCACGGTGCCCGCGGCGATGGCCACGAGGATCACCGACCACTTCGCCAGCCAGGTGCCGCCGGCACCGATCACGGCGCCGCGATCCGGCCTGCTTCGGCTCGGCGAGCTATCGGAACCGGGATCGCTCACGAGAATCCTTCCAACGCCATGGGGCCCACGCTATCGCCATCGACGGCGCGTCGGTCACCGATGTCGAATAAGCCGTTGAGCTGCGTGCTCCAAACCCGACGCCCTACATTGTCAACGGCGGCCCATCCCGGTGCCGGCCGGACCGGGAGGCACCGTGTTAGCGAAGGTCCATAGCGCGATGCGGCTGGCCGGGATGCGTCCGATGCCGAGGTGGCCCGCACGCACGACAGTGGAGCTGTGCGGCAAGCGGATTTTGCTGACCGGCGCGTCGTCGGGCATCGGTGCCATAGCTGCGCAGAAGCTCGCCGCGGCCGGCGCGACGGTGATTGCCGTCGCACGACGGGAGGCCCTGCTGGGCGAAGTCGTGGGGCAGATCGTCGCGTCGGGCGGCAGCGCCCTCGCCGTCCCGACCGATCTGACCGACCTCGGCCAGATCGACGAGTTGGTGGAGGCGGTTGGCCCCGTGGACATTCTGATCAACAATGCGGCCCGGTCCATCCGCAGGCCGCTGGCCGAATCGCTGGCACGCTGGCATGACATCGAACGGGTGATGGCGCTCAACTACTATGCGCCGCTGCGTCTGATCCGGGGCCTGGCGCCGGGCATGGTCGAACGCGGTGACGGCCACATCATCAATATCGCCACCTGGCGGGTGCTGCCGGAATCCTCACCCATGTTCGCCGCGTACAACGCCTCCAAGGCGGCACTGAGCGCCGTCAGCCGGGTCATCGACACCGAATGGGGATCCTCCGGCGTGCACTCCACCACGGTGTACTACCCGCTGGTCGCGACCCCCATGATCGCCCCCACCCGGGCTTACGACGGCCTGCCCGCGTTGACCCCCGATGAGGCCGCCGACTGGATGGTCACCGCGGCGCGCACCAGACCGATCCGCATCGCGCCCCGCAAGGCGATCGCACTACGGGCGCTCGACGTCGTCGCGCCGCGCGCCCTCAACAACATCCTGGAACGCGAGACACGACGCATGAACGCGCGCAACGCGATGACCGTCGTTGATCCCGCTCCAGCCTGAGGCGCGCCAAATGTCGAGCACGGCAGGGGAACACCGGCCGGAGAACCTGGTGCTGGGTGCGGTCCTGACCACGGTGGCCTTCTTCTGCGTCGCACTGGTGGCCGCCCTGGCCAAGGTGTCGGCTCAATACACCTCGACCGGCGTCCTGTTGCTGTTCCAGAATCTGATCTGCTTGATCTTCATCGCGCCGGTCGCGTGGCGCGGCGGCCGGTCCGCGTTGCGCACGGACAAACTCGGGCTGCACGTCGTGCGCGCGGTGACCGGCACCGCCTGTTGGTACGCACTGTTCTTCGCGATCACCCAGCTCCCCCTGGCCAACGCCACGCTGCTGACCTACAGCGCGCCGCTGTGGATGCCGTTGATCGCCTGGGCCGTCACGCGCCAGCGGGTGTCGCGGGCAACATGGCTGGGTGCCGGAATCGGCTTTGTGGGCATCCTTTTCGTGCTGCAGCCGCAAGGCCACGCCTTCAACATCGGCGAGCTGTCCGCGCTTGCCGGCGCGGTCCTGCTGGCCGTCGCGATGATGTCGGTGCGCTGGCTCGGCGCGACCGAGCCGATCACCAGGATCTTGTTCTACTACTTCCTGATCTCGGCGGTGCTGATCCTCCCCATCGCCGTGCTGGACTGGCAGCCCTTCCCGGCGCAGGCCTGGGCCTGGTTGATCGGCCTCGGGGTGGCGCACCTGCTCTCGCAGATCCTCATCGTGGTGGCCTACCGGTACGCCTCCGCGGAGAAGGTGGGGCCGTTCATCTACTCCGTCATCGTGTTCACCGCGCTGATCGACTGGATCGTCTGGGATCAGCGACCGACGCTGTTCGGCTACCTCGGCATGGCGCTGGTCATCGGCGGCGGCCTGGTGGCCGTGCGGGCCAGAGGCGCCGTCGAGCGCACCGAAGCCTGAGGTCACCTGCGCCGATCGGACCCCAACCCGTTACAAAATACTGCTCGTCTGGCAGGATGCTTGACAGTCTGCTGACTGGACAGCATGTCTAGCGAATTACGACGAGGAGCGCCACCCGATGCCAGAGACGGCCACCGACCCGGGGCCCAAACCGGCCGAGTACGACGCCGAGTGGGTGCGCGCGAAGTACGCGTTCGAGCGCGACAAGCGGCTGCGGCCCGACGCGGTGAACCAGTTCGTCGAGGTCACCGCCGATTTCTCGCATTACGCCGACGATCCGTGGACCGAACGGGTCGAGCGTGATCCGGTGCGCGACCACGTCCAGGTGGCGATCATCGGCGCCGGCCTGGGCAGCATTCTGGCCGCGGCACGCCTGCAGGAGGCGGGCGTCGACGACATCAGGATGATCGACACCGCCGGCGACTTCGGCGGCACCTGGTACTGGAACCGGTATCCCGGCGTGCAATGCGACGTCGAGTCCTACATCTATCTGCCGCTGCTCGAGGAACTGAACTACATCCCGACGGAGCGCTACGCGCACGGCGGGGAGATCCGCGAGCACCTGCAGAACTGCGCCAAGCACTACGGCCTGTACGAGAACGCACTGCTGCAGACCACCGTCACCGGCATGGACTGGGACGAGCGGGCCAAGAACTGGCGGATCCGCACCGACCGGGGCGACCACTTCACCGCGACGATGGTCGCGGTGTCCCCGGGATCGCTGACCCGCCCGAAGCTGCCCGGCATTGCGGGCATCAACGAGTTCCGCGGGCACACCTTCCACACCAGCCGCTGGGACTTCGGATACACCCGCGGCGACGAGTCCGGCGGACTGACCGGACTGGCCGACAAGCGCGTCGGCGTCATCGGCACCGGTTCCACTGGGCTGCAGTGCATTCCGTATCTGGGCGAACACGCACAGCACCTGTATGTGTTCCAGCGGACCCCGAGCACCGTCTCCGAGCGAGGTAACCGGCCCACCGATCCGCAGTGGGCGGCCGGCCTCAGGCCCGGGTGGCAGCGCGAGCGGATGGAGAACTTCACCCGCGTCACCTGCGGGGTCGAGATGGACGTCGACCTCACCGACGACGGGTGGACGCAGAAGGCGCTCGCGCTGTCCGAACCCGCCGTCGCCCGCGAGACCGCGCGACTCGGCCGCGAGATGACCGTCGAAGAGATCACCGACTTCCTGTTCCGCGCCGACTGGGACGCGATGGAGCGCCTGCGCGCGCGCATCGACACCACCGTCAAGGACCCGAAAACCGCTGCGGCACTGAAGCCTTGGTACCGTCTCAACTGCAAGCGCCCGGGCTACCACGACCAATACCTGGACACCTTCAACCGCCCCAACGTCACCCTGGTCGACACCGATGGCCGCGGGGTGGAGCGGTTCATCGAGACCGCCGTGGTGGTCGCCGGCGTCGAATACGAACTCGACGCGCTGGTGTTCGCCACCGGATTCGAGGTGGGTACCGAGTTCACCCGCCGACTCGGGTTCGAGATCGTCGGCAAGGAGGGTGTGCGCCTCGGCGACAAATGGGCCAAGGGCATGCGGACGTTGCATGGGCTGCAGACCCACGGCTTCCCCAACTGCTTCTTCCTCGGCTACACCCAGTCCGGGGTGTCCCCCAACTACACCCACACCGCCGAGGAACGCGCGCGCCACTTCGCCTACCTGGTACGCACTTTCGTCGAACGCGGCGCCACCACCATCGAAGCCACCGCCGAAGCGGAAGAGGACTGGCTGGCGACGATGAACGAATCCTCGGAGAAGCCCAAGGCCTTCTACGCCGAGTGCACCCCCAGCTATCTCAGCTCCGAGGGTGACAAAGAGAATCCGCACGGCATGTTGTCGACCAACTTCGGCGGGAAGCCCGTCGAGTTCTTCGACATGCTGGCCGAATGGCGCTCGACGGGCCGGTTGGAGGGGGTGACACTTGCGTGACCGAAACCACTGATGTCGCCGAAACCGGGTCCGCGGCACCGAAACTCACGATGCGGGACCGCCACCGCATGATGACCCGGGACCACATCATGACCGCCGCGCTGGACGCGTTCGCCGAACGCGGGTATGTCGCGGTGACTATCGACGACATCGTGCGCCGTGCCGGCATCGGACGGGCGACGTTCTACCTGCATTTCGACAGCAAGGCCGCGGTGCTGCGCGAGCTACGCAACACCCGGATGATGGTGTGGTCCCAACAGGACGCACCGCGCGGCGGCAGATCGGGTCGCCCGTCGATCCGGGCGTTCTTCGAAAAGGTCGTCGATTTCTATACGTCCGCCCCGGAGCTCTACATGGCGCTGCACCAGGCGCGCGCGGCCGATCCGGAGTTCGCCGCGGCCCACCGCGCCACCATGGAAGCCGACGTCGACGAGTGGGTGCAGGCCGACGCCATGCCTGGTGCCACCGAGGATCGGATCCGGCTGGCGATCGCGATGATGTACACGATGGTCGATTCGTTCATGCATTTATGGCTCGTCGACGGCTGGCCGCTGGAGCGCGCGGCCGCCATCGAAGCCATGACCGACGCCCTGCACGCCACCATGCGCTGAAGCGCCTCTTGATAGGAGTCCCCATTGGAGCGACGCTTTCTGCATCTGAACCTGGTGGCCAACGACATCAACCTGCACCAGGGCGCCCACGGCTACGAGCAGGCGCACGGCGTACCCGAGCGCAGCACGTTCGAGCGCCTGCTCGATTACGGCCGGTTCGGCGACGAGGGGTTGTTCACCGCACTGTTCGTCGGCGACATCCCCGGCATGCAGGGCTCGCCCGCCGTCGACGGCGGGCCGGCGGAGCCCATCACCGCGCTGACCGCAATTTCGCAGCACACCAAGCACGTTGGCCTCATCGCGACCGCGTCGACGACGTTCTACGACCCGTACAACCTGGCGCGGTTGTTGGCCTCACTGGACCAGGCCTCCGACGGTCGCGCCGGGTACAACGCGGTGACGTCGGTGATCGACGATTTCGCGCTGAACTACAGCCTGGTGCGCCATCTGGACCGCGAGGAGCGCTACGCGCGCGCCGACGAGTTCCTCCAGGTGCTCCGGGCGCTGTGGGACAACCGCACGTTACGCACGGATCCCGACGGCCGGACGCGGTTCCATGCCGAGCCGATCAACCACCGGGGCAACCTGTTTCAGGTCGCCGGGCCGCTGAACGTCGCACCCAGCCGGCAGGGTCGGCCGCTGATCGCCCAGGCCGGCGGGTCGGGGGCCGGGATCAGGGTCGCCGCCAAGCACGCCGAGATGGTGTTCACCAACTCGTCCACCCGCCAGAGCGCCGCCGCCTACCGCGAGACGTTGGACAAGGCGCTGGTGGAGCAGGGGCGCGCGCCCGGGTCCGTCCCGCCCATCCCCGGCCTCATCCCCTACCTCGGCCGCACCGCGAAGGAAGCCGAGGAGAAGCTGCACGAACTGGACAGCTACGTCGACTGGGCGCCGATCGCGCCGTTCGCCCTGGGCCAGTTCGGTCTCGAGATCCCGGTCGGGGACCTCAACGACCCGTTCCAGGTTGAGGCGTTGCCGGTTCCCGCCGATGTCGAGACGACGATCAAGAGCACGTTCGGCAATTATGTGGGGCTGTACAACTGGATTCAGCAACACCCCGGCGTGACCGTGCGCGATGTCGTCGCCCAGGCCGTCGGCCGTGGCGGCGCCACGCACCGCAAGTTCATCGGCTCCTACGACGACATCGTCGAGGACCTCGCGGCCTGGCACGCCGACGGCAACGTCGGCGGATTCAACCTGATGTTCTCGGCGGGCGCGCAGTCCATCCGGGAGTTCATCGACGAAGTGGTGCCGCGCCTGATCGACCGCGGCATCTACCGCAGCACGCCGGCCGATCGTCCGTTGCGCGAAAGGTTCTGAGAAAGGTTTCAAGGCGGTCCCGACCGGGGTAAAGGGCAGGAGCGCGGCGCCACGGGGGCGCCCCAGAGCATGGATGGTGGTGCGGTGATTCCTTTCATTTGCCCTGGTTGCGGCCAGTTCGACATCGATTCGCCCGACTGCTCGTCGTGCGCGGCAACCGATCACGCGGTGCAGGACGCGGCATAACAGCACCGCTACGTGTCGCGGGCCAGCTGAATCTGCTTCTTGATCTCCCGGTAGGCCGCGACTCGCGATAGCACCCGGTCTGCCGCCGAGTCCGCGGGCGTGACGTCCGGGGTGGCCTCGATCCCGTAGAGCATCGCGCTGAGCTTGCCGTGCAGTTCGGCGCGCTGCTCGGCGGTGCGCGCGTCGTCGCGTTCCTTCTGCAGGGACGCGTCGACGAGTCGGGCTTCCTTGGCGCACCTTCCGATCAACTCCACGCGTTCGATCGCGGTGGTCTCCAAATTTTTCGCGGCGGCCTTGGCCTCCGCGAGCAGCTTGCGATCATCGGCGCTGGGATCAGCCAGGGCGGACAATTCGCCGGCGACCTTGTTCAGCGCAAAAGCCTTCTGGAAACCCGTCGCGATCGCCGCGATGTCTGCGGTGAAATCGATGTCGCCCAGCCACCCCTCGCGGGCGGCCTCGGAGGCCGCGATCTTCCTCACCGCCGATTGTGCGGACTCGACTCGGGCGGCGTTCTTCTCGCCCATGGTGTCGATGCGTTGCTGTTTTTCTCTGCGGATCTTTTCTTCGCGGTCGCGCTTGGCCTTGGCCGCGTCGGCCGCGCGCTGCTTGCGAGCCTGCTCCTCGGCCTCGAGCATGTTCTTGTGGACGGCCTTGCCGATGGTGACCCCGATCCATACCACGACGGCGATTGCAGCCGTGACCCCGAGAAAGATCCAAACCTCCTTCGGGATCACCGCGATCAGTATGAAGATGGCGAATATGCCAGCGCCGACTCCGCCGGACTCCTTACCCCTCGCCATGAACGATCCCCCCTACTCGCCCGCGGCCCCTGCCGGCGGTATGGACGGATGCTAGCGGGGCACTGGGACAACCCACCCGCAGTTAGCTGCGGCCGGCACAGGTCTGTCGCGCCGACCGGCCGAGCCTCGGCGCCCCGATCGGCCAACTCCCGCCATGCCCAGCCGGGAATCACGATCTTCGAGTTTTCGGTCCAGCGCGCCCACGGCAAATCACCTCCTGACGAGGGTGTAACAGGCTACATGGATAGACTCCTGGAATGTTTCCCCGGCGTGCCGCGCGTCGTTCGGCCCTGTTGGGTGCATCGGCACTGGTCCTCACTGCAATCCCGCTGGCCGTGCCCGTAGCTCCGTCGGCCGCCGCCGAAGACTGCCCGGTCGCCGAGGTGGTGTTCGCTCGCGGCACCGACGAACCAGCCGGCATGGGCCGCGTCGGTGAGGCCATGGTCAACTCGCTTCGGCGGCAGACCGGCGGCTTGGCTATCCGGGCTTACCCCGTGGATTACAAGGCCACCATTACTCAGCGGCATAGCGGCGCGGGTGCCAAGGACGCGATCGACCGCATCCGATCGACCGCGGACTCCTGCCCCGACACCAAGATCGTGTTGGGCGGCTATTCGCAGGGCGCAAGTGTGATCAACATCGTGGCCGGTTTCGACGGTGTCAATTGGGGCGATCCACTGCCGCGTAAGTACATGGACAACGTTGCGGCGGTCGCGACGTTCGGCAACGTCGCGGGCCGCACAGGTGGGTCGACGTCGACCCAGGATTCACCGCTCGCCACCAAGGCGATCGACTTGTGCCATCCCAGCGACCCGATTTGTCACGACGGCCCGGGCAACTCCTGGAGCGGGCACACCGAGGGTTACATCCCGCTGTACACCGATCGGGCGGCGGCGTTCATCGCGGCTGCTGTGCTGACCCACGGAGCGCCTAGCTACGGTTCGCAGCCGTCCTATGCTCCACAGACCGAATACGGTCAGGCGCCCGGCCCGCAGCAGCCCAGAACCGTCCGTCCGGTGCCCCCCGTGCCGACTCCGACGGTGCCTGGCCCGTACTACAGCGGCGGCTTGATCTAGTACTTTGTCTCGCGACCACCGCCTGCCGGCGTGGTGAGTTAGCAGTAGGCGTCGGCGGCGCCCCGGTTCTCCCGACGTACCAGCGGCACAAGATCGCGCGAGACCTCATCGGCGTCAGCGGACACCGGAGGGCTCCATCCGATCTCCCAGGATCAACGGGGCCAGCCGTTCGGCCGATCGCAGCCCCCGCGCCGACGTCGACCACAGGCCCATCGCCACGATCAGCACGCCCAGCACTACGCAGATGAACCAGAGCGGCCGCGCCGCGACGGCGAAGTCAGTACCGCCCTGCGCCAGGGCCGAACCCGCGACCGAACCGCACAGTGCCACACCGATACTCACCCCCACCTGACGGCTGGTCGAGGTCACCGCCGAAGCCGCCCCAGCCCGGTCGGTCGGCATCCCACTGACGGCGGCATTGGTGATCGGCGCGTTGACCATCGAGAAGCCGATACCGAACACCGCGAAGACCATCAGCAGCCACCACAGCGGCGTGGCGGCGTCCAGAGCGGTGAGCATGCCGGCCGCGGCCGCGATCAGCACCCCGGCGGTCACCAGCGACGGCCGAGCACCGTAGCGGCCCACCAGGCGACCCGACAGCGGGGAGAAGACCAGTGCACCGATCGCGATGGGCAGGTAGATCAGGCCGGTGTGCATCGCGGAGTAGCCGCGCTCGCCCTGCAGGTACAGCGACATCATGAACAGGAAGGCGCCCCAGGCGGCGAAGGCGCTGACGGCGTTGATGGTCGCGGTGGCGAACGGGATGCTGCGGAAGAACCGAAGGTCCAGGAACGGGTCGACCCGCCGGGACTCGTAGGCCAGGAACGCGACGAACGCCGCGACCGCGGCGACGGCGGTCCCGACCACCCGCGGATGTCCCCAGCCCAGCACCGGACCCTCGATCAGTGCGTAGACGGTGCCGAACAGGAGCAGGATCGCCAGGCCCTGTCCCACGACGTCGACGTTGCGCATGGTCGTCGATCTGGACTCGGGCACGAACACGGCGGTCAGCACCAGGGCGGCCGCGCAGATCGGCAGGTTGATCCAGAACACCGAGCGCCAGCCGATGGTGTCGATGAGCAATCCGCCGACGATCGGACCGAGCGCCATCGAGATTCCGACGACCCCGCCCCAGACACCCAGGGCCCGGGCGCGTTCCACCGGTTTGGTGAAGATCTGCGAAATGATGGACAGAGCAACTGGGTTGAGCATCGAACCGCCCACCGCCTGCACGAAGCGCGCGCCGATCAGCGTCTCGATAGTCGGCGCCAGGCTGCAGGCGAGGGAGCCGAGGGCGAACAGTGTCAGCCCGATCTGAAACACCTTCCGGCGCCCGAGGCGGTCTCCGGTGGCCCCGGCCAGCATCAGCAGCGAAGCCAGCACCAGGGTGTAGATGTCGATGACCCACTGCAGCTGCGCGGGCGTGGCGGCCAGATCGGTGCGGATCGACGGGATCGCAACGTTCACGATCGTCGCGTCCATCGAGACGATGAGCAGGCTCAGGCAGCAGGAGAACAGGATGACGGCCTTGCGTCGTGGGGTCATCGCCTCGACGGGTGCAGTCACCGGAGGATTGTGAAACTACAACTGTCCTGGCGCAAGCTGTCGGGCATTACCCGGTGCCGCGCAGGTGTCGTCGGTGCCCTAAGCGGCCTGTCGGTGGTCGATCTTAGGCTCGACGCCAACCGTGCAGGAGGCCGGAGAATGAAGATCCTGGTAGCAACAACACTCACCCAGGGCGCCCGCGACAACGACTACAACTACTGCGTCCCGGGGGAACTCCTGTGGGTTCAAGAACCCTGCGACCGAGACCAGCGTGACCCCGACGGCGGTTGCGGATGCGGCCGCGGTTTCGCCGGTGCCGCATCGCACCGTGCGACTACCACCGCGCAGGTCATCGCGGCCGATTTCACCCACGACGAGCTTCTGGTTGCGATGCAGACGAGTCTGGCCGACGGCGGCTGGCCATCGGACTGGGCTGTGGAAGTCGTCGAGGACAACCTGATGATCGCGTCGGGATTTCCGGTCGGAACCGTCATCGAGCGGCGACTCTACGAGTTCTCGCCTCGGACAGGTTAGGCACGGGAGCCGGTAAAGCATCCCGGCACCTGGCCGCCAATGGAAAATGGCCCCCAGGCTTGTTGCCTGAGGGCCATTTTCGTTAGTAGCGGGGACAGGATTCGAACCTGCGACCTCTGGGTTATGAGCCCAGCGAGCTACCGAGCTGCTCCACCCCGCGACGGGTAAACACCAGGTTACCCACCTATCGCCAGGAGTCCAAATCGGGTGCTCAGCCGTGGTTTTCGGGCTCTTTGGAACGGTGCTGATCGATGCGCGCGCCCAGCGCCGAGACTGCGGTTTGATACGCCGCATCGGCCCCGCGGCATGTCGCGGATGAAACCGCAGTGTCGAGTCGCCACAAGGCATCCAGGGGGCCACCACGGGGGCATACCGGGCGAGGGGCCGATCCCGCCACCACCGCTTCACTGCCGAAGACGGGCGCGAACGTGCGCAAACTACGGGATTTCGGCGGCGTGTCGGCCGGGGACACGCCCGCTCGCGGCAAGGGGGCGGCAAGGGGGCGGCGCGCTCGCGCTTGGGTGCGGAGGCGACCTCCGCACCCAAGCGCCAGGTGAAGCTATCCGGCGCTGTCGAACTTGGTCATCGCGTCGTCGAGGCGTTGCAGCGCTTCGCCGTACTCGGCGAAGTCACCGCTCTGCTGCGCCTGACGCACCGCGTCCATGGCTGCCCCGATCTCCTGCAGCGCCGCGGCTTTCGGTCCGCTCAGCTGTTGCGGGACACCGTCGGTCGCCGGCGGTACCGCCGCGGCCGGGGCCGGTGTGCTCGGCCGTCCCTCCGCGGGCGGAGTGCCCGCGGGCGGTGTCTGCTGAGCCGCCGGCTGACCGCCACCAGGGGTGCTCGGAGCCATCGGTGCGGGTCCGACCGCGGTGGCGCCGGCACCGGCACCGAAGATCTGGTCCAGTGCCTCACGCACCGTCGGCGCGTAACCCACCTTGTCGCCGTACATCATTGCGACCCGGATCAACCGCGGATAGGTGGACGCGGCGTCGGCCCGGCCGGGTGAGGCGTACACCGGCTGCACGTAGAGCAGGCCGCCGTGGCCCACCGGCAGCGTGAGCATGTTGCCCCACTGGATGCGGTTCTGGCCGTCTCGACCGATCTGGCCGAGGTGCTCACTGACCGAGGTGTCGGTGTTGATCGCACCGTGGGCCAGCGATGGACCACGCACCTGGCCCGGAACCGTCAACACCGTGAGCTGACCGTAGTTCTCCGGGTCGGAGTTGGCGCTGATGAACGACGCCAGATACTCGCGGTTGAGCTGGTTCATCGCACTGGTCAGCTGGAACGCCGCCGAGTTGTCCCCCTCGGTGGGGCTGTTGGCCACCACGTAGTACGGCGGCTGGAAGGTGCCCTGTCGGATCGGGTCCTGCGGCACGTTCCAGAAGTCGGACGTCGAGAAGAACGTCACCGGATCGTCGACGTGGTAGCGGGCCAGCAGCGAGCGCTGGACCTTGAACAGGTCCTCGGGGTAGCGGAAGTGCTGTGCCAGGGAATCGGAGATCGCGCTGTTGGGCTGGATGGTATCCGGGAACACCTTCATCCACGCCTGCAGCACCGGATCGCTCTCGTCGTGCGCGTACAGCGTCACCGTGCCGTCATACGCATCCACGGTCGCCTTCACCGAGTTGCGGATGTAGGACACCTGCTTGTCGGGTACCAGCCGGTTGTTGACGCTCGGCGTGGTGGAGTCGGCCGTCGCGCTCGAGAGCACCGTCAGCTCGGAGTACGGGTAGTTGTCCAAGGTGGTGTAGCCGTCGATGATCCACTTGATCCGGCCGTCGACGATCGCCGGGTACAGCATCGAGTCGGTGGTCAGCCACGGCGCCACCGCCTGCACCCGCTCGGCGGGATCGCGATTGAACAGGATCTTGCTGTCCGGCCCGATCACGTTGGAGAACAAGAAGTTTCGCTCCGCGAACTTGGCGGCGAACAGCGACCGCGCCACCCAACTGCCCAGCGGGACACCGCCGGAACCGGTGTAGGTGTAGTTCTTGGTCTCGGTGTTGGTCTCGTAGTCGTATTCGCGGTCGACGCCGTTGCTGCCGACGATGGCGTAGTCGGCCGGCGCGGAGGCGATGATCGGCCCGTAGTAGATCCGGGGCTGCTCCAACTCGGCGGGCCCGGGCGAGACGACGGTGCCGTTGGCCCCGACGACGCTGGCCAGGAACTCCGGGTAGCCGCCATTCTGGTTGGGGTCGTTGGCGATACCGCGCACGGTGTTGGCCGGCGAGGCGATGAACCCGTTGCCGTGGGTATAGACGCTGTGCCGGTTGATCCAGTCGCGCTGGTTGTCGATCAGCCGGGCCGGGTCGAGTTCGCGGGCGGCGACCACGAATTCGCGGATATCGCCGTTGGGCATCCGGTAGCGGTCCATCGACAGCTCTTCGGGGAAGGCATAGAAGTTCTTGGCCTGCTGGAACTGCGTGAACGCCGGGCTCACGATGCGCGGGTCGAGCACACGGATGTTGGAGATCGTCGCGCTGTCGGCGGCCACCTGCTGCGCCGAGGTGGGTGCGTCACCGCTGTAGTCGCGGTAGGTCACCTTGTCGTCGGTCAGACCGTAGGCATCCCGGGTCGCGGTGATGCTGCGGCTGATGTATTCGCTTTCCTTCTGCGCGGCGTTGGGCTTGACGCTGAACTGCTCGACCACCAGCGGCCAGCCCGCGCCGACCACCACCGAGGACAACAGCAGCAGCACCAGTCCGATGGCCGGGATCCGCAGGTCGCGCAGCACCAGCGCGGAGAACACCGCGACGGCGCAGATGACGGCGATGGCCAGCAGGATCAGCTTGGCGGGCATCACGGCGTTGATGTCGGTGTAACCGGCGCCCGTGAACGGCTTGCCCGCCCGGGTGTTGCTCAACAGCTCGTAGCGGTCCAACCAGTAGGCCACGGCCTTGAGCAGGACCAGCACGCCCACGATGGCGACCAGCTGGATGCGCGCGGCGCGGGTGACCGCACCCTCGCGACCCGACAACCGGATGCCGCCGAAGATGTAATGGCCCACCAGGTTTGCCAACAACGCCAACACGATCGCGACGAACAGGTAGGACACCACGAGCCGCAGGAACGGCAGTTCGAACGCGTAGAAGCCGAGATCCTTGCCGAATTGCGGGTCGGTCACGCCGAAGTCGCCGCCGTGCAGGAACAGCTGCACCCGCACCCAGTAACTCTGGGCGACGAGACCGGAGAGCAGACCGATCAGCACCGGGATGCCGATGCCGATGAGCTTGGGCTGCGAGAGCACCGCCGTGCGGTACCGGACCACCGGGTCGTTGGGCCCGCTGGCCGGCACGAAGACCGGCCGGCTGCGGTAGGCCAGCATCAGCCCGATGAACACGATGGCGCCCACCAGCAGCGCCGCCACCAGGAACACGGCAAGCCGGGTGAACAGCACCGTGGTGAACACCGAGCGGTACCCCAACTCGCCGAACCACAGCCAGTCGACATAGGTGTCGATGAACCGTGGACCGACGAGCAGGAGCACGACGGCCACCGCCCCGATGACGATGAGGCCCCGGCTACGCCGAGTAAGGCTTGGCATCTTTGCGGCAGGCCGCATACCCACGTGTGAACTCCCGGTCAGAGCGGATTAGTTGGTGCCAACTGTACGCATGCGTTTCGCACCGGCCGCCAGTGACCGTTCTAACAATGCGGCGGTTCGCCACCAGCTGAAAGCGTTTCCAGCGCGTCCACGGCCGAACCGAGGTCGTCGACTTTCACCAGCTGCATGCCGTCGTGTTTTGCCGTACGCGCCTCCGCGCAGTTGTCGGCGGGCACCAAGAACACCGTGGCACCGGCGTCGTGGGCAG
The DNA here is from genome assembly GCF_963378095.1 of Mycolicibacterium sp. MU0053. Classification (NCBI taxonomy): domain Bacteria; kingdom Bacillati; phylum Actinomycetota; class Actinomycetes; order Mycobacteriales; family Mycobacteriaceae; genus Mycobacterium; species Mycobacterium burgundiense. The sequence goes on from NZ_OY726397.1 coordinate 3,691,049, forward strand.
CGGCCAGCTTGTGCGTGATGCCGCCGATGCTGCCGACCTTGCCATCCCCGGCGATGGTGCCGGAGCCGGCGACGACGCGGCCGTCGTTGAGTTCGCCGGGGGTCAGCTTGTCGATGACGGCAAGGCTGAAGATCAACCCGGCCGACGGCCCACCGATGTTGGCCAGGTTGAAGTCGACGGTGAACGGCGCCCACGGGGCATCGCGCACCCCGACCCCCAGGAAGCCGTAGTCGCGGTCGTCGTTGGCGCCCAGCGTGATGTTGGTGGTGCCGGGCGCCTCGTTCTTGCGGCGGTAGTCCACGACGATGACGTCGCCGGGCTTGGTGTGCTCCAGCAGCGAGGTGAACGCCTCCACGGTGGCCACGGGCGTCCCGTTGACGCCGTCGATGGCGTCACCGGGCTGCAACTTGTCCTTGGCTGGCCCGTCGTCGGAGACGGTCTCGACGGTCACCGCCTTCGGGTAGTCGAGGAAACCCAGCGCCGCGAATGCCGCGCTGTCTTCGGAGTTCTTGAACTCCGCCTGATTGGCCTTGTCGATGTCGTCACGCGTCTTCTCCGGCGGATACACCAGATCGCGCGGGAGCAACTGCTCGCGGCCCGAGAGCCACAGCGTCAACGCCTGGCCGAGGGTCAGGGCGTCGCGCTGCGACACCGTGGTCATGTTCAGCTGACCGGAGGTGGGTTCGGTCTCGGTGCCTTCGATCTGGACGACGGGTTTGCCGTCGAAGTCGCCGAGGGTGTTGAAGATGGGCCCGGGCCCCAGGGACACGAACGGGACCGTGACGGCCGCGAGTAGTACGCCGAAGGCGAGGATCGGCACGAGCGCCACGACCAATGTCAGAATCCGCCTGTTCACGCCGCCAAGAGTAGACGCGGCGGTTCACTGACAGCGTGACCGCCGACCGCACGAACGCCGATGGCGATGAGTACCGTTGAGATATGGCCGACATGCCCTTCGGGTTCTCCCATGGAGACGATCCCGATCGAGACAAGAACAAGAAGGATCCCAGCGGTTCGGCCGGCGGTCCGGCGGACCCCTTCGGCCTGGGTTCCGGTGACATCGGTGACCTCGGTCAGATCTTCACCCGGTTGGGCCAGATGTTTTCCGGTGCGGGCAGCGCGATGGCGGGCGGGTCCGGATCCGGTCCGGTCAACTACGACCTCGCACGCAAGCTGGCCGCGAATTCGATCGGGTTCGTCGCACCCATCCCGCCGGCGACGGCCAACGCGATCGCCGATGCGGTGCGGCTGGCCGAGACCTGGCTCGACGGATCCACCGCGCTGCCCGCCGGCACCACCAGCACCGTCGCCTGGACCCCCACCGAGTGGATCGATCACACGTTGGAGACCTGGAAGCGGCTGTGCGACCCAGTGGCGGAACAGATTTCGACGGTGTGGGCCTCGGCGCTACCCGAGGAGGCCAAGGCCATGGCCGGCCCGTTGCTGTCGATGATCTCGCAGATGGGCGGCATGGCCTTCGGTTCGCAGCTGGGGCAGGCGCTGGGCAAATTGAGCAAGGAAGTGCTGACCTCGACCGATATCGGGCTCCCGCTGGGCCCCACGGGGGTCGCGGCGTTGCTGCCGCAGGCCGTCGAGGAGTTCTCCGCCGGACTCGAGCGGCCGCGCAGCGAGACCATGACGTTCCTGGCGGCCCGGGAGGCCGCGCATCACCGGCTGTTCAGCCACGTGCCGTGGTTGTCGAGTCAGCTGTTGGGTGCCGTGGAGACCTACGCCCGGGGCATCCAGATCGACATGAGCGGCATCGAGGAATTGGCGCAGGGCTTCAACCCGGCGTCGATGGCCGACCCGGCTGCCATGGAGCAACTGCTCAATCAGGGCATCTTCGAACCGAAGGCCTCCCCCGAGCAGACGGCGGCGCTGGAACGCCTCGAGACGCTGCTCGCGCTCATCGAGGGCTGGGTGCAAACCGTGGTGGCCGACGCGCTGGGTGAGCGGATTCCGGGCGCCGAGGCGCTCGGGGAAACCCTGCGCCGGCGCCGGGCCAGCGGCGGTCCGGCCGAACAGACCTTCGCCACCTTGGTCGGGTTGGAGTTGCGGCCCCGCAAGCTCCGGGAGGCCGCCACGCTGTGGCAACGCCTGACCGAGGCCGCCGGGATGGATGTCCGCGACACCGTGTGGCAACACCCCGACCTGCTGCCGACCGCAGCCGACCTCGACGAGCCGGCGGGCTTCATCGACCGCATGATCGGCGGCGACACCAGCGGGATCGACCGGGCGATCGCCGACCTGGAGAAGCAGTTGCTCGCCGCGGACGACGATGCGGGGCGAGGAACGAGCCCAGCTGAGGAGCCGCGAGATCAGACCGCGGACGACGATGCGGGATCGGACGACGAGCGCGCCGACGGGGACGGTTCCCCGGACCGGTAGGCCTGTGGACGGGTGAGCCCGCCTGACCGGGCGGGCGTGCCAGAGTCTGCGCATGACGCAGCTGTTCAGCCTCGATCCGGCGATGCCGGTGCTGGTGCGACCCGATGACGCCGTGCAGATCGGCTGGGACCCACGCCGGGCGGTGCTGGTACGCCCGCCCCGCGGGCTGACCGCCGCGGCGTTGGCCGACGTGTTGCAGACCATGCGCTCCGGGACCGACCTGGACCGGCTGCGCGCCGAAGCGGCCCGCCACGGCGCCGTGGACGCCGCCGAATGCGCCGAGCTGGTCGCCGCGCTGGTCGCGTCCGGGGTCGCGCACCTGGGTGCGACCGCGCACGGTCGCAGCACCGCGGTCCGGGTGCACGGCCGGGGACCGCTGAGCGATCTGCTGGTCGAGGCGCTGCGGGCCACCGCCGTACGGGTCAGCCACAGCAGCCAGCCGCATGTCGTCGTGCGGGCCGAGCGCACCGACCTGGTGGTGCTCAGCGACTACCTGGTGGCCGACCCGCGGCTGGTCCGCGATCTGCATTCGGCCGGGATGCCGCACCTGGTGGTCCGGGTCCGCGACGGCACCGGATTGGTGGGCCCGCTCGTCGTCCCCGGCATCACAAGCTGCCTGACCTGCGCCGATCTTCATCGCAGCGACCGCGACTCGGCGTGGCCGGCGCTGGCCGCGCAGCTGCGCGACACCGTCGGCGTGGCCGACCACTGCACCGTTCTGGCCACCGCCGCGCTGGCGTTGGGTCAGGTGCTGGCCGTCGTGAGGGCCGTGCGGACGGCCGAAACCAACGCGGTGGTGCCGGCGGCTCCGCAGACCTTGTCGGCGACGCTGGAATTCGACGTCGGTGCCGGCACGATCGCGACGCGGCGCTGGCCGCGACACCCCCGATGCGCCTGTTGAGAACGCTTGTTGCCACATCGATGCAGAAGCACTCGGGTTCGTGGTGGATGATGGTCGGGTGGCAGAGATTAGGCGCGGTGGTATGGCGCGCAATGCAAAGATCGCGGGACTGGCCGGCGGAATGGCGGGCCGGGCAGCGCTGGGCTTTGGCAAACGGCTGACCGGAAAGTCGAAAGACGAGGTCAACGCCGAACTGGTGGAGAGTGCCGCCCATCAGTTGTTCACCGTGCTCGGCGAACTCAAGGGCGGGGCCATGAAGGTGGGCCAGGCCCTGTCGGTGATGGAGGCCGCCGTCCCCGAACAGTTCGGCAAGCCCTACCGCGAGGCCCTGACCAAACTGCAGAAGGACGCCCCGCCGCTGCCGGCGGCCAAGGTGCACCGCGTGCTGGACGCGCAGCTGGGCACCAAGTGGCGCGAGCGGTTCCAGTCGTTCGACGACGCCCCGGTGGCCTCGGCCAGCATCGGGCAGGTGCACAAGGCGGTGTGGTCCGATGGCCGCGAGGTCGCCGTCAAGATCCAGTACCCGGGTGCCGACGAGGCGCTGCGCGCCGATCTGAAGACCATGCAGCGGCTGGTCGGCGTGTTCAAGCAGCTCGCACCCGGCGCCGACATCCAGGGCGTCGTCGACGAGCTGATCGAACGCACCGACATGGAACTGGACTACCGCCTCGAGGCCGACAACCAGCGGGCGTTCGCCAAGGCCTATGACGGCGACGACAAGTTCGTCATCCCACACATCGTGGCCAGCGCCCCGAAAGTCGTCATCGCCGAGTGGATCGAGGGCATCCCGCTGTCCCAGATCATCCGGGACGGCACCCAGGAACAGCGTGACCTGATGGCCACTCGGCTCTTCGAATTCTGCGACGACGCACCGCGACGACTCGGGATGGTGCACGGCGATGCGCATCCCGGCAACTTCATGCTGCTGCCCGAGGACAAGATGGGCGTCATCGACTTCGGTGCGGTGGCACCGATGCCCGGCGGCTGGCCCGTCGAGCTCGGACAGATGCTGCGCTACGCGGTGGACAAGGACTACGACAAGCTGCTGCCCACCATGGAGAAGGTCGGGTTCATCCAGAAGGGTGAGAAGGTCTCGACCCGCGAGATCGACGACATGCTGCGCCAATACGTCGAACCGCTCGAGGTGCCGGTGTTCCACTATCGGCGCTCCTGGCTGCAGCGGATGACCAACGTCGAACTCGACCGGGCCGCCGGCCAGATCAAGGCCGCCCGACAGATGGACATCCCGGCCAAGCTGGCGATTCCGCTGCGGGTCATGTTGTCGGTGGTGGCGATCTCCTGCCAGCTCGACGCGCATGTGCCCACCCGGCGCATCGCCGACGAGATGGTGCCCGGCTTCGCCAATCCCGACGCGGTGTAGCTGCTCGCCGAGAGTTGCCCTGTTGTACGCGTTTTGCGAGAGCGGTTAGGCGGCGACCGAATCCTTGCGGGGCCGGCCGCGTGGGCGTTTGCGCGCGACGATCGATCCGCGTTCGACGATCTCGCCGCCCCACACGCCCCACGGCTCCTCGCGTTCCAGCGCCGCGCTCAGGCACTGCCGACGGATCGGGCAGTCGACGCAGAGCTCCTTGGCGCGCTCGAGGTCGGCGGGATTCTCGGCGAACCACAGGTCGGGGTCTCCGACATGGCACGGCAGCACCGGCTGTTGTTGCTCTTCCGAACAAGCACGGACTGTCAGGGCCGACATGTCCTTCACCTGCTTCCTGGTCTCTTGGCAATTGAAATTCCGTGAGATCCGGACCAGGGCATTCGGGAGACTCCCCGAAAAACACTTTGGCCACGGATCCGGGTGACGTCGGGTCCGTGGCCTGATGGCTGATTTCGCGGGTTTCTAGCGGAAACCCCGATTCACGAACGCGACAGTCGCGGCGGCGGGACGGCGCTTGGCGTGCGGTGCCGCCGGCAGATGGGCCGCGGGAGCTCGGAAGGCCCCGGCGACGCGCACCACGGCGGCGTCGGCTACGCCGATGCCAACTGCTGTGCTAATCATCGTGAAGGCCCCTTACGGTGCTCGGTGCGTGAATGTGCGCTTGTAGAGGTTAATCGGTCGGTGCCGTATCCGACAAGCGATTTTTGACCTGCGGTTTTACCCGCCGTGGACGAGGTCGAGCACGTCGGCACCGAACTGTTCGAGCTTGCGCGCCCCGATTCCGGAGATCGCCACCAGCGCGGCGTCGTCGGTGGGTCGGGTCTCGGCGATCGCGATCAAGGTGTTGTCGCTGAACACCACGAAGGCCGGCACCTTGAGTTCCTGCGCGGTGCGCAGCCGCCATTCCTTGAGCCGGGTCAACAGGTCGGTGTCGATGTCGGCCGCGCATTCCTCACACCGGCCGAGGATCAACGCCGCCGGGGTGCTCAGGGTGGAGTTACAGACCCGGCAGCGCTTGTTCGCGCCGCGAGACCGTCGCGTACCGGCCGCCGGTGCCGCGGTGGCGCTCGTCTGTGGCGCGATCCCGTTGAGGAACCGCGACGGTTTGCGGGTCTGACGCCCGCCCGGGGTTCGCGACAGTGCCCAGCTGAGCGCCAAATGCACTCGGGCCCTGGTGATTCCGACGTAGAGCAGGCGCCGTTCTTCTTCCACCTGCTCGCTGTCGGGGCCGTGGGTCAGCGCGTGCGAGATCGGCAATGTCCCGTCGTTGAGCCCGACCAGGAACACCGCATCCCACTCGAGGCCCTTGGCGGCGTGCAGCGAGGCCAACGTCACGCCCTGCACCACCGGTGGGTGCCGGGAATCGGCGCGCACCCGCAACTCGGCCACCAGCGCGGGCAGGCTCAGCTCGGGGCGCGCGGCCACCTCCTCGTCGACGAGCTGGGCCAGCGCGTCGAGCGCCTCCCAACGCTCGCGGGCCTTGGTGCCCGTCGGCGCGTCGGCGCTCAGGCCCAGCGGCTCCAGCAGGGCGCGCACCGCGCCCGGCAGGTCGGTCCCGTCGGCCTCGGCTTCGGAGCGATCGGCGGCGCGCTGCAGCGCCACCAGGGCCTGCCGAATCTCCTGCCGGCTGAAGAACCCCTCCCCGCCGCGCACCTGGAAGGCGATGCCCGCTTCGGTGAGCGCTTCCTCGTAGGCCTCGGATTGGGCGTTGATCCGGTAGAGCACCGCGATCTCGGCCGGCGGCGTGCCGGACTCGATGAGTGCGCCGATGGCCTCGGCGACCGCGGCGGCCTCGGCGACCTCGTCGGAATGCTCCGAAAACGATGGTTCCGGCCCAGGATCACGCTGGCCCACCAGGTGCAGCTTGCTGCCCGCGACCCGGCCGCGCGCGGCCTTGATCACCCGGTTGGCCAGCGACACCACCTGCGGTGTGGAGCGGTAGTCGCGTTCGAGGCGCACCACGGTCGCGTCGGGGAACTGCCGGGAGAAGTCCAGCAGGTAGCGCGGCGAGGCACCGGTGAACGAATAGATGGTCTGGTTGGCGTCGCCGACGACGGTCAGATCGTCGCGGGCACCCAACCAGGCCGACAGCACGCGGTGCTGCAGCGGGGTGACGTCCTGAAATTCGTCGACGACGAAGCAGCGGTAGCGGTCCCGGAACTCCTCGGCCACCCCGACGTCGTTCTCGATGGCCGCGGCGGTGTGCAGCAGCAAGTCATCGAAGTCGAGCATCGCGACGTCACCGCGGGCCTTGAGGTTCTCGTAGCCGGCGTAGACGGCCGCGACCCGCGCGGCGTCGAGCGGAATATCGCGACCGACCTCGGCCACCGCGGCCGGATACTGCTCGGGGGTGATCAACGAGGCCTTCGCCCACTCGATCTCACCGGCGAGGTCGCGGACGTCGTCGGTGCTGGCCTGCACCCGCGCCCGGTTGGCGGCCTGGGCCACCACCGAGAACTTGCTGTCGAGCAGCTGCCACCGGGTGTTGCCGACCACGCGGGGCCAGAAGTAGGACAGCTGGCGCCGGGCGGCGGCGTGGAACGTCAACGCCTGCACCGCCCCGACCCGCGGGGCGTCCGGTTCGGCGGCGTCGATGCTGCGCAGCCGGGCGCGCATCTCGCCGGCGGCCCGCGACGTGAAGGTGACCGCCAACACCTGACCGGCCGCCACCTGACCAGCGGCGACGAGGTGCGCGATGCGGTGAGTGATGGTGCGGGTCTTCCCCGTTCCCGCACCCGCCAGCACACACACCGGGCCGCGGGGCGCCAGCACCGCCTCGCGCTGTTCGTCGTCAAGACCGTCGGTGGGCATGGCGTTCATCTTGGCAGGCGCTGGTGACAAGATGTCACCCATGACCGCTAGCGAGACAGCACTGATCATGTACACCACGACGTGGTGCGGGTATTGCAAAAGGCTGCAGACCGCGTTGAAGTCCGAAGGCATCAGCTACACCGAGGTCGACATCGAGGTCGACGCGGCCGCGGCCGAGTTCGTCGCCACGGCCAACGGCGGTAACCAGACCGTGCCCACGCTGAAATTCCCCGACGGCTCGACACTGACCAACCCCAGCATCCGGGAGGTCAAGGCGAAGCTCGCGGGCTAGCCGAGCGTGCGCAAACCCCGCAAAAGTGTCGGCGTGTCGGCCGGGGACACGCACGTTCGCGGGGTTGGGGGGCTCGCGGATTGGGGGCTCGGGACTAGCGGGATCAGTCGCGTTCGGCCCAGGATTCGATGATCTCCCGGGCGATCGAGATCGACCCGGGCAGAAGCAGTTTCGATGCCGAGGCGGCCGCGCTGGTCCAGTCCCCCACCGCCAGGGCGGCGCGCACCTCGTCGCGGGTGAACCAGGCCGCCTCGACGATCTCACCGTCGTTGAAGCTGAACGGCTGATCCGGGTCGGCCACGGCGTGGAAACCGACCATCAGCGACCGCGGGAACGGCCAGGGCTGGCTGCCCAGATAGCGGATGTCGCGCACCGCCAGCCCGACCTCCTCGGCGATCTCGCGCGTGACGCAGGTCTCGAACGACTCGCCGGCCTCGACGAAGCCGGCCAGCAGCGAGAACATCCGCTCCGGCCACGTGCGTTGCCGGGCCAGCACCACCCGGTCGCCGCCGTCGTGCACCAGGCAGATGACCGCCGGGTCGATCCGCGGAAACTCCTCGTGCCCGGTGACCGGGTTCAGCCGGGACCAGCCGCCCTTGACCGGTTTGGTGGGCGCCCCGTCGACGGCCGAGAACCTGGCGCTGTCGTGCCAATTGAGCAGCGCGGTTGCCGAGGACACCAGGTACGCGCTGACGTCGTCGAACACCACCCCCGCGCGACGCAGATCGAGCACCTGCGCCTCGGCCCCGTCGTCGGGGGCCTGCAGCGGGGCGCGGATGGCCCAGACGTGCCGGCCGCCCTCGATGCGCCCCAAAAAGACCGCGTCCTCGGGCGGGGTGTCGCCCAGCTCGGCGGTGCCGCCCAGCAGCACGTGTCCATCGACGATCAACACCTGACCGCGGTGGTCGACGCGCAGGACCGCGGCCTGCGACCAACCGGCGATCGCGGCGTCGATGTCGGTGCGCAGGTGATCGGACCGGTCGGCGCCCACCCTCGACAACAGGGGGATGTTGCGCAGTTGAAACTCAGTCACGTTCGTCACCACCGCTTCGGACGTAGAGCACCCGGTCGCCTTCCTCCAGGGAATCGACCTCTGGATCGTCGACCCGCTTGAGCACACCATTGCGCACGACGCCTAGCACGATGTCGACCAGGTGCTTGGGCGAGCCGCCGACCTCGGTGCGTTCCACATCGCGTTCGACGATCACGAAACCCTCGTCGGGGGTCAGCAGATCCTCGATCAACTCCACCACGCTCGGGGTGCTGGTGGCGATGCCCAGCAGCCGACCGGCGGTCTCGGAGGACACCACGACCGAATCCGCACCGGACTGCTTGAGCAGGTGCTGGTTCTCGGCCTCCCGGATCGCGGCGATGATCTTGGCGTTGGGTGCGAGTTCGCGCGCGGTCAGGGTGACCATCACCGCGGTCGGGTCGCTGTTGGTGGCCACGATGATCGACTTCGCGTGTTGGGCACCGGCCAGCCGCAGCACATCGGATCGGTTGGCGTCACCGCGGACCGTGACCAACCCGGCGGCGCTGGCGCGGTCCAGTGACGGCTGATCGGTGTCGACGACGACGATCTCGGCGGGCGGGATGCCATCGGCGATCATCGCGGTGACCGCGGTCTTGCCCTTGGTGCCGTATCCGATGACGACGGTGTGGTTGCGCACGGTGTTCCTCCAGCGCTGAATCTTCAGTGCCTGCCGCGAGGCGGCGGTCAGGGTCTCGACGGTGGTGCCGATGAGCACGATCAGGAAGGCCACCCGCAGGGGCGTGACCACCAGGACGTTGATCAGCCGCGCCGACGGCGTGTAGGGCGTGATGTCGCCGTATCCGGTGGTCGACAGCGACACCGTCGCGTAATAGAGGCAGTCCAGGAACGACAGGTCGTCGCCCTGCACATCGCGGTAGCCGCCGCGGTCGATGTAGACGATGAGCACGGCGGCGAACAGCGCCCCCAGCGCGTAGAAGACGCGGCGGGCGATCTTGCGGCCCGGGCTGACGAATCGTTCCGGGATGTGCAGGTAGTCGACGAGCGCGGCGTCGGGCTTGGCGGTCAGCGCTTCGTCGAGGCGGCCCAGCCGCCTGCGCAGTCTGCTTTTAGCCACGGTGTCCGGTCATCGACGCGGTTGCCGTCGTCGGCCCTGCGAGTCGCACGCCATCATGTAACCATGACCCCGACTGATCCCGCGCAACGCTCGGCCTACCGGATGGCCGCCCTGCTGGGCGGAATCGGTGTTCTGCACTTCGTGGCTCCCAAACCGTTCGACTCGATCATCCCTGCCGAGCTGCCCGGCAGCCCCCGCGCCTACACCTACGCCTCGGGAGTCGCGGAACTGGTGACCGCGGGCATGCTGGCGGCACCGGCCACCCGGCGCCTCGGCGCGACCGCGGCGGTGGCGCTGTTCATCGGCGTCTTCCCCGGCAACCTGAACATGGTCCGGTTGTGGTGGGCCAAGGGTTGGCCGATGCGCCTGGGCGCGCTGGCCCGGCTCCCGCTGCAGGTCCCGATGATCACCGAGGCGCTCAAGATCCGTCGGCTGTCCTAGCCGACTCCTCGAGCACCAGCAGTTCGGCGAGTTCCTCGGCGCTCGGCAGCTGCGCCGGTTCGACCGTCCGTCCGCCGCGCACGTAGTGGAACGCTCCCCGCACCGCGGCCGCCGGGCAGCCCCGCAGGCCGGCCCAGGCGATGCGGTAGACGGCCAGCTGGATCGCGGCGGCGCGTTCGGCCGCCGTGTCGGCCGGCGGCTCACCGGTTTTCCAGTCCACCACGGTGAAGCCGCCGTCGTCGTCGGCGAAGACCGCGTCGATGCGGCCCCGGATCACCCGGCCGCCGATCATCATCTCGAACGGCACTTCGATGTCCACCGGGGTGCGCGCGGCCCAGCGCGAAGCCATGAACGAGGCCTGCAGATCCGACAGCGCCTCGGCGTCGGCGCTGCGCTGGTTTCCGTCGACGGCCCCGGGCAGGTCGTCGAGGTCGAAAAGCCGGTCCGCGCCGTAGAACCGCTGCACCCAGTCGTGAAACGCCGTGCCCAGCAGGGCCTGCGGGTCGGGCCGCACCGGTGTGCGGCGCGCCAACCGCGCCGCCGTCCCGGCCGGGTCCTTGCCGAGTTCGACCAGCGCGCTGACCGACAGTTGCGCGGGCAGCGCCGCCGGCGCCGCGGCGGGCGGGGCGAGGCGTTCGGCCAGCAGCGCGTCGACGTCGGCCGCCCAGCCGAACGGATCGGCGTCGGCGTCGGCGTCGGCGCGCATCGCCGCGGCGACCAGTGCCGCCCCACGCTGCAGGCGCTGGTGGGTGCCGGGCGCGGGCGCCGCGGGCCAGGACGCTTCGATCACGTCGTCCCGCAGGGGGTTCTGCTCACCCGGGGCGGGCTCGTCGGCCCATTGTTCCACCACACCGCAGGGCCGGCCGTCGGCCGCGGCGGCCTCGATGATGTCCCGGAGTTCGACCAGGAAATCCGACGGACCGCGCGGCTTGGTTTCGGTGGCGCCCCAGTGATGCCCCGACAACAGCAGGGTGTCCTCCGAACGGGTGATGGCGACGTAGAGCAGCCGGCGTTCCTCGTCGATGCGTCGCTGCTCGAGTTGGGCGCGGTGGGCGTTGATGGTGTCCGACAACTGCTTTCGATCGGTCACCGTCGAGGTGTCCAGCAGCGGCACCCCGTGCGCCCCCAGATCGGCGCGGTCGCCGCGCAGCAGCGGCGGCAGATCCGCCGCATCGGTGAGCCACGTCCGGGTGTTGGCCGTGGACGGAAACACCCGGGCGGATAGGTGCGGGACCGCCACGATCTGCCATTCCAGCCCCTTGGCCGCGTGCACGGTGAGGATCTGCACGCGGTCCTGCGCGACGCTGACCTCGGCCGGCGCCAGGCCGTTCTCCACCGTCTCGGCGACCTCCAGGTATCCGAGTAGGCCGTGGATATCGTTGTTGCCCAGCATGGTTCGAGCCGCATAACTGTCCACCACGTCGGCGAAGGCATCGAGTTGTTCCGCGCCGGTCGACCCGTCGCGCGGCGCGGCGCGCGCGGTCGCCTCGGTGTCGGCGCCCAGGACTCGGCGCACCTCGGCCACCAGGTCCGGCACCGGGCGGTCGAGTTGGCCGCGCAGCATCGTCAGCTCCTCGGCCAGCGCGCAGATGCGGGTGTAGCCCGCCGTCGAATACGCCGCCGCCGGACCCGGATCGCAGATGGCGTCCGCCAGGCAGGCGGTGTCCGCATCCGGGGACAACTGCGCGACGATCTGCTCGGGGTCGGAGCTCATCGCCGCGCCCTCGTCGAGTTCGCGGGCCCGTCGCCACAACGCCGTGAGGTCCCCGGCGCCGAGGCGCCACCGCGGCCCGGTCAGCACCCGCATGGCCGCCGCACCGGCCGTGGGGTCGGCGATCAGCCGCAGCATCGCGACCACGTCGGCCACCTCGTCGATGGCCAGCAACCCCGCCAGGCCCACCACTTCCACCGGCAGTCCGCGCGCCCGCAACGCCTCGGCCATCGGCGCGGCGTCGGCGTTGCGGCGCACCAGCACCGCGGCCGTCGGCGGCTGATCCGAGGTCTCGGCGGCCGCCCGGAAGTATTCGACCATCGCGTCGGCGACCCAGTCACGTTCCAGTGCCACGTCGGTGAGCAGCGCGCATTTCACGGTGCCCGATTCGGCTCCCGGTCGCGCCCGCAGTTCGCGCACCGCGACCGAGCGCCGTCGCGCCTCCGCCGAGACCGCATTGGCCACCTGCAGCGTGCTCGGCGGATTCCGCCAGCTGGTGCGCAATTCCAGGGTCGGGGCCGGCGTGCCGTCCGCGCGCGGGAAGTCGGTGGTGAACAGCGGCAGGTTGGTGGCCGAGGCGCCGCGCCAGCCGTAGATGGACTGAATGGGGTCGCCGACCGCGGTCAACGCCAGCCCGTCGTCTGCGCCACCGCCGAACAGCGCCGACAGCGCGATGCGCTGGGTGTGGCCGGTGTCCTGATACTCGTCGAGCAGCACCACCCGAAACTGTTGGCGCAGTTGCTCCCCCACCGTGGGGCACTCGGTCGCCAACCGGGCCGCGGCCGCCATCTGCATGCCGAAGTCCATCGCCTTCTCGACCCGCAGCCGCTCGTGCAAGGCGTCGATGAGCGGGACGAACTCGCTGCGTTCGGTCTGGGTCGCCAGCATGCGGAGCAGCCACTGGTTGGGGCCCCGATCGCGTTGGTTCGGACCGGCCGGCAACGTGTGCACGAGCCGTTCCAGCTCGAGGTGGGTATCGCGCAGCTGCTCGGTGCTGACCAGGTGTTCGGCCAACTGATTGGACAGCCGCAGCACCATGCGGGTGACGTCGGCCGGGTTCTTCTCGGTGATCAGTTCGTCCGGGTAGCGGTTGACCACATCGAATGCCAGCTGCCACAACTCGGTTTCGCTGAGCAACCGGGTGTCCGGCTCGACCGGCAGCAGCAGGCCGTGCTCCCGCAGCAGCGTCCCGGCGAACGCATGGTAGGTGCTGACCGTGACGGCGGCCGGCTCGCCCGCCGCGGCACCGGTCTCCGCCGGCGCCAGGCCGACCCCGGCCAGCCGCGCCAGCCGGGAACGGACCCGGCGCAGCAGCTGGCCGGCGGCCTTGCGGGTGAATGTCAGGCCGAGCACTTGTCCGGGGGTCGCGAAACCGTTGGCCACCAACCACACCACCCGGGCCGCCATCGTCTCGGTCTTGCCGGCGCCGGCGCCGGCCACGACCACCAGCGGTCCCGGCGGCGCGGCGATGACCGCGGCCTGCTCGTCGGTCGGTGGATGCAGGCCCAGCGCCGCCGACAGGTCGGCGGGGCTGTACTTCGGTGCCGGTTGGGTCACGAACCCTCCTGGGGTCGGTGGTGGGCCGGGCAGCTGGGACGCACCGGGCAGTGCGTGCAGCCGCTGTTGACGCGGGCGCGGAACTCGGGGCCGGCGGTTTCGGCGGCGGCCCGGTGCATCTCCGCGCGCCATTCTTGCCGGAACTCCCGCGTCATTGGATCCTGGTCGCGCTGGGTGGCCCCGGATGCACCCGGTTTGCCGAGGTAGACGAGCTTGCCGCCGCCCGGCTCGGAGCCCTGCGGAAGCAGACCCTGGGCGACCGCGAGCTGATAGGCCGCCAACTGCGCGTGTCGCTGCGCGTCCTCCTTGCTGACCGGACTCTTGCCGGTCTTGAGGTCCACGATCACCAGGCGGTCCTCGGCGTCGCGCTCGAGCCGGTCGATGCGCCCGCGCACCCGCACGGCCGGCAGCGTCGGATCCGGCGCCGGCAGCACCCCGTCGACCTCGACCTCGGTGCCCACCTCGGTCAACTCCGGTCGCGATTCCTCCCGCCAGCGCGCGAAGGTCTCGACCATCGCGCGGTGGCGCTGCAGCTCATTGTGGGCGTACCACCGCGATTCGAACGGCAACCCGTCCCAGACCTGCTCGAGGCGAGTCAGCATCGCGGCCTCGTCCGCGCCGGGCTGCGCGATCAACGCGTGCACCACCGTGCCGAGCGCCGACCGCAGTTCGCGGGCGTTCGAGCCGCCGTGGCGCTCCATCAGCCAGCGCAGCGGACAGTCCTGCACGAGCTGCAGCGTCGACGGGGACATCGAGACAGTGGGGGCGTCCGCACCGGGCCCGGGGTGCTGCCACAGCGGTGCGGTGGTGCTGACCGGAATCATGGCCTGCCACTCGGCGGGATGCGCACCGGGCACCCCGGCGTTGGCGAGCCGGGCCAATTGTGCTGCCGCGCACGAACGTTCAGCATCGTCGACCACGCCGTCGGGCGCGCAGACCACCGCGCGCAGCCGGCCCACCACCGAGGACGCGGACAGTACCGGGGGGGCGACCACCGGCGGCAGCACCTGATCCGTGCCGTCGTCGCCGGTGGCCAGGCGTGCGATGTCGTAGAAGAACGGTGACGGCACCCGCAGACCGTCGTCGGAATCGGTGGCCGACCCGTCGACCGCGGTGACGGTCAGCCGCCGCCGTGCCCGGCCCACCGCGGTGATCAACAGCCGTCGTTCCTCGGCGATCAGCGGCGACCGGTCGCAGGCATCGGCCCCGATGCCGGCCAGCACATCGAGCAGGCGCTGGGTATCGAGCACCCCGCCGCGCGGAACCGTGTTGGGCCACAACCCTTCCTGTAGTCCCGCGATGACCACGGTGTCCCAGTCCCGGTCCAGCGCCTGGTGCGGACTCAGGATCGGCACCGCCTCGACGGGCGTCGCGGGCTCGACGGCCGGGGTGGGCAGCTGCAGTGCCCAGACGTGTTCGGCCAGGCCCGACACCGTGGCGCCGGCGGTGCGGGACACGTACTGGTCGGCGACGTCGAACAACGCGAGCACCGCGTCGAGGTCCGCGTGGGCGCGACGGGCGCTCTCCCCGCCCCGCTCGGCCGCGTGGCCCAGTCGGCGTTGCAGGCCGCTGCGCTGCCAGGCCTGCCAGAGCACCGAACGCGGATCGGCCTGGGCGGCCACGCCGGCCGCCGCGGCGTCGAGTACGGCCTTCACCCGGCGCAGCGGCCGAGCGTGCGCGGGCGCCAATGCGTCCGGAACGCCGTCGCGCAGGGTCGCGATGAGCAGGTCACCGAAGTCCACCGCGGTCACCGATTGGCGTCGCAATGCGCGTCGCAACTGCCGCAGCGACACCGGGTCCACCCGGCCGATGGGTCCGGTCAACAGCCCGCGGGCCTGCTCGGCGGTCAATCCGTCGACCGTGGCCGCCAGCACCGTGAGCAGCGCCCGGACCGTGGCGTTGGCCGCCAGCGGCGGATGCGCGGCAGGGTCGGCCACCGGTACCCCGGCCGCGCGCAGGATGCGCGGCAGGGCCGTGCCGATGCCCGACACCGACCGCACGATGACGGCCATCTGTGACCAGGGCACGCCGTCGATGAGGTGGGTGCGGCGCAGGGTGTCGGCGATCAGCGTCGCCTCGGCGTGCTCCGAGGCCGCCAGGGTCGCCGTCACGACCCCGGAATCGGTACGGGCGCTGCGGACTTCGCGGGCCGGGCCGGCGCCGGGCAGCAGCCCGGCCAGCCCCGTCAGCACGGCGCTGACGGGGGCGGTGCACCGGTGCGAGTCCACCAACGTCACGGCGGGCCAGGCGTCCTCGAGCAGCAACGCGGGGTCGGCGCCCCGGAAGCCGAAGGCCGCCTGATTCGGGTCGCCGGCAACGACGGCGAGGTCGGCCCCGGCGGCCAGCATCCGGACCAGTCGCGCGGTCTGCGGGTCGAGGTGCTGGGCGTCGTCGACCAGCAGCACCCGCACCCGGGCACGTTCGGCGGCCAACAACTCCGGGTCGACGCCGAAGGCCTCCAGCGCCGCTCCGACCAGTTCGGCCGCGCCCAACGCCGGGACGCTGGCCTGCGGCGCCGCGGTGCCCACCGCCGAACGCAGCAGCATCACGTGCTCGTACTGCTGGGCGAACCGCCCCGCCGCGGTCCACTCGGGGCGGCGCGCGGACCTGCCGAGCCGCTGCAACCGCAGCGGGTCGATGCCGCGTTCGGTGCAGCGCGCCAGCAGGTCACGCAGTTCGGTGGCGAAGCCCGCGGTGCCCAGCGCCGCGTGCAACTCCGGCGGCCAGTGCTCGGCGCCGTCCTCGAGATCACCGGCGAGCAGTTCCCGGATCACCCCGTCCTGCTCGGCGCCGGTGATCAACCGCGGCGGCGGATCCCCGACCCGCTGGGCCGCCGATCGCAGCACCGCGAACGCGTAGGCGTGCACCGAGCGCACCAGCGGTTGGCGTACCACGGCCGGGCCCGCCCCGGCGCCGCCGGCGGTCAGCAACGCCGCGGTCAGGGCGCTGCGGACGCGGCCACTGACCCGGCCCGAACCGGTAAGCAGCAGAACCGATTCCGGGTCGGCGCCGGCCGCGATCCGCGCGGTGGCCACCTCGATGAGCAGGCTGGAGGTGCCCGTCCCCGCACCACCCAGGACGCGAAAGGTGCCGCGCAGCGCCGGGTCGAGGAACTCGGAACGCGCAGAAGCCGCGGACGCGGTGTGCGGGGTAGCCATGCCGACATGACACCACCGGGGTATGACATTCCGGCCCGGCCGGGCCCACCTGGCACGATCGAGGGCGTGCCCGAACCCCTTCATGTGCATCGTTACGGACCGGCCGGCGCCCCGCAGGTGCTCGCCCTGCACGGCCTGACGGGCCACGGCCAACGCTGGCAACACCTGGCGCAGACCCACCTGCCCGATGTTGCGGTGGCCGCGCCGGATCTGCTCGGGCACGGCCGCTCGTCGTGGGCGGCGCCGTGGACCATCGACGCGAACGTGGCGGCGCTGGCGGCGCTGCTCGAGGGCCCGGTGGTGGTGGCCGCACATTCGTTCGGCGCCGCGATCGCCCTCAACCTGGCGGCCACCCGACCCGATCTGGTCTCGGCGCTGGTGCTGCTGGACCCGGCCGTCGGACTCGATGGGGACTGGATGCGCGACATCGCCGAGGCGATGTTCGCCGCACCCGATTACACCGACCGCGCCGAGGCCCGCAACGAGAAGAGCCACGGCTCGTGGGGCGATGTCGACGACGCCCAACTCGACGCCGAGCTGGACGAACATCTGATCACACTGCCCAACGGCCGGGTGGGATGGCGCCTCTGCATCCCGGCGATGCTGTCCTACTGGAGCGAGCTGGCCCGCGACATCGTGGTGCCGGCCGACCCGATGGCCGTCACCGTGGTGCGGGCCGGCCGCACCCGACCGCCGTACGTCAACGCCGAGTTCCTCGCCGCGTTGCGGGGCCGCCTCGGGGCAGCGTTGACGGTCACCGAATTCGATTGCAACCACATGATTCCGCACGCCCGGCCCGCCGAGACGGCCGCGCTCATCCGGGCCGCACTCCAGGGCTGAAGATGGCCGCCGTGACCGATGAACAAGTGGAGCGGGTCCGGGCGCTGGTGGCCTCGATCCCGGTCGGCCGGGTCGCCACCTACGGTGACATCGCAGCTGCGGCGGGACTTTCCAGCCCCCGCATCACCGGCTGGATCATGCGCACCGACGCCGCCGACCTACCGTGGCATCGGGTGATCGCCGCCTCGGGCCGACCGGCGCCGCAGCTGCGCACCCGCCAGCTGGAGTTGCTGCGCGCCGAGGGGGTGCTGGCCGTCGACGGTCGAGTGCCCCTGCGCGGCAAGGACTCCGCGCGCCACACGTTTTAGAGTGCCAGCCGCACCAAGGCCGCGGTGCGCGCCAAACCGGGGAAGGCCGCCGCCGTCGAACGCGGGTGCAAGGCGTGCACCGCGAGGCGGAACATCAACGCGCGCAACAACATCTGCGGCCACTCCGGCAGTGCATTCCAGCGTTCGATGAGGCCGTCGTCGGCGTCACCCCACGCCAACGCGTCGACGACGACGACACCGGCGGCCCACGACGGCGGCCGCCAGTACGGCGTGATGTCGGTGATGCCGGGCGCCGCCGTACCGGCGAACAGCACCGTCCCGTAAAGATCGCCGTGCACCAGCTGATTGGGGCTCTTGGTGGGTTTGCGCAACTCGGCGAGCTGGTTGAGCAGATCCACGGAGCGTTGGCCGTCGGCCGAGCCGGGTGCCACCCGAGCCTCCGACGGCAGCGAATGCAGCGGGCGTTCCTCCCAGGCGGCGCGGTCGGCCGCGATGAACACGTCGACGTCGGCCCACGGCGCGATCGGCGGCTGGGTGAGGAATCGGGGCCGCTCCAGCTTCGCGGTGGCCTCGTGCAGCCGCACCGCGGCGGAGACCACCTCGTCGTGGCGCGGTTCCGGGGTGCCCGCCACGAAGGTGTCGGCCCGCCAGCCCGAGACGACATAGCGGCCGTCGGTGGAGCGGACCGGCCGCGCCAGGCGCACCCCGTCGACGAACAACGTCTCGCGCACCTTGGCCGACCAGGCCGCCCGGGCGTGGTCGGCGACCATCGACAACACCACCTCGCCGCTGCGCCAGCCGCCCTCCCAGCCTGCCCCGAGCGGCGTGGGTTCGACCCCGCTCAGACCAAACGCCGTCAAGACATGCTGGGGCGGTCGATCGGCGGTCACACCGCCACCCTATAGGCGGATGGCCCGCACAACGGACGCTGACCAGCTGTGTCGCGGAATTCGACGGTTCAGTACATCGCCATGTCGGGTTCGTACTGTTCGGCCCAGGCGGCGATGCCGCCCTGCAGATGCACCGCGTCGGTGAAGCCGGCCTTTCGCACCGTCGCCAACGCCTCGGCCGAGCGCACCCCGGTCTTGCAGTACAGCACCGCGAACCGGTCGTGCGGCAAGTTGGCAAGCCCGGCACCGGATTCCAGCGTCGACTTCGGGATCAGCCGCGCGCCGGCGATGTGGTTGATCTCCCATTCAACGGGCTCCCGCACATCGACGAGCACCAGGTTCTTCCCGGCGTCAAGCAGCTCGCGCAGTTCCCGCGGCGTGATCGTCGAGTCCCGGGTGGCGTCGGCGGCCGGCTGCGGGGCGATGCCGCAGAACACGTCGTAGTCGATCAGCTCGGTGATCTTGGGCGTGGCCGGATCCTTGCGGATCGTGATGGTGCGGTAGCTCATCTCCAGCGCGTTGTACATCAGCAGCCGGCCCAGCAGCGACTCCCCCATCCCGGTGATCAGCTTGATGGCCTCGGTGCCCATCACCGCGCCGACCGAGGCGCACAGGATGCCCAGCACGCCGCCCTCGGCGCAGGACGGGACCAGGCCCGGCGGCGGCGGTTCGGGGTACAGGTCGCGATAGTTCAGGCCCAGCCCGTTCGGGGCGTCCTCCCAGAACACCGAGATCTGGCCCTCGAAGCGGAAGATGGATCCCCAGACATAGGGTTTGCCGGCCAGCGCGGCGGCGTCGTTGACCAGGTAGCGGGTCGCGAAGTTGTCGGTGCCGTCCAGGATCAGGTCGTACTGGGAGAACAGTTCGACGGCGTTGTCGGGCGACAGCCGGATCTCATGCAGGACCACCTGGACCAGCGGGTTGATCTCCAGGATGGAGTCGCGGGCGCTCTCGGCCTTGGGGCGGCCGATGTCCTTGACGCCGTGGATGATCTGCCGTTGCAGGTTGGACTCGTCGACCACGTCGAAGTCGACGATCCCGAGCGTGCCGACCCCGGCCGCGGCCAGGTACAGCAGCGTCGGCGAGCCCAGCCCGCCGCCGCCGATGACCAGCACTCGGGCGTTCTTGAGCCGCTTCTGCCCCTCGACGCCGAGGTCGGGAAGGATCAGGTGCCGGCTGTAGCGCGCGATCTCCTCGCGGGTCAGCTCGGCGGCCGGTGCCACCAACGGGGGCAGTGTGGACACGAGCGATCTCCTCTGACGGGGACGACCTTCGATTATCGCAAATCACGCCCGATTCGCACCAAGGTCCAACCCGGTAGGCGACCCGCCGGGCGGTTTCAGGCGATCGGATACGGCCAGGGGTTGAACCGGCAGGTCTTGTCGTCCGGCTGGATGGACTCCGGGTCGAACTTGGCGGCATCGGCGTTGGAGGTGGAGAACGTCTGCTGCATCATGACCGGCGCCAGGGCACCGTTTTCCTCGCACGCCGAGTGCTGGTGATAGCCGATCGCGTGACCGACCTCATGGTTGAGCAGATACTGCCGATACGAGCCGATGTCGCCCTGGAACGGCACGGCGCCGCGGACCCAGCGGGCCTCGTTGATGAACACCCGCGGCTCGGGCGGTCCGCCGCCGGCGGGCCGATAGGCCGGGTTATAGCAGGACGCCTCGAGCTGGATCTCGTATCCGCAGCCCTCCCGGATGGTCATCGGCGAGGTCAGCGACACCCGGAAGTCGGGCTGCTCCGGGCCGGCCGCGTCGACGCGGACGAACCCGAACTGCGGGTTGTGAATCCAGCTCTTGGGGTTGCCCAAGGTCTGGTCCACCATCCGCGCGAACGCGTCGTCGCCGCCGAAAGTCGTTGCGTCGACGCCGTCCTCGATCTCCACGGTGTAGCGGAACACCTTCGCGGTGCCCTGCCCCAGCTGCGGCGTCGTGCCGGGCACCACCCGCCAGGTCCGCGCACCGGCCTGGGTGAACGGCCCGCCCTCCGGCAGAATGCCGGTCGGCAGGTTGGCGTCGAACTGGGTGAGGCCGCGTGGCGGCGCACCGACGATGGCCGTGCCGCCGGCGCCGATGGTCGGCGGGCCCTCCACGGTGTCGTGCTCGCTGGCAGTCGGTGCGGGCGTGGTGGTTCCGGTGATCGTCTGATAGATCACCAGCACGGTGATGACCGCCAGGATCGGCAGCGCGTAGGCGCGCCAGCCGTAGGTCGAGACAAAGCGGCCCAACCAGGACTGTTTGGGCCAGTGCTGGTGTTCGTCGCGGTTGGACCGGGGCCTGCCCGAGTCGCCGGCCAGGGGGTCGCGCTGTGCGCGCAGCGGCTCGCGCCACTCGTTGCGCAGCACGGGCACACGACTCCCCCCGCGACGCCCCGGGTCGTAGGTCACCGACCCAGGATGGCACAGTCGGATGCTCAGAAGCTCCCGGCGCGCCCTGCGCGGGCCGACGAGTGCCTATCAGCGGTTTGGCGATCGAACAGTAGTAGTGTCGGGTCGACGAGCCACCACTCGCCGCCCGCGGGTGCCAACGTGTACCCGACGCCGACACGGCTCGGCGTCAAGATTTCGAAACAGAGGGACCTGATGAGCGATCTCGCCAACACGGCCGAGCGGCGAGGCGCCAAAGCGGGCGATGCAAACCGAACTTCCGGCACGCCCAACCCCAACCGTCGAGGTAACCGACTGCCCCGGGACGAACGCCGTTTCCAACTGTTGGCCGCGGCCAGCGAGGTGTTCGTCGAGCGCGGCTACCACGCCGCGGGCATGGACGAGATCGCCGACCGGGCCGGCGTCAGCAAGCCGGTGCTCTATCAACACTTCGCCAGCAAGCTCGAGTTGTACCTGGCGGTGCTGGCCCGCCACGTGGAGAACCTGGTGTCCGGAGTGCGGCAGGCGCTGCGCACCACGACCGACAACCGGCAACGCGTCCGGGCGGCGGTGCATGCGTTCTTCGACTTCATCGAGCACGACGGCCAGGGCTACCGGTTGATCTTCGAAAACGACTACACCAACGAGGCGCAGGTCAACGCGCAGGTGAAGGTCGCGACCGAGGCCTGCACCGACGCGGTGTTCGACCTCATCAGCCACGACTCCGGGCTGGACCCACACCGCGCCCGGATGATCGCGGTCGGGCTGGTCAGCATCAGTGTCGACTCGGCCCGCTACTGGCTGGACAACGACCGCCCCATCTCGAAGGACGACGCCGTGGAGGGCACCGTCCAGTTCATCTGGGGCGGCCTGTCACATGTGCCGCTGACGCGTACCTAGTCGGTTTTCGGTGGCGTGATCGGACCGGACCCGACGCCGAATCCCACCCGTCGGCCGTCGGCCGGACCCAACTCCACGTAGGCCACGCGGGCGCTCTGGACCAGGAACTTGCGGCCCTTGTCGTCGGTCAGGCTCAGCACGCCCGAACCCTTGCCGCTGTCGGCCAAGGCGTCGGTCACCAGCTTCTCCAGCTCCTCCGGTGCCTGCGAGCTGTTGAAGACGAGCTCACGCGGACTGTCCGTGACACCGATCTTGACCTCCACGCTGAACCTCTTCCTTGAAATCTCGGGCCGAAATGCTCTCCCGAAGGCTAGTGCACGCGGCACCACCGGCGCCGCGCCAGGCGTTCGCGGTCAGCGAAGCCCCCGCGCCGATTGTCCTGACCTGCCCCGATGAACATCGGCCGAGTTTCCGACACACCCTGCGCCGTGCGCCTGCGACCGGCCCCCGGACCGATACGATCCGTGAAGGATGTGACGGGAGTGATCAAAGTGATTTGGTGGTACGGAGGGTGACGCAATGAGCAGGCCCTACTGGAGCGGCGGACGTTCGCGCGGCGGTAACACCTACGCAGACGACGGCGACCACGCCCCCACAGACCACGGCACCGGGGAGCACAGCCCGGCCGGCGACTACGACCGCCCGTCCTACGAGAGCCCGTACGACTCCAGCGGGTACGACTCCAGCGGGTACGACAACGACGCCACCGAGCTGATCGACGTCGAGGACTACGACGGCTACGAGTACCGCGACACCCGCTGGCGCTGGATCGCCGGCGCGGCCGCGGCGGTGCTGTTCATCGTGGTCGTCGCGATCGCCACTGTGCTGGGCAACGACAGCGCCACGTCCACGTCGCCGACCGAGTCCAACGAAGTCAGCGCGCCCGCGCAGGACAGCGCCCCGGCGACCTCCCGCGCGCCGCGCACCGTGATCGCCACCCCAGCGCCGGGACCGGCGACCGACCTGGCGCCCGAGACCGTCGTCACCGTCACGCCGACCCCGTCGGCCGTGCATCCCGCGCCGGCCGCGCCGCCGCCACCGCCGCTGGCCGAGGCGCCCGCCGCGGATCGCACCATCACCTACACGGTGACCGGCGAGCGTCAGCTGTTCGACCTGGTGACCATCATCTACACCGATGAGCAGGGCTTTCCCCGCACCGAGATCAACGCGGCCCTGCCGTGGACGCGGACCGTCGCCCTCAATCCCGGCGTCCAGACCCAGTCGGTCACCGCCACCAGCGTCACCGGCCGGCTCAACTGTGTGATCACCGACGGAAACGGCGCCACCGTGATCGCGCAGAACAACAACACGCTGATCACGACCTGCACGAAGTAGCCGGATCGAGTTGTCGCCCGGCCTCTTCCTCGCGGAACTACACCGCTCGTCGAACCGGCCGCTCAGGCCAGGCCGAGATGCGCCATCCGCTCGGCGTGGGTGCGCTGCAACCGGTCGAAGAACTCGGTGAGCTGACCGAGGCCGTCGGTGCTGGAGACCACCAGGTCGACGAGTTCGTCGTGGTCGGCCAGCACATACTGGGCCTGGGTGATCGCCTCGCCGAGCAGCCGCCGCGACCACAGCGCCAGGCGGCTGCGGTGCACATCGCTGGCCGCGACCGCCTCGCGCACCTCGGCGACGGCAAACTGCGAGTGGCCCGTCTCGGCGAGTACACCGCGCACCACGTCGGCGACCTCGGCGGGCAGCACGTCGGTGATCTCGAGGTAGAAGTCGGCGGCCAGCGCATCCCCGACGTAGGTCTTGACCAACGCCTCCAGCCAGGTGCTCGGCGTCGTCAGGCTGTGGTAGTCCTCGAGCGTCGAGGCGTACTGCGACATCGCCGAGATAACGTCGACGCCTCTGCGCTCCAACGCATTTCGGAGTAGCTCGTAGTGCCCCATCTCGGCCGCCGCCATGGCCGCCATGTTGATGCGCCCGGCCAGATTGGGCGCCATCCGGGCCTCTTCGGTGAGCCGATAGAAGGCCGCCACCTCGCCGTAGGCGAGCAGGCCGAAAAGCTTGTCGACGCCCGGATGATCGGCGGTGATCCTCGATGCTCGCGCCTGCTCTCCGGCCGCGGGCTGCGTCGAACTCATGCGCTCACCTTATCCATCTGAGCCGCCGTCGCAGCGCGCCGGCACCGACGATGTCGGCGAGCAGCTACAATGGCGTGCGTTGGGTGCCTTCGGGCCGCCCCTCATGGAAATGTGCGTGCACGTGCACGGCCCGCCTTCACGCGCTGGGCCCGGCGAATTCGGTGTCGCGAGATACCGGGGTTTGTTTCTCTACGACTCGTGCGCGCGGACGACGCGACGAGAACCAGAGATCGAGTGAAACCTCGGCATGTGACTCGCAGACAACACCGAAAGGTCCTACCCCTCCCTCATGACTCATCCTGATACCCACGTGGACGTTGATTCCGATCTCGAATCCGCCACCGAAGCACCCGCCGAAGCACCTGAAGCACCCGAAACCCTGACGTTCGCCGAGCTCGGTGTCCGCGACGAGATCGTGCGCGCACTCGCCGAAGAGGGCATCGAACGCCCCTTCGCCATCCAGGAACTGACCCTGCCGCTGGCCCTGGCCGGTGACGACCTCATCGGGCAGGCCCGCACCGGCATGGGTAAGACCTATGCCTTCGGCGTGCCCCTGCTCAACAGCATCACCACCGATACCACGCGGCCACTGACCGGCGCGCCGCGCGCGCTCATCGTGGTCCCGACCCGCGAGCTGTGTCTGCAGGTCTTCGGCGACCTCGCCGGCGCCGCCAAGTATTTGTCCGCCGACGGCACCCGGCCGCTCTCGGTGGTCTCGATCTACGGCGGTCGACCCTACGAGCCACAGATCGAATCGCTGCGCGCCGGCGCCGACGTGGTCGTCGGGACGCCGGGCCGGCTGCTGGACCTCGCGCAGCAGGGTCACCTGCAGCTCGGTGGACTCTCGGTGCTGGTCCTCGACGAGGCCGACGAGATGCTCGACCTGGGGTTCCTGCCCGACATCGAGCGCATCCTGCGGCTCACCCCGGACAGCCGTCAGGCCATGCTGTTCTCGGCCACCATGCCGGATCCGATCATCACGCTGGCACGCACGTTCATGAACCAGCCGACCCACATCCGGGCCGAGTCCCCGCAGTCGTCGCAGACGCACGACAGCACCGAGCAGTTCGTCTACCGCGCGCACGCGCTCGACAAGGTCGAGATGGTGGCCCGCATCCTGCAGGCCGAGGGCCGCGGCGCGACCATGATCTTCACCCGCACCAAGCGCACCGCGCAGAAGGTGGCCGACGAACTCGCCGAACGCGGGTTCCGGGTCGGCGCTGTGCACGGCGACCTCGGCCAGATCGCCCGCGAGAAGGCGCTCAAGGGCTTCCGCGGCGGGGACGTCGACGTGCTGGTCGCCACCGATGTCGCCGCCCGCGGTATCGACATCGACAACATCACCCACGTCATCAACTATCAGATCCCGGACGACGAGCAGGCCTATGTGCACCGCATCGGGCGCACCGGGCGCGCCGGCAAGACCGGCATCGCCGTCACGCTGGTCGACTGGGATGAGCTGCCCCGCTGGACGATGATCGACAAGGCGTTGGGCTTGGACTCTCCGGATCCCGCCGAGACGTACTCGAGTTCCCCGCACCTGCACGAGGAACTGGGCATCCCGGCCGGCACCACCGGCACCTTGCGCTCGGCCGAGAAGCGCACCAGCAGCCGCCCGCCTCGCGCCGAACGTCAGAGCGACTCGGCCACCGCGGAAAAGCCGCGCCGCAATCGGCAGCGCCGACGCACCCGCGGCGGCCAGTCCGACGCCGGCCCTGCTGCGGGGGCCACTGCCGGCGAGTCGGGCCCGGAGGGGTCCGACACCGTCACGGCCGACGGCGACGACGCCACCCGCGCGCCCCGGCGTCGCCGGCGCCGCGGACCGCGCAAGGCCGGCGCCGAATCGGCCGTCAACGCCGGCTGACGCTCGCGATCCATGGTCAAACCGGAGCGCCGGACGCGCGCCGACATCGTGGCCGCGGTCGCGATTGCCGCGGTCATCGCGGTGGCCGCGGGGGCCATCTGGTGGACCAGCGACGCGCGTGCCACGCTGAGCCGGCCCGCGGCCGTCGCCGCCAAGAGCGTCCCGCCCGCCGATGCGGTCCCGCGCACGCTTCGGCAGTTGTGGAGCGCGCCCAGTCCGGCCACCACGTTGCCCGTGGTCGCGGGCGGCACCGTGGTGACCGGGGCGGGCAGCAGCGTCGAAGGCCGCGACCCGATCACCGGTGAGCCCCGCTGGACGTATGCGCGCGATCGGCCGCTGTGCGGCCTGACCTGGGTGTACCAGTACGCCGTGGCGGTGTATCCGGATCGGCGCGGCTGCGGTCAGGTCAGCACCGTCGACGCCGCGACGGGCAAACGCGGCCCGGCCCGCACCGGCTACGCCGACGACCGGGTCCAGCTGTCCTCCGACGGCACCGTGGTGCTCTCGACCGGCGCCAGCCGGCTGGAGCTGTGGCGCTCCGACATGGTCCGGATGATCGGCTTCGGCGAGGTCGACGCGCGGATCAAGCCCAACCAGATCGGGGTGGGCCAGGGCTGCCGGATCTTGTCGGCGGCCGCCAGCGCGATGGCGGTCTCGCTGCTGCAGGCCTGCACCGGCGAGGCCGATGTTCGGCTGACCCTGCTGCAACCGGGCGACGAGGACGACGAGCCGGCCCAGCGCGATGTCCCCCAGCCTGGGGTGACACCCGATTCGACGGCCCGGGTGCTGGTGGTGTCGGACACCACCACCGCGGTGTATCTGCCCACCCCGGCGCCGCGCGTCGCCGTGGTCGACCAGAACGGCAACGAGGTGTCCAGCACCCCGGTGCCCGCACCGCCGTCGGCCGCAGATCCCGCGAACACCGTGACTCGGGCCGGCAAGCTGTACACCTGGTGGACCGGGACCGCGGTGATGGTGTTCAACGCCGAGCAGCTGACCCACAAGTTCACGGTCGAACCCGGCGATCCGACCGATCCCGCGGTGCCGCTGGGACCCGCGACCATGATGGCCGACAAGTTGTTGGTTCCCGTCACCGGCGGGATCGGGGTCTACGACTCCGGAACCGGCGAGCGCGAACGCGTCATCGCCCTCGATCGGCCGGCGATGGACTCCGGCGTCGGAGTCATCGTGCCCAACGTGGTGGGCGCCACCGTGGTGGAACAGCGCGGCCGGCACGTGGTCGCACTGGGCGGGGACGCCTAGAGTTCCGGCGTGAACGTCGCGGGCTTCTTGCCGGTCTTCCAGTGCTTGAGCAACGCTCCGGCCAGTTCCCGATAGGCGACCGCACCCTTGTTCTTGCGTCCGGCGATCACCGAGGCACCCGAGGCGGTGGCTTCGGCGAAGCGGACCGTGCGCGGGATCGGAGGCGCGAGCAGCGGCAACCCGTAGCGGTCGACGACATCGAAGAGCACATCGCGGCTGTGCGTGGTGCGCGCGTCGTACAGCGTCGGCAGAGCACCGAGCAGCTTCAGATCCGGGTTCGTGATCTGCTGCACGTCGGTGACCGTGCGCAGGAACTGCCCCACGCCGCGGTGCGCCAACGTCTCGCACTGCAACGGGACGATGACCTCGTCCGCCGCGGTCAGCCCGTTGAGGGTGAGCACCCCCAGCGACGGCGGACAATCGATGATCACCACATCGAAGGGGTCGGGGCCGTCGGCCAGCTTGGTCAGCGCCCGCTTCAGCGCGTATTCGCGCCCGGCCCGCATCAACAGCATGGCCTCCGCGCCGGCCAGGTCGATATTGGCGGGCAGCAGCGTCATCCCCTCGGCGGTCTGCACCAACGCGGCGCCCGGTTCGACGTCGCCGAGCAACACCTCGTGCACCGAGACGAGCAGCTTGTCGGGGTCCTGCCCCAGCGAGAAGGTCAGACAGCCCTGCGGATCCAGGTCCACGAGCAGAACCCGTTTACCCGCCTCCGCCATCGCGGCCCCCAGCGATGCCACCGTCGTCGTCTTGGCCACCCCACCCTTCTGGTTGGCCACTGCCAGTACCTGAGTCCCCACAGCGTCCATCCTGTCATGGCGGGGCGGGCGGCACCGGGACCACGCCGGGGCCGGTCCGCGCTCGTCGGGCAGAATCGAAACCCGTGAGTGTCGGTGAGCATCGGCTGGTTCTGCTGCGGCATGGCGAGACCGAGTGGTCGAAGTCGGGGCAGCACACCAGCACGACCGACCTCGACCTGACCGAACGGGGTCGCGAGCAAGCCCGGTTGGCCGCGCTCGCGATCGCCCACCTGGACCTGCGCGATGCGCTGGTGTTCAGCAGCCCCCGCCGCCGCGCCCTGGCCACTGCCGAACTCGCGGGGGTGGCCGTCGACGACGTGCTCCCGGGCCTGGCCGAATGGGACTACGGCAGTTACGAGGGCCTGACCACCCGGGAGATCCGCAAGCAGGCGCCGGGGTGGCTGTTGTGGACGCATGGCTGTCCCGGCGGCGAATCGGTGGCACAGGTCAGCGCCCGCGCCGACGCCGCGATCGGCCTGGCGCTCGACCAGCTGTCCGCCCACGACGTGGTGTTCGTCGGCCACGGCCACTTCTCCCGGTCGGTCGTGACCCGCTGGGTCGAACAGCCGTTGCACGAGGGGGCGCGGTACGGGTTCGGCCCGGCGTCGCTGGCGGTGTGCGGTTTCGATTACGGTCTGCGGCAGCTGAAATCGCTGGGCCTGACCGCGCACCGGGAATCCGAGGCGCTGTGACGGTCGCAGCCGGTGGCCCGTCATTCGTGTTGAGCGGACCCACCGGCACCGTGGCGGCCCACGGCATCGGTACCGCCTTCGCCGACATCGACGAGGCCCGCGCCGCGCTGCAGCGCGGTCAGGTGCCGATCGTGGTGGGCGCGTTGCCGTTTGACACCACCGGCGCGGCCGCCCTGCACGCGCCGAAGCAGCTGTCGCGAGAGCCGCTGCTCCCACCCCGGCAGGCCGATCCGCCGCCGCCGCGACTGCTCGAGGCCAGCCCGCAGCCCGATCCCGGCACCCACCGGGACCGGGTGGCCGCCGCGGTGGCCCGGCTGCGTGCCGACGGATCGAGTCTGCACAAAGTGGTGCTGGCCCGCGCCCTGCGGTTGCACGCCGACGCGCCCTGGGATCCGTCGGTGGTGTTGCGCCGGCTGCTGGCCGCCGACCCCGGCGCCTACGGGTATCTGGTGGATCTGTCGCCGGCCGGCCCGCGGTATGCGGGCGTGACACTGGTGGGTGCCTCCCCCGAGTTGCTGGTGGCCCGCGCCGGCGAGGTGGTGCGGTGTCGGCCGTTCGCCGGTTCGGCGCCGCGCTCGGCCGACCCGGCGGTCGACCGCGCCAACGGGGCGGCGCTGGTGGCGTCGGCCAAGGACCGCCACGAGCATCAGCTGGTGATCGACGTGATGCGCACGGCGCTGGAGCCGCTGTGCGTGGAGCTGCAGATCGCCGACGAACCCGAGTTGCACCACACCGACGCGCTCTGGCACCTGAACACCCCGATCACCGCCCGGCTGCGCGAAAGTAGCACCACGGCAATGGATCTCGCGCTTGCTTTGCAGCCGACGCCGGCGGTGGGCGGGGTACCCACCGCGGCGGCGACGGCACTGATCGGCGAGATCGAAGGCGACCGCGGGTTCTATGCGGGCGCGGCCGGCTGGTGCGACGCGCGCGGGGACGGCCGCTGGGTGGTCTCGATCCGGTGCGCGCAACTGTCGGCGGACCGGCGCAGCGCGTTGGCGCACTCCGGCGGCGGCATCGTGGCCGAATCCAATCCCGACGACGAGGTCGCCGAGACCACCACGAAGTTCAAGACCATCCTCGCCGGACTGGGAGTCACGCTATGACGCAACGCATTCGCCGGGCCGAGCCGGCCGACGTGGTCGCGATCACCGAAATGATCTACGAGCTGGCGGCCTTCGAGGAGGCCAGCGCGGACTGCACCGTGACCGAGGCCCAGTTGCACACCGCGTTGTTCGGTCCCGAGCCCATCGCTCATGCCCACGTCGTCGAGATCGACGGCGCGCCCGCGGCCACCGCGGTGTGGTTCGTGAACTTCTCCACCTGGGACGGTGTCGGCGGAATCCACCTGGAGGATCTGTTCGTCCGGCCCGCCTACCGGCGCCGCGGGCTGGCGCGCGCGCTGCTGTCCACGCTGGCCGGGGTGTGCGTCGAACGCGGCTACACCCGGTTGTCCTGGGCGGTGCTGAACTGGAACGTCGACGCCATCGCCCTCTACGACGCCATCGGCGGCCAACCCCAGACGGATTGGACCGGTTACCGCGTGTCCGGCGACGCGTTGCGGCGGCTGGCGCAGCCCTGAGCCGGCCGGCTCAGCCGCGCGCCCGCGCCGCCCACTCCAGCGCCGACGGGCTGAACAGCAGCCCGAGCACCGCCAGGGACACCAACGCGACCAGGACGCCGTAGACCACCTGATGGGAACTGAACACATACCAGGCCACCGGCAACAGCAGCAGATTGACGAACACCGCGATCCCCCGGCCCCAGCGCCGGTCGTCGACCAGCGCCCAGCCGCCGGCCAACACGCCGAGCCCCATGATCGTGAACCAGCCCGCGGTGCCGTAGGCGTTGAATCCGTCGGTGTGCTTGTCGGTGCCGCCGCCGGCCAGGATCACCAGCACCACCGCGGTGAGCAACGCCGCGGCGCCCTCCGCGAGCACGATGAAGCCCGCGTAGCGCACGGCCGGGGGCTGTGTCACGACACGATCCGGTCGGCCAGGTACCGCACCGCGAAGGCGTAGCCGAGCGGACCCGCCCCGGCGATGACGACGTCGGCGACCGCCGACACATACGAGTGGTGCCGGAACGCCTCGCGGCGTGCCACATTGCTCAGATGCACTTCGGCGACCGGCAGCGCGACCGCGGACAGCGCGTCGGCGATCGCCACCGACGTGTGCGAGTAGGCCGCCGGATTGATGATGATGCCGGCGCAGTCGACGCGGGCCGCGTGGATTGCGTCGATCAGCGCGCCCTCGGCGTTGCTCTGCAGCGCGCGCAGGTCGAAGCCGAACTCGGCGGCCAACTCGCGGGTGCTCTCCTCGACCTGAGCCAAGGTCGTCGACCCGTAGATCTCCGGTTCGCGGGTCCCCAGCAGGTTCAGGTTCGGCCCGTTGAGCAGCAACAGACGGCGTTCGGTCATGCGCCTACGGTACCGCGACGGGTATCAGCCGGCGTTGATGTCCGAGGGGTGCACCGCCAGCGGGGTGACGTGGATGTTCATGTAGGGGAACAGCGGCAGACCGGAAAGAATTTGGTGCAACTCGTCATTGGACTCGACATCGAAGATCGAGTAGTTGGCGTACTCGCCCACCACGCGCCAGATGTGCGGCCACTTTCCGGACCGCTGCAGGTCCTGCGAGTAGCGCTTCTCCCGGGTCACCAGGTCGGTGCGTCGCTGCGGATCGAGGTCGACGGGGATGTGCACGTCCATCCGCACCAGAAACCGCATCTCAGGCCTGCACCGGATCGAGCACGAAGCGGTACGTCATCTCGTCGTGCCCGTCGGGATGTGTCTGCGGGTCCAGCAGGAGTTCGGGCTTGACGGCGCTGGCGATGTCGTCCTCGTTGTGCGGGTCGCCGGGGAAATACAGCTGCGCGGTGAGCGATTCGTGGCCGGGAGCCGAGACCTTGACGTGGAGATGTGCCGGGCGCCAGGCGTGCCAGCCGGCCGCGGCGATCAGCTTGCCGCAGGAGCCGTCGGTGGGGATCTGATAGGGCGCGGGCCGGATCGTGGTGATCTGGAAGTTGCCGTCGGATCCGGTGGAGAACGTGCCGCGCAGGTTCCACTCGGGCAACCCGGGGGCGAACTGGGAGTAGAAGCCGTCGCTATCGGCATGCCACAGTTCCACCTTGCCCGCCAACGGCTTTCCGTCGGTGGAGGTGATCCGGCCATGCCAGACCAGCGGCGTGCCGGCCTCGTTCTCGCGCATCGGGACCGAGCCGACGGCGCCGCGCTCCGGCGAATTCGGCACGTAGTACGGGCCTTCGATGCTGCCCTTGTTGCCGTGCCGGTGCTCGGTGGACACCTGCTCGACGACATGCTCGACCCAGACGTCGAGGAACAGCGGCCATTCGCCGTCTTCGCCGACGTTGATGAGCCACGCCTTGAGGGCGTTGTACTCGGCGTAGGTCACCTTGTGCTTGCGGATCGTCGCGTGCACGGCGTCGAGGACCTCGCGGGCGAGCATGTCGACCCGCTCGGGTGGGGTGTCCTTGACCGCTTCGAACGGGGACTTGTCGGCGTGGAAGCGTTCGGTGGCCGAGGCGCCGGAGGCGGCGGCCGAGGCCTGCTCTGCTGGGGATTGCATGGTGGTCATTTCCTTATCTCCTTTGGGCGAGCACGGTTGGTGTCGTCTAGTTGTCGGTGCGATACCGGGTGAGTTTCTCGGGGTCCAGGTCGACGCCGAGGCCGACGCCGAACGGGACGCGCAGCACGCCGTCGCTGATCTGCAGCGGTTCGGCCAACAGGTCGTCGGCCATGTCGAGGTAGTTCGACAACTCGCCGGCCCGCCGCGAGGTCAAGGCGTGGGCGGCCCCGAAGGTGACCGCGCACGCGGTGCCGAGCTGGCCGTCGATCTGGTTGCCCATCACCACCTCCAGTCCGAGCCCCTCGGCCAGGTGATGCACCCGCGTCGATCCGGTGAACCCGGTGCGGGCGGTCTTGATGCTGATGGCCGTCGCCGACCCGCCCAGGATCTCGCGGGTGACATCGGCCGGCGTCGGCACCGATTCGTCTGCGATGAACGGGATGTCGAGCTTCTCGACGAGCCAGCGCCGGCCCAGCACGTCGTCGGCCGGGCACAGTTCCTCGGCGAAGAGCAAATCCAGGTCGGCCATTTCCTGCATGGCCCGCAGCGATTCGGCGGCCGTCCAGCCCCGGTTGCCGTCGACATAGAGTTCGACGGAGTCACCGAAGCGTTCCCGCAGGGCGCGCACCACCGCGGTGTCCAGCTGCACCGGCCGTCGGCCGACCTTGACCTTGAACGTCGAAATACCGTGCCGGTCAATCATTTTCTCGGCCTCGGCCACCATGGTGGCGGGGTCGTCGAAGCCCAGCATGTGGCTGACCCGCATGCGGTCGGTGAAACCACCGAGCAGATCCGTCACCGGCAGGCCCAGGGTGCGGCCCAGCGCATCCCAGATGGCCATGTCTATCGCGGCCTTGGCGGTCGGGTTACCGATGGTGCGCGCCAACCGCGCGTGCACGACCTCGCGTTCGGTCAGGCGCAGCCCGACGATCTGGGGGGTGAACACCTCGGAGATGACGGCGAGGATGCCGGCCTGGGTCTCGCCGTAGGTGAACGGCCGCGGCGGCGCCTCGGCGATGCCGACGATGCCGTCGTCGGTGTGCACCCGCACCAGCACGTGCTCGGCGGTGTGCACCTCTCCGGAGGCGAACTTCAGCGGTTTGGTGTACGGGATGGCGAACGGAATCGCTTCGACCGCGGTGATTTTCATGGTGTCTCCTTGACGAGCGCGGCCGACAGCACGTTGACGACGCTGTCCACCAGTGGGTTCTCGGTGCCGCGTCGCCAGGCCAGCGCCAGGTCGATGGTTCCGCCGTCGGCCAGGTCGCGGAACACCACGCCGTCCAGCGGCAGCGCGCGCACGGATTCGGGAACGATGGCCACCCCGAGATCGGCGGCCACCAGGGCCAACAGCACCGCGGTGCTGTTGACGACGTGCTCGCGGTGCGGGACGAAGCCCGCGCGCCGGCAGCTGCGCAGTACCGCTTCGTTGACCGCAGATTCGCGGCTGGCATACGCCACGAACGGTTCGTTGCGCAGATCCGTCACCGACACCACGGGTTCGACCGCGAGCCGATGATCCACGGAGACCGCGAGCACCAGGGTCTCGACGTCGATGGTGCGCAACTCGATGTCGTCGCCGACGGCCGGCGGCCGCAGCACGCCGAGGTCCAGCCCGCCGGTGCGCAGGAGTTCGCACTGCGCCGGGGTCAGCAGGTCGGCCTGGATCTCCAGGGCGGCCCCGGGCAGTTCGCGCTTGACGATCCGCGCCATCCGGGGCAGGTGGGAGAACGCCGCGGTGCCGGTCAGCCCCAGCCGGACCAGGCCGCTGCGGCCCGCCGCGATCCGGCGCACCCCGCGCTCGGCGTCGTCGACGCGGGCCAGGATGCGGGCCGCCTCCCCGCGCAGAAACTCGCCCGCGGCGGTCAGGGCGACCTGCCGGGTGGTGCGGTTGAACAGCGTCACGTCCAGTTCGGACTCGAGTTGGCGGATCGCGTAGGACAACGCCGGCTGCGCGACGTGCAGTTGCTCGGCGGCCTGCCCGAAGTGGCAGGTTTCGGCCACTGCTGCGAAGTAGCGAAGGTGCCTGAGCTCCATGATCGTCGGTGGTCCGTTCCGGGAGGGTTTGCGGGTTGTGACAGGTGACACATTCGACGGTAGATCGTTGATCGATAGAGAACAAGGACTTATCCAGGCCATATTGATAATCAATGCTTATCAATAGTTACCCAGGCCAGGACTAGTACTATGCCTAGTGTGACGGCCGCCACTGGCTGCGACAGTCAAAGTCAAACCACACTTCTCCAGCCCTTTACCCGGAGGCCACGATGACGACTTCTTTGACGCCCACCCCGTTGCCGGCGTCGAGGCCGGCAACCCCGGTCGACCGGCCCCACCTGGCGCGCGTCCTCGCCGACGCCGTGATCGAAGATCCCGACGCCGGCCTGTACCGGGCCAACCGCCGGATCTTCACCGACGAGGAGATCTTCGAACTGGAGATGGCGCACATCTTCGAGGGCAACTGGGTCTATCTGGCGCACGAGAGCCAGCTGCCCAACCCCGGCGACTACTTCACCACCACCATGGGCCGCCAGCCCGTGGTCATCACCCGGGACAAGGACGGCGAACTGCACCTGCTGATCAACGCCTGCGCGCACCGCGGCGCGATGATCTGCCGGCGCAAGACCGACAACCGCACCACCTTGACCTGTCCCTTCCACGGGTGGACCTTCCGCAACGACGGCACCCTGCTGAAGGTCAAGGACCCCGAGGGCGCCGGCTACCCCGACTCGTTCAACAACGGCGGCTCGCACAACATGACCAAGGTGGCCCGGTTCGAGTCCTACCGTGGCTTCCTGTTCGGCAGCCTCAACGCCGATGTGCTGCCGCTGACCGAGCACCTCGGCGACGCCACCACCGTCATCGACATGTTGGTGGACCAGTCCCCGGAGGGCCTGGAGGTGCTGCGCGGCTCGTCCACCTACACCTTCGACGGCAACTGGAAGGTGCAGGCCGAAAACGGCGCCGACGGCTACCACGTGACGGCCACCCACTGGAACTACGCCGCCACCACCAGCCGCCGCAGCACCGGTGAATCCATCAACGAGACCAAGGCCCTCGACGCGGGCGGCTGGGGCAAAACCGGCGGCGGCTACTGGTCGTTCCCGCACGGACACCTGTGCCTGTGGACCTGGGCGGCCAACCCCGAGGACCGGCCGCTGTGGGACCAGCTCGACGACCTCAAGGCCCGGTTCGGGGAGGCCAAGGGCGACTTCATGGTGAAGGGTTCGCGCAACCTGTGCCTGTACCCGAATCTGTATGTCATGGACCAGTTCTCGACGCAGATCCGGCACTTCCGGCCCATCGCCCCGGACAAGACCGAGGTCACCATCTACTGCATCGCCCCCAAGGGCGAAAGCACCGAGGCTCGGGCGCTGCGCATCCGCCAGTACGAGGACTTCTTCAATGCCTCCGGCATGGCCACCCCGGACGACCTCGAGGAGTTTCGGTCCTGCCAGCTGACCTTCCGGGCGCAGGCCGCCCCGTGGAACGACATGAGTCGCGGTGCGCAGCACTGGCTTTCGGGCCCCGACGACCTGGCCGAGTCGTTGGGCATGGCGGGCGTGATCTCGGCCGGCGTGCGCAACGAGGACGAGGGACTGTTCCCCGTGCAACACGGCTACTGGCGTCAGGTCATGCAAGACGCCCTGCACCACGAGGAAACCCAGGCCGCGGCCACCACGGGAACGGAGCACTGAGCCATGAGCACCACCGAACAGAGCGCGGCCGCCGGCACCAAGCTGATCACCCAGAACGCCATCGAGCAGTTCCTCTACCGCGAGGCGCGGTACCTCGATGACCGCGAGTTCGAGAAGTGGCTGGATTGCTACGCCGACGACGTCGTCTACTGGATGCCGTCGTGGGCCGACGACGACCGCCTGGTGGAGGATCCGCAGCGCGACATCTCACTGATCTACTACTCGAACAAGGGCGGTCTGGAGGACCGGGTGTTCCGGATCCGCACCGAGCGCTCCTCGGCGACCTCGCTGCCGGAACCGCGCACCAGCCACAACATCTCCAACGTCGAGGTCATCGAGCGCCGCGGCGATCTGGTCGATGTCCGATTCAACTGGCACACCATGTATTTCCGTTACAAGACCGTCGACCCCTACTACGGGACCTCGTTCTACACCATCGACTTCTCCGCTGAGCAGCCGCTGATCCGCCGCAAGACGGTCGTGCTGAAGAACGACTACATCCACCACGTGGTCGACATCTACCACATTTAGGGGCTGGCTTCATGACCGCTGTGCAGGCACCGCCGGTGTCGCAGAATCACTCCGTCGCACTGACATTCGAGGACGGCGTGACCCGGTTCATCACCTGCCGGGAGGACCAGACCGTCGCCGACGCGTCCTATCGGCAGCGGATCAACATCCCGCTGGACTGCCGCGACGGCGCCTGCGGGACCTGCAAGGCGCTGTGCGAATCGGGCCGCTACGACGGCGGCAGCTACATCGAGGATGCGCTGTCCGAGGACGAGGCGGCCGCCGGCTATGTACTGCCGTGCAGCATGAAGCCGCAGTCGGACCTGGTGCTGCAGATCGCCACCACCTCCGACATCGCCAAGACCCAGGCGGCGACCTACTCCGGCAGCATCGTGGAGTTGACCCGGCTCTCGGCCAGCACGGTCCGGTTTAGCGTGGAGATCCCGAATCGCTCCGAACTGGCGTTCCTGCCCGGCCAGTACGTCAACGTCGAGGTCCCCGGCAGCGGTGAGACCCGGTCCTATTCGTTTGCCAACGCACCGGATGAGCCGCGGTTGACGTTCCTGGTGAAGCTCACTCCCGGCGGACTGATGTCGACCTATCTGGCCGAGCGGGCCGCGGTCGGCGACGCCATCACGTTCACCGGTCCGCACGGCTCGTTCTTCCTGCGCGAGGCCGATCGGCCGGTGCTGATGCTGGCCGGCGGCACCGGGCTGGCACCGATTCTGGCCATGCTGCGCAAGATGCGCGGTGACGACAGCCGCCGCAAGGTGCACCTGATCTACGGCGTCTCCTCCGACGAGGACGTGGTCGAGGTCGATCAGCTCGACGAGATCGCCTCGCAGCTCACCGGTTTCAGCTGGGACTACTGCGTGTCGGATCCGGGCACGAAGGCCCCGAACCGGGGCCGGGTGCCCGCGCTGATCCAACCGGGCCACCTCTACAGCGGCGACGTCGCGGTCTACCTGTGTGGCCCGCCGCCCATGGTGGAGGCCGTCCGCACGCACCTCGCCGACACCGGCGTCGAACCCACCGGGTTCTACTACGAGAAGTTCGCCCTCGCGCACACCGCTGCGGCCGAGCCCGCGGCGGCACCGCCGGCCGTGCAGGCCGCCGAGCCCGCGACCGTCACCGAAGACCTGCGACCCGCGGCCGCCGACGGGGTGGTGCGCGCCATCGCCGGTCAGGTGATGCTGACCCCCGCCGCGCTGGATCCGGTGCCGTCCGGCGCGCCGGCCGCCGAACCCGGCGACGCGATCCGCCGCCTCGCCGGCCAGCTGCTGGCACCCGGATCGGGCGGCCCCACGGCCGCGCTCGACGAGGACGACGGCGCCCTGCTGCCGACGGCCGCGCGCACGCTGGCCGGCCAAGCGGTGTTCCCCGTCCCGGCGGTCGCCGCGCCGGTGGCCGCGCCCGCAGTGGCCGAGGACGGCTACCAGATCGGCGAGGAGCACCCCGAGGTCCACGAATCCGACGCCCTGTTCGAGGCGCGCCAGGCCCTTGAACTCGGGGCGCTGGAGTTGACCCTGGGACGGCTTTCGACCCAGCAACTGACCGGCTACCGGCTGCTGGCCGAGTCGACCATGCCCTATGTGGTCGAGGACCGCTTCGTCGATGCCGCGCAGTACACCGAGACCAACGCGGCGTTCCACGACTATCTGTTCACCCTGACCGGCAACGACCACCTGCTGCAGGCCTATCAGGCGCTCGGCGTCAAGGGCCGGATGAGCGAGGTGCTGCGGCACGCCACCTGGTGCCACCCGTTGTGCGCCCAAGACCATCTGGACATCGTCGCGGCCTTCGAGCGCGGCGACCGGGACGCCGCCCGCGAGCTGATCATCGCCCATGCGGGGCGGTCCAAGCAGACCATGCGCCGGGCGATGGCCGACATCGAAGAGAACCGCGCTGCAAAGCAACCGCGGTTCGTCACGCCCGGCCGGTTCACCGGCAAGGTGGTGGTGGTCACCGGCGCCGCCCAAGGCATCGGGGAACAGACCGCGCGCCGGATCGGCGCCGAGGGCGGCACCCTGGTGCTGGCCGATCGCAGCGAACTGGTCAAGGAGCTGGCGAGCGAGCTGGATGCCCCGGCCGGGGGCGAGCGGTCCCGCGCGCTGGCGGTCACCGCCGACCTCGAACAGTTTGCCGGCGCCGATTCGGTGGTGCAGCAGGCTCTTTCGGAATTCGGCCGGATCGACGTGCTGATCAACAACGTGGGCGGCGCCATCAACTTCAAACCGTTCACCGAATTCAGCGACGCCGAGATCCGCGCCGAACTCGACCGTTCGCTGCTGACGACGCTCTACGCGTGCCGGGCCGCGCTGCCGTCGATGGTGCGCCAAGGCCATGGCGTGATCGTCAACGTCTCGTCGGCGGCGACCCGCGGCATCCACCGGATTCCGTACTCGGCAGCCAAGGGCGGCATCAACGCGATCACCGCCTCGCTGGCCCTCGAGTACGCCGAGGCCGGGATCCGCGTCGTGGCGACCGCGCCCGGTGGCACCGAGGCGCCGCCGCGCCGGATCTCGCGCGGCACCCCGGCGCCCCGCAACGACACCGAGCAGGCCTGGTTCCAGGCCCACATCGACCAAACGTTGGACTCGTCGCTGCTCAAGCGCTACGGGACGCTGGACGAACAGGCCGCGGCCATCTGCTTCCTGGCCTCGGACGAGGCGTCCTACATCACCGGCTCGGTGCTGCCGGTCGCCGGTGGCGACCTCGGGTAGCGCCTAGCATGTGGGGCGTGCCCGACCCCATCCGCTGCGTTGGCCGGGATCGTGAGCTGTCCGAGCTCGCTGACCTCGTCACCGCCGCCCAGCACGGTGCGCGCATGGTCGCCGTCACCGGCTGCGCCGGCATCGGCAAGACCACACTGCTGCGGCGGCTGGCCACC
The DNA here is from genome assembly GCF_963378095.1 of Mycolicibacterium sp. MU0053. Lineage (NCBI taxonomy): Bacteria > Bacillati > Actinomycetota > Actinomycetes > Mycobacteriales > Mycobacteriaceae > Mycobacterium > Mycobacterium burgundiense. Next base: position 3,730,473 of record NZ_OY726397.1, read on the forward strand.
CTGTACAGCGCGCGCTGGGCCGCCGGGATGCCGTGGGAAGCCGATCTGCCCGGCGGGGTCTTGGCGCAGTTGCTGCAAACCGATGTGCCCGTCGACCCGGTCGAGGCGGCCGCGCAGCTGCTCGACCACCTGCGCGCCGGCGACATCCGGGTGCTGCTGATCGACGATGCGGAGCATGCCGATCCCCAATCGCTGCAAGCGATGTCGACCCTGGTGCGCCACCAACGCGAACAGCCGGTGCTCATCGTGTTGGCGACCACCGCGCCGGAGCGGCTACCGGCCGACGTGGGCCCCGAGGTGATCCGGTTGAGCGGCCTGCCGTCGGCGGCGGTCGCCGAACTGCTGCGGCACCGCGGCGCCAGCGTGCACCCGGCGATGGCCGAGGCCCTGAGTCGGCACACCGGCGGGAACCCGCGCGACGTGCTGGCGCTGATCGACGAGCTGCCGGCCGCGGTGTGGTCCCGTCCCGAGGCGGCGCTGCCGGCGCCCGGTTACGTCGTCGATCGGGTGCGGGAGACGCTGGCGCACTGCGGGGCCGACGGCCGGAAACTCGTGACCGCGCTGGCCATTCTCGGCGCCGAGGCGACGCTGGCCGACGCGGCCGAGTTGGCCGAGCTCACCGATCCGCTGCCGGCCATCGATGCCGCCGCCGGCGCGGGTCTGCTGTCGCTGGAGTCCCGCTTCGAGCCGAGGCTGGTCGATGACCTCACCGCGGCCGCGGTCGTGCAACTGATCGGCGTGCAGGCGGCCGCCGACGCCCATCGGCGCGCCGCCGAGATCGTGCCGGATCCGATCGCGAGCCTGCGGCACCGGGTCGCGGCCACCCCGATGCCCGATGCCACCCTGGCCGACGAGGTCACCGCGCTGGCCCACCGGCGCAGTGCCGTCGGGGCGTGGGCTCAGGCCGCCACCCTGTTCCGGGACGCGGCCCGGCTGACCCCGGCGCCGTTGGAGCGCGAGACCCGGATGACCCTGGCGGTGGACGCCCTGGTCGCCGCCGGTGACTGCGGGGCGGCGGCCGCACTGGTGCCCGCGATCGAGAGCATGCGCGAAACCCCGTTGCGCAACGCCGTTCTGGGTTACCTCGCGATACTGCGCGGGCGCGCGGCCGAGGCCGGGGTTCGCCTGGACCGGGCCTGGGAGATCGTCAACGCCGAACGGGAACCGGAGACCGCGGCCCTGATCGCGCAGCGTTATGTGCTGCATGCGTTGATGCGCGGCCGCGGCAGCGAACTGGTCGGGTGGGCCGACAAGGCGCTGCAACTGGCCGAACTCGACTCCCCCGCCGGCATCGAGGCGGCCGCGGTGCGCGGCCTCGGCATGCTGGCCGCCGGCCATCCCAAGAGCGCCGCCATCGCCTATGACGATCTGGCCGGCCGGGTGCGCCACGGCGCCCAGTCGCAACGCTTCACGATGGGCCGCGGCTGGGTGCAACTGCTCAGCGACGATATCGACGGCGCCCGCGGCAACCTCGAAAGCGCAGTCTCTACTGCGGCTTTGGGCGGCTCCCGACGAATCACGCTGTGGGCGTTGGGCTGGTTGGCGCGGGTACACTTCGTCACCGGCGAGTGGGACACGGCGCTGGCCGTCATCGAGTCCGGCCGCGCGCTGGCGGCTTCGAGCGGGATCGTCATCGTCACACCGATGCTGGAATGGACCGCGACACAGATCCACGCCCTGCGCGGGGACTGGACGGCCGCCGCGGCCACCGCCCGGGCCGCCGATGTGGTCACCCAGGACTACGAGATGATGCGCATCCCGGCACTGCTGGCGCGGGCGCAGATCGCCGAGGCCGAGGCCGACTACGCGCGGGTGCGCCGCACCCTGGAACCGTTGCTGCGGTTGGCGCCGGGCACGGCCCTCAACGAGCCCGGTTACTGGCCCTGGCCCGACGTGCTCGCCAACGCGTTGGTGATCGACGGGCGGCTGCAGGAGGCCGAGGCCTTCCTGGGACCCCATGAGCAGCGGGCCCGGGCGCGCAATCACCGGTCGGCAACGGCGCGGCTCGGTTATGCGCGGGGCCGGCTGCTCGGTGCGCGCGGCGACCTGCCCGCGGCCCGGTCCGCGTTCGAGGAATCGCTGGCCCTGCTCGACGGCCTGCCGCTGCGCTACGACCTGGCGCGGGTGAACTTCGCCTACGGCCAGACGCTGCGACGGGCCGGCAAACGCCGCGACGCCGACGCGGTGATCGGCACCGCCCGCGAGCTGTACCTGTCGCTGGGTGCCCATACTTACGTCGCGCGCTGCGAGCGAGAGCTCAAGGCCGGCGGACTCAACCAGCTGCGCGGTGCCCGGCACAGCGTGGACCTGACCCCGCAGGAGGAGGCGGTGACCACATTGGTGGCGCAGGGAATGTCCAATCGGGAGGTGGCTGCCGAGCTGTTCGTGTCGCCCAAGACCGTGCAGTACCACCTCACCCGGGTCTACGCGAAGCTCGGCATCCGGTCGCGCACCGAGTTGGCGGCCCGCGGCCCCTGGGGTGTCGATGCGTAGGGCCGGCGCGGGCCTGACCCTGGCCGCGGCCGCCGCGCTGGCCGGCGCGCTGCTGGCACCGCTGCCGGCGGTCCCGCCGCGGGTCGCCCTCGCCGACAACGCCACGCCACTGGTGAGCCCCTTCGACGTGTGGGATCCGGCGGTCGGCCGGCTCGAGCCCGCGCTGCTGCGCGCCGTGCAGGACGCCGCCAACGCCGCTGCCGCACAGGGCATCACAATGACGGTCAACTCCGGGTGGCGCTCGCCGCAGTTCCAGCAGCGCCTGCTCGACGATGCGGTATCGACCTACGGCAGCTACGCCGCGGCCCGGCAATTCGTGCAGACCCCGGAGCAGTCCAAACACGTGGTCGGTGCGGCCGTCGACATCGGCGGCCCCGACGCCGCGCAGTGGCTCGGCACCCACGGCGCGCGGTTCGGCCTGTGCCAGATCTATGCCAACGAAACCTGGCACTTCGAACTGGCGGCCGACGCCGACGGGGTCTGTCCGCCGCTGCTACCCGACGCGGCCGGCTAGCTTTCGCGCGTCGGTGACCGGAGCGGCGGTCTTGGCGACCATGTCGTCGTAGTCCACCCCCGGGGCCAGTTCGACCACCTCGAAACCTTCGCCGGTGACGTCGAAGACCCCGAGGTCGGTGATGACGCGGCTGACCACGGCCTTCCCGGTCAGCGGCAGATCACAGGCCGTAACGAGCTTGGCCGCACCAGTTTTCGCGACGTGGTCCATCAAGACGATGACTCGCCCGGCGCCGTTGACCAGGTCCATCGCACCACCCATGCCCTTGACCATGGATCCGGGCACCATCCAGTTGGCCAGGTCGCCGTTGCCGGCCACCTGCATGCCGCCGAGCACCGCCACGTCCACGTGCGCGCCGCGGATCATCGCGAAACTGGTCGCCGAATCGAAGAACGACGCGCCGGGCAGCACCGACACCGTCTGCTTGCCGGCGTTGACCAGGTCGGGGTCCACCTCGTCCTCGTAGGGGAACGGGCCGACGCCGAGGATGCCGTTCTCGGCGTGCAGTTGCACGTCGGAGCCCTCGGGCAGGTAATCGGGGATCAGCGTGGGCAGCCCGATGCCGAGGTTGACGTAGTCGCCGTCGCGAAGTTCCCGTGCTGCGCGGGCGGCCATCTCTTTACGGGTCCAACTCATTGGTGCGCCTCCTGCCGTACTCGGGTGGTCAGCTGCTCGATTTCCTTGCGCGCAGCCTGCTCTGGGGTCAGCTCGTGGACGCGCTGCACGAAGATGCCGGGCAGATGCACCTCGTCGGGGTGCAGTTCGCCGACCTCCACCACGCGCTCGGCCTCGACGATGGTCACCCGGCCGGCCATCGCGGCCGGCGGATTGAAATTGCGTGCCGCGGCATGGAATACACAGTTGCCGGCCTTGTCGGCGACGGCGGCACGCACCAGCGCGTAGTCGGTGACGATCGCGGTCTCCAGCAGCATCTCGCGGCCACCGAAGCTGCGGACCTCCTTCGGCGGGGACGACAGCGCGATGCTGCCGTCGGTGTGGTAGCGCCAGGGCAATCCGCCATCGGCGACCAGCGTGCCGACGCCGGTGGGGGTGAAGAAGGCGCCGACGCCGCTCCCCCCGGCCCGCAGCCGCTCGGCCAGGGTGCCCTGCGGGGTCAACTCGACGGTCAACTCGCCGGCCAGGTACTGCCGGGCGAATTCCTTGTTCTCACCCACGTAGGAGGCGATCACCCGGGTGATCCGGCGCGCCTCGAGCAGCAGGCCGAGGCCGCCGCCGTCGACGCCGCAGTTGTTGCTCACGATCGTCAGGTCCTCGGCGCCCTGCTCCAGCAGCGCCTCGATGAGGAACCACGGGATGCCGGCCAGGCCGAATCCGCCGACGGCCAGGCTGGCGCCGCTGGGGATGTCGGCGACGGCCGCGGCGGCCGAGTCGACCACTTTGTTCAGCGTCATGACTGCTCCAGGTGTTCGATGAGGGCGGGCGTGATGATGGCGGGTTGTTCGGCGTTGGCCAGATGCGCCGAGCGCGGCACCACCAGCACCTTCGCCCCCGCAATGGTGTCGGCGATATCGCGCAGCATTGCCGGCGGCGTGGCCGCATCGTCGGCCCCGGCGATCGCCAGGGTGGGCGCCAGAATCGACGGCAGGTCGTCGCGCAGATCGAGTCTCGCGATCACCTCGCAGCAGGCCGCGTAGCCCTCGGCCGGGGTGTTGGCCACCATGTGCTCGGCCTCGATGCGGACGTCGGGATGGACGGCCAGATAGTCGGGGGTGAACCAGCGCGACACCACCGACGCGGCGACGGCACCGGCGCCGCCCGCGCGCACCGTCTTGGCCCGCTCGGTCCAGGCGCTGGCCGGCGGCAGCTGGGCACTGGTGCACAGCACCGCCATCCGGTCGACGCGCTCGGGATTGCGGGCGGCCAACCGCAGCGCGGTCATGCCGCCCAGCGACAGTCCCACGACGTGGGCGCGCGCGATGTCGAGGCGATCCAGCAGGGCCACGACGTCGTCGACCAGTTCATCGATCGAGTAGGGCCCGTCGGGGACGGGCGAGCCGCCGTGCCCGCGGGTGTCATACCGCACCACCCGGAAGCGGCTCTCCAACTCGGGCAGCTGGGCGTCCCACATCCGGTGGGTCGAACCCAACGAGTTGGACAGCACCACCGCCGGGGCCTCGGGCCGGCCGCTGACCACGGCATGGACTTCGCACGAACTCATCGCTGCTACCTCACTGTCTCAAAGACCGCGGCCAAGCCCTGGCCGCCGCCAATACACATGGTTTCCAATACATATCGGGCCGATCGCCGCCGCGCCTCATACGCGGCGGTGGCCAGGATGCGCGCACCGGTGGCACCGATCGGGTGGCCCAGCGAGATGCCGGAACCGCACGGATTGAGCCGGTCGTCGGCCGCGTCGAGTTTCCATTCCGCCAGCACCGCCAGCACCTGCGCGGCGAAGGCCTCGTTGAGTTCGATCAGGTCGATGTCGTCGAGACTCAGTTGCGCGCGGTCCAGTGCCGCGGCGGTCGCGCCGACCGGGCCGATCCCCATGGTTTCCGGTGCGCATCCGGTGACCGCCCACGACCGCAGCGCCAGCAGCGGCGTCAACCCCAGCCGCTCGGCCTCGGCCGCGGTGGTGACCACGCACATCGCGGCGCCGTCGTTCTGACCCGAGGCGTTGGCCGCGGTGACGGTGGCGTCGGGATCGATCTTGGCGCGGATGGGCCGCATCTCGGCCAGCCGCTCGACGCTGATGTCGGCGCGGGGATGCTCGTCGCGGTCGACGACGGTGTCGGGTTTGCCCCCCGGGCCCGGGACCGTGACCGGCACCAGTTCCTCGGCGAACCGGCCGGCGTCGTGCGCGGCCACCGCGCGGCGATGCGAACGCACCGCCAGTTCATCCTGGTCGGCCCGGGTCAGGCCGTACTCACACCGCAGGTTCTCGGCGGTCTCGATCATGCCGCCGGCAATGGGATGGCTCGCGCCGCCTGCGGTTTCGCGGGCCCGGTCCAACCGATCCGCCAGCGCGATGCCGCCCTGCCGCACCCCGGTACGCAGACCCAGCGCGTAGTGCTCGACGTTCGACATCGATTCGGCGCCGCCGGCGATCACCACGCGGGCCGCGCCGGTGGCGACCTGCCCGGCCGCGTACAGCACCGCCTGCAGGCCCGAGCCGCAGCGGCGGTCGATCTGCAGGCCCGGCACCGAGGTGCCCAGGCCGGCGTCCAGGGCCGCAATCCGGCCAATCGCGGGCGCCTCGCCGTTGGCGTAGCCGTTGCCCAGGATCACGTCGTCGACATCGCCGTCGCCCAAACCCGTGCGCTGCACCAGGGCGCGCAGCGTGACGGTCGCCAGGTCGGCGGCCGTCAGCGGGGCCAATGCACCGCCCATCCGGCCGACCGGGGTTCGGATTGGGCTGCAGATCACCACGTCCATGCCCTCGACGGTAGGCCGGTTCGGCAATATTCTGAAGTACTTAGATTCAGTGTATTAATAGGTTTAAAGTCATAGTCATGGAACTCCGCCATCTCCGGTACTTCCGCGCGGTCGCCGAGGAACTGCACTTCGGGCGCGCCGCGCAGCGCCTGCACATCGCCCAGCCCCCGCTGTCTCAGCAGATCCGGGCGCTCGAGAACGAACTCGGCGTCGCGCTGCTGGTGCGCACCACCCGCACAGTCGAACTCACGCCGGCCGGTGCCGCCTACCTACGCCGGGTCGTGCGCATCCTCGATGCCGTCGACGACGCCGGCGAACTCGCGCGCCGCATCGCCGGCGGCACCGAGGGCCAACTGGCCATCGGCTGCGTGGGCTCGGCCACCTATTCGCTGCTCCCCCGGCTGGTCCGGGCCCTGGGCGAGGCCCTGCCCGGCGTGGAGGTCAGCGTGCGCGGCGAGATGCTGGCCCCGGCGCAGCTGGCGGCCCTGGCCGGCGGCGAGATCGACCTGGCGCTGCTGCGGCCGCCCGTGCAGCATCCCGGGGTGGTGACCGAGGTGGTGCGTCGGGACCGGCTCCTGGTCGCGCTGCCGGCGGGTCACCGGCTGGCCGACCGCACCGAGTTGCAGGTCGCGGATCTGCGCGATGAGGAGTTCGTGGCCCACGCCGGACACGGCCGCTCGGTGATGGGCAGCGTGCTGACCGCGATCTGCGCCGACGCGGGGTTCGTCCCGCGGGTGCGGCACGAGGTGATGGAGACCTCGACGCTGGTGACGCTCGTGGCCGCCGGTCTCGGCGCCGCCGTGGTGCCCGATCCGACGGCGGCCCTCGACATCGCGGGGGTGCGGTATCTCCCGCTGAGTCCGGCCAGCCTCGGCGTCGACCTGGTGGCCGCGCGGCTGACCGCCGAGCCGTCGGCGCTCATCGACCGGGTGCTGGCGGTGTTGCGCTCGATCGCCTGAGCCCGCGACCGCCGCCCATTTCCCGCGAAGGTGCGCGTCCCCGCGTGACACGCCGCGAAAATCCCGTGGTTTGCGCCCGCTCGCGCCGGACGGCAGCTGAGCACGTTGGGGCGCCGGCGCCCCGTAGGCTGATTGCTCGTGCGTGCCGTGCTCATCGTGAACCCCAATGCCACCTCGACCACGGCGGCGGGCCGCGACCTGTTGGCCCATGCCCTCGAGAGCCGGGTGCGGCTGACCGTCGAACACACCAACCATCCCGGGCACGCCACCGAGATCGCCGCCGCGGCCGCGGCCGACGGCGTCGACGTGGTGATCGTGCACGGCGGCGACGGCACGGTGAACGAGGTGGTCAACGGCCTGCTCGGCGAGCCCGGCCGGCGCAGCCTGACGCCGGCGCCCGCGGTCGCGGTGGTACCCGGCGGGTCGGCCAACGTCTTCGCCCGCTCACTGGGCATCTCGCCGGATCCCATCGAGGCCACCAACCTGCTCGTCGACCTCCTCGGCTCCCGGGGCCCGAAACGGGACTGGCGACGCATCGGGCTGATGGACTGCGGGGAGCGGTGGGCGGTGTTCACCGCGGGCATCGGGGTCGACGGCGAAGTGGTGGCCGCGGTGGAGTCGCATCGCAATCGCGGCCGCAAACACAAGGGCGTCACGGCATCCCGCTATATCCGGGTCGCGGTGCCCGCGGTGCTGCGCAGCGCCCGTCGCGAGCCCCGGCTCACGCTGCAGCTGCCGGACCGGGATCCCGTCACGGGGGTGCATTTCGTGTTCGTGTCGAATTCGAGTCCGTGGACCTATGCCAACACCCGGCCGATCTGGACCAACCCGGACACCCGCTTCGAGACCGGCCTCGGCGTGTTCGCCACCACGAGCATGAGCATCTGGCGCAATCTCGGCCTGGTGCGGCAGATGGTGGCCAAGCGACCAAAGCTGTCCGCGAAGCATCTGATTCGCTGCGATGACGTCGATTGGGTGCAGGTGACCAGCGACACGCCCGTCGCCACGCAAATTGACGGAGATTACATCGGTGAGCGGGAATCCCTGACCTTCAGATCGGTCCCCGACGCGCTGGACGTCGTCGCTCCGCTCCCAAATAACGCTCCTACCTGCAATAACTGAGGTTAGGTCGAAATTTTCGGGCGCATCTGGGTTTGAGTGTAGTACAACGGGGTAACCGGTTCGTCGACTGCCCCCGGTAGTGACATTGACCACGTGTTAACTGAGTTCTATTGACATCTGTTCAGCCTCTGGAACTATCAGATGCAACAGTGCAGAAACATTCGGTGCACGTGTTAACCCGGAGACTATTAATCGGCGCGTATTGCTGCGCGTCACAGTGAGGAGTTTTGCCATGGATTGGCGGCACAAGGCGGTCTGTCGTGACGAGGATCCGGAACTGTTCTTCCCAGTGGGGAACAGCGGGCCGGCCCTCGCCCAGATTGCCGACGCGAAACTCGTCTGCAACCGCTGCCCGGTGACCACCGAGTGCCTGAGCTGGGCGTTGGAGTCCGGCCAGGACGCCGGCGTGTGGGGCGGGATGAGCGAGGACGAGCGCCGCGCGCTCAAGCGTCGCAACGCCCGGACCCGGACTCGCACCGGCGTCTGACCGAAGCATTCCAACTCTGGCCCCGGCAACCGCCGGGGCCAGAGTTGTCTCTGCAGCCGGTTACTGCGGCAACCGCGGCCGCCGCCCGATCGGGACCCGTAACACCACGTCGGTGCCGCCGCCCGGCACATCGTGCATGTCCAATGAACCGTCGAGCTCGGCCGAGATCAGGGTCCGGACAATCTGCAGGCCGAGCCGGTCGGATTGCTCCAGGCTGAACTCCGGCGGAAGGCCGCGGCCGTCGTCGTGCACCACCACATCGAGCCAGCGCGCCGAGCGCTGCGAGGAGATCGTCACCGAACCACGCGGAGCGCTGGTGTCGAAGGCGTGCTCGAGCGCGTTCTGCACGAGCTCGGTGATCACCATGATCAACGCAGTGGCACGGTCGGCGTCGAGCACCCCGAGCGCGCCCACCCGGGTGATCTTGATCGGGGCGTCGACGGAAGCCACGTCGTTCATGATCGGCAGGATCCGGTCGATCACCTCGTCGAGGTTCACCTCCTCGTCCACCGACATCGACAGCGCGTCGTGCACCAGCGCGATCGAGGTGACCCGACGGACCGATTCCATCAGCGCCTCACGGCTTTCCGCGCTGCTGCTGCGCCGGGCCTGCAGCCGCAACAACGCCGCGACCGTCTGCAGGTTGTTCTTCACCCGGTGATGAATCTCGCGGATGGTCGCGTCCTTGCTCAGCAACGCCCGGTCGCGGCGCTTGATCTCGGTCACGTCGCGGATCAGGACCGCGGCACCGGCCGCGGCACCGTGCACCACCAGCGGGATGGTGCGCAGCAGCACCGCCGCACCCCCGGCGTCGACCTCCATCCGCATGCTCGACCCGCCGGCCAGCGAGGCGCGAATATGTTCGGCGACCTCCTGAGCCTCGAACGGATCCGAGATCAGCGGGCGGGTGATGGTGACCAGATTGCGGCCGGCCAGCTCGGCGGCCAACCCCATCCGGTGGTACGCCGACAACGCGTTGGGGCTGGCGAACACCACGGCACCGTCGCCGTCGAGCCGGATGAACCCGTCGCCCACCCGCGGGCTCGACCATGACGCGGCCAGATCGCCGACGTTCGGGAACGTGCCCTCGGAGAGCATGTGCACCAGATCGCCCGCGCAGTCGAGGTACGCGCTCTCGAGCGGACTGGACTGGCGCAGCGCGGCCAGGGCCGTCTGATGCGTCAGCACGGCCACCACGGTGTCGTGGTGTCGGACCGGGACCGCTTCCACGTTGAGCCCACTGCGATGGGTCAGCGTGGGATTGGGGTCGTCGGCGCTGCCGATCGCCCCGGAGGAGAATGCGGCGGCCACGAGCGGCAGCTGCGCCGACGACGCCGTGGTGCCGACGGCATCGGAGAGCAGGACCGTGGCCGCGGTGTTCGGCCGGCACTGCGCGACGCACACCAGTTCACCGTCGTCGCGGCGCACCCACATCAAGTAGTCGGCGAAGGACAGATCCGCCAGTAGTTGCCACTCGCTGACCACGGCGTGCAGGTGGTCGACCGCATCGCCCGGCAGAACGGTGTGCTCGGCGAGCAGCTCACCGAGGGTCGACATGGTGCCTAGCTGATGACGGCGATGAGGTGGCCCGCCTGGATGACATCGCCGACGGCGACGTTCACCTTCGTGACGGTGCCCGCGGCCTCGGCCAGCACCGGGATCTCCATCTTCATCGACTCCAGCAGCACCACGGTGTCGCCTTCACCGATCTGGTCACCCTCGTGAACCACAACTTCGAGCACGCTAGCCACGATTTCCGCGCGAACATCTTCGGCCATCTTCACCCCACTCATCATTCCCACGGACGCGGCGTCCACCGGCGCTACTGACGCTCTATCGAACCACAACCGGCCGCGCGGCCGCCCAACGCCTGGCCGGGGTGGACTGGGCATCCCCGGGCCCATGAGACAATGGGGGCAATGCTCGTCGGGCCCCGCCCGCTTGGGCAGCCGCAGCGTCGAGCCCTCGACGAGACCAGCACCGGAGGTATGTCATGGCCAAACGTGGCCGTAAGAAGAAGGACCGCAAGCACAGCAAGGCGAACCACGGCAAGCGTCCCAACTCCTGACGCTCGCCTGAAAAGGCAAAAAGAGACCGCCCGGATCCGTCGGAACCGGGCGGTCTTTTCGTGTCTCAGCCGCGTTCGATGGTGGTGCGGCTGATCTCGATCTGCAGCCGCTGCCGCAGCCCCTCCGGGGCCTTCTCGCCGCTGCACTTGGTGGCGATCAGCCGCTTGATGCGCTCCTCGACGCCATAGTGCCGCAGGCAGGCCGGGCAGTCGTCGAGGTGCTGCTGCAGCCGCTCCCGGGAATCGGCGGTGCACTCACCGTCGAGCAGCGTCCACACCTCGGCGATGACCGCGGCGCAGCCGGGATGCTCGTGGTCCACCGGACCCAGCGGCGGCTGCCAGCGATCTTCTTCGTTCGAGCTCATGACGAGACCTCCTCGGGCGCGGCGATCTGGGTGCCGCGGATGTAGCCGCGATCCTTGGCCACTTCGGTCAACAGGTCGCGCAACTGGCGACGCCCCCGATGCAGCCGGGACATCACGGTCCCGATCGGTGTATCCATGATCTCGGCGATCTCCTTGTAGGGGAAACCTTCGACGTCGGCATAATAAACCGCCATCCGGAAATCCTCCGGCAGCTGCTGCAGCGCTTCCTTGATCTCGGTGTCGGGCAGGGCTTCCAAAGCCTCCACCTCAGCCGATCGCAAACCGACCGACGAATGCTCGGCGTTGGCCGCCAACTGCCAGTCGGTGATCTCCTCGGTGGGGTACTCCGCCGGCCGGCGCTGCTTCTTGCGGTAGCTGTTGATGTAGGTGTTGGTCAGGATGCGGTACAACCACGCCTTGAGGTTGGTGCCCTCCCGGAAGGACCGGAATCCCGAATAGGCCTTGATCATGGTTTCCTGCAGCAGATCCTCGGCGTCGGCCGGGTTGCGGGTCATCCGCAGCGCACCGCCGTAGAGCTGATCCACCAGCGGAATGGCGTCGCGTTCGAAGCGGGCGGTCAGTTCCGCGTCGGTTTCCTCCGGATTCGCCGTGGCGGTCTTACCGTCGATGTCGGTCATGGTGGTTGACAAAGTCCCTTCCGTCATCGAACGCCCGAACACCGCGGCGAGATCCGCCGAAGCCGGGGGCTCCAGGCATAACGTTGACACCAAACTCCCCTATCCGCCCATCCTAGGGCCGCACACTGACAACCGCTCCGCACCGCGGGACTGCAAGTTCAAACGGTATTCGCCCGGCAGTAATTCCGCAGGGCGGCCCGCGCGGCAAAAACCCGCGGGCCGACGAGCGCGTCACCGGGTCGATCTGGCTAACCTGACGCGGTGGGCAGAGCGGCGACACCGGCGATCGAGGCCCTGATCGCCGCCGGGATCGAGCACGAGGTGCTCGCCTACCGGCACGACCCGCGCAACCGCTCGTTCGGCGTCGAGGCCGCCGCCGAACTCGGCCGCGACCACGGCTTCGTCGCCGGGCAGATCTTCAAGACCCTGGTCCTGACGCTTCCTACGGGACTGGCGGTGGCGGTCCTACCGGTCCCGGCGACGCTGTCGTTGAAGGCCGCCGCGGCCGCCCTGGGGGCGCGTAAGGCCGCGCTGGCGCCGCCCGCCGAGGCCCACCGCAGCACCGGCTATGTGCTGGGCGGTATCTCCCCGCTGGGCCAGCGGACCAAGCTGCCCACCGCGATCGATTCCTCGGCGTTGAACTGGGACCGCATTCTGTGCAGCGCCGGTAAGCGCGGCCTCGATGTCGCCCTGGCCCCGCGGGACCTCATCGATCTCAGCGATGCGGTCCTCGCCGAGATCGCGGCTGGCTAAAGTCGGGGCATGGCTGCAGATCGCCCCCTCGCGGGCACCACGATGTTCATCTCCGGGGCCAGTCGGGGCATCGGCCTGGCCATCGCCAAGAAGGTCGCCGCCGACGGCGCCAACATCGCGCTGGTGGCCAAGACCGCCGAACCCCATCCCAAGCTGCCGGGCACGATCTACACCGCGGCCAAGGAGATCGAGGAGGCCGGCGGCCAGGCCCTGCCGATTCTCGGCGACATCCGCGACGGCGATCTGGTGGCCGAGTCGGTGGCCAAGGCCGTCGAACAATTCGGCGGCATCGACATCTGCGTCAACAACGCCTCGGCGATCAATCTCGGCTCCATCGAGGAGGTGCCCCTCAAGCGTTTCGATCTGATGAACGGCATCCAGGTGCGGGGCACCTACGCGGTGTCCCAGGCCTGCATCCCGCACATGAAGGGCCGGGCCAATCCGCACATTCTGACCTTGTCGCCGCCGATCCGGCTGGAATCGGAGTGGCTGCGTCCCACGCCGTACATGATGGCCAAGTTCGGGATGACGTTGTGCGCGTTGGGAATTGCCGAAGAGTTGCGGGACGCGGGCATCGCCTCGAATACGCTGTGGCCGCGCACCATGGTGGCCACCGCGGCGGTGCAGAACCTGCTCGGCGGGGAAGAATCGATGAAGCGTTCCCGCCGGCCCGAGGTGTACTCGGACGCGGCCTATGCCGTGTTGACCCGGCCGGCCCGCGAATACACCGGACAGACGCTGCTGTGTGAGGACGTGCTGCTGGAATCCGGCGTCACTGACCTGTCGGTGTACAACAGCACCCCCGGTCCGGTCGAGCTGGGCGTGGACCTGTGGGTCGACTCCCCCAACCCGCCGGGGTACACCGGGCCGTGACGGCCGGGCTCCGCGCGGCTCACTGCGCCTGGTAGAGGATCCCCCGGCCGATGGCCTCCCGGACCACCGGCAGCGCGGCGTGCGCCAGCGCCTCGGCGTCCACTCGGTGGTGGCTGGCGAGCAGTTGCAGCAGCGTGCCCAGTGGCACCTCGCCGCGGCAACCGGCCAGCAACGCCCGGGACACCTCGTCGACCCCCAACACCGCCGCCGGGCCGCCCGGGCGCTGCACCGCCGCCGAAATCTGTTGCCAGCCTTCGGGTCCGGGCAGGTAGTGCTCCTCGAGGAACACCGGCGCCGTCGAGAGGCGGGCCGCCAGCAACGCGCTGTCGTCGGTGTCGCGCAGGTAGGCGCGGCGCGCGAAGAACGCCTCGACCTCGGGCCCGGTCAGCGCCTCGTCGGCCCCGACGATCTCCTCCAGGATGTGTTCTGGCGGCCCGGTCTCCCCGACGGCCGGGGCGCGCAACGCGATGATGCCCATCCCGACGGCGGTGATGTCGTTGTCGGCGAACCAGTCCAGCCATTGCCCGCCGCGCCGTGCGCTCTGCTCCGCACTCTCACCGGCGTCGGACAGCCACAGCGACACATAACTGACCGGGTCGGCGAGTTCGCGCTGCACCACCCAGGCGTGCAAACCGGTGCCCGCCAGCCACTCGGTGACCCGCTGCCGCCAGTCGTGCCCCGAACGCACGATCCAGTTCGCCATGATCTGCGCGGTCCCGCCGGGGTTCAGATGGTCGCCCACCTGCTCGATCAGCCGCCGACACAGCGCATCCCCGACCATGCCGGAATCCCGATAGAGGTAGTCCGCGGCGCCGGCGCCCACCACGAACGGCGGATTGGACACAATCAGATCGAATCGCTCCCCCGCGACCGGCTCGAACAGGCTGCCGCACCGTAACTCCCAGCTCAGCCCGTTGATCCGGGCGGTGGCCGCGGCCAACGCCAGAGCGCGCTCGTTGGTGTCGGTGGCCACGATCTCGGTGCAGTGCGCCGCCAGGTGGACGGCCTGGATGCCGCAGCCGGTGCCGAGATCGAGTGCCCGGCCGGCCGGGGCGCGACTCACCGCGCGGGCCAACGAGACCGAGGCGCCCCCGATCCCGAGCACGTGATCGCGCCGCACCGGGGTGCCGCGCAGCGCCGCGTCCTGATCCGAGACCACCAGGTAGTCGCGGGCACCGTCGCTGTGCGGGCGGATGTCCAGGGCCGCGCGCGCGGCCCCCGGCCCGGCCGGTTCCAGCACCCCGTTGGCCAGCAGGTCCGCCGGCGCCACACTGGGAAACGCCACCTCGATCTGGTCGAGCGGTTCGTCCACGCCGAGCAGGAACAGCCGCACCAGCACCGCCAGGCGTTGCCGATCGGGCCCGGCGCTGCGGGTGGCCCGCAGCGCCGGCCACCACACCCCGCGTCCGAGGGCGGCCTCGGCGTCCGCGCCCAGCAGTTCGGCCACGCCGTCGGTGCGGTAGTCGGCCGCGCGCAGGTCGGCGCCGACGGCCTCGGTCACCCCCGGGTCGAACAGGGGGTGGTTCAAAACAGCTCGGCTTGTTCGGCCTGCGGGTCCGCCGGGGCGATGAGTTCGGGGCCGTTGTTGCGGACGTTGTTGACCAGGGTCGACACCTGCCGGACGACGATCCGGTCCAGATCGCCGTGGCCGCGCAGCAGACCCTCGTCGATCGGGGCGTCCGGATCCATCCAGCGGTCCCAGTCCGGGCGGCTGATGGTCAGCGGCATCCGGTCGTGGATTTCGGCCAGCGGCCCCACGGCGTCGGTGGTGATGATCGTCGCGCTCAACAGCGGCGGGACGCTGCGGTCCGCGCCCTTGGGCCGCCAGGTGGACCACAACCCCGCCATGAACAGCGGCTCGCCGTCCTCGGCGTGCAGGTAGAACGGTGTTTTGTGCCCCTTGGCGTCCCGGTTGGGGGTCCACTCATACCAGCCGTCCATCGGGACCAGGCAGCGCTTGTTCTTCGCCGAGTTCCGGAACGCCGGCGATTCGGTGACCGTCTCGGCGCGCGCGTTGATCAGCAGCGGCCCCTTGCCCTCGAGCTTGCCGTCGGGCCCGGTCTTCGCCCACGGCGGAATCAGACCCCACCGCATGGACCGCAGCCGTCGCGTCGCCTCGTCCTCGGGTTCGGCGTGGCGCTTCACGACGGTGCTGATCGCGGTGGTGGGCGCGACGTTGTAGTTGGCCGCCGACGCACCGGCGGCGCCCTGCGCCGCCGCGGTCGTCTCGTCGAGCGCCTGGATCTTCTGCGCCAGCAGCGCAGGGTCGGTGGTGACCGCAAACCGTCCACACATGGCCTACATGGTTCCAGACGGCATCGACAAGGCAGGATGGATCCGTGTTGCAACACCCTTGGCCGGCCCCGCATGCGGCCACCCCTGTCCACGCCACCGTGATCGTCCCCGGTTCGAAGTCGCTGACCAACCGGACGTTGATGCTCTCGGCGCTGGCCGCCGCGCAGGGGTCGGGCTCCTCGACCATCAGCGGCGCGCTGCGCAGCCGCGACACCGACCTGATGATCGGGGCGCTGCGCACCCTCGGACTCGACGTCACCGGCGACCACTCCGAGTTGACGATCTCCGGTGGGGTGGCCCCACCGGCCGGCGCCCGGGTGGACTGCGGCCTGGCCGGCACGGTGCTGCGGTTCGTGCCGGCGCTGGCCGCCCTGGGATCGGTGCCGGTCGAGTTCGACGGCGATGAGCAGGCCCGGACCCGGCCGATCGCGCCGCTGCTCGAAGCGCTGCGCACCCTCGGGGTGGACATCGACGGCGACGCGATGCCGTTCCGGGTGACCGGCACGGGTGCGGTGCGCGGCGGCACGGTGGGCATCGACGCCTCGGCGTCCTCGCAGTTCGTGTCCGGACTGCTGCTGTGCGGCCCCTCGTTCGCCGACGGTGTCACGATCGAGCACACCGGGACCACCATGCCGTCGGCCCCGCACGTGGCGATGACGGTGCAGATGCTGCGGCAGGCCGGCGTCCGGGTCGACGATGCGACGGCGAACCGCTGGCGGGTGGAGCCGGGGGCGGTCGCGGCCCGGCACTGGGTCGTCGAGCCGGATCTGTCGAACGCGGTGCCGTTCCTGGCGGCCGCCGTGGCCACCGGCGGTGCGGTGCGCATCATCGGCTGGCCGTCGCCGAGCCTGCAGGCCTCCGACACCATCCTGCGGGTACTGGCGGCGACGAATGCCACTGTGTCACGCACGGATTCGCATCTGGAGGTGCAAGGGCCGGTCTCCTACGGCGGCTTCGACGTCGACCTCAACGAGGTGGGCGAGTTGACGCCCGCGGTGGCGGCGCTGGCCGCCCTGGCGGTCGAGGGGTCGGTGTCACGGCTGCGCGGGATCGCACACCTGCGCGGCCACGAAACCGACCGCCTGGCCGCGCTGAGTGCGGAGATCAACGGCCTCGGCGGCGACTGCGTGGAGACCGAGGACGGTCTGTCGATCACCGCGACGCCGCTGCACGGCGGCACCTGGCGGGCCTACGCCGATCACCGGATGGCCATGGCCGGTGCGATCGTGGGGTTGCGGGTGGCCGGCGTCGAGATCGACGACATCGCCACCACCGACAAGACCCTGCCGGAGTTCCCCGACCTGTGGGCCGACATGCTGGCGGGCCAGGAGTAAGGGCCGCGATGGCGGGACGCGTTCGCAGCTACGACGAATCCGATGTCCGGATCCGTCCGGGTAAGGGCTCGCGACCGCGTACCAAGATCCGCCCCGATCACGCCGACGCGGAATCGGCCATGGTCGTCACCGTCGACCGCGGCCGCTGGGGCGTCGTGCTCGACGGCGACCCCGACCGTCCGGTCACCACCATGCGGGCCCGCGAATTGGGCCGGACCCCGATTGTGGTGGGCGACGACGTCGACGTGGTGGGTGACCTGTCCGGCCGCCCGGACACGCTGGCGCGGATCGTGCGCCGCCGCGAGCGCCGAACGGTGTTGCGGCGCACCGCCGATGACACCGACCCCACCGAGCGGGTGGTGGTGGCCAACGCCGATCAGCTGCTGATCGTGGTCGCCCTGGCGGATCCGCCGCCGCGAACCGGGTTCGTTCAGCGGACGCTGATCGCCGCCTATGCCGGCGGGCTGACTCCGATTCTGTGTCTGACCAAATCCGATCTGGCACCGCCCGAACCGTTTGCGGCGCAGTTCGCCGGGCTGGACCTGACCGTGCTCACCGCCGGCCGCGACGATCCGTTGGATGCCGTGGAGCCGATCCTGACCGGCAAGCTCACGGTACTGCTCGGCCATTCCGGTGTGGGCAAGTCGACGCTGGTGAATCGCGTTGTGCCGGATGCCGATCGCGCGATCGGCGCGGTGTCCGGCGTGGGCAAGGGCAGGCACACCTCGACCCAGTCGGTGGCACTGCCGCTGGCCGGTGGCGGCTGGGTGATCGACACTCCGGGGATTCGGTCGTTCGGGCTGGCCCACATCGAGACCACCGACGTGTTGATGGCCTTCTCCGATTTGGCCGCCGCCATCGGCGACTGCCCGCGCGGCTGCGGACACCTGGGTCCGCCGGCCGACCCCGAATGCGCCCTGGACCAACTCGCCGGACCGGCCGCGGACCGGGTGGCGGCCGCGCGCAGCCTGCTACGCGTGCTGCGCGACGGCGCCGAGGCCTGACCCTCAGGCGGCCCGGTCGATCCGATCCGCGTCAAACCGATTGTCACGACGCTGTTTCCGCGCCGCGCGCACGCGCCCAATGGCGGTCTTGAGGCCGCGCTTGCGACCGCTGCTCGGATCGGTGGCCGCGAACTCCGGCCCCAACTCGGCGAACATCCATTCGCTCCGGGTCTCCGGCGCGTCATGGGCGGTGTCGCGCAGGAACTTGTCCGGCAACGACAGCTTGGCGATGGTCCGCCACGTCTTGCCGTACTGACCCAGGAAAGACCCCGTGGTGTAGGGCAGGTCGTACTTCTCGCACAGCTCACGCACCCGCACCGAGATCTCGTGATACCGGTTGCTCGGCAGGTCCGGGAACAGGTGGTGCTCGATCTGGTGGCACAGGTTGCCGCTCATGAAGCGCAGCAACGGGCCGCCCTCGAAGTTGGCGCTGCCCAGCATCTGCCGCAGGTACCAGTGGCCGCGCGATTCCCCGACCATGTCGGTCTTGGTGAACTTTTCGGCGCCGTCCGGGAAGTGGCCGCAGAAGATCACCGCGTTGGCCCAGATGTTGCGGATGATGTTGGCCACCGCGTTGGCCTTGGCCGTCGACTTGAAGGTCGCGCCCGGCGACAGTGCGGTCAGCGCCGGATACGCGACGTAGTCCTTGACCAGCTGATGCCCGGTCTTGACGCCGAACTCCCGGAGCCGCACGAAGGTGGCGGCGCGGTCGTCGCGACCCTTGAAGATCTTGCCGAGTTCCAGGTGCTGCAGGCCCACGCCCCACTCGAACAGCAGCGCCAGCATGGTGTTGTACACCAGGTTGAACAGGTTGCTCGGCGTCCACCGCTGATCGCGGGTGACGCGGATCAGGCCGAAGCCCACATCGTCGTCCATGCCCAGGATGTTGGTGTACTTGTGGTGCATGAAGTTGTGGGTGAAGCGCCAGTGCTTGGACGCCCCGGTCATGTCCCACTCCCAGCTCGTGGAGTGGATCTCGGGATCGTTCATCCAATCCCACTGACCGTGCATGACGTTGTGGCCGATCTCCATGTTCTCGATGATCTTGGCCGCGCCCAGCGTCGCGGTCCCCGCCCACCAGAACGAGCGCTTGGAGCTGCCGGCCAGCAGCAGGCGGCCGGCCACTTCGAGTCCACGCTGGATGGCGATGGTGCGACGGATGTACCGCGCGTCTCGCTCGCCCCGGGAATCCTCGATGTCCTGACGGATGGCGTCGAGTTCGACGCCCAAGCTCTCGATGTCGGCCTCGGTCAGATGCGTAAACGCCGGGATGTCAGTGATTGCCATCGTCGACCTCCTCTCGTTGTACCTACGCTACCGTAACCTACGACTCCGTAGGTTACCAGCCAGTAAAGCCTAAATATCCAACACGCAATCGCCGGCGGCCGCGGAGACACAGGTCTGCACGCGGGTGCCCGGCTCGTGCTCGACGCCGGTGCGCAGATCCCGCACATGTCCGTCGACCAGGCCGACCACGCAGGACTGACAGATACCCATCCGACAGCCGAAGGGCATCTGCACGCCCACCTGCTCCCCCGCGTCCATCAGCGAGGTGGCGGCGTCGGCTACCACGGTCTTGCCACTGCGTTCGAAGGTGACGGTGCCGCCGATCCCGTGCGCCGGGGCCCGTGCCACCGCAAACCGCTCCAGGTGCAGGCTGTCGTCGAGTCCGATGCCGGACCACAGCCGTTCGGCGTCGGCGAGCATCGCCTCGGGCCCGCACGCCCAGGCCTGCCGATCCCGCCAGTCGGGGACCTCGTCGTCGAGCCGCGCCAAATCCAGCCGGCCCTCGGTGCGCGTGGCCCGCAACCGCAGCCGGTAGCCGGGGTGGGTCTCGGCCAGCTCCGCCAGTTCGGCCGCGAACATCACGTCCGCAGCGGTCGGCGCCGAGTGCACATGCACGACGTCGGAGATCTGGCCGCGACGCACCAGCGTGCGCAGCATCGACATCACCGGGGTGATCCCCGAGCCCGCGGTTAGGAACAACACCTTCGCCGGGGCCGGGTCGGGCATCACGAAATTGCCCTGGGGCGCGGCCAACCGCACGATGGTGCCGGGTGCGACGCCGCCGACGAGGTGACTGGACAGGAAGCCCTCCGGCATCGCCTTGACCGTGATCGTGATGGTGTTCGAGGCGGCGACCGGCGTCGAGGTCAGCGAGTACGACCGCCAGCGCCACCGGCCGTCGATCAGCACGCCGATGCCGATGTACTGACCGGGCTGATAGTCGAAGGTGAAGCCCCAGCCGGGCTTGATGACCAGCGTGGCCGAATCCTCGGTCTCGCGGCGGACATCGACGATGCGGCCGCGCAACTCGCGGGCCGACCACAGCGGATTGGCCAGGTGCGCGTAGTCGTCGGGCAGCAGCGGCGTGGTGATGCGGCCGATCAGGGTGCGCAGCGCGTGCCAGCCCGGATGCTTGTCGGCGCCGACGACGGTGGGCCGGACGGTGTCGACGACCTTGGCGCTGATCTTGATGGAATTCTTGGCCATGACGGCTCCTGCCTGGGTGGCGGTTTTGAACAATCCCGAAACCCCGGGAGATAACCTACGGTACCGTAACTTACGGTGCCGTATCCAGTGCCGAGCCCGCAAGCCCGCCTCCGCGCGAGCTACAGCAGCTCAAGCAGAAACGGCAGTTCCTGGGTCGCGTACCAGGCCAGATCGTGATCCAGCGCATCGCCGACGGTCAGCTCGGCGTCCTCGTCACCCATATCCGCCTCGTCGATGACCGCGATCGCCGCGCGGACCGCGGGCTCGGCCTCGGCGATGTCGACGTAGGCGGCGGCCACCGCGTCCGTCCGGCACGGGCCACCCACCCGCACCACGGCGTCGTCGAGATCCGGGCGCATGGTCACCGGCTCGATGTCGGCCACGATCACGGCTCGGCGCAGCGGCAGGGCATCGTCGGTCGCCCCGGTCCCGCCGTCCTGGTCGGTGGCGAGCAGCCGCAGCGACGCCCGTGCCGCCTCCCCGAGCGCCACCTCGGCGAGTTCGTCGTCGTCGCCTTCGGCGTAGGCCTCCCGCAGTCTCGGGGTCACCGCGAAGGCGGTACCGCTGACGGGAAACAGCTCGCCGTCGGCGACCAGTTGGCGCAGCATGGCCAGTGTCGCCGGGATGTAGACCCGCATCTCCGCAGACTAGCCGCTAATCGGCCAACAGGGCGGCGACGTGATCGGGGACATAGGTGGCCAACTCCCGCGGCAACCGCTGGTAGTCGTGGGCCTGCACGGGCCGTTCGGGCAGGCGCACCTTGGGCCGGTCCACGGCGTGGTAGTCGATCGTGGACAGCAGGTGGCTCATCATGTTCAGGCGGGCGTGCTTCTTGATATCGGATTCGACGACATACCAGGGACTTACCGGCGTGTCGGTGTGGGCCATCATCTCGTCCTTGGCCCGCGAATAGTCCTGCCAGCGGTACACCGAGTCCAGGTCCATCGGCGACAGCTTCCATTGCCGCACCGGGTCTTTCAGCCGCTTGCGGAATCGGCGCAGCTGCTCCACGTCGGAAACCGAAAACCAGTACTTGCGCAACAGAATCCCGTCGTCGATGAGCATCTGCTCGAAAATGGGGGCCTGATGCAGGAACAGCGAATGCTCGTGCGGGCTACAGAATCCCATCACCTTCTCCACCCCCGCCCGGTTGTACCAGGACCGGTCGAACAGCACGATCTCGCCCCGGGTCGGCAGCTCCGCGACATAGCGCTGGAAGTACCACTGCCCGCGTTCGCGTTCGGTCGGGACCGGCAGCGCCGCAATGCGCGCCACCCGCGGACTGAGGTATTCGGTGATCCGCTTGATGGTCCCGCCCTTGCCGGCGGCGTCGCGACCCTCGAACACCACCACCAGCCGGGTGCCGGAGTGCTTGACCCATTCCTGCAGCTTCACGAATTCGGTTTGCAGACGGAACAATTCGGTCGTGTAGAGCTCGTCGGGAATCTTGGTGCCCGTGCCCTTGCCCTTGCGCTTGCCCACCGCCGCATCCTACTGCGGCACGGCCCTGGCGGGAGCCCAACTACTGGGCGGCTTCGAGCAATTCCTCCAACGATTCGCGCAGCAGTGTGGGTAGCACGTCGACGTCGCTCATGGCCTCCCGGTCGGCATTGATGCCGAAATACACCTTGCCGCAATAGGACGTGACACCAATGGCCAGCACCTGGTTGTGCAGCAGCGGTGGCACCGCATAGGTCTCGAGCAGCTTGGCGCCGGCGACATACATCTGGGTTTGGGCGCCCGGCACATTCGTGATCAACAGGTTGAACAGCCGCGCCGCGAAATTGGTGGCCACCCGAATACCCATCGCATGCAGCGTGGGCGGCGCGAAGCCCGACAGGGTCACGATGGTGCGGGCATCCACCAGGCTGGTCGCGGTGGGATGCGATTCGGTGGCATGGGCGATCTGGGACAGCCGGACCACCGCGTTGCCCTCCCCGACCGGCAGATCCACCAGGAACGGGGCGACCTCGCTGATGGCCTGACCGGGCCCGGCCGCCCCGTCCTCGTCGAGGTCCGGGTAGACCGACATGGGTGCCATGGCGCGCACGGTCGTGCTGGGAGTGACCGGTTCGCCCCGGGACAGCAGCCAGTTGCGCAGCGCGCCGGCCACGACGGCCAGCAGCACATCGTTGACGTCGCAGTCATAGCGCACCCGCAACCGCCGGTAGTCCTCGAGGCTGCCGCTGGCCACGGTGAAGCGCCGGTTGCGCGAAACCCTCGTGTTCAGTGGGCTGCTCGGAGCGGTGCCGCGCGCGACCGTGCGTGCGGCATCGGCAACGCGGCGCCCGATGTCGGCCAGCTGACCGGAGTTGGTGACGACGCCCGTGACGGCCGACTGCACCGCCGCCAGCTGCTCGCGCGGCCCGGAGAACCAGTCCCCGACCGCGCCGAGCACCAATCCGGCCGTCCCCGGCTCCCGCGCCGGAATCCAGAGGTCCTCGCCGAAGCTCGGTGGCTGCTGGGTGCGATCGGCGATCACATGCCCGATCTCCAGGGCGCCCATGCCGTTCACCAGTGCCTGATGGCTTTTGGTGTAGATCGCGATGCGGTTCTTGGCCAGCCCCTCGACCAGGTACATCTCCCAGAGCGGGCGGCTCTTGTCCAGCGGGCGCGAACCGAGCCGGGCGATCAGGTCGTGCAGCTGGGCGTCGCTGCCCGGCGACGGCAGCGCCGAACGACGAATGTGGTAGGTGATGTCGAAGTCGGTGTCGTCGATCCACACCGGTCGCGCCAGGCCCAGCGTGATCTCCCGGACCTTCTGCCGGTAGCGGGGCACCTGGGGTAGCCGCTGCTCGACGGTGTCGAGCAGCGACTCATAGCTCAACCCGGAGCGCGGTTTCTGCAGAATCGACAGCGATCCGACGTACATCGGTGTCGAGGTGTTCTCCAGCTGATAGAACGACGCGTCTGAGGCCGACAGCCTGGTCACCATCCCGGTGTCGTCCCCCTTGCATGTCGACTACTGCCGACATCCACGTTAACCGGAGGACGGGGGGTTCTGCACAACGGGTGCACACGCGGAGCCCCCGACTGTGCCAGGATCACCAGCAGTAGTTCCTGCCACTCTCCAGCAGGCCGGCCGATTCGTCGCATGCACTGGAGGGTCCGAACTTTGACCGTTGCGAGCAGCCCCGCACCGAGCGCCATCGTGGTACCGGTCGTCGACTATGAACCGGCCATCGGTACCGGGCCGGCGCCGCCGGCGCCACCGCGCCCACCGACACCGCGCCTGCGGGCGGTGCCCGCCGGTGCTGCCGCCGGGCCCTCGGAACACCTCGCCGCCGCCGCGGCCTTCGCCGATGCCGCGCTGCGCACCGTGCTCGAGGTCATCGACCGACGGCGGCCACCGACCCAGCTGCGTCCGCTGATGCCGCCCGGGCTCGCCGACTCCGTGCTCGCGTTCACCCGGGGCGGGCGCGCCCGGGACGGCGCGGCGGTCCTGCGCCGGGCCCGGGTGCAGGCCTGTGACCGCGCCGAGCGCACCTTCGAGGTCGCGGCCACCTACTCCCGGCGCAACCGGTTGCACGCGATCGCGTGCCGGGTGGAATGGCGCCGCACCACCCACGGCCGCCGATGGCAGATCGTCGCGCTGCACATCGGCTGAACCGTCAGTTCTTGCGGGACGCCTTGGCGGCCTTGCGGGCGGCCTCGCGGCGTTCCCGGCGCGTGCCGCCCTCGCCGGCGGCAGCCGCGGCGGCCGAGCGCCGCCCGGCCGCGCCGGAGCGCTGCACCGCGGCCTCGCCGTCCTCCGCGGGACCGGTGTAGGTCAGCGGAGGCGTCGACTCGCCGTTGTCGATTCCTTTGGCGCGCAAGCCCACCGGGGCCGCATGCCGCGGTCCGGCCGGCTGGTCCTGGCCCGCCGCGGGAGCAGTCCGCTTGGCGGCCGCCTCCGCGAACTCGGCCAGACCCTGCGGGGTCTCCACCGGGGCCACGGCCGGCGCGGGGGCGGCCTCGACCTGCACGTTGAACAGGAAACCCACCGACTCTTCCTTGAGCGCGTCGAGCATCGCCCGGAACATGTCGTAGCCCTCGCGTTGGTACTCGACCAGGGGATCGCGTTGAGCCATCGCACGCAGACCGATGCCCTCCTTGAGATAGTCCATCTCGTAGAGGTGCTCGCGCCACTTGCGGTCGATCACGTTGAGCAACACATTGCGTTCGAGCTGACGCATCGCGCCCTCGCCCGCGAGCTCCTCCAACTCGGCCTCGCGGCGCGCGTAGGCCGCCTTGGCGTCGTCGAGCAGGGCCGTCAGCAGCTCCTCGCGGGTCAACTCGCCAGCCTCACCGACGGCGTCGAGGTCCAGCAGATCGCGGTGATCGATACCCACCGGGTACAGCGTCTTGAGCGCCTCCCAGAGCTTCTCCAGATCCCAGTCCTCGGCGTAGCCCTCGGCGGTGGCGCCCTCCACATAGGCGGTGACGACGTCGACCAGCATGTCGAGGGCCTGCTGCTGCAAATCCTCGCCCTCGAGGATCCGGCGGCGCTCGGCGTAGATGACCTTGCGCTGCAGGTTCATCACCTCGTCGTACTTGAGGACGTTCTTGCGGACCTCGAAGTTCTGCTGTTCGACCTGCGTCTGGGCGCTCTTGATGGCCCGGGTCACCATCTTGGCCTCGATCGGCACGTCGTCGGGCAGGTTGAGCCGGGTCAGCAGGGACTCCAGGGTCGCGCCGTTGAAGCGCCGCATCAACTCGTCGCCCAGCGACAGATAGAACCGGGACTCGCCCGGGTCACCCTGGCGGCCCGAGCGACCCCGCAGCTGGTTGTCGATGCGCCGGGATTCGTGCCGCTCGGTGCCCAGCACGTACAGCCCGCCAGCGGCTCGGACCTGGTCGGCCTCGTCGGCGGCCTCGGCCTTGATGGTCTCGAGCATGTCGTCCCAGGCCGCTTCGTACTCTTCGGGCGTCTCGATCGGGTCCAGGCCCTTTTCCCGCAGCCGCTTGTCGGCCAGGAAGTCGACGTTGCCGCCCAGCACGATGTCGGTGCCACGGCCGGCCATGTTGGTGGCCACGGTGACCGCACCGCGCCGGCCGGCCTCGGCGATGATGTTCGCCTCTTGCTCGTGGTACTTGGCGTTGAGCACGTTGTGCGGGATCCGGCGCTTGGTGAACTGGCGCGACAGGTACTCGGAGCGCTCGACGCTGGTGGTGCCGATCAGGACCGGCTGGCCCTTCTCGTAGCGCTCGGCGACATCGTCGACCACCGCGATGTACTTGGCTTCCTCGGTCTTGTAGATCAGGTCGGACTGGTCAGCGCGGACCATCTCCCGGTTGGTCGGGATCGGCACCACACCCAGCTTGTAGATCTCGTGCAGCTCGGCGGCCTCGGTCTGGGCCGTACCGGTCATGCCGGAGAGTTTGTCGTAGAGCCGGAAGTAGTTCTGCAGCGTGATGGTGGCCAGCGTCTGGTTCTCGGCCTTGATCTCGACGTGCTCCTTGGCCTCGATGGCCTGGTGCATGCCCTCGTTGTAGCGCCGGCCGGTCAGCACCCGGCCGGTGAACTCGTCGACGATGACGACCTCGCCGTTGCGGACGATGTAGTCCTTGTCGCGGTGGAACAGCTCCTTGGCCTTGATGGCGTTGTTGAGGTAGCTGACCAGCGGCGAGTTGGCCGCCTCGTAGAGGTTGTCGATGCCGAGTTGATCCTCGACGAACTCGACACCGAGTTCGTGCACGCCGATGGTGCGCTTGCGCAGGTCCACCTCGTAGTGGGTGTCCTTCTCCATCATCGGCACGATGCGGGCGAACTCCTGATACCAGTGCGCGGCGCCGCCGTCGGCCGGACCGGAGATGATCAGCGGCGTCCGCGCCTCGTCGATGAGGATCGAGTCCACCTCGTCGACCACGGCGAAGTTGTGGCCGCGCTGCACCATGTCGTCCACCGAGTGCGTCATGTTGTCGCGCAGGTAGTCGAAGCCGAACTCGTTGTTGGTGCCGTAGGTGATGTCGGCGCCATAGGCCACCCGGCGTTCCTCGGGCGTCATCTGCGACAGGATCACGCCGACGTCCAGGCCGAGGAAGCGGTGCACCCGGCCCATCCATTCGCTGTCACGTCGGGCCAGGTAGTCGTTCACGGTGACGACGTGCACGCCCTTGCCGCTCAGCGCGTTGAGGTAGGCCGGCAGCACACAGGTCAGGGTCTTGCCCTCACCGGTCTTCATCTCCGCGACGTTGCCGAAGTGCAGTGCCGCACCACCCATGATCTGCACGTGGAACGGCCGCTGGGACAGCACTCGCCAGGCCGCCTCTCGGGCCACGGCGTACGCCTCGGGAAGCAGGTCGTCAAGGCTGGTACCAGCCGCAACGCGCTTTTTGAACTCGTCGGTCTTGGCGCGCAATTCGTCGTCGGTGAGCTTCTCGACGTCATCCGAAAGGGAGTTGACGTAGTCGGCCACCCCGTTGAGGCGTTTGACCATACGGCCTTCACCCAGGCGCAACAGCTTGGACAGCACTGATGTATCCCCTACAGGATTGGAAGTCTTTATCGCTGCCCATCGTAGGTGACGCGGCGTCAAGGTCCGGCGAACTCGCCCCTCGAACTGGCCCCGACCCGGCGTTACCGCCCGGGCGGCCCAGACCGCGGCCCGGGCGGAGAGGGCCGGAAGCCGCCCGCCCGGGCCGCAGCGTGGCGCCGTGATGTCCGGCTCAGCCGCCGATCAGGCCAGTCGGATGAGGCCGTAATCGAATGCGTGGCGACGGTAGACCACCGACGGCTTGTCGGACTCCTTGTCGTGGAACAGGAAGAAGTCGTGGCCCACCAGTTCCATCTCGTAGAGCGCGTCGTCGACGGTCATCGGCTTGGCGGGGTGCTCCTTCACGCGGACCACCTGACCGGGTTCGTAGGGCTCCGGTGTCGACTCCTGGGCCGCGATGGGGGCCGCGGGCGGCTCGAAGGCCTGCGGCACGACGGCCGTGGCCTTGGCGAGCGACACCGGGGTCTTGTCGCCGTAGTGGATCTTGCGGCGGTCCTTCTGCCGCCGCAGCCGCGCCTCGAGCTTTGCGACGGCCGATTCCAGCGCGGCATAGAAACTGTCGGCGCAGGCCTCCCCGCGCACCACCGGGCCGCGACCCCGCGCGGTGATCTCGACGTGCTGGCAATTCTTACGTTGGCGACGGTTCCGTTCGTGGTCGAGTTCGACGTCGAACATGTAGATGGTGCGGTCGAACCGCTCCAATCGGGTGAGTTTCTCCGAGACATAGACGCGGAAGTGGTCGGGCACCTCGACGTTGCGACCTTTGACCACCACTTCGGCGTTCGGTCCAGATGGCTGCTCGGCCGTACGTTCGGAGACCAGCGTCTGGGCTGCATTCACGGATTGGCTTGACATGCTTGACATCTCGATTCTGTGTCGCTTTGCACGCGGGAGCGTGCCTGGCTGATACACAACATGTGCCGAGGGGCTCGTGGACGCGGGAGTCCGCCGGCGCCTGGGGTCGAGAACTCACCTCCTCACGCGGTCGGCTCCACACCAACCGTGTGGGCCTCGGGTCAGAAGCCTCGCCGCAAGCAACTTGCGGTCGTTGTTCCCGAAGGTAGTCGCAGTTCACCCAAACGTGCCACCCTTTTGGTCGACGTGTTGCCGGAACTTTCGCCGGGCGTAACACGCGAGCGCGGTTCAGGCGTACGCGAGCGTCAGCACACCCGTCACGCGCGCCCCGGAAGTTTGCAGGACGCGCACGGCTTCGCGGGCCGTCGTGCCCGTGGTGACGATGTCGTCGACGACGAGGATCTCGGCGCCGCGCGGCGGGTGTGCGGTCAGCAGAACCCGACCGGCGACGTTGCGTTCGCGGCCGCGGCTGTTGAGCCCGACCGAGTCGCGCACCAGCGCGCGCATCCGCAGCGCCGGCGCGACGGCGAGCTGCGGATGGCCGGCCACCGCCGCGACCGCCAGCCGCGTCACCGGGTCGCCGCCGCGGCGGCGCGCCGAGGACCGCCGGGTCGGGGCCGGCACGAGCACCAACGGCAGCCCGACCATCCCCCAGGTCAGCAACCTGTGCACCCCGAGCGCCAGTGCGCGCGACAACGGGGCGGCCAGATCGGTGCGGCGACGCTCCTTGAGGGCGACGATCGCGGCCCGGCGCGCCCCGGCGTAGCGGCCCAGCGCGAAAACCGGCACGCCGGGATCGTTGCGCGGGGTCACCAGGTGGGGCTGATCCGCGGCGACCGTGAGCGCGGACGCGCACGCCGCGCACCACCGCGTCGCCGGTGCGCCGCAACCGCCACATTCCAGCGGCAGGATCAGATCGAGCACGCTGGCAGTGTGCGACGGCCCACCGACACGTCGCTCAGCCCGGCAGCACCGGCACCGCCCCGGGCGTCAGGAACGCCCGCACCCCCGACCACGCCTGATCGTTGTCGGCCCCCGAACCGGACAGCTGCATCACGCCCTGCTGGTCGGCCACGTAGACCGTGGACGGGTTGGCCGCCACCGTGCCCACCGGCAGCGCCAGGCCCCGGCTGGGTCCATCGGAGTTGACCCCGTCGAGGTTCACGTAGGACACCGGATGCGCCGGTGCGTTGCGGCTGACGACGATGTCGTCGCCGGTCCGCCACGACAGCGACACCACCGAGGACTCCAGCCCGAACCCCAGGCGCCGGGGGTAGGTCAGCGCAAACTGCCCGCCCGGGGTCTGCTCGACGCCGGAGAGGATCACCTGGCCCTCGATCACCAGCGCGGCCCGGGTGCCGTCGCGCGAGAGCTGCAGTTCGGTGACCGTACCGGGATACTTGGTGGCCACCGCGATCGAGTCCACCGGGACGCGGGCCGGCTGGCCGGTGGCCGCCTCCTGCGTCACCCGCACCACGTTGTTGCCGTCCACCACCACCCACACCGCGCCGTCCAGCGCCCAGGTGGGGCGAGTCAGGGTGCGGCCCTTGATGGCCTCGACCGCGTCCTGGCCGCTGTTGTCGATCCACAGCATCGACACCGCATCCGGGGCGCCGACCCGCAACGCCACCACCGAGGCGACCCCGCTGCCGTCCCGCGACAACGCCGCCGACCGCTGATCTCCCATCGTGCCGAGCACGCCGCCGACCGGGGTCGCCCGCTGGCCGTCCAGGAACATCAGCGAGCCGTCGACCACCGCGTGCAGTCCGGCCGAGGCGCCGTCCGCGGCACCGGGATCGGTCGCCGCGACGTCGGAGGTCTCCCAGCCGTCGGCAAAGCGCTCGTCCAGCGGCAGACCGTCGACCTCGATCACGTAGGGGCCCTTGACGTCGGCCCGCGCCAGCGTCCAGATGATCTGGGCGGCAAGCAAAGACCGACTCTGCGGATCGGAGCTGGGCAGGTTCTCCAACTCGATGCGGGCGCCGCCGTAGCCGTTGCCGACGCCGGACTTGCCGCCGTCGGCCCGGGTCACCGGACCGCGCAACTGCAGCGGCGCGCCGAGCATGTTGCGCACCGAGTTGGCCAGCTCGGGGCGGGGCCCGGCGATCAGCTTGGACACCAGTTCGGTGGCCAACTGATCGCGCTCGGAGACCGCGACGTAGCGCGGATCGGGCACCGTGGTCTTCCCGGTCGGCTCGACGAAATACAGCGGGTAACGCTTGTAGGTCTCCTGAAACTGCTTCCAGTCCAGGAACACTCCGTTGGGCAACTTGTCGATGCGCCAACCCTCGGGCGTCTTCACCAACTCGATGGGCCCCGGGTCGGGCAGCGAACCCTCGGCGGTCTCGAAGACACCCATATCCGACAACGAGCCGAGGATGTCGGCCTGCATGCTCACCGAGACACGGTCCGCTTTGCGGGTTTCGGTGAACACCACGCGGTCGATCAGCAGTGCGCTGCCGGCGTCGTCCCATTCGCGGGAGGCCGATTCGGTGAGGAACTGCCGAGCGGCCAGATGTCGGTTGGCGGGATCGGCGGTGGCCTTGAGGAATTCGCGCAACAGCTGGTCCGGCGCCATCCCGGGCGTCGGCTTGGGCAGGTCCTGTGGGGCGGCCCGCTCCACAGTGCCGATCGCCTGCGGCGCCGACGAATTGGGCACGCCCGCGCAGCCGGCCAGGACGGCGACGACGGTACCCAGGGTCAGCAGCAGACCAAGCAGCCGATTCACCCGCTGTCTCCGGCGTGCTCGCGGGCCCGCGCCTGGCGCTGCCGGTCCTTGCTTTCGGCGCCAACGGGTTTCATCGGCAGCGGACTCGTGGTCACCTTGTGGCCCCGCACCAGCGGCAGCGTCAGGCGGAAGCAGGACCCGCTGCCGGGCTCGCCCCAGGCCTCCAGCCGGCCCTGGTGCAACCGGGCGTCCTCGATGCTGATCGCGAGGCCCAGTCCGGTGCCGCCCGAGCGGCGCACCCGCGCCGGATCCGAGCGCCAGAACCGACTGAACACCAGCTTCTCCTCACCCGGCCGCAAACCCACACCATAGTCGCGGACCGTCACCGCGACGGTGTCCTCGTCGGCGGCCATCCGGATCCGGACCGGCTTGTGTTCGGCGTGGTCGATCGCGTTGGCGATCAGGTTGCGCAGGATCCGTTCCACCCGTCGCGGGTCGACCTCGGCGATCACCCCGTCGCCCGGCATGTCGACGAGCAACTCGATGCCGGCGTCGTCGGCCAGGTGCCCGACGTTCTCCAAGGCGCTGTTCACCGTCGAGCGCAGGTCCACCGATTCCACCGACAACTCCGCGACACCGGCGTCGTGGCGCGAGATCTCCAACAGGTCGTTCAGCAGCGACTCGAACCGGTCCAACTCGTTGACCATCAGTTCGGTGGAGCGCCGCAACGCCGGATCGAGTTCCTCGCTGTTGTCGTAGATCAGGTCGGCGGCCATCCGCACCGTGGTCAGCGGGGTGCGCAACTCGTGGCTGACGTCGGAGGTGAATCGCCGCTGCAGGTTGCCGAACTCCTCGAGTTGGGTGATCTGCCGGCTCAAGCTCTCGGCCATGTCGTTGAACGACACCGCGAGTCGGGCCATGTCGTCCTCACCGCGCACCGGCATCCGTTCGGTCAGATGCCCCTCGGCGAAGCGCTCGGCGATCTGCGAGGCCGACCGCACCGGCTGCACCACCTGCCGCGACACCAGCCAGGCGATCCCGGCCAGCAACAGCAGCAGCACCAACCCGCCGGTCACCATGGTGCCGCGCACCAGCGCGATGGTCCGTTCCTCGCCGGAGAGCGGGAAGATCAGGTAGAGCTCCAGGTTGGTCACCCGGGAGGCGGTGGGGCTGCCGATCACCAGTGCCGATCCCGAGAAGCCGTCGGTGTCCACCGCGGCGTACTGATAGCTGACCTGACCGGCCAGCACGAATTCCCGCAGCGCCGCCGGGATCTCGTCGATGGGGCCGGCCGCGGTGGCGGCGCGCGGTCCGTCGCCCGGGACCACCAGCACGGCATCGAAGGTGCCGGCGAGGCCGGTCGAGGTGGCGCGCGACGTCAAGGTGTTGCGGGCCAGTTGCAGGCTGCTGTCCAGCGACCGGGTTTCCTCGCCGCCGACGATTCCGGCCACTATCGTGCCGGCCCGCTCGATCTCCTCAGTGGCCGCGCGGACCTTCACATCGAGCACGCGGTCGGTGATCTGACTGGTGAGCACGAAGCCCAGCACGAGGATCACGGTCAGCGAGAGCCCGAGCGTGAGCACCACGACCCGCAGTTGCAGCGACCGCCGCCACGCCACCCCCACCGCACGGCTCAGTGCATTCAGCCCGCGCAGTAGCGGACCCGATCGCCCCCAACGGCCCCGGCTACGCCGTTTCGAGCGACCGATCATCCGCGCCTCACGGAGGTCCGGCCTTGTATCCCACTCCTCGAACGGTCAGCACCACCTGCGGGTTCTCGGGATCCTTCTCGACCTTGGCGCGCAGCCGCTGGACGTGCACGTTCACCAACCGGGTGTCGGCGGGATGCCGATAGCCCCAGACCTGTTCGAGCAGCACATCCCGAGTAAACACCTGGCGTGGTTTCCGTGCCAGCGCGACCAGCAGGTCGAACTCCAGCGGGGTCAGCGAGATCTGCTCGCCCTGGCGGGTGACCTTGTGCGCCGGCACGTCGATCTCGACGTCCCCGATGGACAGCATCTCGGCGGGTTCGTCCTCGTTGCGGCGCAGCCGCGCGCGGACCCGGGCCACCAGTTCCTTGGGCTTGAACGGCTTCATCACATAGTCGTCGGCACCCGACTCGAGCCCGAGCACCACGTCCACGGTGTCGGTCTTGGCGGTCAGCATCACAATGGGCACGCCGGAGTCGGCGCGCAGCACCCGGCAGACGTCGATGCCGTTCATCCCGGGCAGCATCAGGTCCAACAGGACCAGATCCGGCCGCAACTCGCGCACGGCGGTCAGCGCCTGCGTACCGTCGCCGATGACCGCGGTGTCGAAACCCTCGTTCCGCAGGACGATGGTCAGCATCTCGGCCAGCGACGCGTCGTCATCGACGACAAGGATTCTTTGCCTCATGACAGTCCATGGTGTCACCAAACCGTGACAAAACGCCGCTAGGACGCTGGGCGTTTCGCATCTGGCGCCGGTCGGCCACGGCCGCCGCCGCCCGACGGACGCCATGATTGACATGGTGTCATTTCTGACGCACACTCCGTCAGATTGTTACCTGCGCCACAGCAGCGCGCGCCCCTCGTAGGTCGATACCGCCCATCGGTCGCATCCAAGGATGGTTCTTGCCATGACAAAGCTCGACATCACCACCCAGACCCGCAACCTCGACAACTTCCTCGAAACGTTGGACAACCCGCGGCATCGCCGGATCATCGCCAATTACCGTCGGCATGCGATCTTCGAGATCACCGGGCACAAGGAGCGGATCTTCACGCCGGAGATGACCGTGGATCACCCCGTCTACTACCTCAACGCCAATGGACTGAGCCTGACTCTCGACGGCCGGGATCAGGTATTGGCGTTCTACTCGTCGCTCGAGGAGCGCGAAGCGACGGTCATGGTCGTCGAGGACGAGAAGCTCGCGGTGGCCGATTGGGGATTCGCGTCCGAGGCCTGGTTCAACTCCTACATGCCGGGCCGCCTCGTGCCGGACGGCTGGGACGCCGACCCGGACAAGCTGTACATCCTGCGCCAATACCTGGCGATGAACTGGCCCTACGACGAGCAGGGCCGAATGGTCGGCGAACATGTCTACGAGCATGCCGACCTCGCGGAACTGACCGAGATCGCCGCCGACGAGTTCATCACCCTCGCCGAAGCGCGCGAGAAGCTCCTACCGTTGCAGCAGGAACTACCCGCGCTCGACGGCTCGCCGGCCACCGCCGTGGCAGCGCGCTGACGACGCGATGAGCAACATTTTCGGTCCGGCCCGGCAGAACGGTCTGGTCGTGGCGAACCTCGACGAGGCGGTGAAACGCTGGGTCGGCAAGCTGGGCGCCGGTCCGTTCTACGTGGTGCGGCACCTGCCGCTGGACTACTTCACCTACCGCGGTCGTCCGAGCAGTCCCGACATCAGCGTGGCGTTGGGCAACCTGGGCGAGCTGCAAATCGAGCTGATCGAGCAGCACAATGACGAACCCTCCCCGTACCTGCATTTCGTGCACACCAAAGGGCCTGGCCTGCACCACATCTCGGCGTGGACCGCGGCCTACGACGAGGACCTCGAACGCATTCGCGACCGCGGCTTCACACCGGACTGCGAGGGTCAGATCAGTGGATTGGCCCGCTTCGCCTACTTCGATTCGGATGCGACCGACGGGTCCGCTTTCGAGATCTCCGACCTCGGGGCCGGCAACGAATACGGCGCGATCCACGATTTGATCCGCCAGGCCGCGGTGGACTGGGACGGGTCCGACCCGATCCGATCGCTGAGCTGAACGCAGCGGCCGGGGATCAATTCGTGTCACCCGCGGCCCCACGCCGGGCCTAGGATCTAGTGACCTGCCACAATCGGCAGCAAACTTTCCGGAGGGGGCTCATGACGGATCCCAACCTGCTGTCGATGACCCCGTCCGACGTCATCTACTCGGCCGACTACCTGGACTCCATCGGCACCGCGGCCGGCGCCGAACGGCGCGCGCTGGCCACCGAGCTGGCCGGCCACGGCGCGGCCTGGCAAGAGCAGGCCAAGCCGGGTTTCGCGGCGTTCATCGACACCGTGCACCGGCAGGCGGACCGGACGCAGACCGAACTCAGCGACGTCGCCGACAAGCTGCGGCACGCCGCCCGGGAATACCTGGCCACCGCGCAGGAGGGTGCCGATGCGCTGCGCTATCACCGCTCGGGTACGTGAGGCGGAGCGTCAGACCGCGGTCAGTGCCGCCAGCACGTCCCCGGGCGTGCTCTGCGGCCCCAGCGTGAGCCAGGGTCCGACCCAGTTCGCCGCCGCCAGTTCGGCATACACCGCACCGGTGCGCTGCTGCAGTCCGCTGTCACGTTCATAGGCATCGCGTGCGCGGCCCGGCTCGTCCTCGGCCCGGCTGCGGGCCCGCGCTCCGGCGAGCTCCACCGAGACATCGAGCAACAGTTGACAGTCGGGCTTGGGCAGCCCCAGCCGCTCGAACTCCAGGCGGTACACCCAGTCCACCGCCGCCCCGTCCGCCCGCTGGTGCAGCCGCGCCGCGCTGTAGGCGGCGTTGGAGGCCACATAGCGGTCCAACAGGACCACGTCGTGGGTCCGGCTCAGCTCGGCGATGTGCTCGGCCGCCCCGGCGCGGTCCAGCGCGAACAGCATGGCCATCGCATACACCGACTCGGCCAGGTCACCGTGTTCGCCGTGGAGCGCCTCCGCGGCGATATCGGCGTGCACCGACTGCCCGTAACGGGGAAATGCCAACGTGGACACGGTCTTCCCGGCCGTCTCCCAGGCGTTGCACAGGCCTTGGGCCAGGGTCCGCTTCCCGGCCCCGTCGAGTCCTTCGATCACGATGAGCACGCGTCGAGCCTAGTGGGCCGCCCGATCGCGGGTCGCGACGTCGGTGATCAACTGTCGGTGATGGCGCCGGTTTGCGCGTCGACATCGATCTCGACCTCGGAGCCGTCCGGGCGAACCAGTTCGATCTGCCACACCACGACGCCGCGCTCGGTGTCGATCTGGATCTCGCTGACGGTGGCGTCCGGTTCGCGTTCCACCGCCGTCTGCATCGCGCGGTTCGCATCGACCTGGGCCGCCTCGGCCTTGGCCACATCGTCACTGGGCGTGCCGACCTGGCGCTGCGAGATGATCTCGGCTCCCGCCTGATCGATCCGCACCTCGAACTCGTTGCCGTCCGAGGCCACCTCGATGTCGAGGACCTTGCGGCCGTCGTCCGAGTCGACCTCCAGATCGAACGGCCGGCCGTTCGGGACGGCCGCGGCGGCGGTCCGCAGCCCCTGCTCGACCGCGGAGACCGGCAGGCCCTTGCCGGTGGCCGCCGGCGCCGGGGCGCCCGGCGCTGCCGACGTGGTGACCGAGGTGGTGGCCTGGGTGGTCTCGCTCGTTTCGGTGGCCTCCGCCGTGGGTTGGTCGGTCTGCGAGTCGCTCGAACAGCCCCCCAACACGAGTGTGCAGGCGAGCAGGCCCAGGCCCGCCGGACGTCCCCAATGCATCATGGTGCGCTCCCAACGCTGAGTCTCGATCTCCGTCTGGTACCCACAAACCCCGCACCCGACACCACGGGCTGTCGCGGTGTGCGCGCCGGGGCGGTCCCGAAAACGCAAATCGCCCAAACCCCTACGGGTTTGGGCGATTTCGCTCGCGCTGGGTCAGTACCGGTAGTGATCCGGCTTGTACGGGCCTTCGACGTCGACGCCGATGTACTCGGCCTGCTCCTTGGAGAGCTTGGTCAGCGTCCCGCCGAGAGCCTCGACGTGGATCTTGGCGACCTTCTCATCGAGGTGCTTGGCCAGCCGGTACACCTCGTTGTCGTATTCATCGTTCTTGGTCCACAACTCGATCTGGGCGATCACCTGGTTGGAGAAGCTGTTGCTCATCACGAACGACGGGTGACCGGTGGCGTTGCCGAGGTTGAGCAGCCGGCCCTCGGACAGCACGATGATGGACTTGCCGGTGTCACCGAAGGTCCACTCGTCGACCTGGGGCTTGATGTTGATCCGGGTGGCACCCGAGCGCTCCAGACCGGCCATGTCGATCTCGTTGTCGAAGTGACCGATGTTGCCCAGGATCGCCTGGTTCTTCATCGCCTTCATGTGATCGAGGGTGATGATGTCCTTGTTGCCGGTCGAGGTGATCACGATGTCGGCGTTGCCGATGGCCTCCTCCACGGTCACCACGTCGAAGCCGTCCATCAGCGCCTGCAGCGCGTTGATCGGGTCGATCTCGGTGACCTGGACGCGCGCGCCCTGGCCGGCCAGCGACTCCGCGCACCCCTTGCCGACATCGCCGTAACCGCAGATCAGCACCTTCTTGCCGCCGATCAACACGTCCGTGCCGCGGTTGATCCCGTCGATCAGCGAGTGCCGGGTGCCGTACTTGTTGTCGAACTTGGACTTGGTCACCGAGTCGTTGACGTTGATCGCCGGGAACACCAGCGTGCCGGCGGCCGCGAACTGATACAGCCGCAGCACGCCGGTGGTGGTCTCCTCGGTGACGCCCTTGACCGACTCGGCGATCTTCGTCCACTTGGACTTGTCGGTCTCGAACCGCTCCCGCAGCAGGCTCAGGAACACCTTCCACTCGGCGGGATCGTCGTCCTCGGCGGGCGGCACGACGCCGGCCTGCTCGAACTCGGCGCCACGCAGCACCAACATGGTGGCGTCCCCGCCGTCGTCGAGAATCATGTTCGCCGGCTCACCCTCCCAGGTCAGCATCTGCTCGGCGGCCCACCAGTACTCCTCGAGCGTCTCGCCCTTCCAGGCGAACACCGGCACACCCTGGGGCTCCTCGGGGGTCCCGTGCGGCCCGACCACGGTGGCGGCGGCGGCATGGTCCTGGGTGGAGAAGATGTTGCACGAGGCCCACCGGACTTCAGCACCGAGGGCAACCAGCGTCTCGATCAGGACCGCGGTCTGCACGGTCATGTGCAGCGAGCCGGAGATGCGGGCACCCTTGAGCGGCGCAACCTCGGCATACTCGCGGCGCAGCGACATCAGACCGGGCATCTCGTGCTCGGCCAGGCGGATCTCCTTGCGGCCGAATTCGGCCAGGGAAAGGTCAGCGACCTTGTAGTCGATGCCGTTGCGGCTATCGGCGGTCAGCGTCATTCGAAATAACTTCCTTCGCAGTACGGTTTGCTTGGCTCGGATCAGTGTCGGTCTGGATCACACCGTACCGCTCGGCGAATGGCGTCATGAGCCTTGCCAGATCTCCAGCGACGTCATGGTTGGCCTCCGGGGGCATCGAGACGTAGCTCATCGCCAGCCGCACGATGGCGCGCGCCAACACCCCGGCGTCCTCCTCGCTGGCCGCGACCCAACTGTGCATGAACGAATCGGTGAGCTTGGCCGAGGCCCGCGAGATGATCGGTGCGCTGTCGGTGGTGATCAGCTGCAGCAGATCCGGCTTGGCGGCGCCGGTCAACAGCGAGATCACCAGCGGATCGGCGGCCGATTCGGCGAAGAACGACCGGAAGCCCTCGAGAAACGCCGGATACATCTGCCCGACGTTGTTGTCGATCGCCTGGCCGACGGCATCGACCAGGCGATCGGCCAGGCGCAGCGCGTACCCCTGGGCCAGACCCTGACGCGATCCGAACTCGTTGTAGATGGTCTGGCGGCTCACCCCGGCCGATTTGGCGACGTCGGACAGCGTGATCGAGGACCAGTCCTTGGTGAGCAGGAGATCACGCATCGCCTCGAGCACCATCTCGCGCAACAGCCCGCGGGAGGCCTCGGCGTAGGGCACGCGCGCGGCCCCACCCTTGCTGCCGGCCGGCCGCCGCGACGAGTTGCTCACACGCGCGACACTAACGCCTCGCCGGCGTCGCGGTCGGCAGGCCGCCGTCACGGACGGACGACTTCCACCATTTCGAAGTCCGACTTGGCCGCTCCGCAGTCCGGGCAGCTCCAGTCCTCGGGGATGTCGTCCCACCGGGTGCCCGGGGCGATACCGTCGTCGGGCCAGCCTTTGGCCTCGTCGTATTCGAACCCGCACTGCACGCAGATGAACAGTTTGAAGGCCGCGCTGATGTCTGATTCGGCGGTCATATCCCTGCGCTCCGCACCGGTTCGAAGTCGACCTTCTCGCGCACGCCGCAGTCGGGGCAGGTCCAGTCGTCGGGCACCTGGTCCCAGCCGGTGCCGGGCGGAAACCCTTCCCTGGCAGCGCCTTTGGTCTCGTCATAGATGTAGTCACAGATCGGACAGCGGTAGCTGCTCACTGGCCCACCGCCGGGGCTCCGTAGCGCGCCAGCACCTTCTCGCGTACCCGCGGGGCGATGTTGACCTTGGTGATGTCGCCGTCGTAGTGCTCCAGCACCCGGTGGTCCATCATCCGGCGCCACAGCGGCGGGAAGTAGGTCAGGCCGATCAGCGACGCGTAGCCGCTGGGCAGGTTCGGCGCCTCGTCCATGCTGCGCAGTGTCTGATACCGACGGGTGGGGTTGGCGTGGTGGTCGCTGTGCCGCTGCAGGTGGTACAGGAACAGGTTGGTGACGATGTGGTCGGAATTCCAGCTGTGCGCCGGCGTGCACCGCTCGTAGCGTCCGCTGGCGGTCTTCTGCCGCATCAGTCCGTAGTGCTCCAGGTAGTTGACCGCTTCCAGCAGGCTGAATCCGAACACGGCGGAGATCAGCATGTACGGGACGAGCGCCACACCGAAGACCGCGATCAGCACACCCCAGAACAGCACCGAGAACGCCCACGCGTTGAGCACGTCGTTGGATGGATACGTTCTCGGATCCCACGGGCTGCGCCCGCTGCGCCGCAACCGCGCGGCCTCCAACTCCCAGGACGACTTCACCGCACCCCACACGCTGCGCGGCAGGAACTCCCAGAACGATTCGCCGAAGCGCCCGGACGCGGGGTCCTCGGGAGTCGCGACCCGGACGTGGTGGCCGCGGTTGTGCTCGATGTAGAAGTGGCCGTACCAGGTCTGCGCCAGGGTGATCTTGGATAGCCAGCGCTCCAATGGGGCCTTCTTGTGGCCCAATTCGTGCGCGGTGTTGATGCCGACCCCGCCGAGCACGCCGACCGACAACGCCAGGCCGATCTTGCCGACCCAGTTCAGTCCGCCGTCGAAGCCCAGCCAACTCAGGTCGGACGCGGTGAACAGGTAGGCGCCGACGATGACGCTGGCGTACTGGAACGGGATGTAGAGATAGGTGCAGTACCGGTAGTACTTGTCGTTCTCCAGGCGCTCCATCGCCTCATCGGGCGGGTTCTGGCCGTCCGGTCCGAAACGCAGATCCAGCAGCGGCAGCACGATGTACAGCAGGATCGGGCCGATCCAGAACGGGATCAACGCCGCCCCGTGCCAGCCGAGGGTGTTGAGCGCCCAGACCACCGGCAGCATCACGAACAGCGCGGTGGGCACGATCAATCCCATCAGCCACAGGTGCCGCTTTCGGTCCCGCCACCGCTCGCTGCTGGGCCCCGAGGGCTTTGATGCCTCCAGTGAAGTCACCGGTCTACCTCCAAGTGAGTGCGATCACGTCGATGACTTGACTATAGAACGCTATTTGTCGCTTGTCTAGACACAGGAGGCCGTTTTGTAAAGAGCTCGGGTCAGGGCTGGGTCAAGGCCTGTTGGCGCAGGCGCTCGCCCATCAGGGAGTGTTTGCGGCTGTAGAGGACGTAGATGACCACGCCGAGCGCCATCCAAATGAAGAACCTGATCCAGGTCAGCGCGGTCAGATTGAGCATCAGCCAACTGCACGCCAGGATCGAGGCCACCGGCAGCAGCGGCACCCACGGCACCCGGAAACCGCGCTTGATCTCCGGTCGCGTCCGCCGCAGTACGAGGATGCCCGCCGAGACCAGGATGAAGGCGAACAGCGTTCCGACGTTGACCATCTCCTCGAGCTTGTCGACCGGGAAGCACGAGGCGGCCACCGCGATCAAGATCGCCACCAGCACCGTGATCCGCACCGGGGTGCCCTGCGGGCTGGTCTTGGCCAACGACCGGGGCAGCAGGCCGTCGCGGGCCATCGCGAAGATCACCCGGGACTGCCCCAGCACCAGCACCATCACCACCGTCGTCAACCCGGCCAGCGCGCCGATCGAGATCACCTGCGCCGCCCAGTCGACACCGTTGGCGGAGAACGCGGTGGCCAGGTTCGCGGTCTTGCCGTCGGGTCCGGTCCTCAACTCGGTGTAGGACACCATCCCCGTCAGCACCACCGACACCGCGACATAGAGCACCGTCACGATCGCCAACGCCGCCAGGATGCCCTTGGCGACATCGCGCTGGGGATTGCGGGTCTCCTCGGCCGTGGTCGCGACGACGTCGAAGCCGATGAAGGCGAAGAACACGATCGACGCCCCGGCCAGCAGACCGTAAACGCCGTAGTGGCTGCCCTCGGCGCCGGTCAACAACGAGAACAGCGACTGGTCGAACCCGGTGCCGCCGGCGTCCTCGCCGGGCTCCGAGGGCGGGATGAACGGCGTGTAGTTGGCCGCCTTGATGAAGAAGGCGCCGACGATCACCACGAGCAGGACCACCGCGACCTTGATCGCGGTGATGATGGCGGAGAACTTGGCCGACAGCTTGGTTCCCATCGCCAACAGCACCGTCACGATGGCTACGATCAGCAGGGCTCCCCAATCCAGCCGCAGGGGGCCGACGTCGGCGATTCCCCCGCCGAAGCCGAACACCGTGCCGAGGTAGGACGACCACCCCTTGGCCACCACCGCTGCCCCGATCGAGAACTCCAGAATCAGGTCCCAGCCGATGATCCAGGCCATGAACTCACCGAAGGTCGCGTACGAGAACGTGTATGCGCTGCCGGCGACGGGCACCGTCGATGCGAACTCCGCATAGCACAGCGCGGCGAGGCCACACGTGAACGCGGCGATGAGGAACGACACCGAGATCGCCGGCCCGCTGATGTTGCCCGCGGTCGTGGCGGTCACGGTGAAAATGCCCGCACCGACCACCACCGACACCCCGAAGATCGTCAAATCCCACCAGGTCAAGTCCTTGCGCAACCGCGTGCCGGGCTCGTCGGTGTCGGCAATCGACTGTTCGACGGATTTGGTGCGCCATCTGGTGATCACAGTTTTGTCACCTTTCGATTTGACCGGGTTTCGGCAATCTACCCATTACCGTGGCCTTCGATGAGCAGGACAGTTAATCTCCCCCGCGATCACGCCGTGGTGATCGGCAGCAGTGTTGCCGGTCTGTGCGCAGCCAAACTGCTCTCGGACCATTTCGAGCGGATCACGCTGTACGAACGCGATCCGTTGCCCGACCGTCCGGTCAACCGCAGCGCCATCCCGCAGGGCGACCATGTGCACCTGCTGATGGCCCGGGGCGCCGAGGAACTCGAGAAGGTGTTTCCGGGCCTGCTGGCCGCGATGACCGCCGAGGGCGTGCCGGTGGTACACAACCAGCCGGAGTCCATCCACTTCACCGCCGGCGGGCACGTGCTCGGAACCGGACGAACGCTGGACTCCAACTTCACCGCCTACGTGCCGAGCCGCGCGCAACTCGAATTCCAGATCCGGGCGCGCGTCCGCGCCCTGCCCACGGTCGAGATCGTGCAGCGCGGGGTCACCGAGCCGGTCTTCGATGCCGCCGCGGGCCGGGTCACCGGCGTCGTGCTCGACGACGGCGAGGCGGTGGCCGCCGATCTGGTGGTGGACGCCTCCGGCCGCGGCAGCAGGCTGCCAACCTGGCTGCAGCAGTGGGGCTTTGGCAAGCCCCGCGAAGATTCGGTGAAGATCGGCGTGACCTATGCCTCGCAACGGGTCCGCATTCCGGTGGGTCTGATGGCCGAGAAGATGGTCCTGGTGAGTGCGCCGCATGACCGCCCGCTGGGCATGGGCATGCTGTTCCACGAGGACGGCATCTGGACGGTGACGGCGTTCGGGGTCGCCAAGGCCGAGCCGCCGCACGACTTCGCCGGCATCTGCGAACTGGCCGAAAAGGTCCTCCCACCGCACATCAGTGCCGCGCTGCGCGCCGGAGACCCGGTGGGGGACATTAACTTTCACCGCTACCCCACCAGCCGGTGGCGCCGCTACGACAAGATGGACCGGTTACCGGGCGGCATCTTCCCGTTCGGCGACGCCGTGGCGAGCCTGAATCCGACGTTCGGCCAAGGCGTCACGATGACGGCCCTGCAGGCCGCGAACCTGCGCGAGGCGTTGGCCCACGACAGTCACGACTTCATCACCCGACTCAATCGGCGCACCGCGCGGACGACGCTGCCGGTGTGGCTGATGAATGCCGTCGCCGACATCGAGGCCCACGGGGCACAGGGCCCGCGGCCGAAGTGGTACGGACCGATGTTCGCGCTGTTCGATCAGTTCCTCGGCGCCGCCGAGACCGATCCCGTGCTCGCCGAATGGTTCTTGCGCCGGACCAGCCTGCTCGACAGCGTGTGGATGACTCCCCCGCCCCGAATCATCGGACGTGCGGTGCGCACCAACATGCGTCAGTGGATGGCCGACAAAAGTCGGCGCCGCACCGCCATCGACGAGCGGGCCGTCGCGCGCTCCTGAGCTGGACCTCGAGTCCCGCCCTAGATTCCCACGGTCGCCCGGAACAGGGTGGCCCGTTGATCGGCGATCAGCCGGATCGGCCCGTCGTCGGCCGCGACCCAGGCCGCGCCGCCGCGTTCGAGGTGCACCTCGCCGGCCTTGCCCAGCACCGTCACCGCGCCGTCGGCGCACACCAGGATCTGCGGCCCGTCATGGCGGCACGGGGCGTCGACCGCGTGGCCGAGATCGTCGCCGTCGAGGTGCAGTACCGACACCGCGAATTCGGCGGCGGGGGTGAGGTAGCAGCGTTCGAACCCGTCCTGCTGCACCGCCGGGTGCAGGTCCTGCTCGGTGGCGGGAGTGAAATCGAGCACCCGCAGCAGTTCGGGCACATCGACGTGTTTGGGGGTCAGTCCGCCGCGAAGCACGTTGTCCGAGTTGGCCATCACCTCAACCCCGACGCCGTGCAGATAGGTATGCAGGTTGCCGCCCGGCAGATAGATCGCCTCGCCGGGTTCGAGGTGGACCCGATTGAGCAGCAGGGCCGCCAGCACTCCGGCATCGCCCGGATAGCGCTCCCCGAGTTCCAGCACCGTCCTGGCCACGGCGACGAATTCGGTGGCATCGGACCGCACATACTCGATGGCCCCCTCGAGCACCGCAGGCACCAGCACGTCCAGGTCGGGCTGCGGCAGCGTGATCCAGGTGGTGAACAGCGCGCGTAAGCCGTCGGCGTCGGATTGGTCCGACAACAGGTTCACGTAGTGATCGAGTTCGGAGACCGCGAAGGCGCGTAACAATTTCACCGTCTGCGCCGCGGGCCGGAACCCGGCCAGCGCCTCGAACGGCTGCAGCGCCACCAGGATCTCCGGTTTGTGGCTGCGATCGCGGTAGTTGCGCTCCGGCGAGTTCAGCGGCACGCCCATCCGGTCCTCGCGGGCGTAGCCCTCCACGGCCTGCTCGGCACTCGGATGCGCCTGCAGCGACAGCGGTTCGTCGGCCGCCAGGATCTTGACCAGAAACGGCAACGCATCGCCGAATCGGGCCCGCACCGCGGCGCCGAGTTGGCCCTCCGGGTCGGACTTCACCAGATCCAGCAGCGTGCGCTCCCCCTCGGGCGTGCGCACCCACGCCGGATCCGCGGGATGCGCACCGAGCCACAACTCCGCCTCGGGATGCGCGGCCGGCACCGCCCGGCCGGTGAAGTCCGCAATTGCGGTCCTCGAACCCCAGGCGTACGTCCGTATCGCCCCGCGCAGTAGCTCCACTACCTGATCCCCTGTGTCATGCCCGACCCCACACCGTCAGCCCCGAACCAGTCGCAGGTACGCCGCGGCCATTCCGAGCCGAACAGCGAGCGTAGCCAATTGCTGTTCGGGGCGGCCCACTGCCACCGTGGCCGGC
The DNA here is from genome assembly GCF_963378095.1 of Mycolicibacterium sp. MU0053. Classification (NCBI taxonomy): domain Bacteria; kingdom Bacillati; phylum Actinomycetota; class Actinomycetes; order Mycobacteriales; family Mycobacteriaceae; genus Mycobacterium; species Mycobacterium burgundiense. The sequence continues at coordinate 3,775,144 of NZ_OY726397.1, forward strand.
GTCCCCTCGGCGTCCGGAACGTCCTGGATACCGACCATGTCGACGTCCGGAAAACCGCTGAGTCGCGCGGCCAGCGCGGGCCGCTCGGCGGTCAGCGTCAGCGCCAGCACCCGCAACTGCGCCGGTGCCGGCCCGTCGATCTGCTCGTCGTGGAACAGCGCGTCGACTCCCGGGGTCGCCACGGCCGGCGCGGCCAGCGCGGCCAGGGCATCGGCCAGACCCGCCGCGGCGATCGGGTGCCCCGCAACCCGCAGGAACAGCGCCGCGCCGTAGCGGGCCAGCGCCAGGGTCGCCGCACCGTCGCCGACCAGCGCCACATCGCGCCCGGCGATGCGGTCGGCCAGCGATTTGGCGGCGTTGGTGAATACCTCGCGCGCCGCGCTGTTGTGCAGCGCCTCGGCATCGAGTTCGTCCGCGAGCGCATCCAGGTCCGTGGAGACCGTGGCGTCGACCGCCTGCACGACCGCCAGGCCCGCGGCCAGATAACGGCAGAAGGAGAATTCGTCGGACACCCACAGCCGTGGGGGCAACGCCGCCGACTGTCCGGCCGCGGCCTCGCGCAGCGGCCCTTCGACCGGGGCGACCACCACCAGCCGGCTACCGCGGCGGATCGCCATCGCCGCCGCGCCCACCAGCGTCGGGTCGGCCGGGTCGTCGCCGGCGACCACCACCAGATCGAGCGGCCCGATCCAGGGCGGCGCCTCGGCGGCCAGCACGATCGGTTCGACGGCCGCACTGCTGAGGGTGGCCGCCAGGACCGCGCCCGCCGACTCGGCCGAGCCGCGCCCGGCGACCCAGACCACCGACCGCGGCCGCTGATCGGTCCGGATCGAATCGAGCGCGCCCTCGGCGACCGCCGCCGCGGTCGCGCGCACCTGTGCCCCCGCCAGCGAGGCCGCGCGCAGCAGCCCGTCGCGGTCGGCGGCGATCAGGCCCTGCGTGTCGTCGAGGTCGACGACGGCGCGCACTGCGTTCACGGCACCGCCTGCGGGCCGGTGAGCGCGGCCGCGGCCACCAACTCGATCTGCGCTTCGACCTGCCCGACGATGTCACCCACCTCGGCGGGTGTACGGGCCTCGACGTTGAGCCGCAGCAGCGGTTCGGTGTTGGAGGAGCGCAGGTTGAACCACGCATCGTCGCCGAGATCGACCGTGACACCGTCGAGGTGGTCCAGCGAATGCACCCGGTTGCCGAACCACCGCAGGACCGCTTCGACCACTGCGGGTGCGTCGGCGACGGTGTAGTTGAGCTCACCGGAGGCCGCGTAGCGCTCGTAGTCGGCGGTCAGCTCCGAGAGCGGACGATCCGAACGGCCCAGCGCGGCAAGTACGTACAGCGCCGCGAGCATGCCGGAGTCGGCGCCCCAGAAGTCCCGGAAGTAGTAGTGGGCGGAGTGCTCGCCGCCGAAGATCGCCCCGGTCTCGGCCATCAGGCCCTTGATGTAGGAGTGCCCGACCCGAGAACGCACCGGTGTGCCGCCCCGCTCGATGATCAGCTCGGTCACCGCGCGCGAGGTGATCAGGTTGTGGATCACCGTGGCGCCGATCTCGCGGGACAGCTCGAGCCCGGCCACCATCGCGGTGACGGCCGACGGCGAAACCGGCAGGCCGCGCTCGTCGACCACGAAGCACCGGTCGGCATCACCGTCGAACGCCAGCCCGATGTCGGCGCCGCTGGACACCACGAACTGCTGCAGGTCCACCAGGTTCGCCGGGTCCAGCGGATTGGCCTCATGGTTGGGAAAGGTGCCGTCGAGTTCGAAATACAGCGGCAGCACCTGCAACGCCTCGATCGGGCCGAGCACCGCCGGGGCGGTGTGGCCGGCCATCCCGTTTCCCGCGTCGACGGCCACCTTCAGCGGCCGCAGCCCCGTGATGTCCACCAGCGACCGCAGGAAATCGCCATAGTCGGCGAGCACGTCGCGATCGGTGACGGTGCCGGCCGGGCCGTCATAGTGCGGTACGCCGTTGATGACGTCGTCGCGGATCTGGACCAAGCCGCTGTCCTGCCCCACGGGTTTGGCACCGGCCCGGCACAGCTTGATCCCGTTGTAGGCCGCCGGATTGTGGCTCGCAGTGAACATCGCGCCCGGGCAGTCCAGCAGTCCGGCGGCGAAATAGAGCTGATCGGTGGAGGCCAGCCCGATCCGCACCACGTCGAGGCCCTGAGCGGTGACGCCGTCGGCGAAGGCCGCCGCCAACTCCGGCGAGCTGGCGCGCATGTCATAGCCGATGGCCACCGTCGAACTCGTGTCCCGCACCAGCCGGGCGAACGCCGCACCGACCGCGGTGACGAAGGCGGCGTCGATCTCCTCGCCCACCAGGCCTCGCACGTCGTAAGCCTTGATCACGCGGTGCACCGCAGCGGCGGCGAACCCGGGGGAACGCGACATGCTCAAGACTCCTGACAGCACAAACTCCGGTGCATCGAACGGGCTAAAACGTCCCCGTCAGCCTAGCGGTTACCGCTGCGCGGCAGGCTCAGTCGCTGGGGTCGGGCAGCACCCGCAGATGGCCGCGCCGGCGGCCGACCCCGGTGGGGCGGTGCGCGGGCGGAGCCAGCACCGCGCCGGTGTGCGCGGCACCCTGATGTGGCGCGGGCTCGGAGAATCCGTGTACCGGAGCCGGTGCGGCGGCCTGTTGTCCCTCACGCACCGCATCGGCCAACGCCACCAGGTCGTCGTCGTCGGTGTGGGTGGGCAGCGGACCGGCATGGCGCACCAGTTCCCAGCCGCGCGGCGCGGTGATCCGGCCGGCGTGGGTGACGCAGAGATCCCAGGAGTGCGGTTCGGCCACGGTGGCCAACGGGCCCACGACGGCGGTCGAATCCGAATAAACGAACGTCAACGTCGCCACCGCGTAATGGGGGCACCCGGGCCTGCAGCAGCGACGGGGAACATTCACTCCGTGAGGCTATCGTGCGCCAACGATTCGGCAAGGCGGGACACGCGCACACCCCGCCGCGGTGTACGAACCGTTATCTTGCGGTTTTTCCCGCCGGATACGATCGGCGCGTGGCTGATTCCCGCAGTTTCCGTCCCGGTCCGGCCCGTCGGGCCCGGCGGCGGGCGACGCGGCACGGCCGAGAAGTGCGCGGGCCGCTGCTGCCGCCGACCGTTCCCGGGTGGCGCAGCCGCGCCGAACGGTTCGACATGGCGGTCCTCGAGGCCTACGAACCGATCGAACGCCGGTGGCACGATCGGCTGACCGGGCTGGACATCGCGGTCGACGAGATTCCGCGAATCTCGCCGCGCGATCCGGACAACGTGCAGTTCCCGCCGGAGGTCATCGCGGACGGTCCGATTGCGTTGGCCCGGCTGATCCCTGCCGGGGTGGATGTCCGGGGCAACTCGACGCGCGCGCGAATGGTCTTGTTTCGCAAGCCGATCGAGCGCCGCGCCAAGGACTCCCTGGACCTGGGTGATCTGTTGCACGACATTCTGGTGGCGCAGGTGGCCACGTTCTTGGGCGTGGAGCCGACGGTGATCGACCCGTCCATCGACGACGAGTGACCGGCGACCGTATTTGCTAGATGATGCCGCGCTTCAGCCGGCGCCGCTCCCGCTCGGAGAGCCCGCCCCAGATGCCGAAGCGCTCATCGTTGGCCAGCGCGTACTCCAGGCACCGGTCCCGCACCTCGCAACCCAGGCAGATGCGCTTGGCCTCACGCGTGGAACCGCCCTTTTCGGGGAAAAAGGCTTCCGGGTCGGTTTGCGCGCACAGCGCATTCTCTTGCCAGTCCTCGTCTTCGGTTGCCGGCGCGGGTGCGAAATTGTCCGGCACCACACTCAAATGCGAACGCCCCGCCACTGCCCCCGTTGCCGAGTCCATATTGGTGTGCGGTGCACTGCCAATCGAGCCGAAATATTGCTCAAACGACATGTTCCGCCTCCTCACCTTGGTTTCGTCAATTCTTGAATGTCGCCCACTATTTGTTCTGTGGTCATCCCAATTCGAACATATGATCGAATCTCGGTCTGCGACACCGGAACCGGCCGGCCAACCGGGAAATGACACTGATGTGATTAGACACGGGTTAGCTGCTGGGGTCAAGCGCAACGGCCGAAATTCATACCACCAATCGTCGAAATTGCGGCGCGTCGTTCCATTGGCGTGTCGTGTGAGTAATCGCACTGAGATTTCTGCGTGTCGATCCCGGCACTACCAGTTGACCGGCGCGGCAGGCCAACGCCTAGTCTCGATCGGTGTGAAGGTCACCGTACTGGTTGGTGGAGTGGGCGGCGCCCGCTTCCTGTTGGGCGTGCAGCAGTTGTTGGGGCTGGGACAGTTTGCGGGCGCCCAGCCTACCGACTCCGGCGACCACGAGTTGACCGCCGTCGTCAACGTCGGCGACGACGCGTGGATGCACGGCGTGCGGATCTGCCCCGATCTGGACACCTGCATGTACACCCTTGGTGGCGGGATCGACCCGGACCGCGGCTGGGGCCACCGCGGCGAAACCTGGAACGCCAAGGACGAGTTGGCGCGCTACGGCGTCCAGCCCGATTGGTTCGGCCTCGGCGACCGCGACCTGGCGACCCACCTGGTGCGCAGCCAGATGCTGCGGGCCGGCTACCCGCTGTCCCAGGTGACCGAGGCGCTGTGCAAACGCTGGGCGCCCGGGGCCAGGCTACTGCCGGCCTCCGACGACCGCAGCGAAACCCACGTCGTCATCACCGAACCCGGCACCGACGAGCGCAAGGCCATCCACTTCCAGGAATGGTGGGTGCGCTACCGCGCGAAGGTGCCGACCCACAGTTTCGCCTTCGTCGGAGCGGAGAAGGCCACCGCGACCGCGGGTGTCGCCGAGGCCATCGCCGGGGCCGACATCGTCTTCCTGGCCCCGTCCAACCCCGTGGTGAGCATCGGCGCGATCCTGGCGATCCCCGGCATCCGGGGTGCACTGCGCTCGACGCCGGCACCGGTGGTGGGCTACTCCCCGATCATCGGCGGGCGCCCGTTGCGCGGCATGGCCGACGAATGCCTGTCGGTGGTGGGGGTCGAATCCACCTCGCAGGCCGTGGGCCGCCACTACGGCGCCCGGTCCGCGACCGGCATCCTCGACGGCTGGCTCGTGCATCAGGGCGACCAGGCCGAGATCGACGGCGTCGCGGTGCGATCGGTCCCGCTGTTGATGACCGACCCCACGGCCACCGCGCAGATGGTGCGCGCGGGCCTGGAGTTGGTCGGCGTGGCCGCGCCGTGAGTTCAACCCCCGAACACGGCGCCGCATCCACCGTCGAGATCCTGCCCGTCGCCGGCCTGCCCGACTTCCGCCCCGGCGACGATCTGGTGGCGGCCATAGCCGCGGCCGCCCCGTGGCTGCGCGACGACGACATCGTGGTGGTCACCAGCAAGGTGGTGTCGAAGGTGGAGGGCCGCGTGGTCCCCGCCCCGACCGATCCCGAGGAGCGTGATGCGCTGCGTCGCAAACTCATCGACGACGAGGCGGTGCGGGTGCTGGCGCGCAAGGGTCGCACCCTGATCACCGAGAACAGCTACGGCCTGGTGCAGGCCGCCGCGGGCGTGGACGGCTCGAACATCGGCAGCGACGAATTGGCGCTGCTGCCCACCGACCCCGACGCGAGTGCGGCCGGGCTGCGCGCCGGGCTGCGGGAGCGGCTCGGGGTGTCGGTGGCGATCGTCATCACCGACACCATGGGACGCGCCTGGCGCAACGGCCAGACCGACGTCGCAATCGGGGCGGCCGGCGTGCCGGTGCTCTACGGGTACGCGGGCGCGGCCGACACCCACGGCAACGAATTGCTGGTCACCGAGGTGGCCGTGGCCGACGAATTGGCCGCCGCCGCCGATCTGGTCAAGGGCAAGCTGACCGGGATACCGATCGCTGTGGTGCGCGGGCTGCGGTTGCCCGACGACGGCTCGACCGGTAAGGCCCTGATCCGCGGCGGCGAGGAGGACCTGTTCTGGCTGGGCACCGCCGAGTCCATCGAGCTGGGCCGCCGGCAGGCCCAGCTGCTGCGTCGCTCGGTGCGCCGCTTCTCCCCCGATCCGGTCGACCCGGCCGTCATCGAGGCCGCGGTGGCCGAGGCGTTGACCGCACCGGCGCCGCACCACACCCGGCCGGTGCGTTTCGTGTGGGTGCGCGACACCGCGCGGCGCACCGCGCTGCTGGACCGGATGAAGGACCAGTGGCGCGCCGACCTGAGCGCCGACGGCAAGTCCGCCGGGGCCGTCGAGCGTCGGGTGGCGCGCGGCCAGATCCTCTACGACGCCCCGGAAGTGCTCATTCCGTTCCTGGTCCCCGAAGGCGCCCACAGCTATCCGGATGCCGCGCGGGCCGCCGCGGAGCACACCATGTTCACTGTCGCGGTCGGTGCCGCGGTGCAGGCGCTGCTGGTCGCGCTGGCGGTCCGCGGCGTGGGCAGCTGCTGGATCGGGTCGACGATCTTCGCCGCCGATCTGGTGCGCGCCGAACTCGACCTGCCCGCGGACTGGGAACCGTTGGGCGCCATCGCCGTCGGGCATCATCCCGACGGTCCGCCGGACCCGCGCGACCCGGTCGAGGCCGACGGGCTGCTGGTGCTGCGATGACGCTGCGCGACTCGGTGATCACCGTGCTGAGCGACTGGGCCGCACCCGATCCCGAACAGGATGCGTTACGGCAGGCCGTCCTGGCGTTCACGCTGGCCCGCGAGGACGCCTGCCAACGGGCCTGCGTGCCGGGCCACATCACGGCCTCGGTCGCCGTGCTCGACCAAACCGGGACCCAGGTGCTGCTGACCCTGCATCCGCGCATCGGCCGCTGGCTGCAACTCGGCGGCCACTGTGAGGACCACGACCCCGACATCGTCGCCGCGGCGCTGCGGGAAGGCACCGAGGAGTCCGGCATCGCCGGGCTGGACATCGACCCGAATCTCACGGCCATCCATGTGCACCCGGTGACCTGCTCGTTGGGGGTACCCACCCGGCACCTCGATCTGCAGTTCGTCGCCCGTGCACCGGCCGGCGCCGAGATCGCGGTCAGCACTGAATCCCTGGATCTGCGTTGGTGGCCCACCGATGCGCTACCAGCCGATGCCGATCACGCCCTGGCGTATCTGGTGGCCCGCGCGAGTTCCTGACGCACACCCATGGCGAGCGGCTACCGTGGTACGCAAACTCGGTCTGTGGCGTACCAGGATGAGCGCTCGCCCGCACGTCAGGCAGCGGCGGCCAACTGCGCACCGATCCGGCGCACCATCGACGCCTGCCGGCTGCGCACATCGTCGGCGACGAGGTGCAACACCCGCCAGCCCAGCTCCTGCAACGCGGCGCGCTTCTGCCGGTCTCGGCGCAGGTGCTCGGTCGAGCTGTGCCAGTCGAACCCGTCGTACTCGACCGCGAATCTGTGTTCCGGCCAGGCGAAGTCGAGCCGCCAGCGGCGTCCGTCGCGGTCGATGACCTCGTATTGCAGCACCGGCTCCGGCAATCCGCCGTCGACCATGACCAGCCGTGCTTCACTCTCCATCGGCGACTCGGACTCGGCGCGCGTCAGCGGGATCAGATCGCGAACCAGGACGATTCCGCGCCGTCCCGCCTGAGCTACCGCGGCCTCGGTGAGGTCGCTGCGATCACACGTCCGGCTGCGCAGCGCCGCATCCAAGGTCGCCAGCGCCCTGGGCCGGTCCAGCGTTCTCGCCACCTCGACCGCGGTCCAGCCCGGCCGCGTGACGGGCCGCCCGGCCCAGATGGTCAGCGGCGCACCCGCGCGGCGGTGCACCACGAGACCGGCAGCGCTGCGCAGTCGATGACCGAGCGGATTCAGGACGTGCAGGGCGGTCACGTCCTCGGTGTCGAACCCGAACGCCGCCGCCGCTGTCGACAGACACGCCACCACCGGCTCGCCGCACCGAATATCCAGCCCCCGCAACAGGGTCCGCCGGTCGGGTGCACCCAGGCTGTAGACGCCCGGCCAGATCTTGACCAGCGCCGCGTCGCGCAGTTGACGTTGCACGGTGCGACGGCTGAGGTGTTCGAGTAGCTGCGCCGAGGTCGCGACGCGTCCTTGCGCGAGGAACAGGCGGCGGAGTTCAGGTGGCACCCGGACAGCGTGTGCGGCCGCCTGACTGGGGCGCTATTCACCGCTGCCCATCCCTGTGCATAACCGGCCAGCGGCCATCCTTGTACGCAAAATGCGCGCGGAACGTACGACGGTGAGCGCTCGCCGGGGGTGATGTGTACAACGCTGAGCGCTCGCGGCAATCACACGTCGCTGGAGTACCGAATCCCGCAGTCCGGCAGTTCGACTCCCGGCCACACCCGCGCGCCGCGGAGCAACTCGCAGCGCGCCCCGATGTTCGCACCGTCGCCGATGACGCCGTCGCGGATCAGCGCCCGCGGCCCGATCCGCGCGCCGAACCCGATGATCGAGCGCTCGATCACCGAACCGGCATCAACCCGCGCACCGTCGAAGATCACCGCGCCGTCGAGGCGCGCGCCGGGTCCGATGACCGCACCGCGGCCGACCACCGTGCCACCGATGAGCACCGCGCCCGGGGCCACCGAAGCGCCGTCGTGCACCAGGCTTTCGCCGCGCTGACCCGGCAATGCCGGTGACGGGGCGATGCCGCGCACCAGATCCGAGGAGCCCCGCACGAAGTCCTCGGGCGTGCCCATGTCGCGCCAGTAGGTGGCATCGACGTAGCCGTACAGCTTCACGCCCTCCGACAGCAGCACCGGGAACACCTCGCGTTCCACCGACACCGCCCGCCCGCGCGGGATGCGGTCGATGATCTCGCGGTCGAACACATAACAGCCGGCGTTGATCTGATCGGTCGGCGGATCCTGGGTTTTCTCCAGAAACGCTGTGACGCGGCCGTTCTCGTCGGTGGGGACCGAACCGAACGCGCGCGGGTCCGCGACCCGGACCAGGTGCAGCGTCAGCCCGCCGTCGTGGCCGTGATGAAACTCCAGCATGGAACCCAGGTCCCCGCCGGACAGAACGTCGCCGTTGAACACCACCGCGGTGTCGTGCCGCAGTTTGTCGGCGACGTTGGCGATGCCGCCGCCGGTGCCCAGCGGGTCGGACTCGAAGACGTACTCGAGTTCCAGGCCCAGCTTGGAGCCGTCGCCGAACTCCTCGGCGAACACGTCGGCCTTGTACGAGGTGCCCAGCACCGCGCGCTCGATGCCGGCCGCGGCGATCCGGGACAGCAGGTGCGTCAGGAACGGCAACCCCGCCGTCGGCAGCATCGGCTTGGGCATCGACAGCGTCAACGGCCGCAACCGGGTGCCCTTGCCCCCGACCAGCACGACGGCATCGACCTTCTTCGGATCGAATCCGCTCATCCGCCCAGCCTCCTCATCTCGCGCCGGGACCGGCGGACGACCAGTGTTGAACGCACCGCCAGCGCACCCCGCATCGCCCACCGCAGCGGACTGCGCCGCCACCCGGAATGGCGATCCGACAGGTAGGTCCACGTGCTCTGGTGGTGTACGGCCAGATTACGGGCCGGATCGCGGCCGGTGGCGTGACCCTTGTCGTGCAGGATCTCCGCCGAGGGTGCGTAGACGTTCTGCCAACCCGCGCGGGCCAACCGGTCCCCGAGGTCGACGTCCTCCATGTACATGAAGTAGCGCTCGTCGAAGCCGCCGACCTGGTCGAACGCCTCGCGCCGCACCAGCAGGCAGGAGCCGGACAACCAGCCCACCACGCGCTCGGTGGGCGTCTCGCGGTCCTGGCGGTAGGCCGCCGTCCACGGATTCCTCTTCCAGAACGGGCCCACCACCGCGTGCATGCCGCCGCGGATGACACTGGGCAGGTGCCGCGCCGACGGGTACACCGCACCGTCGGGATCGCGGATCAAGGGGCCGACGGCGCCGGCCTTGGGCCAGCGCTGCGCGACCTCGAGCAGCGCGTCGATGCTGCCGGGTGACCACACCACATCGGGGTTGGCGATGACCACGAACTCGCCGCAGCCGGACTCGAACTGCGCGACGCCGCGGTTGACGGCGCGTCCGTAGCCCAGGTTCGCGCCGGTGTGCAGCACCCGGGCGTTCGGATAGCGTTCGACGGCCTCTTCCGGGGCGCCGTCCTCGGAGCCGTTGTCGGCGATGACGACGCTGGTCGGACGGTCGGTGGCGACCGTCAACGACGACAGGAACCGCTCGAGGTGCGGGCCCGGTGAGTACGTCACCGTCACCACAGGCAGTTCGTCAGTCACGGCGTAGAGGGTATCCGCACCAGGATCAGACCGCGGCCAGTGCCCGAGCCACCGCATCCGCCCAGGACGGCAACGGCCGCAGCCCGGCCCGCTCGGACTGACCGGCGCCCAACGCCGAGTACGACGGGCGCGCGGCCGGCCGCGGGTGGGCGTCGGTGCCGACGGGCCGGACCAACTCGGCGTCGGCGCCCACGGCCGCGTACACCGCGCGGGCCTGCTCGTAGCGGCTGCCCGCGCCGCCATTGGCCGCGTGCAGCAGCGGCGCCTGCACGTCGTCGTCGATGATCTGCAACAGCGCGGCCACCAGGTCACCGGTGTAGGTCGGCGAGCCGACCTGATCCGACACCACGTCCACGGCCTGACCTTCGCGCGCCTTGCGGGCCATCACGGCCGCGAAGTCGCTGCCCGCGGCGGCCCCGGTGTAGACCCAGGAGGTGCGGACCACGGTCGCGGTGGGCAGCGCCGCGGCCACCGCGTGCTCGCCGGCGAGCTTGCTGCGGCCGTAGACGTTGAGCGGGTCGGTGGTGTCGTCGAGTTCGTACGGCCGCGCCGACCCGCCGCCGAAATCGCCGCTGAACACATAGTCGGTGGAGATGTGCAGCAGTCGGGCGCCGGCGGCGGCACAGGCCCGCGCCACGTGTCCCGCGCCCGTCGCGTTGACCGCGTGGGCCGTCTCGGGATCCTGTTCGGCGCCGTCGACATTGGTGTAGGCCGCGCAGTTCACGACGACGTCGGCACTGGTGAGCGCCGGTGCTGCGGCCGGATCGGCGATGTTCCACTGCGCGGAATCCAGCGCCAGCACCGGCCGGCCGGCCGCCCTCGCCTGCGCGGCCAGAAACCGGCCGACCTGACCCCCTGCACCCGTGATGACGATTCGCTGCGACACACTCAGAGTCTGGCACGCCGAGTCGGGCTAACCGGATACCGGCGCTGTCGCAAGTAGCCTTGCCTGGTGCCGGTCCGGGTCTTACGCGTGATGTCCAGTGTGATTGCCGTAGCGATCGTGCTGGGTACCGGCGTGGCCTGGGCCAAGATCCGCTCGTTCGAGGGCGGCATCCACCACATCAGTACCGCGGCCCTCGGCGGCGACGGGGACGACGGCGCCATCGACATCCTGCTGGTGGGCTCCGACAGTCGCACCGACGCCCACGGCAACCCGCTGACCCCGGAGGAACTGGCGGTCCTGCACGCCGGCAACGACGTGGCCACCAACACCGACACCATCATCCTGGTGCGCATCCCCAACAACGGGCGCTCCGCCACCGCCATCTCGATTCCGCGCGACACCTATGTGGAACTGCCCGACGACGAGGGCAAGATGAAGATCAACGGCGTCTACGGGGACGCCAAGCTCGCGGTGATGAAGGACCTCATCGAGGTCCAGAAGATGGATCCGCTCGAGGGCGAGAAGCGCGGCATCGAGGCCGGCCGTGAGGCCCTGATCAGGACCGTGGCCAAGTTGACCGGCGTCACCGTCGACCACTACGCCGAGATCGGCCTGCTCGGCTTCTCGTTGATCACCGATGCGCTCGGCGGCGTCGACGTGTGCCTCAAAGATGCGGTCTACGAACCGCTTTCCGGCGCGGATTTCCCGGCCGGCTGGCAGAAGCTGTCCGGCCCGCAGGCCCTGAGCTTCGTGCGGCAGCGCCACGATCTGCCCCGCGGCGACCTCGACCGGGTGGTGCGCCAGCAGGTCGTGATGGCTTCCCTTGCCCACCAGGTGATCTCGGGCAAGACGCTGTCCAGCCCGGCCACCCTCAACCGGCTCCAGGACGCCGTGCAGCGCTCGGTGGTGCTCTCCGAGGGGTGGGACATCATGAGTTTCGTCGACCAGCTGCAGAAGCTGGCCGCGGGCAATGTGGTGTTCGCCACCATCCCGGTGCTCGATGAGGCCGGCTGGAGCGACGACGGCATGCAGAGCGTGGTGCGGGTGGATTCGACCGCGGTCAAGGACTGGGTCGACAGCCTGCTGCACAACCAGGACGAGGGCAAGACCGAGGAGATCTCCTACTCGCCGGACAAGACCACCGTCGATGTCATCAACGACTCCGATGTGGGCGGGCTGGCCGCGGCGGTGTCGACGATCCTGAACGGCAAGGGCTTCACGCCCGGCCACGTGGGCAACAACGACCGCGCACCGGTCGACCACAGCCAGATCCAGGCCGCCAAGTCCGACGACCTCGGCGCGCAGGCGATCGCCGAGGAACTCGGCCTGCCGGTCGTGGCCGACGAGGCGGTGCCCGAGGGCACCGTGCGGGTGGTGCTGTCCTACGACTACACCGGCCCCGGTTCCGGCCTCGACGGCTACGCCCCCGAGCTGTCGAGTTCGACCGAGGCCAGCACCCTGCAGGTGAACTCGGCGCCGGCGCCCTCGCCGATCATCACCGCCGGATCCGACGACCCCAAGTGCGTCAATTAGCCTGAGCGACATGCTCAACTTGGCCTCGGCGGTGCTGGATCCGCTGCTGCGTGATAATCCCGCCGCCCCGCGCATCACCTACTACGACGACGCCACCGGCGAACGCATCGAACTGTCAACCGCGACGTTGGCCAACTGGGCGGCCAAGACCGGCAACCTGCTGCGCGACGAACTCGGCGCGCAGCCCGGCAGCAAGGTCGCGGTGCTGCTGCCCGCGCACTGGCAGACCGCGGCCGTGGTGTTCGGCGTGTGGTGGATCGGCGCCGAGGTGACGCTGGCGGGGCCGGCCGACGTCGCGCTGTGCACGCTCGATCGGCTCGACGAGGCCGACGAGGCGGTCGGCATGGGCGAGATCGCGGTGCTGTCGCTGGATCCGTTCGGCAAGTCGGTGCCGGATCTGCCGGTCGGGATCACCGACTACGCGACGGCGGTACGCGTCCAGGGCGATCAGCTCATCCCCGAGCCACAACCCGGCCCGGCGCTGACCGGACGCTCACCCGAAGAGGTGTACACCGAGGCCCGAAACGCCGCGGCGGCAATGGGATTGCAGGCCACCGACCGGGTGGCGGCGGCCCTGGGTTGGTCGACACCGGACGAGCTGCTGCGAAACCTGGTCGGGGTGTTCGCGGTGGGCGCCTCGCTGGTGCAGGTCGTCAACCCCAGTTCCGACGCCGACGTCACCGAGCGCCGGAACCGGACCGAAAAGGTGACCCGGCGCCTCGATCAACCCGCCGGTTAGGCTGGCTGCCATGGCAACCGAGGCGCTGCGGCCCGAGCTCGACCGGCACGTCCTGCGCGAGCGCGTGCTCGGCGCCGACTCCCCCTGGCGAAGCCTCGACGTCGTGGCCGAAACCGGTTCCACCAACGCCGACCTGTTGGCCCGGGCCGCGGCCGGTGCGGACATCACCGGGGACGTGCTGCTGGCCGAGTATCAGGCGGCCGGTCGCGGCCGGCACGGCCGGACCTGGTCCGCGCCGCCCCGCTCCCAGCTTTCGGTGTCGGTCGGGGTGTCCGCGGCAAACGTGCCCACCGACGCCTGGGGGTGGCTGCCGCTGTTGACGGGGGTGGCCGTGGTCGACGCCGTGCGCGAGATCTGCGGTCTGCAGGTCGGCCTGAAATGGCCCAACGATGTGCTGGCCCCCAACGGCAAGCTGGCCGGGATCCTGGCGGAGGTCGCCAGCCCCGCCCCCGCGATCGTCGTCGGACTGGGTCTCAACGTCACGCTGAGCGCCGACGAGGCACCGGACGCGGGCGCGACGTCGCTGCTGCTGCTCGGCCACGGCGAGGTCGACCGGACCGCGCTCGCCGCGACGCTGCTGCACCACCTCGGTGCCCGCATCGCCGCCTGGCAGCGGTCGGCCGGCCCCGATGCCGCGCTGCTCGACGACTATGTCCGGCACAGCCTCACGCTGGGCACACCGGTGCGCGCGCAGCTGCCGGGCGGAAACGAGATCACCGGCACCGCAACGCATGTCGACCGACTCGGCCGCCTCGGCATCGACGATGGCGCCGGCGGCGTGACGGTGTCAGCCGGCGATATCACGCACCTGCGGCCGATTCAGCGCAGTAGCGCGCGGGACATCACGACGCGCTGAATCTGGTTGGTGCCCTCGTAGATCTGGGTGATCTTGGCGTCGCGCATCATGCGTTCCACGGGGAAGTCGGTGGTGTAGCCGGCCCCGCCGAACAACTGCACGGCGTCGGTGGTGACCTCCATGGCCACATCGGAGGCCAGGCACTTGCTGGCCGCGGAAATGAATCCCAGGTGCCCCTCGCCGCGTTCGGCGCGGGCGGCGGCGGTGTAGACCAGCAGGCGCGCGGCCTCGACCTTCATCGCCATGTCGGCGATCATGAACTGCACGGCCTGGAAGTCGCTGACGGATTTCCCGAATTGCTTGCGGTCCTTGGTGTATTCGATCGCCGCATCGAGTGCGCCCTGGGCGATGCCGACGGCCTGGGCGCCGATGGTCGGGCGGGTGTGGTCCAGGGTCGCCAACGCCGTCTTGAAGCCGGTGCCGGGCTCGCCGATGATCCGATCGCCCGGGATCCGGCAGTTCTCGAAGTACAACTCGGTGGTGGGCGAGCCCTTGATGCCCAGTTTGCGTTCCTTGGGTCCGACGGTGAAGCCCTCGTCCTCGGCGTGCACCATGAACGCCGAGATCCCGTTGGACCCCTTGTCGGGATCGGTCACCGCCATCACGGTGTACCAGGTGGACTTGCCGCCGTTGGTGATCCAACACTTGGCGCCGTTGAGGATCCAGTCGTCGCCGTCGGCCTTGGCGCGGGTGCGCATCGCGGCCGCGTCCGAACCGGCCTCGCGCTCCGAGAGCGCGTAGGAGGCCATCGCCGAACCGTCGGCGATCGCGGGCAGCACCTGCGCCTTGAGCTCATCGGAGCCGCGCAGGATCAACCCCATGGTGCCCAGCTTGTTCACCGCCGGAATCAACGACGCCGAAGCGTCGACACGGGCGACCTCCTCGATGACGATGCAGGCCGCCACCGAATCCGCCCCCTGACCGCCGTACTCCTCGGGCACATGCACCGCACTGAACCCCGAGGCGTTCAGCGCCGCCAGCGCCTCCTCCGGGAAGCGCGCGTTCTCGTCGACGTCGGCGGCGTACGGCGCGATCTCCTTCTCGGACAACGCCCGAATCGCCGCGCGCAACTCCTGATGCTCCTCGGGCAACTGGAACAGATCGAAAGACGGATTCCCGCTCCACACAGCCATCACGGCCTCCTTGCTACTCGTCGGTAACTTTACTCGCCCAGGAGCTTGGCTCGCAGGGCCGCGTCCTTCTCCAGCACCATGGCCTCCAGGTCGGCCTGGAACGCCACCATGCGGGCGCGCAGCGCCGGATCCGAGGCGCCCAGGATGCGCACCGCGAGCAGGCCGGCGTTGCGGGCGCCGCCGATGGACACCGTCGCCACCGGCACCCCGCCGGGCATTTGCACGATCGACAGCAGCGAATCCAACCCGTCGAGGCGCGCCAACGGCACCGGAACCCCGATCACCGGCAGCGGCGTCGCGGCGGCGACCATGCCCGGCAGGTGCGCGGCGCCCCCGGCGCCGGCGATGATCACCTCGACGCCGCGGTCCGCGGCGGTGCGGGCGTAGTCGAGCATCCGTTCCGGCGTCCGGTGCGCGGAGATCACCCCGACCTCGAACGGCACCTCGAAATCCGCCAGCGCGTCGGCGGCCTCGGTCATGACCGGCCAGTCACTGTCGCTGCCCATGATCAGCCCAACCCGGGGGCCAGTGCTCTTCGTCATCTACGCCTGCTTCTCCTCATCGGTGCGCCCCGCGTCGTCCCCGGCGTGTGGATCCCACCCATCGGTCCATTCCGCATGCGACAACCAGTGTGCCGCCCTCTCGGCCCGCTCCCGCAGGTCCCGCAGATCCTCGCCGGGCCGGCCCACCAGATTCACGTGACCCAGCTTGCGTCCGGGTCGCTCCGCCTTGCCGTACAGGTGCACCTTCGCCTCGGGCATCCGGGCGAACAGGTGATGGATCCGTTCGTCGACGCTCATCGCCGGGATCTGCGGGGCCCCCAGCACATTGGCCATCACGGTGGTCGGTGCCAACGCCGCGGTGTCGCCGAGCGGATAGTCGAGCACCGCGCGCAGATGCTGTTCGAACTGACTGGTGACCGAGCCGTCCATGGTCCAGTGCCCGGAGTTGTGCGGGCGCATCGCGAGCTCGTTCACCAGGATCGCGCCGTCGAGCGTCTCGAACAGCTCGACCGCCAGCACCCCCACCACGCCGAGTTCGTGGGCCAGCCGCAGGCCGAGCTGCGCGGCGGCGGCCGCGGTGCCCTCGGACAGCTCCGGTGCCGGGGCGATGACCTCCACACAGATGCCGTCGCGCTGCACGGTCTGGACCACCGGCCAGGCCGCGCCCTGACCGAACGCCGAGCGCGCGACCAGCGCCGAGAGCTCGCGGCGCATGACCACCCGTTCCTCGATCAGGATCGGCACCCCGTCGGCCAGGTAGCGCTGCGCCACGTCGCGGGCCTGTGCTGGATCGTCGACCAGCACCACGCCGCGGCCGTCGTAGCCGCCGCGGATGGTCTTGATCACCGCGGTGCCGCCGGCCTCGACCGCGAACCGGTGGGCCACCGCTGCGGTCGTCACCTCGGCAAACCGCGGCACCGGCGCGCCCAGCGCCGCGAGCTTGGTCCGCATGACGAGCTTGTCCTGGGCGTGCACCAGCGCCTCGGGCGGCGGGGCCACCGTGACGCCGTCGGCGACGAGCTTCGCCAGGTGCTCGGTGGGCACGTGCTCGTGGTCGAACGTCAGCACGGTCGCATCCTTGGCGACCCGCTGCAGCGCGTCGTAGTCGGTGTGCGCGCCGATCACCACGTCCGGGCTGACCTGCGCGGCCGGATCGCCCGCGTCGGCCGCCAGGACCCGCAAGCTCTGCCCCAGGGCGATGGCGGCCTGGTGGGTCATTCGGGCCAGCTGACCACCGCCGACCATGGCCACCACGGGCGCGGCCTGCGCTGAGCGCGTACGAGACGATTCGGGCACGTTTCCATGGTGTCATGGCGGGTAGCAGGCACGATTAAGCGCCGGCACCTATGTTTCCGTACACTGGCTATTCGTGTCCTTTGCCGATGCCACGATCGCGCGTCTTCCCCGCCCGGTCCGACCGTTCGCCGAGCGGCACCATGAGCTGATCAAGTTCGCCATCGTCGGAGCGACCACGTTCGTCATCGACTCGGCGATTTTCTACACGCTCAAGCTGACGATCCTCGAACCCAAGCCGGTCACGGCCAAGATCATCGCCGGCATCGTCGCGGTGATCGCGTCATACATCCTGAACCGGGAATGGAGCTTCCGCGACCGCGGTGGCCGCGAACGCCACCACGAGGCGCTGCTGTTCTTCGGCGTGAGCGGCGTCGGGGTGATGTTGAGCATGGCGCCGCTGGCGGTCTCGAGTTACGTGCTGATGCTGCGCGTCCCGATGGTGTCGCTGACCACCGAGAACATCGCCGACTTCATCTCCGCCTACATCATCGGCAACCTGCTGCAGATGATGTTCCGGTTCTGGGCCTTCCGCCGGTTCGTGTTCCCCCAGGAATTCGCGCGCAACCCCGACAAGGCCATGGAATCCACCTTGACCGCCGGCGGCATCGCCGAGGTTCTCGAGGACGACTACGAGTTGCGGCACCCGCTGGGCCAGCCCGATCCGGACAATGTGGTGACACCGCTGCGCCGGTCGCGTCGGCGCGCGGCGCGTCAGCTCGGGGATTCGTCGGATCCCACGGTGTCGAAAACCTCGTGATAGAGCAGCGCGTGCACCTTCTCCACGCGCGGAATGTCGTAGAACTCCAGGGGATCCTGACTCGCTGACTCGATGATCAGGGTGCCGGTGCGCAGCATCCGGTCGACGATCCCGTGCCGGAATTCCACGCTGTTGATGCGCGCCAGTGGGATGTCGATGCCGGTGCGGGTCAGCAATCCGTGCCGGAACATCACCCGCCGGTCGGTGATCACGAAATGGGTGGACAGCCACGTCAAGAACGGCCACAGCGACAGCCAGCCGACCAGCACGAGCCACACCGCCAGGATCACCAGCGACACCACCGTGGTGGCGTTCGCGTCCCACTCGAGCGAGTTGACGTAGGCCGCGCCGAAGGAACCCAGCGCAGTCGCCAGCAACAGGATCAGGACGGGACCGACCAACCGCTTCCAGTGCGGATGCCGGTGCAGCACCACTTGCTCGTCTCTGGCCAGGACATTGTCGGGGTAGCCCACCGCCGAGAGTTTACGGTGGTGCCGCCGCGCCCGGCGGGTCCGACCGGGCCTTCTTAAGGGACTCGTAAGGGCCGAGCGTCAGACCCCGACGGCCCGCCGATAGCATCTAGGCCATGACGAGCGTTACCGAGCCTGAGAACGAGACTGCCGACATCCATACCACCGCCGGCAAGCTGGCCGAGCTGCGCAAGCGCGCCGAGGAGGCCATCTACCCGGTGGGCGAGGCCGCCGTGGAGAAGGTGCATGCCAAGGGCAAGCTGACCGCGCGCGAGCGGGTGCTGGCGCTGCTGGACGAGGGTTCGTTCGTCGAACTCGACGCGTTGGCCAAGCACCGCAGCAAGAACTTCGGCCTGGACAAGAACCGCCCGCTCGGCGACGGTGTGGTCACCGGCTACGGCACCATCGACGGCCGCGACGTGTGCGTGTTCAGCCAGGACGCCACGGTCTTCGGCGGCAGCCTCGGCGAGGTCTACGGCGAGAAGATCGTCAAGGTCCAGGAACTGGCCATCAAGACCGGCCGACCGCTGATCGGCATCAACGACGGCGCCGGCGCCCGCATCCAGGAGGGGGTGGTCTCGCTCGGCCTCTACAGCAAGATCTTCCACAACAACATCAAGGCCTCCGGCGTCATCCCGCAGATCTCGCTGATCATGGGTGCCGCGGCCGGCGGGCATGTGTACTCCCCCGCGCTGACCGACTTCGTCATCATGGTCGACCAGACCAGCCAGATGTTCATCACCGGTCCCGACGTCATCAAGACCGTCACCGGCGAGGACGTCACCATGGAGGCCCTCGGCGGGGCCCAGACCCACATGTCCAAGTCCGGGACGGTGCACTACGTCGCCTCCGGTGAGCAGGACGCGCTGGAGTACGTGCGCGATCTGCTGAGCTATCTGCCGCCCAACAACTACGCCGAGCCGCCGCGCTATCCCGCGCCGGCGCATCCGGGCGCCATCGAGGACAACCTCACCGACACCGACCTCGAGCTCGACACGCTGATTCCGGATTCGCCGAACCAGCCGTACGACATGCACGAGGTCATCACCCGGATCCTCGACGACGACGAATTCCTGGAAGTACAAGCCGGTTACGCGCAGAACATCGTGGTCGGGTTCGGTCGCATCGACGGTCGCCCGGTCGGCATCGTGGCCAACCAGCCCACCCAGTTCGCCGGTTGCCTGGACATCAACGCCTCGGAGAAGGCCGCCCGGTTCGTGCGGACCTGCGACTGCTTCAACATCCCGATCGTGATGCTCGTCGACGTGCCCGGCTTCCTGCCCGGCACCGATCAGGAGTACAACGGCATCATCCGGCGCGGCGCCAAGCTGCTCTACGCCTACGGCGAGGCGACCGTCGCCAAGATCACCGTGATCACCCGCAAGGCCTACGGCGGCGCGTACTGCGTGATGGGTTCTAAGGACATGGGCTGTGACGTCAACGTCGCGTGGCCGACGGCCCAGATCGCGGTGATGGGCGCCTCGGGCGCGGTGGGCTTCGTGTACCGCCCCGAGCTCAAGGAGGCCGCCAAGAACGGTGACGACGTCGACGCGCTGCGGCTCGAACTGCAGCAGTCCTACGAGGACACCCTGGTGAACCCGTACGTCGCCGCCGAGCGCGGTTACCTCGACGCGGTCATCCCGCCGTCGCACACGCGGGGATACATCTCCACCGCGCTGCGGCTGTTGGAGCGCAAGATCGTGCAGACCCCGCCGAAGAAGCACGGCAACATCCCGCTCTGAGAGGACTTTCGATGGACTCCGATATCACCGAGGTCAGCGACCCGCGGGACATGACGATCGACGACCCGGCACCGCCGGTGCCGGAGGTCCAGATCCTCAAGGGCAAGCCGACCGACGAGGAGATCGCCGCGCTGGCGACCGTGCTGGCCGCCGCGGGCGGGGGCGCACCGGTGCCCGGGCCGCAGGAACTCAACCCCTGGGGCCACCCGGTCGACAAGCTGCGCTATTCGGTCAGCAGCTGGCAGCGCGTCACGCTGCTGGAACGGACCCACATGCGCCGATGACCCGGGTTGTCCTGGGTTCGGCCTCCACGGGCCGACTTTCGGTGCTGCGCGGTGCGGGTATCGACCCGCTGGTCATCGTGTCGCAGGTCGATGAGGATGCGCTGATCGCCGCCCAGCCCGGTGCGGGGCCGGCGGCGGTGGTCAGCGCGCTGGCCGAGGCCAAGGCCGACGCGGTGGCCGCCGTGGTCCCGGCCGAGGTCGCCGCCGATTGCGTTGTGATCGGCGCTGACTCGATGCTGCTGCTCGACGGCGCACTGTGCGGCAAGCCCGGCACCCCCGAGGCCGCGCGGACGCAATGGCAGGCGATGGCGGGCCGCTCCGGCCAGCTGCTGACCGGGCACTGCGTCATCCGCCTGCACGCCGGCCGGCCGAACCGCATGGTCAGCGAAACCCGGAGCACGACAGTACATTTCGACTCACCGCCGGACGCGGATCTGACGGCTTACATCACCGACGGGGAACCGCTGGGCGTGGCCGGCGGCTTCACCCTGGACGGTCTCGGCGGATGGTTCGTCCAACGCATCGAGGGCGATCCGTCCAACGTCATCGGATTGAGCCTGCCGCTGACCCGCCGACTGTTCGAGCGGGTCGGGGTTGCGGTCAGCCAACTGTGGGACGCCCGACGGTAGCCTCGCACCTCCGCCGACCGCGATCGGGTACTGCCCGGTACTCTCGGATTCGTGCCCCTTCCTGCAGATCCCAGCCCCGCCCTGAAGGCCTACGCCCACCCCGAACGCCTGGTGACCGCCGACTGGCTGTCCGCCCACCTCGGTAGCAAGGGCCTCGCCATCGTCGAATCCGACGAGGACGTCCTGCTTTACGACGTCGGACACATTCCCGGCGCGGTGAAGATCGACTGGCACACCGACCTCAACGACACCCGCGTCCGCGACTACATCAGCGGCGAGCAGTTCGCCGAACTGATGGACCGCAAGGGCATCTCACGCGACGACACCGTGGTGATCTACGGCGACAAGAGCAACTGGTGGGCCGCCTACGCGCTGTGGGTGTTCACCCTCTTCGGTCACGAGGACGTCCGCCTGCTCGACGGCGGGCGCGACCTGTGGATCTCCGACGGCCGCGAGACCACGCTGGAGGTGCCGAGCCGGACCTCGACCGGGTATCCGGTCGTGGAACGCAATGACGTACCGATCCGCGCCTTCAAGGAAGACGTGCTCTCGACCCTGGGCGTCGAGACGTTGATCGACGTCCGCTCACCGCAGGAGTACACCGGCGAACGCACCCACATGCCCGACTACCCCGAGGAGGGCGCGCTGCGCGGCGGCCACATCCCCTCGGCCCTGTCGGTGCCGTGGGCCAGGGCCGCCGACGACCACGGCCGGTTCCGCAGCCGGGCCGAACTCGACGAGATCTACGGGTTTGCCCGCGAGGCCGGCAAGCCCGTCATCGCCTACTGCCGCATCGGCGAGCGCTCCAGTCACACCTGGTTCGTGCTGACCCACCTGCTGGGCATGTCGGACGTGCGCAACTACGACGGCTCCTGGACCGAATGGGGCAACACCGTGCGGGTGCCCATCACGACCGGCGAGAGCCCCGGGGAAGTGCCCTCGGCATGAGCATGCCGGCGCCGCTGGCCGAGGTGGTCTCCGATTTCACCGAAGTCGAAGGCCAGGACAAGCTGCAACTGCTGCTGGAATTCGCCGGCGAGTTGCCGCCGCTGCCCGCCGACCTCGAAGAGGCCGCGATGGAACCGGTGCCCGAATGCCAGTCGCCGCTGTTCCTGCATGTCGACGCCGCCGATCCGGCGCGCGTCCGGCTGTACTTCTCGGCCCCGGCCGAGGCCCCGACCACCCGCGGGTTCGCGTCCATCCTGGCAACGGGCCTCGACGGGCAGTCCAGGGACGACATCCTCGCCGTACCCGACGACTTCTACACCGCACTCGGTCTGGCGGCCTTGATCAGCCCGCTGCGCCTACGCGGCATGTCGGCCATGCTGACCCGGATCAAGCGCCGCCTGCGGTAACACCCTGCCCCGCGCCGGGTGTTGCTAGGGTACGCGCCATGCCCATGCCCACCGTCGGTCGTCATACCGCACGCGCACTGGCGGTCGCCGGCGCGATCCTGCTCGCCGCCTCGATCCACGTGATCGCCCCGGCCCACCACCCGGCCCGTGCCGAGGTGGTCGAGGTCGGCCCCAACCCCGGGGTCAGCAGCCGGCAGGCCGACGCGGTGGCGGGGAACTCGACACACGGCGGCATCCGCCGCGCACCCCGCGGCACCGTCCGTGGCCAGGGCGAGACCAAGCGCGATTCGGTCAAGGCCGTCCCGGGCGACAGCCGGGCCCGGCCGTTCCTGCGCGGCAGCAACAACTACCCCGGCATGGGCAGCTGGTAACGGTCGCTCGGGGCGCTCCGACCTGCGCGGGGACCGACCTTACTGCCCGGTAACCGGCACCGGCTCACCGGGCACGAGTCGCGGCGCATAAACTTCCCCCGATACATTCTTAAAGACGTTTCTTAGACATGCCCAGCAGTAGGAGGCACAGGTGCCCAGTCACGCCAGCTCGACCATCACCAAGGTCCTGGTAGCCAATCGTGGCGAAATCGCCGTCCGAGTGATCCGGGCGGCCAAGGATGCGGGACTGGAGAGCGTGGCGGTCTACGCCGAACCCGACGCCGACGCGCCCCATGTACGGCTGGCCGATGAGGCCTTCGCGCTCGGCGGCCAGACCTCGGCGGAGTCCTACCTGGACTTCGGCAAGCTCCTCGACACCGCGGCGAAGTCGGGGGCCAACGCGATCCACCCCGGCTACGGATTCCTCTCGGAGAACGCCGACTTCGCCCAGGCCGTGATCGACGCCGGGCTGATCTGGATCGGCCCCTCCCCGCAGTCCATCCGCGACCTCGGCGACAAGGTCACCGCGCGCCACATCGCCGCGCGCGCCAACGCCCCGCTGGTCCCGGGCACCTCGGAGCCGGCCAAGGACGCCGACGAGGTCGTCGCGTTCGCCAAGGAGTACGGCGTTCCGATCGCGATCAAGGCGGCCTTCGGCGGTGGCGGGCGCGGAATGAAGGTGGCCCGCACCATCGAGGAGATCCCCGAACTGTTCGAGTCGGCGACCCGTGAGGCCGTGGCGGCCTTCGGTCGCGGCGAGTGCTTCGTCGAGCGCTACCTGGACAAGCCCCGCCACGTCGAGGCGCAGGTCATCGCCGACCAGCACGGCAACGTCATCGTCGCCGGCACCCGCGACTGCTCGCTGCAGCGGCGCTTCCAGAAGCTCGTCGAGGAGGCCCCGGCACCGTTCCTCTCCGACGCGCAGCGCAAGGAGATCCACGATTCGGCCAAGCGCATCTGCAAGGAGGCCGGCTACTACGGTGCGGGCACCGTTGAGTACCTGGTGGGCCAGGACGGTCTGATCAGCTTCCTCGAGGTCAACACCCGCCTGCAGGTCGAGCACCCGGTCACCGAGGAGACCGCGGGCATCGACCTGGTGCGTCAGCAGTTCCGCATCGCCAACGGCGAAAAGCTGGACCTCACCGAGGATCCCGAGCCCCGCGGCCACTCCTTCGAGTTCCGCATCAACGGCGAGGACGCCGGTCGCGGCTTCCTGCCGGCTCCCGGCCCGGTGACCAAGTTCACCCCGCCGACCGGTCCCGGCGTCCGCCTGGACTCCGGCGTGGAGAGCGGTTCGGTCATCGGCGGACAGTTCGACTCGATGCTGGCCAAGCTGATCGTCACCGGCGCCACCCGCGAGGAGGCCCTGCAGCGCTCGCGCCGGGCGCTGGCCGAGTTCGACATCGAGGGTCTCGCCACCGTCATCCCGTTCCACCGCGCCGTGGTCTCCGATCCGGCGTTCATCGGCGACGAGAACGGCTTCACGGTGCACACCCGCTGGATCGAGACCGAGTGGGACAACACCATCGAGCCCTTCACCGGCGGCGGTGGCGTGGACGCCGAAGAAGAGCAGCCCCGGCAGAAGGTCGTCGTCGAGGTCGGCGGCCGTCGCCTCGAGGTGTCGCTGCCCAGCGACATGGCGATCGGCAACGGCGGTGCCAGCCCCAGCGGCGCCATCCGCAAGAAGCCCAAGGCCCGCAAGCGCGGTGGCCACGGCGGTGCGGCGGCCTCCGGCGATTCGGTGACCGCGCCCATGCAGGGCACCGTCGTCAAGGTGGCCGTCGAGGAGGGTCAGCAGGTTTCGGCCGGCGAACTGGTGGTGGTCCTGGAGGCCATGAAGATGGAGAACCCGGTCACCGCGCACAAGGACGGCACCGTCACGGGGCTGTCGGTCGAGTCCGGCGCCGCCGTCACCCAGGGCACCGTGCTCTGCGAGCTCAAGGACTGAATTCGCCTCAGCCGAACGGGGTATTGCCCAGCACCGCATCGGCACCTGTGACCAGGCTGGTGCGGGCCAGGGCGGCACCGAAGTACCTGGCGCCCGGATCGACGACGACCGGGGTGTCGGCGCCCTGGCGGGCCAGCACGATCCGGGCCAGTTCGGCGAACGTGATCTTGTCGGGGCCGCCGATGTCGAGCACGCCGTTGCGTGGTTCGGCGACGGCCGCCTCGGCCACGGCCGCGGCCACCTCGGTCGCGGCGATCGGTTGGATCAACGCGTCCGGCACCCGGACCTCGCCGTCCGCGGTCTGGCCGGCGACGATCGCGTCGGCGAACTCCTGGAACTGCGTGGCGCGCACGATCGTGTAGGGCAGACCCGAGCCCGCGATGATGGCCTCCTGGGCCACCTTGGCGCGCATGTAGCCGCTGTCCGGTAGGTCCTCGAGTCCGACGATGGACAACGCGACGTAGTGCCGAGCCCCGGCCGCCCGCATCGCGGCCACCAGGTTGCGCGCCGAGGTGATGAAGAACTCCAACACCGCCGCATCGGCGAACGACGGCGAATTCGTGACGTCCACCAGGACATCCGAGCCGGCCAACGCCTCGGCCAATCCGGCCCCGGTGAGCACGTCGGCGCCGCTGTCCCGCGAGGCCGCCACCACCTGCTGCTCAGCCTTGCGCAAGATGTCGACGACCTTGCTCCCGATCAGACCGCTGGCCCCCATCACGGTGACCTTCATTTCGCACCCCCCGCTCTGGTCACTCCCCTGACCGGACCGACCTTACGACGCGGCGCCCGGGCATGGGACGCTGTTGGCCATGGATCCTGTCGAGATCAATGCCGGGGCCTGGTATCTGCGGGCGCTGCGGGCCGACGCCCGCATGGACGACCGGCCGTCGCTGGCGCAGCTGGGTGAGACCGACCCCGACTACGTGTCCCGGACCGAGCGGCAGTGGGCCGACGATGCGCGTTACACGTGGGCGGCGTGCGAACCCACGACCGGCGAGCTGCTGGCCGAGATCGCGCTGTGTCCGCGCACCGGCGCGATCGACAGCCGATTCCGGACCGGCCACGCCGAGGTGGCCCAGGTGTCTGCCGAGGCGGTGGCGCGCTTCGCCGCCTCCTGCGGCATCCCCGACCCACGCTTGGGGTCCTGACCATGCCGGCACCGCAGATCGTCACCGTCACCGGCGCCGCGGGCCACATCGGGTACGCGGCGTTGTTCCGGATCGCCGCCGGGGCGATGCTGGGCCACGACACTCCCGTCATCCTGCGACTGCTCGAGCTGCCCGCCGCGGTGCGCGCGGCCGAGGGCGTGGTGATGGAACTCGACGACGGCGCATTCCCGTTACTGGCGGGCACCGAAATCCACGACGACCCCGTCCGGGCGTTCGACGGCGTCGACGTCGCGCTGTTGATCGGCGCCAAACCCCGCAGCCAGGGCATGGAGCGCGCCGACCTGTTATCCGCCAATGCGCAGATCTTCGCCACCGCGGGCAACGCGCTGAACGCCGGCGCGAGTGCGCAGGTGCGGGTGGTGGTGGTCGGCAACCCCGCCAACACCAACGCGATGGTGGCCGCCGCCCACGCCCCGGACATCCCCGCGCAGCGGTTTACCGCGCTCACCCGGCTCGACCACAACCGCGCGATCGCCGCGCTGGCCCGGCACGCCCAGGTGCCGGTCACCGAGATCTCGCGGATGTCGGTCTGGGGCAATCACTCCCCCACCCAGTACCCGGACATCTTCCACGCCATCGTCGCGGGCCGCTCCGGCGCCGATTACGCCGCCGACACCCATTGGCTCAGCGATCATTTCATCCCCACCGTGGCGCGCCGCGGGACCGCGATCATCGAAGCGCGCGGCGCCAGTTCGGCCGCCTCGGCCGCGAACGGGGCCATCGACCACGTCGACGACTGGGTGCACGGCACCGGCGACGGTGACTGGACCTCGGTGGCGTTGCCCTCCCCTGGCGTCTACGGGGTCGACGAGGGACTGGTGTGCTCGTTCCCGTGCCGTTCCGTCGACGGCCAATGGCAGATCGTCGAGGACTTGGACCTCAACGCCTTCTCGCGGTCCCGCATCGACGCCTCGGTGGCCGAGTTGCGCTCCGAACGGGACGCGGTCGCCGCCCTCGGTCTGCTGCCGTCCTAGCGGGTGTCGATGTCCACGCCCGTGGCGAGGTCCGCGCATTCGACCGCCACCACATCCGCGCGCGCGGCGAGGAAGTCCCGGGCGCCGTGATCGCCGTGCAGACAGGCGATCACCGCGGGCCAGTGGGCCCGCGCGATGACCACGGGATGGCCGGGCCGTCCGTCGAAAACAGCACGGGCCAGCCCGGATTCGCCGGCTCGCGCCGCCGCCAGTAGCCGCGCCACCACGTCGGCCCCGACATCTGGGGTGTCCACGACGTGCAGCACCGCGTATCGCCCGGCCGCGGCGGCCAACCCGGCGCGTACCGAGGCGCTCATTCCCGCCGACCAGTCCTCGGCGATCACCGCGCGGGCGGGTGGGGGTACCTCGACAATCGCGGCACCCAGCACCACCAGCACCTCGTCGCAGCCGCCATCGGTCAGCGCGGCTATCCCGTGACGCAGCCAATCACCGTCGTCGGCAAGGACTTTCGGCATCCCGTAGCGTGTTCCGGCGCCGGCGGCCAGCAGAATCCCCACCGCCGAGCCAGGCTCGGACACGGCGCCTACTCCAACTGATCGCGCAACCGGCCCAGGGCGCGGGCGAGCAGCCGCGATACATGCATCTGGGAGACGCCGACCCGTTCGGCGATCTGGGTCTGGGTCATCGATTCGAAGAACCGCAACACCACCACGACGCGCTCGCGTTCCGGCAGCGAGTCCAGCAGCGGCCGCAGCGTCTCGCGGTTCTCGATCTGATCCAGCGTGGCGTCCAGGTCGCCGAGGCTGTCGGCGATCGCGGGCGCATCGTCGTCGCCGCCGCCCCCGCCGCTGTCGATCGACAGCGTGTTGTAGGAGCTGCCGGCGACCAGACCTTCGATCACTTCCTCGCGGTCCATCTCGAGTTCGGCGGCCAGTTCGGTGGCCGTCGGTGCCCGGCCCAGTCGCTGGGACAGTTCGGCGGTGGCGGTGCCCAACCGCAGGTGCAGTTCCTTGAGCCGCCGCGGTACCTTCACCGACCAGCTGTTGTCCCGGAAGTGTCGGCGCACCTCGCCCATGATGGTCGGCACGGCGAAGGACACGAAGTCCGAACCCGTCTCGACATCGAACCGGATCACCGCGTTCACCAGACCCACCCGGGCCACCTGGACCAGGTCGTCGCGCGGCTCACCGCGACCGTCGAAGCGACGGGCAATGTGGTCGGCCAGCGGCAGACAGCGCTCCACGATGCTGTCCCGCTTGCGGCGGAACTGCGCGGAGTCCGGCGTCAGCTTG
Source organism: Mycolicibacterium sp. MU0053 (assembly GCF_963378095.1). NCBI lineage: Bacteria > Bacillati > Actinomycetota > Actinomycetes > Mycobacteriales > Mycobacteriaceae > Mycobacterium > Mycobacterium burgundiense. The sequence continues at coordinate 3,803,210 of NZ_OY726397.1, forward strand.
GCCAACTCCCGGAACATGTCCAGGACATCGGCGTACTCGGAGCTCGATCGCGAGGACGAGCGGCGGGCGGAGGACGTCACCTCGCGGGGCTCACTCGCCTGGTGGTCAGCGCGATGCCGAACACCGGCACTGTTCCCTCGATGTCGGCGCCGTCGCGGAACGTCCGTACCTCATCGGTCAGCGACGTCAGCACATGCCAGCTGAAGCTGCCCGAGGGCAGGATGTCGTCGGTGGCCGTCGTGGCGGTCGACACCTCGACCACGACCTCGTTGGGGCGGGGGTCGAACACCAGGACCAACGACGCGTCCGGCCCGGCCGAGCGGATCAACCTCGTACAGGCCTCGTCGACGGCGAGCCGAAGGTCCGCCACCGTGTCGAGGTCAAGGTCCTCGAAGGTGCTGACCGCGCCGATGATGGTCCGCAACACCGCGAGGCTCTCCAGTTGCGCGGCCACTCGCACCTCGACCGCACCGGGGCTTCGAGGGGAGCGGGAGTCGACGCGGGGTTCCGCGCTTTCGGCATTCGACATGTGTTGGCCTCCCGGCAATATCGACCTGAGACTACCGCAGCCCGATGGTCGGTTACGCACGCCAGCAACCTTGCACTGACGCACAGAATTGGTCATGAATTTCGCTACAAGTCATCGTGGCTGCCGAGTACCCCAACCGGACCGCGACCAAAACGGTGCGCTGCGGCCCGCACGCCAATGAGATCCTGAGGTGACCGCATCCTCAATGCCGCTGTCGCCAAGAGTGCTTCGGCTCACCGCGCTGGTGTCATTCGATGCTCAGCTGCCAAGGATCGGCCCCACCATCGGTGACACACCCATCAGGGCGACCAGCATCACCATCATCAGAAACCAGCCCGCGCCCTGCCACCCCCACCAGGTGCCCTCGACCCGCCAGACGCGGTAGGTGCGGTAGAACGCATACAGACCCGAGACCACCAGGATCGCCGGGGCCCCGAGACCGAAGATCGCGCGGACCGGGGTGCCGCAGGACCCGGTGTTGGCCGCGTCGTCGCAGCCACCGACGAGCACGGCCCCGACAATCAGGAAAGCCACCCCGATCAGGGTGGCCACGCCGGCAAATCGGATCGCCGACCGGACCTCGTCGTCCATCTGTCCCAGCCGATCGCCGCGTCCCCGCCGCTCTGACGTGCCCATGGCCTTCATATCCTCTGCATCCTCGGTTCCGTGTGGCTTCAGTGTGCCCTGCCGATGCGATCCCTATCCAAGGTGGTTGCCGTGTTCCCCCTCGGCCACGCCGGTAAACGTGCACCAGAGCGCTGCTGCGCGGCCCTTGTCACCGGCTGCGCCTAGCATCCGGGGCGTGCTGCGGATCAGGGTTCTCAAGGTGGCCGTGGTGCTGGCGGCCGCGGCGGCCGCTGGCGCCCATCTGGCGGGCGTCGACCCGTGGTGGTGTGTGGCGATCGGCGCCGGTTCCCCGCTGGCCGCCTACGCCGCACCCCGGTTCGTGCGCGGCACGCTGGCCGGTCTTGGCACCCCCGGAAAGCGGGAGCGGCCCGAGGAGGCCATGACCGGCCTGGAGTTCGAGGATTACGTGGCCCGGGTGGCGCGCGGCTGCGGAGTCCCGGTGATCATGACGCCGCTGTCCGGCGACTGGGGTGTCGACCTCATCGTCGGCGTGCGGCCCAATCGTATTGCCATTCAATGCAAACGCCAGTCCCGGCCGGTCGGGCCCGGGGCCGTGCAGGAGGTGGTGGCCGGCGCTCCGATGCAAGACTGCGCCACGACCATGGTGGTCTCCAACCAACCGTTCACCCCGGCGGCGCAACGGTTGGCCGAATTGCACGGCACCACGTTGGTCGGCGGCAGCGACCTCCGCCACCTGCGGGCCACCATCCGGCGCTTGACCACGCTGGGTGCGCGCGCCGACTAGAGCGCTGCCCGCACCGCGGCGACGGCCGCGTCGAGCTCTTGGCGGCCCACCGTCAGCGCCGGCCGGAACCGCACCGAGTCCGTTCCGCAGCCCAGCATGACGACACCGCGGTTCCACAGTCGGCGCAGCAACTCGTCGCGCTGTTCGCGCGAGGGCAGGCTGAACGCGCACATCAGGCCTCGGCCCCGCACGTCGAGGACCGTGTCGGGCCTGTCGTCGGCGAGTTCCTGCAGCCGGCCGAGCAGATGGGCGCCCATGACGGCCGCGTTCTCGAAAAGACCTTCGGCAGCAATGGTTTCGAGGATGCGTCGGCTGCGCACCATGTCGACGAGGTTGCCACCCCAGGTGGAGTTGAGGCGAGAGCTCACCCGGAACACGTTGTCCGGGATCTCGTCGATGCGCCCACCTGCCATCACCCCGCACACCTGGGTCTTCTTCCCGAACGCGACGAGGTCGGGCCGGACCCCCAATTGCTGGTAGGCCCAGGCGGTTCCGGTGAGCCCGCAGCCGGTTTGGACCTCGTCGAAGATCAGCAGCGCGTCGAACTCGTCGCACAGCGCCCGCATCGCGGCGAAGAACTGCGGCCGGAAATGGCGGTCGCCGCCCTCCCCCTGGATCGGCTCGGCGATGAAGCACGCGATGTCGTGCGGATGCGCCTCGAACGCGGCCCGGGCCTGCCGCAGCGCGTCGGCCTCCAGGGCGACGATGTCGGCGCCCGGACGCAGGTACGGCGCATCGATGCGGGGCCAGTCGAAGGTGGGAAACCGGGCGGTTTTGGTCGGATCGGTGTTGGTCAGCGACATCGTGTAGCCGCTGCGGCCATGGAAGGCGCCGCGCAGGTGCAGCACCTTGGTCCCCAAGCCGGCGTCGATGCCGCGCGCCTCGTTGAATCGACTCTTCCAGTCGAACGCGGCCTTCAGGGCGTTCTCGACGGCCAGTGCGCCGCCGTCGACGAAGAACAGGTGCGGCAACGCCGGATCGCCGAGGACCCGCGCGAACGTCTCGACGAACCGGGCCATCGGCACGGTGTAGATGTCGGAGTTGGAGGGCTTGTTGACCGCGACGGCCGCCAACTCCGCGCGGAAGGCGACGTCGTCGGCCAGCGCCGGATGGTTCATTCCCAACGCGGCGGACGCGAAGAAGGTGAACATGTCGAGATAGGTCCGGCCGCTGTGCTCGTCGACCAGGTGGGACCCCCGCGATCGGGTCAGATCGAGCACCATGTCCATGCCGTCCACCAGGATGCTGCGACCGAGCACTTCACGAACGTGCGGCGAGCCCACGCGGCCGACGCCGCCGTCGCTGCACTCAGGAATTATTGCGGTCATGCACGCCATCTTATCGGAAAATATACGGTGGCCGCCCGCCAACGCGCGTAAGACGTCACCCCGCTCGCCACGCCCAGATTCCCCAGATCGCCGTATTATTTATCGAGCGAACCTGCCGATGCCGGAACTATTCCGATATAAAATGCCGGTCGCTGTAGAACGTCTGTAGGATGATCGTGCTGCGTGTCTTGACGTTGGCCGCGGTGCGGATCCGCTGCAGCAGGCCTTCGAGCGCCCGCGCGGATTCCACGTGCACCAACAACACGTAGCTGTCCTCACCGGCGACCGAGTGGCACGATTCGATCTCTTGGAGGTGTTGCAGCCGTGCGGGTGCATCGTCGGGCTCGGAAGGGTCCAGGGGCGTAATGGCCACGAACGCCGACAACTGCTTGCCCAGCGCCTCGGGCGCCACCCGAGCCGTGTACCCCGAAATCACGCCGCGGGATTCCAGCCGCCGGACCCTGGACTGCACCGCCGAGACCGAGAGCCCCGCGGTCGAGGCCAGGTGCGCCAACGTGGCCCGACCGTCGGCAACGAGTTCCCGCAGCAGGGCCCGGTCGATGGCGTCGAGCTCGTCAGCGGCCATTGCCGGAGACTATCGCAGCGGAGTCACACCGTGAGCGCATCGCGACACATCCCCACCTGGCAGCTCCGCGCCCGGTTCGCGGCGGCGTTGTCGGCGATGTACGGCGCCGAGGTACCCGCCTACACCGCGTTGGTCGCCGTCAGCGCGGCGGTCAACGCCGACCACGCCGCGTGGCATCCGCAGGCGCGGCGACTCGGGTCGCTGGACCGGGTCACCGCGGAGCGGCACGGGGCCATCCGCGTCGGCACACCGCGCGAACTGCGCGAGGTGGCGGTGCTGTTCGGCGCCTTCGGCATGTATCCGGTGGGGTTCTACGATCTGCGCGAGGCCGCCGCGCCGGTGCCCGTGATCTCCACGGCGTTTCGCCCGGTCGCACCGGATGAACTGGCGCGCAACCCGTTCCGGGTATTCACCTCGATGCTGGCCACCGCCGACGTGCGGTTCTTCGACCGCGATCTGCAACGCCGCGTGCAGAACTTCCTGGACGCCCGCGCTCTTTTCGACCCGGAGTTGATCGCCCAGGCGCGCGGCATAGCCGCCGACGGGCACTGCCCCGCCGAAACCGCCGACAAGTTCGTCGCGCGCGCGGTATCGGCGTTCGCGCTGTCCGATGATCCGATCGATAAGGGCTGGTACGACGAACTGTCCGCGGTGTCCGCGGTCGCGGCCGACATCGCCGGGGTGCGGACCACCCATATCAACCACCTCACCCCGCGGGTGTTCGACATCGACGAGCTGTACCGCCGGATGTCCGCGCGCGGGATCGAGATGATCGACGCCATCCAGGGTCCGCCGGCCACCCCGGGACCCGCGGTGCTGTTGCGGCAGACCTCGTTTCGAGCGCTGGCCGAACCGCGGCGGTTCCGGCACCGCGACGGGACGGTCCGCGCCGGCACCCTGCGGGTACGGTTCGGCGAGGTCGAGGCCCGCGGTGTGGCCCTGACCCCGAAGGGCCGCGAGCGCTACGACGCGGCGATGGCGGCCCCGGATCCGGCGGCCGCGTGGCCGCAGCACTTCCCGGGTACCGACCGTGAGCTCGCCGACCAACAGCTGGCCTACTACGTCGGCGGTGACCCCACCAAACCGGTTGTCTACGAGGACTTCCTGCCCGCCTCGGCAGCCGGGATCTTCCGCTCCAACCTGGACGCCGAGACCCGGCTCGGCGCCGGCAGCGATGACTCGGAGTATTCGTCGGCGTGGCTGTCCGGCGCGCTGCACACCGAACTGCTCGATCCCTACGCTCTCTACCGGAAGGCGGCAACATGTCCCTGAAGTCCCCGGCGATACAGCTGCCCGGCACCGCACAGCTCCGTGCGCGGGCCGGCGCCGCGCTGCTCGCCCTGGGCGCCGACCCGGCACGCCTCGGCGACGTCGGCGCGCCCGGGCTGCCGGCCAGCACCCCGATCACCGGAGAGCTGCTGTTCCGCGTGCCCGAGACCACGCGGACCGACGCCGATGCCGCGATCGCCCAGGCCGCGCGGGCGTTCACCGGTTGGCGCACCACCCCGGCGCCGGTGCGGGGCGCGCTGGTGGGCCGACTCGGCGAGCTGCTCACCGAGCACAAGGCGGCGCTGGCCGAGCTGGTGACCATCGAGGCCGGCAAGATCACCGCCGAGGCGCTCGGCGAGGTCCAGGAGATGATCGACGTCTGCCAATTTGCGGTCGGGCTCTCCCGGCAGCTCTACGGCAAGACCATCGCCTCGGAACGGCCCGGTCATCGGCTGCTGGAGAGCTGGCATCCGCTCGGCGTCGTCGGGGTCATCACGGCCTTCAACTTCCCCGTGGCGGTATGGGCCTGGAACACCGCGGTGGCGCTGGTGTGCGGCGACACCGTGGTGTGGAAGCCGTCCGAGCTGACCCCGCTGACCGCGATCGCGTGCCAGTCCCTGATCGAGCGCGCCGCCGCCGAGGTGGGTGCGCCACCTGAGGTCAGCTGGCTCCTCGTAGGCGGCCGCGACCTCGGCGAGCAACTGGTCGACGATCCGCGCATCGCGCTGCTCAGCGCCACCGGATCGGTGCGGATGGGGCGGGCGGTCGGCCCGCGGGTCGCGCAACGGTTCGGTCGGTCGTTGCTCGAACTCGGCGGCAACAACGCGGCCGTGGTGACACCGGCGGCCGACCTGGACCTGACGGTCCGCGGCATCGTCTTTGCCGCGGCCGGTACCGCCGGACAGCGGTGCACCACGTTGCGGCGGTTGATCGTGCACCGAACGGTGGCCGACCCGCTGGTCGAGCGCATCGCGACCGCGTATCGCAGTCTGACGGTGGGTGATCCGTTCGCACCGGAAACCCTGGTGGGACCGCTGATCCACGAGACCGCCTACCGGGACATGCGCGGCGCGCTGGCGCAGGCCGAGGCCGACGGCGGTGCGGTGCTCGGCGGCGAGCGCCACGAGTCGCCGAGCGAATGTTTCTACGTCGGTCCCGCCCTGGTGCGGATGCCGAGCCAGACCGAAATCGTCCACGAGGAAACGTTCGCCCCGGTGTTGTACGTGTTGACCTATGACACGCTCGAGGAGGCCATCGAACTCAACAATGCGGTGCCACAGGGACTTTCCTCGGCCATCTTCACCACCGACCTGCGCGAGGCCGAGCGGTTCCTGGCCGCCGACGGCTCGGACTGCGGGATCGCCAACGTCAACATCGGCACCTCGGGCGCCGAGATCGGCGGGGCGTTCGGCGGCGAGAAACACACCGGCGGTGGGCGGGAATCCGGCTCGGATTCCTGGCAGGCCTACATGCGGCGGGCCACCAACACCATCAACTATTCGTCGGAGCTGCCGCTGGCACAGGGGGTTCGGTTCGGCTAGCCAGGCCGCCGCAACCCCAGTCGAAAGTCCTTCGGCATCACGGTGAGCCGCTCGGTGACCGCCAGCCGGTAATCCGGGTCAGCGATCAGGTCATAGCGGCGGATCAGCATGCCCAGCAACAACACCGCCTCGTGCAGCGCGAACTGCCGCCCGATGCAGGACCGTTCACCGGTGCCGAACGGCTTGTACAGCGTGCCGGGCCGGGCGCGCAGGTGTTCGGGGGCGAACCGGTCGGGGTCGAACTCGTCGACCGGTGCCAGACCGTCTCCGCCCCAACGTGGATCGCGGTGCAGCGTGCCGGTCAGGGCCAGCACCCACTGCCCTTTCTTGATCGGGTAGCGCCCGGCCAGCACGGTGTCCTCGCGGGCCTCGCGGTAGTAGCCGGGAACGGTGGGTTGCAGCCGCAGCGACTCGTCGAGCACCCGCCGCAGGTAGCGCAGCTTGGCGATCTGCTCGAAGTCCGGACGCTCCGCTGCGCCCCAGACCGCATCGACCTCGGCCCGCGCCCGCGCGAACACCTCCGGCTGCCTCGACAGGAAGTACAACGCGAAAGACAAGGCACCGGAGGTGGTTTCGTGCCCAGCGATCAGAAAGTTGATCAGCTGATAGCGGATGTTCGCCTCATCGAGGCGCGGTTTGCCGTCCGCGTCCGGAGTCAACATGAGCTCCAGCAGATCGTCGTGGTGACCCAGCCCCTCGGCGCGGCGCGCGGCGACGATCTCGTCGGCGACGCCGTGCAGGTAGCCGGCATGCTTGCGCACCTTGCGCTCGTAGCGCCGGGCGACGAACCTGGGCAGATAGGTCTTCCAGAGCACTCCCAGCGTGTCCGAGCCGCGCAGCGCCGCGACCATGTTGTCGACGAACGGGTGCGTGCCCTCGGCGCCGAAGACGTCGAACGAGTGGTCGGCGGCGCAGCGTCCGATGGTTTCGAGCGTGACGCGGGTGGTATCCGCCGGGACGTCGACGGTGCTGCCGGCCTCGGCGCGGGTGTCCCAGCGGCCGAGCAACTCGGTTCCGACGTCGACCATCCTCGGGTGGTAGCGCCGCATCGCGGCCTGCGTGAACGCCGGCATCAGCAGGTCGTGGGCGCGTCGCCAGTTCGGCTCGTCGTTGCCGGCGGTGAACAACCCGTCGCCGCCGAGGATTCGCAGCGCCACCAGTTCGGGGCCCAGATGCTTGCAGAATCGCTTCTCGTCGTTGAGGTCGTGGACGATGTCGGCGCCGGCAGCCACCACGTAGCGCGCGCCCATGAAGGCGAATTCGAAGATCGGGCCCAGTTGGGCCGCGTAGTCGATGGCCGATCCGGTGGGCTCGTCGCCGCGGAAGGTCAGCACGTCGCCCAGTAGCGGAACCCGCTTGGGCGGACGCGGAATCCGCGGGTCCCGCAGTGGCTCGGACCCACTGCGCCGGTGTGTCTCGGCGGCAACGGCGGTCATGCACCCAGCCTCCGGCGTTGTTGTACATGTGTCAAGTAGGATGTCGGGCATGTCCGGAAAGGCCCGACGACGGCTGTCGCCCGACGATCGGCGCGCCGAACTGCTGGCCCTCGGCGCCGAGGTGTTCGGCTCCCGCCCCTACGACGAGGTGCGCATCGATGAGGTCGCCGAGCGCGCCGGGGTGTCGCGGGCGCTGATGTATCACTACTTCCCGGACAAGCGGGCCTTCTTCGCCGAGGTCCTGCGGTGCGAGGGAGAACGGCTCTTCGAGGCCACCAGCACCCCGGCGCGCCCGGGTCAGACCCTGTTCGAGCGGCTCCGCGTCGGCGTCCTGGCCTACCTGGAGTATCACGAACGCAACCCGCACGGGTCGTGGGCGGCGCACGTCGGTCTCGGTCGTACGGACCCGGTGTTGGCCGGCGTCGACTCCGCCGACAACGAACGGCAGATGCAGCGCATCATGGCCGCCGTCGTCGAGGTGTCCACCGAGCTGGACACCACGGTGGAGCGCGAACTTCAGGTCATCGTCTCCGGCTGGCTGGCGTTCACGCTCGAGATTTGCCGGCAGCGGATCATCGACCCGTCGCTGGACGCTCAGCGGCTGGCCGATTCGGCCGCGCATGCGCTGCTCGATGCGATCACCCGAGTGCCGGGTATCCCCGCGAAGCTGGCCGCCGCGGTCGCGCCGCAGCGGCGCTGAACGTCGTCAGCGCCGGCCGCCCCGACCCCCGCCCCCGCGGCCAGGCAGATCATTGTTCGGCCGCGACGGACCCGAGATGCCGCCGTCGAAATCCGGATCCAACACAATGCCGTAGTCGAATCCGTCGTAGTCGCAGTACCAGTCGAAGTCGCACGGGTAGGACATGCCGGAGCCCGGCCCCTGTCCGGTATTGCTGCCGCGGGTGTCGCCCTGCGAGCACAACACCGTGCCGTTGGAACTGACGCAGTCGGCGGCGGCCGACGGGCTCACGGTCACGGCGATGGTCGGCACGGCCGCCACCATGAACGTCAGTGCCGGCAGCCAGACTTTAATCAGTGAGCGGGACACCGCACCTGGCTCGGAAATCCATCATCGGCTGCCGAATGGCCGCAAGTTCCCCTCGCACTTGCGGATTGGCATCCAGATAGGCCGAAATCTGCTCGGTACGCTGCTCTTTCGGCTGCCCCTTCAGGCTGGTGAAGAAGGCGTTGACGGCAGGATGGGTGAACATGTAGGCCGACATCGATGCCGAGACTCCGGACATGATCCCGGTCATATCGCCGACCGAGCAGTACGGCGGCGGCGGTGGCGGCGGCGGATCCTCGGCGATCGCGCCCGGAGCCGTGGCCAACAAGGCGCCCGCGGCGATGGCCGTCGCAACTGCAGATCGAACGAAAACGGACATACCCGCTCCTTTACGTAGTCGGCTCTGACGCAAGCTGGATACCACGCTGGTCACCCCCGGCCACCGCGGTCACGGTCCGGCCGATCGCGGTCCGGCCGTTCTCGATCCGGTAGATCTTGGTTCGGGCGCGACGGCCCCTCGTCGAGCAGCGCTCCGGAATCATCGTTATCGCAGTACCATTCGAAATCGCACCATGGATAGGTGCTCTGAGGCGGTCCTTCTTGGTAAAAAGCCCCAGCCGACGCAGGGACCAAGAAAGACACAGTCACCCCGACTGTCAAGACCGAGAGATAAAACGCCTGGCGCATCACCATCTCCTACCAAGAATGTCGCAACGGCTCGCCAAGTGCAGGAGATATCCGCTGCGTGCGCACCCGCTCGCAGCCCATCCCGACTGTGCTGATCAGAACCTAGTGGGGCGACAGCGGGCAAACATCACCCACAATGGGGGAAATGGTCAGGCGGACACCCAACGCGGCCGCCGCCGCACCCCCGCTATGGGGGGCGACTACTCCCGTTGTGCGACATTAGGATTCACTGGGTCGTGAAATTGGGGGGCCGACATGTCAGCGCTGGAGAACAACTGGTCCGAGCCCGCTGCGCGCGCGATTCCCCCCGAAGGCTATTTCGAACTCGAACGCGGACGGTACGGTCCGGCTTTTCCGCGCACTCCAGCCTGCTACGGCTTCTCGATCATCGCCAAGGTCAAGGCCGGTCGCGAAGACGCCGTTCGCGCCCACGGCAAGCAGATCGAGGAGGCGGTCGCCGCCAGTCCCGATGTCTTGGCACCGCTGCGTCTGCACTACCTGCGCTGGGTCCTCTTCGACGTCGGATCCGGCCTGCACTTCCAGTACCAGGGCATCTTCGACACCGATTTCGACAAATACACCGAAGACGCCGTCCGACTGTTCAGCGCGACCGGAATCACCACGGTCTTCACCAATCTCGAGGGCTTTCCCGACGACTGGCAGACCAACTCGCAGGCGTTCATCGAGTTCGTCCGCGAGCATCACCATCCCAGCTTCTTGGAATACGGCGAATACCCGTACGTCACCGCTGAAGAGATCAAGAAGGCTCTGCGACTCAAGGCCGCATTCTCCGACATGCTCGACCAGATGCAGTGACACTCGACCTCGACGATATTCAGCACATCCTGCTGACCCGGACGCCGGCGATGACGGGACGCTATGAGTTTCTGTCGTTCGACACCGCTGCAGGCGGCCGAGCCTGGCTAACGGAATTGCTGGACCGGGTGCAATCGGCCGCGGACGCGCACGACACCATGGCGGACGCCAAGCGCTGGATCACGTTGGCATTCACACATAACGGCCTACGCGCGCTCGGTGTGCCCCCGAGTGCGCTGGCCTCCTTTCCCGACGAGTTCCGCGAGGGCATGGCCGCGCGCGCCGACATCCTGGGCGACACCGGCCCCAACGCGCCGCAGCACTGGGTTGGGGGGTTGGCCGGCGATGATGTACATGCGATCGCGATCCTCTTTGCTCGCGATGAGGCCGAACACCGCAGGTGCATCGGCGAACACGACAACCTGCTGGCTCGCTGCGACGGCGTGCGCAGCGTCTCGTTTCTCGACCTGAACGCCACCCCACCGTTCAACTACGCTCACGACCACTTCGGCTTTCGGGACCGGCTCTCGCAACCGGTGATGAAGGGGTCGGGCGAAGAACCGACACCGGGCTCCGGTGCACCGCTGGAGCCCGGCGAGTTCATCCTCGGCTATCCCGATGAGGACGGACCGGTCCACAACCTGCCGCAGCCCGAAGTGCTGGCACGCAACGGCAGCTATCTGGCATACCGCCGGTTGCAGGAACACGTCGGGGCGTTTCGCACCTACCTGAGCGACAACGCGACCACCCCGCAGGAGCAGGATCTGCTGGCCGCCAAGTTCATGGGTCGATGGCGTAGCGGCGCGCCACTGGTGCTGGCACCCACCATCGACGATCCCGAGCTCGGCGCAGACCCGATGCGTAACAACGATTTCAACTACGGTGAGATGGATCCACTCGGCTACGCCTGCCCACTGGGCTCCCATGCCCGTCGGCTGAACCCGCGCGACACCGCACACTACATGAATCGGCGCCGGATGATACGTCGCGGCGCGACCTATGGGCCGGCCCTGCCGGACGGCGCTCCCGAAGATGGTGTCGACCGCGGCATCGCGGCATTCATCATCTGCGCCAGTCTCGTTCGGCAGTTCGAGTTCGCACAGAACGTCTGGATCAACGACACGAGCTTCCATGAACTGGGCAACGAGCACGATCCCATCTGCGGGACGCAGGACGGCACCCTGGATTTCACCGTACCCAGGCGCCCGATACGGAAGGTGCACAAGGGCATCCCGGCCTTTACCACCCTCCGGGGCGGCGCGTACTTCTTTCTGCCCGGATTGCGCGCTTTGCGCTACCTCGCTGGGCTCGGGGATCGGGAGATGCCGTGACAACCCCGCGCGCTGCCCGCACCTACAACCAGGACCATGTTGCCCGCCGTCCCGGTCGAGGCAGGCGCATCAGTATCTATTGGACGTGGAGTTACCCCTGGGAGGCCCAGCGTGATCCGGCGGCGATGGCCAACCGCTACTCCACCATGACGGAAGTCCGCAATGCGGTCTATCCCGCCTACGAGACGCCCGAGTTCGAGGCGGACAGATTCCTCCAAGGTATCGCGGGCACACTGGAACTGTTCCACCGCTCGACACTGAGTTTTCAGGGTGTGGCCGCCGAGGTGACGGGCCAGCCGGTGGCGGTCTTCCAACGGGTCGACCAGGCCGGATATCCCCAGCCGATCGATGAACGGATCCTCGCCGACGCCGACACGCTGATGGTCTTCGGGCTTGACCACCTCACGTGCGGGTCGGAGTCGGGCGCTGCCGAGGTTGAAGCAATCCGAAGCTGGCTCCGGCGGGCGGGCACGTGCCTGCTGTTGGCCCCGCATCACGACGTGGGCTTCACCGAAGATCTGCTGCAACGACAGTTGGAGTACGAGCATCACGGTGACCCACTCGTGCCCCGTCAGCAGCGATTCAGTGCGTACACGCGTTCGTTGATGCGGGAATTGGGGATTCCGGTGCACAATATCTGGGGCTTGCGGCCGGCGGTAATCGCCGGCACCGCAGACATTGCACCGCTCACCGTTGCCCACGACCTCGATGGGCCGGGTCTGCTCCGTGGCGTTCCGACGTTGAGTTTCCACCCACATCTCCCCCACTACCAGCTCACCGCCCGAGAGGGCGACGGCCTGCGTGTGCTGGGCCGCCAACCGGTGGACCCGAATCGGCCACATCCATTCACCGCCGCGGGCAACACCGAGTTCAACGCGGTGATCTGGATGCCGCCGTCCGGCGACCGAACCGGCGACATCGTGATGATCGACTCGACGCACTTCACGACGCTGTTCGGCGGCACCGACAGTTTGCGCAATTTATGGCGAAACATCGCCGGCATGCCGGTCTAGCGAGTCAATTCGGGAGCAGACCAATGCGTTTCGCCTCGGCAACCGCCTCGGCGCGGGAGGCCGCAGCGAGCTTTCGGTAGATCGAAGCCACCTGACTCTTCACGGTTTCCCGGCCGATCATCAAGTCCTCGGCTATGCGCTGCAACGAGAAATGCGTCGCCAGATAGGGCAACAGTCGTAGCTCGGCGGTAGTCAGGGGTTTGTGGTCCCCGCCGGCCGCCAACATCCGAACCCGCTCCAGCCGGCGAAGCAACGCGACCGCATCGGGTTCGCGCCGGCCCGCGCGGTCACCCTTGTCGAGGTGCCGCAGCATCACGTCGCGGTCCCCGATGACTGCCGCAGACCATGCCAACAGGCCGTGTCCGAGCAGCGCGGTGCGCGCCGCGAGGTCGCCCAGATTATTCAGCAGGCGTTCGGTGATGGCGATCGACAACCGCGCTGCGGTAACCTCGCCGGCGCGTGCCTCACTCACCGCACTGGCGGAGTAGACGACGATCATCGGAACCACGTCGCTCAATTCATGGGCATCAACGATCCGCCGGGCGGCGGTGCAACGTGCCAGGCAGCCGGCGTCATCGCCCTCTCCGAGATCCAACAACCCCAAGTGCGCCAACGCGGCGGCCTCGAAGCCGGGCAGATCACCGAGCAACGGCAGCGCCGATTCAAGCAACGCCCGCGCTCGATCATTGCGTCCCAGCATGGATTCCGCGGCGCCCTTCATCACCGTCGCCGCGGCCCACCACGGATTCACCTGGTAGTCGCCGGCCGCACGAACCGTGTCGGCATGCCGTACCGTGTCGTGCACGCCGCCGACCCCGGTCATCGAACTCACCAGGGCGGCAGCGACTCTGACCGAGGGCGTGCAGTCGGCCAGCGGTTGTCCCCGGTCGGCTCTGCTCGCCAGCACGAGCGAGCGTTGGATCAGCGCCGCATCGCCGGTGGTGACCCCGAGCCACGCGCTGGCTATCGCGGCGTCGGGGTACTCAGCCACGATCCGCTCGTCCAGCAGACGCACGCGCCGGGCCAGCAGACCGGCCCGGCCGTCGAATCCGAGTCGGACCGCGTCACGGCCCACCAACGCCGCCGCGTACCGCCGATCGCCGACGGCCAACGCCTGCACCACTGCTGCGTCGAGGTCGCCCTGGCGTTCCAGCATCCGTGCGGCCCGCCCGGCCAGCACCCGGTAGCGGGACTGGTCCCCCGCTCGCAGCCGGGACCGCAGCAGGTCCCCGAGCAGACTGTGAAATCGGTACCACACACGTTCGGCGCCAATTGGAACCAGAAAGTGGTTGCCGGACGATCGGATCGATTCCAGCAGCCGCCCCGAGTCGCTGCGGCCGAGCACCTCATCCAGGCAGTCGCCGGAAAGCCGGTCCAGAATCGATGATTCCACCAAAAACGTCAGCGTGTCGGAATCGAGTCGACTCAGCACCTCCTCCACCAGGTAGCCGGCAACCAGTGGATCGCTGCCGGTCAGCGCGGCAGCATCGGCGCGGTCCCGCGTCGACATCGCCGCCAGCACCACCCCGGCCGCCCAGCCCTCGCACTTGTCCAGCACCGAGCGCAATACGGCGCCGTCGTCGCACCGACCTCCGACGGCGGTGAAGGCCTGCGTCGCCTCGTCTTCGGAGAGCGTCAACTCGGCGATCCCGATCTCGACCAGTCCGCCGCCGAGCCGGCGGCGGGCCAAAGGCACCGCCGGTGTGCTTCGACCCACCAGGACCGCCGTCAGCGTGGCCGGGCCCTCGGCGATCAACGCGGCCAGCGCAGCGCGGGCCGGCGACGCCGACAGTTCGTGGACATCGTCCACCACCACCACCAGCGGCTCGCAGTCCTCCAGCGCCTCGACCAGGGCCGGCACCAGCTGGGTGAGCGGATCGCGCCCCGGGCCGCGCAGGTAACGCAGCGCCGCCGGGTTCAGTGGCCGGACCCGATCCACCGCGGCGGCAATGTGCAGCAGCAGATGGATCGGATCCTCGTCGAGGGGGTCGAGTCGCAGCCAGGCGAACGGCCGCGGGTCGGCGTCATCCCACTGGGCGACCGCCGTCGTCTTGCCATAGCCCGCGGGTGCTTGCACCGTGACCAGGTCCCCGCCCCGGGTACCGAGTAACGACTTCACTATGGCGGTCCGGGCCACGACCCCCTCGGGCGTACCGGGCCGCCCGAGCGTGGCAGCCGGGATATGCGGCTGCCAATCCCCCGCGGTCACGAGGAAATCGTATCCATCCGACGGCGGCCGCCGCGCGATTACGCACGACCCGAGGATTTCCTGGAGAGTCCCTGGGAGTCCCCTGCCAATGCACGTTGTCGCACCCACTTGGCACGATGGTGTAATGGCCCGCCCCGTCGATCCGCTGGCCCGCTTCGGCGAGCTCACCCGGCACTGGTTCGCGGGCACCTTCGTGGCCCCGACACCAGCCCAGGCCCAGGCCTGGGCGGCGATCGCCGACGGCGACAACACGCTGGTCATAGCCCCTACCGGGTCGGGCAAGACGCTCGCGGCGTTCCTGTGGGCCATCGACCGGCTGGCACATTCCGACGGCGACGCCGCGGAAACCACACCGAGCACCCGGGTGCTCTACGTTTCGCCGTTGAAGGCACTGGCGGTCGACGTCGAACGCAACCTGCGCACCCCGCTGACCGGCATTTCGCGCATCGCGGAACGCGACGGGGTCGCGCCGCCGAGCATCAGCGTCGGAGTCCGCTCCGGCGACACCCCGCCGAACCGCCGCCGGGAACTCATCGCCAAGCCGCCCGACATCCTGATCACCACGCCCGAATCGTTGTTCTTGATGCTGACCTCGGCGGCCCGCGGGGCGCTGGCCGGGGTGCAGACGGTCATCGTCGACGAGGTGCACGCGGTCGCGGGCACCAAGCGGGGTGCGCACCTGGCGCTCTCGCTGGAACGCCTCGACGCGCTGCTGGACCGGCCCGCCCAACGGATCGGCCTCTCGGCCACCGTGCGCCCGGCCGAGGAGGTGGCGCGGTTCCTGTCCGGCGCCACCCGCACCACCATCGTCGCGCCGCCGGCGACCAAGACCTTCGAGCTCAGCGTGCAGGTCCCCGTGCCGGACATGGCCAACCTGGAGGACAACTCCATCTGGCCCGATGTCGAGGAACGCATCGTCGACCTCATCGAGGCGCACAACTCGTCGATCGTGTTCGCCAACTCACGGCGGCTGGCCGAACGGCTCACCGCCCGGCTCAACGAGATTCATGCCGAGCGGCTCGGACTGGGCCCCGACGCCGCGGACGGCACCAACCCCGATGTCGCGGGCGGCGCGCCCGCCTACATCATGGCCAGCGGCCAAACCTCGGGCGCCGAACCGGTGCTGGCGCGGGCCCACCACGGGTCGGTCTCCAAGGAAACCCGCGCCGAGGTCGAGAACGCGCTCAAGATCGGTAGCCTCAAGGCCGTCGTCGCCACCTCGAGCCTCGAGCTGGGAATCGACATGGGTGCAGTCGATCTCGTCATCCAGGTCGAGACGCCCCCGTCGGTGGCCAGCGGTCTGCAACGCATCGGCCGGGCCGGGCATCAGGTCGGGGAGATCAGCCAGGGCGTCTTGCTGCCCAAGCACCGCACCGACCTGATCGGGTGCGGGGTCACCGTGCAGCGCATGCTGGCCGGGCAGATCGAGGCCATGCGGGTACCGACCAACCCGCTGGACATCCTGGCCCAACACACGATCGCGGCGTGCGCGCTGGAACCGCTGGACGCCGACGACTGGTTCGACACGGTCCGGCGCAGCGCACCGTTTGCGACGCTGCCGCGCAGCGCCTTCGAAGCCACCCTGGACCTGTTGAGCGGCAAGTTCCCGTCGACGGAGTTCGCCGAACTGCGCCCGCGCATCGTCTATGACCGCGACACCGGCGCGCTGACAGCGCGACCCGGCGCGCAACGGTTGGCGGTGACCTCCGGCGGTGCGATTCCTGACCGCGGGCTGTTCACGGTGTATCTGGCCAGCAGCGCGGACACCGAGAAGCCCTCTCGGGTCGGCGAACTCGATGAGGAGATGGTCTACGAGTCGCGGCCCGGCGACGTGATCTCCTTGGGCGCCACCAGCTGGCGCATCACCGAGATCACCCACGACCGGGTGCTGGTGATCCCGGCTCCCGGCCAGCCCGCCCGGCTGCCCTTCTGGCGCGGCGACGGCATCGGCCGCCCGGCCGAACTCGGTGCCGCGATCGGCGCGTTCACCGGGGAGCTGGCCCGGCTGGACCGGCCCGCGTTCGAGCAGCGTTGCGGGGCGATCGGTTTCGACGGCTATGCGACCGACAACCTGTGGCAGCTACTCGACGAGCAACGCGGTGCGACCGGCACGGTGCCGTCGGACACCGCGCTGCTGGTGGAGCGCTTTCGCGATGAACTCGGCGACTGGCGCGTCATCCTGCACTCCCCCTACGGGCTGCGTGTGCACGGTCCGCTGGCACTCGCGGTCGGCAAGCGGCTGTATGACCGCTACGGCATCGACGAAAAGCCGACCGCCTCCGACGACGGCATCATCGTCCGGCTGCCCGATGCCTTAAACGGCCAAGAAACCGCCCCGGGCGCAGAGATCTTCGTGTTCGACCCCGACGAGATCGAACCCCTGGTCACCGCGGAGGTCGGCGGCTCGGCGCTGTTCGCGGCGCGCTTCCGTGAGTGCGCGGCCCGCGCGCTGCTGCTGCCGCGGCGGCATCCGGGCAAGCGTTCACCGCTGTGGCATCAGCGCCAACGCGCCGCGCAGTTGCTGGACGTGGCCCGGCACTACCCCGACTTTCCGATCGTGCTCGAGGCGGTCCGGGAATGCCTGCAGGACGTCTACGACGTCCCGAGCCTGACCGCGCTGATGACCCGCATCGCGAGCCGCCGGGTGCGGATCGCCGAGATCGAGACCGTCACGCCCTCCCCGTTCGCGGCGTCGTTGCTGTTCGGCTACGTGGGTGCCTTCATGTACGAGGGCGACAGCCCGCTCGCCGAACGCCGCGCCGCCGCACTGGCTTTGGACCCCACGCTGTTGGCCGAACTGTTGGGCCGCATCGAGCTGCGCGAGCTGCTCGACGCCGAGGTCATCGCCTCGACCGCCCGTCAACTGCAGCATCTCACCCCGGAGCGGGCCGTGCGCGACGCCGAGGGTGTCGCCGACCTGCTGCGGCTGCTGGGCCCGCTGACCGCCGACGAGATCGCGGACCGCGCGGCCGGCGTCGAGGTGACCGAGTGGCTCGACAGTCTGCGCGGCGCAAAACGGGCGGTGCCCGTCTCCTACGCCGACCGGCAGTGGTGGGTCGCGGTGGAGGACATCGCGCGGTTGCGCGACGGGGTCGGCGTGGCGGTGCCGGTCGGGGTGGCGGCGGCGTTCCTCGAACCGGTCCTCGACCCGCTCGGTGAGCTGCTGGGACGCTACGCGCGCACCCGCGGGCCGTTCACCACCGCCGACGCGGCGGCCCGGTTCGGGCTGGGCCCGCGGGTGGCCGCCGATGTGCTGGGCCGCCTCGCGGTCGACGGCAAACTGGTACGCGGCGAGTTCGTCGACGCACCCACCGACGTGCCACACGGGGATCAGTGGTGCGACGCCGAGGTGCTGCGCATCCTGCGCCGCCGGTCACTGGCCGCGCTGCGGGCCCAGATCGAGCCGGTGAGCACGTCCGCGTACGCCCGGTTCCTGCAGTCGTGGCAGCAGGTCGGCGGTCCGGGAGCCGGGGCACACACCCACACCGTGGTCGGCGTCGACGGCCTGGCCACCGTGATCGACCAGCTCGCCGGGCTGCCGATGCCGGCATCCGCGGTCGAGCCGCTGATCTTCGGTCAACGTGTCCGCGACTATCAGCCGGCGATGCTGGACGAGCTGCTGGCTTCCGGTGAGGTGGTGTGGTCGGGTGCCGGAGCCTTGGCCGCCGCCGACGGCTGGATCGCGTTTCACGGCGCCGACACCGCGCCGCTGTCGCTGCGGCCGCCGAGCGAGATCGACCTGACCGCGGCGCACCGGGGCATCCTGGCCGCCCTCGAGGGCACCGGCGCGTACTTCTTCCGCCAGTTGGCCGTCGATGGTGTCGACACCGAGACGCTCAAAGCGGCGCTGTGGGAACTGATCTGGGCGGGCCATGTCACCGGGGACACGTTCGCCCCGGTTCGGGCACTGCTGTCGGGCGATCGTCGGTCCGGGTCCCGCCGGGCCGCCACCCCGGCGCACCGGCAGCGCCGCGCGCCCCGGATGAAGAGCTACCGCATCGGGGTGAACGTCGGCGCGCATCCCCGCGATGTCGACCCCACCGTGGCCGGGCGCTGGTCGTTGCTGCCGATCGCCGAGACGGATTCGACGCTGCGCGCGCACTTTCAGGCCGATCAGTTGCTGGCCCGCCACGGCGTCCTCACCCGGGGTGCCGTGACCGCCGAGAACACTCCGGGCGGCTTCGCGATGCTCTACAAGGTGCTGGCCGTCCTCGAGGATGCGGGCCGCTGCCAACGCGGATACTTCGTCGAATCGCTCGGGGGCGCCCAGTTCGCGACGGCGACCACGGTGGACCGGCTGCGGGGCTTCGCCGACAACATCGACGACGAGCGCACCATCGGTGGCACCTCGGTGCTGGCGGCCACCGACCCCGCCAATCCGTACGGCGCCGCGCTGCCGTGGCCCAGCCGGGCCGCCGACACCGACTCCGCGCACCGCCCGGGCCGCAAGGCCGGTGCACTGGTGGCCCTCGTCGACGGCGCGCTGGCGTGGTTCATCGAGCGCGGCGGCCGCTCGCTGCTGACCTTCACCGGTGACGCCGGGGTCCACAACGCGGCCGCCGCAGCGTTGGCCGAACTGGTGACCCAGCGGCGCATTCCAGGACTGCTGGTGGAGCGCATCGACGGTGTGCCGGTTCTCACCGACCGCGATTCGGCGGCCTCGGCCGCGCTGATCGCCGCCGGGTTTTCCCGCACCCCGCGTGGACTGCGGCTGCGCTGATGCCCGAGGGCGACACCATCTTTCGGGCGGCCGGCCAGTTGCGCGCCGCGCTGGTGGGCAAGGTGCTGACCCGCTGCGATGTGCGGGTTCCGCAATACGCCACGGTGGATCTGAGCGGGCACGTCGTCGACGAGGTGCTCAGTCGCGGCAAGCATCTGTTCATCCGCGCCGGCGCATTCAGCGTCCACTCGCACTTGAAGATGGACGGCAGCTGGCAGACCGGGCGGGTGCGCGTCGCGCCGCACCGGATTCGGATCATCCTGGAAACCACCGACTCACACGCGGTGGGCGTCGACCTCGGGGTGCTGGAGATCCTGCCCCGCGACCACGACCTCGACGTCGTCGCGCAGCTGGGTCCGGACCTGTTGGGTCCGGACTGGTCCGCGGAGGTCGCCGCGGCGAATCTGCTGGCCGATCCGGGCCGACCGATCGGCGAGACACTGCTGGATCAGCGCGTGCTGGCCGGCATCGGCAACGTCTACGCCAACGAACTGTGCTTCGTCTTCGGGCTGCGGCCGCACACCGCGGTCGGCGAGGTGGCCGATGCCCTCCGGTTGGCGAAGCGGGCCCAACAGATGTTGTGGGCCAACCGACTCCGGGTGCAACGCTGCACCACCGGCGACACCCACCGCGGCCGCGAACTGTGGGTGTACGGCCGCGCCGGCGAGCCGTGCCGTCGGTGCGGGACGCCGATCCGCCACGACAGCGGTGGCGACCGGGTCACCTACTGGTGCCCGACGTGTCAGCGCTGAGTCAGACGGTGCACTCGGTGGCCGCCACCTGGGTGGCGATCACACAGGCCGAGGCGTTGGACAGTTTCCAGGCCCCGTCCTGGTTCACCCAGAAGATGTCGTGGGTGCGGGTTCCCATCACCGGCACCGACACCGCGAGCTGCGCGTCCACCCGATCGCCGTTGAGCGTGGGGTTCTGCACCCGCCAATCGAACAATGCGCTGTAGCGGTTCATCTGATTGGCGATGTTGTTGGCGGTGGGCACCGCGGCTTGACCGCCCTGCAACTCGGCGGCGCGCTGCGCGTCGGAGGCACCGGTGTTCAGCACCAGCTGCAGCTGCGACGTCAATTGGTCGGCTGTCGGGACCGCCGGGGCCGGGTCGGCCAACGCCACGCCCGCTCCACTCAAGGCTCCCGCGGCCAACACCGTCATCGCCGCCACCACTGCACGCATCTATTTGCCTCTCGTCCCGGTCAGGTCAGCGCTCACCAAACCACCTCGGACCCCGCTCGACAAGACCTACCCCAGTTACGTCAAAAGTGACAAAACTGCGCCCGGCTTCTCTCATAATCCCGACATGGTCTCGCTCATCGTTCACTTCGTGCTCGGCATTGCCGTCATCGCCTGGATCGTCCGCGCCAACCCACAGATCTTCGCCCGGGTCGAGGCGGAGCCACTGTTCTCGAAAATGGAGGTCACCTACTACGCGATCGGCATCGCCTCGATTGCGCTCGGCTACTACTTCAACCATCAGTTCGTGGCGACCTACGCCGTCGAGGGCGGCAATCCCATCTGGGGCCAGGGCAGCTGGCAGCAGTTCATCGCGCTCGGCTACACCAACCCCGCGGCGGCCTCGGCCAGCCAGGACTACACGATCATCAACGTGATCCTGCTGCCGCTGTTCACCATCGCCGACGGGCTACGTCGCGGCGTCAAGCACCCGTGGCTGTTCTTCGTGAGCAGTCTGTTCACCAGCTGCGCGTTCGCCTACGCGTTCTACTTCGCCACGATCGAGCGACAGCACCGCCAGCAGAACCTGCAGGCTCGCCGAGCGGCTGTCTAGGCACCCGTTTCCAGCCCGCGGATCACACCGGCAGCGCGAGCCGGAAGATCTTGCGCACCACCGACCCGAACTGCTTCGACAGCGACCCCGCGTTGTACGGAATCCCGTAGCGCTCGCAGATGTCGCGGACCTCATCCGAGATCTCCGCGTACCGATGCGCCGGCAGATCCGGAAACAGGTGGTGTTCGATCTGGAACGACAGGTTGCCGCTCAGGATGTGGAACAGCTTGCCGCCGGTCAGGTTTGCCGAGCCGAGGATCTGCCGGAAGTACCACTGCCCGCGGGTCTCGGCCTTGGTCTCCTCGACACTGAATTCACTGGTGCCGTCCGGGAAGTGGCCGCAGAAGATGATCATGAAAGCCCACACGTTGCGCATCAGGTTGGCCGTCATGTTCCCGGCGAACACCAGCGGCGCGAACGGCCCGGCCAGCAGCGGGAACGCCGCGTAGTCCTTGAGGGTCTGGTTCCTGGTCTTGCGCCAGATCTCCTCCAGCACTTCGCGTTTGTCGGTAATCCGGACCTCACCGGCGAGGATGCGTTCCGACTCCATCTCGTGCAGCGCCACCCCGTACTGGAACAGCACCATCAACAGGAACGCATAGACCGGGTTGCCCAGGAAGTACGGACGCCACTTCTGGTCGTCGCTCATCCGCAGGATGCCGTAGCCGATGTCGCGGTCCATGCCGACGATGTTGGTGTAGGTGTGGTGCATGTAGTTGTGCGAATGCCGCCACTGGTCGGCCGGGCAGGCGGTGTCCCACTCGAAGTCCCGACCCTGCAGCGACGGATCGCCCATCCAGTCGTACTGACCGTGCATGACGTTGTGCCCGATCTCCATGTTGTCGATGATTTTCGACAGACCGAGCAGCGCGGTGCCGGCCAGCCAAAACGGCGGGAAGATGCCGGCGAAAAGCAGTGCGCGGCCGCCGATCTCGAGCCCCCGCTGAGCCTTGACCATCCGGCGGATGTAGCCGGCGTCACGCTCACCGAGGTCGGCGATCACGCGCTCCTTGATGGCGTCGAGTTCGGCGCCGAACGCCTCCACCTGTTCGGGAGTCAGCCGCACCGTGGTGCCGCCGACCTGCTTCTCGATCACGCGATCGGCAGTGGGGGTGTTGATGACAGTGGTCATGATTGCCTCCTGGTCTGTTCTGAAGTGGCTACAGCGCGAGTTCGATGTCGCCGACAGGGACCGAGACGCAGATGCGGACGTCCTCGTCGTCGACGGTGGAAACCGCGCCGGTGGTCAGGTTCTTCACCGCACCACGGGTCTTGCGGCGCGTGCAGCTGTTGCAGATGCCCATGCGGCAGCCGCTCTCGGGCGTCAGGCCCGCGTCTTCGGCCTGCACCAGCAGCGGCCGACCGTCGTCCTCGACGGTGAGGTCGCTGTCCGTGAATGCGATCCGCCCACCGGGGGCCTGCTCCGATACGGCGAAGACCGGCGGCACGAAGCTTTCCGACCGGGCCTCGGGATGGTGGGCACGCACCGCGTCGACGAGGGTCTGCGGGCCGCAGACGTAAACCGCATCGGGTGCGGCCATCGCGGTCTGCAGGTGTCGGGCATCGAGGCGACCGGCGAGATCGCCGGAGCCTGAGCGGGTGTAGCCGTACAACACCCGGACATCGGTCATGGCGTTCAGTTCGTCGGCGTAGCAGACGTCCTGCGGGCCGCGGGCGTAGTGCACGAACGCCATCTCGTCGGCACCCCCGCGGGACCGCAGCGTCCGCAGCATCGAGAGCACCGGCGTGATGCCGCTGCCGCCCGAGACGAACAGCACCCGGCGCGCCGCCGGGTCCAGCGTGAAGTCGCCGGCGGGGGCGCCGAGCCCCACGACCAGGCCGGGACGGGCGTGTTCGCGCAGAAAGGTCGAGACCCGACCGCCCTGGTGGGCGCCGACGGTCAGTTCGATCAGCGCGGCGCCCTCGGCGTTGGCCGGCGAGTAGCACCGGGTATGGCGCCGACCGTCGATCTCGACCGTGACGCTGAGGTGTTGACCAGCCCGAAAGTCGGAGCACAACTGTGCGCCCAGGCGGTTCGGCTCCAAGGTCAGGGTGACGCTGCGGGACGTCTGCCGACGCACGGCCAGCACCGTGGCCCTGGCCTCGCGATTCGTCCAGGCAGGGTCCACCAGCTCGGTGTAACTGTCGACGCCGTGCGGTCCGGTCAGCACGCTCATCAGCGGTGATCGCAGCACCTTGTCGCGAATTCCGGGGTTCAGCAATTCAGTGAACATATGTACACCGTGACGTAGCGGGCGGCGCCGCGTCAATGAATTCGGGGCCCGTTGTGGTAGGTTTCACACTCAGTGAACAGTCGTACTCCCAAATCACATTCTTCGCGGTCGGGCCGCTCGCACGGCTCCCGATCCCGCGACGTCGTCTCGCGGATCGAACGCAAGGAAGCCACCCGCCGCGCGATCGTCGAGGCCGCGCTCAAACTGCTCGCCGAGGACAGCTTCAGCGCCCTGAGCCTGCGGGAGGTCGCCCGCGCGGCCGGGATCGCGCCGACGGCGTTCTACCGGCACTTCGACTCCATGGAAGCCCTGGGCCTGGTGCTGATCGACGAGTCGTTCCGCACGCTGCGCGACATGTTGCGCGGGGCGCGGGCCGGCAAGCTCGATCCGACCCGCATCATCGACTCGTCGGTCGACATCGTGATCAGCGGCGTCACCGAACGTCCCGATCACTGGCGCTTCATCACCCGGGAAC
The DNA here is from genome assembly GCF_963378095.1 of Mycolicibacterium sp. MU0053. NCBI lineage: Bacteria > Bacillati > Actinomycetota > Actinomycetes > Mycobacteriales > Mycobacteriaceae > Mycobacterium > Mycobacterium burgundiense. The sequence continues at coordinate 3,827,557 of NZ_OY726397.1, forward strand.
GCTCCAGCGGGGTTGCGGTGCTGCGTTATGCGATCCGCACCGAGATCCGGCTGATCACCTCCGAGCTGGCCATCGACCTCACCCGGTTTCCGGGCCTGTCGGGCTGGAGCAGCGAGGATCTGAACATCCTCGCGATGCTGTTCGTCAACGCGATGATCTCGATCGCCGAAGCCCTGGAGGACGCCGCGGACGCCGCCGCCATCGAGGAGATCCGCCGGATTGCCATCAAGCAACTCCGGCTCATCACGGTCGGCGTGAACGGCTGGCGCAGCGGCGACTGACGTCACCGCCGGGCTCGCCGAGCGCGCGCTCAGGGCGTCCGCGCGCTCACGAACCGCCGCCGGAGGCCGGTGAGCGGATCGTCGAACTCCAGCGCGTGGGCCACCAGCCGCAGGGGTGTCGAGAAATCGTCCGGCGCAACCTCTTCGATCGTCGGATACAACGGATCGCCGACGATGGGCAGGCCGATCGAGGCCAGGTGCACCCGCAGTTGATGGGTCCGGCCGGTCTTCGGGGTCAGCCGGTACCGGTCGCCGCCGAGCGCCTCCACCAGCGTCTCGGCGTTGGGCTCGCCGGCCTCGATCCCGGCCTGCAGCACCCCGCGGTGTTTGACAATCCGGTTGCGGATCACCGTCGGCAGTTCCACCCCTGGATTCCCTTGCGCCACCGCAAGATAGGTCTTGTGCACCGCGGCGCGGGTGAACATCGTCTGATAGGCACCGCGGACCTCGCGACGGGTCGTGAACAGCAGCACACCGGCGGTCAACCGGTCCAGTCGGTGCACCGGACTCAGCTCGGGCAGCTCGAGTTCGCGACGCAACCGCACCACCGCCGTCTGCACCACGTGCCGACCCCGCGGCATGGTGGCCAAAAAGTGCGGCTTGTCCACCACCACGATGTCGTTGTCCCGGTACAGGATCGGGATGTCGAACGGGACCTCGACCTCCGCGGGCAGGTCCCGGTACAGGTAGACGTGCGAGTTGGGCGGCAGCACCGTGCCCGCCGTCACGACGCTGCCGTCGGCGGCGCGCACCTCGCCACCGAGCACCTTGGCCGCGGCCGCCTCGCCGAACCGGTCGGCCAGTTCGACCAGCACGGCACCGCCGCGCAGTCGCACCCGGGCCGGCCCGATGCCGTCCCGCGCCGGCAGCGGTGCGGGTCTGCGCCGACGGCTAATTGAGCGGCACCGGTTCGAGGATCTCGGCACGCGCCTCGGGGGCCGACGCCCGCAGCGCATCGGCGGACTCGTCGTCGGGTTGGGCCTGCGACTGCACCTCGGCCTCGACGCGGGCGATGTAGGTCGCCACCTCGCGCTCCACCTCGGCCTCGGTCCAACCCAGATACGGGGCCACCACCTCGGCCACCTCGCGGGCGCAGTCGACGCCGCGGTGCGGGTACTCGATGGAGATCCGCATCCGGCGCGCCAGGATGTCCTCGAGGTGCAGCGCGCCCTCGGCGGCGGCGGCATAGGCCGCCTCGACCTTGAGGTACACCGGCGCCTCGGTGATCGGTTCGAGCAACCCGCGGTCGTCGGCGGCCAGCGCCAACACCTCATCGATCAGCGAGCCGTAACGGTCCAGCAGATGTCGAATCCGGTACGGGTGCAGTCCGTTTCGCTCACCCACATGCTCGGTCTGGTTGATCAGCGCGAAGTATCCGTCGGCGCCGACCAACGGGACCTTCTCGGTGATCGAGGGCGCCACCCGGGTCGGGACGAACTCCGCCGCGGCGTCGATCGCGTCGGCCGCCATCACCCGGTAGGTGGTGTATTTGCCGCCCGCGATCGCGACCAGTCCGGGTGCGGGCACCGCCACCGCGTGCTCGCGGGACAGTTTCGAGGTCTCGTCGCTCTCCCCGGCCAGCAGCGGACGCAAACCGGCGTACACGCCGTCGATGTCGTCGTGCGTCAGCGGGGTCGCCAGCACGGTGTTGACGTGGTCGAGGATGTAGTCGATGTCGGCCTTGGTGGCGGCCGGGTGGGCCAAGTCGAGATTCCAGTCGGTGTCGGTGGTTCCGATGATCCAGTGCGTGCCCCACGGGATCACGAACAGCACCGACTTCTCGGTACGCAGGATGATCGCGACCTCGCTGACGACGCGGTCGCGCGGCACCACGATGTGCACCCCCTTGGAGGCCCGCACCCGAAACCGGCCGCGCTGCTTGGACAGTGCCTGGATCTCGTCGGTCCACACCCCGGTGGCGTTGACCACGACGTGCCCGTGCACCTCGGTGACCGCTCCGTCCTCGGAGTCTCGGATCCGCACGCCGATGACGCGGTCTCCCTCGCGCAGCAGCGAGACCACCTGGGTCGAGGTCCGCACCACGGCGCCGTAGTGGGCCGCGGTGCGCGCCACGGTCATGGTGTGGCGGGCGTCGTCGACGACGGTGTCGAAGTAGCGGATGCCACCGATCAACGAGCTGCGCTTCAGGCCGGGGGCCAGCCGCAGTGCCCCGGACTTGGTCAAATGCTTCTGTGCGGGAACCGATTTCGCCCCGCCGAGCTGATCGTAGAGGAAGATGCCCGCCGCCATGTACGGCCGCTCCCACCAGCGGTTGGTCAACGGGAACAGGAACGGCAACGGCTTGACCAGGTGCGGCGCCAGCGTCGTCAGCGACAGCTCGCGTTCATAGAGCGCCTCGCGCACCAACCCGAACTCGAGCTGTTCGAGGTAGCGCAGCCCACCGTGGAACATCTTCGAGGACCGGCTCGAGGTGCCGGAGGCGAAGTCGCGCGCCTCCACCAGGGCCACTCGCAGCCCGCGGGTGGCGGCGTCCAGGGCCGCTCCCGCGCCCACCACCCCGCCGCCGATGACGACGACATCGAACTGCTCGGCACCGAGGCGTTCCCACGCCCGGGCGCGCTGGGCCGGGTTCACCACCGATTCCGTCTCCGGATCGCTCACCGGATCTCCTAGCTACTCGGGCAGTACCGGTCTCAGGCTACGTGCTGACCGCGTCGGCTGTCCTGCGCGAGGGTGCGCAGACCCGGTGCGCGCAGCGGCGTGTCGGCCGGGGACACGCCCGCTCGCGGAGGATCGGGGGAATGGGGGGAGGCCTCAGTCCAGGTCATCGTGGGCCATCAGGCGGCGGGCGGCCTCCACGATCGAGCCCGACAACGACGGGTACACCGACAGCGTCTGCGCCAGATCCGTCACCGAGATGCGGTTCTGCACCGCCAGCGCGATCGGCAGGATCAGCTCCGAGGCGATCGGCGCCACCACCACCCCGCCGATCACCACACCGGTGGCGGGTCGGCAGAAGATCTTGACGAAACCGTGCCGCAGCAGCGACATCTTGGCGCGCGCGTTGGTGTTCAGCGGCAGCATCAGGGTGCGGGCCGGCACGCTGCCGTCGTCGATCGCGCTCTGCGGGATGCCGACCGCACCGATCTCGGGGCGCGTGAACGTCGCTGCGGCGACCGTCCGCAACCGGATCGGGGACACCCCCTCGCCGAGCGCGTGGTACATCGCGATGCGGCCCTGCATGGCCGCCACCGACGCCAACGGCAACAGGCCGGTGCAGTCACCGGCGGCATAGATACCGGCCGCCGGAGTGCGGGAGACCCGGTCGACCGGGATGTAGCCGCCGGGGTTGAGTTCGACCCCGACGCGCTCGAGCCCGAGGCCGGCGGTGTTGGGCACCGAGCCGACCGTCATCAGCGCGTGGCTGCCCTCCACGGTTCTGCCGTCGGCGATGTTGACCCGGACTCCGGTCGGGGTCCGCTGCACGGAATTGGCCCGGGCGTTCTTGACCAGCGTGACCCCGCGTTCGGCGAACACCTCCTCGAGCACCGCGGCGGCGTCGCTGTCCTCGTGCGGCAGGATCTGGTCCCGGCTGGCGACCACGGTGACCGTGACGCCGAGTTCGGTGTAGGCGTTGCAGAACTCCGCGCCGGTCACCCCGGAGCCCACGATGATCAGGTGCTCGGGCAGCTCATCGAGGTCATAGAGCTGCCGCCAGTTCAGGATGCGCACCCCGTCGGGTTCGGCGTTGGGCAACACCCGCGGGCGGGCCCCGGTCGCGATGAGCACGACGTCGGCCTTGAGCACGCCGGTCCGGCCGTCGGCCGTGGTCACCTTGACCCGGTGGTGTGCCATCCCCGCGATGTCGTCCACCAACTCGGCGCGCCCGTTGATCACCGTCACCCCGTTGTTGAGCAACTGGTTACCGATGTCGGCCGATTGGGACGCCGCGAGCGTCATCGCGCGGTTGTTGAGCTGACTCAAGGTGATCTTGGCGGCCTCGATGCCGAGGTCGAAGCCCAGGCCGGCGGCGCGCCGCAGTTCGGTGCGCACCCCGGTCGAGGCGATGAAGGCCTTGGACGGCACGCAGTCGAAGAGCACGGCGGCGCCGCCGATCCCGTCGGAGTCGACCACGGTGACGTGGTTGGCGTCCTTTCCGTACCCCGCGGCCACCAGTGCCGCCTCATAGCCGGCCGGCCCGCCGCCGACGATCACGATGCGCCTCACCACAGCTGCTCCACGGCAATTAACCTAGGCCAACCCGGGCCCCGGCGTGGCGTGGGTGTGGATGTCGGCCGACCTTCGATCGCAGGCCGTCTAAGCTTTCCCCGTGCCGCTCTACGCTGCCTACGGGTCCAACATGCATCCAGAGCAGATGCTGGAACGGGCGCCGCACTCGCCCATGGCCGGAACCGGCTGGTTGCACGGCTGGCGCCTGACGTTCGGCGGTGAGGACCTGGGCTGGGAAGGTGCGCTGGCCACCGTCGTCCAGGACCCGCAGTCGAAGGTCTTCGTGGTGCTCTACGACATGACCAAGGAAGACGAGGAGAACCTCGACCGCTGGGAGGGCTCCGAACTCGGCGTGCACAAGAAGATCCGGTGCCGGGTGCAGCGGGAGTCCTCGGACACCACCACCGATCCCGTGCTGGCCTGGCTCTACGTGGTCGACGCCTGGGAGGGCGGCATCCCGTCGGCCCGCTACCTGGGCGTGATGGCCGAGGCCGCCGAGATCGCCGGGGCACCGCCGGAGTACGTGCACCAGCTGCGGACCCGGCCGGCCAGCAACATCGGGCCGGGCACCTAGGCGCCCACCCCGATCGAGTCAGACGTCACGCAGGGAAAGTGCGAGTAACCTCCGGCGTGAGTTCTGCCTCGATGCACGTCAGGTCTAAAACGCGGCGCTCTGATCCACGATGTTGGCCATCACCCGCACCCCGACGGCCAACGCGCGCTCGTCGAGGTCGAAGTTCGGCTGATGCAGATCCAGCTGGGGACCGTCGCCGCTCCACACCCCCAGCCGCGCCATGGCCCCCGGGATTTCCTCGAGGTACCAGGAGAAGTCTTCACCGCCGCCGGATTGCCGGGTGTCGGCCAGGGTGTCCGGGCCCAGCGCCTCGATCGCGTGCGTCATGATCCGGGTCGAGACTTCCTCGTTGACCACCGGCGGCACCCCGCGGCGGTATTGCAGGGTGTGTTCGATACCGAGCGGGGCAAGCAGACCCGAAACCGTCTCGGCGACCAGGTTTTCCAGCTCGAGCCAGGTCTCGCGGCTGGCGGTGCGTACGGTCCCGGCCAGCGTGCCGGTCTGCGGGATCGCGTTGGCGGCGACCCCGGCCCGGACCGCGCCCCACACCATCACGGTGCTGTGCCGCGGATCGACCCGCCGCGACAACACCCCGGGCAGCCCGGTGATCAGGGTGCCGAGACCGTACACCAGGTCGCCGGTCAGGTGCGGCCGCGACGTGTGGCCGCCCGATGAGTTCAGGGTGATCTCGATCGAGTCGGCCGCCGACGTGATGGGCCCCGGCGTCGTCGCCACCCGACCGACCGCCAGCCGCGGGTCGCAGTGCAACGCGAAGATGCGCGACACGCCGTTGAGCGCCCCGGCGGCGATCGCGTCGATCGCCCCGCCCGGCATCAGTTCCTCGGCGGCCTGAAACAGCAGCCGCACCCCGACCGGCAGTTCCGGCGCGGCGGCCAGCGCCAGTCCGGTGCCCAGCAGGATCGCGGTGTGGCCGTCGTGGCCGCAGGCGTGGGCGACGTTGGGCACCAACGAGGAGTAGACCGCACCGGTCCGCTCGGCCATCGGCAGGCCGTCCATGTCGGCGCGCAGTGCGATCCGCGGCCGATGTTCGGGGCCGATGTCGCAGGTCAGGCCGGTGCCACCGGGCAGCACCTTGGGGTTCAGGCCGGCGTTGGCCAGCCGTTCGGCCACGAACTGGGTGGTTTCGAATTCCTGGCGGCCCAGCTCGGGATGGCGGTGCAGGTGCCGGCGCCAGGCGACCAGGTCGTCGAAATTGGCCGCCAACCAGGCTTCGGCGGCCTCGGCGGCGCTCACCGAATTCATGAGGCCCGCCGCTGCAGCAGCTCGAGCACCCGGTCGGCCTGCTCGGGCGTCTCGGCCAGTCGCACGACGGTGCGGGCCAGCAGCACCGCTCCGTCGATGACGGCCCGGTCGCCGCTGGGGCTGGCGGCGGCCGCGGTGAAGGCCGGTTGATGCACCGAGGCGCCGCCGGCCTCGACCCCGATGATCGGATGGATGCCCGGCAGCAGCTGGGTGACGTTGCCCATGTCGGTGCTGCCGAGCGGGAATGCGGCCTCGACGTCGCTGGGCAGCGGCGAGCGGCCGGCGCGTTGCATCTCGGCCCGGAACGCCTCGGCCAGCCAGCGGTCCGGGCTCAGCTCCCGGTACACCGGGGAGACCGGGACCACGTCGTACTCGCAGCCGGTGCCGACCGCCCCGGCCAGGAAACAGCCCGCCACCTTGTCCTCCAGGTCACGCAGCGCGTCGGTGTCGTCGGCGCGCAGGGTGTATCGCAGCTCGGCGCGGGCCGGAACGATGTTGGGTGCCTGTCCCCCGTCGGTGACGATGCCGTGCATCATCTGACCGGGCCGCAGATGCTGGCGAAGCAGGCCGATCGCGACCTGCGTGACGGTCACCGCGTCGGCGGCGTTGACACCCAGAAACGGCGCCACGGCCGCGTGCGCCTCGCGGCCGTGATAGGTCGCCGTCACCTCCGTGAGCGCCAGCGAACGCGCCGCCGCGATGTCGAGCGGGCCCGGGTGCACCATCACCGCCGCGGCGATGTCGTCGAACACGCCCGCCTCCAGCAGCAGCGCCTTCCCGCCGCCGGACTCCTCGGCCGGGGTGCCGATCAGCACGACGGTCAAGCCCAGTTCGTCGGCCACCTCGGCGAGCGCGAGGGCCGCCCCGACGGCCGCGGCCGCGATGATGTTGTGTCCGCAGGCGTGTCCGATCTCGGGCAGCGCGTCGTATTCGGCGCACACCCCGATGGTCAGCGGACCGCTGCCGAACGACGCCCGGAACGCGGTCGGCAGACCGCCGGCGCCCGGCTGCACCGCAAAGCCGCGTTCGGCCACCAGAACCTGGGCCTTGGCGCTGCTGCGGTGCTCGTCGAAGGCCAGCTCGGGTTCGGCGTGGATGGCGTGCGAGAGCGCGATCAGGTCATTGCGATAACGCCGGACGGTGTCCTCGACGGCCTCGGCGCACGACGATGCGGAGACAGTGGACATCATTGCAGTATCGCACTGGCCGGTTAGGCTCACTGCCCGTGACCGCCGATCCCTCCCGGTTGGCGACCGACGCCGCCGCCGCCATCGCCGAACGCACCGGCGTCGCCCACCACGATGTCGCGGTGGTGCTCGGCTCCGGCTGGGCCCCCGCCGCGCAGACGCTCGGCGAGCCGACCACCGCGATCGGGATGTCCGAGCTGCCCGGCTTCACCCCGCCGAGCGCGGCCGGCCACCGCGGCCAGGTGCTGTCGTTGCGGGTCGGGGCGCAGCGGGTGTTGGTGCTGCTCGGACGCATCCACGCCTACGAGGGTCACGATCTGGCACATGTGGTGCACCCGGTGCGCGCGGCGTGCGCGGCCGGCGCGGGCACCGTGGTGTTGACCAACGCCGCCGGCGGTCTGCGCGCGGACCACGCGGTCGGTCAGCCGGTGCTGATCAGCGACCACCTCAACCTCACCGCACGCTCCCCGCTGGTCGGTGCGCAATTCGTCGACCTCGTGGACGCGTATTCGCCGCGCCTGCGGGCGCTGGCCCGCGACATCGACCCATCGCTGACCGAGGGCGTGTACGCCGGTCTGCCCGGGCCGCACTACGAGACCCCGGCCGAGATCCGGATGCTGCGCACCCTCGGCGCCGACCTGGTCGGCATGTCGACGGTGCACGAGACGATCGCGGCGCGCGCCGCCGGAGCGCAGGTGCTGGCCATCTCGTTGGTGACCAATCTGGCCGCCGGGATGACGGGTGCGCCGCTGAGTCACACCGAGGTGCTCGAGGCGGGGCGTCAGTCGGCCACCGCGATGGGCGCCCTGCTCGCGGCGGTGCTGGCCCGACTCTGACGGCCGAACCCGCGCCAGCGGCGCGACGAACAACATCGCCGGGAAGCCGGGGTCTGCTGCACAATCGGGCCCATGCTGACTTTCGGTACCGCCGGGTTGCGCGGCCCCATGCGCCCAGGACCCGACGGGATGAACGTCGCCACCGTCACGACCGCGACCTGGGCGGTGGCCCAGGTCCTCAAGGAGCGACGGCTGGGCGGCTCGACCGTCGTGGTGGGACGCGACGCCCGGCACCAGTCCGCGGACTTCGCCCTGGCCACCGCGGAAGTTTTTGCCGCCGAGGGATTTTCGGTCGCGCTGCTGCCGGACCCGCTGCCCACCCCGGTGCTGGCCTTCGCGGTGCGCGAACTGAATGCGGCCGCCGGGGTGCAGATCACGGCGTCGCACAACCCGGCCGGCGACAACGGCTACAAGGTGTACTTCGAGGGCGGCATCCAGATCGTGTCCCCCACCGACGCCGAGATCGAGGCCGCGATCGCCGCGGCGCCGCCCGTCGACGCCATCGGCCGGACACCGGTGCTGCCGACCGGAACCGAGCTGTGGCAGCGCTACGTGGCGGCCGCCGCCGACGTGCGCCGCGGCCAGGGCGCGGTGCGGGTGGCGTTGACGCCGATGCACGGCGTGGGTGGCCACACGGCGTTGGCGGCCCTGCGCCGGGCCGGCATCGACGACGTGCACGTGGTGACCGACCAGTTCGAGCCCGACCCCGACTTCCCGACCGTGGCATTCCCCAACCCGGAGGAGCCCGGGGCCGCCGACGCGGTGCTGGCGCTGGCGGCCGAGATCCGGGCCGATCTGGCCATCGCGCTCGACCCCGACGCCGACCGGTGCGCGGTCGGTGTTCCCACCCCGGCCGGTTGGCGCATGCTCTCGGGCGACGAAACGGGGTGGCTACTGGGCGATTACGTGTTGTCGCAGCTGGCCGCGGACAGCCGCGCCGACTGCGTGGTGGCCAGCACGGTGGTGTCCTCGCGACTGCTGGGTGACATCGCGGCCGCCTACGGCGCCGTCCACGTCGAAACCCTGACCGGCTTCAAATGGCTGGCGCGCGCCGACGCCGACCTACCCGGCAAGCGACTGGTCTATGCCTACGAGGAGGCCATCGGGCACTGCGTGGATCCGGCGACGGTGCGCGACAAGGACGGCATCAGCGCCGCGGTGCTGGCCTGCGATCTGGTGGCGACGCTGGCCGCCGCGGGCCGCACCCCGCTCGATGTCCTCGACGAGCTGGCCCGCCGCCACGGCGTGCACCTGACGTCGGCGGTCTCGCTGCGGGTTCCGGACGCCGCCCCCGCGATGGCCGCGCTGCGCGCCGATCCGCCGCCCACCTTGGCCGGCTCCGCCGTCGTCGTCGCGGATCTGCTCGAGCGCGCCGGCCACGACAGCACCGACGCGGTGGTGCTGTCGGCCGTGCGCGGGGAGGCGGAGCTACGCATGACCGTGCGGCCGTCGGGCACCGAACCGAAACTCAAGTTCTACCTTGAGGTCAGCTGCGCGCCGGCCGAGGACCTCGAGGCAGCCCGCGCGTCGGCCGACGAACTCCGGGGCGCTCTCGTCGCCGCCGCGTACCAACTCGGTGCGCGGCTGATCGGCGGTTAGCGGGGCCCGAATTGTCGGTCGCCCGCGTCGCCCAATCCGGGGACGATATAGGCGATTTCGTTGAGGCCCTGGTCGATGGTGGCGGTGAACAGCCGGGCCGCGGGCGCCACTTTTTCCACCGCCGCCACGCCCTCGGGCGCGGCCACCACGCACACCAGCGTGATATCGGTGGCGCCGCGGGACTGCAGCAGCCCCAGCGTGTGGACCATGGAACCACCGGTGGCCAGCATCGGGTCGAGCACCATCACCGGGCGGTCGCCCAGGTCCGCGGGCAACGATTCCAGGTACGGCGTGGGCAGCAGCGTCCGCTCGTCGCGAGCCACGCCGACGAAGCCCACCTGCGCCTCCGGAATCAGCGCGTGCGCCTGATCCACCATGCCGAGGCCGGCCCGCAGCACCGGCACCAGCAGCGGCGGGTTGGCCAGTCGACAGCCCGTGGTGGGCGCCATCGGGGTCTGCACCGTGGTCTCGGTGCACGCGACGTCCCGGGTCGCCTCGTAGACCAGCATCAGCGTCAGGTCGCGCAGCGCCGCGCGGAAGCCGGCGTTGCCGGTGCGTTCGTCGCGCAGCGTGGTCAACCGCGCCGCGGCCAACGGATGATCCACGACGCAAACGTGCATAACCGAGAACCCTAAACGGTCTGGGGCGTGCGGGGACGCAAGAAACGCGCGGCCGCCAACCCCAGCACGAGGATGACGAGCGGCGGCAGCACCCACAACAGCGCCAGGAGCATCCCGGCGGACCCCGAACCGCTCAGCGACAGGCCCAGCGCCAGCACGAACAGCGCCGCGGTCGCGCCCACCGCGACGGCGGTGGCCGTCGTCGCGATGACCGCCGACCGGAAGATGCCGTGATAGCGCGCGCCGGTCGCCCACAGCAGCGCCAGCGGGATTCCGGCATAACCGAGACCGGCCCAGTTCAGCTGGCCGTAGCCGAACGAATGCAGCGCCGGGCGCAGCACCAGCACCGCGGCGATAGCGGCGATGACCACGCCGATGACCGCGATCCGGCGGGAATTCGGTGTCTGCATGGGGCCATTGTGGACCCGTGTGACACCGGGTGTTGGGCATGGGGTGCGCCCGGCGCCAGCCGGCGTCGTTATTCTGTGCCGCATGGCTGCTGACCTCGTACCGATCCGCCTCGGCGTGACCGCGGGCGACCTGTACACCCTGTGGGCCCCGCGCTGGCGCGAAGGTGGAGACGAGTGGGAGGCATTCCTCGGCGAGGGTGAGGACCTCTACGGCTTCGCCTCCGTCGCCGATCTGGTGGCGTTCGTGCGCAGCGGTGCGGACAACGATCTGTCCGACCATCCCGCCTGGCAGCGGATCACCGAGGCCAACGCGCACCGACTCGATCCGGCCGAGGACCGTCAGTTCGACCTGATCTCGGTGGAGGAACTGCTCGCCGAGAAACCCACCGAGGACAGCGTGAACCTGCTGGCCCGCACGCTGGCGGTGGTGTCCTCGCTGGGCTCGGTGTGCGAACTGCCCACGGTCACCAAGTTCTTCAACGGCAACCCGACGCTGGCCGCGGTCAACGGCGGGGCCGCGGAGTTCGCCGGCAAGGCCGGGCTCAAGCGGTGGAACAACATCGCTGCCGTGGTGGGGCGCAACTGGGACAACGTGGTCGCCGCCATCGACGAGATCGTGACCACCCCCGACGTCGACAGCACACTCGCGGCCAAGGCGGCCGCGGAACTGGCCGAACCGGCGCCGCCCGCCGAGGACGACGACCTCGATGACCTCGCGGCCTCCGCGCCGGACGAGCTCGACACCGTCGCGGCCGCGCCCGCGCCGCGCGCGACCGGCGACACCGTCGTGCTCGGGGATGACGACGACTTCTGGGCCAAGGTGGGCATCGACCCCGTCCGGGTGATGACCAGCGGCGGCACGTTCTACACGCTGCGCTGCTACTTCGACGACCGGCCCATTTTCCTCGGCCGCAACGGCCGGGTCAGCGTGTTCAGTTCGGAACGCGCGCTGGCCCGCTACCTGGCCGACGAGCACGACCACGACCTGTCGGACCTGAGCACCTACGACGACATTCGCACCGCGGCCACCGACGGCTCGCTCGACATCGACATCACCGAGGACAACGTCTACGTGCTGACCGATCTGGCCGACGACCTGGCCGACGGTCCCGAGCACGTCGACCGCGATCAGCTCGAGTTGGTGGTCGAATTCCTGCGCGACCTCGGCGACTACTCCGAGGAGGACACCGTCGACAAGGCGCTGGCCCCCGACGCGCCGCTGGGCCGCTACGTGGCCTATGTGCTCGACGGTGCCGGGGTCAAACCCGCCGCGCCGTACGCCGAGGCGGCCTCCCAGTTCGAGAAGCTGGAACGCTTCGTCGAATCCCGCCTGCGCAGCGAGTGATTTCGGCGCGGTTTCCCGCGCTGCGCGCCGGTTAGCGCGCCGAAATCACCCGACGAGGACGGCGTAGCGGGGCTTGATCACGTCGTCGATGATCGCGAGCCGCTCATCGAAGGGGATGAACGCCGACTTCATCGCGTTGATGGTGAACCGCTCCAGATCGCTCCAGCCGTAGCCGAAGGCCTCGACCAGACGCGCCATCTCCTGGCTCATGGTGGTGTCGCTGATCAGCCGGTTGTCGGTGTTGACGGTGACCCGGAACCGCAACCGCGCCAGCTTGTCGAACGGGTGCTCGGCGATCGAGCGGGCCGCGCCGGTCTGCACGTTCGACGTCGGACACATCTCCAGCGGGATGCGCCTGTCCCGCAGGAGTGCGGCCAGCCGCCCCAGCCGTACCGACCCGTCCTCGCCCACGCTGATGTCGTCGACGATGCGGACGCCGTGGCCGAGCCGGTCGGCGCCGCAGAACGCGATGGCCTCGTGGATGGACGGCAGCCCGAACGCCTCGCCGGCGTGAATCGTGAAGCGCGCGTTGTTGTCCCGCATGTACTCGAAGGCGTCGAGGTGCCGCGACGGCGGATACCCGGCTTCGGCGCCGGCGATGTCGAAGCCCACCACCCCCTGGTCGCGGAATCGGATGGCCAGCTCGGCGATCTCCCGGGACCGGGCGGCGTGGCGCATCGCGGTCACCAGGCAGCGCACCACGATGGTGCGGCCCAGCGCGGCGGCCGCGGCCATCCCGTCGACGAATCCGGCCAGCACCGCATCGACCACCTCGTCGAGCGACAGGCCGCCGTCGATGTGCAGTTCGGGGGCGAATCGCACCTCGGCGTAGACCACGTTGTCGGCGGCCAGATCCGCCACGCACTCGCGGGCGACCCGGTGCAGCGCCTCGGTGGTCTGCATCACCCCGACGGTGTGCGCGAACGGCTCGAGATAGCGCACCAACGACCCGCTGTGGGCCGCGGTGCGGAAGAACTCGGTCAGCGGCGCCAATTCGGTGGCGGGCAGCCCGTCATACCCGAACTGATCGGCCAACTCGAGCACGGTGGCGGGGCGCAGGCCGCCGTCGAGGTGGTCATGCAGCAGGGCCTTGGGGGCGTGGTGGATCCGGTCCAGACTCAGCGGCGTTCTCATGCCACCATCATCCGCGACGAGGCGGGTCAGCCGAGGCGATCGATCAGCAACGGCAGCTCGGGCGGCGCGGTGTCGCCGACGGACCAGGCGTCGTCGAGCTCGGCCAGCGCCGCGGGCAACCGGTCCGGGGTGTCGGTGTAGAGCGTGAACACGGTCTCGCCGGCGGTGACCGGGTCTCCCGGCCTGCGGTGGATGCGCACTCCGGCGCCGGCCTGCACCGGCGCGCCGGGTTCGGCGCGCCCGGCGCCCAGTCGCCACGCGGCCATCGCCACCGCCATCGCGTCGACGTCGGTCAGTACGCCGCCGCGCGCCGCGGTGACCGTCTCGGTGGCCGCGCCCAGCGGCAGCCCGGCGCGCAGGTCCCCGCCCTGGGCCGCGACGAGGCGCTCGAACCGATCCATGGCCGATCCGTCCCGCAGCGTTTCGGCCGGGTCGACGCCGTCGATCCCGGCGGCGTCCAGCATCTCGGCGGCCAGCGCCAACGTGAGCTCGACGACGTCGCCCGGTCCCCCGCCGGCCAGCACCTCGAGCGATTCGACCACCTCGACCGCGTTGCCGACGGTGTACCCCAGCGGCCGGTTCATGTCGGTGAGCAGGGCGCGGGTCGGAACCCCGCTGGCGGTGCCGAGGTCCACCATGGTCCGGGCCAGCGCGCGTGATTCGGCCTCGGTCTTCAAGAACGCGCCGCGACCCACCTTGACGTCGAGCACCAGCGCCCGCGCACCTTCGGCCAGTTTCTTGCTCATCACCGAGCTCGCGATCAACGGCAGCGACTCGACGGTGCCGGTGATGTCGCGCAGCGCGTAGATCTTGCGGTCGGCCGGCGCCAGCTCACCGGCCGCGAAGATGGCGGCTCCGAGCTCGCAAAGCTGTTGTCGAATTTGGTTTTTCGAGAGCTCGGCGGTGAAACCGGGGATCGCCTCCAGCTTGTCCAGGGTGCCGCCGGTGTGACCGAGGCCACGCCCGGCGGCCTGTGGGACGGCACCGCCGCAGGCCATCACGACGGGCAGCAGGGCAATGGTGATCTTGTCGCCGACCCCACCGGTGGAGTGCTTGTCGACCAACGCCAGCGGCTTGCCGTCCCGCCGCAGATCGGTGAAGTCGAAGCGTTGCCCGGAGGCGACCATCGCCGCCGTCCACCGGGTGATCTCGGCCGTGGTCATCCCGCGCAGATAGATCGCCATCAGCAGCGCCGACATCTGTTCCTCGGCGATGCGGCCTTGGGTGTAGCCGTCGATCACCCAATCGATCTGGGCGTCGCAGAGTTCCCCGCCGTCGCGTTTGACCGCGATGACGGACGGGGCATCCAGGGGCGGCGGGGCCGTGGTCGAGGCGTCGATACCGGCCGATCCTAGCGACGCTCGAGGTCGTGCGGCCCGAAGGCGTCGGGCAGCAACTCCCGCAGCGGGCGCGGGCCCCGCGGGTGGTCGATCAGCATCTCGGGGCCGCCGTGCTCGAGCAGCACCTGCCGACAGCGCCCGCACGGCATCAGCGCCTCACCGTCGGGCCCCACACACGCCAGCGCCACCAGCCGGCCACCACCGCCGGCGCGCAGGGCACAGACCACAGCGCACTCGGCACAGAGACCTAGGCCATATGAGACATTCTCCACATTGCATCCGACGACGATTCGATGATCGTCAACCAGCGCCGCCGCGCCGACCGGGAACCGCGAATACGGTGCGTACGCCCCCGCCCTGACCTCGATCGCTTTGTCGCGCAACGATTTCCAATCGACATCAGCAGTCATGACCGCACCTCGTATTCAACAACACACCGGCCACAGCCGCTCCGCTTCGATCGCCGTTATCCATTAGGGCACCCTAACTTTTCGGCCCGACCGGGCGTTTCCGGCCCGACGGGGATTCGGTCGTTACTGAGAATGGGATTAGAGTTCATCCGACGGTTTCGCTCGTGGTTCACAGTGGTAACGAGCGATATTCGAGACACCGCGACGCCGGCGTTGCCGACATGCCACGGCGTCCACGAAGGCGTTGGAGGCGCTGATGACAACAGCGGCACAAGCGGAGCCGGCGCACACCGACCGGCCGCGCCGCCGCACCCTGTATCGGGGCGACCCAGGCATGTGGTCCTGGGTGCTGCACCGCATCACAGGTGCGACGATCTTCTTCTTTCTGTTCGTGCACGTGCTCGACACTGCCCTGGTCCGGGTCAGCCCGCAGGTCTATAACGAAGTCATCGAGACCTACAAGACCCCGATCGTCGGGTTGCTCGAGGTCGGGCTGGTCGCGGCGGTGCTGTTCCATGCGCTGAACGGCCTGCGCGTGATCCTGGTCGACTTCTGGGCCGAGGGTCCGCGCCATCAGCGCAAGATGCTCGTCGGGGTCGGCGTCATCTGGTTGGTGGTCATGGTCCCGGCCCTGGTGGTGCTGGGCATGCATATGGCGGAGAGGTTCCTGTGAGCAGCGTCGAGCAGCCCCGCATTCGGCCGGTGGCCCCGGTCCTGGAGAAGAGCTACGACCGGCCGGCCGGCCTGGACAACCCGCGCGCGCCGCGGCGGGCCGGCGGGATGCCCAACTTCGAGAAGTACGCCTGGTTGTTCATGCGGTTCTCCGGCATCGCGCTGGTGTTCCTGGCACTGGGCCACCTGTTCATCATGCTGATGTGGCAGGACGGCGTGTACCGGATCGACTTCAACTACGTCGCGCAACGCTGGGCTTCGCCGTTCTGGCAGACCTGGGATCTGCTGCTGTTGTGGCTGGCCCAACTGCACGGCGGCAACGGGATGCGCACGATCATCGCCGACTACACCCGCAAGGACTCCACCCGGTTCTGGCTCAACTCCTTGCTGGCGCTGTCCATGATCTTCACCCTGGTACTCGGTACCTATGTCCTGCTGACCTTCGACGCCAACATCGCCTGAGTATGAGGTTTTCATGATTCAAGAGCATCGCTATGACGTCGTCATCGTCGGTGCCGGCGGCGCGGGTATGCGCGCCGCCGTCGAGGCCGGACCCCGCGCGCGGACGGCCGTACTGACCAAGCTGTACCCGACGCGCAGCCACACCGGCGCCGCGCAGGGCGGGATGTGTGCCGCCCTGGCCAACGTCGAGGAAGACAACTGGGAGTGGCACACCTTCGACACCGTCAAGGGCGGCGACTACCTCGCCGACCAGGACGCGGTGGAGATCATGGCCAAGGAGGCCATCGACGCGGTGCTGGACCTGGAAAAGATGGGGATGCCGTTCAACCGCACCCCCGAGGGCCGCATCGACCAGCGTCGCTTCGGCGGGCACACCCGCGACCACGGCAAGGCCCCGGTGCGTCGCGCCTGTTATGCCGCCGACCGCACCGGCCACATGATCCTGCAGACGCTGTACCAAAACTGCGTCAAGCACGATGTGGAGTTCTTCAACGAGTTCTACGCGCTGGACCTGATCCTGTCCGAGACCCCCAGCGGGCCGGTGGCCACCGGAATCGTCGCCTATGAACTGGCGACCGGCGACGTGCACGTGTTCCACGCCAAGGCGATTGTCTTCGCCACCGGCGGATCGGGGCGGATGTACAAGACCACCTCGAATGCGCACACCCTGACCGGCGACGGCATGGCCGTGGTGTTCCGCAAGGGACTTCCGCTGGAGGACATGGAATTTCACCAGTTCCACCCGACCGGCCTGGCCGGTCTCGGCATCCTGATCTCGGAGGCCGTGCGCGGCGAGGGCGGCCGACTGCTCAACGCCGACGGTGAGCGGTTCATGGAGCGCTACGCGCCCACCATCGTCGACCTGGCGCCCCGCGACATCGTCGCGCGTTCCATGGTGCTCGAGGTGCTCGAGGGTCGCGGCGCCGGGCCGAACAAGGACTACGTCTACATCGACGTGCGCCACCTCGGCGCGGACGTGCTGGAAGCCAAGCTGCCCGACATCACCGAATTCGCCCGCACCTACCTCGGTGTGGACCCGGTCACGGAACTGGTGCCCGTCTACCCGACGTGTCACTACGTGATGGGCGGCATCCCGACCACCGTCACCGGACAGGTGTTGCGCGACAACAACAACACCGTGCCCGGCCTGTACGCCGCCGGCGAATGCGCGTGCGTCTCGGTGCACGGCGCAAACCGGTTGGGCACCAACTCACTGCTGGACATCAACGTGTTCGGCCGGCGCGCGGGCATCGCCGCGGCCGAGTACGCCGCCGACAACGACTTCGTCGACCTGCCGCCGAAGCCCGAGGAAATGGTGACCGGCTGGGTGTCCCACATCCTTTCCGATCACGGCCACGAGCGGGTCGCCGACATCCGCGGGGCGTTGCAGCAGTCGATGGACAACAACGCCGCGGTGTTCCGCACCGAGGAGACCCTCAAGCAGGCGCTCACCGACATCCATGCCCTCAAGGAGCGCTACTCCCGAATCACCGTGCACGACAAGGGCAAGCGGTACAACAGCGACCTGCTGGAGGCCATCGAGCTCGGCTTCCTACTCGAGTTGGCCGAGGTCACCGTGGTGGGCGCGTTGAACCGCAAGGAATCTCGCGGCGGCCACGCCCGCGAGGACTATCCCAACCGTGACGACACCAACTACCTGCGTCACACCATGGCCTACAAGCAAGGCGAGGATCTGCTTTCCGACATCCGGCTGGATTACAAGCCCGTGGTCCAGACCCGGTACGAGCCAATGGAACGGAAGTACTGACCATGAGTGCACCCGTGATCGACAAGCCCGAGGCCGGCGACCCGCCACTGCCGCCCGTGCCCGACGAGGCCGTCATGGTGACGTTGAAGATCGCCCGGTTCAATCCCGAGAACCCGGACGCGGCCGGCTATCAGAGCTTCCGCGTGCCGTGCCTGCCCACCGACCGGCTGCTGAACCTGCTGACCTACGTCAAGAGCTACCTGGACGGCACCCTGACGTTCCGGCGCTCCTGCGCCCACGGGGTCTGCGGCTCGGATGCCATGCGGATCAACGGCGTCAACCGGTTGGCGTGCAAGGTGCTCATGCGCGACATGCTGCCCAAGAAGGCCGGCAAGCAACTGACCATCACCATCGAGCCGATCCGCGGATTGCCCGTGGAGAAGGACCTCGTGGTGAACATGGAGCCGTTCTTCGACGCGTTCCGCGCGGTCAAGCCGTTTCTGATCACCAGCGGCAATCCGCCCACCCGCGAACGGATTCAGAGCCAGACCGACCGCGCCCGGTACGACGACACCACCAAGTGCATCCTGTGCGCGTGCTGCACCACCAGCTGCCCGGTGTTCTGGAGCGAGGGGTCCTACTTCGGGCCCGCGGCCATCGTCAACGCCCACCGGTTCATCTTCGACTCGCGTGACGAGGCCGCCGCCGAGCGCCTCGACATCCTCAACGAGGTCGACGGGGTGTGGCGTTGCCGCACCACGTTCAACTGCACCGAGGCCTGCCCGCGCGGCATCGAGGTCACCAAGGCGATCCAGGAGGTCAAGCGCGCACTGATGTTCGCGCGCTAGATCCTGGTCGGCCTTCCTGCACGCTGGGTCAACAAACACGTTACGGTCCCAAGCATGGCCGGCCTGTCTGAACTGCTGTCCGAAGAACGCATAGCCCTCGACGTGGTGGCCGGTGGCTGGCGGGAGGCGATCCGGGCCGCCGGCGCGCTGTTGGAACAGGCGGGCATCGCCGAATCCGCCTACACCGACTCGATGATCGCCAATGTCGAGAGCAACGGCCCCTACATCGTGGTCGCCCCCGGTTTCGCTTTCGCGCATGCCCGGCCGGCGGCGGCCGTGCACCGCACCGGCATGTCCTGGGTGCGGCTGGCCGATCCAGTTGAATTCGGCCACCAAACAAACGACCCGGTGACGCTGGTGGTGGCGCTGGCCGCCACCGACGCCGGCGCCCACACGGCCGCCATGGCGGAGCTGGCCAAGGTGCTCGGCGACCCGGCCCGCCGCTCGGCGCTGGATACCGCGAGCACCCCCGCCGAGTTGCTGGGAGTGCTCGGCGGCACCGCCACCCCGGCCCCCGCCGCCGCCGCGAAGGAGGGGTCGAACCTGATCCTGACGGTGTGCGGCAACGGACTGGGCACCAGCCTGTTTCTCAAGAGCACCCTCGAACAGGTGCTGCAGCGCTGGGGCTGGGACCGGTTCATCACCGTCGAGGCCACCGACACCATCTCCGCGAAGGGTAAGGCCGCCGGCGCCGACCTGATCCTGACCTCGGGCGAGATCGCCAAGACGCTCGGCGATGTCGGGATTCCGGTCAAGGTCATCGAGAACTTCAGCTCCACCACCGAGGTCGACGCCGCAATGCGCGCCTCCTACGACGTCTAGGAGAACCGATGGACTGGTTGGTCAGCGTCGCCGAATTCCTCGTCAACGAGATTCTGGCGGTCCCCGCTTACCTGATCGGCATCATCACCGCCGTCGGGTTGCTCGCACTGCGCAAGAACGTCGGGCAGGTGGTCGGCGGCGCGTTGAAGGCCACGCTCGGCTTCATGCTGCTCAACGCCGGCGCGGTGCTGGTGGTCGGTTCGCTGGAACCGCTGGGAGTGATGATCCAGGGCGCCACCGGCAGCCAGGGCGTCGTGCCCACCAACGAGGCGATCGTCGGGATCGCACAGAACGAGTTCGGCGCGCAGGTGGCCTGGCTGATGATTCTGGGCTTCGGCTTCAGCCTGCTGTTGGCGCGCTTCACACCCCTGCATTACGTCTTCCTCACGGGCCACCACATGCTGTTCATGGCCACGCTGCTGACCATCGTGCTGGCCACGGCCGGGTTCTCCACCACGGTCGTCGTCGTGGTTGGCGGCATCCTGCTGGGCGTGCTGCTGGTGTCGTTGCCGGCGATCTCGCAGCCCTGGACCAAGCGGATCACCGGTGACAACAGCATCGCGATCGGGCACTTCGGCACGCTGGGCTACATCTCCGCCGGCATCACCGGCCGCTTCGTGGGCGGCAAGAAGAGCAGGTCCACCGAGGATCTCAAACTGCCCGAATCGCTGCGCTTCCTGCGTGATTCGATGGTCACCACCGCGCTGTCGATGGTGCTGATCTATCTGGCGGTCTCGCTGATCTACCTGGTCAGGGTCGGGCCGGAGACCGCGTTCGCGGCGTTTGCCGACGACACCGGCGCCGGGGCCGCCTCCGATGTGGGCAACTACCTGATGATGGGTGTCACCGAGGGCCTCGGCTTCGGCGTGGCCGTCGCGGTGATCCTGTTCGGCGTGCGCACCATCCTCGGTGAGCTGGTGCCGGCCTTCCAGGGCATCGCCAAGCGGGTCGTGCCAGGCGCGGTGCCCGCCCTCGACGCGCCCATCGTGTTCCCCTACGCCCAGAACGCGGTGCTGGTCGGATTCATCTCGAGCTTCACCGCCGGCCTGGTGGGGCTGGCCGTCCTGGCGGCGTGGCTGGGCCCGGCGTTCGGCTGGGTGCTGGTGTTGCCGGGGCTGGTGCCGCACTTCTTCACCGGCGGCGCGGCCGGGGTGTACGGCAACGCCACCGGCGGTCGCCGCGGCGCGATCGCGGGCGGCTTCGTCAACGGCCTGCTGATCACCTTCCTGCCCGCGATCCTGGTGGGTGTGCTGGGCGCGCTCGGCGAGGAGAACACCACCTTCGGCGACACCGACTTCGGTTGGTACGGAATTCTGATGGGCAACGCCGCCAAGCTCGGCGCGGTGTGGGGCGTGGTGGTGATGCTGCTGATCAGCGCCATCCTGCTGGGGCTGGCGATCCTCGTGCAGAAGCGACTCGTCGAGACCGGCTGGGACCCCTCGCCGGGGCGCGCCGCGCCCACCGGGGCACAGCCGGACGACGAGGCCGTGGTGCCCAGCGCCGGGCGCAGCTATCCGAAGATCGC
Organism: Mycolicibacterium sp. MU0053; assembly: GCF_963378095.1. Lineage (NCBI taxonomy): Bacteria > Bacillati > Actinomycetota > Actinomycetes > Mycobacteriales > Mycobacteriaceae > Mycobacterium > Mycobacterium burgundiense. The sequence goes on from NZ_OY726397.1 coordinate 3,848,784, forward strand.
GCCGCCGGCCGGCGCTCCGACCCCGCCGCCGCCACCCGGCTGACCGCCCGGCCCGCCGGTGACTGTCACACATCGGCGGGCAATCTCGTCCAAGGGGTATGACTGAAACCCGAATCGCTCCCCTGCCCCCCAAGCAGGCCGGCCTGCTCACCCGCGCCATGTACCGGTTCGCCAGGCGCCGGTTCGGTGAGGTCCCCGAGCCGTTCGCGGTGGCGGCACACCACCCCCGGCTCTTGGTCGCCAACGCTGTGCACGAGATGCTGCTGCAGCGCGGCTCGAACAAGCTGCCCGCCAGCGTTCGCGAACTCGCGGTGTTCTGGACCGCCCGCACCGTCGGCTGCTCGTGGTGCGTGGATTTCGGCGCCATGCTGCAGCGCCTGGACGGCCTCGACGTCGACCGGTTGAAGTCGATTGACGACTACGCCACCTCGCCGCGGTTCAGTGCCGACGAACGCGCCGCGATCGCCTACGCCGACGCCATCACCACCGACCCGCACACCGTCACCGACGAGCAGGTCGGCGACCTGCGGCGGCGGTTCGGCGACGACGGGGTGATCGAGCTGACCTATCAGATCGGCGTGGAGAACATGCGGGCCCGGATGTACTCCGCGCTCGGCATCACCGAGCAGGGCTTCAGTTCCGGCGATGCCTGCCGGGTGCCCTGGGCCTGACCGCGCGGTCGCGCAGCGGTGAGCCGGCGAACTTGTCCGGGTTCGCGACATCCCATACCGCCCAGACCTTTCCGTCCTTGACGGTCACGGCGGCGATGTGCGGTGCCATTTCGGAATTGTCGGGGTCGGCCGGCAGCCCCGGCGTGAACGAACCCAGCTCGCCGTTGATCAAGGCCGGTCGACTCGAGGTCACGAAGCCCGGTCCGTACCGTCGGGCCAGGCCGAGCAGGAACCGGGCCACCTTGTCGGGACCGACGATGACACGCGCCGCGGTGGGCGCTCGGCGGTTCGCGTCGCCGGTGAAGCTGACCTCCGGGTGCAACAGTGAGACCACATCGGCCAGATCCCCGGCCGCGATCGCCGCCATCAGCTTTCCGACGGCCTCGTCATGGCGCGGATCCGGCGGCGGGGGCGCTGCCTGCGCCACCGCGCGACGCGCCCGGGTTGCCAGTTGGCGCGCGGCCGAGGCGGTGGCCCCCAGCACCTCGGCGACCTCGGCGAAGGGCACCCCGAAGCCGTCGTGCAGCACGAAGGCCACCCGCTGATCCGGGGAAAGCCGTTCCAGCACAACCATTGCCGCGTACCGGGCGTCCTCCGAAGCGACGACGGCGGCCAACGGATCCTCGGCCCCGAGTTCGACCACCACCGGTTCGGGCAGCCAGGTGCCGACGTAGCGTTCCCGCCGGTGGGTGGCCGACCGCAGCCAGTCCAGGGACAGCCGGCTCACCACCGTCGTCAACCAGGCCCGCAGGTCGGCGATGTCGCCTCGGCGGTCGCCCAGTCCGGCCCACCGCAACCAGGCCTCCTGCACCATGTCCTCGGCGTCGGCGACCGTGCCGGTGAGCCGGTAGGCCACCGCCAACAGCTGGGGCCGAATCGCCTCGAATTCGGCCGCTCGCGCGCTCGCGGTCACCCGCCCAGCGTATTCCGTCGTTGCACCGACGGCCGCACCGCGGCGACCGTACTATCCCTGAGCATGGCAATCGCCGAACCGCCGGCCCGGCCGCGCTCGGACAAGGGGCTGCAGGCCGACGCCCTCGGTTTGGCCGGCAACATCGTCATCGGACTGGCCGCCACCGCACCGGCCTACAGCCTGGCCGCCACTCTCGGTTACATCGTGCTCGCGGTCGGCGAGAAGGCGCCGTCGATGTTCGTGCTCGCCTTCATCCCGATGCTGATGGTCGCGTTCGCCTACCGTGAGCTGGCGCGCGACACCCCCGACTGCGGTACCACGTTCACCTGGGCCACCAAGGCGTTCGGGCCGTGGATCGGCTGGATCGGCGGCTGGGGCCTGGCGGTCTCGGCGATCATCGTGCTGGCCAACGTCGCCGAGATCGCGGCCATCTACCTGTTTCGGTTCGTCGGGCTCGATTCGCTCGCCGAGTCGCTGACCGCCAAGGTCCTGCTCGGATCGTTCTTCATCATCGCCATGACCGCGGTCAGTGCCCGCGGCATCGTGCTGTCCGAACGCATTCAGAGCGTGCTGATGGCCATCCAGTTCCTGGTGCTGATCGGCTTCAGCGTCATCGCCCTGGTGCGGGTGTTCAGCGGCACCGCCGGCGAGCAGGCGATCACGCCGTCGTGGAGTTGGCTGTGGCCATCGGGCCTGGACGCGAGTTCCATCGCGGCCGCGGTGATCCTGTGCATCTTCATCTACTGGGGCTGGGACGCCTGCCTGGCCGTCGGCGAGGAGACCAGGGATTCGGCGAACACCCCCGGCCGCGCCGCGATCATCACGACGCTCATCCTGGTGGCCAGCTATGTGCTGGTCGCCTACGCGATCCAGTCGTTCGCGGGTTTCGGTGACACCGGGATCGGCCTGAACAATCCGGACAACGTCGACGACGTGCTGACGGTGCTCGGCGGACCGGTCGCGGGGACGGTGGCGGCCGCGCTGTTGTTGTTGACGGTCTCGGTGTCGGCGCTGTCCTCGACCCAGACCACCATCCTGCCCACGGCGCGGGGCACCCTGTCGATGGCGGTCTACGAGGCCATCCCCAAACGCTTCTCGTTCGTGCATCCGCGTTACATGACACCGACATTCGGCACCATCGTGATGGGGATCTCCGCGCTGGGGTTCTTCTTCCTGTTGAGCTTCATCAGCCAGAATGCGCTGGCCGATTCGATCGCCTCGCTGGGCCTCGCGGTGGCGTTCTACTACATGATCACCGCGTTCGCCTGCGTCTGGTATTTCCGCCGCACGCTGTTGGAATCCACCCGAAACCTGTTCATGCGGGGCGTCTTTCCACTACTCGGCGGCACCGCGATGGTGTGGGCGTTCTTTCAGAGCGCGATCGATATGATCGACCCGGCATACGGCTCCACCGCGTTCGGATCGATCGGCGGGGTCTTCGTCTTCGGCGTCGGCATGCTCGTACTCGGCGTTCCGCTGATGCTGCTGTGCTTCGCGTTCGGCACCAAGCGCTTCTTCCGCGGCGAGACCCTGACGGCCGAAACCCAGGTCAAGGTACCGGACATCTACTGAAAATGCGGGGGCTGCAATGCATTTAACCGTTGGTTACCTGGCAACACCGACCGGCGACGACGGCGTGGCCCTGGCCGCCGCGCTGGCCCGCACCTTCGGCGCGACTGTCGACGTGGTCCTGGTGATCCGGCATGAACTGCCCGACGGCAGCCCCGGCCGGGCGCAGTATCAGCAGCTGCTGGTGGAACGCGGGCAGCGCTGGGTCGCCGGCGCGGCCGGCGCCTTGGCCGCCGGCAACGTCGCAGCCGGCGCCCACGTGCTGGTGGGTGAGTCGTTCGCCGAGACGCTGATGGGCTTCGCCCGGGACCACGACTCGGACCTGATCGTCGTCGGGGGCGCGCGGGACAGCATCTTCCGGGGCCATGCCATCGGACCAGTTGCCAGTGCGCTGCTGCACAGTTCGACCATTCCGGTGGCGTTGGCGCCCCGGAACTACGCCGAGGAACCACCCGAGTCGCTGACCGCGGTCACCGCGGCGGTGCCCACCAGGCCCGGCGACGACAACCCGTTGCCGTTCGCGATCGCCCTGGCCGGCGCGGCCGGCCTGCCGATTCGGATGGTCTCGCTGGTGTCCGCCGAGAACCTCGCCGAGGCCGAGAACCTGGCCGAACTGCGCGCGCTGCAGATCGCCGCGGCCGAGCAGAACCTCGAAGTCGCCGCGAGCGCCCTGCCCAACGCACCGGAGGTCGAATCCCTTGTCGCCGAGGGCATGACACTGGAGTCGGCGCTCAAGAAGCTGACCTGGGCACCGTCGGATGTGCTGGTGGTCGGGTCGAGCCGATTCGGCGCGCCCAAGCGGATCTTCCTCGGTTCGACGGCCTCGCGCATCCTGGCCGGTACCGACGCGCCGGTGATCGTCATCCCCCGCGACTGACCGGGCTCGACGGCGGGCGGACACTCAGCGTTTGGTGAAAATCGTTCGGTGCCAGTCCTTGTCCGCTACCCCGGTGATGTCGCTCATCACGTGTTTGATCGTCAGGTACTCCTCGAAGGAGTAATCGCTCATGTCCTTGCCGAAGCCCGAGGCGCCGACGCCGCCGTGCGGCATCTCGCTGATGATCGGGATGTGGTCGTTGATCCAGACGCATCCGGCGTCGATCTCCCGGGAGGCCCGCTGGGCGCGGTAGACGTCGCGGGTCCAGGCCGAGGCCGCCAGGCCGTATTCGGTGTCGTTGGCCTGCCGCAGTGCGTCGTCGTCGTCGGTGAACGACCGCACCGTCAGCACCGGTCCGAAGATCTCGTCGCGGTAGACCTCGGAATTCTCGTCGACATCGGCGATCAGGGTCGGCGCGTAGAACGAGCCCGGCAGGTCGGGAACGCTGCCGCCGGTGACGATCCGACCGCCCTGGCCCGGGGCGCGCGCCACCATGCCCGCGACCTTGTCCCGGTGGGCCGTCGAGATCAGGGGCCCGAGGTCGGTATCGGGATCGTGCGGATCTCCGACCACCACCTTGCCCATCACCTCGGCCACCCCGGCGACGAAATCGTCGTAGAGTTCGCGCGCCACGATCGCTCGCGTCGCGGCGGTGCAGTCCTGACCGGTGTTGATCAGCGACCCGGCCACCGCGCCCTGCACCGCGGCGTCGAGGTCGGCGTCGGCGAACACCACGAACGGAGCCTTGCCGCCGAGTTCGAGTTGGGCGCGGTGCCCGTGGACCGCGGCCGCGGCCATCACCTTGCGGCCCACGGCCGTCGACCCGGTGAAGGTCACGACGTCGACGCCCGGATGCCCGGCCAGCGCGGCGCCGACATCGGTCCCGGCACCGGTCACCACGTTGAGCGCACCGGCGGGCAGGCCGGCCTCGGCTGCCAGGTGGGCCAGGGTCAGCGTGGTCAGCGGCGTGATCTCGGCAGGCTTGATGACCACGGTGCAGCCGGCGGCCAGCGCCGGGATCACCTTCCACACCGCCATCTGCAGCGGATAGTTCCACGGTGTGATGGTGGCGACCACGCCGAGCGCCTCGCGCCGGATGCTCGAGGTGTGGTCCGCGGAGTACTCGGCGGCGGCCTTGCCTTCCAAACGTCTTGCCGCACCGGCGAAGAACGCGACGTTGTCGATGCTGCCCGGCAGGTCGAACTCGGTCGCCAGCCGCACCGGTTTACCGGTCTGGCTGACCTCCTCGGCAATGAACAAATCGGCGTTGGCCGCCATCAACTCCGCCAACTTCCCCAGCACGCCCGCGCGCTCGACCGGGGCGGCCCGGGACCACTCGCGCAGCGCCGCCCGCGCCGCGCCGACCGCGCGATCCACCTCGGCGGTGGTGGCCATCGCCACGTGTGCGACGACGGACCCGGTGGCCGGGTTCACGACGGGATGGGGCCGCCCGTCCGCGCCGCTCACCGCCCCGTCGATCCAACTGCCTGCCACTGTCCGGGTCTGGCCGGATGCCGTCGCGGTCATGCGCCCAACGCTAGTGCACGACGACGCCTCCAGCCCACCGAAGTCGCTACGTAATCGTGCGACAAAGACGGCCGGAACTTTCGATACTGACCGAATTGGTTGCCCATGACAACTGATTCCGTGCACAATCAACCCATGTCCGAATCGCCCACCTCATCGTCTTCCGGGCCGCCGCGCGTGAACGGATCGGTGCCCACCATGCAACTCGACGACCTTTCGAAGGCCATCATCGAGAAGTTGCAGGAGGATGGCCGCCGTTCCTATGCCGGCATCGGCAAAGCGGTCGGGCTGTCCGAGGCCGCGGTGCGGCAACGCGTCCAACGGCTGGTCGACGCGGGCGTGATGCAGATCGTGGCGGTCACCGACCCCATGCAGCTGGGCTTCGCGCGGCAGGCCATGATCGGCATCCGCTGCACCGGCGACACCCGCAGGGTGGCCGAGCAGCTCGCCGCCATCGACGCGGTCGACTACGTGGTGCTCACCGCCGGATCCTTCGACGCGATCGCCGAGGTGGTCTGCGAGGACGACGACAACCTGCTGGAGCTGCTGAACACCCAGATTCGCGCGGTCCCGGGAGTGATCTCCACCGAGACGCTGGTTTATCTGAAACTCGTCAAGCAGCAATACAATTGGGGTACCCGATGACATCACTGTCCGCCAAGGCCGACCGCCACCTGTGGGGCCACTTCGCCCGCCACGGCGCCGGCATCACACCGCCGATCATCACTCGCGGTGAGGGCGTGCACATCTGGGACGACACCGGCAAGCGCTACATCGACGGGCTCTCGGGGCTGTTCGTCGTGCAGGTCGGACACGGTCGCGCCGAGCTCGCCGAGGCCGCGGCCAAACAGGCCGAAACGCTGGCCTTCTTCCCGCTGTGGAGTTATGCCACCGCCCCCGCGATCGAGCTGGCCGACCGGCTGGCCGGCTACGCACCGGGTGATCTCAACCGGGTGTTCTTCACCACCGGCGGCGGCGAGGCCGTCGAATCCGCCTGGAAGCTGGCCAAGCAGTACTTCAAGTTGACCGGCAAACCCGGTAAGCACAAGGTGATTTCGCGTGCGATCGCCTACCACGGCACCCCGCAGGGCGCCCTGGCGATCACCGGCATCCCGGCCTTCAAGGCACCGTTCGAACCGCTGACGCCGGGCGGGTTCCGGGTGCCCAACACCAACTTCTACCGGGCCCCGGAGCGCTATCACACCGACATCAAGGCGTTTGGGGAGTACTGCGCCGACCGGATCGCCGAGGCCATCGAGTACGAGGGCCCCGACACCGTGGCGGCGGTCTTCCTCGAACCGGTGCAGAATGCCGGCGGCTGCTTCCCCCCGCCACCGGGATACTTCGAGCGGGTACGTGCGATCTGCGACGAGTACGACGTCCTGCTGGTCTCCGACGAGGTGATCTGCGCCTACGGCCGCATCGGGTCGATGTTCGCCTGTGACGACTTCGATTACGTGCCGGACATCATCACCTGCGCCAAGGGATTGACGTCCGGATACTCGCCGATCGGCGCGATGATCGCCAGCGACCGGCTCTTCGAGCCGTTCCACGACGGCAAGACCGTGTTCGCCCACGGCTACACCTTCGGCGGCCACCCGGTGTCGTCGGCGGTGGCGCTGGCCAATCTCGACATCTTCGAGCGCGAGGGACTCAACGACCACGTCAAGCACATGGCGCCGGCGTTCCGTTCGACGCTGGAGAAGTTGCTCGATCTGCCGATCGTCGGCGATGTGCGCGGCGAGGGGTTCTTCTACGGGATCGAACTGGTGAAGGACAAGGGCACCCGCGAGACGTTCGACGACGAGGAGTCCGAGCGGTTGCTGCGCGGGTTCCTCACCCCGGCGTTGTGGGAGGCCGGGCTGTACTGCCGCGCGGATGATCGCGGCGACCCGGTGGTGCAGCTGGCACCGCCGCTGATCTCGGGGCAGGCCGAGTTCGACGCCATTTACGAAGTCCTGCACGGGGTACTGACCGAGGCGGCCGGGCGACTGTAGCGGCACCGGCAGCCGCTGTCACACCCGCAACACAAACCACTTCAGTCACAGCGCGCCTCCACGAACCGGGCGGCTGTCGGGCTTAATCTGCACCCCGATGGCCAGAACACGAATCACCGGCGTGGGTGCGTTGCTGCGGGGCACCGCCCTGGCGGCCGCACTGCTCTTGGGCGCCGCACCCGCGGTGGCGGTCGCCGACCCCGGCAGCGGCCCGGCCTGCCCCTACCGGGTGCACACCCCGCCGGCCGTCGACGCCTCCGAGGTGCCCAGACCCGGGCAGGCGCCGCCGCCCCCGCTGCCCGTTCCGGTCAAGCCGGTCGGCGGCGACGCGCTCGGCAGCTGCGGTCTGGTCACCGCCCCCGATACCGCACCGGTGCCCGAGGACGTGTCGGCCGAGGCCTGGCTGGTGGCCGACCTCGACACCGGCGACGTGATCGCCGCCAAGGATCCGCACGGCCGGCACCGGCCCGCCTCGATCGTCAAGGTGCTCACGGCCATGGCCGCGCTCGACGAACTCAACCTCAACAAGCGCGTGCCGGGCACACAGGACGATGCCAATCAGGAGGGCACCCGCGTCGGGGTGGCCCCCGGCGGCCTGTACACCATCAACGACCTGCTGCACGGCCTGATGATGCACTCCGGCAACGACGCCGCCCACGCGCTGGCCGTGCAACTCGGCGGGATGGATCCCGCCCTCGGCAAGCTCAACACCCTGGCCAGCAAGCTGGGCGGCCGCGACACCCGGGCGGCGACGCCGTCCGGGCTGGACGGCCCCGGGATGAGCACCTCGGTCTACGACATGGCCCTGTTCTACCGATACGCCTGGGACAACCCCACTTTCGCAGAGATCGTGGCAACCAAGACCTACGACTTCCCGGGCCGCGACGGCAACCCGCCGTACGAGATCTACAACGACAACAAGCTGCTGGAGAACTATCCCGGCGCCCTCGGCGGCAAGACCGGCTACACCGACGACGCCGGGCAGACCTTCGTCGGCGCCGCCGAACGCGACGGCCGCCGGCTCGTGGCGGTGCTGATGCGCGGGTCCCGGGTCCCCATCGCGCCCTGGGAGCAGGCCGCCCGCCTCCTCGACTACGGCTTCGGGACCCCGCCCGGCACCCAGGTGGGCACCCTGGTGGACCCCGACCCCGCGCTGTCGACACCCAAGCGCGCCGCGGACGCGGCGGTCGCGGCCCACGCGGCGGGCGTGCTGCCCGAGGCAGACAGCGCCCCGGTCCGGGTCGGGGTCGCGGTGGTCGGCAGCATCATCGTGTTCGGGTTGATCATGGCCGCCCGGTCGATGAACCGCAGGCCGCAGTACTGACAGCGGGGCTCACCACGGCCCGATGACGTGCTCGAGCACCGCCAGCGCCACGGCGGCGAGGACGGCGAGCGCAGACCCCGCGACGAGCGTCCACGCGGTCACCCGCTCGGCACGCGCGCGGGCCAACAGCGCGCCCGCGACCGCACCCGCCGCCCCGAGCACCACGATTCCACCGACGGCCAGATAGAACAGCGCGGCCAGCGCGGCCGTCGGCGCGGCGGCGAACCCGCTGACGTAGCCGTGGAACGGCACCGGGAACCGGTACAGCGCGGCGACGAGTCCAGCTGCCGGTGGCGCGCCCAGCACCGCCGCGGCGGCACCCAGCAGGCTGTGACGGATCATGTCCACGCACCCTAGCGGCCGGACCGGGAAATCCTGGGCTACGTTGATGCATGGTCCAGATCTCGGATCCGCTGATCCTGCCCTGCGGCACCGTGTTGCCCAACCGCATCGCCAAGGCCGCCATGAGCGAACAACTCGCCAACCGCAGGCACGCGCCCGACCATCGGCTCCGCGAACTGTACGGCCGCTGGTCCAAGTCCGGTGCGGGACTGCTGATCACGGGCAACGTGATGATCGAACCCGGCGCGGTCAGCGAACCACGCCAGGCCGTCCTCGACAGCGCAGAGCACCTGGCGGCCTTCGCGCGGTGGGCGCGGGCGGCCACCGACAACGCCACCGGCGTCTGGATGCAGATCAACCACGCGGGCCGGCAGATCCCGCGGTACCTGCGCCGCCGGCCGACGGCGCCGTCGGCGGTGCCGATGTCCGGCGGCCTGGGCATGTACGGCTTGCCGCGCGAGCTCTCCGCCGCCGAGATCACCGACCTGATCGCCGGTTTCGCGAACACGGCGCAGTTGGCGATCCGGGCCGGCTTCACCGGCATCGAGATCCACGCCGCACACGGGTACCTGATCAGCCAGTTCCTGTCACCGGCGACCAACACCCGCACCGACGAATGGGGCGGATCACCCGAGCGCCGCCGCCGCTTCCTGCTGGCGGTCGTCGAGGCGGTCCGCGCCGCGATCGGGCCCGACGTACCGCTGGGGGTGAAGATCAACTCGGCGGACTTTCAACGCGGCGGCTTCTCCGAGGACGAGTCGCTGGCCGCGCTGGAAGCACTCGGCGCCCTGGGAAAAACCCATCTCGACTTGGTCGAGATCTCGGGCGGCACCTTCGAATCCGGCGCCATGGTCGGCCTCGCCGAGCAGCCGACCCGCGCCAGCACCCGCGCCCGGGAGGCCTACTTCCTGCGGTTCGCCGAACGGGCTCGCGAGCGCATCTCCACCCCGATCATGCTGACCGGCGGGTTTCGCAGCCGCGCGGGCATGCAGGCGGCGCTCGATGCCGGGGTGAACGTCATCGGGCTGGCCCGGCCGATGGCCCTGGCGCCGGAGTTCCCCCGACGGCTGCTCGACGGCACCGGCGCCGACTTCGATCAGGGGGCCGAGAGCGGCGCGCGGCGCGGGCCGGTGTTCCTGCGCGCCGCCGCCGATGTCATGTGGCACACCGAACAGCTCGGCCGGATCGCGCGCCGCCGTGAGCCCGATCCACGCAGCAACGCCACCGCGAGCCTGGCCCGGATGCTGGCCGGGCACGGCGTGTCCGCACTGGCGTGCCGGCTCTCGCGCTGAGCGCTCTATTCGGCGGGGCCCCAGTTGCGCAGCAGCGCCTCGGCGCCCTCGCACAGCGCGCCCACCACGGCGGCCGCCGGGGCCGGGCGGCGCACCGATCCCACGCCCTGCCCGGCGTTGACCGGCGATCCGCGCAGTACCCGCTCGGGAAGGTGTGGGGGCCAACGGTATCCGGCGGCGATGTCGTACTGCCGGGTCAACTCGGTGGCGTCGCCCGCAGCGGTAAGCAGCGCTTCGCGCGCGGAGGCCGACGTCAACGCCTCGGCGCAGGCCGCGAAGGCGGTGCCCACCCACGCCCCCGCTGCGCCGGCCGCCAGCACCGCGGCCACCGCGCGCGGTGTCGCGATTCCGCCCGCGGCCAGCACCGGCGCGTCGACGACGTCGAGCACCTCGGCCAGCAGCGGCAGGGTGCCCACCGCCGGCTCGCCGTGCCCGCCGCCCTCGGCGCCGCGCGCCACGACGACGTCCACGCCGGCGGCCACGGCGTCGCGGGCACCGGCGACGGTGGCCACCTGGCTCGCCGTCGGAACCCCGGCCGCCTGGGCCGCCCGCACCCAGGTCCAGTCATCGCCGAAACTGACGCACAGCAACGTGGGCCGCGCGGCCAGCGCGACCTCGAGCAGTTCCGGTTCGGCCGCCATCACCCAGTGCACCAACCCGATGCCGAACGGCCGGTCCAGCCCGTCGAGCTGGGCCACCTCGGCGCGCAGCGACGCGGCCGTCGCCGAGCTGCCCATCCCGATCATGCCGAGCCCGCCGGCGCGCGAGACCGCCGCGGCCAGCCGGCCGCCGGCCGCACCTCCCATCGGGGCGTTGACAATCGGCGCGTCCAGACCAAGCGCCCGCGACCAGGGCGTCGCCAGCGCCATCAGCGCTCCGGCTTACGCTGCAGCAGCCGCGAAAGCCCCAGCGCGCCAAAGGCTCCCACGACGGCGGCCAGCGCCGCCTGCTCGGGACCCAGACCCTTGCGGGTGATCACCCGGCTGTTGATCACGGCCGGGGCCGGCGCCGGGATCACGTCTTCGGTGAGGTTTTCCTTGGCGGTCGCCGCCCAGGCCGTCGCGAACAGCACCAGCCGGGCCGTGATGTAGGCGAACACCATGAGGCCCAGCACCGGACCGAACGTCGCGCCGGCCGGGCCGGTGACCACCGACTTGAGGTAGATCGAGGCCACCTGCTTGAAGATCTCGAAACCGACGGCGGCGATCAGGCCGGCCCGGACGCTGCTACGCAAAGTGGCCGATTCGCGCGGCAACCGGGCGATGATCCAGGTGAACAACATCCACGACACGACCAGCGCCAGCAGCGTCGAGGCGATCCACAGCACCGGGCCCAGCACGGTGGCGTCGTGAATGCCCAACCAGCCCAGCACGTTCTCCATCACCGAGGCGTTACCCAACGTGGTCAACGCGACGGTGATGACGATGGCCACGAACGCCGACAGCAGCGCCGCCAGGTCCGAGAGCTTGGTCCGCAGGAACCCCGGGCGCTCCCCCCGGTACAGACCCCACATCTGCGACAGCGCCTCGCGCAGATTTGCCATCCAGCCCAACCCCGCCCAGGCCGCGGTCGCCAGGCCGATCACGCCGACCGAGGTGCGCGAGGAGATGGCCGAATCCATCAGGTCGATGAGTTGCCCGCCGAGATCACCGCTGACCGTTTGGCGAATGGTGTTCTCGACCTGCTCCAGCAGATCCGGTCGGCTGGCCAACACGAAGCCGCCCGCGGCGAATCCGATCATGATCAACGGAAACAGCGCGAAGATCGTGAAATAAGTGATGCCGGCGGCGTAGAAGTCGCCCTTGCTGTCGTTGTAGCGCTGCTGCGCGCGCATCACGTGGTCGAACCAGGGCAGCCGAGCGCGTAGGCGATCGAGGATTCCGGGCTTGGCGTCCGATTCGGCCGGCTCGGTCATAGCCTGTGTCCTATTCCTACGACGGTTGCGGAAGAAAGCCCAGCCGCTCGTATACCCGGTTCAGCGTGTTTGCAGACACTTCCCGCGCCCGGTCCGCACCGGCGGCCAGGACGGACTCCAATTCGGCTGGATCGGCCAGTAATTCGTCCACCCGGGTCTTGATCGGGCCGACGAACTCCACCACGGCCTCGGCGGTGTCCTTCTTCAGGTCGCCGTAGCCGCGGCCGTCGTAGCCACGCACGAGCGCGTCGATGTCGGCGCCCGTCACCGCCGACTGGATGGTCAGCAGGTTGGACACCCCGGGCTTGGCGTCGGGATCGAACCGGATCTCCCGGTCGCTGTCGGTGACGGCCGAACGGATCTTCTTGGCGGTCTTGGCCGGATCGTCGAGCAGGGCGACGAGCCCGGCCTCGGTGGCCGCGGACTTGCTCATCTTCGCCGTCGGATCCTGCAGGTCGTAGATCTTGGCGGTGGCCTTCGGGATCAGCGCCTCGGGCACCACGAACGTGTCGGGGAACCGCGCATTGAAGCGCTGGGCCACGTCCCGGGTGAGCTCGAGATGCTGGCGCTGATCCTCGCCGACCGGAACCAGATCGGTGTCGTAGAGCAGGATGTCGGCGGCCATCAACACCGGGTAGGTGAACAGCCCCACGGTGGTGGCGTCGCTGCCGTGCCGGGCCGACTTGTCCTTGAACTGCGTCATCCGAGACGCCTGCCCGAAACCGGTGAAACACCCCAGCGCCCAAGCCAACTGGGCGTGGGCGGGCACGTGACTCTGAACGAAGATGGCGCTGCGCGCGGGATCGATGCCCAACGCCAGATACTGCGCGGCGGTCACCAGCGTACGGCGCCGCAGCACCTCCGGCTCGAGCTCCTGGGGCACGGTGATGGCGTGCAGGTCGACCACGCAGAAGAAGGCCTCGAACTCGTCCTGCATTCCCACCCATTGGTTGATCGCGCCCAGCGCGTTGCCGAGGTGCAGGGAATCGGAGGTGGGTTGGACGCCGGAGAACACCACTCGGCGGGCCGCGCTGCTGTCGCTCATGATGCGGCCATCTTTTCATCCGCGAATTCGACGGTCACCGGCGCGTGGTCCGACCAGCGCAGCGCGTAGGCGGCCGGCCGCTCGGTGCCGGCGGTCACGGCCCGGGCGGCCAGCGCGGGGGTGACCAGGTGGTAGTCGATGCGCCAGCCGGCGTCGTTGTCGAACGCCTTGCCGCGCCAGGACCACCAGCTGTACGGACCGGGCCCCTCGGGATGCAGCGCGCGCACGACGTCGACCCAGCCCGTGGCCAGCAGATCGGTGACCCACTGCCGTTCCTCGGGCAGGAATCCCGACTTCTTCAGGTTGCCCTTCCAGTTCTTGATGTCGTTCTCGGTGTGGGCGACGTTCCAGTCCCCGCACAGCAGCGCGTCCCGGCCGGTCGCGCGCAGTTGGGCCATCCGGTGGGCGATCGCGGTCATGAAGCGTTCCTTCTCCAGCTGGCGGTCGGTCTGGGCCTCGCCGGTCGGCACGTACAGGCTCGCGACGGTCAGGCCCGCGGTGTCGACTTCGAGGTAGCGGCCGTGCAACGCGAATTCGTCGGCGCCACAGCCGATGCGCACCTCGTCGAAGGGGGTGCGGGACAGCACGGCGACGCCGTTGCGGCCCTTGAGATGCGGGTCCGCCGACGCCAGGTGCCAGCCGTCGGCGATGGCCGGGGCCAGCGCTTCGGCCAGTTGCTCATCGTCCGCGCGCGTCTCCTGCAGGCAGATCACGTCCGCGCGGGTTTCCTTCAACCAGGCCAGCAAACCAAGATTGTCGGTTGAGCGCTGCTTGACGGCGGCCCGGATGCCGTTGACGTTGACGGTCGTGACGATCACGAGGCCCCACCCTAACCAACGCGTCGGACGCCGCCCGGCCGCAGGCGAGCCGGTACCGGGGGTACCGGATAGTTGCTAAAGTCGGGTCATGACGTTCCGTCGCGCCCCCATTCATCTGGGCACCGGTGAACCGGTCCTGATGCTGCATCCGTTCCTGTGCTCGCAGCAGGTCTGGTCCACGGTCGGGCAGAAGCTCGCCGAGACCGGGCGCTACGAGGTCTTCGCCCCGACGATGGTCGGCCACCACGGCGGACCCGACGCCGGGACGTGGTTCTTGAACACCGAACTGCTCGCCGATCACGTCGAACGACAACTCGACGAACTGGGCTGGGACACCGCCCACATCGTGGGTAATTCGCTGGGCGGCTGGGTCGCGTTCGAGCTGGAACGACGCGGCCGGGCCCGCACCCTGACCGGCATCGCCCCGGCCGGCGGCTGGACGCAGTGGTCACCGGTCAAGTTCGAGACCGTGGCGAAGTTCATTGCCGGCGGTCCGGTCCTGCTGGCCGCGCGCCTGCTGGGGCCCCGGATCCTTCGGCTGCCCTTCGCCCGCCGGGTGGCCACGCTGGCGGTCAGCGGTCCCGCCGACGGGCCCACCGACGCCGACCTGGTGGACCTCGTCGCGGACGCCACGCACTGCCGCGCCTACTTCGCGCTGCTGGTCAAGACCCTGATGTTGCCGGGACTGCTGGAGCTTTCCGAGATCGAGGTCCCGACCCACCTGGTGGTCTGCGAGAAGGACCGGGTCTTCCCCGCCGTGCGCGGCCACCGGCACTTCCTCGACAATCTGCCCCCCACCTCGCGCACCACCCGCCTCGACGGGGTCGGACACATCCCGATGCTGGAGGCTCCGGACCTCGTCGCGGACCTGCTGATCGCCTTCCTCGACGAGCACTCCGCGCCGGGCCCCGAACAGCGCCGGGCCTGACCCCACCGGACGTTTCGCGGGTGGCTGAAGCGTGCCTGCTGGCCGACACTCGGTCGGTTGGGATATTCTGCGTATCGGTCATGAGTGCCAGCAACAAGCCCCGGCTTGCTGGCCGGCAACCCTCCAACCGCGGTGGGGTGCCCCGGGTGATGACCAGGTTGAGTAGTCACTGGACCAACCATCCAGTGGGTTACACGGCAAGCGCGGGTCCGGTACGCGGGCCCCAAGAGTAGACAGGGAAACCTGATGCGGCCCGATATGTGTCACTGCTGCTGAACCGACGCGCACCCGTGCGCGTCGATCCGTCGTGCCAGCGCCGACGGACAAGCATCCGAGACCAGCTACCGAAGGACACCACCCCATGAGCAACAAAACCGATGATCACAGCGCCTCCTGGTCGTTCGAGACCAAGCAGGTCCACGCCGGCCAGACGCCCGATGCCGCCACCAATGCGCGGGCCCTGCCGATCTACGCGACCACCTCCTACACGTTCGACAGCACCGACCACGCCGCGGCCCTGTTCAGCCTGGCCGAACCCGGCAACATCTACACCCGGATCATGAACCCGACGACCGATGTCGTCGAGCAGCGCGTCGCGGCCCTCGAGGGCGGCGTCGCGGCGCTGTTCCTGGCATCGGGTCAGGCCGCCTCGACCATCTCGATCCTCAACATCGCCGCGGCCGGCGATCACGTCGTGTCCTCCCCGCGCCTGTACGGCGGCACCTATAACCTCTTCCAGCACTCGCTGCCGAAGCTCGGTGTCGAGGTCACCTTCGTCGAGAATCCCGATGATCCGGAGTCCTGGCGGGCGGCGGTGCGGCCCAACACCAAGGCCTTCTTCGCCGAGACCATCTCCAACCCGCAGATCGACATCCTCGACATCCCCGCGGTCTCGGCGGTGGCCCACGACAACGGCGTGCCGTTGATCGTGGACAACACCATCGCCACGCCGTACCTGATCCAACCGCTGGCGCTCGGCGCCGACATCGTCGTGCATTCGGCCACCAAGTACCTCGGCGGCCACGGCACCGCGATCGCCGGGGTGCTCGTCGACGGCGGCACCTTCGACTGGACCAGCGGACGATTCCCCGGGTTCACGACGCCGGACCCCAGCTACCACGGTGTGGTGTTCGCCGAACTCGGCGCACCGGCCTACGCGCTGAAGGCCCGGGTGCAGTTGCTGCGCGACCTCGGCTCGGCCGCCTCCCCGTTCAACGCCTTCCTGGTGGCGCAGGGCCTGGAAACGCTGAGCCTGCGGATGGAACGCCACGTGGAGAATGCGCAATGCGTCGCCAAGTACCTGGCCGACCACGAGGGCGTCACCAGCGTCAACTACGCCGGACTGCCGGATTCACCCTGGTATGACCTCGGAAAGAAGCTGGCGCCCAGGGGCACCGGCGCGGTGCTGGCCTTCGAGTTGGCCGGCGGAGTCGCCGCCGGCAAGGCATTCGTCGACGCGCTCACCTTGCACAGCCACGTCGCCAACATCGGCGACGTGCGGTCGCTGGTGATCCATCCGGCCTCCACCACGCATCAGCAGCTCTCGCCCGAGGAGCAGCTCAGCAGCGGGGTCACCCCGGGCCTGGTGCGCCTGGCGGTCGGCATCGAGGGCATCGACGACATCCTGGCCGACCTCGAGCGTGGCTTCGCCGCCGCCGGAGCCGTGGGGCACCCGGACCCCCAAGCCGTGGCGGCGTTTTGAGTGAGCCGGACATGACCATCTCCGAAGAGCGCGTATTCGCGCACGCCGTCCTGCCCCCCGAGGGTGAGACCGCGATCGTCAACATCGGTGCACTCGAGCTGGAAAGCGGTGTGGTGCTCGACGACGTCAGCATCGCCGTCCAGCGCTGGGGCGAGCTGTCCCCGGCTCGCGACAACGTCGTCATGGTGCTGCATGCGCTCACCGGCGATTCGCACATCACCGGCCCGGCCGGACCGGGGCACCCGACCCCGGGCTGGTGGGACGGCATCGCCGGGCCGGGCGCGCCGATCGACACCGACCGCTGGTGCGCGGTGGCGACCAATGTGCTGGGCGGCTGCCGCGGTTCGACCGGACCGAGTTCGCGCAAGCGCGATGGATTGCCATGGGGCTCACGCTTTCCGGTGATCACCATCCGCGACCAGGTCAACGCCGACATCGCCGCGCTGGCCGCCCTCGGCATCACCGAGGTCGCCACCGTGATGGGCGGCTCGATGGGCGGTGCCCGAGCGCTGGAATGGATTGTCGGACATCCCGATACGGTGCGCACCGGGCTGGTGCTGGCGGTCGGCGCGCGCGCCACGGCCGATCAGATCGGCACCCAGAGCACTCAGATCGCGGCCATCAAGGCCGACCCGGACTGGCAGGGTGGCGACTACTACGAGACCGGCCGCAGCCCGGATGCCGGGCTGCAGATCGCGCGCAGGTTCGCACACCTGACCTACCGTGGCGAGGTCGAGCTGGACACCCGGTTCGGCAACATCGCGCAGGGCGACGAGGACCCGCTGACCGGCGGTCGGTACGCGGTGGAGAGCTATCTGGAGTATCAGGGCGCCAAGCTGCGCGCCCGGTTCGACGCCGGCAGCTATGTGACACTCTCCGACGCGCTCTCGAGCCACGACGTGGGTCGTGGACGCGGCGGGGTGGCCGCGGCGCTGCGGTCCTGTTCGGTCCCCACGGTGGTGGGCGGCATCACCTCCGACCGGCTCTATCCGCTGCGGTTGCAGCAGGAGCTGGCCGATCTGCTGCCCGGCTGCGAGGGGCTCAACGTGGTCGAGTCGATCAGCGGCCACGACGGATTCCTGGTCGAGATGGAACCCATCGGCGCCCTGATCCGGCAGACGCTGGAATTGGCGTCCCGGTGATCGCGCAAGACCCCGCACGGTCGCTGTCCTTCGGTTCGGAGGCCGCCGCCTACGAGCGGGGCCGCCCGTCGTATCCCCCGGACGCCATCGATTGGCTGCTGCCGCCGGGCGCGCGCGATGTGCTCGACCTCGGCGCCGGCACCGGCAAGCTGACCACCCGGCTGGTGGAACGCGGACTGAACGTGGTGGCGGTCGACCCGATCGCGGAGATGCTCGAGGTGCTCAGCAATGCGCTGCCCGAGACCCCGGCGCTGCTCGGCACGGCCGAGGAGATTCCGCTGCCGGACAACAGCGTCGACGCCGTCCTCGTCGCACAGGCCTGGCACTGGGTCGACCCGGCGCGCGCCATCCCCGAGGTGGCCCGGGTGCTGCGGCCCGGCGGTCGGCTGGGCCTGGTGTGGAACACCCGCGACGAGCGGCTGGGCTGGGTCAAGGATCTCGGGGCCATCATCGGCCCCGAACACGACCCGTTCAGCCAGTCGGTGCCGCTGCCGGAACCGTTCCGCGACGTGCAGCGCCATCAGGTGGAGTGGACCAACTACCTGACGCCGCAGGCGGTGGTGGACCTGGTGGCCTCCCGCAGCTACTGCATCACCTCACCGGCACGGGTGCGCACCCAGACGCTGGATCGGGTCCGCGAACTGCTGGCCACCCACCCGGCACTGGCGAACTCCACCGGCGTCGCCCTGCCGTACGTGACGGTGTGTATCCGGGCGACGCTGGCGGGTTGACCAATCTAGCCGCCCCGGCCCCGCTTTGCATCGATCTGATTGAGCAGCATTCCGAACCCGTTGGCGCGCAACGAAATCCGTAGCTGCTTGCTGGGATCGTGGCCATCGAGCCAGCGCCACAACACCTGCTGCTGCCGCAGCGCGGACTGCGATTCCGCGTGCAGGATACGAAGCAAAGTGGCCAACGTGGCCGGCGACTCGCCCCCGGATAGATCCGTCGAACTATCTAATAGTGCCCCCATGGGGGCATCTTAGTGACCCCGACCGCCGCCGCACCGCCGGATTCTCTGTGGATCGACTAAGACGTTCCGAGCGGATCGATGGTCGAGGCCGCGTACATCACCACCGTCGCCACCGAAGCGGTGGTGACGAAATCGATGCCCTTGGTGCGCACTCCGAGCAGGCCGGCGCGATCCTCGCTGAGCAGGAGCCGCAACCCGGCGGCCACCGCCACCCCGACCCCGATGAGCAGCGCGCCGCGGCGCCAGAAGCCGGCGGCCACCAGCACGAAGGCGATCGCGAACGTCGCGACCACCGTCAGGATCGGCCATTGGTCGCGCAGCGCCGACCGCAGCGTCATTGCCGCGACTCGGCGCGTTCGACCACGTTGGTCAGCAGGAACGCGCGGGTCAGCGGCCCGACACCGCCCGGATTCGGCGAGACGTGCCCGGCCACGTCCCAGACGCCGGGATGCACGTCGCCGGTAAGCTTGCCGTCGACCCGACTCACGCCGACGTCGACCACCGCCGCACCCGGACGGACCATGTCCGCGGTCACCAGGTGCGGCACCCCGACCGCCGCGATGATGATGTCGGCCTGCCGTGTCAGTGCGGGCAGGTCACGAGTTCCGGTGTGGCACAACGTCACTGTCGCGTTCTCCGAACGACGGGTCAACAGCAGACCCAGCGGTCGGCCCACGGTCACGCCGCGGCCGATCACCACGACGTGCGCGCCGGCGAGTTCGACGTCGTAGCGGCGCAGCAGGTGCACGATGCCGCGTGGGGTGCACGGCAGCGGCGCCTGCTTGCCCAGCACCAGCCGGCCGAGGTTGGTGGGGTGTAACCCGTCGGCGTCCTTGTCCGGGTCGACCCGTTCCAGCGCGGCGTTCTCGTCCAGGTGCTTGGGCAGCGGCAACTGCACGATGTAGCCCGTGCACTCCGGGTTGGCGTTGAGCTCGTCGATGGTGTCCTCGAGTTGCGCCGCGGTGCTGTCGGCGGGCAGATCGCGGCGCAACGAGGTGATGCCGACCTTCGCGCAGTCGGCGTGTTTGCCGCGCACATAGGCCTGCGACCCGGGGTCGTCACCGACCAGGATGGTGCCCAGCCCCGGGGTGATCCCGGCCTGCGCCAACTTCGCCACCCGCTCCTTGAGGTCGACGAAGATTTCGTCGCGCGTGGCCTTACCGTCCAGAACTGTTGCACCCACCTCGACATTGTTGCATCGAGGTCCTTTGACAGAGCCGGACACCGCGGTGTTGAGTTCGTTAGGTGAACACCAGCCCAGATGTGTTCAGTCCGGCCCGACTCGGCCCGCTGACGCTGCGCAACCGCATCATCAAGGCGGCCACCTTCGAGGCAGCCTCCCCGGATGCCCTGGTGACCGACGACCTGATCAACTACCACCGCCGGCCGGCGGCCGGCGGCGTCGGGATGACCACGGTGGCCTACTGCGCGGTGGCCCCCGGCGGCCGCACCGACGGCTGGCAGATCTGGATGCGCCCCGAGGCCGTCCCGGGCCTGCGCAAGCTCGCCGAGGCCGTGCACGCCGAGGGTGCGGCGATCAGCGCGCAGATCGGCCACGCGGGTCCGGTGGCCAACGCGAGGACCAACAAGGCGCAGGCGCTGGCGCCGGTGCGGTTCTTCAACCCGCTGTCGATGCGGTTCGCCAAGAAGGCGACCGTCGAGGACATCCGCGAGGTCACCGAGGCCCACGCCAATGCGGCCCGGCTGGCGATCGACGCCGGTTTCGACGCCGTCGAGATCCACCTGGGCCACAACTATCTGGCGAGTTCGTTCCTGAGTCCGCTGATCAACCGCCGCACCGACGAGTTCGGCGGTTCGCTGGAAAACCGCGCCAAGGTGGCCCGCGGTGTCGTCCAGGCGGTGCGCCGCGCGGTCGGCGATCAGATCGCGGTCATCGCCAAGCTCAACATGTCCGACGGCGTACGCGGCGGCATCCCCATCGAGGAGTCACTGCAGACCGCGAAATGGCTGGAGTCCGACGGCGGCCTGGACGCCCTGCAACTCACCGCCGGCAGCTCGCTGGTCAACCCGATGTACCTGTTCCGCGGCGACGCCCCGGTCAAGGAATTCTCCAAGGTGTTCAAGCCGCCCATCAGCTGGGGCATGCGGATGACCGGCAAGAAGTTCCTGCGCGAGTACCCGTACCACGAGGCGTATCTGCTGCGCGACGCCAGTAAGTTCCGGGCCGAGCTGACCCTGCCGTTGATCCTGTTGGGCGGCATCACCAACCGCGAATCGATGGACCGGGCCATGGCCGCCGGCTTCGAGTTCGTCGCGATGGGCCGGGCGCTGCTGGCCGAGCCGGACCTGCTGCACCGTATTCAGGCCGACAGCAGCGTGAAATCGGTGTGTACGCACTGCAATCTGTGCATGCCGACGATTTACAGCCACACCCACTGCGTGCTGACCGGCGCGCCGGACCGGTAGGCCGTTACAGTTGGACCCGATGACTGGACCAGTGGCACCCGCGCTGACCGTTCGGTACGACGGGTCCCAGCGGACCTTCGCAGCGGGCAATGATGTGGTGATAGGCCGCGATCTGCGCGCCGACGTGCGTATCGCGCATCCGTTGATCTCGCGGGCGCACCTGATCCTGCGGATCGAGCGGGGCCGTTGGCAGGCGATCGACAACGGCTCCCTCAACGGCATGTACCTCAACGGTCGTCGGGTGCCGGCCGCCGACGTCTCCGATGGCATGGCGCTCAACATCGGCAACCCGGACGGACCCCTGCTGAGTTTCGAGCTGGGCCGCAACACCGGGGCGGTGGGCATGCCGCCGCAGACCGCGGCGGTGCCGGTGGCCCGCCCGCCACAGGGCAGCGGTCCCATCGGCTACCCCAGCCAACCCATGTACCCGACCGGCGGCGGCGGTTACTCGACCGGCTACCGGACCGGCACACCGCCCGGCACGCCGCCGCCGCGGCCGCCGTATCCGACCGCGTCCCGCCCGCAGCCGGCGTACCCGACCAGCGGCAGCTACCCCACCGGATATCCGCCCAGTGCGTCGCGACCGGTCCAGCAGCAGCCGCAGTCGGGCAACATGCCCACCCAGATGGGTCCCGCCGCGGCGGTGCCCAAGAGCGGCGACGGCAACCTCGCGACCAGCATGCTCAAGATCCTGCGGCCGGGCCGGACGCCGGAAGCACCGGCCGGTGCCATCAAGATCGGCCGCGCCACCGACAACGACATCGTCATCCCGGACGTACTGGCGTCGCGCCACCACGCGACGCTGGTGCCGGGCGTCGGCGGTACCGAGATCGTCGACAACCGCAGCATCAACGGCACCTTCGTCAACGGTCTGCGCGTCGAGTCGGCCCAGCTGAACGACGGCGACGTCGTCACGATCGGCAACGTCGACCTGGTCTTCACCGGCGGCACGCTCGCGCGCCGCTCGGAGACCGAGGCCGCCACCCGCACCGGCGGCCTGGAGGTCCGCGGCCTGACGTGGACCATCGAGAACAACAAGACGCTGCTGAACAACATCTCGATCGACGCCCGCCCCGGCACGCTGACCGCGGTGATCGGGCCCTCGGGCGCGGGTAAGTCGACGTTCGCCAAGCAGGTGGCCGGACTGACCCACCCGACCAGCGGCACGGTGACGTTCGAAGGGCACGACATCCACGCCGAGTACGCCTCGCTGCGGTCCCGGATCGGGATGGTCCCGCAGGACGACGTGGTGCACGGCCAGCTGACCGTCGATCAGGCCCTGATGTATGCCGCGGAACTGCGGCTGCCGCCGGACACCAGCGAGGCGGACCGCGCGCAGGTGGTCGCGCAGGTGCTCGAGGAGCTGGAGATGACCCAGCATCGCGAGACCCGGGTGGACAAGCTCTCCGGCGGTCAGCGCAAGCGCGCGTCGGTGGCCCTCGAATTGCTCACCGGCCCTTCGCTGCTGATCCTCGACGAGCCGACCTCGGGCCTGGACCCCGCGCTGGACCGCCAGGTGATGACGATGCTGCGGCAGCTGGCGGACGCCGGCCGCGTGGTGCTGGTGGTCACCCACTCGCTGACCTACCTCGACGTCTGCGATCAGGTGCTGTTGCTGGCCCCGGGCGGCAAGACCGCGTTCTACGGCCCGCCCAGTCAGATCGGTCCGGAGATGGGGACCACCAACTGGGCCGACATCTTCAGCGCCGTCGCCGGCGATCCCGACGACGCGCATCAACGCTTCCGGCAGCGCTCGGCCCCGCCCCCGGCGCAACCGGCCGCGGCCAGCGCGCCCACGGATCTGGGCAAGCCCGCGAAAACCAGTCTGCTGCGGCAGTTCTCCACGATCGCGCGTCGACAGATGCGGCTGATCATCGCCGACCGCGGTTATTTCGCGTTCCTGGCGCTGCTGCCCTTCATCATGGGGGTGCTGTCGCTGTCGGTGCCCGGCGAGGTCGGATTCGGGGTCCCCGACCCGTTCGGCGAGGCCCCGAACGAACCGGGGCAGATTCTGGTGTTGCTCAACGTCGGGGCCATCTTCATGGGCACCGCGTTGACCATCCGCGACCTGATCGGCGAACGGGCGATCTTCCGCCGGGAGCAGGCGGTCGGACTGTCCACCACCGCTTATCTTTTGGCCAAGGTCTGCGTGTACGCGGTGTTCGCGATCGTGCAGTCGACGATCGTCACCGCCATCACGATCATGGGCAAGGGCGCGCCGACGCAGGGCTCGGTGGGGCTCGGCAATCCGACGCTGGACCTGTTCGTGGTGATGGGTGCGACGACGGTGACCTCGGCGATGGTGGGCCTGGCGCTCTCGGCGCTGGCCCGCACCAGCGAGCAGATCATGCCGCTGCTGGTGGTCGCGGTCATGAGCCAGCTGGTGTTCTCCGGCGGCATGATCCCGGTGACCGACCGGCTGGGGCTCGACCAGCTGTCCTGGATCACCCCGGCGCGGTGGGGCTTCGCGGCGTCGGCCTCCACGGTGGATCTGATCCACCTGGTGCCCGGTCCGCTGACGCCCAAGGATGGGCACTGGGAGCACACCTCGTCGGCCTGGTGGCTCGACATGGCCATGCTGGGCGGGCTGTGCGTGGCCTATCTGACCTTCGTGCGGTGGAAGATCCGGCTCAAGGGCTGAGGTTTTCCGCGCCGAAAGTCGGGTTGTTGTACGCGTTTCGCGAGTGACCCCGCGAACAAGTCAACTCTCGGCACACCAGCCGGCGGCCCGTAGCGCTTCGCGGGCGCGTCGCACCACCCCGGGCTCGTCGAACTCGAGGTGGCGCGCCGAAACCCGCACGATCCGCCAGCCGAGGCCAGCGAGGAACTCGAGCCGGTCGATGTCGGCGGCGTAGTGATTCGCGTCGGTCCAATGCTGTTCACCGTCGTACTCCACAGCGACCTTCCAGTCGGGCCACCCGAGGTCGAGGCGACGCACAATCCGACCGGCCGCGTTGCGGATCGGTATCTGCGTCACCGGCCGCGGCAACCCGCCGCGGACGAGCGCCAATCGCACGCGGGTCTCCTGCGGAGATTCGGCTCCCCCGTCGACGAGTTCGAGCACCTCCCGGAGCTGTCGGATGCTGCGGGCTCCCGGATACCTGGCGGCCAGCGTCGCCACCGCGGGGACGCCGATCGCCGTGGCGTTCAGCAGGGCGTCCACCCGTATCACGGCCTCGTCCAGTGGGAGTCGGCGACCGATGTCGAATGCCGTGCGCGGGGCCGTCGTACAGCTGACGCCGCCCAGCAGTTGCACCTCGTCGTCCGCGACGGTGTCCCGGTGGATGCTGATGCCGGCCGGCGCCCCGTGCTGGGCGCGCACCAACTCGGCCGGCGCCTTGCGGGGCACCCACTTGCTGCCCAGCAGCGCGGCGGCCGATAACCCAGCCACTGTGGCCGCGCGGTTCGACCACAGCCACGCCGCGATCGCTCGATCCCTCGGAGTCAATTGGGCGTCACGCGGCGCATACACGTTGCGGTGCACTTTCGTGTAGCGCCGGGCCAGATCGCGGCGGGCCAGCGCGCCCGACGCCAACGCCTCGGTCGCCAAGATCAGTCTGGGCACGCGCAGATCGTGCGGGAATCCGCGGAATCCCGGTATTCACCCCTGTTGGCAATCGCCGAAAGTCGGGTTGTTGTACGCGTTTCGCGAGTGGCCCCGCGAACAAGTCAACTCTCGGCGAGGTTGAGCCCGTGGGCCGCGGCGAACGCCAGGGCCTGGGGGACGTCGATCCTGGCCCCGCGCAGCGCCGCGGTGGTCCACAGCGTCGCATCGATGCGCGCGCCGCGCAGGTCCGCCTCCTGCAGTCGGGTGCCCTGGGTGCGCGCCCCCGACAGGTCGGCCCCGCGTAGCACCGCCTTGCGCAGATCGGCGTCCACCAGCGACACCTCCCGCAACCGGCAGCCGCTGAGGTCGACGCCGCGCAGATCGGCGCCCCCGAGCACCGCCAGCGAGAAGTCGACCTCGTCGAAGACGGCTGGGCGCAACCGGCAATTCGTGAACACCGACCCCATCAGGCTGCAGTGCCGAAAGGTGCTGTGCCACAGCGTCGCCCGTTCGAAACGGCAGTTCCGGAAGGCCGATCCGGAGTGCGTGGACTCGGCCAGGTTCACGCCGCTGAAATCGCAGTTGTCGAACACCACGCGCTCGGTGGTCAGTCCCGCGAGGTCCTCATCGCGGAAGTCGTGCTCGCTGAACTCGCGGTCCGACCAGTTCACCCCGCAGCCGTCAGGGACTCCAGCGCGTACTCGCTGACGGTGATCAACGCGTTCTTGGCGGACTCACGATCGCGCGCGTCCACGGTGATCACCGGGATGTCCTCGGACAGCGCCAACGCCTGGCGCACCTCGTCGACCGGGAAGCGCTGCGCGTCCTGGAACTCGTTGACGGCGATGATGAAGGGAATCTTGCGGTTCTCGAAGAAGTCCACCGCGGCGAAGCTGTCCTCCAACCGCCGGGTGTCGACCAGCACGATGGCCCCGATCGCCCCGTGGACCAGGTCGTCCCACATGAACCAGAATCGGCGCTGGCCCGGGGTGCCGAACAGGTACAACACCAGGTTTTCGTCGAGGGTGATCCGGCCGAAGTCCATCGCCACGGTCGTGGTCGCCTTGCTCGGAGTGGCCTCGAGGCCGTCCACGCCGGAGGACGCGGTGGTCACCATCGCTTCGGTACGCAGCGGCATGATCTCGGAGACCGAGCCCACGAACGTGGTCTTGCCGACACCGAAGCCGCCTGCGATGACGATCTTGGTCGATGCAGCATCACGCCTCTCAGAGTGCGCGTAGGCCACGGAGGGTCCTTCCTATCAGTTCGCGTCGTTCATCGTGTGTCGAGCGGTCGGAGAGAGTCGCCTGCACTTGAAGGTATCCCGAGGTCACGAGATCACCGACCAGGACACGGGCCACTCCGAGTGGAACGTCCAGCAGCGCTGAGATTTCGGCCACAGAAGGACTTTTCGTGCAGAGCTGGATGATCCGCCCGCGCATGTCGTTGGGCGGCCAGCGATGGAACAGCGCCGATTCCAACGTGCGCACCGGGGCCTCCAGCGACAGCGCCACGGTGGTGTCGGTACGGCCCGCGGTCAGCATGTAGGGACGCACCAGGCTCGCTTCGTGCGCTGCCGACCGTTCGAACATATTCATTCCAGTTCTTCGATCAACTGTGTTGGGGCGCGCGGCGGCGGGTGGACTGCACAGTGCTTCCCACCCGTTCCACCAGGATCGCCATCTCGTATCCGACCTGGCCGATGTCGCAGGACTTGGAGGCCAGCGTGGCCAGCTGCGACCCGTCGCCGACCTGCATGATCAGGACGTAGCCGTGATCCATCTCCACGACCGACTGCAGCACCCGGCCGCCGTCGAAAAGCTGTGCCGCACCGGCGGACAGGCTGGCCAGTCCGGAGGTGACGGCGGCAAGCTGGTCGGCCCGCTCGGGTGGTAGATGCTCGCTGGCCGCGATCAACAATCCGTCGACCGACACCAGGACGGCGTGGGCGACACCGGGGACATCACGGGCGAACTTCGAGACCAACCAATCGAGCGGGTTCTCGTGCTGCGAACCTTGCGCATAGCTCATTGCTCATCGAGTCCTTGAGTTGTGTTGCGGGCGTGCGAGCGTGCCGCGCGCACGCCGCCGAAATGATTACTCATCGAGGCGCGGATCGCCTGGGGATCGCGCTCCGGCTGACTGTCGTTCGAATCTGGCTCGTCCTCCGTGTTTTCGGCATTCTCCTGCAACTCGCCTTCCGCCACCGGCGGGGTGGCTCCACCCGGGATCAGCCGAGCACCCGGCGCACGCACCGGCAAGCCGTGATCGGTGCGCTCCTCGACGGGCACCTGCTCGGCCTCGGCGGCCGCCGCCCAGCCGTTGTCCCACACCGATTTCCAGTCCTGTGGCACTGCGAGCTGTTGCACCTCGGCCGGATCCAGCAGTTCCGTGACCATGTTCTGGTAGATCAGGTCGACGGAGCCCACCGGGATCGGGCCCGACTGCGGCGCGATCTCCTCGGCCAGCCGGTCCATATCGGTCAGGTCGATGTCGTCCTCGGCGACCGGCACCGGCCCGGTGTCCTCGAGCACCTCGTCGGGAGCTTCTTCGGAAGCCTCCTCGACCGGCTCAGCGGGCGGCTCCTCGACCGGCTCGGCGGGCGGCGCCGGCTGCTCCTCCGGTTCCTGCTGGCGGGCCCGACGACGCGAGGCGAAAAAGCCCGAGGTGTTCGACGGCAGCTCCGCCGCCGGTTCCGCGGCGGACTCGTCCGACCACCACTCGTCGGCTGCGCCGGTGTCCTGGCCCGCACCCACCTCGGTGAACAGCCGATCCCCCGGTGTGGCGATGGCACTGGAGCCGGGGTTGCGCCGCGGCAGCACCGAGACCGAGGAATCGCTGACCGCGGGCTCGCTGTCGGGTTCGTAGCGGATATCGAAGTCGACGTCGGGCGGCGCCGGCTCGTCCGCGACCGGTTCGTCGTGGGCCGGGGTCTCGGCCGCCGGCTCGACGACCTCGGGCTCGACGACCTCGGGCTCGGCAACCTCGGGCTCGTCCGCATAGGGCTCCGGCGGGTAGGACTCGGCGTAGCCCTCCAACAGGGTGGGCGGCAGGTAGACCTGCGCGATGGTGCCGGCGCCCGTCGCCCCCGGCAGCAGCCGCACCGTCATGCCGTGCTGGCGCGCCAACCGGCCCACCACGAACAGTCCCATGTGCCGGGTGTTGTCCGGAGTCACCTCGCCGCCGGCGTTCAGCCGCATATTGGCGATGCGAAGGTCGGCATCGGTCATCCCGAGGCCGGTGTCGTTGATGTCGATCAGCACGCCGGACTCGCTGGTCTGCACCGCTGTCACGCGCACTTGGGCGGTCGGCGGCGAATACCGCAGCGCGTTGTCGATCAGCTCCGCGAGCAGGTGCACCGCGTCGCCGGCCGCGGCCCCGATCAACGAGCAGTCCGGGACCATGCCGGTTTCCACCCGCTGATAGTCCTCGACCTCGCTGGCCGCGGCGTTGATCAGCGAACTCAGCGGCACCGGCTGGCCCTGTTCGCGCCCGGCCGGTGCACCGGCGAGGACCAGCAGATTTGCTCCGTTGCGTCGCATCCGGGTGGCCAGGTGGTCCAGCCGGAACAGACTGTCGAGGCGCTCCGGATCCTCCTCGTTGCGTTCCAACCGGTCGATCAGCGACAGCTGTTGGTCGACCAGCGACTTGTTGCGCCGGGACAGCGTCTCGAACATGTCGTTGACCATCACCCGCAGCCGCGCCTCGTCGCCGGCCAGCAGCAGCGCCTGGGTATGCAGTTCGTCGACGGCGT
This sequence comes from Mycolicibacterium sp. MU0053, assembly GCF_963378095.1. Lineage (NCBI taxonomy): Bacteria > Bacillati > Actinomycetota > Actinomycetes > Mycobacteriales > Mycobacteriaceae > Mycobacterium > Mycobacterium burgundiense. The sequence continues at coordinate 3,877,547 of NZ_OY726397.1, forward strand.
GGGCGACCTGTCCCACTTCCTCGGTGGTGTAGATCGGCAACGGATCGGGTTCCCGCTCGTCGCCGGCCTTGACGCGTTCCACGCCGGCGGCGAGGTCCTCGTGGGCGATCTTCAAGGCGCCGTCGCGAAGCCGTCGCAACGGACGGATCAACGATCGCGCGACGCCCCACACGATCAGCATCGCCAACAGGATCGCGAGGATCACCACGACGGCGTCTCTGATGGCCGCGTTGCGCTGCGCGGTGGCGGCCTCGTCGACGGTGGCCAGCAGCTCCGGCGTGACGCCCTCGATGACGTCCCGGGCGATCGCATCGGTGGTGTCCAACGAGGCCAGCATCCGCGCGCTGCCGACCACGGGCACCGCCGGATCGGCCATCATCGACAGCCGCAGCACCATCTGGGCGCGCAACTCGGAAGCCTCCGAGGAACTGTTGCCCAGCAGCGCGGACACCCCGGTGACGTTCGACGGCTCGGTGCCGGCCAGCGCGATCATCGAGGACCGCACATACGGCTCGGGCAATTCGGCACCGCGTTCGACCAGCAGCCGCTGGATCATCATCTGCCCGTGGGTCCCCACGGCGCGGGCCAAACCGTCGGCCTGGCGGCGCACGGATTCGTCGTCGACCCGCACGGACCCGGTGATGGCGGTCTCGGCGGTGAGCAACAGCGGCGCGAACGCGGTCACCCGCTCGGGCAGTTCGGCCGCATTCGGCCCGGCCTCGGAGACAAGCTCCTGGCCCTGGTCGGTCAGGGTGGTGACGGCCTCCCGAACCTCGGCGATGGTGTCATCGTTGACCCCCGCCAAGAGCTCGGAGCGACGAGTTTCGAACGCGGTCTGAACCTCAGTGGAGCCGGCCTTGGACGGCAGGGTGAACAGGGCGTCTTCGAGGGCGGCCATGTAATCGGCGATCGCCGGCACCAACTCGGCCCGGTCGGCGGCCACGCGCAGATCGCGCGCCTCGGCGAAGCTGGAGTAAATCCGGAGTCCGCCGAACACCGCGGCCAGCACCAGCGGCAGCAGCGCGATCGCCACGACCTTCCAGCGCACCGGCCAGTTCGTCGGAGACCAGCGCCGCGGCCGGATCGCCGGTTCGGGCTCGGCCACCGCCCCGGCCTCGGCCGGCGGGAAGGGGTCGGCCGGTGACGTGTTGAGGTCTGGCCCCAGGGGTTCGTTGAACGCCGGGGGCTTGTCGAACATCGTCACCGGGCGGTTCCCCCTGCCGCTGCCGGGCTCGCCGCACTCGCGATCGCACCGCTGTTATTCAGTGTTTCCGCCTTCATCAGACTTCCTGCTCATTTCGACCCGTCGCGGTGTTCGACGGGCGTAATTCGCACGGCAATTGGTGAAGTATGACAGTCCTCACCAGGGTGTTCCAATGTTCTTACTGAACGAACAGACTACGGCGGCCGCCGCGGCCGTCCGGACGCACAATGCCGAGCAAACTTCCACCCAGCACCGAAGGGACGCCAGAGATGTTCGCGCTGCTGTTCTACTCACCGCGGATTGCGCCCAATACCGGGAACGCGATCCGCATGGTCGCGGGCACCGGCGCCGAACTGCATCTGGTCGAGCCTTTGGGCTTTGACCTGTCCGAACCCAAGCTGCGGCGGGCCGGGTTGGACTACCACGACCTGGCGTCGGTGACCGTGCACGCGTCGTTGGCGGCGGCCTGGGAGGTGCTGATGCCGGCGCGGGTTTTCGCGTTCACGGCCCACGCCGAGACATCGTTTGTTGATGTTAGCTATCGATCAGGCGACGTCTTGATGTTCGGTCCGGAACCCACCGGTTTGGATGCGCAGACGTTGGCCGATCCGCACATCACCGGTACGGTCCGGATTCCGATGTTGGCCGGGCGGCGGTCGTTGAACCTGTCGAACGCCGCCGCCGTCGCGGTGTACGAGGCGTGGCGTCAGAACGGCTTTCCGGGCGCGGTATAGCGGCGCCGTCGGGTCACCAGGTGTCCCAGTGCGTCAACTGCTCGGCGGGCAACCGCTTGGCCTGCTTGAACTCGGTGCCCTTGGTGTAGGCGATCGGGAACAGCCCGCCCTGGGAGTACTGCTCGAACGGAATCCCGAGTAGGTCGGCCGCCTGCTTCTCGCCGTCGCCGATCAGGTGCAGCGTGGTCCAGGCCGAACCGAGGCCCCGGGACCGCAACGCCAGCATGAAACTCCACACCGCGGGCAACAACGAACCCCAGAACGAGGCGCTCATCCCGGCGGGCGCGCCGTCGGCACGGCCTTCCAGGCACGGGATCAGCAATACCGGCGCCTTCTCGAAATTCTCGTTGAGGTACTTGGCCGAGCTCTGCACCGCATCGAGTTGCTGGTCCCGGATGTCGCCGCGCTCGGGCTTGGGCAGGTCCAGATACGGGGTCGCATTGGCCCGGTAGATGTCGGCCAGCGCCTTCTTCTTGGCGGGGTCCTCGACAAACATCCACTGCCAGCCCTGCGCGTTGGAGCCGGTCGGGGCCTGCAGCGCCAACTCCAGGCACTCCATGATCACCTCGCGGGGCACCGGCTTGTCGAAGTCCAGCCGCTTGCGGACGGAGCGCGTGGTGGTCAGGACTTCATCGACAGACAGGTTCAAGGACATGACATCGAGAGTAGTGGTCGCCGCTGCGTCGACACCGCCGAACGGTTCATGGCTCAGCGGAAGTCCCGCGAACGCGAACCGATCTTCATGTCGATGGGTTCCATCCGGTCGGCGACGACGGTGACGGCGCCGCTGGCGTTCTGCACGATGCCGCGGATCACCAGGGCCGAGGCGGTCTGGGCCAGTTTGCGGTACCGCGACCAGACCCCCGGCGAGCACAGGATGTTGACCATCCCCGTCTCGTCCTCGAGGTTGAGGAACGTCACCCCCTGTGCGGTCGCCGGCCGCTGCCGGTGGGTCACCGCGCCGGCCACCAGCAGCCGGGTGCCGTCCGCCACCGCCAGCAACTGCGCGCAGGGCAGCACCCCGCGCGCATCGAGGTCGGCGCGCAGAAATTGGATCGGGTAGCTGTCCGGCGAGATGCCGGTGGCCCACACATCGGCGGCCGCCAACTCCAGCGCGCTCATCCCGGGCAGGGCCGGGACATGCGAGGACGTCCCCACCCCGGGCAGCCGGTCCGGCCGTTCGGCGGCCGCGGCCCCGGCCGCCCACAGCGCCTCGCGCCGGGTGATCCCGAAGCAGCCCAGCGCCCCGGCCGTCGCCAGCGCCTCGGTCTGCGGCACCGACAGCGGAACCCGCCCGGTGAGATCCACCAGTGAGCGGAACGGGCCGCCCCGGTTTCGCTCGTCCACCAGGCGCTGCGCCAACTCCGCACCGATGTTGCGCACCGCCCCCAGCCCGAGGCGCACCTCGCTGCCGGCGTTCTCGAGCGTCGCGTACGCCAGGCTGGCGTTGACGCACGCGCCGTGCACCAGCACCCCGTGCCGACGGGCATCGGCGACCAACGACTGCGGCGAGTAGAACCCCATCGGCTGGGCGCGCAGCAGCGCCGCGCAGAACGCCGCCGGGTGATGCAGTTTGAACCACGACGAGTAGAACACCAGCGACGCGAAGCTCAACGAGTGGCTCTCGGGGAACCCGAAATTGGCGAAGGCCTCCAGCTTCTCGTAGATCCGGTCGGCCAATGTCCCGGTGATGCCGTGCAAGTCACGCATGCCGTCGTAGAAGCGCCCACGCAGCCGGCGCATCTTCTCGGTGGAGCGTTTGGAACCCATGGCCCGGCGCAGCTGATCGGCCTCGGCGGGGGTGAACCCCGCACAGTCCACGGCCAGCTGCATCAACTGCTCCTGAAACAGCGGCACCCCAAGGGTTTTGCGCAGCGCGGGTTCCATGGAGGGGTGGTCGTAGGTGACCGGCTCCAGACCGTTGCGGCGGCTGATGTAGGGGTGCACCGACCCGCCCTGGATGGGTCCGGGCCGGATCAGCGCCACCTCGACCACCAGGTCGTAGAAGATCCGCGGCTTGAGCCGGGGCAGGGTGGCCATCTGCGCGCGGGATTCCACCTGGAACACGCCGACGGAATCGGCGCGCTGCAGCATCTCGTAGACGCCCGGGTCGGTCAGGTCCAGTTTGGCCAGGTCCACCTCGATGCCCTTGTGTTCGGCCAACAGATCGATGGCATAGTGCAGCGCGGAGAGCATGCCCAGGCCCAACAGGTCGAACTTCACCAGCCCGATGGCCGCGCAGTCGTCCTTGTCCCATTGCAGCACACTGCGGTTCGCCATCCGCGCCCACTCCACCGGGCACACATCGGCGATCGGCCGGTCACAGATGACCATCCCGCCGGAGTGGATGCCCAGGTGTCGCGGCAGGTTCTTGATCTCGGTGGCCAGCTCGACCACCTGCGACGGGATTCCGGCCACCTCCGGCGCCTCGACCAGACCGTTCCACCGGCTGATCTGCTTGCTCCAGGCGTCCTGCTGACCCTGCGAGAAACCCAGGGCGCGAGCCATGTCCCGGATGGCACTGCGGCTGCGGTAGGTGATGACGTTGGCGACCTGTGCCGCGTAGTCGCGACCATAGCGGTCGTAGACGTACTGGATCACCCGCTCGCGCAGGTCTGATTCGATGTCGATGTCGATGTCGGGCGGACCGTCCCGGACCGGTGACAGGAAGCGCTCGAAGAGCAGATCGTTGGCAATGGGATCGACCGCGGTGATGCCCAGGGCGTAGCAGACCGCGGAGTTGGCGGCCGATCCCCTGCCCTGGCACAGGATGTTGTTGTCCCGACAGAACCGGGTGATGTCGTGCACCACGAGGAAGTAGCCCGGGAACTTCAACTCCTCGATCACGGCCAGCTCGTGTTCGATCTGGGCATAGGCGCGCGGGGACCGCCCCGGCGGCCCGTACCGGTCGGCGGCACCCGTCAGCACCAGCTCGCGCAGCCAGCTGTCCTCGGTGTGGCGGTCCGGAACCTCGAAGGGCGGCAGCTGCGGGGCGATCAACTGCAGCCCGAAGGCGCACTGCTCGCCCAATTCCGCTGCGGCGCTGACGACTCCGGGAAACGGCGCGAACAACCGGGCCATCTCCTCCCCCGAGCGCAGATGCGCACCGCCCAGCGGGGCCAACCAGCCGGCGGCCTCATCGAGGGACTGCCGCGCGCGGATGGCGCCCATCGCCATGGCCAGCCGGCCGCGGGACGGCTCGGCGAAATGCGCGCCGGTGGTCGCCACCACCGAAACGCCGAACCGGTGCGCGATCGACGCCAGGGCCGCGTTGGTCTCATCCTCACCCGGGTGACCATGACGGGTCAGTTCGACACTGACCCGCTCTGGCCCGAACCGGTCCACCAGATCGGCCAGCGCGACCGCCGCCGCCTCCGGGCCCCCTTCGGAGAAGGCCTGGCGGACATGGCCTTTCCGACATCCGGTGAGGATATGCCAGTGCCCACCGGCGGCCTCGGTCAGCGCGTCGAAATCGTAGTGCGGCTTCCCCTTCTCGCCCCCGGCCAGGTGTGCGGCCGACAGCTGCCGGGACAACCTGCGGTACCCCTCGGGCCCGCGGGCGAGGACCAACAGATGCGGGCCGGGCGGATCCGGTGTATCGGTGCGGGCGACGTTGCCCAGCGACAACTCCGCCCCGAACACCGTGCGCACATCGAGCTCGGCAGCGGCCTCCGCGAACCGCACCACCCCGTAGAGGCCGTCGTGGTCGGTGAGGGCAATGGCCCGCAGATCCAGCCGTGCCGCCTCCTCGACGAGCTCTTCCGGAGTGCTGGCGCCGTCGAGGAAGCTGTAGGCCGAATGCGCGTGCAGTTCGGCGTAGGGCACCGTCGAGCGGCGCGCCGGCGGACCGTCCGGACGCTGGTAGTCCGCCCGCTTACGGGTCCAGGCCGGACTGTCGCCGCCGTCGCGGACGGGTTCGGTCAGCGGCAGGCCGGAGCGGCGCGGCTTGCCATTGAGCACCCGCTCCATCTCGGACCAGCTCGGCGGCCCGTTGCTCCAACCCACCCCCGCAGTCTATCGAACATCTGTTCGATGGACTGTCTCGGTCAGGGCTTGCGGGCCACGATCACCGGCATGCGCGCCGCCTGGGCGATCGAGTTGGCCACCGAGCCCAGCAGCATCCCGGTGAAGCCACCCCGGCCGTGGCTGCCGACCACCAGCAGTTGGGCGGATTCGGACTGCTTGAGCAGCGCCTTGGCGGGCCGGCCCCACTCCACCACCCGGCGGACGGTGACATCGGGATAGCGTTCCTGCCAGCCGGCCAACCGCTCGCTGAGAATGACGTGGGCGCGTTCCTCCAGCGTCTCGTAATCCACGCCGGGGATCTCGATCACATCGGCGTCGCTGACCGCGTGGAACGCCACCAGGTCGACGCCCCGGCGCGACGCGGCATCGAAAGCGATCGCGGTGGCCAGTTCCGAGGCCGGCGAGCCGTCGATCCCGACGACGACCGGCGCCTGCGACGGGTGCTCCATCAACGGATCCTCGTCGTGGATGACCGCCACCGGACAGTGCGCGTGCCGCACCACATTGGAGCTGACCGAACCGAGCAGCCCACGGGCCAGCGCCCCGCGGCCGCGACTGCCCACCACCACCAGGTCGGCCTGGGCGGACAGTTCGATCAGCACCGACTGCGACGGACCCGTCGGCATCTCGGTGCGGACCTCGAGGCCGCCGGCGTCCTTGGCGGCCTCCTGAGCCAGAGCGGTTGCCGCGCTCAGGATTTCGCGGCCCTGTTCCTCCTGCCACTGGGAGTAGCTCGGCGGCATCGCCACCTCGGGCCACATCATCATCACCGGCGGGCTGAGCACATACACGAGCGTGAGCGGCACCCGGCGGGAGGCCGCCTCCCGCGCGGCCCAGTCGACCGCCACGTTTGCCGACGGCGATCCGTCGACACCGACCAGAATGCCTCGATGAGTCGTGGGCGCGGACATGTCTTTCCCTTCCACCTGCAGGTCCCGTCGACCGGCGTTGCCACCGACGTTAGCCGCCGCGGGGACCACAGGTAAGGGCACCAAGTCCTCGGCCCCGGGTCCTCGGACCCGCGATCAGGGCGCTTGCCGCCAGATTTCCTCGGCCTGTGCCACCGACTCGGCCGGCGGGCGGTCCGTGGCAATGCGATGGGCGCCGGCCCAGGCGTCGCCGACGGCCCGTTCCTCGATTCCGCGCGCGATCTCGGGGGTGGCGTCCGAGGTGCTGTTGCGGCGCTGGGCGATCCGGTTCTGCGCCTCGGCCAGCGCGGCGCTGCACTCCATCTCCAGCAGCACGGCGTGGGCGTTGTCCGCCAACTCGCGCGCGTGTTCGCGCTGCGCCGGGTCACGCCAGGTGGCGTCGAGAATCACCGACTCGCCCGCCGCCAGCACGCTGTGCGCGCGCCGCAGCACCACCTTGTACACCATGGCCACGTTCTCCGGGGCGTACAGACCGGCATCGAGTTCACCGGGCGCACCGGCGATGACGTCGTCGCGCTCGAGGTCCCGGCGGACATCGTCGGTCGAGATCACCCGCGCGCCGACGCGTTCGGCCAGCGCTCGGGCCAACGTGGTCTTGCCCGTGCCGGGCCCGCCGCCGACGAGGGTCAGGCGCGGAACCGCGGCCCGCAGATGCGCCAGGGCGAGGTCGAGGTGGCGCGCGGCGTCGGCGGCGGCCTCGGGGTGGCCCTGCGCATGCCGGATGCAGTCCACCTTGGCCCGCACCCCGGCCCGGTAGGCGATGTAGAAGTGGCGCAGCGACTGCGGGGCCTCGTCGGCGGCACACCCGCAGTAGCGGTCCAGGTACGCCTCGGCGAGGTCGGGCCGGCCCAGGAACTCCAGGTCCATCGCCAGGAAGGCCGCATCGTCGAGGCCGTCGACATAGCGCAACCGGTCGTCGAAGTCCATGCAGTCAAGCAGATTCGGATACCCGTCGACGCAGAAGATGTCGTCGGCGAGCAGATCGCCGTGCCCGTCGACGATGCGGCGCAGCGAGATCCGGTCGGCGAACAGCACCGCCCGGCCGCGGATGTATCGGTGCGCCAACTCCTTGATCTGGCGGACCGCCGCCGCGGAGGCCACCGCGCCGGTGAACTTCTCGAGTTCGGCGAGATTGTCGTCCCACCGGCCCTTGATGGCCAGCACCCGGGCCTGCGCGTCGATCTCCCGGCCGCGGCGAGCGCTGCGGTGGAAGTCGGCCAGCACCACCGCGACCCGTTCGACCTCCGCGCGCACCGTCTCGAGGTCGGCGGCCACCCGCGTGCTCAGTCGGACCGCATCGGGATAGCGGTTCATCACCAGCACCGGTTCGCGGTCGTCGGGGCCGGGCCCGTCCAGTTGCGCAATACCAAGGTAGGCCTGCGGCGCCAGCCGATTGTTGAGTTCCAGTTCGCGGGTCAGGGCATGCTCGCGCGCGTCGCGCGTGCTGAAGTCCAGAAAGTCGGTGACCACGGGCCGCTTGGCCTTGTAGGCACGCTCGCCCACCAGAATCACCACACCGGTGTGTGTTTCGCGCACCTGGGCGTAGGGCTGACCGTCGGCGTGCGCATCGAAATCCCGGGGCATACCTCGATACTGCCCATCCGCCGCTGGGTTGGCTAGTTACGTCGGCCCCGCCCGGGGTGACCAATGACCCTGTTGCACCACGTCGGCTCGGGCGATGATGGACGCCAGCGAATGGGAAGGGTGGTAGATCATGTCCCGGGCAATCCTCGACGCCGAGGTGATCAAGCAGGCCGTGACGGTGGCCGCGCGGGCGCCGTCGCTGCACAACAGTCAACCCTGGACGTGGGTGGCCGACGGTCCCGAGCTGCAGCTGTTCGGCGACCGCAGCCGGATCCTGCGCTCGGCCGACAGCTCCGGCCGCGAGGCCCTGATCAGTTGCGGGGCGCAACTGGATCACCTGCGGATCGCGATGGCCGCCGCGGGGTGGCAGTCGTTCGTGGACCGGTTTCCCAACCCGAACAACCTCGGCCATCTCGCCTCGGTCGACTTCCAACGCAGCGAATTCGTCACCGACGCGACCCGGGCGCGGGCCAACGCCATTCTGCGGCGCCGCACCGACCGGCTGCCGTTCGAGGCGCCCGCCGATTGGGACATCCTCGCGCCGGTGCTGCATGAGTTGGTCGACTCCGACGTCGTGCATCTCGATGTGATCGACGACGCGCTGCGACCAGAACTCGCCGAGGCATCCCGGTTGAACGAGGCGCTGCGCCGCCACGACCCGGAATACATGTCCGAACTCGATTGGTGGACAGCACCGTTCGAACTCGACGAGGGAATTCCGCGCAGCGCACTGAACTCGGTGGCCGAAGCCGACCGGGTCGACATCAACCGCGCTTTTCCCGTCGACGGCCACCATGAGCGCCGGGTGGCCACCGGAGCGGATCAGGCCAAGATCCTGGTGCTGACCACGCCCGATGACAGCCGCAAGGATGCGTTGCTGGCCGGCGAGGCGCTGTCGACGGTGCTGCTGGAATGCACCGCGGTGGGGTTGGCGACCTGCACCGTGACACATCTGACCGAAACGGAGTCCGGGCGGGCGGCCATCGGCTCGCTCCTGGGCAAGCCGCGCTGCCCGCAGGCGCTGATCCGGGTGGGCCGGGCACCGGCACTCGAGCATCCGCCGGCCCCCACCCCCCGCCGCGCGCTGAGCGACATCCTGAAGTTCCGGCGCTAGCGATCGGCCGCGGTCACACCTCGAGTGGTTCCTGAGGTGCCGGGGTGCCGCGCGCCAGGGTGCGGCCCTCGAAGAACGCCGGGCTGCGCATGCGCATCACCAGCATCAGCACCACACCGAAACCGAGGATGCCGAAGCCCATGAAGAACACCAGACCAATCCCGGCGAAGGCCGCCCCGCTGCCGTTCTCCGGGTCCATGCTCTCTTTGATCGAGATGATGAAGACCGCGGCCAGCATCAGCCCACCCAGCAGCGGGAACAGCAGCTTGAACACGAAATTGCGTGCGCTGGTGAATAATTCGCGGCGGAAGTACCAGATGCAGGCGAATGCGGTGATCCCGTAGTACCAGCAGATCATGATGCCCAGCGCCGCGATGGTGTCCAGCAACGTGGATTCGGACAGCACGCTGACCGCGGTGTAGAAGACGGCGGTGACCACCCCGGCCACCACGGTGGCGAAGACCGGCGCCAGGTGTCGCGGGTGCACCTCGGCGAACTTCGCCGGGAACGCGCCGTAGGCGCCCATCGCCAGCATCGCCCGGGCCACCGGCAGGAACGTGGTCTGCAGGCTGGCCACCGAGGAGGCGAACACCGCGGCGAACAACAACAGCCCGCCCCAGGGCCCGAGCACCGGCGCGGCCAGCACCCCGAAGACGTTGTCGGCGTTGTCCTGGTTGCCCAGTCCCATGCCGGTCTCCCCGACGCCGGCGTACATCATCACCGCGACCGCGACCAGCAGGTAGGTCAACAGGATCGAGATCACACACAACAGGCCCGCCCGCCCGGGCGTCTTGGTGGGATCCTTGGATTCCTCGCCCAGCGTCAGGCAGGTGTCCCACCCCCAGAACGCGAAGATCGAGCCCGTGACGCCGATGACGAACGCGCCCAACGCCAAACCGGAGAACGGGTTGAACCAATCCAGGTCGAAGGCCAGGCCCGCCGGTGCGTCACCGAGGTTGACATGGCTGATCGCGATGACCGCGAACGCGATCAGCACCACCATCTGAAATCCGACCAGCACGTACTGCACGCGCTCGCTGGTGGTGATCCCCCGGCTGGCGATCAGGGTGGCCAACGCCAGCAGGGCCACCGTGGTGAGGATGTTGATCAGCTTGTTGTCGGCCAACTCGGCGATGCCGGGTTGGTTGAACAACTGCGCGATGAACAGGTACAGGAACTCCACGGCGATCGCGGCCAGGTTCGACAGCACGATGATGGTGGCGATCACCATGCCCCAGCCGCACATCCAGCCCACGTAGGGGCCAAATGCCTTGGTGGACCAGGTGAACGAGGCCCCACAGTCCGGTGCCCGGGAGTTCAGTTCGCGGTATGCGTAGGCGGTCAGGAACATCGGGATGAAGCCGGCGATGAAGATGGCCGGCATCTTGAGTCCGACGGCCGCGACGATCAGCCCGATGCTGGCGGTCAGGGTGTACCCAGGAGCCACGCACGAGATGCCCAGGACCGCGCCGGCGAGCGTGCCGACCTTGCCCTCGGCCAATCCCTTGGCGACCAGGCCGGTGCGCTCCTCTGCGGCCTTCAACGGATCGGTCATGGCAGGTCCTCGTCACTGAGTTGGTCGCGGGGGATGACGATCATCGGAACGTCGAGCACGCGCAGCATCTTGGCTGCGGTGGAACCGAGGAACAGTCGGCGCGGGGCGCTGAGCCGACTGGAGCCCACCATGATGACGTCGCCGTCGTGCCAGGTGAGCTGCGCGACCGCGGCCTCGACCGAGGCTCCCTGCAACACGCTCGAGGTCACCGGAAAGCCCTTGGGCAGCTCTGCTTTGGCCATGTCGAGGGTCCGCAACGCGTGCCGGACCGCATGTTCGCGAGCGGCGTCGTCGTCGCCACGCAGCATCCCGAACACCGGGTCGAGCGCCACCAGCGACACCAACCGTAACGGCACGTCGGCCGCCGCGCTCAGGCGCACCGCGTAGTCGAGCAGGAGGTCGGCACCGGCGCGTTCGCCGATCGCGCAGGTGACCCCGCGGATCCGGTCGACCCGGGATTCGCGCAAACCGCGCGGCGCGACGGCGACCGGCACGGGTGCGGAGTAGAGCAATTCGTTGACCACCGAGCCCAGCGAGCGGTTGCCCGCGATGCCGCCGCCCGACCCGCCGACCACCAGGAGATCCGCCTCGAGGCGGACGACTTCGTTGATCAGTCCCTCGGCGAACGAGTCCGCGAAGTTGCGGTGGCCGTGGGCAATGATCCCCATCGGCACCTCGGCAAGCGCGTCGGCGATCCACGCGTCGGTGCTCTCTGCGACGAGCTTCTCGTAGCTCGCGGGCGCGCCGCCCAGGGCGGGCAGTTTGGCCGGCGGGAGGATGAGGCAGATCTCGAGTTGGGCGACCAAGCTGCGGGCGAGCCGGCCGCCCAGCGCCAGCGCGTCCGCCCCGCCCGGGGTGGCCAGGTATCCGACGACCAGTTTCATGAGCGAATCCTGACAACGTGGCGCCGTCGATATCGGCAGTTCGCCGAAATTGCCGTCCGGATATCGACGGTGTGCGATGCTGCCGACAGTGGGAAGGGAGACCATGCTGGACGAGCTTCGTCGGGTGCTCAATTTCCGGGTCAGTGTCGAGCAATTGATCGAATTGGCGCTGTGGCTGGCCATTCCCTATCTGCTGGCCGGTGTCGTGTTCACCTTCTTCAACGCCGAAGCCGTGGACCGCTACCAGGCCCGGCTCGAGACCCAGCTGCCCGCCGGGGCCAACCTGCTGGCGTTCGGCCACACCACCGCGATGTGGCCGGTGCTGCTGGTCGCGCCCGACGTCTGTCGTTAGGCCGACCCGGCTGCCCCGGCCGCGACCGGGCATGGCTACATAGAGGTCGTGCCGCAGCAACTGAAGAACGTGTTGGACCTGTGCCGGGTCGAGGACCTCGGAGATGACGCCTTTCTGGGCGCGCAGCCCGACGATGACCGCAAGCGGGTGCGCGTCTACGGCGGTCAGGTCGCAGCACAGGCGATCGCGGCCGCGGCCCGCACCACCGCGCGTCGGCCGCACAGCATGCACCTGTCGTTTCTGCGCCCCGGCAACACCGAGATCCCGGTGCGCTACGACGTGGTGTCGCTGCGCGAGGGCCGGACGTTCTCCACCCGGCGGGTGACCGCCAGCCAGGACGGCACCGTGGTGATGGAGGCGCAGGTGTCGTTCATCATCGACATCGACGGCGACGAGTACCAGCAACCGATGCCCGCGGTGCCCGAACCCGAAGCGCTGGTCCCCCTCGACGAACAGCTGCGGACCCACCTGCCGGCCGACGATGAGTACCTGGAAATGGTGCGCTTTCGCATCGCCGAGATGCGCTACGTCGATCCCCCGCCCCGCCTCGCCGTCGATGCGCCGCCGCCCGCGGTGGCCCAGTGCCGGACCTGGCTGCGGCTTTCCGAACAGCCGCCGGCCGAGTTGGTCGACGACCCGCTGCTGGCCACCTGTCTACTGGCCTACATCAGCGACTGGGCCATCCTTGACGCGGTTCAGATCGCCATCGGCAAGACCTGGCAAGACCTGGAACACATGGCGTCGCTGGATCACGCGATGTGGTGGCATCGGCCGGTCGACTTCACCGACTGGCTGCTCTATGAACAGCGGAGCGGCACCGTCACCGGCGGCGTCGGTCTGGGTACTGGCGCAATCTACAACCGTGACGGCACGTTGGTCTGTACGGTGACCCAGGAGGGCTTCGTGGGAAGGCGACTCTAGATGCCACACGCCGGGCTGCTCGGGGGAAAAGCACTGGCCGCGCTGTTCGCGGTCACGGTGGTGGGTGCGTGCAGCTCGGGTCCACCGCCCCCGCCGTCGATCACGCTGACCCTGGTCCGGCACGCCGAGTCCGAGGGCAACATATCGGGCGTCATCGACACCTCGGTGCCCGGCCCGGGTCTCACACCCGAGGGCAAGCAGCAGGCCGAAGACCTCGCGGATGAGTTGCGCGGCAAGGACTTCGACGGAATCTACGCATCGAACATGGTGCGCACCGCGCAGACCGCCGCACCACTGGCCGCCGACCTCGGCGAGCAGGTCGAGGTGTTGCCGGGGCTGCGCGAGATCGAGGCGGGCTGGTTCGAGGGCAAGCCCGAGGACCAGATCGCGACGACGTATTTCCTGGCGCCGGTGCAATGGCTCGAGGGGAATATGGACGCGGCCGTTCCCGGCTCGGTCAGCGGCAAGGAGTTCAACGACCGGTTCACCGGCGCGGTGCAGGAGATCTACGCCAGCGGGGACAAGAATCCGGTGGCGGTCGCGCACGCCGGGTCGATCATGCTGTGGACCCTGTTGAACACGGTGAACTCCCGGGAAAGCCTGCTGCAGACCCGCCCGCTGCCCAACACCGCGATCGTGGTCCTCGAGGGCAACCCGATCACCGGGTGGCGCCTGGTGAGCTGGGACGGCCTCACCCTTTAGCGCGAGCGGGCGTGTCCCCGGCCGACACGCCGTCAAATTCCCGTGGTTTGCGCACCTTCGCCATCCCCAATCTTGTCAAGATTGGTTGACACGAGGGGTCCGGGCGCGCCACGATGCTCCCCATGAACTATGTCGTTACCGGCGGTACCGGGTTCATTGGCCGCCGGGTGGTCACCCGAATCCTGCGGGCTTACCCACAGGCCGAGGTCTGGGTGCTGGTGCGACGGGAGTCGCTGAGCCGATTCGAACGCCTCGCCGCCGAGTGGGGCGATCGGGCCCGCCCCTTGATCGGTGACCTCACGGCCGCCAACCTGGGCCTGACCAGCGACACCGAGGCCGAACTCGCCGCCGTCGAACACGTCGTGCACTGCGGGGCGGTCTATGACATCGCCGCCGACGACGCCCGGCAACGCGCTGCCAACGTCGACGGCGCCCGCGAGGTGATCGCCCTGGCCCAGCGCCTCGATGCGACCCTGCATCACGTCTCCTCCATCGCGGTGGCCGGCACGTACGCCGGGCAGTACGCCGAGGCCGACTTCGACCTGGGCCAGGACCTGCCGACGCCGTATCACCAGACCAAGTTCGAGGCCGAGCAGTTGGTGCGGACGACGGCAGGTTTGCGCTACCGGGTGTATCGGCCGGCGGTCGTGGTCGGCGATTCGGTGACCGGTGAGATGGACAAGATCGACGGCCCGTACTACTTTTTCGGCCTCCTGGCCAAGCTGGCGGCACTGCCGCGGTTCACCCCGATCGCGCTGCCGAATACGGCCCGCACCAACATCGTTCCGGTCGATTTCGTTGCCGACGCACTGGTGGCGTTGCTGCCCGCCGAGGGCCGCGATGGCCAGACGTTCCACCTGGTCGCGCCGAAGACGATCGGGCTGCGCGGCATCTACCGCGCCCTGGCTCCGGCCGCTGGACTGCCCCCGCTGCGGGCCAGCCTGCCGCGGGCGCTGGCCGGCCCGGTTCTCGACGCGCGCGGACCACTCAAGGCTTGGCGCAACATCGCTATCACCCAGCTGGGAATCCCGCCCCGGGTCCTCGATGTCGTCGACCTGCCGACGACATTCACCTCCGACAACACCCGAAACGCCCTGCAGGACACTGGGATCGCTGTTCCTGACTTCGCCGACTACGCGCCGGCGCTGTGGCGCTACTGGGCCGAGCACCTCGACCCCGACCGGGCCCGGCGCACCGATCCCGGCTCCCCGCTGGCCGGGCGGCACGTCATCATCACCGGTGCCTCCAGCGGGATCGGGCGCGCCTCGGCGCTCGCGGTCGCCGGGCGCGGGGCCACGGTGTTCGTGTTGGCCCGCAACGGCGAGGCGCTCGACGACCTGGTCGACGAGATCCGTGCCGCCGGCGGACAGGCACACGCGTTCACCTGCGATGTCACCGACTCGGACTCGGTCGAGGCCACCGTGAAGGACATCCTCGGCCGGTTCGGTCACGTCGACTATCTGGTGAACAACGCCGGGCGCTCCATCCGGCGCTCCGTCGAGGCGTCCACCGATCGCCTGCACGACTACGAGCGGGTGATGGCCGTCAACTACTTCGGCGCGGTGCGGATGGTCCTCGCGCTGCTGCCGCACTGGCGCGAACGCCGGTTCGGTCACGTCGTCAACGTCTCCAGCGCCGGGGTGCAGGCGTCGTCACCGAGATACTCGGCGTATGTGCCGACCAAGGCCGCGCTGGACGCGTTCGCCGAGGTGGTGGCCGCCGAGACGCTGTCCGATCACGTCACGTTCACCACCATCCACATGCCGCTGGTCCGTACGCCGATGATCGTTCCGTCCAAGCGGCTCAACCCGATTCCCGCGATCAGCGCCGAGCACGCCGCGGCCATGGTGGTGCGCGGGTTGGTCGACAAGCCGGTGCGGATCGACACCCCGCTGGGCACGCTGTCGGACGCGGGCCGCTACCTCACGCCGAAGCTGGCCCGTCGGATCCTGCATCAGGTGTACCTGGGGTATCCGGACTCGGCCGCCGCCCGGGGCGAGGCCCCGGCAGCGCCCGCCGCACCCCGGCGTCCCCGGAAGCCGAGTCGACCCGCCCGCGCGGCGCGCAGGCTGAGGGTGCCGCGCAGCCTCAAGCGCACGGTCCGCCGGTTCCCGGGCGTGCACTGGTAAACCGCGGCGATAGCATGGGCGCATGCCCGCGGTCTTCGCCGATCTGGATACCGGCGTCGACGACGCCATGGCTCTGGTCTACCTGTTGGCCAGCCCGGAAGCGGAGCTGGTCGGCATCGCCTCGACGGCCGGAAACGTTTCGGCGCAACAGGTTTGCGAGAACAACCTGGCACTGCTTGAACTCTGCGGCAGGCCCGATGTCCCGGTGTCGCTGGGCGCCGCCGTGCCGTTGAGCATCCCGCTGCGCACCGCCGAGGACACCCACGGCCCCGCCGGTCTCGGCTACGCCGAACTGCCCGCTCCGAGAACCCAACCCAGCACCCACGACGCGGCGCAGGCCTGGATCCGCGCGGCGCATGCGCATCCGGGCGAACTGATCGGCCTGGCCACCGGCCCGCTGACCAACCTGGCCCTGGCGTTGCGGGCCGAACCGGAGCTACCCCGGTTGCTGCGCCGACTGGTGATCATGGGCGGCTCGTTCGACTACCGGGGCAACACCACCCCGGTCGCGGAGTGGAACATGCTCGTCGACCCGGAGGCCGCCGCCGAGGTGTTCGCCGCCTTCGACCGTCCCGAGGGACACGCCGGTGAGCTCCCGCTGGTATGCGGGCTCAACATCACCGAAAGCATCGTGTTGACCCCGCAGATCCTGGCGCGGTTGGGCGACGCCGCGGGCGCCCCAACCCGCACGATGAGGCCCGACGATGCTCCCGGAACTCGTTCTGCGGCCGCCAATCCGCTGATCCGGGTGCTCGAGGACGCGATGCGGTTCTATTTCGAATTCCACGCGCAGCAGGACGAGGGGTATCTGGCGCATCTGCACGATCCGTTTGCCGCGGCGATCGCGCTGGACCCCGGGCTGGTGACCGCCCGGGCCGCCACCATCGATGTGGAGTTGTACGGAACGCTGACCCGCGGTATGACGGTGGCCGATGTGGCCGGACACTGGGGTCGCCCGCCGAATGCCGCCATCGTCGTCGATGGCGCAGCGCACACCGGCCGCCCGTTGGCCGAAGTGTTCTTCGACCGGTTCATCGCCCGTGTCGGCCCGTTTCTGCAGCGATTGTCCTAGCCGCTACTCATAGGCACCCTCCACGTACCAGCGCCGACGGCGGTAGCACAACAGCAGCGCCGGGCCGAGTTCAGTCGTCGAGGCGTCCTCGAGAAGCACCTGGGCGCGCGCAGTCCGGCCGGGCGCTTCCTGATCCCACCAGCGTTCATCCACGGGCCAAGGACCCGTCCACCAACGCAGCGGACCGCTGTGACCGCGATGGCTGGCCGCCAATCGGGCCGGTTCGGCAGAGAACATTCCCCGAGCGGTCACCCGAACCGGATTGCCTTGGGCATCAAGCAGATCCACCGGATCGTCGAGCAGCACCGCGGGCGCCGGTTCCGGCAGTCGTCCCGGCCATGGCCGGTCCGGGTCCGTTCGCGGCACCAGTTCATCACCCAGCGGGGCCAACGTGATGCGTTCGGCGGGTCCGCGCCCGCCGCTGAGCACCGGCAGCTGCACGGCATCGGGGCCGAGCAGGCCCTGCACCCGAACCAGCGCACGACGCGCGCGGAGGCGATCCTCGTCGCCGACCCCACCCCACAGCGGCAGCTGCAGCGCACCGGCGGACACCAGCTCCACCGGGTGCAGCCGCAGCACCGTGATCGGCCCGGTGGGGCGGTCCGCGGTGTTGCGCCGGTTCAGCCAGCCGTCCAGCTGCCAGCGGATGCGGTCGGCGGTGGCGTCCTCGGTCAGCGGTTCGGCACACCGCCACACCCGGTTCAACTCCTCGCCGTTGCTGGTCACCGCCTGGATCGCCAGCCGGGTGCAGCCCACCCCGGCCGCCTCCAGGTTCCGGTGCAGTTCGCTGGCCAGCGTCCGACCGGCAAAGGCCGCGGCGTCGACCCGGTCGATGGGCGGATCACAATCGAGCACGGCGTCGCGTTCGGGCGGCAGTTCACGGCCCGACGGCGCGCGCATCGGCTCGGCGCGCACCATTCGATGAGCCACCACCGCATCCGCCCCGAACCGGGATGCCACATCGGTGCGGGGCAGTTCGGCGAACTGACCGAAGCTGCGAATTCCCATCCGCCACAACAAATCCGACAGATCATCGCGTCCCGGAGCGGACAGACCGGGCTCGGCTGCCAGTTGCCGGATCGACAAGCCGGACAGGAACCGGGCATCAGTACCCGGGGCGATGATGCGTCCCGCACGGGCGGCGAACACGGCGGTGGGTAACTGATCGGCGATACCGATCTGGCATTCGGCCCCCGCCGCGGCCACCGCATCGACCAGCCGCTCGCCGGCCTGCTGCTCGGATCCGAAATAGCGCGCGGCTCCGCGCACCGGCAGCACCAGCAGTCCGGGACGCAGCACCTCGGCGCGCGGCACCAGGTCATCGACCGCCACGATCACCGATTCGAAGAGTCGGGCGTCCCGGCCCGGATCCGCGGCCACCACATGCAATTGGGGGCAGCGCGCTTGCGATTCGCGCCGGCGCAGGCCCCGCCGGACCCCGACCGCGCGAGCCGACGAGGAACAGGCCACGACCCGGTTGGCCAGCGTCACGGCCACCGGGGCCGTCTCCGGCAGGCCCCCGGCCAGCGCCGCGGCCACCGCGGGCCAGTCCATGCACCACAGCGCCAACACCCGTGCGGTCATGTCAACCCGCCCGCGCGCACCGGCCGCGGGCGCGCAACGACAGCCGGACCTCGCCCACCCGACCGGAACCGCATCCGCCCGTCAACTCATAGCCGCGAACCCGGGCGTCCAACCGCACCTGGGCGCCCGGCCAGTCGGCCCCGGTCACCAGCAGGGTGCAGCCCTTGTGCCGGGCCCGTGCCGTCATCGACCGGGCCCGCGTGGGCGCCACCGAGCATCCGGTCAGATCGAGCACCACCAGATCCATCCCGTCCATCAGCACCGTGGCCACTTCGAGCGGGTCGGCGCCGGGTTCGGGGATCATCGCCAACCTGCTCAGGTCCGCGCCCATCTCGACGGCGGCCAGCAGGCTCGCCCGCGGGTCACCGACGATGGCCGCATATCCCCCTCCCGCGGTCACCGCGGCGACCATGTTCAGCGGTAGCGAACGCGCCCCCGTCAGCACTCCCACGACGCCGCGCGGCAACCCCCGGGGCAGCAGGTCCGACAGTGATTTCGGCACCGGCAGCAAAGATTCCGAGGCCGGCGCGGGGCCCTCGGCGCCGACATCGGCGCGCCGGGAGCGACCCACCTTCCCGGAGACCGCCGCCATCTGGCGACGCAGCTGTTCTACCTGTTCAGAGCGGTTTTGAGAGCGCCCATCCAGGGAAAGTGCCGTCGTCATCGCCCACCTTCCAGCTCATCCCAGCTTCGCCTTGTTCGAAAATATGTTCGATATAGGCAGTAAACACCCGGGCACCGACAGCGTCAAGCGCGCGAGACGGCAGGGACGTACGTGACTCAGGTGACGAAAGTGCCCGCGATTCAGCGGGCGCGGGTACCTCGCATCAAGGCGAAAAGACCGGGGTCGGCTACTCCCACTCGATGGTGCCCGGCGGCTTGCTGGTCACATCCAGCACCACGCGGTTGACCTCGGGGACCTCGTTGGTGATCCGGGTCGAGATGCGCTCCAGCACCTCGTAGGGCACCCGCGTCCAGTCCGCGGTCATGGCGTCCTCGCTGGAGACCGGGCGCAGCACCACCGGATGCCCGTAGGTGCGGCCGTCGCCCTGCACCCCCACCGAGCGCACATCGGCCAGCAGCACCACCGGGCATTGCCAAATGTGGTGATCCTGACCGGCGGCCGTGAGTTCTTCGCGGGCAATGGAATCCGCGCGGCGCAGCATGTCGAGCCGCTCGGCGGTCACCTCACCGATGATCCTGATGGCCAAGCCGGGCCCCGGGAACGGTTGGCGCGCAACGATTTCCTCGGGCAAACCCAGTTCCCGGCCGACGGCGCGCACCTCATCCTTGAACAGCAGCCGCAACGGCTCGACGAGCTTGAACTTCAGGTCGTCGGGCAGACCGCCGACGTTGTGGTGGCTCTTGATGTTGGCCGCTCCGGTGCCGCCGCCGGACTCCACCACGTCGGGATACAGCGTGCCCTGCACCAGGAACTCGGTCTCGTCGACCGGGTCGTCCTGGACGGCATCGCGGACCGCGCGCTCGAAGGCGCGGATGAACTCGCGGCCGATGATCTTGCGCTTGCCCTCGGGGTTGGTCACTCCCGAAAGCGCCTCCAGGAACCGGCTTTCGGCGTCGACGGTGACCAATCGCGCACCGGTGGCCGCGACGAAATCGCGCTGTACCTGGGTGCGTTCACCGGCCCGCAACAGACCGTGATCGACGAAGACACAGGTGAGCCGGTCCCCGATGGCGCGCTGCACCAAGGCCGCGGCCACCGCGGAGTCCACCCCGCCGGACAGCCCACAGATCGCGTGGCCGTCACCGATCTGCTCGCGCACCTGCTCGATCAGCGCATCGGCGATGTTGGCCGCCGTCCAGGTCGCGTCGATACCGGCGAAATCGTGCAGAAACCGGCTGAGCACCTGCTGGCCGTGCGGCGTGTGCAGTACCTCGGGGTGGTACTGCACCCCGGCCAGGCGCCGCGTTCGATCCTCGAATGCCGCGACCGGAGCGCCGGCACTGCTGGCCACCACCGTGAAGCCCGCCGGGGCGGCGGTGACCGCGTCGCCGTGGCTCATCCACACCGGTTGAATCTCGGGCAGCCCAGAATGCAGCTCGCCGCCACCCACTTTGAGTTCGGTCCGGCCGTACTCGCTGGTCCCGGTGCGCTCGACGGTGCCGCCGAGGGCCTGCGCCATGGCCTGAAAGCCGTAGCAGATCCCGAAGACCGGCACGCCGAGGTCGAAAACGGCCGGATCGAGCTGCGGCGCACCCTCGGCATAGACGCTGGACGGCCCGCCCGAGAGCACGATGGCCCGCGGATCCTTGGCCTTGATCTCGTCAATGGTGACGGTGTGCGGCACGACCTCGGAGAACACCCGGGCCTCGCGGACCCGCCGGGCGATCAACTGGGCGTACTGCGCACCGAAGTCCACCACGAGAACGGGACGGGGCGAGGCTGACGACTGCACTGGCTCAGTGTAGTGGCGACCAGGCCGGTCCTCGTCCGATGGCCGTCAGCCCGCCGAGCTCACCGGCTCGATGGGCAGCCGGCGCAAGCCGCCCGGCGCTTCGGCGGGGACCACCGGATGCGCGGGTGCGATCGGGTCCAGCTTGCGGTAGGGCTGGCCCTGCGCCGGGCGCAGATCGTGTTCGCCCTTGTTGGGCCACAACGCCGCGGCGCGTTCGGCCTGCGCGGTGATCGACAGCGACGGGTTGACGCCGAGGTTGGCCGAGATCGCCGCGCCATCCATCACCGACAGCGTCGGGTACCCGTAGACCCGCTGATACGGGTCGATCACGCCGTGCTCGGGGCTGTCGCCGATGGCGGCACCACCGAGGAAGTGGGCCGTCAGCGGGATGTTGAACAGCTCGCCCCAGGTGCCGCCGGCGACGCCGTCGATCTTGGCGGCGACCCGCCGGGTGACCTCGTTGCCGGCCGGAATCCAGGTCGGGTTGGGCTCGCCGTGGCCCTGCTTGCTCGAGTAACGCCGGATGCCGAGGGGGCCCCGCTTGGTGAACGTCGTGATCGAGTTGTCCAGGTGCTGCATCACCAACGCGATCAACGTGCGTTCGCTCCACCGTCGCACGTTGAGCAGCCGCAGCGTGCCGCGCGGATCCTGGGCGGCGTTGCTGAACAGCTGCTTCCAGCGCGGCACGTCGGTGCCCGCCGGTCCGGGACCGTCGGTCATCAGCGTCTGCAACAGACCCATCGCGTTGGAACCCTTGCCGTAGCGCACCGGTTCGATGTGGGTGTCCGGGGTCGGGTGGATCGACGACGTGATCGCTACGCCGTGGGTCAGATCGAGGTCGTCGCCGACCTGGAGGCGGCCCGCCCCCACGATGGATTCCGAGTTGGTCCGGGTCAACACCCCCAGTTGGTTCGACAGCTGGGGCAGTCTGCCCGTGTCGCGCATCTTGAACAGCAGCTTCTGGGTGCCGTAGGTGCCGGCCGCGAGGATGACGTGCGTCGCGGTGAACGTCCGGCGCCGTCGTCGCAACCAACGTCCGGTCCCGGCGGTACGCACTTCCCAGAGCCCGTCGGCGCGGTGCGCGAACCCGGCCACCGTCGTCATCGGAAACACCTGCGCCCCAGCCGATTCAGCGAGTCCTAGATAGTTCTTGACCAGCGTGTTCTTGGCGCCGTACCGGCAGCCGGTCATGCACGCCCCGCATTCGATGCAGCCGGTGCGCTCCGGGCCGGCGCCGCCGAAATAGGGATCCGGCACGCGCTCGCCGGGGGCCTTGGCGTTATCCGGGCCGAAGAACACCCCGACCGGCGTCGGGACGAAGGTCTCACCGACCCCCATCTCGTCGGCGACCTCCTTCATGATCCGGTCGGCGTCGGTGAACGTCGGGTTTGTGACGACCCCCAACATCCGCTTGGCCTGCTCGTAGTGCGGCATGAGCTCGGCACGCCAGTCGGTGATGTGCGCCCACTGCTTGTCGACGAAGAACGGCTCCGGCGGCACGTAGAGGGTGTTGGCGTAGTTGAGCGAGCCACCCCCGACGCCCGCGCCGGCCAGGATCATCACATTGCGCAGCAGATGAATGCGCTGGATGCCGTAGCAGCCCAGCCGCGGTGCCCACAGGAACTTACGCAGGTTCCAGGAAGTCTTGGCGAAGTCGGTGTCGGCGAAGCGCCGACCGGCCTCGAGCACTCCGACCCGGTACCCCTTCTCGGTGAGGCGTAGCGCCGAGACGCTGCCCCCGAACCCCGACCCGATGATGAGAACGTCGTAATCCGGTTCCATGGCCATCAGTATGGCCGTACTCGTCGGTAACTTGCCACTACCCACCTCGGGAGCAGACGCGAACTTGCCTCTTTGAGGCACAAAAGGGGGAAGTACGCGTCTGCTCGCGAGTGGTACCGGGAGTTATGCACAGGCCGCAGACGGGCTGAATAGCAGTTCAAGCACCCAAACCGCACGATCCCGCTATGAAAGCAGCCGCCGGCCAAGCCCTCATCGATGCGGCCGGCGGCTTCGCCACCACCGCGCAACTGTTGACCGTGATATCCCGTAAACAACTCGACAGGCAGATCCGACAGGGGCAGCTGGTGCGGGTGTGGCGGGGTGTGTACGGCATCGAGAATCCCGACAGCCTCGGGCGACTGCGCGCACTCGACCTCTTCCTTGGTCGCGAGGCGGTCGCCTGCCTCGGCACCGCAGCGCAGTTGCACGGGTTCGACACCGAAAATCCCTCGGCCATCCACATCCTGGATCCGGGAGTCCGGGTGCGACCCACCGTCGGGCTGATGGTCCATCAGCGCACCGGCGCGCCGCTGCGCCGGGTCGCGGGACGGCTGGCAACGAGTCCCGCCTGGACTGCCGTCGAAGTGGCCCGTCAGTTGTCCAGACCTCGGGCCTTGGCGACGCTTGATGCGGCATTGCACTCTGCGGCGTGCAGCCTTGGCGAACTGGACCGCGCCGTGCGAGAGCAGCACGGCAGACGCGGAATAGTCGCAGTGCGAGAACTTCTGCTTCTTGCCGATGGTCGGGCGGAATCACCCATGGAGAGTGAGGCTCGCCTGGTGATGCTCGAAAATGGCTTGCCGCAACCGGAACTGCAGTACGAGATCCGTGGACGCGGTGAAGTGTGGCGTGTCGATTTCGCTTGGCCCGAAGCCAGGGTGTGCGCCGAGTACGAAAGCGTGGACTGGCATGCCGGACGCAGCGAAATGCTCAGAGATAAAAAGAGATTCGCCGGTATTCAGGAAATGGGCTGGACGATGATCCCCATCGTGGTGGACGACGTCCGGGTCGAGCCAGATAGGTTCACCGACCGGCTCGCCCACCATCTCTCATCGGCGAGCAGACGCAAACTTGCCTAAATCAGCCCCGCAATGGGGAAGTACGCGTCTGCTCGCGGCAGTCAGGACCCGACCGTCAAGCCCACCTTCTGGAATTCCTTGAGATCGCAGTAGCCGGCCTTGGCCATCGACCGACGCAGGCCGCCGACCAGGTTCAACGAGCCGAACGGATCATCGGAGGGGCCGCTGAGCACCTGATCCAGCGACGGCCGCTCACCCATCGCGATCTGCAGCAGCGCACCGCGCGGCAACGACGGGTGCGCGGCGGCCGAGGGCCAGAACCAGCCGTCGCCCAGGGCCTCGGCGGACTGCGCCAGCGGCGTGCCGAGCACCACGGCGTCCGCGCCGCACGCGATCGCCTTGGCCAGCTCGCCGGAGGTGTGGATGTCGCCGTCGGCGAGCACATGCACGTAGCGGCCGCCGGTTTCGTCGAGATACTCGCGGCGCGCCGCGGCGGCGTCGGCGATCGCGGTGGCCATCGGCACGCTGATGCCGAGCACCTCGTCGCTGGTGGTCGCGCCCGAGGTCGATCCGTAGCCGACGATGACCCCGGCCGCGCCGGTGCGCATCAGATGCAGTGCGGTGCGATGGTCCTGCACGCCGCCGGCGACGACGGGCACGTCCAGCTCCGAGATGAAGGTCTTCAGGTTCAGCGGCTCGCCGTTGGACGATACGCGTTCGGCCGAGATGATCGTGCCCTGGATGACCAGCAGGTCGATCCCGGCGGCGACCAGCGTCGGGGTCAGCGCCTGCGCGTTCTGGGGGCTGACCCGGACCGCGGTGGTCACGCCGGCCTCGCGTACCCGGGCCACCGCCGCGCCCAGCAGGTCGAGGTCCAGCGGCGCGGCATGCAGTTGCTGCAGCAGGCGCACGGCCGCCGACGGCTCGGGCTCCTTGGCGGCGGCCTCGACCACCTGGGCGACCTTGGCCTCGACGTCGGCGTGCCGGCCGATCAGGCCCTCGCCGTTGAGGACGCCGAGACCGCCGAGGCGGCCCAGCTCGATGGCGAAGTCGACCGACACCAGCGCGTCGGTGGGATGGCTGAGCACCGGGATCTCGAACCGGTAGGCGTCCAGCTGCCAGGCCGTCGACACGTCCTGGCTCGACCGGGTGCGCCGGGACGGCACGATGTTGATGTCGGCGAGCTCGTAGGTGCGCCGCGCACTGCGGCCCATGCCGATTTCGACCAAGTCACGCACTGAACCAGTCCCCTTTGTTAACGCGCGTAGTAGTTCGGTGCTTCGACGGTCATCGTGACGTCGTGCGGGTGGCTTTCCTTGAGTCCCGCCGGAGTGATCCGCACGAACTGCGCTTGCTGCAGCTGTTCGATGGTGGACGCGCCGGTGTAGCCCATCGCCGCCCGCAGTCCGCCGGTGAGCTGATGGATCACCGTCGACAACGGGCCGCGGAACGGCACCCGGCCCTCGATGCCCTCCGGGACCAGCTTGTCCTCGGAGAGCACATCGTCCTGGAAGTAACGGTCCTTGGAGTAGGACTTGTTCAGCCCACCGGTTGCGCCGCGGCCCTGCATCGCGCCCAGCGACCCCATCCCCCGATAGCTCTTGAACTGCTTGCCGTTGACGAAGATCAGTTCCCCGGGGGATTCGGCGGTCCCCGCCAGCAGCGAACCCAGCATGGTGGCGGACGCGCCCGCGGCCAGCGCCTTGGCGATGTCGCCCGAATACTGCAGGCCGCCGTCGGCGATCACCGGCACGCCGGCCGGGCCGCACACCGCCATGGCCTCCAGAATCGCGGTGACCTGGGGCGCCCCCACCCCCGCGACCACGCGGGTGGTGCAGATCGAGCCGGGCCCGACCCCCACCTTGACGGCGTCGGCGCCGGCTTCGACGAGCGCCGCGGCGCCGCTGCGGGTGGCGACGTTGCCGCCGACCACCTCGACGCGGTCCCCGACCTCGGCCTTGAGCTTGCCCACCATCTCGAGCACCATCCGGTTGTGGGCGTGCGCGGTGTCGACGATCAACACGTCCACCCCGGCGTCGGTGAGCGCCATCGCGCGGTCCCAGGAGTCGCTGCCGACACCCACAGCCGCACCCACCAGTAGCCGGCCGTCGCTGTCCTTGGTGGCGTTCGGGTGTTGTTCGGTCTTGACGAAATCCTTGACGGTGATCAGGCCGGTGAGCTTGCCGTGCCCGTCGACGATGGGCAGCTTCTCGATCTTGTGCCGGCGCAGCAGCCCCAGGGCGGCGTCGGCGGTGACACCCTCGCGCGCGGTGATCAGCGGCGGTTTGGTCATCACCTCCGAGACCGGCTTGTTCAGATCGACCTCGAAGCGCATGTCGCGGTTGGTGATGATCCCGACCAGGGCGCCGGCGTCGTCGACGACGGGCAGGCCGGAGATCCGGAACCGCGCGCACAGCGCGTCGACCTCGGCCAGCGTGTTGCTCGGTGAGCAGGTCACCGGGTCGGTGACCATGCCCGCCTCGGAGCGCTTCACGGTCTCCACCTGGCTGGCCTGTTCGGCCAGCGGCAGATTGCGGTGCAACACCCCCATCCCGCCGGCGCGGGCCATCGCGATCGCCATCCGCGACTCGGTGACGGTGTCCATCGCGGAGCTGACCAGCGGAACCTGTAGCCGGATCCGGCGGGTCAGCTGGCTCGAGGTGTCGGCCGTCGCGGGGATCACGTCGGAGGCGGCGGGCAGCAGCAGCACGTCGTCGAACGTCAGGCCCAACATCGCGACCTTGTGCGGATCGTCCCCACCGGTGGGCACCGCCGTGCGTTCGGCGTCGGATACCGGTCGAGATACTGGTCGTGCCATCGGGGCGGCCTCCACTAAGGCAGACGGGGCGAGAGTGCCATCCTATCGGCTCGTCGGATGTGCGCCGCCCGCCCCGGGGCCGGGTATCGCTGGCCTAGCCCAGCACGGCTGCGTAGGGTGGAGGCGTGCGCGACCATCTTCCTCCGGGATTGCCGCCAGACCCGTTCGCCGACGACCCCAGTGACCCGTCCGCGGCGCTGGATGCCATCGAGCCCGGCCAGCCACTGGATCCCCAGGAGCGCTCCGCAGTCGAGGCCGACCTGGCCGATCTCGCGGTATACGAATCGCTGCTGGCTCACAAGGGAATCCGTGGCCTGGTGGTGTGCTGCGACGAATGCCAGCAGGACCACTACCACGACTGGGACATGCTGCGCGCGAATCTGCTGCAGCTGCTGGTCGACGGCACCGTGCGCCCGCACGAGCCCGCGTATGACCCGGAACCCGACGCGTACGTCACCTGGGACTACTGCCGCGGCTACGCCGATGCGTCGCTGAACGAGGCGGCCTCCGAGAGCGACGGGTACCGCTAACCCTCTTCCGGGATCTCGGCTTCGATCAGCGGTGCCTGGACGGTGGTCGTGGTCGTGACGATCTCCGCAGTCGACGCCGACGTCTCGGTTGGCGCACTGGTCACCGCCGACTCGGCCGCTTCAGTCTCCTCGACCTCGTCGGCCGGCTCGGCTGCCCGCGGCGCGGTGGTCGTGGTGAGCGACGACGACGGCGGCACCGTGGTCGACGTCTTCGTCGCGGTCGCGCTCGTGGGCGTCGTAGTGGCGGCGGGCGGTGCGGTGGTCGGCTCCGGCGTGGGCGTGGTGGTCGGTTCCGCACTCGGCTGCGCGCCCGGCTCGGTGCTGGGTGCTGTGGTCGGGGCGCTCGGCTCGGTCGTCGGCTCCGGACTGCTCTCCCCCGGCGGCGACTCCGACGTCGTCGCGGTTTCGGACGGGACGGTGGTGGTCTCGTCCGAGGGCGCGGTGGTCGTCGGAGCCACGAGGGCCGGCAATTCCAGCAGCGTGACGCCCGGCGGTGGCGGCACCGAGGGTGCGCCCGGCACGATTTCGGGCAGCGCCGCATTCGCGTCCCGAGTGCCGACCTTGACGCTCAGCTCATTCCACTGCTGGATCAAGTCGGTCTTGTTCTCGACATCGTCGACGGTCTGCACCTCGGTGCTGACCTGTTCGAGCTTGGCCTGCGCCTGTTCCCAGTCGCCGCGCTCGATCAGCTGCTGGACCTCGGCGAGCTGCGTCTGCGCCGCCAGGGTCACGCGATCATCGCGCACCGCCTGCGATTCCCCGAACAGCGCCGTGCGCAGCCCGTACATCGAGTCGCCGGGTTGGGCCCCGCCCACCAGGGCGCCGAAGCCGCCGATCGCCAGCACGCCGGCGGCCAACGAGGCCACGATTGTCAGCCCGCGCCGCGGTCCCGGCTTCGCGGTTTGCACCGCCAGGCCCTCGCGCACTGCGGCCGCGGCCTCGTCCTCGGTGAGGAATCGGCGCACCGACGGCCCGCGCACGCCGTCGCGCCAGTCCTCGAGCAGCGCGAACAGCTCGGCATCGGCCCGGTCGGCGGGCCGAACCCGGCGCTGATCGGCCAACGCGTCGAGCAGCTGGTCGGTGGCCGCGATCTCGGCCAGGGATTCGGGTTCGGCGGAGTCCCGGAAGTCACTAGGCATAGTCGTACCCCGAGGCCGTGATCTCGTTCTTCAACTTGGCCAGCGCGCGATGCTGCGCGACCCGCACCGCCCCGGCGGTGCTACCCACCGCGACCGCGGTCTCCTCGGCGGACAGCCCGACCACCACCCGCAGGATCACGATCTCGCGTTGCTTTTCGGGCAGCACCTGCAGCAGCGCGTCCATCCGCGCCGCGGCGTCGGAGTTGATCGCCTGCTGTTCAGGACCCATATCAGGGTCATAACGCTCGGGCACCGAGTCGGTCGGTTCCGCGCGATTTCGGCCCGCCGCGCGATGCGCGTCGGCGACCTTGTGCGCTGCGATGCCGTACACAAAAGCCAGGAACGGTCGTCCCTGATCCTGGTAGCGCGGCAGCGCCATCATGGCGGCCAAGCAAACCTCCTGTGCGACGTCATCAGCCGAGAGACCACTGCGCTCCGCGGTTCCGACGCGGGCCCGGCAATACCGGACTACGACGGGGCGGATTATCTCCAGCACTTCCCGGAGCGCGTCACGATCGCCAGCGACCGCGTCAGCAACGACGGCGTCGAGACGTTCTCCTGGAATTGTCATCGACGGTGATATCTCCAACGTTACGGCCGGAGGTATCCCGGCGGCGCGGCACAGCTAAACAATAACGGCCCGGTGGGCCACCTTAGGGTCAGTGTGGGCACCACCGGCCGCCGCGATGGGAAACGGTATGGGCCGCGCTCTCGCGGATCAGTCGAATCTGCGCACCCGAAAACGCCTCGCTGCCAATCCCGTCGAGCAGGCTGGCCACCGCCCAGCGCAGCGGGACCAGACCGTGCTGTTCGGTGCGAACCAGCAGGTCGTCGGCCACCGCCCGGGCTTCGGGGACGCGGCCGCCGCTGCACAGCGCGGCGGCCAGCACCACATCGCTCTTGATGCGGTGGCGCACCGACCCTGCGTCGGCGGCGAGCGCGACGGCACTGTGGGCATGCGTCAGCGCGGTCTCCGGCTCGCCGCGCGCCATGGCGAGTTCGGCGCTGACCCATTCGATCCGAATGGCGGACCTGTTCTCGGGCCCCCGCTGCGCCCGCGCCACGACCAACAGCCGCGCCGCGGCGGCGAATCGTCCGAGCCCCAGCGCGTCTGCCGCCAGTCCTACCAACGCGTCGAGTCGCGCCACCGGATCGTCGCCGGCCAGCAGCAGCGCCCTGCCGTCCCAGCCGCGGGCGAGCCGATGCCAACCGAGCTGACGCAGCAGGGAACCCTCGGTGCTGTGCGCCAGGGCGGCCAGCGGACCGGTCCGCGTCTCCCGGCGCACCAGGGCCAACTCGGCGCGCGCGGCGGCGTAGTGCCCTTGTCCGCCGGCGGCCACCGCGCGCAGCCAGCGCTGCTGCGGATCGTGCGCCGGCGGCAACGGCCGGTGCCCCGGGGTGTCGCCGAAGGCCACGGCGCGAAGCGGCGTTGCGGCGAGGCTGACAAGTGCGCGCGACATCGCGGCACGCTACCAATTGTCGAGTTAACACTTGGCGGCTGCCACGTTACGAACACATAAATCGCCACGGCGGTTGGGGTGAACGGGTTTGCCAACGAGATCTCAGCGACGTGCAGAAATTCATGATCACTGTGCCGCACCCACATTCGCGGAGCGCTCACAATCCTTAAAGGATGAACATGAAGTAAATTCTTACGCTGCGGTTATGCCATTTAACACAGTGCCCCACTATTGACTGACTTTCGTCGACCCACATACTTTGTGGGTGCACTCGAGTTGTCATCGGCGACAGCACTCGGACTACACCTTCCTTTGCCAGCCAAAGGAACTCGGCGACAAGGGGTTCTCCAATGCCACAGCCGCAGCAACTACCCGGACCCAACGCCGACATCTGGGATTGGCAAATGCACGGCCTGTGCCGGGGCGTCGACTCCGCGATGTTCTTCCACCCCGACGGGGAACGCGGCCGCGCCCGCGCCCAACGCGAACTGCGGGCCAAGGAAATGTGCCGCGCCTGCCCGGTCATCACGCAATGCCGAACGCATGCGCTGGCCGTCGGCGAGCCCTACGGCATCTGGGGCGGCCTCTCGGAGTCCGAACGCGAACTGTTGCTCAAGCGCGGGATTCGCCGCAGCGCCTGAACCAAACCGATGCCCACGGCTGCGACGAGCGCCAACGCCGCCAGCCAGGGCAACAGGTAGCCGAACAGCAACCACAGGTGACCGGCGGTGTCGGCGAGGGTGTCCCAGCCACGGTGGACCTGACCGAAGAAGCCCTCGTAGCGCTGCGGTGCCGGTCCCCCGACCTGCTCGGCGGTGAACGTGACATCCACGGTGCTGTAGGCGATTCGGTCGCCGAGCGCCGCGCGTTGGGCCCGCAGGCTGTCGAGTTCGGCCTGGCGCTCCGACAGCGCGTCCTCCGCTCTGATCAGCGCCTCCGGGTCGCGCGCGTCGCGCATGATCGCCAGTAGCCGGTCCACCGAGGTCTGCAGTGCGGTGATCCGGGCGTCGAGATCCACCCGCTGCGTCGTGACGTCCTCGATGCGGGTATCGGCGTTCTGCACGAAGCCCAGTGCCTCGAGTTCGTTCAGCACCGCCTCGAGCTGATCGGCCGGGACGCGCAGCACCACCGACGACTGCGCCCGGCCCGCGCCGGACCCGGCATCGTCGGTGCGGCTGTCGACGCGACCGTCGGCATCGGCCGCGATATCGGCGGCCCGGTCCGCGGCCGCGCCGGTGT
Source organism: Mycolicibacterium sp. MU0053 (assembly GCF_963378095.1). Lineage (NCBI taxonomy): Bacteria > Bacillati > Actinomycetota > Actinomycetes > Mycobacteriales > Mycobacteriaceae > Mycobacterium > Mycobacterium burgundiense. The sequence goes on from NZ_OY726397.1 coordinate 3,908,741, forward strand.
CGGCGACCGTGATCCGCATCGAGGCGGTCTTGACCACGTCGCGCGGGGGTTGTGGCGCGCTCGGCGGCGGTCCGCTGTGCTCCGGCAGGATCGGTGCCGCGGGTGCGGTGGCGCTATCCGCGGCATCCGGTGCGCTGCCACGCAACGGCCCCTGCGCCCCGGAGCACCCCGTCATGACGACGAGCGCGGCCAATACCAGCATCAACACCGACAGGCGGCGAGAATTCATACGGCAACGCTAGTTGAGTCCCGCGGTTCGGCACCGGAAAAAGTCTCAACAGGGCATCAAACCGCCGTCGACGGTGAGCACCTGGCCGGTCATGAAGCTGGAGGCCGCCGAGGCGAGAAACAGCGCCGGCCCCACCTCACTGTTGGACGGCCAGCCCGTTCTGCAGCGCGTACATGCTGGCGCCGATGCGGTTGGACACCCCGATCTTGGCGTAGGTGCGTTCCACGTGATTGCGCGCGGTCTTCTCGCTGATCACGAGCGTCGTCGCGATCTGCTTGTTGGACGCGCCGGTGGCGACCAGGCGTAGCACCTCGATCTCGCGCGGCGTCAACCGATCCGGTCGCACATGGACCCGGCGGTGGCGATGGTCGGCGGCATCGAGGACCGCCGCCACCGCGACGGAGTCCAGCTCCTCGGCGGCCGACCTGGCGCGCAGCCGTCGCTCGGCGTCGGCCGGTGACATCGCCGCCCGATAGGGCCGCGGTTCCAGCGCCGACTGGTAGCTCACGGCGGCCGCCAGGATGCGGTCGGACAGGCTCAGCGCGGGGCCGGCCAGATTCCGCGGATAGCCCGCGCCGTTCACACATTCGTGGTGGTTTCCGGCCACCGTGGCGACCTCACGCACGCCGTTGACCTGGCTGAGGATGCGCACGGTGAGGTACGGATGCAACCGGACTCGCTCGAACTCCCCCGCCGACAGGTGGGTGGGTTTGGACCAGACCTGATTCGATACCCCGATCCGACCCAGGTCGTGGACGTAGCCGGCGCGGCGAACCGTCGCCACCTCGGGCTCGGTGAGCCCGGCGATGCTCGCGGCGGATGCGGCAAGGTCGGCAACGGCGCGCGAATGTCCCAGGGTGAAGGGACATTTCAGGTCAACGAAGTCACCGAGTGCCCGCAACATCCCATCCAGGGCCGGGCCGTCCAGATGTTCACCACGGTCGGGGGCCTGACGCAGCGCGATGTCCCAGCTGCCGCCGACGGCGGGTCCGGCCAGGATCTGCTCCGCATCGGCGATGAACGCGTCGGCGATCTGCGGGTCGAACTGTCCGCCGCGGCGGGACCGCACCATCGCCACGGCACCCTGCACCCCCAACGTTCGGTGGTACACCTCGACGGTGTCGGCCAGCTGCGCTACCCGGATGGCGATCGGGAGCAGCTCGCCGCGGACACCGCCGGGCAACCCACCGCCGTCGAATCGCTCGAAGGTGAACCCGAGGGCGTGCTGCACATCGGCGCCCAGCCCCATTCGTTCGGCCAACAGCGCCGCCGATGTGCAGTGCGAGTGGATCAGCCGGGTCAGCTGCCCGCGGGCGTTGACGAACAACGCTCCCAGGACCAGTAGTCTTCGCGAAAGAGGTTCGCCACGAGCCACATTCGAAATCAAGAACCGGTAGTAGGGCAGGCCCGCCCAGTCGACCGAATAGGAATCGTGCCGCACGGCGATGTCGTCGCCGAACCAACGCGCGTATTCATGCGAATCGGCATGACAGCCGATCCACATGACGAGTGCGGTGTAGTAGATGCAGTCCCGCTGTCGAACGGGTAGACCCAGCCGGTCGGCGATCCTGGTACCGATCAACGCCGAGCGCAACATGTGCTCGGCTGGCTGACCCAGGCCGAGATCGACGGCCACCGACAGCGCCGCCAGCAGTTCGGCCCGGGTTGGCCCGGCGCCAGCGTTCATCAGCCAGATTCTGCCAACTCGGCGGCACCGTGGTGCCGGGTTGGATCAAACGCGTCGAACCGGCCCTGCCCCACCACCGCCAAGCCGCGCTGCGGTGCCCGGAAGTCGCCGAGACGCGCCTGTTCGGGCAACGGGGCGAGCTGTCCCAGGTCGCGGCCGTGCAGCATCGCCCGCGACGCGCGGACCGCCCATATCTGCTTGGGTGCGATGCGGAAGTGTTGGCCATTGGGCATGGTGCCGGCCAGGCGCACCTGTCCGGCCCCCAGCGCCGCTCCGGCGAAGCGGCCGATGCCGGCCAGCGCGCCAGAGTTGGTCCACAACCCGTCGGGAAGTCTGCATCCGATCACGGTGAACATCCGGGTTGCCGGGGTGTGTCGCAATTCCACCGTCCACCGCAACACGTCGGGGATGTCGACGTTCAGCGTGAAGTCCCCCGTCCAGGTGACGTCGACGGGGCACTGCACCGCCGCATGCGTGGTGGCCGTGCTGAAATAGCGCGCACAACTGTGCTCGGCCGGCGTGGTGGCATAGCCGGCGTGGTGGCATAGAAGGTCCATGCCCCGGCCGGGTCGCGGTGCCACACCGAGCGGTAACCGGGTACCGCCTCGGGTAGGAATGACGCGGCCGGGAAATCCCGTAGTGCCAGATAGTGGCCGCTCGCGAACGGCAATCCCATGACGCCGAATCCGGTGACGGTCTCGTCCGGGCCGGTGGGCAGTATCGGTGTGGTTGCCACCTCGGCGGCGGCGGTGCGCGGGTTTTTCACGGTGTTCATGGCGCCAGCGTGCGCCGTTCGCGCCGCGGTCACATGGGGCGGTTGCCTCAAAACGCCAACGCCCGCTAGCCCCGGACTGCGACGGCGTGACCGAACGGGCGCTGAAAACCCTTCGCCCGGCGGCTATCCCGCCAGCGTGCGCAGCACCTGATCAGTGGTCACCCAGTCCATGCACTTGTCGGTCACGGACTGTCCGTAGGTGAGCGGCTGGGCCTCGGGCGCCTGGGCACCTGCGACCAGGAAGCTTTCCAACATGACCCCGCTGACGGGGAGCCCGTCGCGCACGAGTTGCGCGACCTCGGCCGCCACGCCGGCCTGCCGCAAGTGGTCCTTGCCGGAATTCGCGTGGCTGCAATCGATGACCACGCGCCCGGGAAGCCCTGCGGCCTCCAGTCGGGCGACCGTGGCCGTCACCGCGGCGGCGTCACAGTTGGGGCCCCCGGTGCCGCCGCGCAGGATCACGTGGCAGTCCTCGTTGCCCTCGGTGGTCACCACCGCGCCCCGCCCGAGGTCGTCCATCCCGAAGAAGACATGCGAGGCCGCAGCGGATTTCGCACCGTCGACGGCGACCTGGGTGTTGCCGTCGGTGCCGTTCTTGAATCCGACCGGCATCGACAGACCCGATGCCAGCTGCCGGTGCACCTGCGATTCGGTGGTACGGGCGCCGATCGCGCCCCACGCCACCGCGTCGGCGATGTACTGCGGGCTCGTCGGTTCCAGGAACTCGCAGCCCACCGGCAGGCCGATGTCGATGATATCGAGCAGCAGCTGCCGCGCGACGCGCAGGCCGCGGGCCACGTCGAAGCTGCCGTCCATCCCCGGATCGTTGATCAGACCCTTCCAGCCGACCGTGGTGCGGGGCTTCTCGAAGTACACCCGCATCACGATCTTGAGCCGGTCACCGAGCTCGTCGGCGACCTTGGCGAGCCGGCTGGCGTACTCCAGCGCGGCCGCCGGGTCGTGTACCGAACACGGGCCCACCACCACCAACAGGCGGTCGTCGCGGCCGGCGAGGATGTCGGCGACCTCGTCGCGGTCCCGGGCTACCCGCTCGGCGCGCCGCGCGCCCAACGGGAACTCGGTGAGCACCTCGTGCGGGCTGGGGATCGCGCTGAAACTGCGGATCCGCCGGTCCGATGTCGACGGTGGGGTGACGGTCTGCGCGAGATTCATTTCTCGGGTGCCTTCCTGGTATGGGCACCTCAGCAAAAGTCCGGTGCCCTTGAATGACGAAAGGCAGCGACCTGATGGTCACTGCCTGGGCTCCGGGTGGATGCGTGCTTAGTGCTGCGCCTTATCGGCTCCGCCCGGAGCCTGGATAAAGCGCCAATAGCTGGCACACACGCCGATGTTCACGCCGCCCAGGCTATACCGCCGGCCGCGTTCGGGCAAAAGCGGGCCGCGTGAGGCGCGCTGGTGGCTGCCGCAGTTACCGGTCCAGGCCGAACACTTTCACCGCAGCCGACTTGCCCTTCAGACCGTGAAATCCCCGGTCGATCAGGGCGATGGGCCGGGAGGCCATCGCGTCCACCGTCTGTTGGGTGACCAGGATCGGATCACCGGTGTCCTTGGTGAGCTGTTCGACGCGGGCGGCCACGTTGACGGTGTCACCGATCAGGGTGAATTCGAGCTTGCCGGCCCCGCCGATGGTCCCGGCGATCACCAGACCGGTGTTGATCCCGATGCCGATGCGCAACTGCCCGCCGAATCGCTCGCCTACGAGGCGTTGGATCCGCACCGCGGCGGACACCGCGGCATCGGCATGCCCCGCAAGATCGTTCGGGGCACCGAAGACCGCCAGCGCGCCGTCGCCGAGGAACTTGTTGACGTGGCCGCCGGCATCGACGACCGCGGGCACCACCATCTCGAACAAGGCGTTGAGCCGAGCGACCGTGTCCTCCGCGGTGTTCGCCTCCGCGAACGGAGTGAAATCGCGGATGTCGACGAACATCACCGTCACCTCGCGGCGCTCACCGGTGAACACGTCGTCACCCTGCTCGAGCAACCGCGCCGCTAAAACCGGATCAACGTAGGTGCCGAACGCTCCCTGAAGTCGTTGCCGCTCGGCCAGACCCGCCTGCATGCGGTTGAACGACGCCGCCAGCGCTCCCAGATCGTCGTCCTGCACCACCGGCAGTCGTTGGCTGAAATCACCGGCCGCCACCCGCTCGGTTCCGGCGGCGAGATCGTGAATGGGTTGCAGCAGAGGCGAGTACGCGGCCCAGAGGAACGGCCCGATGACCAGCACCAGGGCGCCACCGATCACCATGGGTAGGACCGGGCCGTGGCTGGCGGCGTCCAATATGCCGCCCAGCATCGCGCCCGCGACGGCAAACGCGAACCCCACCGCAAGCATGGCCACGTTGGTCCACGTGGCGAACGCCGGGTGAGGACGGGGCAGGGCGTCGCCGATATCCGTACCCGAGGCGATCGCGGCTCTGGCGGGACGCAGGGTTTGCTCGGTGTAGCTGTGCACGGTGATCAGCTGGCCGGCAGTTCCGGCCACGGCGCCCAGGATCGCGTACTGGATGAGCCGCGATCCGCTCGCTCCGGCAATCGTCCCGACAACAGCGAAGAGCACCGCTGTCCAGACAAAGGAGACGACGACCCCCCTGGCGATCACTTTCCTGCCAAGGCGGTAGGTGGCGCGCAGTGCGTCCGCTGGGTCGACGTCGGTGCCGGCGGCCCACCGCTGGACGAGGCGGGCGTCTGATCCGTCGGGGAACACCAGCAAATACACGTACCCGAGTACGCCGACCACGGTAACGGCCGCCGCCGCCGCGAAACGATCAGACCTCTCGAAAGCGACGATGCCCATCGCCCAGGCGAGAAGAACCGGGAGCGACAGGGGGATCGTGAGCGCCCAGCATGCCCACGAATACCTGGATTTGTAGTGCTCCCACGCCGCTTGCCAAATGCGATCCATGCCAATAAAGAAACACCCGCCGATGATCAGCCGGGGCGTGTTTGCTCAACTCCGCGATTCGACGCCTTCGACACCCCTCAGAACCGAAAACACCCCCGACCCAACCGGGCCGGGGGTGCTTCGTCGGAACTACTGACTAGTGAGCGTGGCCGTGGTGGCCGTGCCCGTGATCCTCTTCCTCGACCGGCTTGTCGACGATCGCGGTCTCGGTGGTCAGCACCATCCGGGCCACCGATGCAGCGTTGAGCATCGCCGACCGAGTCACCTTGACCGGGTCGATGATGCCGTCGGCCAACAGATCCGAGTATTCCAGCGTCGCGGCGTTGAAGCCGTGTCCGGCCGGAAGTTCCGAGACCTTGCTGACGACGACGGCGCCGTCGAGACCGGCATTGCTGGCGATCCAGTACAGCGGCGTGCTCAGCGCGGACGAGAAGACGTCGACGCCCAAGGCCTCGTCACCGGAGAGCGAGTCCCGCAGTGCGGTAAGCGACTTGCGCGCCTGGATCAGTGCCGATCCGCCGCCGGCCACGACACCCTCTTCGACAGCGGCCTTGGCTGCTGCGACGGCGTCCTCGACGGCTTCCTTGCGCTTCTTGAGATCGGTCTCGGTGGCCGCGCCGACCTTGATGACGGCGACGCCGCCGGCCAGCTTGGCGAGCCGCTCTTCGAGCTTCTCCCGGTCCCAGTCGGACTCGCTGCTCTCGATCTCCGAGCGCAACTGCGCCGCACGCGCGTCCACGGCTTCCTTGGCGCCGCCACCGTCGACGAGCACGGTGTCGTCCTTGCTCACCACAACGCGGCGGGCGGTGCCCAGTACATCGAGGCCGACCTCACGCAGCACCAGCCCGACGTCGGGGTTGACCACCTGTGCGCCGGTCACGACGGCCAGGTCGTCCAGGAACGCCTTGCGCCGGTCGCCGAAGAACGGCGCCTTGACGGCGACGGCCTTGAGCGTCTTGCGGATGGCGTTGACGACGAGCGTCGACAACGGTTCACCCTCGACGTCCTCGGCGATGATCAGCAGCGGCTTACCCGCCTCGGCGACCTTCTCCAACAACGGCAGCAGATCCGGCAGCGAGCTGATCTTGTCGCGGTGCAGCAGTACCAGCGCGTCCTCGAGGACGGCTTCCTGCGAGTCGAAATCGGTGACGAAGTAGGCCGACAGGAAACCCTTGTCGAAACCGACACCGTCGGTGATCTCCAGCTCGGTGTTCAGCGTCGAGGACTCCTCGACGGTGACCACGCCGTCGGCCCCGACCTTGGTCATGGCCTCGCCGACCATCTCGCCGACCTCCGCGTCACGCGAGGACACGGTGGCCACCTGGGCGATGGCATTCTTGCCGTCGACCGGGGTGGCCGATGCCAGCAGGGCCTCGGACACGGCATCGGCGGCCTTGCCGATTCCCAGGCCGAGCGACATCGGATTGGCGCCGGCGGCGATGTTGCGCAGCCCGGCCTTGATGATGGCCTGGGCCAGCACCGTCGCGGTGGTGGTGCCGTCACCGGTGACGTCGTTGGTCTTGGTCGCCACCGACTTCACCAGCTGGGCGCCAAGGTTCTCGAATGGATCTTCGAGGTCGATCTCTCGTGCGATGGTCACACCGTCGTTGGTAACGGTCGGTCCGCCAAAGGCCTTGGCCAACACGACGTGTCGGCCGCGCGGGCCCAGCGTGATCTTGACCGCGTCGGCGAGCTTGTCAACGCCGGCCTCCAGGGCACGGCGTGCGGTCTCGTTGTATTCAATCTGCTTGCTCATAGCTGTCTTTCCCTACGGGTCAGTCCCACATGACGCGTACCGCCCCGGACATCACCCATTGCTGGGGACCTCCGGGGCGGCACGCTTTGTCGCTACTTGGAGACGACGGCCAGCACGTCACGGGCGGAGAGGATCAAGTACTCCTCGCCGTTGTACTTGATCTCGGTGCCGCCGTACTTGCTGTAGATGACGACGTCACCCTCCGACACGTCCAGGGGAATCCGCTTTTCGCCATCCTCATCCCAGCGGCCGGGGCCAACTGCGACGACGGTGCCTTCCTGCGGCTTCTCCTTGGCGGTGTCGGGGATGACCAGACCGGATGCGGTCGTGGTCTCAGCCTCGTTGGCCTGAACGAGGATCTTGTCCTCGAGTGGCTTGATGTTCACGCTCGCCACGATGGAGCCCCTTCACTCATGTTTCGCTCTTGGTTAGTGGTCGGCATTCGTTCCACTCTCGCGCCGTCGTCGCGGGTGCCGACCCGAGGCGGTTCGACTGCCGCCTAGCACTCTATACACGAGAGTGCTAGCACTCAAGGTCGGGTGCTGCCTATGGCACAAACTCGCTCCGGGCGAACGGGCAGGAGTCGCGGGTTATCCACAGTTACGAGTTCATCCACAGTCCACCGCATCGGGTTGGGCGAACGTCAGGAACCACGAAATAGAATCGCACACATGTTCGATGGATCGCTGCCGGAGCCGCCGGCATTGCCCCGAGCGAACGACGCCGCCCTGGTCGACGCTATCTCGGGGTGGTCCACTGCGGCTTCGGCCGCCGACGGTCGGCGCTTGGCGGCGATCGCCGAACTGGTGTCGCGGCGCTGCACCGACGAGCATCCCGACTGGGCCTGTGACGACTGGGACGCCACCGCCGCCGAGATCGCCGCCGCGCTCAACCTCAGCCACGGCCGCGCCTCGGGGCTGATGAATCTGGCGATCACGCTGCGTGACCGCTTTCCCCAAGTGAATGCGCTGCTGCTGGCCGGCGCCATCACGGCGTGGACGGCGCAGGTGGTCGCCGACCGCACCTGCCTGGTGTTCGACCCCGACGCGGTGGCCACTCTGGACGCGCGGATCGCGGAACGCGCGGTGACGTGGGGTCCGCTTTCGGAATACAAGCTGAGCCAGGCCCTGGATGTCTGGGTCGAGCAGATCGACCCCGGCGCGGTGCGCCGAGCCGGGACGAACGCCCGCAATCGCGACGTCACCCTCGGCGAACCCGACGAGCACAGCGGCACCACCGCCCTGTGGGGACGACTGCTGTCCACCGACGCCGCCCTGCTCGGCAAGCGCTTGACGGCCATGGCGAACGCGGTCTGCGCCGCCGACCCGCGGACCATGGCGCAACGCCGTGCCGACGCACTGGGGGCGCTTGGCGCGAAGTCCCAGCACCTGGCGTGCCTGTGCGGCTCCCCGGAGTGCCCCGCCGGCGCTGATGACGGCCGCGCGAGCAGCGTGGTGGTGCATGTCGTCGCCGAACAATCGGCCGTGGCGGAACCCGACGGACCAGCAGCGTCCAGCCTGCACGGAGACCACCACCCCAGATCCGAGCCCGCCTCGCGTCCGGCACCGGCGCTACTCGTCGAGGGCCGCGGCGGCATCGTGCCCGCGCCACTGTTGGCCGAGCTGGTGGCCCGCGGCGCCAAGGTGCGGCCGGTCACCACCCCCGCGCCCGCCCCCGAGCCGCACTACCGGCCCTCGGCCAAACTGGCGGAGTTCGTCCGGATCCGCGATTTGACCTGCCGCTTCCCGGGCTGCAACCGCCCGGCGTTCAGCACCGACATCGACCACACCCGCCCGTACCCCGATGGACCGACTCATGCGGGCAACAATGGGTGCTACTGCCGAAAACACCACTTGCTCAAGACATTTTGGCCGGGATGGAGCGATGAACAACTCGCCGACGGCACCATCCTCATCACGACACCCACCGGTCACACGTACCGGTCCAAACCCGGTGCCGCGCTCCTGTTTCCCAATTGGCCCACCCTCACACCGGTGCCGTCGGGAGCATCCGCACGCCCGACACCGGACTCGTTCGCCCGCACCCTGATGATGCCCCGGAGAAAGCAGACCCGCGCCCAGGCCCGCCAGTACCGCATCACCGCCGAACGCGCGCTCAATGACGCCGCCGTCGCCGAACGAAACAAACCCCCGCCGTTTTAGCCGAACCGGCTCGGGTCCATCAGCAGGTGGTCCGACACGTCGCCGAGCATCTCGATCGTCACGACGCGCTCGGTGAAATACCAGCCGCCCTCATCACGGGCGAAGGTGTCCGCGTAGCGGCCCACCGCGATGGGTTGCAACGGCACCGTCTCGGTCTGTTGCACCACACAGAATGTCGATCGAGCGGTCGCGGTGTCGCCGCCGATCTCGACGATCGGGTTGAGGACCAGATGCCGGGTCCGGGTGGCGTTGCCGGAATCGGGGAATCGTCGCGTGGTGGCGGCGAACAGCTCCGCAATGTGCTGCGCCCCGGCGACACCCATGAACGATCCGCGCCCCAGCAGCGCGCCCACCCCGTCGAAATCCCCGGCATCGATCAGTTCGGCGTAGCGGTACAGCAACTCGCTGATATCCAGCCGGTCGGCGGTCGCGGCGCTCACGCGACCTGGCTCCGCACGACGGGCAGGCCGGGGTCGCTGGCCACCCCCAGCGGCGACGCCGGCGCCCCCGCCGCGATCAGGTGGGCGGCGAACGAGGCGATCATCGCGCCGTTGTCGGTGCACAACCGCGGCCGGGGCACCCGCAGCGTCAAACCCGCCGCGGCGCAGCGTTCCTCGGCCAGCTCGCGCAGCCGGGAGTTCGCCGCCACCCCACCGGCGATGATCAGCGTCGACACCCCGAGGTCGGTGGCCGCCCGCACCGCCTTGCGGGTCAGGACGTCGGCGACGGCCTCCTGGAAGCCGGCGGCGACATCGGCGGCAGCAGCCTGGGGGTTCGCCTCCATGTGGCGGGCCACGGCCGTCTTGAGGCCCGAGAAGCTGAACGCGTACGGATTGTCGCGCGAACCGGTCATGCCACGCGGAAAGACGATCGCCTCCCGGTCCCCGGTTCGCGCCAGATCGTCGAGGACCTTGCCGCCGGGATAGCCCAGCCCGAGCAGCCGGGCCACCTTGTCGTAGGCCTCGCCGGCCGCGTCGTCGACGGTGCTGCCCAGTTCGATGAGCGGCTCGCCGAGCGACCGCACATGCAGCAGATGCGTGTGCCCACCGGAGACCAGCAAGCCGATGCTTTCCGGCAGCGGGCCGTGGTCGAAGACATCGGCGGCCAGATGCCCACCGAGGTGATTGACCGCGTAGAACGGCACCTCCCAGGCAGCCGCATAGGCCTTGGCCGCGGCCACTCCCACCAACAGCGCTCCGGCCAGCCCGGGGCCGATCGTCGCGGCCACCACATCGGGGCGCGCGACACCGGCATTGGCAAGCGCGCGGCGCATGGTGGGCCCCAGCGCCTCGAGGTGCGCCCGGGACGCGATCTCGGGCACCACGCCCCCGAACCGCGCGTGCTCGTCGACGCTGGAGGCCACCTCGTCGGCGAGCAGCGTCACCGTCCCGTCGGCGTCGAGGCGGGCGATGCCCACACCCGTTTCATCACAAGAACTTTCGATGGCAAGAATGACGGTCATCGGTGCTCTCCCGGCTCGAGTCGCATGGTGTAGGCGTCGGCGCCGCTGCCCGGGTAGTAACGCTTTCGCAAGCCTATGCGCGCGAAACCGGCGCTCTCGTACAGCGATATCGCGGCATCGTTGTCGGTGCGCACCTCCAAGAACACCGGCCCACCGGCGGCGAAGGCGAGCAGGTCATCGAGGAGCCGGCGGCCGATCCCGCGACCCCGGTACGCGGGCTCGACTCCGACGGTGTGTATCTCGTACTCGAACGGCTCGTCCCGTCCCAGGCGGGCAATCCCGGCGTAGCCGACCAGGCGGCCCGCCACCCGCGCCGCGACGTAGTGATTGTGCGGAGTGGCCAGGGCATGCCGGAAAGCGCGCGCCGGCCACGGATCGTCGCCGACGAACAACTCCGACTCCAACTGCGCGCACCGCTCGACATCGGCGCTGCGCAGCGCGTCGATCACCGCGTCGTCGACCTCGCCGGTCATCGCAGCCCCCGCTCGGCCAGCGTCTTGGCATCGGGGCGGCGCAGATACAGCGGCACCAGTGGATCCGGCTCAGCCTCCCAATCGGGCACGGCGCCAACCAGTGCCAGTGGCGACGGGTATTCCGGGCCGACCACCGGCACGCCGACCTGCGCGGCATGCTCGGGCGATCCCGCGACCGCGGTAAGGCCCGCCGTGTCCACATCGGCGAGCGCGGCCACCGCCGGTCCCCCGGTCCGCCGACCGTCCCGGTACCGGGCCCAGTACACCTCCCGGCGCCGCGCGTCGGTCACCACCAGGACGTCACCGCGGGTCTGTCCCCCGATGCCGTCGAGGCTGCACACGCCGTGCACCGGAATGCCGAGCGCATGCCCGTAGGCGGCGGCGGTGGCCATCCCCACCCGCAGACCGGTGAAGGGTCCCGGACCGCAGCCCACCACCACCGCGTCGAGATCACCCATCCGAAGCGCCGCATCAACAAGCGCGCCAAGCACATTCGGGGTCAGACATTCGGCGTGCGCGCGGGGATCCCGGGTCACCCGCTCGGCCAGCAGCTCACCCGGCCCCGCGCCGCGCCGAACGACGGCAGCGGTGACGGCGGGCGTCGCGGTGTCGATGACCAGCACCACGGCGGTCATGATCCGCTCCACGCCCACGTCGCGGTGCGCACCTCGGAATCGGCGGCCCGCTCGAGCCGAATGTCGAGGTGTCGCTCCGACAATCGCTCGGCCAGGCCCTCACCCCATTCGACCACCACCACCGCATCCTCGAGGTCGGTATCAAGATCCAGCGAGTCCAACTCGGCCAGCAGATCCGCCGCCGCGTGGTCGAGCAGCCGGTAGACGTCCACATGCACCAGCGCCGGTGCCCCGGCCTGCCGGGCCCGGTGCAGTCTGGCCAGCACGAACGTCGGGGAGGTGACCGGGCCGTCGACATCCATCGCCGCGGCAATTCCCTTGGCCAGCACTGTCTTTCCGGCGCCCAGCGGGCCTGAGAGCACCACCACGTCACCGGCTCGCAGCTGCGCACCCAGGCGTCGTCCCAGCGCCACGGTGTCCTCAGCGGTGTCCAGCGTGGCCACGCCGGTGCCCGGTCGTCGCTCGTCAGCCACGGGAGCGGGTCCGTTCCCGCAGCCGGCGGGTCATCGCCACCAGCTTGTTGGGGGTGGCCCGGTCGACCAGCCGCGCCAGGGCATCGTTGATCACCGCCGGCTCCTCCAGCTGGACCAGGTGGCCGGCGTCCCCGATGACCAGTAGCTCCGACTTCCCCAGCACGGCCGCCATCTCCGCGGCGTGTTCCGTTGTGGTCAGCACATCGGCGGAGCCGCAGACGACCAGCGTGGGCAGCCCGGCCAGTGCGGTCAACCCGTCGGCCTCGTCGTGGGTGCCGAGCGCGTGCAGGAAACCGACCATGGTCTTGACCGGGGTGTCGTGGATCATCTGCTCGGCGTAGCGGGCCACCGTCGGGCTGACCCCGTCGTCGCCGAACGAGGCCGCCTGCAGGATCGGGGCCAGCACCGTGCGCACCGCGCCGCGGCCGCGGTGCAACAGGTTGGGGGCGTAGCGGGTGGCGAAGCGCGCCATCTCCAAGGCCGGGTTCTGCAGGATCTCCCCGACTGGAGAACGCGAAAGTCCTTCGGCCGCCGACGAAATGATCGCAGCACCGACGATGTGGGTACCGTACTGCTCGGGGAACTGACGCGCATGGGACAGCACCGTCATGCCGCCCATCGAATGCCCGATCAGAACCACCGACCCGCGGGGCGCCAGCAGGGTGAGCACGGTCTCGAGGTCCCGACCGAGCTGCTCGACGGTGTAGGTCTTGTACGACGCCACCCCGGACCGGCCGTGGCCGCGCTGGTCGTAGAACACCATGCGGACGTGATCGCCCCACACCGGCGCCAGGTCGCGCCGCTGGAAGTAGAACGAGCCCATGCCCATGCAGAAGCCGTGGACGAACACCACCGTCACCTCGGCGTCGGCCGGACCCACCTCCCGCACCGCGAGGTCGACGCCGTCCGGGGTGGTCACCACGCTGCTGCGGTCGGTGTCGAAGATGTCGAAATCCTCGCCCGCATAAGGGTCTTCACGCGGGTTTCGGCGCGTCAGGGAGCGCGCGGTGGACGCCCCGGCCACGGTGCCGACCGCCCCGAGTCCGGCCACTCCGGCCAACCACCGCCGGGCGCTCACGCCGCACCACCGCCGGTGTAGACGCGAGTGACCCGGCCGCGGGGGCTGGTCACCACCTCGTAGTGGATGGTGCCCAGCAGCTCGGCCCAGTCCGCCGCGGTCGACTCTCCTCGAGCGCCCGGCCCGAACAGGACGGCCTCGTCACCCTCCACCACGTCCGTGGCGCCGGGGCCGAGGTCGACGACGAACTGATCCATGCAGATCCGGCCGATGTTGGGCCGCCGCCGCCCGTGGATGGTGACCTCGAATCGTCCGCTTAGCGTCCGGAACACCCCGTCGGCGTAGCCCAGCGGAATCAGCGCCACCGTGGTGTCGCGGTCGGCGATCCAGGTGTGCCCGTAGGACACGCCGGCACCGGCCCGCACCGCCTTGACCATCGCGACCGGAGCCGTCAGCGTCATCGCCGGGATCAGGCCGGCGTCGCCGTGCTCGGGCACCGGGTTCAGGCCGTAGGCGGCGATGCCGGGACGGACCATGTCGAACGCCAGATCGGGTCGGGTCAGGGTGGCCGGCGAGTTGGCCAGATGCGCCACCTCGAAGATGACCCCGTCCCGGCGGGCCAACGCGATCAGGTCGGTGAAGCACTTGGCCTGCAGATCGTTGGTGGGATGCGCGGGCTCGTCGGCGCACGCCAGATGGGACATGATGCCGCGGCTGTGCAGTGCCCCCTCGGCGACGCCGCGACCGAGCGCCGCAACCAGGTCGGGGAAATCGGCGGCCGCCACGCCGTTGCGGTTGAGCCCGGTGTCCACCTTGACCGTCACCGACGCCGTGGTGTTCTCCTGCCGGGCGGCGGCCAGCACGTCGTCGAGCTGGCGCAGCGAGGACACCCCGAGCTGGACATTCGCGCGCAGGGCGGCCGCGAAGTCGGTGCCCGGCGGGTGCAGCCACGCCAGCACCGGGGCCGTGACGCCCCCGCCGCGCAGGCCCAGCGCCTCCTCGATCGTCGCGACCCCGAGTTCGGCCGCCCCTGCGGCTATCGCGGCGCGCGCCACCGGGGCGGCACCGTGTCCATAGCCGTCTGCCTTGACAACGACCATCACCTGGGCCGAGTGCGCGCATTCACGCAGCGTGCCGACGTTGTGCGCGATCGCGCCCAGGTCGACGACGGCGGCGGGTCGGTTCATGTTGTGATCACCGTCGTCGATTGTCCCAGGCGCGCACTCAGTGAGCGAAATGCTCCTCGTCGGCGAACCCGCCGACCCCCACTTTGTCGAGCTTGGCCAGCACTTCCACCAGGTCGTCGCGCAGCGCCCGGGCCAGGTTCGCCGAGAATCCCTCGCGCACCACAATGCGCAGCACGGCGACATCGGAGGCACCGTCGGGCATCGTGTAGGCCGGCACCTGCCAGCCGTAGCCGCGCAGCAGCGCCGATACGTCGTACACGGTGTACTTGACGTCCGCCTTCAGCTTGAACGAGAGCACCGGGATCGCCGAGCCGTCGGAGATCACCTCGAACACCTTCAGCGCCGCCACCTCATGCGCCAGCCATTGCGCGGTGTCGGACAGGCTGCGCATCACCTCGGTGTAGCCGGCGCGACCGAGCCGCAGGAAGTTGTAGTACTGGCCGACGACCTGGTTGCCGGGCCGGGAGAAGTTCAACGTGAACGTCGGCATGTCGCCGCCGAGATAGTTGACCCGAAACACCAGTTCCTCGGGCAGGTGCTCGGCATTGCGCCACACCACGAAGCCGATGCCTGGATAGGTCAGGCCGTACTTGTGGCCGCTGACGTTGATCGACACCACCCGCGGCAACCGGAAGTCCCACTCCAGATCGGCGTGCAGGAACGGCACCACGAAGCCGCCGCTGGCGGCGTCGACATGCACCGGGACGTCCGGGCCGCCCGTACCGGTCAGCGCGTCGAGCGCCGCGCAGATCTCCGCGACGGGTTCCAGTTCGCCGGTGTAGGTGGTGCCCAGGATCGCCACCACGCCGATGGTGTCCTCGTCGACGGCGGCGGTCACCTGCTCGGGGGTGATCACGTACCGGCCATCCTCCATCGGCAGGTAGCGGGCCTCCACGTCGAAGTAGCGACAGAATTTCTCCCAGACCACCTGCACGTTGGAACCCATCACCAGGTTGGGGGTGCGGGTCTTCCAGCCGGTCTTGGGGTCCTCACCCACGCGCTGGCGCCACCGCCACTTCATCGCCAGCCCCGCGAGCATGACGGCCTCGCTGGAGCCCACGGTGGACACCCCGATGGCGGTCGACGGGTCGTCGTCGCGCAGCCCTTCGGCGTGAAACAGGTCCGCCACCATGCACACGCAGCGCTGTTCGATCGCCGCGGTCACCGGGTACTCGTCCTTGTCGATCATGTTCTTGTCGAAGGTCTCCGACATCAGCTCGCCGGCCTCCGGATCCATCCAGGTGGTGACGAAGGTGGCGAGGTTGAGCCGCGAGCTGCCGTCGAGCATCAGCTCGTCGTGGATGTAGCGGTAGGTCTCGTCCGGTGAGGTGGACTCGTCGGGCAGCCGCAGCGCGGGAGTTCGCCACGTCGACGGCCGTCCGGTGTAGGCGGGCTCCGAGCCGGAGTTACGCGTCATTCTGTGCATGAGGACCTTTCTGCAGGATGGAACCGAGTGCGGTGCGCAGGTGCGCGAGAATGCGGGACGCTGAGATCGGTACCGGCGCCGGGCCGGGCTCGGCCGCGGCGAGCGCGGCGGCACGGGTGTGGACAAAGGCTCCGGCGGCCGCGGCCTCTGCGGCGGGCAGGCCGGCAGCCAGCAGCGCGCCCAACACCCCGGAGAGTACATCGCCGGAACCTGCGGTGGCGGCCCAGGATTCGCCGGCCGGATTCAGGTATACCGGACCGCCGGGCGCGGCGATCACGGTGACGTTGCCCTTCAGCAGCACCGTCGCGCCGGTGTCGTCGGCCAGCGCACGCACCGCCGCGACGCGGTCCTGGGCCGGCGGCGCCCCGGCCAGGCGCTCGAACTCGCCGGCATGGGGGGTCAGCAGCGTCGGTGCGGTGCGCGCCCGCAGCCCATCGCGGCGCCGGGCCAGGACGGTCAGTCCGTCGGCGTCCACCAGCACCGGCACATCGCTGCCCAGCGCGAACGCCAGGGCCTGCTCGGCGGCATCGTCGACGCCCAGACCCGGTCCGACGACCCACGCCTGGACCCGGCCGGCCTGCTGCGGGTCGGGCGCAGCCACCACCTCGGGCCAGTGCGAAACCACCTCGGCGGCAGCACTTCCCGCGTACCGGACCATGCCCGAGTGGGTGGCGACCGCGGCACCCGCGCACAGGATCGCCGCCCCGGGATAGCGATCGGAGCCGGCCAGCACCCCGGTCACCCCCTGGGTGTACTTGTCGTCGCGACGGCCCGGGACCGGCCAGCATGCGGCGACGTCGGTGGCCTCGAACTCGCGCACCTCGGTGTCGGGCAGCGCCAAGCCGATGTCGACGAGTTCGACGCGGCCACAGTCGGCCAGCGCGTGCACGGGCTTGCGCCCGCCGAAGGTGACGGTCAGGTCGGCCCGCACCGCGGGACCGGTGCGGGCCCCGGTGTGCACGTCGATGCCGCTGGGGATGTCCACGGCGACCACGGGGGCCTCGGTGCGTGCGAAGATCTCGGCCGCCTCGGGCCGCAGCGGGCCGCGCCCCGATATGCCCACGACACCGTCGATCACCAGATGGGTTGCCGGGGAGATGGTTTGCACCACCCTTCCGCCCGCGCGCCGAAACGCCGCCAACGCCGCAGGATGAGTGCGGTCCGGGCGCAGCAGGACGGCGTCGGCGGCCGCGCCGCGGCGACGCAGGAACGCCGCGGCCCACAGCGCGTCGCCGCCGTTGTCGCCGGAACCGACCACCGCGCACACCCGGCGCCCGAAGATTCCGCCGGTGCGGGCGATGAGTTCGCGGGCGATCGCGGTGGCCAAACCGTAGGCGGCCCGGCGCATCAGCGCACCCTCGGGCAGCGCTGCGAGGAGGGGGGCTTCGGCGGCGCGAATCGCGTCGGCGGTGAAGTAGTACCGCATCGAACACACGTTACGTGGGTATCTCTGGAACATGCGAGATTCAGAACTCACCAACGAACTGCTCGAATTCGAACATGCCGGCTGGAAGTCGCTGTGCGACGGCAGCGGCGACGCCTTTTACGGCAACATGATGACCGACGCCGCGGTGATGGTGCTGGCCAACGGAGCGGTGCTGGACCGCGACGCGGTCACCGCGGCGCTCGGTCAGTCGCCGCCCTGGGCGCGCTACGAGATCTCCGAGGTCCGACTCATCGAGATCGCGCCCGACACGGCCGCCCTGGTCTACACCGGAACCGGCTGGCGCGACGACACCGAACCGTTCGTCGGCGCCATGTCCTCGGTGTACCACCGCGGCCCGGACGGCTGGAAGCTGATGCTGTACCAGCAGTCAGCCAAGGGCTGAATCCCAGAACGCGGATGCCACCTCCGCGATCTTCTCCGGGTATTCGCCGTTGATCGCGTGCGAGGCCGTAGGCCACAGCTCGACCTGGCTGTGGCGCAGGAGCTTTCGTGCGTTTTCGGTGGCGCGGTGCGCATTGAGCATCACGCTGCGACCCGCGATGAACGCCAACACCGGAACCTCGAGGGATCTCAGTTGTTGCTCGGTGAACCGCCGGGGCATGGCGGAGCGCAGCACGAAGTTCTTCGCGCCGGCCGCGATCAGCGACGCCACCGGTTCGGCTTCCTCGAGGTCCACCCCGCCGGAGATCCAGCGCAATGTCCGGCGCCGCAAGGACTCGGGCACCCCCGGCAGGTACATCGCCATCGAGGCCAGGACGGTTGTGACCGGCAACCGGTCGAACGTCAGGACCGCATCCAGCAGTGTCAGCGAGGCCACCCGGCCCGGACGGTGCACCGCGGCGTTGGTGGCCGTCCAACCCCCGATCGATACGCCGAGCAGATGCGCGCGGTGCACGCCGAGCCCGGCGAGTGTCTCGTCCAGCCACTGCGCCTGATCTTCGGCCCCGGCGATGCGACGGGTCTGCACCGACAGTCCCGCCTCGCCGAGCAGATCGAGGCAATAGACGGTGCGGCGGTTGCGCAGCGGTTCCAGGTTGACCCCGTACATCGGGGTGGACGCGTTGCGCCCGGGCAGCAGCAACACGGGCGCGCCGGCCGGACCGTCGAACCGGTAGACCCGCACGGTCCCGAAGGTTGTCGGGATGTCACTCGAGGTGTACGGCGGTAGTCGCGCCATGCCGGACCGATAGGCCCGGAGATACTCGGCGAACGCCGCGGCGCTGCGGAAATAACCGACGTCGCGGTGCCGCCCGATGTTGACGGGTGGAACAGCGAACGCGGCCGGCATTACTCGACGGTCACCGACTTGGCGAGGTTGCGCGGCTTGTCGACGTCGTATCCCCGGGCCTGCGCCACCGCGGCGGCGAACACCTGCATCGGGATGGTCGACAGCAGCGGCTGGTAAAGCGTTGGCACGGCGGGCATTTCGATCAGGTGGTCGGCGTAGGGCCGCACCGTCTCGTCGCCCTCCTCGGCGATCACCACGGTCACCGCCCCGCGCGCCTGGATCTCGCGGATGTTGGACATCAACTTGGCGTGCAGCACCGCCGCACCCTTCGGGGAGGGCATCACGACGATCACCGGCAGCCCGTCTTCGATCAGGGCGATCGGTCCGTGCTTGAGCTCACCGGCGGCAAAGCCCTCGGCGTGCATGTAGGCCAGTTCCTTGAGCTTGAGCGCGCCCTCCAGCGCCACCGGGTAGCCGACATGGCGACCGAGGAACAGCACCGTCGGGGAGGCCGCGAAGCGCGCCGCGATCGCCGCCACGGCGTCCATCCGGGTGAGCACCTCGGCCACCAGCGCGGGCATGGCCTCCAACTCGTGATATTCGCGTGCCACCTCGTCGGCGTACTTGGTGCCGCGGGCCTGTGCCAGCGCCAGGCCGACGAGGTAGTTCGCGGTGATTTGCGCCAGGAACGTCTTGGTGGACGCGACGCCGATCTCCGGCCCGGCCCGGGTGTAGAGCACCGCGTCGCATTCGCGGGGGATCTGGCTGCCGTTGGTGTTGCAGATCGCCAGGACCTTGGCCTTCTGGTCCTTCGCGTGGCGCACCGCCTCGAGCGTGTCGGCCGTTTCACCGGACTGCGAGATGGCGATCACCAGCGTGCTGCGATCCAGCACGGGGTCGCGGTACCGGAACTCGCTGGCCAGTTCCACCTCGACCGGCAGCCGGGTCCAGTGCTCGATGGCGTACTTGGCCAGCATCCCGGAGTGGTAGGCCGTGCCGCATGCCACGATGAAGACCTTGTCGACCTCGCGCAGTTCCTGATCGCTCATCCGCTGCTCGTCGAGCACGATGCGGCCGTCGACGAAGTGGCCCAGCAGGGTGTCCGCCACCGCTTGGGGCTGCTCGGCGATCTCCTTGAGCATGAAGTACTCGTAGCCACCCTTTTCGGCGGCCGACAGATCCCAGTCGATCTGGAATTCCCGAGCACTGGCGGCGTCGTCCACGCCGGCGAAGTCCGTGATCCGGTAGCCGTCGGCGGTGATCACCACGGCCTGGTCCTGGCCGAGTTCCACCGCGTGGCGGGTGTGCTCGATGAACGCCGCGACGTCGGAGCCGACGAACATCTCGCCCTCGCCGATGCCGACCACCAGCGGGGTGGACCGGCGGGCGGCCACGATGGTGCCGGGCTCGTCGGCGTGCGCGAACACCAGCGTGAAGTGGCCTTCCAGGCGGCCCAGCACGGCGTACACCGAGGCCACGAAGTCACCCGCGGTCGCGCCCTCCTTGTAGGCCCGCGCCACCAGGTGCACGGCCACCTCGGTGTCGGTGTCGCTGGCGAACTCGACGCCGGCCGATTCCAGCTCGGCGCGCAGGCCCGCGAAGTTCTCGATGATGCCGTTGTGGACGACGGCCAGCTTGCCGGCGGCGTCGCGGTGCGGGTGGGCGTTGCGGTCGGTGGGACGGCCGTGCGTCGCCCACCGGGTATGTCCCATCCCGGCGGTGCCGGCCAGCGCGTCGTCGTCGGTCTCGGCCAGCGCTTGTTCGAGGTTGGCCAGGCGCCCGGCGCGCCGACGGACCGTCATCTGGCCATCACCGGCGAGCAAGGCGATGCCCGCGGAGTCATAGCCCCGGTATTCCATCCGACGCAGGGCGTCGATCACGACACCGCGGGCGGGACGGTGCCCGACATAACCGACGATTCCGCACATGACTATCGAGAGTAGTGGAGAGCGCCGCCGGAGCCCTTGTCGACGGATGTGAGTTAACGTCATCGGGTGGCCAGTATCAAGAAGCTCGTGTCAACGCTGAGCCGGCGGGGCCCGCACCCCGTTTTGCGTGGTGACCTGGCCTTTGCCGGTCTGCCCGGCGTGGTCTACACCCCGGCGACGGGATTCAATCTGCCTGCGGTGGCCTTCGCCCACGATTGGGTCACAGCCGCCGACCGCTACGTCGGCACGCTGGAACACCTGGCCTCCTGGGGCATCGTGGCCGCGGCGCCGGACACCGAACGCGGTTTGGCGCCCTCGGTCCTCAACCTCGGCTTCGACCTGGGCACCACCCTCGACATCGTCAGCGGCGTGCGGTTGGGCCCAGGGCAGATCAGCGTGCATCCGGGCAAGCTGGGCGTGGCCGGCCACGGCTTCGGGGCCGGGGCGGCGGTCTTCGCCGCGGCCGGGATGGCGGACCGGGTGCGGGTGGCGGCGGCGATCTTCCCGTCGATCACCAAACCGGCGGCCACCGAGCCCGCAGCGGCCCTGAAGGTGCCCGGGGTGGTGTTCACCGCCCCCCGCGACGGCACCGACTTGCGGTCCAACGCGCTGGAGCTGGCCCGCGCCTGGCCGTCGGCGACGCTGCACATAGTGAGCAAGGCCGAATCGACCGGGCTCGCCGAGGGGCGCACACTCGCGAAGTTCATCGGTGCCGGTGGTTCGGATCGACGCACCCAGAAGTCGGTGCGCGCGCTGTTGACCGGCTTCCTGCTGTTCGCGCTCACCGGGGACAAGAAGTACCAGGAGTTCGCCAAGCCACAGGACCGGCTGCCCGGGACCGACGAGCTGCCGGCGGAGTTGGTGCCCGCTTCGACCGAGGAGCGGGTGGTGGCGCTACTGCGGAGGTGAGCCGGGCGGTTCAGGCCTCCAGCGTGCCCAACGTGGTTCCCACCGGATAGGTCGCGTCGGCTTCGACGGCGGTACCGGAAAGTGGTGGCCGCCAAGGGTGTTCCGGCCTTACCGGTTGGTCGGCGGATCTGCGCCGGGTTTGAGCAACAGGGTGTCGATGAGCTGGGTCATGCGGTCCATGGCGGCGGGGTCGGTGGATGCCGCCGCGTGGGCGAAGCCGTCGACGATCGCATTGATCATCCCGGCCACCTCGGCCGGATCCAGATCGGCCGGGATCAAACCGCCCGCCTGCCCGGTACGCACCGCACCCGTGAGGGCATCGGCCATGATCGTGGCCTGCTTGGCGAAGGCCTCGGTGAGTTCCTCGTGCCGGCGCGCGTCGATCGGCGCGGTGGCCACGAAGCCCGCCAATTCGGGCGACTCGTGGTTGATCCGCATCGACTCGCTCAGCACGGCGCGCAGTAGCCCGTGCACGGTGTGCGCGCCAGACATCACCTCCGACGATCGCGCGATGATGTTGCCGTAGACGTCGTCGCAGACGGCGTCGAATAGTTTGCGTTTGGTGCCGAAGTGGTAGTACACCGACCCGGCGGTCACGCCCGCCATGTCGGCGATCAGATTGTTGGTGGCCGGACCGTAGCCGTACTGCGCGAAGCATCGGCAGGCCGCATCGATCACACGCTGGCGGGTGTCGACGCTGTCGATGCCGGCCGGACGGCCCGGCCCCGGCCTGGTCACCTTGTTCTCACTCACCCCACAATCATCGCGCACCAGCGCAAGGGTGGGGACGACCGCGTCAGCGGCCAAGATAGCCACCAAGGTCTTGATGGGACTGCCGAATCCGGATCTCCTGGTATTCGCCTGCATCACAACGGGTTTCCTCATCGACTTCACCCCCTGGGTCCGCGGCAGGTTAGCCCGGCCCGCTGGAACACCACGCACCGCCCGACTGCCCCTCGGGCGGTGATCATCCGGCTGAAGCCATGCAATCCGCCGTGCCCAGTAGACGTCGTACTGCGTGTTGGAGTCGATTCACCTTGGCGTCCTCGGCGTCGAAGCCTTGGCGCCAGAGCGTGGGATATGATCCACCTCGCTATTATATTGGTCCACCAATTAGTCAAACCCCCGCCACGAATAGCTGGGAGCCCCAGCGTTGATCACCGCCGCAACCGAGCCGAACGCCTATCAGGTCGGGGCGTGCGACCCGCTTGGATCCGGCCACCATGCAAGCTCGACACCCGTGGCGTGCAAGGCGGCAGCGAAAGTGTTCGACCGGGGTTCGACCAGCCGACTGAGCCAGCTAGGAATGCCGTGACAAGTCCCAGCATGTCCGCCTACGAGCCGCTGTACGCCGAACACGACTACACCATCGAGGATTTCGAGGGGGCGCTGCCCGAGGAGTTGCGCGGCACCCTCTACCGCAACGGTCCAGGCAAGCTCGAGGCCGGCGGCCAAGCGTTGGGTCACCTCTTCGACGGCGACGGGATGCTGTCGATGTTCGCCATCGCCGACGGCACCGTGCGGTTCCGGAACCGCTACATCAAGACCAAGCACTACCGGAAGTCGCTGGGCTCCGGTGGCGCGCCCTATCGCGCGCTGGGGACCATGCGCCCGGGCGGGGTGCTGGCCAACGCGTTGCGCTTCCCGGCCAACGTCGCCAACACCGGAGTCGTCACGCATGCGGGCAAGTTGTTGGCGTTGTGGGAGGGCGGCCGGCCCACCGAAGTCGACCCGGACACCCTCGACACTGTCGGACTGCACGACTTCGACGGCGGCCTCAAGTGGCTCGGCGCGTTCTCCGCGCATCCCAAATGGGATCCGGACACCGGCGACATGTTCAACTTCGGCATGGCGATGGCGCCGATCCCGAAGCTGATCTGCTATCGCGTCGATCCACGCGGCCGACTGCACCGACTGGGCGAACTCAGGCTGCCCTCGCCGATGTTCAATCATGATGTGGGCCTGACCGCGCGGCACATGGTGTTCGTGATCCCCCCGCTGGTGTTCCCGCTGGGCAAGTTCCTGGGTTCGGGCCTGGGGTTGCGCAACTACATCGATGCCATCGAGTACGACGCCAGCCAGGGCACGATGATCGCACTGGTGCCCCGCGACGGCGGCAAACCCGTGGTGTTGCAGACGGATTCGTCCCTGCACCTGCACCTGTCCAACGCCTACGAACAGGGCGATGACACCGTGGTCGAGCTGGTCAACTATCACGCCACCTGGGAGCAGCTCAACGGCCAGTTGTCCGCGGTGCAGAACCTGGTCGAGACGTCGACCATGCCCTACGGCGGGACGCTCAGCCGGGTCCGGATCACACCGGCCGGGACCGTCAGGACCGAGCAGATCTGCGACCTCAGCGGGGAGTTCCCCACCTTCAACCTGAAGCACACCACGCTGCAGAACCGCTACACCTACCTGTCGGCCGGCGCCGACGGCAGCGTCTACCCCAATTCCATTGCAAAGGTCGACAACTCGACGGGCAAGGAGTCCATCCACCACCTGCCCGACGGGCAGCTGCCGCACGAGGCCATCTTCGCCCCGCGCCCCGGCGGCACCGACGAGGACGACGGCTGGCTGCTGGTGGCCACCCAGGACGGGATCAACAACGTCGCGAGCCTGGTGGTGCTGGACGCCAAGGCTGTCGAGGCCGACCCGATCTACGTCGGCAGGCTGCGCCACCACCTGCCGCTGACGTTCCACGGCAGCTTCACGCCGCGGGTTGCTACTGGGTAATCGGGCGGAACACCTCGCTACCAACTGGCCGGCCATGGTGGCGCGGGTCTGCTCGGCTAGCCCACCAACTGGTTGGTGTATAACTGACTGCTATGCGCACTGGCATCTTTCTGGGGTATTCGGGCGGCTTTCGCGAGGCCGCCGAGCAGGTGGTCGAGTTCGAGAAACTCGGCGTCGACATCGCACTGGTCCCCGAGGCGTACTCCTTCGACGCCATCAGCCAACTCGGCTACCTCGCCGCCAAGACCTCGAGGATCGAACTCGGTTCGGGTGTGGTGCCGATCTACACCCGAACACCGTCACTGCTGGCGATGAGCGCCGCCGGCGTGGACTACGTGTCCGACGGCCGCTTCCGGTTGGGAATCGGAACGTCCGGGCCGCAGGTGGTGGAGGGCTTCCACGGCGTCCCGTTCGACGCACCCATGGGCCGCACCCGCGAGGTGGTGGAGATCTGCCGGCAGGTGTGGCGGCGCGAGCGGCTGAATTACGACGGACGCTACTACCAGTTGCCGCTGCCCGCCGACCGTGGCACCGGGCTGGGCAAGCCGCTGAAGCTGATCAATCACCCTGTCCGGGAACGGATTCCGATTGTCATCGCCGCGCTTGGCCCGCAGAACGTGCAGTTAACCGCTGAGATCGCCGAAGGCTGGCAACCGGTGTTCTACATGCCGGAGAAGGCCGATGAGGTATGGGGCGACGCGCTGCGGGCGGGCTTCGCCAAGCGCGATCCCGCACTCGGCGAGCTGGACGTCATGGTCTCGGCGAGCCTGGCCATCGGCGAGGACGTCGAAGACCGACTGGCCTGGGCAAAACCGCAATTGGCGCTCTACCTCGGCGGGATGGGTGCGCGCGGCCAGAATTTCTATCACAAGTTGGCCACCCGCTACGGGTTTGGCGAGGCCGCCGACCGCATTCAGGATCTGTACCTGGCCGGACTCAAGCAGGAGGCTGTAGCCGCCGTTCCCGACGAGCTGGTGCGCAGCGTGTCGCTGATCGGACCCCGCGGGTACATCAAGGACCGGATCGCGGCCTTCGCGGAGTCCGGGGTGACCACGCTGCTGGTGCATCCCATGGGCAACGAGCGCGAATCCATGGAGTATGTCGAGGAATTGGTTGCCCTGACCCGGTGATCACTCCCCCACCTGGGGTAGTTCGTCGGCGGCCATCTCGCACGGGGTCGCCGCCGGTACCGGTGGCGGCGGTGGTGCAGCTACCGGTGCGCTCGGGACGCAGTCCGGTTCGGGTTCGGGCTCGTGTTCGGGTGGCTGCCCTACCGGGTCGACCTCGGTAGGGCCGTCCTCGGGTTCGATCTCGGCCCCTTCCTCCTCGTCGGTGTCCTCCGGATGAGGGTCGGCCTCCTCGTCCTGCGACTCCTCGGCCTCGCCTAGCGCTGGCGGCTCAAGCTCGTCGAGTGCCGGCGGGTCGAGCTCGTCGAGTGCCGGCGAGTCAATATCCGAGCCGGCCGTCCCCGCCGCCGGCATACCGGCGCCCGGAGCCCCCAACAGCCCGCCCAGGGTTTCGGCGATCCGCCCCGGGATCCCCGCAACCGCACCCAAGTCCGGCGGTGCCGCCGGGACCGGCGGTGCGGCAGGCGGCAAGGGTGCGGCCTCCGCCATCGCTGGCACAGCGGCGGGGCCCGGCGCTACGGCCGGCACAGCGGGCGGGACAGCGACCGGGCCGGACCCTGAAATACCTCCTGCGGTACCACCTCCGCTGCCGCCGCTACCGTCGTCTGGGGCGCCACCCGAACCGGCCGGGGCCCGAGGTCGCCCGGCACCTCGAACTGCACGCCCTGCCACTGACCGAGCGCATCGATGGCGCGCCGGTAGGCGTCCCGGGCGGCCTCGGTCGTCGTCCGCATGTCCCGGAGCCAGTCGTTGCCGATCGCGGTGGCCACAAACGGTGCCACCTGCGCGTCGACGATGTCCACGGCCGCCTCATCAGGCGCGCCGGTCAGCACGGCCTGCGCGGCCGCCAACCAGCTCTGCCGCCGCGTCCCGACCCGTTCCACGATCGCCGTCGTCGCCGCCACCTTGGCGTCCACCGCCCGCCACAGCTCCTCCCGCAGCGCGGCACAGGTCTGCGCCGCCACCGTCAGCGCATCAGCCAGCGCTGCGGACGAATCACAGTGTCGCCGAATGAATTCCACGCTCGCTGCCGCACCGGGCCCGGTCCAGGCCCGCACCAGCGCCGCAAGTTGACCGCGGGCCAGGTCCACCGCCTCGGTCGCGGCGCGCGCCGCGGTCTCCACCGCGGCCCGATCGGCATGCAGGCGCTGCAGGTCGAGGCCGTGTTCGGTGCCGTACCAGGACGCGAGATCGGTGAGTTCGGGATTCGAGTGGCCGCGCTGCCGCACCGCCGACACGTACGTGTGGGCGTCTTCGAGGGCGGCGCGGCCTTCGGCCAGCCGGGCCGCGACATCAAAGAGCGCGGTCATCGGAGCCCAATCGCCCGGCGAGGCCGCGATCGAAGTCGGCGTACCGTTGCGCACCGGCTCGCAGACCGGCCCCGATCTCCGCGGCGGCACGGGACCACAGCATCGCGTCGGTGACCACCCGCTCGATACCGCGCGGTATCGCAGCACCGTCGGCGGCATGGTCGCGACCGGCGACGGCGCTCCCGAAACTCAGTGGCGGCCGCACCGCCCGCTCCACCATCTCGGCAACGCGTTCGAACTCGCCGGCGACGGCCCGCAGTGCGTCCGCATCGACGCGAACCCCATCTTGTCCCATGCCTACTTAGACGGTGGCAGCCCGCCATCGGTTCCGCGGCCGGGGTGAAAGCTACTGCTGGCGACTCACCGATTCGGCCACCCGGCCGGCCACCAGGCGCGCGGTGTCCTCGTCGGCGGCCTCCACCATGACGCGAACCAGTTGTTCGGTTCCGGAGGGCCGCAACAGGATTCGGCCCGTATCACCCAACTCGGCCTCGGCCTCGCGGACCGCGGACTGCACCGCGGGCGCTTGGACGACGGTCGCCTTGTCGGCCACCTCGACGTTGATCAGTACCTGCGGCAGCGATCGCATGCCGGCCGCGAGTTCGGCCAACGACAGACCGGTCTGAGCCATCCGCGACATCAACCGCAGGCCCGTGACGATCCCGTCGCCGGTGGTGCCGAACGCCGGCAGCACGATGTGTCCGGACTGCTCGCCGCCGAGCGTGAACTCCCCGGCGCGCAACTCCTCGAGCACGTAGCGGTCACCGACGGCGGTGGTACGCACCGCGATTCCGGCCGCACGCATCGCCAGGTGCAGGCCGAGATTGCTCATCACCGTGGCCACCAGCGTGTTGGACGCCAGCTCGTCGGCCTCCTGCATCGCCGAAGCCAGCACCACCATGATGGCGTCGCCGTCGATCACCGCGCCGGTCGCGTCGACGGCCAGGCACCGGTCGGCATCGCCGTCATGGGCCAAACCCAGGTCGGCGCCGTGCGCGAGCACCGCGGCGGCGACCCCGTCCAGGTGCGTGGAGCCGCAGCCGTCGTTGATGTTGCGGCCGTTGGGTTCGGCGTTGATCGCCACCACAGTGGCTCCGGCGGCGCGGTAGGCGCGCGGCGCGGCCGTCGAGGCGGCCCCGTGGGCGCAGTCGACCACGACGGTCAGGCCTTCGAGTCGGGTGGTGGCCGCCTTGCCGACGTGCCGCAGGTAGCGCTCGAGCGCGTCCTCGGCGTTGACCACCCGCCCGATATCGGCGCCGATCGGGCGTCCACCGGTACCCGATGCTCTGCGCGCCAGCGGCTCATCGCCGACGAGCGCCTCGATCTGGTCCTCGGCGGCATCGTCGAGCTTGTGGCCGCCGGGACCGAAAATTTTGATGCCGTTGTCCGGCATGGGGTTGTGCGAGGCGGAGATCATCACGCCGAAGTCGGCGTCGTAGGCGCCGGCCAGGTAGGCCACCGCCGGGGTGGGGAGCACACCAACGCGAAGGGCGTCGACACCCTCGCTGGTCAGGCCGGCCACCACCGCGGCCTCGAGCATTTCTCCGCTGGCTCGGGGATCGCGGCCGACCACCGCCACCCGGCGTCGCGCCGGGCTCGAACGTGCAAGGTGACGGGCGGCGGCGGAACCCAGCGCCAGGGCGAGTTCCGCGGTCAACTCGCGGTTTGCCAGTCCTCGGACTCCATCGGTGCCGAACAGTCGACCCATAACAGACAAACCTCCCGGTTTGATGGTCGGTTTCCCCACTTTCCGGCGCGAGCGTGCGTGTCCGCGGTGCGACACGCCGCCGCAGTCGCGGAAGGACGCACGCTCGCGACCAGAAAGTGACCTGCTCGCAGTATCAGCGCTTGCTGTACTGAGGAGCCTTACGGGCCTTCTTGAGGCCGTACTTCTTGCGCTCGATGGCACGCGGGTCGCGGGTGAGGAAGCCGGCCTTCTTCAGCGCCGGACGGTCCTCGGGGGACACCAGGATGAGCGCACGGGCGATCGCCAGGCGCAGCGCGCCGGCCTGACCCGAGGGTCCGCCACCGTCGAGGTGGGCGTAGACATCGAAGCTCTCCAGCCGATCCACGGTCACCAGCGGCGCCTTGATCAGCTGCTGATGCACCTTGTTCGGGAAGTACTCCTCCAGGCTGCGGCCGTCCAGGAAGAACTTGCCGGTGCCGGGCACCAGACGCACCCGGACCACGGCCTCCTTGCGGCGGCCCACGGTCTGGATGGGACGTTCCAGGTAGACCGGCTCGCGGGGAGCGGACTCCTCGGTGGCAGCGGTCTCGTAGGTCTCCACCGGAGCCTCAGCGGCCACGGGGGCCTCTGCGGTCTCGGTGGTCTCGGTGACGGCTTCTTCAGTCACGTCAGTCTCGCTCACTGGCTCACCTGCTTGATCTCGTATGCGATCGGCTGCTGGGCGGTATGGGGGTGCTCGGGACCCGCATAGACCTTCAGCTTCTTCTGGATCTGCCGACCCAACTTCGTGTGCGGCAGCATGCCGAGGATGGCGTTCTCCACCACCCGGGTCGGCTGCTTGGCCAGCAGCTCGCCGATGCTGCGCTTGCGCAGACCGCCGGGATAACCCGAGTGGCGGTAAGCGAACTTCTTCTCGAGCTTGTCGCCGCTGATGGCGACCTTCTCGGCGTTGATGATGATGACGAAGTCACCACCGTCGACATTGGGTGTGAATGTCGGCTTGTGCTTGCCCCGCAGCAGGGTGGCTGCTGCAACAGCAAGGCGGCCGAGCACCACATCCGAGGCATCGATGACATACCACTGACGCGTGGTGTCACCCGCCTTCGGCGTGTAAGTAGGCACGTTGCTTACCTTCTCTTCTCGGGTTACGGAATGCCGGTCAGGCGGGTGCGAGTTGAGGTTCCGGCGACCGACGTTGACCCGGGACCCGTATGCCCGAGAAAAGGGCAGCACACGCCAACCGGGCAGCTTACCGGTGGCCGTCCGCGCAGGTCAAAACGCCCGGTCCGGCATCAGTGCAGTTCGCCGGCGCGGGAGGTGTCCTTGAGGGCGACTCCGGAGCGTCCCAGCTCGACCGCACCGCCGATCAGACCGGCCGCCACCCGCGCGGCGTCGGCGTACCCCAGGCCGTCGGGCGGGTGGATGTTGGAGACACAGTTGCGGTCGGCATCGGTACGGCCGGGCCGCGGCAGATGGGTCAGATAGATGCCGAGGCTGTCGGCCACGCTCAGGCCGGGCCGCTCCCCGATGATCACCAACAGGGTGCGGACCCGCTGCAGAGCGCCGATGTGGTCGCCGAGTGCGACGCGGGCCTGAGTGGCGATCACCGGCGGCGCCAGGGTGTAGCGGTCACGCAACTGCTCGACGAGTGCGCTCAGCAGCGCCGCACCGTGGTGCGCCAGGGCTGTCGGCGACAGTCCGTCGGCCAGCACGAAGCCGATGTCGGCCGGGTGCTCGGGCAACGCCCGGGATTCGGCGAGTACCCGCCCCAGGTCCGGTCTGCGCAGGTACTCGTCGCGGGAACGGGCCCGGCTGGTCACCGTCGCGGGCTCGCCGATTCCGACGTCGCGGACAGCTGCCGCCAACTCGGCGACCTCCAGCGGAATGTGCACGGCGTCACGGGCGGTGGCGTGCGCGGCCGCCAACTCCAGCACCCGTCGGGTCGGCAGCCCGTTGCCGGCTCGACCCAGACCGATCCTGGCCTGAGTGGTCAGGCGCAGCGTGTCCCAGAATTCTCGGACGGCCGGATCCTCGCTGGTCAAGGCGGGCTCACTGGTCCGTCGAGGTCAGGGAACGCAGCGGTGATCGGGTCAGGTCGAAGGGCGTGAGCGTGCCCGCCTCGTCGACCATGCCCACCTTGCGCAGCCACGCCTCGAACTCGGCGGCGGGCCGCAACCCGAGGGTGCGACGGGTGGTCAGCACGTCGTGGAACGCCAGACTCTGGTAGCCGAGCATCACGTCGTCGGCGCCGGGCACCGTGATGACGAACGCCACCCGGGCGGCCGCCAGCAGCGTCAGCAGGTTGTCCATGTCGTTCTGATCGGCCTCGGCGTGGTTGGTGTAGCAGACGTCCACCCCCATCGGCAGGCCGAGCAGCTTGCCGCAGAAGTGGTCTTCCAGGCCGGCCCGGATGATCTGTTTGCCGTCGTAGAGGTACTCCGGGCCGATGAATCCCACCACGGTGTTGATCAGTAGCGGCTGCAGGTCGCGGGCCACCGCGTAGGCCCGGGCCTCCAGGGTCTGCTGGTCCACCGGTTTGCCGCCGACACCCAGGTGGGACTGCGAGCTCAGCGCCGAGCCCTGCCCCGTCTCGAGGTACATGACGTTGTCGCCCACGGTTCCGCGGTGCAGCGCGCGGGCGGCGTCGCGGCCCTCCCGCAGCAGCGCGATGTCGACCCCGAACGCGGCGTTGGCGCTTTGGGTCCCGGCGATGGACTGGAAGACGAGGTCGACGGGCGCCCCGCGTTCGATCAGTCCGATCGTCGTGGTGATGTGCGAGAGCACGCAGGACTGTGCCGGGATGTCGTAACGGGTGCGAATGGAGTCGAGCAACTCCAGCAGGTCGGCGGTGGCCTGTGGGGAGTCGGTGGCCGGGTTGACCCCGATCACGGCATCACCGCAACCCAGCAGCAGCCCGTCGAGCACCGAGGCGGCAATCCCGCGGGGGTCGTCGGTGGGGTGGTTGGGCTGCAGCCGGGTCGCCAGTGTGCCGGGGGCACCGATCGTGGTGCGGAATCCGGCAGTCACCCGGGTGGCTGCCGCGACCGCGATCAGGTCCTGGTTGCGCATGATCTTGCTGACCGCGGCCACCATCTCCGGGGTCAGGCCCGGCCCGACCGCGGCGATCGTCTCGGCGGCCGTGTCCTGCGCGGCGGCCTCCAGCAACCAATCGCGCAAGCCCCCGACCGTCAGACTGGAGATCGCCGAAAAGGCTTGCCGGTCATGACTGTCCATGATCAGCCGGGTGACCTCGTCACTGTCGTAGTCGACGAGGTCCTCGTCGAGGAAGGTCTGCAGCGGCAGGTCCGCGAGCACCCAGGCGGCGGCCGCGCGTTCGGCGTCGTGCTCGGCGGCGCATCCGGCAAGCTGATCCCCGGAGCGCAGCGGGGTGGCTTTGGCCATCACCTCGACCAGCCCGTCGAAGTGGTAGTTCACCCCCGAAACCTGTTGCCGATAACTCAAGTCAATTCGCTCTCGGCCTGGGCCAGGATCGCGAACTCTTCGTCGGGCGAATTGGCCACCAACTGGTGCCGGCTGTACACCGCGAAATATCCCATGAACGCCGCGAACACCGCCAGGCACCAGCCCGCCGCAACGGGGTTGACCAGGAAGGTCGCGATGACCGCCAGCACCGCGATGACCAGCGCGAATCCCGTGGTCACCGCGCCGCCCGGGGTGCGGTACGGCCGCGGCATGTCGGGCTCACGCACTCGTAACACGATGTGGCTGACCATCATCAGCACGTAGCTCAGCGCGGCCCCGAACACCGCCATGTTCAGCAGCAGGTCGCCCTGTCCGGTCAGCGACAGCACGAAGCCAATGGCGCCGGGGATGATCAGCGCCAGGGTGGGCGCCTTGCGCTTGTTGGTCACCGACAGCGTTCTGGGCAGGTAGCCCGCCCGGGACAGCGCGAACAACTGTCGCGAGTACGCGTAGATGATCGAGAAGAAGCTGGCGATCAGGCCCGCCAGGCCGATGTAGTTCACGATCTTGGCGGCGGTGCCGTCGCCGAGCGCCTCCACCAGCGGGTTGCCCGAGGTCGACATCTCTTGGGCACCACCGGCTCCGGTGGTCAGCACCAGGACCGTGACGCAGGTGACCAGCAGCACGGCCATGGCGGCGATGATGCCGCGGGGCACGTTGCGCTCCGGGTCGGCGGCCTCCTCCGCCGCCAGCGGCACCCCCTCGATCGCGAGGAAGAACCAGATGGCGAACGGGATTGCGGCCCAGATCCCCAGGTAGCCATGGGGCAGCCAGGCGGAGGCGCCGGCGGCCTCGGTGGGTGCGATGTTGGTCAGGTTGGCCAGGTCGAAGTGCCCGACGGCGGCGACGGCGAACACCAGCAACCCGACCAGGGCGATGGCGGTGATGACGAACATGACCTTGAGCGCCTCCCCCACACCGGCCAGGTGGATGCCGATGAACAGCGCATAGGCCGCCAGATAGATCCACCAACCGCTGGTGATCCCGAACAGGCCGAGTGACTCGACGTAGGCGCCGATGAACGTCGCAATGGCGGCCGGGGCGATCGCGTATTCGATGAGAATGGCTGTGCCGGTGGCGAACCCACCCCACGGGCCGAGTGCCCGACGGGCGAACGTGTAGCCGCCGCCGGCCGCCGGCAAGGCCGCGGACAGCTCGGCCATCCCGAGGACCAGGGCCAGGTACATGCCGGCGATGATGACGGCCGCGATGGCCAGGCCGCCGAAGCCGCCCTGCTCGAGACCGAAGTTCCAGCCGGAGTAGTCGCCGGAGATGACGTAGCTGACGCCGAGGCCGGCCAGCAGCAGCCAGCCCGCACTGCCCGATTTCAGTTGGCGCTTCTGCAGATAGTCCGCACTCTCGAGATGCGCTTCGACACCGGCCACGTCGAACTCCTTCGCCTCACAGGGTCAATCTGGTTGCCACCGCCGCCAACGCGCTCCCCATTGAGCCCAGAGGTCGGGTACTCGACCTGACGCAAAATCATCTCCCGATATCACGACGGTGTCCACTCAAGTACGCCAACTCCACTGATGCTGTTCTCGGACAACACTATTCGACCGATTCGGGATCAGAAGAATCCCTGCGCGCTGTTGCTGTAGGACACCAGCAGATTCTTGGTCTGCTGATAGTGATCGAGCATCATCTTGTGGTTCTCCCGGCCGATGCCGGACTGCTTGTAACCGCCGAACGCCGCGTGCGCGGGGTAGGAGTGATAGCAGTTGGTCCAGACCCGGCCGGCCTTGATGTCGCGGCCCGCGCGGTAGGCGGTGTTGCCGTTGCGGCTCCACACCCCGGCGCCGAGGCCGTACAGGGTGTCGTTGGCGATGTCGATCGCCTCGTCGTAGTCCTTGAACGACGTGACCGCGACGACCGGACCGAAGATCTCCTCCTGGAAGATCCGCATCTTGTTGTGGCCGGTGAAGATGGTTGGCGCAACGTAATAGCCGCCGGACAGGTCGCCGCCGAGTTCGGCGCGTTCCCCGCCGGTGACCACCGTGGCGCCCTCGCTTTTACCGATCTCGATGTAGGACAGGATCTTTTCCAGCTGATCGTTGGAGGCCTGCGCCCCGATCATCGTCTCGGTGTCCAGCGGGTCGCCCTGTCGCACGGCCTTGGTCCGGATCGCGGCCATCGCGAGGAACTCGTCGTAGATGTCGGCCTGGATCAGCGACCGGGACGGACAGGTGCAGACCTCGCCCTGGTTGAGGGCGAACATCGTGAAGCCCTCCAGGGCCTTGTCCTGATACTCGTCGTTGGCGGCCAGCACATCGTTGAAGAAGATGTTCGGGCTCTTGCCGCCCAACTCGAGCGTCACCGGGATCAGGTTCTGGCTGGCGTACTGCATGATGAGCCGGCCGGTGGTGGTCTCGCCGGTGAACGCGATCTTGGCGATCCGGTGGCTCGAGGCCAGCGGCTTACCCGCCTCCACCCCGAAGCCGTTGACCACGTTGACGACACCGGGCGGCAGCAGATCGCCGATCACCGACATCAGGTACAGGATCGAGGCCGGGGTCTGCTCGGCCGGCTTGAGCACCACGGCGTTGCCCGCGGCCAGGGCCGGGGCCAACTTCCAGACCGCCATCAGGATCGGGAAGTTCCACGGGATGATCTGGCCGACAACACCCAGGGGCTCATGGAAGTGGTAGGCCACGGTGTCGTCGTCGATCTGCGACAGCGACCCCTCCTGGGCGCGGATGGCGCCGGCGAAGTACCGGAAGTGATCGACCGCCAACGGGATGTCGGCGTTGAGCGTCTCGCGGACCGGCTTGCCGTTGTCCCACGATTCGGCGACCGCGATCGATTCCAGGTTCTCCTCGATGCGGTCGGCGATCTTGTTCAGGACGACGGCACGCTCGGCCGGCGACGTCTTGCCCCAGGCCGGCGCCGCGGCGTGGGCCGCATCCAGCGCCTTGTCGATATCGGCTTCGTCGGAGCGCGCCACCTCGCAGAACGCCTCGCCGGTGATCGGCGTGGGGTTCTCGAAGTAGCGGCCGGCGGTCGGCGGCACCCATTGGCCACCGATGTAGTTGTCGTACCGGGCCTCGAACGACATCACGGCACCCTCGGCGCCCGGACGCGCGTAAACAGTCATCTTCAACCTCTTCTGATCGTCAGGTCGGCACGAAACGTGATAGCCACCACCCTTGCGGACTCCGGTGCCGGCCGCAATGCACCAACCGCAATTGGGCCACAATGGCTGCATCGGGACACCACGCAGGACGCCGCACCAGCAACGGGCCAGACAGACCCTGGACGTGCTGGTGGAGGCGGCCGCCCAGATGTTCTCCCGGGAGGGGCCGGCGGCCACCACCAACCGGATCGCCGAGCGCGCGGGCGTCTCGATCGGCACGCTGTACCAGTATTTCCCGGACAAGCACGCGCTGTTACGGGCGGTGGCCCGCCGACACGTCCGGGACGGCGAAGCGCGATTGGCCCCGCTGTTCGACCGGCTGCGGGTGGACAATCCGGCGTTCGAGACCACGATGGCCACGCTGCTGCGGGAAGTGGTGGACCTGCACAGCGGGCATCCGCGCCTGCACGCGTTGCTGCACCGGGTGGCCGGCACCGCCGACGACGTCGAGGAGATGGGCCGGTTCGAAGACTGGATCTGCGCCGAGGTGTCCTACCACCTCAAGCGCTGCGGTCGGGGCGGCGCGGACCCGGAGTTGACCGCCCGCACGATCCTGCACGCCGTCGACGCCCAGGTGCACCGCGTGATGCCCCGGCACGGCTACGACGTGAAGCAGTTGTTGCTCACCGTCGACCGGCTTGCTCCGCCACCGCCCTGACGGTCTCGCGCACCGCCTCCCCCAGCTGTGTCAAGCCCGGCTCCTCGATCGGGTAGTGCCCGCAGTTGTCCAGCAGCACCAACCGGGTCGGCGCCGAGATCCGTTGCAGGAAACCGATACTGCGCTCTGGCGGGGTCCAGGCGTCGGCAGCGGGATGGACCAGGGTGACCGCCGCGCCGCGGTACTGCTCGGGCACGGTGTGCCGATAACCGAGCCAGCTGGACAGGAACCCGAGGGGAACGTGGACGCCACCGCCCTTCGGGTCGGTCGCGCACAACCTCGACAGCCGCGGATTGCCGCTCATCGCGGACATGTCGGCGACCCAGCGCATCGGCACTCGGAGGTTTCCGAACGCCGCGCCGCCCATCCGCAGCGCCGCGCCGCTGATCCGGCCGTCGACCTTGATCCGGGACGCCGCCGCCAGCGCGGCCGGATCGGACAGATCGAGTAGGCAGGTCGCCAGCACCGCGGCGACCTCGCCGGTGCGCGCGGCGACCTCGTAGGCCAGCATGCCGCCCATGCTCGCGCCGAACAGCACGATCGGACGCGCATCGCGGCGCCGCTCTTCGACGACGATGTCGCAGAGCAGGTCGATCCAATCCGCATAGCGCACCCGGGCGGGTTCGGGTTCCACGGTGTCGCCGTACAGCGGCATGTCCGGCGAGAGCACCTCGACGCCCTCGCCCGCGAGCAGCCCGGCCAACGGCCACAGCGCACCCGAGTACCCACCGCCGCCGTGCACCACGATCATCCGCACGGGGGCCGAGGCGTCGGTCGCGCGGGCGATGTGGATGCGACGGCCACGCCAGTCCATCCACGTCGGCTCCGGCAGCACCCCGGAGCGGCGGTCGGGTGGCAGGAAGGCGGCGTACCGGTCGATGTCCATGCATCGATCCTTCGGCACCAGCGCGACGCTGACAACTCGCGTTCCGGACCGCCATCGGAGCAGTTCAGCGCGGCTTTCGGAGTTGCTACTCACTTTTCGCGACTGTGCGGCCCCACCGGGCTCTCCTCCCGGCGGGACCGCACAGAGTTGGTGGCGGCGCTACCGGAACCAGGTGTTCGCGGCGCGCCGGTCGGTCTCGGCCAGGTCGGCGGCGCCCTCACCGACGGCGTGCCCGAGCCGCATCAGCATGTCGTTGAGCGCGACCGCGGACTGCTGCCACCGCAGTTGTTCACCGCGATAGGCGGTGGCCGCCTCGCGGGTCCACAGCTCCTGCAACGGTGCGATCTGCGCTCTGAGGTCATCGAGCATGGCGTTCAGCCTGCCCGAGGTGGCGTTGATCTCGCCGCGCACCAACGCATCGATCTCCCCGAACTGATACGACAGCACTGGATCCATGGTCTGCCCCTTCAGAGTTCCGCGGCGCTCGCGCCGACCTGCCGCGCGTGCCGCTCGGTGGCGGCCCGCAGGGCGCGCTCATTGGTGCGAATGGTTTCGGCGATCGCCTCCAACGCGGTGCACAGCCGCACCGACTCGGCGTTCCAGCGCTGCATGACGTCGCGGAAAACGGTTGCGGCAGCACCACTCCAGACCGTGGGCGGTACGGCAGTCATGCGCCCGATGAAGGAATGCAGCATGGCGCGGATCTCCGCGCTGCGGGCGTCGGTCGTCCCGGCGACCTTGGTCATCAGCTCGAAGTCGGTGGCGAGGCTGTCGTGCGGTGTGCTCATCTGGTCTCCTTGATCGGTTCGGGTGGCCCCTGGTACGGACAGTGGTGCGGGTTCGCGGTCTCCTCCTCAGCGAATTCGGTGTGCGGAGCGGATTGCGAGTTCACAGGCCGGTTGCGCGTGGTGGGTGTCCCCGGGCGGACTCTGGCAGCCGACGCCGATGCGGATGCCGTCCTCGACGAATACGGTCCAGTCGATCTCCGCGTCGGCGCGGACCTCGCGGTAGGTCACCGCATCCCGTCCCGCGCGAGCGCGGGCCGACTCGAACTCGAGGAACACCCCCGGCGGTTGTTCGGCCAGCACGGCGCGCAGCGTGGCGGCCACGGCGCGCAAGTCCTGTCCCGGCACCGGCGCCTGGGTGAGATGCACTACCGCAGCGGGATTGTCGGGAGCGGCGACCTCCAGGCGCGCCGACCCGGGTCCCCCGGTCACCCGCCGCACCAGCCAGCCCTCGGGGATGTCGGCGGTGATGCGACCCTCGACCAGCGCCACCGTCGACGACACCGACGCGGTGTGGGACTCGGGGCGCAGCAGCCATCCCACCCCGAGCCCGGCCAGCAGCACCGCCGCGAGGCCCACCGACACCCCGCTGGGTCGGCGAGCGACGACCGGGGTGGGCGTCGGCGGGGCGGGCTCCGGTGCTGCGACCCACCGATTCGGGTCCACCCGGCGTACCGGCACCCCGTCGGCACGCAGCCGCGCCGCGATCAGCTCCGCCAGCGCGGCGGCGCCGGGCACCTCGGCCGGCGCATCCAGTGCCACCGGTCTCGGTGGTTGGCCCGCCACCAGCGCGGTCACCCGGGTGGCGACGTCACCTGGTGCCGCCGAACGGGATTCGCCCTGAATCGGCTTGCCGCCGGCCGACACCAGCACCAGCTGCGGGGCGATCTCGACATGCACCGACCCCGGTCCGACCAGCGCGGCACGCGAACTGGTGACGACCCGCCGCACGACGCCGCGGGCCAGCTCGGCCACCAACGCCGGCCTGGTCGCCGGCCACCAACTCGGGTGGATCAAGTGGGCCTGCTGGGCGTCGCCGAGCAGCGTCGCGAACACCTGCCGCCACACCGCGGCGGTGCGCACCGCCCGGTCCCCCACCACCGTCACCGGGTCATCGCCGGCCGCCAGTGCCGCTCGCGCCAACACCGGGTCCACACCGGTGCCCGCGGCCGGCCCGAGCCGGCGGACCGTCGCCGGGCCGAGTTCGCACACCGCGACCCGGGTCACGGCGCGCTCCACGCGACTTGGATGCACTGTTCGCCACCTGCCCGGGTGATCAGCACCGCGCGTCCGGGCGGCAGCACGGCGGGGCGGCTCGATGCCAACAACGGGCCCTCGTCGGCACCCGCACTCAGTTGCAGTCCCATGGCGTCGCTGTGCCGAACCGCGGCGAGCAGCGGCTCATACAGCGCTCGCCCGGCCCCGGCGGCGGGCCGAGCGATCAGCAGGTGCAGCCCGACATCGCGGGCCAGCGGCAAGATCTCGGTCAATCGCGTCAGCGCGCCCTCGGCCGTACCCGTCGCCACGTCGTAGTCGTCCACCAGGACGAACACCGCGGGACCGTGATCGGCGGCGGTCGTGCGGCGGTGCAGCAGCAGGAGCAAATCCTCGATCACCGCCACCAGGTCCGCGCCACCGCTGACATGGGTCGCGCCCGGCACCGCGGTCATGGTCCGGCGCGGGTCCACGACGATCAGCCGGTGCCGCCGGTCGATCTGGGCGGCGATCATGCGCAGCGCCGAGGTCTTTCCGCTGCCGCGGTCGCCCAGGATCAGCAGGTGCGGTTGGACATCGAAGTCCAGCGTCACGGCGCCCAGGCGATGCTCGTCCACGCCGATCACGACCTGTGTTCCGGAGCGGGGCGTGGCCGCGAGGGCGGCATGGTCGACCAGGTGCGGCAGCACCCGGATCGGCGGCGCCTGCCGGTCGGGGTAGCGGTCCCGCAGCGCGTTGGCGGCGGCCGCGGTGGCCTCGGCCAGACCGGTCGCGCTCGCGCACCCGTCCAGCCGTGGCAGCGCGACCGTGAGCGCGTTGCCCTCGGGGGTCAGGCCGCGCCCGGGCCGACCGGCCGGCACGTTGCGCGCGGCGCGCCGGTCGATTTCCGAGTCGATCGGGTCGGCCAGGCGCAGCTCGATCCTGGTGCCGATCTGATCGCGCAGCGCCGGCCGCAGATCTGCCCACCGCCCGGCCGCGAGCACCACGTGCAGTCCCAATGAAAGCCCTTCTGCCGCAATCATTGTGATGGCCTGCTCCAGCTCTTCGTATTCTTGGCGCAGCGCCGCCCAGCCGTCGACGATCAGGAACACATCGCCGAACGGGTCCTCGGTGTCGTCGACACCGGTGGCACGGTGGTGCCGGTAGGCGGCCATCGAGTCCAGGCCATGCCGGGTGAACAGCGCCTCGCGGCGGCGCAGCAGGGCGGTCAGATCCGCCACGGTACGACGAACGAGTTCGACGTCGCGGCGGCACGCGATCGCGCCCACGTGCGGCAACTGCCGCAGCGGCCCCAATCCGCCACCGAAATCGAGGCAGTAGAGCTGGATTCGTTCCGGCGGGTGGGTGGCGGCCAGCGCCAGGCACAGCGTCCGCAGCGCGGCGCTCTTGCCGGACTGGGGAGCGCCGATGACGGCCACATTGCCGGCCGCTCCCGACAGCTCCACCAGCGTCGGCTCCCGGCGCTGTTCGAACACCCGATCGGCCAGCCCGACCGGGATCCGCAGATCCTCGACCGCGGCCTGCGACAGGACCTCGTCCAGGCTCGGCGAGTGCGGCAGTGGGGGCAGCCACACCGGGTGGGCCGGCGCGCCGTGGTCGGCCACGGCATCGAGCACCGCGTCGAGCAGCGTCGCGGTCGACGGGGCCTCGACCGGCGGCCGATCCGGCAGGCTGGGCACGCCGGCGAATTCGACCGGGGCATTGACCGGGGCCGGCCGCGGCGGGGCGGACGGCACCGCCGCCGAGACCAGCGCGGCCTGAAATCGCAGCGGGTCGCTCGCGCCGACCTTCAAGAACGCACCGCCCGGCGCGGTCGGCAGCTCATACGCGTCGGCCACGCCGAGTACGGCCCGAGATTCGCCGGCCGACAGGGTCTTCAGACAGATTCGATACGACAGGTGCGATTCCAGTCCGCGCAACCGCCCCTCGTCGAGACGCTGGCTGGCCAGCAGCAGATGGATGCCCAGCGACCTGCCCAGGCGCCCGATCGCGACGAACACGTCGACGAACTCGGGATGTTGGCCGAGCAACTCGGCGAACTCGTCGACGATCACCAGCAGGGTCGGCAGCGGCGGCAACGGTCGCCCGGCGGCGCGGGCCCGCCGGTAATCGGCGATGCCGCCCACATTGCCGGCCTCGCGCAGCATCCGTTGGCGGCGATTGATCTCCCCGGTCAGCGCGTCCTGCATGCGGTCCACCAGGTAGGCCTCGTCGGCGAGGTTCGTGATGATCGCCGAGACATGGCGCGCGCGATGCAGGTCGAGAAACGTCGCCCCGCCCTTGAAGTCCACCAGGATCAGGTTGAGTTCCTCGGGCGGGTGGACCGCGATCATGCCCACCGCGACGGTGCGCAGCAGTTCGGATTTGCCGGAACCGGTTGCTCCGATGCACAACCCGTGCGGGCCCATGCCGCCGGCCGCGGCCTCGCGAATGTCGAGTTCGACGGGGCGACCGGATTCCGCGCTGCCCAGTGGGACTCGCAACTCGCGCGGATTGTCGCCGCGCCACAACGCTTCGGCGTCGAGGGCCTCGAGGCCGGTGAGACCCATCAGGTGCAACCAACCGGTGCCGGCGCGCGGGCTCGCCCCGAGGTGGTGCCGGGCCAGGCGTCGCGCGCACGCCAGCGCCTGCGCGGTCGGCATCAGATCCGGTGCCGCCGTGCGGTTCTCCCGGCCGCGGACGGTGACCTCGGTCGGCGTCACGGTCAGGTGTAGGTCGGCCCCCTCGGCCCCGCCCACCGCGAGGACCGTGGCCCCCGACGGCCGGGCCCCCGAGGTGGCGCAGGCGTGGTCGAGCACCACCAGCAGTCGGGCACCGTCGCGCGGTGCCGCGCCGAGGTCGGTCAGCGCCTCGAAGAACATCGGCGGATCACCGTTGTGCGGCAGCCATTTGACCCAATCCCAGTGCCCGCGGGTGGTGGCACCGGCCACCACGGCGACCCGCACCTGATCCGGGCCGTGGGACACCGCGAGTTGGCAGAGCAGTGCGCGCGCCAGCGCCCGCGCCCCGTCGCGCTCCCCGGCCACGGCCACCACATCGGCGGCCAGCAGGTCGATCGTCACGGCCATGTCCGGCAGCACGGCATGGGCCTCGAGGAACCGATCCAGCGCGGTGTGCGTGACCGGATCGCCCATGGTGATCGACGACGCGGCGGCGACCCCGCCCGCCCGCACCGGCCGGACCTCGGGGCCGATCTCACCGCGGCCCACCCGGACCCGCCCGTACCCGGGTTCGCCGGCGCGGCAGCGCCACATCAGCGCGGTGCCCGCCGACGTCCACAGCGCCGCGGGGTCCGGGTGCCGGTCTCGGCTTCGATCCTGTTGTCGCACAGCCGCTTCGCGCAGTTCGCCCCCGATCCGACCCAGATAGGACAGATAGTCGTCGCGGTCGCGGTCGAGCTTGGCGTTGCCGGCCCCGCCCACGCCGTACGCCAGCGACGTCAACATCGAGACGATCATGATGACCGGAAACGCCAGCAGCGCCGGGTGTTGCGGGGACGGCCCGGCACCACCGACACCGACAGCGACCATCACCGCCGCCCCGGCCAGCAGACCGAGGACGGGCAGCCACCTCGTTCGGCCCCCGCCGGCGTTGTCCCGCGGTACGGCGGGCGGTTCGGACACGGTGAGCTCCAGCACGGACGTGACGCTATGCAGCGGCGTCACACCCGGCAATTCACCCGGCCCGGGCTGTGGATCGCCGTGCACCCGCGCCGGACCGGGCGGCCTACCGTCGCGGGATGCGAGTATCGATCCGTCTCGACGACACCGGTTTTGACGTCACACTGCCCGACGATGTCGCGATCGCCGAACTGCTGCCGGCGGTCTGCGACATCGGCGTCGGTCACGGCGCCGATCCGTGGACGGCGCCGCTGGCCAGGCATGTCTATGTGCCCACGCTCGGTCCGCTGGACCCGTCGACGACCCTGACCGAGGCCGGGGTGGCCGACGGCGATCTGCTGCTGGTGACCGCGACGCCCACGGCGCCCGTCGCCGCGCGCGGCACCGACAGCGCGGACGTGTTGTGCGCCACCGTGCACGCGCAGTACCGGTGGGACTCGAGGTCCACACAGGTCGCGGCGCTGTCCGCGGCGCTGTGCGCGACCGCCGCGCTCGGGTACAACCTGTTACCGGGTGCGGTGGTACCGCGGCTGCTACTGACCGCGGCGGCGGTGGCGTCCGCAGCGACCCTCGCCGGGCGATGGGACGCCGGTACCGCACCGGTGATGCACCCGATCGCCGTCGCCGCGGCGCTGGTCGGCGCGGTCCTGCTGCCCGCCACCATGATCGACGCCCCGGCGCCGAGCGCGGGGATCGCCGTGGCCACCGTCGCGCTGCTGGTGCTCGCGGCCGCCGGCCGGATCGCATTGTTGCCGACCGGTGACCCGGTCGAGACGATCCGGGTCCACGGCCTGCTGGTCTCGGGCACCGCCGGTGCCGCCGCGTTCGGTGCCGCGCTGGCGGCGTTGGGCGCTGCCGGCCCGCCGGGTCGGGTATTCGGTGCCGTCGTCGCGACGGTGCTGCTGACGCGCGCGGCCCATCGGCAGCCGCCGGCGTCGCGGACGGTGCTGCTGGTGGCCGGAATCACCACTGCAACAGCCTGGTTCATCACCTTGTACCCGCTCGGGCCGCAGTGGACCACCGGCATCGCAGTGGCTGCGATGGGGCTGGCGGTGTCGGTTCCGTCGCTGGCGCGCGCACCCGGCGCGCCGGCCGTGCTCGGCGCGGCCGAACGCATCGCGCTGGTGGCGACGCTTCCGGCGGCGTGGTGGGCGCTGGAGCTGTACCGATGACGATCCTCCGGTTCCTCGCGGCCGCGACGCTGCTGGCCGTCGGGGTCGGGGTGGCACCGCCGGCCCACGCCCTGGACCGCCCGGTGATCGACGGCAGCCGATTGCCCGCCCCGGCCGCCCCGGCACCGCCGACCGCCACCCGCCAACGCCAGACGTGCGCGGTCCCGCCGGACCACCGCGGCCCCGCCACGGCGGCGAACGCGGTGGCGATGCTCGGTCTCGATGCGGCGTGGAACATCACCCGCGGGCAGGGGCAGCGCGTGGCCGTCATCGACACCGGCGTCGCCCGGCATCCACGGCTCGCGCGACTGGAGGGTGCCGGCGACTACGTCGGCGCCGGAGACGGCACCCAGGACTGCGACGGCCACGGCACCATCGTTGCCGGAATCATCGCCGCGGCACCCGATTCCGCCGACGGCGTCGGATTCGCCGGCATCGCACCGGAAGCCACCGTGCTCAGCATCCGCCAGTCCAGCACCAAGTTCGGCCCCGCCCACGATGCGACGGCGGTCGGCTTCGGTGACGTCGAGACCCTCGCGATGGCGGTGCGCACCGCGGCCGATCAGGGCGCGACGGTCATCAACATCTCCTCGGTGGCCTGCCGAACCGGCTCGCTCGAGGACCGGGCATTGGGCGCCGCGCTGGCCTACGCGGTCGACGTCAAGGATGCGGTCGTGGTGACCGCCGCCGGCAACATCGGCGGCGCCGCCCAGTGCCCCCCGCAGCCGGCGGACGGCGCCGCGCGGTGGGACAGCGCCACCGTCGCGGTGAGCCCGGCCTGGTACGACGACTACGTGCTGACGGTCGGTTCGGTCGACGCGGACGGCGCCGCGTCCGCGTTCACGCTGGCCGGCCCGTGGGTCGATGTGGGCGCCCCGGGCGAGCACCTGATCTCGCTGAACCCGGCCGGCGGCGGGGTGACCGCCACGCTGCCCACGCCGGACGGCGACCGCCCCCTCTCGGGCACCAGCTACGCCGCTCCGGTGGTGTCCGGGCTGGCGGCGCTGATCCGGTCCCGGTTCCCGGAACTGCGCGCCCGGCAGGTCATGCATCGCATCGAGGCCAGTGCGCAACGCCCGGGCCACGGCTGGGATCCGGCGATCGGCAACGGCGTGATCGACCCGCTACGGGCCCTTGACGGTGAACCGATCACCGCGGCGCCGAGCGCCGAGGCGCTGGGTCGCCCGATCGAACCGGAGCGCCGCTCCGGCCGCGACCCCGATGCGCGGACCGCGGCCCTGCTGGGCGCGGGCGGGTGCGCGGTGGTGCTGCTCGCCGCATCAACGCTGCCCGGTCGGCGTCGCGGCAGTCACGACGTCGTGGGCCACCAACGCGGCCGCCCGACTCAGGGTCGGGCCCGCCGGTAACGCGGTGACCAGCTGCCACGGCGCCGGCAGCGCCGCTGC
Organism: Mycolicibacterium sp. MU0053; assembly: GCF_963378095.1. NCBI lineage: Bacteria > Bacillati > Actinomycetota > Actinomycetes > Mycobacteriales > Mycobacteriaceae > Mycobacterium > Mycobacterium burgundiense. Next base: position 3,953,680 of record NZ_OY726397.1, read on the forward strand.
CGGCAGACCGAGCAGCCCGGCGGTGTCCGCGTCCTCGACCGCGAACCGGACGCCGGTCTCGGTCACCACCACCGCGGACCGCGGGCCCCGTTCGGGCCGCACGTACAGGCTGCGGCCCGGTGGCAGCACCACCTCGTCCACGGCCGGACCGGTGCCGTCGGCCTGCGCCAACCGCACGCCGCCCGGACCCGCGGCGGTCCCGGCCCGCAGCGTCACCGGTTGCCCGGGCAGCCAGGTCGCGCAGACCACCGCGGCGTGGTCGCGGCGCGGCAGGTCGACACGATCGGGATAGGTCGAGACCGCCAACGCGCCGAGGGTGGGCACCGCGCGCACGGCCGCGGGCGCGACGTCGGCCATGTCGCGGCCGACACCGCCGAACCTGATCAGGTCCGCCGCGACCGCGCCGATCCGCTGCAGCCCACCGGTGAGCACCACGAAATGCTCGGTGTCGTCGGCCCTTTCGATCCGGATGACGTCACCGACCATGGTCCCCGGCAAACCCTCCGGCCCCGGGTTGCCGAGGTCGGGGACGCGCGGGACGGTCAGCGGTGCCACCTCGGGCACCGCGCCCAGCAGCGCCGCCGAGACCGGGATGGGGGTCACGCCCTCGAGGCGCAGCGCCCGCACCACTGCCGGATCCTGGTCGTCGAGGGCCGCGCGTTTGCCGTCGTACAGCAGATGGGTGGTGCCGCTGGGGCCGCGGACCAGGATCGCGGCCGCACCCGTCAGCACCGCGGTGCCATCCTGCGGCACCACTCCGGCCAGCACGGTGGTCTGGACGCCGTCGCAGACCGTCCAACTGGACTCGGCCTCGGTCAACGGTGCACCGATGCGTTCGGGTGCCCCCGGGATGCCGACCAGCGGACCGCGTCCGGCGGCGTCGATGGCCGCCGGGGCCACCGCTCGGGGATGCTCCGCCCGGCCCGCGGCCAGCCGCGCCGAGGTGAGGTTGAGCGCCGGGTGCAGGACCGCATCGATGCGCACATACAGCGCCCCGGTGTCGCGGTCCAGCACGATGGGCGCATCACCGAGGTGCGCCGGCGGCCGCAGCAGGCTCAACACCAGGGCCCCGGCGGACAACAGCGCCGCGACCGCCGCCCCGACCAACATCCAGAACGGCGGGGTACGGGCCGAGTCCGGGCCGCCGCGCGGGTCTGCGTGCACCAGGGCCCGTTCCCGCCGGCGGGCCAGATAACGCCGCGCGCCGGCCTGCAGCGGGCTGCCGGGTGGGCCGATCACCGCCTCACCGTAGGTGCGCCGCGGGGCGGCCGGTGTGCAGCGATCCACAGGCTCAGCGCCACCGCGCCCACACGTAGGGCACCAGTGCGCGCAGGAACTCCAGGTCGGGTCCCGGCTGCGCGTCGGCGAAGGCGGCCTCGAAGTAATCCTCGGCCACCAGCAGGATGCCCTCGGCGTACTCGCGGGTGTACTGGATGCTGCCGTAGTCGTCCAGCAACGCGCGGATGGTGCGCACCACTTCCTCGGAACGCTGCGCGCGGTCGCGCCGCAGGTAGTCGCGGACGAAGTCGGCGTCGGCGCCCCGGGCGGTCGCGATCAGATGAACCAGGGCCAACGTGCGCTTGCCCTCGTAGAGGTCGCCCAGGATCTCCTTGCCGTAGGCGTGTTCATCCCCGATCAGATTCAGCAGGTCATCGCGGATCTGAAAGGCCGCCCCGAAGTGGAACCCGAACCGGATCAGCGGCGCCAGGTCGGCGGTGCCGCCGGAGCCGATCAACGCCCCCACCCGCAGCGGGTAGATGGTGGTGTACCAACACGTCTTGTGCATGATCAGCTCGAGGTAGTCCGCCGGCAGCAGATCGGCCGTATTGTCGCGCTGCCAGCCGATTTCGGTGGCCTGGCCCTCGAGCGTGCGCATCGCCATGAGGTCGAACTCGGCCAGCACCCGGTCGGCGAGATCCCGGTCGAGGTGCCGAGTCGCCTTGCGCAACACCTGGCTGGCCACGATCGCCAGCCCGTCGCCGGCGTTCAGCGCGGCCGCCATCCCGTGGCTGGCGGCCAGGGTGGGCCGCCCGCGTCGCATCTCACTGCCGTCGGCGATGTCGTCGTGCACCAGGAAGGCGTTGTGCAGCAGCTCAATCGCCACGGCGACACCGAGCAGGGACGCCTCCGATCCAGCGCCGAACGCGCGTCCGGCGGACAGGCACAGCGCCGGCCGCAGGGCCTTGCCCGGCCGCGCCGGGTACTCGCGCATCGGCGCGTACAGCCAACGCACAGGTTCGCCGTCCGGCATGGCGTCGAGCATGGCGCGGCGCACCTGTCGACCCACCGCCCGCAGTTGATCCTCGACGGCAGCCACCAGCTCGGGACGGTCGTCGATGCTGGTCATGCGCGGTGGCCGCCGACCTGTACCGCCAGCGGCAGCCACAGCTGCGGGTGCCGCTGCGCCAGCAGCGTGCCCCGATAGCAGCCCGGCGGCACGCCGTCGGCCACCCGCACGGTGACGTCGACGCCCCGGCTCGAGCGGGCCGGCACCGGTATCACCCGCGGGTCGATCGACACCGCGGCCGCCTCGATGGTGCCGCCGTCGGCCGCGAGGAGGTCACTGCACCGCAGCGTCACCTCCCCCAGGTCGGATCTGCCCAGATTGTGCAGCCACACCTCGGCGGTCGCCACCCCGGGCGCCGGGACTTCCAGTGCGATGCGACCGGAGGGCGTCGCGGTGGTGAAATCCAGTGCTGCGCCATTGGATTCGCTCGATTCTGGCGACGATCTGCCGGCTGAGCCGCCCAGCATCTGCGCCATCATCGACATCCACGACCGCAGCAGGGGCTCGATATCGGTAGCGCCGAAGATGTCCGCGCGTCGGTCCTGAGCCCGCTGCCGGTCGGAGTCCGCACCCGAGGGATCGGGGCTCTTTCCCGCGCCGTCCAGTCCGGTGGCGGCAACGCGGATGAACCTGTCCACCAAATGGCTCGCGGCCCGCAATCCCTCGGCCTGAATGCCGGTCAGGGCGCGCATGTTTGCCGCCGGATCGAATACCGAAGCCCACGGAAGATCACCGTTCGACGCGGCATCGCTTCCGGTTTCCACGGGCCTACTCCTTCGAATTCCAACCCGCATTCGGGGCCGCGTGACGGTATGCTAACTGCGCTACGGGTCCGGGGAGGGGCAATGGCTGCGTTGCGTTCGCTGCTTGAGGTTTACGGGGCGTTAGACGCTGCGGTGATTCATGCCACCGATGCCGCGGTCGGAAGTACCGTCGATGAGTTCCTGCCGGGGGCCTCGGCGAACACCGGCTGGTATCGCGAATTGGAAACTCTGTTCTTCGGGCCAAACGCCAAACTCGAGCCCAGCTTCTCCGATGCCGTCGAGGACATCGAGCGGGAGGTGCTGGCCGACAAACCGCTGTCCGCCGGGGAGAAGTCCCGGCTGCTGTATGCCACGACGGCGATCAGCCGGGTGCGCCAGGACGCCGGGAGTTCGCCCGCGGCGCCCACCTTGACCGCCACGCTCGGCGACGACGCCTTCGAGAATTCCCTGGCCAAGGCACTGGCGCTGGTCAGCCCGGGCGATCCGGCCGGGTCACAGAAGCGGGGTTATCAGCACCGCCGCGATGCGCTGCTCGACGACTGCCACCAGCCCGACAGCATCGTGCAGCAGTTCCTCGCCGACCTACCGTTCCGGATGTCTCAACGCGCCCAGTTCTACGGTTTTCGCGAGTATGCCGTCGCCCAGCTGCGGCTCGACCCGGCGATCCTGGACATCCCGGTGTGCCACGCCGCGGTGATCGATGTCTGTGGCACGGAAGCCGTTGTGGTGGATACCGAATGCAGCACCACGCTGGTATCGCTGGAGGACTTGAAGAAGATCGTCAACCCGTTCAACTGGCATCACAACTACAACGACTTCTTCTGCAGCATGGACGCCATCGGCGCACCGGAACGCCCCGACGGCTGGCGCCGGGTGCTCGAAGGGGTTGGCCTGTGCAAGGTCACGAACTGCGTCACGTTGAAGACCGCGCTCAAGTACCACCTCTCGGTCAGCGATGAGAACGAGCTGATCCCTTGGGCCCGACTCGATTACGATTTGGACGACCCCTGCCCGGGCCGGGGCGGCGACGGCCGGGTGACCGTCGACCGCGGCTACATCAACATGTGGGCGCACAACGACGCGAACAACGCGGCCCACCAGGGGGTGGCCATCCGGACCCGCAAGGTCGTGCACATCACCGACGTGTCGCCGTATGCCCAGGCCAGGCTGGTGTGTATCACCGGCTACGGCACCGCATCCGGTGATTTTCTGATCGGCGCGGCCCAGGACCCGGACAAGCAGTGCGAGGGATTCGACTACTACGACACCGGCGTACCGGTCCCCGCGACACCGACACCGGATCCGGCCGCGGCCACGGTCGCCTCGGACGGCACCCCGCGTCCCGCCGACCACGCGGTGACCACCGCGGTCAAACTGTGGACCGATGCCGCGGCGACCATCAGTAACAGCTATTCCAAGCTCGCGGGCAAATGGTCGGCCGGCCAGCTGAGCCTGAACGATGTCACCGAGCACTACCGGGGCGTCACCGAACAATTGGTAACCAAGCCGCTGGCATACCTCGACACCGTCAGCCGGCCACGCTACCCGGCCCCGGTCGCGGAACGCCCGTCCGACGACGGCTCCGGGAACGCGGTATTGGTGCACCAGGAAGCCACCGCGAGGGCGCTGTGGGATCAGCTCCGGATCATCATCGACAACGCCGCGGCCGAGGACAAGGCCGGAACGTGGGGGGTCAACGGTTGGATCCGGACCATCCACGACCTCATCGACCTGCAGATACGTACCGCGGCGAGTTATCTGAAGGCCGCCGCGTCCGGACCCTGGTTCGGCGCCGTCGCCGTCGGCACCCCGTGGCCGTCGGAGCGGGTCTACGTCAAACCCGAGAGCTACCCGCGCCGCCCCAGCGCCGAGGGGTTCAGCCGGGTCGGGCTGTGCAACGACACCGTCGAGGACACCCTGATCGGTTTCCGGCCGGCGGTGCTGCCGGCCAACGCCGACCACTTCGTGGTCTTTCTCAAGGACGAATGCCGGATCGGCTCCAACTATCGGGGCACCGTCCGGTTGTCGAGATGCGACGGGGTGGCGGGCGAACCCACGGCGCAACGCGTCACCGTCGGACTGTGAGCGACGTTTGACTCACCGGCCCACCATCGAGGAGCTACTCGACCGCGCGGTCACCGCGATCAACCGTGGCGACCGCGCCACCGCCGACGCGCTGGCCGGACAGGTGTTGGCGGTGGACCGCAGCAACCCCGACGCCGAAGGACTGCTCGACTCGCCCCGCGACGGCGGCGAAATCCGGCGTCTGACAATTCTTTTCGCCGACCTCGTCGACTCGACGGCATTGTCGACACGGATCGAACCCGAGGTCTACCGGACGGTCGTCGGCCACTATCGCGATGAGGTCCTGCGGATCGTCAACCGGTACGAGGGGCACATCGGCTCGACCAAGGGCGATGGGCTGCTCGCGGTGTTCGGCCACCCGACCGCCCACGAGGACGACGCGAGCCGCGCCGTGGCGGCCGGCCTGGACATCATCCGGGAAGTCGGGCAGCTCAGCGAAAGAGTCCGCCGCCGTTTCGGTTTCGACATCGCGGTGCGCGTCGGCGTGCACCGCGGCCTGGTGTATCTCGACGTCGCCCAGGACGACGTGTACGGGTTGGGCGCCAACCTGGCCGCCCGGATGTGCAGCCTCGCCGATCCCGGCGCCGTGGCCGTGTCCAAGGCCATCGAACAGCTGGTGGGCGACGACTACGAGCTGGCGGAATGCGCGCCGACCCTGGTCAAGGGTGTCGACGAACCCGTCGCGCACTTTCGGGTGGTCGGCGAACGCGACACCGCCGCCGTCACCCACGGTCCGATCGTCGGCCGCGAAGCCGAGCTCGCACGGCTGCACCAGGCGTGGTCACAGGCCCGCGCCGGGGTCCTGGGCACACCGGGCATCGTGCTGAGCGGGGAGGGTGGAATCGGCAAATCCCGGCTGGTCGGCTCGGTGCTGGACCTCGCCGAGCGCGACGAGGCGGCGGTCGTCAGGTTGTTCGGATCCCCGTTCCACACGCACGTCGGGCTGCGCCCGGTCCGCCGGCTGTTGGAGCGCAACTGCGGGATCAAACGCGGTTCGGACGCCGCGACCGCGTTGCAGCAGCTCACGGCCGAAATCCTCGACCGCGGTTTGGCTGCCGCGGCGCTGGTTCCGTTGTTGGCGCCGGTGCTGGGCATCTCGCCGGCCAGCGGCTACCGGCCGAACACCGCGAACGCCACCCGGCTCTACGAGCAGATCGCTGAGGCCGTCCGGGACTATCTGTTGGCCTGCGCGGGCCCCGGTCCCGGCCTCATCGTGTTCGAGGACCTGCACTGGTACGACGAGGACACCATCGCGGTCCTCGAGGCCTTGCTGCGCGGAAAACACGGCCGGGCACTGGTATTGATCACCGACCGCGAGCTGCCGGCGCTGCGCACCAACCCCGAGATCATCGCGCTGAAGCCGCTCGATGACGCCGAAGCCGACGAACTGATTCGCGCCCTGCATCCCCAGCTCGCGGACCGCGCGCGCAAGCAGGTTCGCAAACGCTGCGACGGTATTCCGCTCTACATCGAAGAGGTGGTGGCCAAACTCAAGGAGCAATCCACCGATGCCAGCTCCTCGACGCAGGTGCCCGACACCCTCTACGAGGCGCTGATAGCCCGGGTGCGATCCAGTGAGCGCTCCAAGCTGGTGGTCGAGGCCGCGGCCCTCACCGGCGGGTTGATCGACCGCCGACTGCTGCGCTCGGTGGTCGAGATGGATCAGCAGGAAGTCGATGCGATTCTCGACGAGTTGACCCGGGGCCGGGTGCTGCAGCCGGTGAGCAAGAACCACTGGCGTTTTCACCACGAGCTGCTGCGCGAGGTGGCCGCCGAGCTGTCCCCGCCCAGCGTTCAGCGCCGGCTGCACATCCGGATCGCCGACGCGCTGGCGGCCGGAGCTCCCGACGGCACCCCCGAATGGCCGCTCATCGCACACCACTATGAGAAGGCCGAGAAGTACGACGATGCCGCCTCGGCCTACCGCGAGGCCGCCGCCAACGCCCGGCAGCGTGGAGCGCTCGTCGAATCGCAAAGCCACCTCGCCCGCGCGCTGGACAACGTCGAACGGCTTCCGGCCGGCCACACCCGCGACGAACACGAGGTCGACATCCGGCTCGAACGCGCCTTCCTGGCCTCGGCGGCCGGCGGCCACGCCAGCGCCGCGGCGGCCGCGGAGTTCGAGCGGTGCCTGCTGCTGGTCAGCGACCGGCCGGGCGTGGCGCTGTACGCCACCTTCACCGGACTGTGGAGCTATTACGCGACCCGGGGGGATCTGCGCCGCGCGGCCCAGTTGGTGGAGGCGTTGCGGTCGCGGCTGTCGGGCATGCCGGACTGGTACCGGGCCGCCACCGACGCGGCGGCCGGGTCGTTGCAGGTCTTTCGCGGCGAATTCAACTCGGCGCGCGCCACTTTGGAGGCCGCCGCACTGGCTCTGGAAAGCCTGGATTCGGCGGAGATCGAAGGGGCCTGGTTCGCGCCCAACGATCCGGTCGCCGCGACGTACACCTTCGTCGGGTTGACCCGCTTCCTTCAGGGCGACCTCGCCGGCGCCGAGGAGTCCTTCGCCAAGGGCCGGCGGCGCTGCCAGACCCTGTCGTTCCCGCACGGGCCGTTCACGCTGTGCTACGGGCACACCATCGAATCGTTGATCCGCACCGAGGCGGGCCAAACCGATCGCGCGGCCGGACTTCTCGGCGAGGTGGCGACCATCGGGCAACAGTCCGGATTCGACGAGTGGGTGATGATCGCGGCCAGCGCCACCGCGACCACGAATTCGCGGGGATCGGACGTCGGCGCCGACCGCGCTGCCGCGGACCAGGAGGCGCACATCCAGGCCCTCACGACGGTCGTGGAGACCTGGCGGGAAGCGGACCTGAAATCCTTTCTGTGCTGGTATGACGCGGCACTGGCCCAGGCGTTGTTGGTGGCCGGCCGCAAGGACGCCGCGCGGATGCGCATCGACGTGGCCCTGCAGATGGCGGACCAGACCGATTGGCACATCTACGACGCCGAACTGCTGCGGATCCGCGCCCTGACCCACGACGCGCCGGAGGCCCGTGCGGCCGACCTGCGCGCGGCCGTCGAGATCGCGCGCAATCAGGGCGCTTTGGTGTTCGAGCTGCGTGCGGTGGCCGACATGTTCAGGTTCGACGGGGAGCAGCACCGTGCCGAGTTGCTGACGGTGCTCGGCCGCTTCCCCGCGGATCAGGACTGGCCCGACCTCGCCCGGCTGCGCGCCCTCGTCGGTTGATGCGACGCCGCGAGAAGGTCGCCATCCTGGGCGGTGGGATGGCCGGACTGAGCGCCGCGTGGCGGCTCAGCGAGCCGGGCTGGCAGGACCGCTTCGACTCCATCACCGTCTATCAGCGCGGCTGGCGCCTCGGCGGGAAGGCGGCATCGAGCCGGGGACCCCATGGCCGCATCGAGGAGCACGGCCTGCATGTCTGGCTGGGCTCCTACGAGAACGCCTTTGCGCTGCTGCGCGAGTGTTACCTCGAAATCGACCGGGCTGCAACCGATCCGGCCGCGCCGGTGCGCACCTGGGACCAGGCGTTGATCCCCGCGGACGCGCTGGGGATGGCCGACCGCTGGGACGGCCAATGGTCGATCTGGCCCGGCAAATTCACCCGCAATGCGCAACTGCCCGGCGAGCCGGGCGCCTCCGGACGCGAACTCACGGTGATCGACCTCGCGCGCCGCGCCCTGGAGTTGGTCCTCGACTTCGCCGACTCCCTCGACGCCGCGGCCCCCGAACTGGTGTTGTCGGTCTCGCCGCTGCCGGTGCGGTGGGTGGACTTGGTGCGTCGGGGCGCGCTGGCCGCCTCGAAGGCGTTGGCCGAGGCCACCGCACCGGCCGACATCGGGCGGCTACTCGACACGCCGCTGGCGGGGTTGCGCGACGTGTTGGACTACGAACGCCGGCCCGAACACCGCCGGACCTGGCTGCTGTCGTCGCTGCTGCTGGCCACCGCGCGCGGACTCGTCGCTGACAATCTGGTCACCGATCCGCGCGGTTTCCGGGCCATCAACGATCAGGAGTACGGCCAGTGGCTGGTGCGGCATGGCGCGCACCCCGACGTGTTGGACTTCGCGCTGATCCGCGGCATGTACGACATGGTGTTCGGCTACGTCGACGGCGACTTCGACCGGCCCAGCCTGGCCGCCGGCACCGCGGTGCTGCTGACCGGGATCGCGCTGTTTCAGTACAAGGGCGCCTTCTTCTGGAAGATGACGGCCGGGATGGGCGACGTGGTGATCGCACCGATGTATCAGGCGCTGCGCCGACGGGGGGTGCGGTTCGAATTCTTTCACCGGGTCGACGCGCTGCACCTCGACGACCGCCGGCTGGCGATCGAGTCGATCTCGATGGGTCGGCAGGCCCGGCTGGCCGCGGGCCTCGAGGATTACGATCCGCTGATCCGGATCGGTGGTCTGCCGGTGTTTCCGGACGCGCCGCGCTCCGATCAACTCGAGCCCCGGGCCGGGCTGACGGGTCTGGAATGCCACTTCGGCGACGACCGCCGCGATGTGGAGCGCCGGGTCCTGCGGTGCGGCCGCGACTTCGACCGGGTGGTCCTGGCGGCCTCGCTCGGCATGGTCGAGTTGGTGTGCGCCGAACTGATCGCCGACCGCCCCGAGTGGCGCGAGATGTCCGCGCACCTGCGCACCGTCGCGACCCAGTCGTTCCAGTTGTGGATCCGCTCGACCGAGGACGAATTGGGTTGGGCCCGCCCCGGAGTCACCACCAGCGGTTACGTCGCGCCGTTCGACACCTGGGCATCGATGCCGCAGACGCTGTGGGCCGAACAGTGGCCCGCCGAGGACCGGCCCCGCACCGCCGCATACTTCTGCGGGGTACTGGCGGCGCCGTGGCCGGCCGATGCGGGGCCCGCGGAGTACCTGCGGCGCTGCCGTCGGCGCGTCACCAGCACGGCGGTCGAGTACCTCGATCGGCACGTCGGCCTCTACCTGCCGGGCGCGGTCACCGAGGGCGGCTTCGCGTGGCAGTTGCTGTGCGGCGCCGGGGACGCCACCGGGGCGGCGGCGCTGGCCACCCAGCACATCAGCGTCAACGTCGACCCGTCGGACCGGTATGTGCAGTCGGTGCCCGGCTCCGACGAGTACCGGCTGCGCGGCGACGAAAGCGGTTACGACAACCTGGTTCTGGCCGGCGACTGGACGGACAGCGGGCTCAACGCCGGATGCATCGAGGCGGCCGTGATGTCGGGCCTGCAGGCCGCCAACGCACTGCTCGGGCGGCCGCGCTTTCATCGCGTCCGCGGTTTCTACCTGCCGTGAGCGGTCAACCGAGCCGGGCGGTATGCAGCGCCACCCCGGCCGTCGGGAGCAGTTCCAGCAGCGCGTCACCCATCGCCGCCGCCGGGGTGAGCACGCCGTGCTGCGTGGCGAGCCGGTCCCGGCCGCGCGCCAGCGTCAGCGCGCTGACCCCGATCAGGGTCGCCGTTGCCGAGTATCCGGGATCACCCTGCTGTGACATGGTCGCGACGTAGCGCTGCCCCCGCGTGGTGGTGGTGTAGGTCTCGACCTTGTAATAGCCGCGGTCGCCCTGATCGAATCCGGCGCCGGCGGGCAGCATCGTCTCGAGGAGTCCCGGCGGCAGCAGCCGCAAGTACGTCCCGCCCAGCCGCGCGGCACCGGTGATGGTGAGCCCGCTGAGGGTGGCGAACATCGGCGCGGCAACCGTAGATCCCATGCTCAGCGTCTCGGTGTAGCGCAGGCGGCGGCCGTAGCCCCAGTTGAGCAACGCATTGCTGCGGCGCACGCACCGGGTGTTGTACAGCGCCATCAGGTAGCCGCCGGTCCACAGGCCGGTCAACTCCGGGGCGATCTCGGATCCGGCGCGCACCTCGACATCCGGCTGCGGCCCCAGCTCGGGTTCGGCGCCACGATCCGGGCTGAGGCTGTACGGATCGTCCAGGACCGCACGGAGGGCCGGGTTTTCGGCACCGGTCCGCATCAGGTCGAGCATGGTCTGCAGCGATCCCGCCGAGCACCCGCCGGAGTAGGTGCGCAACACGAACGTGGTGTCCCCCAATTCCCCGGCCGCGTCGGCGAAGGTACGACGGTGCAGCGCAAACACGTTGAGGTCGGAGGGAATCGAGTCGAATCCGCAGGAGTGCACGATGCGGGCGCCGTTGTCCGCCGCGAGGCGGTGGTAGCGCTCGATCGAGGCGCGCACGAAGGGGATCTCCCCCGCGAGGTCGGTGTAGTCGGTTCCGGCGGTGGCGCAGGCCTCGACGATCGGCAGCCCGCACCGGCCGTACGGCCCGACCGTGCTGATGACGACGCGGGCCCGGGCGGCCATCTCCTGCAGCGCCGGCCGATCGGTGACCTCGGCGACGATGACCGGCCATCGCTCGGCGGCCGCACCCAGCGACCGTCGGACCGCCGCCAGTCGGGCGCTCGAGCGGCCCGCCAGCCCGATCTGCAGTCCGGCGGGCGACTTAGCCAGGTAGTCGGCGACGAGACGGCCCATGAATCCGGTGGCGCCGTACAGCACGATATCCAGGTCACGCCGCCCCGCCCCCATGGCCGCAGACGTTACTCGCGGTCACTTCCCCCGGGGTGTTTTTGCCGGGCCGGCGCCCGGTTGGCCGCGACGCTCCCGGTATGCCGCCACATGCTGACGGTTGCCGCAGTTGCCGGTGTCGCAGAATCGCCGGGACCGGTTGCGCGACAGGTCCACCAGGACCGCGTTGCAGTCGGGTGCGGCGCAGAGCTTGAGCCGGCGCAACTCGCCCGCGCGGATCAGGTCGGCCAGCGCCATCGCCATCTCGGCGCCCATCCGCCGGGCCAACGGATCATGGACCGAGGCCAGATGCAGATGCCACTCCGGCATCTCCGGATGCCGGGTCAGCCAGGGTGCCGCCTTGGTGTCGGACAGCAACGCGTTGACCGCCGCGACGGTCTTCTCCTCATCGTCGACGAGTGTCCAGATGCGCCCCAACCGCGCCCGTAACCGCTGCACGTCGGCCAGTTCGTCGGCATCGCGGTCACGTCGGCCGGTCCAGCCCCAGCCGTCGAGGTATTCGTCGAGCGCGCGCTGGTCGCCGAGTTGTTCGCCGTCCACGCGGTCGCTGTTGACCAGCGCACACACGGTGCGCAGCGTGAGCTCAGTGTCATGACTGAAATTCATTTGACTCATGACTCCTCCCTGGTTTAGCGTCATGAGCAACCTTCACTTTACTCATGACATGGCACCGCGTGCCGCCGAGGATCCCCGTACCGATGACGTCGTTCGACAACCGCTTCCGGCTCGGCCTGCTGTTCGCCCTCGGTTCGGCGATCAGCTTCGGCCTGTCCGGGCCGTTCGCGAAGGCGCTGATGACCTCGGGCTGGAGTCCCACCGCGGCGGTCACCGCCCGGTTGGCCGGCGGCGCGCTGGTCATGGCGATCTACGCCAGCCTGGTCCGACCCGGCTGGTGGGGCGAGGCACTGCGCCACTACCGGATTGTCCTGCCCTACGGGCTCTTCCCGATCGCCGGCGCGCAGCTGTGCTATTACAACGCCGTCGAGCACCTGTCCGTCGGGGTCGCGCTGCTGTTGGAATACACCGCGCCGGTCCTGGTGGTCGGGTGGCTCTGGGCCGTCACCCGCAGCCGCCCCGAGCACCGGACCCTGCTCGGGGTGGCCCTGGCGGTGGTGGGAATCATGTTGGTGCTCAATGTGTTCAGTGGCGCCCATATCAACACCGTCGGAGTCATCTGGGGTTTGGCGGCCGCGGTGTGCGCCGCCTGCTACTTCCTGATGAGCGCGCGGGTTGCCGACCACTCCGGCGGTCCCGGACTGAGCCCGGTGGCGCTGGCCGCCGGCGGCCTGATCATCGGCGCGGCCGCGGTCGCCGCGCTCGGCCTGACCGGGGTCATGCCGATGGTCTTCGGCACCGACGACGTGATCGTCGCGGGGTTCACCACGTCGCCCGTGGTGCCGGTGCTCGTGCTCGGTGTGCTGAGCACCGCGGTGGCCTACACCCTCGGCATCAAGGCCGTGTCCCTGTTGCAGCCGAGCTTTGCCGCACTGGTCGGACTCTCCGAGGTGCTGGCCGCGGTGCTGTGGGCCGCCCTGCTCGTGGGCGAGGCGTTGACCGTCCCGCAAGCCATCGGCGGGGCCGTGGTGTTGGCCGGTCTGGCCCTGGCCCGCCCCGGGGATCGCGGCCGAACGCGGCAACCCCGGACGCCCGTGGCCCCCGTCGGCGGCCTCGCGACCGACCACAGCGGTGATCCGGCGGAAATCGAGAGTCGCTAACATCTTTGCTGTGACCGTGATCAGCCCTCGCCGAATTGTCTCGCTCGCCGGTGCCGTGCTTGCCGCGGCCGCCCTGCTGGTCGCCCCCGCGGCGGTCCCGGCGCCGCAGACCCCCACCGCCGCCGCCGCGGACTGCCCCGACATCCAGGTGGTGTTCGCGCGTGGCACCACCGAGGCGGTCGGCATCGGCCGGGTCGGACAGGCCTTCGTCGATGCGCTGCGCGGCCAGGTCGGCGGTCGCAGCGTCGACACCTACGCGGTGAGCTATCCGGCCAGCTACGACTTCCTGGCCGCGGCGGGCGGCGCGAACGACGCCAGCCGCCACATCCAGTGGATGATGGGCGCCTGCCCGCAAACCCGTCTGGTCCTCGGCGGCTACTCGCAGGGCGCGGCCGTGATCGACGTCATCGCCGCGGTCCCCGTCCCCGGCATCGGTTTCAACGCCCCGCTGCCGCCGAATGCCCCCGAGCACGTGGCCGCCATCGCGGTGTTCGGTAACCCCACGGCCAAGCTCGGCCTCCCGCTGACCTCGAGCCCGGTCTGGGGTCCCAAGGCCATCGACCTGTGCAACGGCGGCGATCCGATCTGCTCGGATGGCCGCAGCGTGGCCGCACACAGCGACTATGTCGCATCCGGACAGGCCGCCCAGGCCGCGGCCTTCGTCGCCAGTCGACTCTGACCGAAATTACGGACCGCCAGCACAGATATGTGAGTATTAGCGCCATGAACGACGCCCAATCCCTCCGCGGCGCGGTCCGTCGACCGTATGCCGCGCTCGGTACCGCCGTGGCAGCGGCGGCGCTCATGCTGGCCCCCTTCACCCTGCCGGCGCTGCCGGTCGCGGCCGCGGACCCGTGCCCGGACGTGGAACTCATCTTCGCGCGCGGTACCAGCGAGGCCCCCGGAATCGGGCGAGTGGGCAATGCGTTGGCCAGCCAGCTGCAAGGGCAACTGAACGGGCGCAGCCTGGGCACCTATGCGGTGAACTATCCGGCCACCTACGACTTCTTCGCCGCGGCCGACGGCGCCAACGACGCCACCAACCGCATCGCGACCATGGCGGCGCAGTGCCCGTCGACGCGCATCGTGCTCGGCGGCTATTCGCAGGGCGCGGCCGTGGTCGACATGCTGGTCGGAATTCCGCCGTTGGGTAACAAGGTCGGCGATGTGGGCTCGGCGGCCCCGCTGCCCGGCAGTCTGCGCGAAAACGTGGCCGCGATCGCGGTTTTCGGCAACCCCGCCGCCAAGTTCGGAAACCCGGTCACCGCAGGGAATCTCGGCGCTCGTTCGATCGACATGTGCAGCGACGGCGATCCCATCTGCTCGGGTGGGCGCAATCCGTTCGCACACACCAACTACGAGTCCGGCCCGTTGCCCGGTCAAGCCGCCGGGTTCATCGCCCGGTTGATCTGACGCCGGTTCGGTACTATCGACCAAGTGGAAATCCGTCGATATTGCGCACTGCTCGGAGCGGGCATTATCGCCGCTGCATCCCTGTTCGTCGCACCCGCGGTGCTACCGCGCTCGACCGCGATTCCGGCGGCGGCCGCGGCGCCGTGTCCCGACGTCGAAGTGGTGTTCGCGCGGGGGCGGGTGGAACCCGCGGGCGCCGGCCAGATCGGCAACGCGTTCGTCAATGCGCTGCGGTCCAAGACCGGGCAGAACATTCGGCTCTATGCGGTGAACTACCCCGCCAACACCGAAGTCGATATCGGCGCCAACGATATGAGCCAGCGCATCCAGAACACCGTCGGGGACTGCCCCGACACCCGAATCGTGGTGGGCGGCTACTCCCTGGGCGCCGCGGTCGCCGATGTGGTGCTGGCAGTGCCGTTCTCGTTTTTCACGTTCAAGAAGCCGCTGCCGCCGAATGCCGAGCAGCGCATCGCGGCGGTCGCGTTGTTCGGCAACGGAGCCTCCTGGGTGGGGCCGATCTCGAATTTCAATCCGGTGTACCAGGACCGGACGATCGAGTTGTGCCACGGCGACGATCCGATCTGCAACCCCACCGATCCGGAGAACTGGGAAGCGTATTGGCCCGACCATCTGGCACCGGCCTACATCAAGGCCGGGATGGTGAACCAGGCGGCCGATTTCGTTGCCGGCCGGTTGTAGGCGACCGCTAGATTTCGTCCGGGCTGCGGACGTCACGGGTGATCAGGCTGCGCGCGGCGAGTTCGTCGTCGGACGGGTAATCCACCCCGATCATCGTCAGGCCCCGCGCCGGCGCCGCCGCGAAGGCACTGGACCGACTGCTGGCGGACAGCAGATCCACGGCCCACGCCGCCGGACGGCGCCCCTCGCCGACCGCAAGTAGCGCACCGACCAGCGAGCGCACCATGTTCCAGCAGAACGCGTCGGCGCTGACGTAGGCGGACACCAGGTTGCCGTCGCGTTCCCAGTGCAGCCGCTGTAGCTCGCGAATCGTCGTCGCGCCGGGGCGGTGCCGGCAGAACGCGGCGAAATCGCGCAGGCCCAGCAACTCCGAGGCGGCCTGATTCATGGCCGCCACGTCCAGCGGTCGCGGCCACGGTGTGACGAACCGCGCCTGCTGCGGATCAACACCATAGGGCGCCAGCGACAACCGGTAGACGTAGTGCCGACGCAACGCCGAGAAGCGGGCATCGAAACCGGCTGGAGCCCGGACGATGTCGCGGACCCGGACATCCTCGGGCAGCAAGCGGCCCAGCCGTCGCACCAGCGGCAGGAATTCCGGCTCGCCGACCCGGGCGGTGCGCGGGTAGGCATGGTGCAGTGCATCGTCGGGGACATCGACGTGCGCGGTCTGTCCGGTGGCGTGCACGCCGGTGTCGGTGCGCCCGGCCGCACGCAGCACGACCGGCCCGCGAAACACCGTCGACAACGCCTCCTCGATCACGCCGGCCACGGTGCGCTGCTCGCGCTGCGTGGCCCAGCCGGCGAAATCCGTGCCGTCATAGGCGATGTCGAGGCGAAGGCGAACAACGTTGTCGCTAGGCCTGCTCGTCATCCTCGGCGGAGCCTCATTCTGGTCTTCTGCGGCCTCGGTATCTTCCGTCGCGGGACCTTCGACCTCTTTCCGTTCGACAGCCGCCTGCGGGGCCCGCAAAGAGTAGGCGCGTTCGCTGCATCTTGGCAAAGAATACTTGCTGACCACCGGGATGACCAAAATGCGTTTAGGGAGGCAGCAGCATGTTCTGCCACGACCTGTCCGTCCGGGCGCCCCTCGCCAGACCCGTGGCCGGGTCGTACGCGGCGGCAGGCAGCGCCGGCGGCTCGGGAGCTGCGGACTGCGGCGGCACGTGTGGCACGGCTTGGCCCGACAGCGTGGCGTTCGGGTCCCCCTTCCAGTTGAGGCCGTCGTTGAGCGGCACGTAGTGATCGTCGCTCTCGCACATCGCGACCGTCGGTGCACGCTTACCCGGCACGGTCGCACAGGGTGTGTTGCGCGCACCCCGCACATTGAACTGCGAGTCCTGCGGCACACGGCAGTACAGGTCGCCCTCGGGGCGGTCCGGAGCGTCTTCGAAGACCGCCGAGCGTGCCTGCTGTGCAGGCAGAAAGCCGGTTGTGCACGGCGGCGGCAAGTTGATGTTGAGGTTGAAGCTCAGATACTGCCCTTTGTAGGCCTGTTGGGTGTTGAGGTTGGCCACCAGCCCCGCCTGTCCCGCGGACACCACCCCGGGAAACAGCACCAGCAACTGTTCGACGTTGTCGTGGTAGGTGACCGCCACCTGCCCCACGCTGACCAGATTGGCCAGCACGATGGGAAGCGTCGGCTTGACCCGGTCGACGAGCTGACGCACAGAACCGGCGGCCGCACCACCATTGTCGATCAGGTGAGCGACGGTCCGATCGTGGGTCTGCAGCTGCGTGGTCACCGTGGCGACCTGTGACGCCCACGCAGCGATGGCCTTCGACGTATCGCTCTGCGAATCCAGCACGGGCCGCGCCTGGTCGATCAGCCTGATGAGCGGATCGAGATGCCTGCGTGCCTCGATCGCGAGATCCGTTGACCCCTCGACGATCCGAGACAGCTCGGCTCCGAGCCCGCCGACCGCGGTGTAGGACTCGTCGATGACGGTCTTGAGATTGCCGCGCGGAATGGCCTGCAGCCCGGCGTTGGCGTCCGCAAGCAGCGTGTTGACGTCGGGCGGCACCGACGTGTCAGCAAGCGCGATGACGTCATTGTCACGCAACGGCGGGGCATCGCCATTGCGCGGCAACAACGCTACGTACTGCTCGCCGATTGCCGACTGGCTGTGCACTTCCGCACGCAGATCGGAGGGTATCTCGATGCCCCGCTTCAGCGACAACACGGCTTCGACCCCGCTCCGGGTGAGCCGCACGTTCTCGACCCGACCGACCTCGGTGCCGCGGTAGGTGACGTTGCCCCCGCTGTACAGCCCGCCGGTCTGCGGTAACTCCATGACGACCGTGTACCGGCCGACGCCGAACAGCTTGGCCGGCAACTTCATGAAGTGCAGGCCCATCAACCCCATCGCCAGCAACGCGATCACGGTGAAGACCGCGAGTTGGATCTGCATTCGCCCGTCCAGTCGCATTACGGCCCCTGATCCCATCGATACGGCACGACCAACGGATTGCCCTTTGTATAGGGGCTGGGGAACTGTCCGATCGTGCGGCCCCACTGCACTTCCAGCGCGGTCAGATCACCTTCCCACCGGGTACCGGTGAACATTCCCGCGTCGATTCGGCTCAGGGTGAGGTCCGCGATCGCGGTCAGGTTGGCATAGTCGCCACGCTGCCACTTCTCGATCGTCTCGTTGGGAAACGGGAAGGTAAGGATGAGCGACAGGGCTCGGGTCATGCTCGGCCCGGCGTCGGCGAGCGACTCCAGCACCGGGCCGACGTCGTTGAGTTCCTTGACCAGGTTGTCCTTGGTCTGGTTGACCGAATCGACCGTCAACGCACTGAATATGCCGAACTGGTGGGCGGTTTCGACGAGGTTACGCCGCTGCCCGTTGAGTACGGCCAGCGCCTCGGGGACCGCCTGCAAGGCCTGGTCCAGAACCGGCCGCTGTGCGGCGAACTGCCCAGCCAGGTTGTTGAGGCTCTCCGTGGCGGTGATGATGTCGCCGGTTTGGTCGTTGACGTTGCGGGTGAATGTCTCGAGCTGACCGATCATACTGCGCAGGTCGTGCTCGCGGCCGCGGAAAGCGGTCGCGAGCGCCGCAGTGATGTCCTGCACCTGACCGAGTCCGCCACCGTTGAGCACCACGGACAGCGCCGCCAAAGTCTGCTCGGTGCTTGGGAATGCGTCACCACGCGACAGCGGAATAAGTGAGCCGGCGTGCAGTCTGCCCTTCGGCGCGGCGTCGGTCGGCGGCGCGAGCTCGATGTGCAATGAGCCCAGCAAACTCGTCAGACCTATTGTGACGGTGGAGTTCTCCGGTAGGTCGACGCTGCCGTCCAGCTGCATCGTCAGCAACGCGTGCCAGCCCTGGCGCTCGATCCTGGTGACCGCGCCGACGTCGACGTCGCCGACACGGACCCGCGAGTTCGGCTGAATGTTGTTGACATCGGGCAGCTGCGCCTGGATCACGAACGACCCGGGGCCCCCGCCCGCCGTTCCGGGCATCGGCAACGAGTTCAGCCCTTGCCAGTCACCACAGCCAACGACCCCACCAGCGATGACGAGCGTCGCCCACGCCATCACCATTCGTCGCCACCAGATGCGCATCATGCACCACCACCGTTGGTGGGGAGCATGATTCCTGACAGGCCGGCGGTGGGGTCCGTTGCGGTCGTTTGCGGCCCGTCCTCGGCGGGCGGTACGAAATCGGGTCGCATCCGGTCCTCGCTGTAGGTGACCTCGTTGGGTCTGGCCTGCGCTCCGACGACCAGGTTCGCCCCGATCGGCGGGAAGTTGTACTGCCGGTTCTTGACGATCGGGGCCAGGTACTGCACGCACAGCTTCGCCGACTGCTCGGCACCACGCCGAGACGCCGCCTGGATTGCACCGCAGAGGAAGCTGATCGGGTTCGCGAAGTTGTTGACGGCCAGCGCGCCGGTCAACGCGCCGTTGGCGGGCTCGAAGATGTTGTAGAAGTTCGCCACTGTGCCGGGGGCGATGTGCAGTGTCTGCTCGAGATCATCGAGGCTGGCGATCAACGTGTCGCTGATCGACGCCAGTTTGTCCGAGGCCGTGCCGATCGCTTCCCGATTGTCGTCGGCGAAGTCCTTGACATCGCCGATGACACCACCGAGATCCTCGATCGTCCGTGCCACCTTCTGCGGGTCGTCGGCGACCAACGAAGTCACCTCCGCCATGTTGCCGTTGAGCTGCTCGAGCAGGTCGGCACTGTCGTGCAGGGCGGAAACCAGGGTCGACAGATTGGTGAACGTCGAGAAGATATCGGAGCTGTGACCGCCCAGCGTCGCCAGTGCCTGCGACAGTCTGACGACGGTCTCGCGGATGCTGGCGCCTTGCCCGCGTAGGTTGTCGGCCGCGGTGTTGATCACCGCGCCCAGTGTGCTGACACCGCCTGGCTCGGTTGGTTGAAGCAGTCTGGTCAAGCGTTGCAGTTGAACTCGGACCTCGTCCCATTCCACCGGGACCGCAGTGCGCTCCTCCGGAATCACCGACCCGGTAGGCATCATCGACCCACCGGTGAATGCGGGGGTCAACTGAATCGACCTGCCGGTCACCAGTTGCGGCGCGAGAATCACCGCGTTCGCATCGACCGGTATCGGATACTTGCGGTCCACCCAGAACGTGATTCTGGCACGGGTGGGCTGCGGCTCGATGTGGTCGATGCGTCCCACCGGCACGCCGAGGATGCGCACGTCATCACCGGCGAACAGGCCGTTGCTGTTAGCGAAATAGGCGGTCACCCAGGTTTTCCCGATTCGATCGGAATGCCGTACCACCACAACGAACCCGGCTGCGAGCGTCAACGCGAGTATGCCCGCCAGTGCTGTGCGCAACCAGCGCAGGCCGGTCATGGCTGCCCCGATTCCGGGGTGGCGTTGCCGGACAACGCGGGTGGGCCGGGCGGGGGACCACCCGGCAGCGGTGCGGGCAGCGGTGCACGGTACGGGTAACGAGGATCGCCCGGGTTGCCGGTGATGGCGTCGGGCACGGTCAGATGGGGCTCCCCACCCTGGCCGGTGCGCGGGTGGGGCACCGGCAACGCGGGTGTGCCCGGCTGACCTGTCGGGGGATCTGTCAGCTGCGATGGAGCCAGCACATTGGGGTCGAGGCCGAGGTCCGAGAACGCGGCGTCGACGAACGGCTGAACGAACTGTCCGGGAAGCAAGTTGACCACATATGCCTTGAAGAACGGCCCGGACGACAGCGACTCACCCAGCGACATCGCGTATTTGTTGAGCAATTTGACCGCTTCCCGAAACCGGTCCTTGCGATTGTCCAGAATCGCCATGACTCCGTTGAGCTTCTCCAGTGCCGGCCGCAGCTGCTGGCGGTTCTCGGCGATGAACGCCTTCAATTGCGCTGCGGCCGAGGAGATGCTGGCCCAGATCTGGTTCACCGCGTCGCTTTGGGTGCGCAGTTGCGCCAACAGGTCGTTGGTGGCGGAAACCAGCCGGGCAACCTGATCGCTGCGGTGGGCCAGTACACCTGTCGCCTTGGCGGCATTGGTGAGCAGCGTGCGCAGCTGCGTGTCGCGGTCGTTGAGAGTCTGAGCGAAGCGCGCCACGCCGTGCACCGCCTCCCGAAGCTCCCCGGGGGTATCGGCGAAGGTGTCCGACAAGGTCGACAACGATTCCGAGAGTTCATCTGTGTCCAGGCCGCTGATGGTGTCGGCGAGATCGCCGAGCGCATCGGGCAGCTGATACGGCGAGCTGGTCCGGTTCATCGGGATGGGCCCGTCGAGGTCGCCTCCGCCCTGTGGAAGAACGGCAAGCATCTTGGTTCCCAGCAGGCTCTTCGTCTTGATTGCGGCCTCGGTCGCCTCGCCCATTCGGATGTTCTTGTCGACGCTGAAGCGCACCAGCACCGCGGCTCCGTCGAGCTCGATGGACGACACCCTGCCCGCCGGATATCCGGAGACCTCCACCGTGGCCCCGCTGAGCAGGCCTCCGGCGTCGGCGAAGTGAGCCGAGTAGGTCTTGACCTGATTGACCAGGGGCAGATTCTGGTACTGCAGCGCCCCGACGACGACCGCGGAGACCACCACGACGCCGACGGCCCCGATCGCGAGCGGACTGCGCTCCGTGAAGGATCTCATCTCGGTGCGCACCGCCCCGAGACCTGATCGGCGACCTTCACGTATACCGGCTGACCGCCTTTCCCGTTGAGCTTGAGCACGATTTCGCACAGGTAGAAGCTGAAGAAGTCGCCGTTGATGCCCTGTCGGCCCAGCGCCCGGTACTTGTCCGGCAGGGTGTTGATCAGGTTGTCGAGATACTCGTGGTCGGCCAGCGCGATGGCGGCCGTGCGGTCCGTTTCGCGGACCACCTTCGCGAACGGTTGGCGGGACTGCGCCAACAGGCCGGCCACCGAGCCTGCCGCGGCATCGGTGTACGCCAAGGCCGTTGAAATGTCGCCCTTGCGTTCGGCGAGCCCCTGCACCAGTTCGGACAACGACGTGACCGCCAGATCGAGGCGCTCGGTTTGACCGCCGAGGGATCCGAGCACGACGTTGAGGTTGTCGATGACCTGACCGATCAGCACGTCGCGATCGGCCAGGGTGTTGGTCACCATCGCCGCCTGTTGCAGAAACGATCCGATGGTGGCGCCCTGGCCCTGAAGGGCCGAGATCAACTGTCCACTCAGCGCGTTGACCTGATCGGGATCGAGCACCCGGAACAGCGGCCTGAACCCGCCGATGACGGAATCCAAGTCGAGGGCGGGCTGTGTCCGCGCGACCGGGATCGTTGCGCTGGGCTGCAGCGGGCGCAGTCCCCCGGCGCCCTCCTCCAGGGCCAGATACCGTCCGCCGATCACGTTGTCATATCGAACGGCCGCGCGGGTGCCCTCGGTGAGCAGGACCGAATCGTCGGTGGCGAACTCCACGCGCACGGTCGAGTCACCATTGAAGGAAATGTCTTGGATCGTGCCGACTTCCACCCCTGCGATGCGCACCATATCGTCGCTCTTCAATCCGGACACATTGGTGAAATCGGCGAAGTACTTCTTGCCGCCACCGAAACGGAATTCGGCGAACACCGTCAGCAATGCGAAGGTCCCGAATGCACACACTGTCAGGAAAATCAGCAGGCGCCATGCCGCGCCCTTGAAGTCGTCCTTCACGGTTTCGTCTCCTGAGCTCGGTGGGATCGAGTCATCCGCCCGGCCCCGGCGCGGCTCCGGGCAGGCACTGCCTGATGCTCGCCCGCTCGGGGTTCCCACGGGTCACCGGGAAGTAGTTAGCCCAACAGGGATGGCCGATACCGGGATTCGGCCGGATGTCCAGACCCGGTCCCCACCCGGTGTTCGTGATGAGCTGGCGGACCGGGAAGTTCTCGGTGGCGTCCGGTAGCGACCCGCAGCCGGGCTTCCCACCGGGACCTCCCTTGGCGGCGATGACGGGCAGGTTGTCCGGGTACTTGTACGGGTCGTTACCGAACAACAGGCCGACATCGAACTGAATCGAGCGGTCGTTGTCCCCACCCCAAGCATCGAACCCGCCGTTGTCGAGAAACCACGTTGCGCCTTGTAGCCAGCAGGCGTACACCGGGCTGTACTTGTTCAGCAGGCCGGTCGTGGGCTCAAGAATGTTGACCAGACCCACCAGGCTGTCCTTGCTGGATGCCAGCAGTTCAGTTCCGGACCTGGCCAATCCAGTGGTGCTGAGCAGCAAGTGATCCAGATTCGCTGCCCGGTCGACCACGGTCTTGCTGGTAGTACTCGCGCCGTCGAGGATGGTCACGATGTCATTGGCGACCGCGGCATAGGTGTCGTTGAAACGCCCGAAGGACTGCCAATCCTGCCGGATTGTCTCGTTGCGTTCGTTGAGCGCGGTGAGGACGACGTTCAGGTCGGTGGTGGCCTGCCCCATCCGTTCGCCCTGGCCGCGCACGCCGTCGGCGACGGCGGTGAGAACCGCGTTGAGCTTGGAAGGATCGATCATCCGCAGGAGGTCGGACAGGTTCTCGAAAATGGTGTTGACCTCGGTACTGACATTCGTTGACTGCAGCACCGCGCCGGCGGCCAACGGGGCAGGGCTCGGATCCGGCGGATACACGAGCTCGACGAACTTCGCGCCGAATGCAGTGGTGGCCTGAATTCGTGCCTGCACGTTCGCAGGGATGAACTGGGTCTGGTTCGGGTCAATCGCCACTTCCAGCTTGGCACGGCCGTCACCGCCACTGATGTTGCGGACCCGGCCCACCTCGACGCCGCGCAGCTTCACTTTCGCACCGGTCTCCATCACCAACCCGGATCGGTCCGAAGTCAAAGTGACTGGAACATGAGAACTGAACGTGCCGCTGTAGACGCCGACGGTGACGAGAAGAAACGCGCCCACGACAGCCAGCAAGATGACGGTCCACCAAGCGTTGTGGATGCGGGCTTCGCCCTTGCGCGGCCCCATGTCAGCCCGCCAGGTTGAAGTTGCCAGACTGCCCGTAAACGGCCAGTGAGATCATCACGATTTCGATCGCGGCGACGACCATCGATGTGCGCACCGCGCGGCCCACCGCCTCGCCGACCCCCGCGGGTCCACCGGACGCGGTGAAGCCGTAGTAGGTGTGCACGAGCATGATGACGACTGTCATTGCCACACACTGGAAGAAGGACCAGATCAGGTCAGTCGGGTTGAGGAACGTCCCGAAGTAGTGGTCGTAGACCCCTGAACCCTGGCCGTAGATCACGGTGGTGCCGAAGCGGGCCGCGAGAAACGCCATCATCACCGCCACGCAGTAGAGTGGGATGACCACGATCACCCCGGCGAGGACACGCGTCGCGGCGAGATAAGTGACGCTGCGGATTCCGATCACCTCGAGCGCGTCGATCTCCTCGTTGATCCGCATCGCACCCAACTGGGCGGTGGCGCCGGCGCCGATGGTGGCCGACAAGGCCACTGAGGTGGTGCCCGGCACGATCAGCCGGACGTTGAAGAACGCCGAGGCGAATCCGGTCAGCGCCTCGAAACCCACCGACGCAAGTTGGTTGTACCCCTGCACCGCAACCAAGGCGCCCGTTGTCATGGTCAAGAAGCCGACGATCGCGACAGTTCCACCGACAACGGCCAGGGCCCCGCTGCCCAACCCCATCTGCGCGATCAACCGCAACAACTCGGTCCGGTAGTGCGTGACGGCATCGGGGATTGCCGCCAACGTATTGGCGTAGAACCGAGCTTGGCCACCGATACGGTTCCAAGCGGCGACGAACTCGTCGACCACATGCGCAAGCCGTCCAAACGGCCTGCTGGGTGTCCCGACGCTCATGGCACTGCCACCTCACGTGACCGTGAACTGGATACCGACCGCGGTGACGAGGATGTTGATCGCGAACAACACCGTGAAGGTGAAGACCACGGTCTCGTTGACCGCGTTGCCTACCCCCGCAGGTCCGCCGTTGACGTAAACCCCCTTGTAGCAGGCGATCAGTCCGGCTGCCAAGCCGAAGAGCGCCGCCTTGGCAAGCGACACGATAACGTCCCCGGCACCGGTGAGCAGGGTCAGCCCGGAGACGAACGCACCCGCCGAGACGTTCTGGATGTACACACAGAATACGAATGCGCCTGTCAGACCGACGATGATCACCGAGGCGGCCAGGGCAAGCGCCACGGTTGTCGCCGCGAGTACGCGGGGCACCACCAACGCTTGTATCGGATTGATACCCATGACCCGAAGCGCGTCGAGTTCGTCACGAATCGTACGGGCGCCGAGATCGGCGCACATCGCAGTGGCGCCGGCGCCCGAGACCACCAGCACCGTCACGATCGGCCCGATCTGGTTCACCGTTCCGATAGCGGCGCCCGTCCCCGAGAAGTCCGTCGCGCCAAACTCATTGAGCAGGATGTTGAAGGTGAACACCAGCAGGACCGAATACGGCATTGTCAGCATCAGCGCGGGTACCACCGATACTCGCGCGACGAACCAGGTCTGGATGACGTACTCGTGCCAGGCGAATGGCCGCTTGAACATCGAGACGAAGGTGTCCAACGACATCGCGAATATTCGGCCGATCGCACGTACCGGCTTTGCTGCCGTCTGCGCGGCTATCACCATGGCGCCACCCACCTCTCCTCCGGACGGGTCGATGTGGATAAGTGACATTCGAGGGCGTAAGCGCCCCGCACATCTATGTCCATATCCAACGCTTTCAACTGATCCTCGTACTGATGCATTGCTTCTGCAGCGGCGGCTTGTCCTCAGTCACGTATCTTGGCGCTGTCGCCAGAAGCTAAGTGGTGCAACTTATTCGGAAACACCTGAAGAGCGCCCGACGGGCACAGCCCGACTGCGGCCCGAACCCGGGCCTGCTGGTCGTCGGGTACCTCCTCGAACGCGAGCACGACGACACCGCTCTCGTCCTGGTCGAAGAACCCGTCGGCGGTCATCACGCACATTCCGGCGGACATGCAGATCTCGCGGTCGGCGGTGACCCTCATCGGCTGAACGCATCCTGCGTCAAGGCGGAGTTCATGAAGTCACGAAAATGCAGCCAGCGCCCATTGCGAAGCGTGATGATGTGCGCGAATTCCGATTGCCATTCGTGGCCGTTGTCGAGCCTGCGGAAGCGCTGCCGACCCCAAACGGCGAGGTCGTCACCCTGGGCGATGAACTTCCACGGTTCCATTTCGACGATCTCGATGGTCTGCCCGACCCTGCTGAAGAACGTCATTGCGTCGGAGATGCCTCGGTAATCACCGGCATACGGGATCTTCTCAGTGCCGTAGTAAGTGATCCGCACATCTGGATCGAGGTACCGCAGAGCGGTATCCAGGTCGCCGGCAGGCACCGCGGCATAGATCGCCTTGGTCGCGTCGATGTTGCGCGCCTCTCCAGTGATGGCGGTCATGAGAGGCACAGGGGCAGGCGGACATACGCGTGCGTCAGCAAACTGGCGGTCTGCTTCGTACCGGGGTCGTCGCTCAAGGCAATGTGCTCATACCGGTCGAGTACCGCGTTGAGCATCGCGGTCACCTCCAGTCGGGCCAGCGAGGAACCAAGGCAGAAGTGCAACCCATGACCGAGTGACAACTGCTTGCGCAGATTCGGCCGGTCGATGTCGAGTCGCGACGGGTCGGGAAAGATGGCGGGGTCACGGTTGGCCGAACCGAAGAACAACGCCACCCACTGCCCCTTGCGGATCAGCTTGTCCCCCACCTCGACATCGCGGGTGGCGATCCGGAACAGTCGCTGCGGAGGTCCGTCGAGCCGCATCGTCTCTTCGATGAAGACCGTCAGCAGTGAGCGGTCTGCGCGGATCCGCGCGGCGACCTCGGGTTCCCGCGCCAGGGCATGCAACAGGTTGCCGATCAGAAACGTCGTGGTTTCACTACCCGCGACCACCAGCGTGACACAGAACCGGACGATCTCCTCGGGAGTCAGCCGCTGACCGTCCACCTCCGCGCGCAACAACGCCGAAATGAGGTCTTCGGCGTCGTCGACGTCTTCGCTTGTCGCCTGTTGAGCAACCCGGGCGGAGTGCTCGGCGAGTCGGGCAGCGAACGTCGCAACCATCTCCTCGTTGCTCGCGATGCGCTCCTCCGGAGTCAGAGACGAGGACAACATGAACGCGTTGGCCCAACGTCTGAACCGGACGTGGTCGCCTTCGGGCAGGCCCAGCAGGCGCACCATGGCCCTGGTGGGGATTTCGGCCGCGAACGTCATCACGTCCACTTCGCCCTCCCCGAGATCGTCAAGCAATCGCGGGATCAACTCGTTGAGCCAGCCGTCCAGCCGCTTAATGCGGCGCGGAGAGAACGCCTGCCCGACCAACTTTCGTTCCACCTCGTGTTTGGGCGGATCGGTGTTGACCAGCATCAGACTGGGGGCGGTGGAGGCCTCTTGGAGTGGGTCCCGCGACGAGAACGTGGCACTGTCGCGGGCGGCCTCGAAGACCTGGTCGTAGCGAAAAAGCGCCCACGCGGTGACGGGCTCGTCGGCACCGGGCACAGTACCCGGGGGCCAATCGCGGTAGCCCGCGACCGGGGAGGACGCGCGCAGCTGGTCGTACAGCGGATAAGGGTCGGCGATGCCCTGTGGCGTCGTGAGCAACTCGAGTGCCGAAACCGTGGTCGATGACATGTCCACTAGCCTCGGCCAACCACGTCAGCAAAGCGATCCCCCGTTGTGGAGCACTTCTACCCCCGTATGAGGGCATTTTGCAGTTCATACCGCAAGCCCGGCGCGGCCGGAGGACAGTGAACACCATGACCGTCACCGGCGACACACCCGACTCCGAGTCGGGCGCGACGTTGGCGGGCCATGCTGGCTGGGCGTCGCGTCCGGCGGTTGAAAGCGAGGCTGCCCGCCGCTACCGAGAGGTGTTTCGGGATTGGCGTATTGACCCTACCGACGATCCAATGGCCGCGGTGTCGGAAGCGATCGACACCAACGCCACCGAGGTGCGAAACGCCTTGGAGGCGTGTGGCGACGAAGAGGCGATCATCGCACTGGAGTCAGTGCTCGACTTGTGTTCACTGGAACGGGAGTTGATCGAGGACGGCGCGAGGCGGCGTACGTTCGCGCTGTTGCAGGTTCAAGAGGCCTTGAGCAAGTTGCGGGTGGTCGATGATGTTGCGACGATCGTCGACCGGGCCCCGCGAGAGCTGGTGGAGTCGTGTGGATTTGATCGCGCCGTGCTTTTCCGCGTGCATGAGGGCCGGATGTTCATGGAATCGGCGTACTTCGGCGACGATCGCGAGGGCGCCGAGAAAATGGTCGCGTTCGCCCAATCCGTGGCGCCGCCGTTGGACCACATGTTGTTGGAGACACAGATGATCCGCCGTCACGCACCGGCGATCGTGCGCGACGCCCGCAACGACCCCCGCGTCAACAGACCGATTATCGACTTCTCGATGACCCATTCCTATGTAGCGGCACCGGTAATGCCGACGGGCAAGGTGATCGGCTTCCTGCATGCCGACCGGTTGTACTCAGGCCGACTGGTTGACGAGATCGACCGCGACACGGTGTGGGCGTTCGCGGAGGGATTCGGGTACGCCTACGAGCGCACGGTGCTGATGGAGAGGATGCGCCGCCAGCACGCGGAGGTGCGTAATGCGCTGGCGTCGGCGGACGAGGCGGCCCGTGCGTTACAAGACGCCGATCTTGACCTGCGCAAGATCGAACCGCTGGAGCGCAGTCCCGCGGCGAGGTCCCTGGCCGAGGTGCAGACGAGGGTGATGACGATGCTCACCCGCCGTGAGGTCGAGGTGCTTCGGCTGATGGCGGCCGGTCGCACGAACCAACAAATCGCCGATGAGCTGGTGATCTCGGCGGGCACCGTCAAGTCCCACGTGAAGCGGGTGCTGCGGAAATTGCATGCCACGAACCGTGCCGAGGCCGCTTCGGCATACGTGCGGTTGGCCAGTGTGCCCGACGTCGGCTGAGGCGATACCAAGGCGCAACCGCACGGCGGCGGCCAGGCGGCGATCTGACGGAACATGCCCGCCACCGGAATCAGTGACGGGCATGCTCACAGCGTTGTCGCTAGGACTTGGTGTCATCCTCGGCGTCAGCCTCGGGCGCCTCGGCCTCGGTGGCCTCGACCTCGGTGGCCTCGGCCTCTTCGGCGGTGGGGCCTTCGGCCTCTTCCGGCTCGACGGCCGCCTGCGGCGCCGCCGCGGCCGCCACCGGTTGCGCGGCCGCCGAGCGGCGGGCGCGGTCGGCCTCCGAGGTCACGGTCTTCTCCCGCACCAGCTCGATGACGGCCATGGGTGCATTGTCACCCTTGCGCGCCTCGACCTTGATGATGCGCAGGTAGCCACCGTTGCGGTCGGCGTAGAACGGCGCGATCTCGGCGAACAGCGCGTGCACCACGTCCTTGTCGCGGATCTTCTTCATCACCTGACGCCGGTTGTGCAGCGAACCCTTCTTGGCGTGGGTGATCAGCTTCTCCGCGTACGGCCGCAACGCCCGCGCCTTCGGCTCGGTCGTCTTGATCCGGCCGTGCTCGAACAGCGCGGTGGCCAGGTTGGCCAACAGCGCCTGCTGGTGCGAGGACGACCCGCCGAGGCGAGGCCCCTTTGTGGGCTTGGGCATTGCGACTATCTCCTAAATGGGGCCGGCCCCCGTATCAGGTAGGACCGGGACGGAATTCTGTTAGAGCTGCTCGGTTTCGGCGTAGTCCTGATTGTCTTCCGCGTCGTAACCGGCTTCGCTGTTCCAGGTGCCGGTGGCGACGTCGTAACCGGCAACCTCGGACGGATCGAACGTGGCGGGGCTGTCCTTGAGCGAGAGACCCAGCTGATGCAGCTTGATCTTGACCTCGTCGATGGACTTCTGGCCGAAGTTACGGATGTCCAACAGGTCGGACTCCGTGCGGGCGACCAGCTCGCCCACGGTGTGCACACCCTCACGCTTGAGGCAGTTGTACGACCGCACCGTCAGGTCCAGGTCATCGATCGGCAGCGCGAACGAGGCGATGTGGTCGGCCTCGGCCGGCGACGGCCCGATCTCGATGCCCTCGGCCTCCACGTTGAGTTCGCGTGCCAGGCCGAACAATTCGACCAGGGTCTTGCCGGCCGAGGCCAGCGCGTCCCGTGGGCTGATCGAGTTCTTGGTCTCGACGTCCAGGATCAGCTTGTCGAAGTCGGTGCGCTGCTCGACACGCGTGGCCTCCACCTTGTAGGTGACCTTGAGGACCGGCGAGTAGATGGAATCGACCGGGATGCGGCCGATCTCGGCACCGGAGGCCTTGTTCTGCACCGCGGGCACGTAGCCACGGCCCCGCTCGACGACCAGCTCGACCTCGAGCTTGCCCTTGTCGTTCAGGGTCGCGATGTGCATTTCGGGGTTGTGCACGGTGCAGCCGGCCGGCGGCACGATGTCACCCGCGGTGACCTCGCCCGGTCCCTGCTTGCGCAGGTACATGGTGACCGGCTCGTCCTCCTCGGACGAGACCACCAGGCTCTTGAGGTTCAGGATGATCTCGGTGACATCTTCCTTGACCCCGGGAACGGTGGTGAACTCGTGCAACACCCCATCGATGCGGATGCTGGTGACCGCCGCGCCCGGGATGGACGACAGCAGCGTGCGCCGCAGCGAGTTGCCAAGGGTGTAACCGAAACCCGGCTCCAACGGTTCGATGACGAACTGCGAGCGGTCCTCGGCGATGACCTCTTCGCTCAGGGTGGGACGCTGAGAAATCAGCATGGTGTTTCTTTTCTCCTTCTCGGCACCCGCTATTTGATGCCGTTCGGTGGCCGGCCCCCGGGATCGGGGGCGCGACGGTTCCTCTTACTTCGAGTAGAACTCGACGATCAGCTGCTCGGCGAGCGGCACCTGGATCTGCGCACGCTCCGGCAACTGGTGGATCAGGATGCGCTGACGTTCGCCCACGACCTGCAACCAGGACGGGATCGGACGCTCACCCGCGGTCTCGCGGGCGATCTGGAACGGCACGGTGTTCAGCGAGGTTTCCCGCACGTCGATGATGTCGTACTGCGACACCCGGTAGCTCGGGATGTCGACCTTGACACCGTTGACGGTGAAGTGGCCGTGGCTGACCAGCTGGCGGGCCATCCGGCGGGTACGCGCTATGCCGGCGCGGTACACGACGTTGTCCAACCGGCTCTCGAGGATCTGCAGCAGCTCCTCGCCGGTCTTGCCGGCGCGGCGCTGGGCCTCCTCGTAGTAGCGACGGAACTGCTTCTCCATCACGCCGTAGGTGAAGCGGGCCTTCTGCTTCTCCTGCAGCTGCAGACGGTATTCGCTCTCCTTGATCCGCGCGCGGCCGTGCTGGCCGGGCGGGTAGGGACGCTTCTCGAAGGACTGGTCTCCGCCGACAAGGTCGACGCCGAGGCGACGCGACTTGCGCGTGACGGGTCCGGTGTAACGAGCCATTTATTCTGTACCTCTTCCTGACTCTCTTAGACCCGGCGCCGCTTGGGCGGACGGCAACCGTTGTGGGGCTGTGGTGTGACGTCGGAGATGGCGCCCACCTCCAGGCCGGCGGCCTGCAGCGAGCGGATCGCGGTCTCGCGTCCCGAACCCGGGCCCTTGACGAAAACGTCGACCTTCTTCACGCCGTGTTCCTGCGCCTTGCGGGCCGCGTTCTCGGCGGCCAGCTGCGCGGCGAACGGCGTCGACTTGCGCGATCCCTTGAATCCGACATGGCCCGAGGACGCCCAGGCGATGACGTTGCCCTGGGGATCGGTGATGGACACGATCGTGTTGTTGAACGTGCTCTTGATGTGGGCGGCGCCGTGCGGGACGTTCTTCTTTTCCCTCTTACGGGTCTTCTGCCCCTTCTTCGCCGTGGAGGCCGACTTCTTCGCTTGTGGCATGTGCTTACCTGGCCTTCTTCTTGCCGGCGATGGTGCGCTTGGGACCCTTACGAGTGCGCGCATTGGTCTTGGTCCGCTGGCCACGCACCGGCAAGCCGCGGCGATGCCGCAGGCCCTGGTAGCAGCCAATCTCGATCTTGCGGCGGATATCGGCCTGCACCTCGCGGCGCAGATCACCCTCCACCTTGAGGTTGCCCTCGATGTATTCGCGCAGCTGAGTCAGCTGGTCATCGGTCAGGTCTTTGGTCCGCAGGTCCCGGTCGATACCGGTCGCATCCAGGATCTCCTGGGAGCGGGTACGGCCCACGCCGAAGATGTAGGTCAGCGCGATCTCCATGCGCTTATCGCGCGGGAGATCGACGCCCACTAGACGTGCCACAGTGGTGTGCTTCCTTCTCTATGCGGAGGTCTGTTCCCAGCTCGTTCCCGCCTGCTGACGGGGTCCGGCCTCCGAACCGAACGTGTCCGAGCCGCCAATCGGCCCGGTGAAACTGGGAGGTCTGCATTCAGTTGTGGGTGACGACGTCGCAGCCGAAGCCAACTGCTCTTCGCGCGAGCGCTCGTCGCTAGCCCTGCCGCTGCTTGTGGCGCGGATCGGGGCAGATCACCATGACCCGCCCATGCCGGCGGATCACCCTGCACTTGTCGCAGATCGGCTTGACGCTCGGGTTCACCTTCACGGCTGTTCGATCCTGTTCTCTGTCGTAAATGGGGCAGTGTTGCGGGGCGCTACTTGTACCGGTACACGATGCGGCCGCGGGACAGGTCGTACGGAGACAGCTCCACTACGACGCGGTCCTCCGGCAGGATGCGGATGTAGTGCTGCCGCATCTTGCCGCTGATGTGCGCGAGCACCTTGTGACCGTTCTCCAGCTCAATGCGGAACATCGCATTGGGCAATGGCTCGACCACGCGGCCCTCGACCTCGATGGCACCGTCTTTCTTGGCCATACTTCTTGGCGATCCTGTCGTCTGGTGTTTCGTAACTACTTCGGTTTCGTATGTGTTGTACTCGTTAGCGCCCGCATCAGCGCAGCCACGTCCGCGACTACAATCAACGTGATATCCCGCCTGGAAAGTTCCAGGAAATCTTTAGAATGCACGCAAGAAGTCGGCGCGGTGGCCGCACCGTTGGTCCACGATACCCGCTCTGCGCTCAGGCTCCAAAACTCCTGCAGGCGGACCGACCGCGGTGATGCGAGGATCATCCCAGCAGCACCGACAGTGCGTCAACACGCTGTGGACCGGCGCTGGCGGCCGGCAGAAAGGAGCCCCGGTGACGGCTGGGTACCTCGCCGCGTTCGCGGTGGGCGGAATCGCGCTGCTCGCCACGCTGCTGCTGACCGACCTCGACGTCGGGGGTGACGGTGACGGCCTGCCGTTCCTGAGCCTGACCAGTGTGTCGGCGGGTCTGCTCGGCGCCGGCACCGGCGGCCTGGTCGGCACGTTCGCCGGTATCGGCGCGGTGACCACCGGCGTGATCGCCGCGGTCAGCGCCGTCGTCCTGATCGCCGCGCTGCAGGGCGTGCTGCTGCCCTACCTGCGTCGCCAGGAGGCGAACTCGCAGCGGGGCCGGGCCTC
Source organism: Mycolicibacterium sp. MU0053 (assembly GCF_963378095.1). Taxonomy (NCBI): domain Bacteria; kingdom Bacillati; phylum Actinomycetota; class Actinomycetes; order Mycobacteriales; family Mycobacteriaceae; genus Mycobacterium; species Mycobacterium burgundiense. Next base: position 3,986,976 of record NZ_OY726397.1, read on the forward strand.
CTACATCGGCCGGCTCGGCACCGTCACCCTCGACGTCGCGCCCGACGGCTGGGGCGAGATCACCTTCCTCGACGCCGACGGCAATCGCGTGCACACCCGCGCGATCACCGCCGAAGCACGGCCCCTGCGCAAATCCACCACGGTGTACATCGCCGACGTCGACGCGGACTTCGTCCACGTCGTCGCGGTGCCCGAGCCCTGAGTCACCCGCCACCGCCAGAAAGGTCGACCGATGTCCACCCTGATGATCATCGTCATCGTCGCCGCCGCAGCCCTGCTGCTGCTCGTGGTGCTTCCCCTGATCTATGTGAAGAACTACATCAAGGTCCCGCCGAATGAGGTCGCGGTGTTCACCGGCCGCGGCACCCCGAAGGTGGTGCGCGGCGGCGCCCGATTCCGGATGCCCGGCATCGAACGCGTCGACATCATGAGCCTGGAGCCGTTCAACGTCAGCATCAACCTGCAGAACGCGCTGTCCAACAACGGCGTGCCGGTCAACGTCGAGGCCGTCGGCCTGGTCCGGATCGGCTCGGCCGAAGAGGCCGTGCAGACCGCGGTGCAGCGCTTCCTGACCTCCGATCTCAACGAGCTGCAACGGCAGATCAACGAGATCCTGGCCGGCTCGCTGCGCGGCATCACCGCGACCATGACCGTCGAGGACCTCAACTCCAACCGCGACACCCTGGCCCGCAGCGTGGTCGACGAGGCCGGCGGCGACCTGGCCCGGATCGGCATGGAGGTCGACGTCCTCAAGATCGCCGGCATCTCCGATGCCAACGACTACCTCAAGTCGCTGGGTCAGCGCCGGATCGCCGAGGTGAAGCGCGACGCCGAGGTCGGCACCGCCGAGGCCGAACGCGATGCGCAGATCCAGTCCGCCAAGGCCCGCCAGGAAGGCTCGGTGGCCCAGGCCGAGGCCGATACCGCGATCGCGACCGCCAACCAGCGCCGCGATGTGGAACTGGCGCGCCTGCGCGCCCAGACCGAGGCCGAGAACGCCCAGGCCGACCAGGCCGGCCCGCTGGCCAATGCCCGCGCCCAGAAGGACGTCGGCATCGCCACCGAACAGGCCGAGGCCGCCCGGGTGCAGGCCCGCATCGAGGTCGAGCAGCGCCGCGCCGAGCAGGCACAGGCCGCGCTGCAGGCCGACGTGATCGCACCGGCGGAGGCGCAGCGCCAGGCCGACATCGCGCGCGCCGAAGGTCAGCGTCAGTCCGCGATCCTGGCCGCTCAGGCCCACGCCGAGGCGGCCCGGCAGGCCGGCGATGCCGAGGCCGACGCCCGCAAGGCCGCCGCCGAGGCGTTGCGCGTCGAACGGCAGGCCGAGGCCGACGGCATCAAGGCCCGACTGCTGGCCGAGGCCGACGGCAAGAAGGAGATCGCCGCGGCGCTCAACAGCTACTCGGCCGGCGCGGCCCGCCTGCAGATGCTGCCCGAGGTCCTGCAATCGGTGATCAAGTCCACCGAGGCGGCCGCGGCACCGCTGGCCGAGATCGAGCGGATGTCGATCATCGGCGGGTCCGGCGATGTCCAGGATGCGATCGGCGGCCTGCTCGGGGTGAGCCCGCTGGCGGTCGCCAAGACCATCGAGGCGCTGAAGTCCTCGGGCATCGACGTGGCCGCGATGCTGAACCGCAGCGACGGCGACCACCCCGCGGCGGCCGCGGAACCGGCGTCGCCCTCGGAGTAACCGGAGTTCGGCCGTCCCCCACCGGTTTGCGTCGCTGCGGCGCATACTGGACGGCGATGCCCGGATCACAGTCCCCCAGCCGTAAGCCCGTCATCCTGACCGTCGACGACGACCCCGGGGTTTCGCGTGCGGTGGCCCGGGATCTGCGCCGCCACTACGGTGAGCACTTCCGGATCGTGCGCGCCGAATCGGGGCCGGATGCGTTGGCGGCCCTGAACGAACTCAAGCTGCGCGGCGAGACCGTGGCGGTTTTCGTCGCCGACTACCGGATGCCGCAGATGAGCGGTATCGAGTTCCTCGAGGCCGCAATGGATCTGTACCCGCTGGCCCGCCGGGTGCTGCTGACCGCCTACGCCGACACCCATGCCGCGATCGATGCGATCAACGTCGTCGACCTCGACCACTACCTGCTCAAACCGTGGGACCCGCCGGCGGAGAAGCTGTACCCGGTCATCGACGCGCTGATCGATGCGTGGCGCTCCGCGGGTGACCGGGCCATCCCGCACACCAAGATCGTCGGCCATCCCTGGAATGCCCGCTCTTCGGAGGTCCGTGAATTCCTGGCCCGAAATCGGCTGCACTACAGCTGGTTTCGCGCCGACGAAGCCAAGGGCGCGCGGCTGTTGGAGGCGGCCGGGCTCGATGGCCTGACGCTCCCGGTGGTGATCACCGAGCAGGGTCAGACGTTGGTGGGACCGTCCGATGCCGAGTTGGCGGCCACCCTGGGGCTCACCACCACGCCGGCCGAGGACTTCTATGACCTGGTGGTGATCGGCGGCGGCCCGGCCGGTTTGGCCGCCGCCGTCTACGGCGCCTCCGAAGGGCTCAAGACCGTACTGATCGAGCGGACGGCCACCGGCGGTCAGGCCGGTCAGAGTTCGCGCATCGAGAACTACCTGGGCTTCCCGGACGGATTGTCGGGCTCGCAGTTGGCCGAGCGCGCGCGCCGCCAGGCCGAGAAGTTCCGGGCCGAATTGATCACCGCCGCCGAGGTGACCGCCCTCGAGGTCGACGGTGCCGCGCGCACCGTCCAGCTGTCCGATGGCCGCTGCATCGGTGCGCGTGCGGTGATCCTGGCGATGGGCGTCGAGTACCGGCAACTGCCCGCGGCGGGCTGCGCCGGGCTCACCGGGGCCGGGGTGCATTACGGGGCGACGTCGTCGGTGGCGGCCGACTGCGCCGGCGACGACGTGTACGTCATCGGCGGCGCCAACTCGGCCGGTCAAGCGGCGATGTTCCTGTCGCGCACCGCGCGGTCGGTGACGATCGTCAGTCGTCGCACCCTCGAAGAGTCGATGTCGCACTACCTGATTCAGCAGATCCGGGCCAACGACCGGATCGTCGAGATGCCCCATACCGTGGTGCACGCCGTCAACGGCAACGGACATCTGGAGGGCATCTGCCTGGAGGACACCCGCACCGGGACGCGGTCGAACTTCCGCTGTGGCCGGATGTTCATCTTCATCGGCGCCGAACCGCGCACCGACTGGCTCGACGGCGTGGTGGTGCGCGACGACCACGGCTTCATCCTGGCCGGGCCGGATCTGCGCGAGGTGTCCGGGTGGACCATCGATCGCCCCCCGCACCACCTCGAGACCAGCGTCCCCGGCGTCTTCGCCGCCGGGGATGTCCGGGCCGAGTCCGCCAAGCGGGTGGCCGCGGCCGTCGGCGAGGGCTCGATGGCGGTGATGCTGGTGCACCGGTATCTGGCCGAGGCCTGAGCACAGGGCGAGACGACGGGGGAAACGCAGATGTCCGAGGAATGCCAGGCCGAGGAATTGCGGACGCTGTTCCTGTTCGAGCAGCTGTCCACCGAGCAGCTCGAGATGTTGTGTACCGCTGGGTATATCGAGACCTTCCCGGCCGGACCGCTGTTCGCCGAGGGGGAACCCGCGACGCGGCTCTACGTGCTGATCGACGGCGAGGTGGTGATGTCGAAACGCTCGGGTGGCGTCGACATCGAGACCACTCGGACCTCGCAGCGCGGCGTGTACTGCGGCGCCTGGTCGGCCTATCTCCCCTACGCCGAGCGCGCCTATCAGACCTCGGTGCGGCTGACCGTGCCGTCCCGGATGTTCGTCCTGCCCGCTGCCGACTTCGCCCGGTTCATGCAGACCCAGTTCCCAATGGCCGTGCACCTGTTGGAGGGCCACATGATCGGTGGGGAGCGGCAACGCCAACTCGTCGGTCAGCGCGAACGACTGCTCGCGCTGGGCACCATCACCGCAGGCCTGACGCACCAACTCAACAATCCGGCGGCGGCCACCGCCCGCGCGGTGGCCGATCTGCGCGAGGGTATCGGCAAGATGCGGCACAAGCTGGCGATGCTCGCCGAGGGCAAGTTCACCCCGGCTGCGCTGCGGGTGCTGGTCACCGTCCAGGACGAGGTGGCCGAACAGGTGGCGAGGACGGACCGGACGGAGCCCTCGGCACTGGAATCCGCGGACCGCGAGGACGAGCTGGGCCAGTGGTTCGAGGACCACGGGATCGCCGGCGCCTGGGAGTACGCGTCGACATTCGTCGAGGCCGGCCTCGACATCAGCTGGCTTCAGCGGGTCGCGAGCACCGTCGATGCCGCCATGCTGCCGAGCGCGATCGGCTGGCTCAAGCACACCATCGACGCCGAACTGCGCACCCAGGAGATCGCCGAGGCGAGCAAGCGCATCTCGGCGCTGCTGGCCGGGGCCAAGCAGTATTCACAGATGGACCGCGGCGCGTACCAGAGTGCGAACGTCAACGAACTTCTTCGCAGCACCATCATGATGTTCGGCGACAAGCTCGGCGCGCCGGGCAAGGGCAAGCCGGTGACCCTGGTCAAGGAGATGGATTACGACCTGCCCGAGATAGCCTGCTATCCCGGCGATCTCAACCAGGTGTGGACCAACCTCATCGACAACGCGATCCAGGCCATGAACGGCCACGGCACGCTGACGGTGCGGACCAACAGCGACAACGCGGCGATGATCCGGGTCGAGATCTGCGACGACGGACCCGGCATCCCCGCGGACATCGTCGAGAAGATCTTCACCCCGTTCTTCACCACCAAGCCCATGGGCGAGGGCACCGGGCTGGGCCTGGATCTGGCCTGGCGGGTGGTGGTCGAGAAGCATCACGGCAGCCTGTCGGTGGAATCGAAGCCCGGCGACACCCGGTTCACGGTGTGTCTGCCGTGCCAGGCCCCGCCCCCGGGCGCGGAATAGTCGGCGCGCCGGCCAAGGTTGTTCTTGAACATGACCAAACCTGACCTCGGCACCTTCGGCGTATTCGGCCACTACGTCCAATGGCAGCAGCTGCCGCCCGAACAGCTCCGCGAGATCGAGCGACTGGGTTACCGAGCGCTCTGGGCCGGCGGGTCGCCGGCGGCCGAATTGGAGTGGGTCGAACCGATCCTGGCCGCGACCGAGACCTTGCAGGTCGCCACCGGCATCGTGAACACCTGGACCGCCCCCGCCGAGGTGGTGGCGCAATCCTTTCACCGCATCGAGGCGGCCTATCCGGGCCGGTTCCTGCTCGGCATCGGCATCGGCCACCCCGAGGCCCAGACCGAGTACCAGAAGCCCTACGACGCGCTGACCGAATACCTGGACCGCCTCGACCAGCACGGTGTGCCGGTGGACCGCCGCGTAGTGGCCGCACTCGGTCCCCGCGTCCTGGAGTTGTCGGCGCGTCGCAGCGCCGGCGCCCACCCGTACCTGACCACCCCGGAGCACACCGCCCGGGCCCGCGAGATCCTCGGTGCGCAGGCCTTTCTGGCGCCCGAGCACAAGGCCGTGCTCAGCACCGACGCCGAGCATGCCCGGGCTGCCGGTCGTAAGATGCTCGACATCTACCTGGGTTTGCAGAACTACCGGAACAACTGGAAGCGCCTCGGCTTCAGCGACGCCGACCTGGCCAAACCGGGCAGCGACGCGCTGGTCGATGCGGTGATCGCGCACGGCAGCGCGGAGCAGGTCGCCGCGCGCCTGCACGAGCATCTGCGCGCCGGAGCCGACCACGTGCCCGTCCAGGTCCTCACCCGAGGTGACAAGCTGGTAGCTGCACTCGCCGAACTGGCCGGGCCTCTGGGGCTGACCACCGGCGCCGCCTGACGACCGACAGAGATGGACCCGCGATGACCGACGCAGTTTCGCTCAAACCCGACCTCGGCCGCTTCGGCGTCTGGACCTTCGGCCCGGTCAGCCCGACAACCGCCGTCGAGATCGAGAAGCTGGGCTACGGCGCGCTGTGGGTGGGCGGCTCGCCGGCCGCCGACCTCGACTTCGCCGAACCGATACTCGCCGCGACCGAGACCCTGCAGCTGGCCACCGGCATCGTCAACATCTGGACCGCACCCGCGGCCGAGGTGGCCGAGTCCTATCACCGCATCGAAAAGGCCTACCCCGGGCGGTTTCTGCTCGGGGTCGGGGTCGGCCATCCCGAGCACACCGAGCAGTACGCCAAGCCGGTGGAGGCGCTGGTGAAATACCTCGACGACCTCGACGCCAAGATGGTGCCCACCAGCCGGCGGGTCATCGCGGCGCTGGGCCCCAAGGTGCTGCGGCTCGCGGCGCAGCGCAGCGCCGGCGCCCACCCCTACCTGACCACCCCCGAGCACACCGCCAGCGCGCGTGGCCTGATCGGCAACACGGTGTTCCTGGCCCCCGAGCACAAGGTCGCGCTGACCCGCGACGCCGCCAGCGCCCGCGCGCTGGGCCGCCAGTCCGTGGACTTCTATCTGGGGCTGTCGAATTACGTCAACAACTGGCGCCGCATCGGCTTCACCGCCGAGGAGGTCGCCTCGCCCGGCAGCGACCGCCTGATCGACGCGGTGGTCGCGCACGGCACACCCGAGTCGATCGCGGCCCGGCTGACCGAACACCTCGACGTCGGCGCCGATCACGTCACGATCCAGGTCCTCGGCGACCCCGAGGACCTGCTGCCGACGCTGGCCGATCTGGCCGGCCCCCTGGGCCTGACCGCCGGGAGCTGACCCGGGCATCGGGTAGGGTCTGCTTCCATGCGTTTGCTGGTCACCGGGGGTGCCGGATTCATCGGCGCCAACTTCGTTCAGAGCACCGTGCGCGAGCATCCCGAGGACGACGTGACCGTGCTGGACGCGCTGACCTACGCCGGCAGCCGCACCGCACTGCGCGGCGTGGAGGACGCGGTCGAGTTGGTCGAGGGCGACGTGGCCGATTCGGCCCTGGTCGACAAACTGGTGCGGTCCTGCGACGCCGTCGTGCACTTCGCCGCCGAGACCCACGTCGACAACGCGCTCTCGGATCCCAGTCCGTTCGTACACTCCAACCTGATCGGGACGTTCACGCTGTTGGAGGCCGTGCGCGAGCACGGCGTTCGGCTGCACCACATCTCGACCGACGAGGTCTACGGCGACCTGGCACTCGAGGGCACCGAGCGGTTCACCGAGGACACCCCCTACAACCCGTCGAGCCCGTACTCGGCGACCAAGGCCGGCGCCGATATGCTGGTGCGCGCCTGGGTGCGGTCCTACGGCATAGCCGCGACAATCTCGAACTGCTCCAACAACTTCGGCCCTTATCAGCACGTGGAAAAGTTCATCCCGCGCCAGATCACCAACATTCTCACCGGCCGTCGCCCCAAGCTGTACGGCACCGGCGCCAATGTGCGGGACTGGATTCACGTCGACGATCACAACAGCGCGGTGCGACGGATCCTGGAGCACGGCACCCCGGGCCGCACCTACCTGATCGGCGCCTCCAACGAGCGCTCCAATCTCGCTGTGCTGCAGTCGATCCTGACAATCATGGATCGCGATCCCGATGACTTCGAACATGTCACCGACCGCGCCGGCCACGATCTGCGTTATGCGATCGATCCCACGGTCCTCGGTGCCGAACTGGGCTGGACACCGGCCCACACCGACTTCGACGACGCGCTGCGCGCCACGGTCGACTGGTATCGCGACAACGCCGACTGGTGGTCGCCGCTGAAGGACACCGTCGAAGACCAGTACGCGAAGCGGGGGCAGTGAGATGGCGTTCCGTGAACTGCGCGTCCCGGGCTCCTACGAGATCACCCCGGCGCTGCACACCGACGAGCGCGGGACGTTCTTCGAATGGTTCGCCGATGCGGAGTTCACCCGGCTCGCCGGGCACCGCCTCGACCTGAAGCAGGCGAACTGCTCGGTGTCCTCGGCCGGGGTGCTGCGCGGCCTGCACTTCGCGCAACTGCCGCCCGGCCAGGCCAAGTACGTCACCTGCGTGCGGGGCTCGGTCTTCGACGTGGTTGTCGACGTCAGGGTCGGATCGCCGACCTACCGCCAGTGGGACGCGGTGCAACTCGACGACCGCAGCCGCAACTCGGTGTACCTGTCCGAGGGACTCGCGCACGGCTTCCTGGCGCTCGAGGACGACTCCACGGTGATGTATCTGTGCTCGGCGGGCTATGACCCGCAGCGCGAGCACACCATCTCCCCCACCGACCCCGCGATCGGGATCGCCTGGCCGGAGACGGTTTTCGGCACCAGCCGGGTGATCTCGGAGCGTGATGCCGCCGCGCCCAGCCTGGCCGGGGCCGAGGCGGCCGGGCTGCTGCCGACCTGGGACGAGACCCGCGACTTCATCGCCGGCCTGCGCTGAGACCGTTCTGCGGCAGGGTCTTGCGCATCCGCATCCCCAAATACTAGGATATGCAAGTATCTCTGCTCCAACTCCCGCGTAGGACGTCTCATGACCTCAAAGATTCCGCACTTCGTCGATGGACGCCGTAGCGATCTCGCCTCCACCCGCACCGCCGATGTGCTCAACCCCAGCACCGGCGATGTGCAGGCCCAGGTGCTGCTCGCCTCGACCGATGACGTCAACACCGCCGTCGCCTCCGCCGTGGCAGCCCAGAAAGAGTGGGCGGCCTACAACCCGCAGCGCCGCGCCCGCGTGCTGATGAAGTTCATCGAGCTGGTCAACGCAAACGCCGACGAGCTGGCCGAACTGCTGTCCAAGGAACACGGCAAGACCGTCGCCGACTCCCACGGCGACATCCAGCGCGGCGTCGAGGTCATCGAGTTCGCCGTCGGGATCCCGCACCTGCTCAAGGGCGAGTTCACCGAGAACGCCGGCACCGGCATCGACGTGTACTCGATCCGGCAGCCGCTCGGCGTGGTCGCCGGCATCACCCCGTTCAACTTCCCCGCGATGATCCCGCTCTGGAAGGCCGGACCGGCACTGGCCTGCGGCAACGCCCTGATCCTCAAGCCGTCCGAGCGGGACCCGTCGGTGCCGCTGCGGCTGGCCGAGCTGTTCACCGAGGCGGGTCTGCCCGACGGCGTGCTGCAGGTGGTGCAGGGCGACAAGGAGGCCGTCGACGCCATCATCGAGCACCCCGACATCCAGGCCATCGGCTTCGTCGGCAGCTCGGACATCGCCCAGTACATCTACTCCGGTGCGGCCGCCCACGGCAAACGCGCCCAGTGCTTCGGCGGCGCCAAGAACCACATGGTCGTGATGCCCGACGCCGACCTGGATCAGGCCGTCGACGCCCTGATCGGCGCGGGCTACGGCAGCGCCGGTGAGCGCTGCATGGCGATCAGTGTCGCGGTGCCGGTCGGCGAGGAGACGGCGAACCGGCTGCGCAACCGGCTGGTCGAGCGGATCAGCCAACTGCGCGTCGGGCACAGCCTGGATCCCAAGGCCGACTACGGCCCGCTGGTCACCGGCGCGGCCCTGGAGCGCGTGCGCGATTACATCAAGCAGGGCGTCGACGCCGGTGCCGAGTTGGTGGTCGACGGCCGCGAGCGGGCCAGCGACGACCTGGCCTTCGGCGACGAGGACCTGTCGAAGGGGTACTTCATCGGCCCCACCCTGTTCGACAACGTCACCGCCGAGATGTCGATCTACACCGACGAGATCTTCGGGCCGGTGCTGTGCATCGTGCGCGCCGAGGACTACGACGAGGCGCTGCGGCTTCCTTCCGAGCACGAGTACGGCAACGGTGTGGCGATCTTCACCCGCGACGGCGACGCCGCCCGCGACTTCGTCTCCCGGGTGCAGGTCGGGATGGTGGGCGTCAACGTGCCGATCCCGGTTCCGGTGTCCTACCACAGCTTTGGCGGCTGGAAGCGCTCCGGCTTCGGTGACCTGAACCAGTACGGGACGGCGTCGATCCAGTTCTACACCAAGGTCAAGACCGTGACCGAGCGCTGGCCGTCGGGCATCAAGGATGGCGCCGAGTTCGCCATCCCCACCTTCAAGGAGGGGTGAGGTCGCACGTGTTCGAGTTGGACGACGACGAACGCGTGATCGCCGAGACGGCGGGCGCGTTCGCCGCCAAACGGCTGGTGCCGTATGCGCTGGAATGGGATGAGAGCAAGCACTTCCCGGTGGACGTGCTGCGCGAGGCCGCCGAGCTCGGCATGGCCGCGATCTACTGCGGCGAGGACGTCGGCGGCAGCGGGCTGCGCCGGCTCGACGCCGTGCGCATCTTCACCGAGCTCGCGGCCGCCGACCCGACCATTGCGTCGTTCATCTCGATCCACAACATGTGCGCGTGGATGGTCGACAGCTACGGCACGCTGGAACAGCGCAAGGCCTGGGTGCCGCGGTTGGCCTCGATGGAGGCGATCGCCAGCTACTGCCTCACCGAGCCTGGTGCCGGTTCGGATGCCTCGGCGTTGCGCACCCGGGCCGTCCAAGACGGCTCCGACTATGTGCTCGACGGCGTCAAGCAGTTCATCTCCGGCGCGGGGGTGTCCGACCTGTACGTCGTGATGGCCCGCACCGGCGCCGAGGGCCCCCGCGGAATTTCGGCGTTCGTCGTCGAAAAGGGCACGCCGGGACTCAGTTTCGGCGCCAACGAGGCCAAGATGGGCTGGAGTGCCCAGCCGACGGCCCAGGTGATCCTGGAGAAGGTGCGGGTGCCCGCCGACGCGCTGCTCGGCGGCGCCGAGGGCGAGGGCACCGGATTCGGCATCGCCATGAACGGCCTCAACGGCGGCCGCATCAACATCGCGGCCTGTTCGTTGGGCGGCGCGCGCACCGCCTATCAGAAGGCGGCCGGCTACGTCCGCGACCGCGAGGCGTTCGGCGGCGCACTGATCGACGAGCCGACCATCAGGTTCACCCTGGCCGATCTGGCGACGTCGCTGGAGACGTCTCGAATCATGTTGTGGCGCGCGGCATCCGCTCTTGACGCCGATGCGCCCGACAAGGTCGAATTGTGCGCGATGGCCAAACGCTATGTCACCGACGCCTGCTACGACGTCGCCGATCAGGCGCTGCAATTGCACGGCGGGTACGGCTATCTGCGTGAGTACGGGCTGGAAAAGATCGTCCGCGATCTGCGCGTGCATCGCATCCTCGAGGGCACGAACGAAATCATGCGGGTGGTCGTCGGACGGGCTGAGGCCGCCCGCGCCAGGGCCGCCGGCTGAACCGGAAAGGGTTGGCAATGACGACGATCGCATTCCTGGGCTTGGGCAATATGGGCGGCCCGATGGCGGCCAATCTGCTCACCGCCGGGCACACCGTGCACGGCTTCGACCCGGTGCCCGCCGCGGCGCAGACCGCCGCCGAGCGCGGCGCGTCGGTGTTCGGCAGCGGCGCCGAGGCCGTCGTCGGCGCCGACGTGGTGATCACCATGCTGCCCAACGGCGAATTGGTGAAGCGCTGCTATCAGGAGGTGCTGCCGACCGCGAGCCCGGGCGCGCTGTTCATCGACAGCTCGACGATCTCGGTCGATGATGCGCGCGAAGTGCACAAGCTCGCCGCCGACGCCGGATTCGCCCAACTCGACGCGCCGGTGTCCGGTGGCGTCAAGGGCGCGGTCGCCGGCAGCCTGGCGTTCATGGTCGGCGGCGAGGACGCCGCGGTGGAACGCGCGCGGCCGGTGCTCGACCCGATGGCCGCCAAGGTGGTGCACTGCGGCTCCGCCGGGGCCGGTCAGGCCGCCAAGGTGTGCAACAACATGGTGCTGGCCGTCCAGCAGATTGCCGTCGGGGAAGCGTTCGTGCTCGCCGAGAAGCTGGGCCTGTCGGCTCAGTCGCTGTTCGACGTCATCACCGGTGCCACCGGTAACTGCTGGGCGGTGCACACCAATTGTCCGGTGCCGGGCCCGGTTCCGACCTCACCGGCCAACAACGACTTCAAACCCGGGTTCGCCACCGCGCTGATGAACAAGGACCTGGGGCTGGCCATGGCCGCGGTGGCCTCGACCGGTTCGGCCGCCCCGTTGGGCAGCCACGCCGCCGAGATCTACGCGGAGTTCATGGGGTCCGCCGGACCCAACGCCGACAAGGACTTCAGCGCCGTGATCGAGGCGCTGCGCGGCGCATAGCTCGCAGCGCGGGCGCGACGCGCGCCGGCCACCGCCGGCGCGACGAGGGTCGCGAGCAGGATCGCCGCGCCGATACCGCCGACCGCCAGGGACACCGACCGGCGATCGGCGATCAACTCGGCGCAATCCCCCGCGTAATTCGTGGCGACGAAGCCCGGCCCGTTCTCGACGTGAAGCCGCCGGTTCAGGGTGTCGACGTGCTGCGCAATGGCGACGTTCGGAGTCAGGCCGCTGCCACAGGCGATGGGCTGACCCGCCCGGTCGACGACGCTCAGTCCCAGCGGCACACACAGCGCAAGGAACGCGCCCAGCACGGCCGCGGCCCCGATCAGCTGCCAACCGCTTCGCATCCTCGGATGCCCACCGTGCGATAGAGCTGCCATCTCAGCGAACCCTTCAAGTTGGCATTGGCTTGGCGAGCCGGTGCGCTTCGACCAATTGACCCTTCCGACAAAACGTAAAGTACCACCGTTGTTGCGGAACTAAACATCGATCGAGGCGTCCCGCTATCGCGTCAGTTGAGGCACAACGAGGTGTGCTCAGCTACCACCTTTGCGAGTTCGTCACCGATTGGTCATCTCGGGTCAGAAGTCGCCGGCGTGCCGGCGCAGCGACTCGATCGACGTCACGAGCGCCCGCGACTGCTCGGGCGACATCCCGATGTCGGCGAACACCTTCTCGTTGAGCGTGACCGTCGCATCCTCGACCGTCGAGCGGCCCAGTTCGGTGATCTCCACCAGCGTGGTGCGGCCGTCGGTCGGATGCGGCAGCCGCCGGACCAGACCGCCCGCCTCCAGCCGGCGGATGGCGTGCGTGACGCTGGTGACGTGGACCTGCAGCCGATCGGAGGCCTTGGTGATGGGTAATGCGCCGCTGCGGCTGAACGCCAGCAGTCGTAGCAGCTCGAACCGGGAGAAACTCAAATCGTAGGGTCGCAGCGCGGTTTCGACGCGCGCGAGCAGGATCTGATGCGCCCGCATGACCGAGGTGACCGCGACCATGCCGTCGGCGACCTCACCCCAGCCCGACCGCTCCCAATTTGCGTGCGCCTGCGCGATCGGATCGCGCGACTCAACCGAATCGACCATCCGCACATTCATACCGCATGACCGCGCCGGTTCGGTTGTCGCCCGGCCCCTTCACAGCGTGCGCTGCAACAGGACCGTCCCGGAGTCGGCGGAAACGACTTGGACCGCGGCAATTTCGGTTATCGGCAGGGCGGTGCTCGCGGTGGGCAGCGCGGTTGCCGCGGGCAACGCGACCCAGCTCGCCAGCCGGGTCGCGCTGCCGTCGCGGGCCAGCGCAACCAAGACCAGCTCGTCGCCGCCGTCACCCTCCTCGCCCGACCAACTGCGGTAGGTGCAGGTCAGTTGAATCAGGGTGCCCCAATCCTGCGGCGACAAGCTGACCGCGGCCTCGAATTCCGACGGTGTCATCGGTGTCATGGTCTCCGCGTTGGCCACCGCGTCGCCCAGCGCTTCGGTGTCGGCGGGCGTCCCCGGCCGCAGCGCGACGAAAGCACTCATCGACAGCGCGATCGCAACGAGCGCGGCCGCGGCGGCGGTGAACCAGCGTCGACGTCGACGCCGTGCCCCCACGCGGCGCAGCAGGGCCGTGCGCAGACCCGGCGGCAGTTCGGCGGCGAGGCTGGTCTCGGAGCCGTCAGCGGCCGGGTCGGTGGCGGGATCGTGATCCAACAACGCCAGCAGCGCCGGCACGCCGCTGATTTCCGATACCGCCGACCGGCAGGCTCGACACCCGGGCAGGTGGTCCTCGAATTCCCGGCGCCGCGCGCTCGAGAGCGCACCGAGCACGTAGGCGGCGTCCCAGCGCGCATAGGGGTCCGGGCCGTCCGGGCCGTGGTCGCCGGTCACCGTGTCACGCCCATTTCCTGCAGGGCGAGCCGCAACGCGCGCACCCCGTAGTGCAGCCGAGACTTGACGGTGCCCTCCGCGATGTCGAGGTCCGAGGCAATCTGCGCGGTGGTCCAGCCCCGGTAGTAGGCGCGGCGTATCACCGCGCGGTGATCCTCGGACAGCCGCGCCAGGGCGTCCCCGACCAGCAGCCGATCCAGGGCCGCGTCCACCTCGGCCGAATCGCGCTCCTCGGGTTCGGGGACCGCCGGCAGCCACCCGGTTTCGTGGCGGTACCGGGCGCTGCGCCGCTCGTCGATGATCATGTTGCGGGCGACGGTGAACAACCACGCCCGCGCGGAGCGGTCCCCACGGGCGACCTCGGGGTGTTGCCAGGCCCGCAGCAGGGTTTCCTGCACCACGTCCTCGGCGCGGGCTCGATCTCCGGTCAGGTGCGTCGCATAGCGCCACAATGCCGCGGCGTGCTCGTCGTAGAGCAACCGCATCAGTGCTGTCTCGGGATCGTCCTGGTGATACACGTCCGTGCCGACCTCCCGCCGGTGGTACGAGACCGGCAGTCGATCGGTTCAGTGTGCTCCGCTGCGGGCGTCAGCCGGCGGGAAGGGTGAGAATGCGCGGTCCGTCCTCGGTGACCGCGACGGTGTGTTCCCAGTGCGCGGCGCGAGATCCGTCGGCGGTGACGACGGTCCATTCGTCGTCGAGGATGCGGGTCTTGACCGTGCCCAGCGTCAGCATCGGTTCGATGGCCAGCACCGAACCCGGAGCCAGGAGCGGGCCGCGACCGGGCGCACCCTCGTTGGGCAGGAACGGGTCCATGTGCATCTCCCGCCCGATGCCGTGGCCGCCGTAGCCGTCCACGATGCCGTATCGGCGGCCGTGCTCGGCCTCGGCGGCGCGGGTGCCGCGTTCGATCGCGTGCGAGACATCGGTGAGGCGATTTCCCGGGATCATGGCGGCGATGCCGGCCTCCATCGATGCCCGGGTGGCCGCCGACAGCGCCTCGTCGGCGGGGATCAACGCACCCACGCCGAACGTGATGGCCGAATCGCCGTGCCAACCCTCGACGATCGCCCCGCAGTCGATCGACACCAGGTCGCCGGCCGCGAGCACCTCGGTGGCCGACGGGATGCCGTGCACCACGCGGTCGTTGACCGAGGCGCACACCGTCGCGGGAAAGCCGTGATAGCCCAGGAATGAGGGAATGCCGCCGCCGTCGCGGATGACGGCCTCGGCGATGGCGTCCAGTTCGAGCGTGGAGACCCCGGGGGCGGCGGCGGCGCGCACCGCGGCCAGCGCGGCGGCCACCAGGGCACCGGCCACGGCCATCGCATCGAGTTCGGCGGCGCTGCGCTGGGCGACGACCTTGCGACTACGCAAACCGGGGATGGAGACCATGACCAGCGCAGCCGTTACCGGCCGAGGGCCTGCAGGGTGCGCGCGAAGACCTCGTCCAGCGAGCCGACGGCGTCGACGGTCTTGAGCTCGTCGCGGTAGAAGTCCAGCAGCGGCGCGGTCTCGTCCCGGTAGACGCCCATCCGGTGCCGGATGACGTCCTCGGTGTCGTCGGCGCGACCGCGGCCCTTGAGCCGCTCCACCAGCTCGTCGGTGGGCACCCGGAATTCCACCACCGCATCGAGCTGGACGCCGCGCTTGGCCAGCATGTCGGCCAGCGCCTCGGCCTGTTCGACCGACCGCGGGAAGCCGTCGAGGATGAATCCGGCGGCGGCGTCGGCCTCGTTGAGCCGGTCGTCGACCAGGGCATTGGTCAGGGTCGCGGGCACCAGGTCGCCGGCATCGAGATACTTCTTGGCCTCCAGGCCGAGTTCGGTGCCGTTGCTGATGTTGTGCCGGAACAGATCGCCGGTGGAGATCTGCGGAACCCCGAGCTTCTCCGCCAGCTTGACCGCCTGGGTGCCTTTGCCCGCTCCGGGGGGTCCGAGTAGGACGATTCTCACTTCAGGAACCCTTCGTAGTTGCGCTGCATGAGCTGGCTTTCGATCTGTTTCACCGTATCCAGACCGACGCCGATCATGATCAGAACAGCCACACCGCCGAAGGGCAGGTTCTGCAAGGTTGCTCCGCTACCCATCTGCAGGAACACGTTGGGCAGCACGGCGATGACGCCGAGATAGATCGAGCCCGGCAAGGTAATCCGGTTCAGGACAAAACGCAGGTGATCCGCGGTCGGGCGACCGGGACGGATACCGGGGATGAAGCCGCCGAACTTCTTCATCTCGTCGGCGCGCTCGTCGGGGTTGAACGTGATCGACACGTAGAAGTACGTGAAGAACACGATCAGGCCGAAGTAGAAGGCCACGTAGACCAGGTCGGCGGGGTTGGTCAGGTGGTCCGCCACGAAGCGGTCCCACCAGCTGTTACCGGGTTCGGCCCGGCCGCTCTGGATCAACTGGGTGATCAGCTGCGGAATATAGATCAGCGACGAGGCGAAAATCACCGGGATCACGCCGGCCTGGTTGACCTTCAACGGCAGGTAGGTCGAGGTGCCGCCGTACATCTTGCGGCCCACCATGCGCTTGGCGTACTGCACCGGGATCCGGCGCTGGCCCTGCTCGACGAAGATGACGCCGATCAGGATCGCCAGCGCGGCGAGGCAGACCAGGGTGAACACCATGCCGCCCCGGCTTTCCAGGACCATCTGGCCCTCGCCGGGGATCTGGGCGGCGATACCGGCGAAGATCATCAGCGACATGCCGTTGCCGACGCCGCGCTCGGTGACCAGCTCGCCCATCCACATCACCAGCGCCGCGCCCGCGGTCATCACCAGCACCATGACGACCAGCGTGAAGATGCTGGTGTCCGGGATGATGGGCAGCGCGCAGCCCTGCAGCAATCCCCCGTTGGCGGCCAGGGCCACGATCGAGGTGGCCTGCAGGATCGCCAGGGCGATCGTCAGGTACCGGGTGTACTGCGTCATCTTCGCCTGGCCGGACTGGCCTTCCTTGCGCAGCTGCTCGAACCGCGGGATGACCACGGTGAGCAGCTGGACGATGATGCTCGCGGTGATATAGGGCATCACGCCGACGGCGAAGACCGCCAACTGCAGCAGGGCGCCACCGGAGAACAGGTTGATCAACGAATAGATCTGCCCGGAGTCACCCCCGCTGACCTGCTCGATGCACTGTTGCACATTGCGGTAATCCACACCTGGAGACGGCAGGGTCGCGCCAGCCCGGTAAAGGAGGACGATTCCGAGCGTAAAGAGGATCTTGCGCCTCAGGTCGGGTGTCCGCAGCGCCGAGATAAAAGCTGAGAGCACTCTTCCTCCTGGGCCGCCGGGTGGGTGACCACGGCGTGCCAATGGGGCTGGCTTCGAGATATCCCAAGCCAGCGTCGGGTTGTCCGGTGTGACGCGCCGATGTCGGCGGCGTGCAGCAGTCTACGAGAGTAACAGCTGGCACCGGACCAATCCGCATCGCAGCACGCTGGGTTGCCGTTCCGTCCCGCTGAGCTCCCAACCCGTCGCTTTCACAGCTTTTCTTCAGGGCGGCGCGCGTAGGCTCGCGGTATCTCGTTATACACACTAATTACCACGGATCCGGAGGTGCACTCGTGACCCCAGCCGACCGAACCGAGCCGGCCCGAACGGACCGCACCGACGACGACACCTGGGATCTCGCCTCCAGCGTCGGAGCCACCGCGACCATGGTCGCGGCCGCCCGCGCGGTGGCCACCCGCGCCGAGCACCCGGTGATCGACGACCCGTACGCCGAACCGTTGGTGCGGGCCGTCGGCGTCGAATTCTTCAGCCGCCTCGCACGCGGCGAACTCACCCCGGCCGAACTCGACGACGCGGACTCCCCCGTCGGCGTGCGCCGCTTCGCCGACGCGATGGCCGCTCGGACCCGGTTCTTCGACGACTTCTTCATCGGCGCCACCGACGCCGGCATTCGGCAGGCCGTGATCCTGGCGGCCGGTCTCGACGCCCGCGCCTACCGCCTGTCCTGGCCCGACGGCACCGTGGTGTTCGAGATCGACCAGCCGGAGGTCATCGACTTCAAGGCCCGCACCATGGCCGAATTGGGTGCCCGTCCGACCGCGCAGCTCCGTACCGTCGCCGTCGACCTGCGCGCCGACTGGCCCGCGGCGCTGATCGGTGCGGGATTCGATGCCCGGCGACCGACCGCCTGGATCGCCGAGGGACTGTTCGGCTATCTCCCCCCGGCGGGCCAGGATCGGCTGCTGGATCAGATCACCGCGTTGAGTGTGCCGGGCAGCCGGATGGCCGCCGAGGGCGTACCCAGCCAGCAGGGTGCCGACGAGGAGGCCTCGCGCGAACGCATGCAGGCCTCGGCCGACCGCTGGCGCGAACACGGCTTCGACATCGACTTCGCCGCGCTGGTGTTCCTCGGCGACCGCGCCGACCCCGCCGCCTACCTCGCGGGCCACGGCTGGTCGACGACCGCGGTCAAGGCCAACGACCTGCTGGTCCGCTACGGACTGGCACCGCTGGGATCCGACGAGGGCTTTGCCGACGTCTCCTATGTCAGTGCGGAGAAGTGACCATGACACGCAAGGCAGGCGACACCTGGGACCTGGCCTCGAGCGTCGGCGCCACCGCCACCTCGGTGGCGGCTTCGCGCGCGCTCGCCAGCCGGGGCCCGAACCCACTCATCGACGATCCGTACGCCGAACCCCTGTGGCAGGTCAGCGTGGCCACCACCGCGCAGGCCTACACTGCCAACGGCTTCGAACCGCCGCATGCGGAACTGCTGGCCATGATCGGTGATTCCGGTTATCTCACGGCCGAACTGAGCGGACCGCCGAATTAGGGAGGAGCACTGATGGCACGCACCGGCGACGATTCGTGGGATCTGGCCTCGAGTGTGGGCGCCACCGCGACGATGGTGGCCGCCGGGCGGGCGGCGGCGAGCAAGGACCCGGACCCGTTGATCGACGACCCGTTCGCCGAACCGCTGGTCCGGGCCGTCGGACTGGATTTCTTCACCCGGATGCTCGACGGCGACATCGACTTGTCGATGATCCCGAACGGGTCAACCGAGCGGGTGCAGGCCATGATCGACGGAATGGCGGTGCGCACCAAGTTCTTTGACGACTACCTGCTGGCTGCGGCGGCGACCGGTGTCCGCCAGGTGGTGATCCTGGCGGCCGGCCTCGACGCGCGCGCCTACCGGCTGGCCTGGCCGCCGGGGACCGTGGTGTACGAGATCGACCAACCCGACGTCATCGAGTTCAAGACGCGGACGCTGGCCGGCATCGGCGCGACGCCGACCGCCGAACGCCGCACCGTCGGTATCGATTTGCGCGACGACTGGCCCGCGGCGCTGCGGGCGGCCGGGTTCGACCCGGGCGCACCGACGGCCTGGCTGGCCGAAGGACTGTTGATCTACCTGCCACCGGAGGCCCAGGACCGACTGTTCGACACCATCACCACGTTGTCGCCCGCGGGCAGCACGGTGGGCACCGAATACGCACCGGGAATCCTGGATTTCGACGCCGACCAAGCGCGTGAACTCTCGGCGCCGCTGCGCGAGCACGGACTGGACATCGACATGCCGTCGCTGGTGTACGCCGGTCAGCGCAGCCACGTCATGGAATACCTCGCCGAAAAGAACTGGCGCGTCACCGGCGCGCCGCGCGACGAACTGTTCACCAGATTCGGCCGGCCCGCCCCGGCGCTGGACCACATCGATCCGCTCGGCGAGATCGTCTACGTCAGCGCCACGTTGGCCTAGCGTCCGGTCAACCGGACCGCTCCCCCGCCGCGGTGTACTCGAGTTGGTCGGGGGCGTCGTCGGTGCCCGGGGTTTCGGTGCCGCCGATCGGACACCGCGCGGTCTCCGGCAGCCCGAACAGGGCGATCGCGCCCACCACACAGGCCGCCATCATGTAGTACGCCGGCACCAGATTGTCACCGGTGGCGTTGATCATCCAGTCGTTGACCGCCGGTGCGGTGCCACCGAACAGCGACGTGGACACGTTGTAGGCGATCGCGAACCCGGCGTAGCGCACCTGCGTCGGGAACATCGCCGGGAACGTCGCCGAAATCGTGGCCAGCTGCGGCACGTACAGCAACCCGAGCACCGCGAACCCGATCACCGCGCCGAGGATGCCGGTGCTCATCAGCATGAACATCGGGATCCCCATGACGAACAGGCCGATCAGCGAGAACCACCACAGCGGTTTGCGGCCGACCCGGTCCGACATGCTGCCGGCGATCGGCAGGAACACCATCATCGACAACATGCCGATGATGGGCACCAGCAGCGACATCGTGTCGGACAGCCCGATCGAGGTGTCGAGGTAGGTCGGCATGTACGTCA
This sequence comes from Mycolicibacterium sp. MU0053, assembly GCF_963378095.1. Classification (NCBI taxonomy): domain Bacteria; kingdom Bacillati; phylum Actinomycetota; class Actinomycetes; order Mycobacteriales; family Mycobacteriaceae; genus Mycobacterium; species Mycobacterium burgundiense. The sequence continues at coordinate 4,007,129 of NZ_OY726397.1, forward strand.
ACAGCGTGTAGTTGACGACGTTGAGCGCCACCACCAAACCGCCGAGCCGCAGGATCGGGCTCCAGAACCGCACCAGCAGATCCTTGAACTCCGCCGAGATTCCCTTCTCGCCGCGGCCCTCGTCTTCGAGCTCCCGGAAGATCGGGGTCTCCTCCAGCCGGGAACGCAGATAGATCCCGATCAGGCCCAGCGGCGCGGCGACCAGGAACGGCAACCGCCAGCCCCAACTGTGCATCTGCTCGTCGTTGAGGATCAGCGACATGCTCAACATCAACAACGCGCCGAGGGAGAATCCGGCCAGGGTGCCGAACTCCAGGAAGCTGCCCAGGAATCCGCGGCGCCGGGTGGGCGCGTACTCGGCCATGAACGTCGCCGCCCCGCCGTACTCGCCGCCGGTGGAGAAGCCCTGGATCATCCGCAGCAGCACCATCAGCACCGGCGCCCAGAACCCGATCATGTCGTAGGTCGGCACCAGCCCGACACACAGCGTCGCCCCCGACATCAACAGGATGGTCACCGCCAGCACCTGGCGCCGGCCGATGCGGTCGCCGAGCGGACCCCACACGAAACCGCCGAGGGGTCGGACCAGGAACGAGACGGCAAAGGTCATCAGGGCCAGCAGCGTGGCGCTCTCGGTGTCGCCCGGGAAGATCGCCGCCGAGATGTAGGCCACCCCGTAGGCATAGATGCCGTAGTCGAACCATTCGGTGGCGTTGCCGATGGCCGAGGCCCCGATCGCGCGTTTGAGCACTTCCGGCGACGGCTGCGGTCCCTCGACACCCAATTCCTGCTGGTGCTCGCGCTCCACAGCGACGCCCTCCTCGGGTCAGGACCGAACTGCTCGACCCGTGCTAGGTACCCACAACGGCGCCGGGCAAACCCCGCCCCGGACCGGGACCCACCGCCGACCTAGAAGCGGTGCTGTCCCCACCACACCGCGTTGGCGTCGCCGAATTGGCGGTGCGCCTGGTCAACGGCCTCGATGAGGGCGCCGGCGACCATTCCCGGCAGCGCCTGGGACAGCGCTGCCGCGGCCGGAACCGAGGACGGCTTGGGCCGCAACAGGTCGCGCAGCGAAGAACCCGGATAGGACACGATCTTGGCCTTGGCGTCCGGGTCGAGGCCCGCGAGCACCTTGGCGCGGCGGACGGCGGTGCGCAGACCGCCGAGTTCGTCGACCAGGCGGTGCTCGAGCGCGTCGGCCCCGGTCCAGACCCGACCCTGCGCGATCCGGTCCACGGCCTCGACCGTCATACCGCGCCCGTCGGCCACCCGCTCGATGAAATCGCGGTAGAGCAGGTCGGTTTCGGCCTCCACGCGGGCCTGCTGCTCGGCGGTGAACGGCGCGTTGCTCGACCACGCGTCGGCATTGGCGTTGGTGCGCACCGCCTCCGAACGTACGCCGAGGCGGTCCTTGAGGTCCCTGGCCACCAACTTGCCGGTCACCACCCCGATCGAGCCGGTGATGGTGCCCGGGTTCGCCACGATCGCGTCGGCCGACATCGACACGTAGTAGCCGCCCGAGGCCGCCACCGCACCCATCGAGGCGACCACCGGTTTGCCGGCCGCCCGGGTCCGGCCGACCTCGCGCCAGATGGTCTCCGAACCGGTCACCGAACCGCCGGGGCTTTCCACCCGCAGCACGATGGCCGCAACGTCGTCGTCGGCGGCGGCTTCGCGCAGCGCGGCGGCGATGGTGTCGCCGCCGGCGCTGGGGTTGCCGAACGGGAGCAACTGCGGACCTCCGCGGCCGCTGACGATCTGGCCGGCCACCGTGACCACGGCGACGCATCCCCGCCCCTTGCGGCCCGGGATGTTCATGCTGGGCAGTTCGGGTTTGCCGCTGCGGGCGTACCTCGACAGGTACAGCCGGGCCGGCGCGTCGTCGCCGTCGGGGTCGCCGGTGGTCGATGTAATACCTTCGGCGCCAACAAGTTCGGCGATCCGACCATAAGCCTCGTCACGGAAACCGACGCGGTCGATCAGGCCGCCGGCCAGCGCGTCCTCGCGCAGCAGCGGCGCCCGGTCGGCGAGTGCGTCGACCGCCGCGACCTCGATGCCCCGGGATTCGGCCACCCCCTGCCACACCTGGGCCGCCAGGCTCTCCACGATCCGGGTGTCGGCCTCCCGATGCGCCGTGGTGTAGCCGTCCTCGGTGAACAGACTGGCCGCCGACTTGTACTGACCGCGGGCCACGAACTGCGGCTCGATGCCGGCCTTGTCCAACGCGTCGCGCAGGAACATCGGGCTGGTGGCAAACCCGATCAGCCCGACCGTGCCCGAGGGTTGCAACCACACCTCGCCGAACGCCGAGGCCAGGTAGTAGGACAGCGTGCCGGGGTAGGTTTCGGCCCACGCCAGTGACGGTTTCACGGCGCTGAAGGCCGCGATCGCCTCGCGCAACTCCTGGATCGGGCCCGGCGGTGCGGCGTTGATCTGCACCCGGGCGATCAGCCCGGCGACGCGCTGGTCGTCGGCCGCACGATGGATCGTCGCGACCGTCTCCCGCAAGGTCAGCGGGCGGCGCTGGCCCACCACGTTCGACAGCATCGCCAGCGGTCCGGGGTTCCCCGTCTCCGGCGGCACCGTGTCCAGGTCGAGTTCGAGGATGCAGCCGGCGGGCACCCCGTTGTGGCGGGCGGTGTCGACCTTCTTGGCCAAGGCGCGCACATCGTCGGGCAGGGCGGGCAGCAGAGAGAACATGAAACCGAGGGTACCGACCGGCGCCGCCGCGATAGATTCGCGGCGCTCTCATCGGCGGGGACGTCGACGAGGGTTACCGCAACCCGGTCAGCGCCCGGCGACCGACCCGTGCTCCGGGCAGTAGACCACGACCGAGGCCCGCATCAGCGAGACCGCCTGGCCGCGCGTCAGACCGCTCTTTTCCAAGGTGTTCACCACGCCGCGGACCGTCGGGACCGGGTCGATGGTGCGCGCGCGACCGGAGGTGAGCATCTCGCATACGTCGCGGCCGACCTTGGGCAGGTCGACATCGGCGGACATCTGGATCCCCATCTTGGAGACCGCATCGGTGAACCGCTGGTCGTCCGGGCCGGCATGGGCGGCCCCGGCACCGAGCAGCGCGGCGCCGACGCCGGCGGCGGTCAGCAGCGCGACGAGGCTGCGATGGGTCCGACGCCGGTGCTCCATGAAATCTCCTTGGTCCTCGACAGCCGCAGTTTAGTCAGCTCGCGGTGGATCCGCCCAATACAGAAGTGCCCCCGCCGGAGCGGGGGCACTTCCTATGTCGATATCAGCTGGCGGGCTGTTACAGCTCCGTGGCGGTGCCGCCGGCGGCCGTGATGGCCTCCCGCGCGCTGCCGCTGAACTTGTGCGCGACCACGTCGACCTTCGTCGAGAGCTTGCCGTCGCCCAGCACCTTCACCAGAACGTTCTTGCGGACCAGGCCCGCGCCGACGAAGTCGTCGATCCCGATGCTGCCGCCGTTGGGGAACGCCTTGGCGATCTCCCCGACATTGACGACGGCGTACTCGGTGCGGAACCGGTTCTTGAAGCCCTTGAGCTTGGGCAGCCGCATGTGAATCGGCATCTGCCCGCCCTCGAACGTCGCCGGCACGTTCTTGCGCGCCTTGGTGCCCTTGGTGCCGCGACCGGCGGTCTTGCCCTTGGATCCCTCGCCACGACCCACGCGGGTCTTGGCGGTCTTGGACCCGGCGGCCGGCTTCAGGTCATGGAGCTTGATGACCGATGAGTCCGAGCTCATTTGTCGCCCTCCTTGACTTCCTCGACCTCGACGAGATGGTGCACGACGCGAATCAGACCGCGGGTCTGCGCGTCATCCTTGCGCACCACCGAATGGCGGATCTTGCGCAGGCCCAGCGTACGCAGGCTCTCGCGCTGATTCCAGCGCGCGCCTATGGTGCCGCGCACCTGGGTGATCTTGAGCTCTGACATGTCTATGCGTTTCCTTCACGCGCCGCTACGGCAGCCAGCGCATCACTTTCCCGACGCGCGCGCAGCATCCGCGCCGGCGCGACGTCCTCGATCGGCAGACCGCGACGGGCCGCCACCTCTTCGGGACGCTGCAGCATCTTCAGCGCGGCCACGGTGGCATGCACCACGTTGATCGCGTTGTCGCTGCCCAGCGACTTGGCCAGGATGTCGTGCACGCCCGCGCATTCCAGCACGGCACGCACGGCACCACCGGCGATCACTCCGGTACCGGCACTGGCCGGACGCAGCATCACGACACCGGCAGCGGCCTCGCCCTGCACCGGATGGGTGATGGTGCCACCGATCAGCGGCACCCGGAAGAAGTTCTTGCGAGCCTCTTCGACGCCCTTGGCGATCGCGGCCGGTACTTCCTTGGCCTTGCCGTAGCCGACACCGACCATGCTCTTGCCGTCGCCGACGATGACCAGCGCGGTGAAGCTGAACCGGCGACCACCCTTGACGACCTTGGAGACCCGGTTGATGGTCACGACGCGCTCGAGGTAGTTGTTCTTGTCGCCGCTGTCGCGGCCGCCGCGGCTACCGCGGTCGTCACGCCGGCCACGGCCGCCGTCACGTCCGCCGCGTCCGCCACGCTCGGTGTCGGTCCGGGTACCGGCGGTCGGGGCGCCGGAGCTGGCGGCTGGCTCAGCCGCAGCGCCCGTAGTCTGCTCCGCCATTATGCGGTCCTTCCGTTGTCAGTCACTAGAACTTCAGTCCATTCTCGCGGGCGGCATCGGCCAAGGCCGCGATGCGTCCGCCGTAGGTGTATCCGCCACGGTCGAACACCACGGCTTCGATTCCGGCGGCCTTGGCGCGCTCGGCGATCAGCTGACCGACCCGGACGCTCTTGCCCTTCTTGTCACCCTCGACGCCACGCACGTCGGCCTCGATGGAGGAGGCCGCCGCCAGCGTGGTGCCGGTCAGGTCGTCGACAAGTTGAACGTGGATGTGCCGCGAGGAGCGGTTGACCACCAGGCGGGGCCGCTGGGCGGTGCCGGCGACCTTCTTGCGCAACCGCGCATGCCGACGCAACCGCGCCACCCGCCGGGCGGCGGAGATGCTCTGCCCCACCGGCTGATGCTTCTTGGTAGTGGATGTCTGCGCCATATCTACTTACCTGTCTTTCCGACCTTGCGGCGGATCTGCTCACCCTCGTAGCGGATGCCCTTGCCCTTGTAGGGGTCGCTCTTCCGCAGGCGACGAATGTTGGCCGCCATCTGGCCGACCTTCTGCTTGTCGATCCCGGAGATCGAGAACTTCGTCGGGGTCTCCACCGCGAAGGTGACGCCCTCGGGAGCGTCGATCTGCACCGGGTGGCTGTAACCGAGCGCGAACTCCAGGGTGTTGCCCTTGGCCACGACGCGGTAACCGACCCCGAAGATCTCCATCTTGGTCGTGTAACCCTCGGTCACCCCGGTCACGAGGTTGGCGATCAGCGTCCGCGACAGCCCATGCAGGCTGCGGTTGTGCCGGTCGTCGTCCGGGCGGGTGACCACAATGGCACCGTCGTCGTCGCGCTGCACCACAATCGGTTCGGCGACGTTGAGCGACAGCGTGCCCTTGGGGCCCTTGACGGACACGTGCTGTCCGTCGATCGTCACATCGACCCCGGACGGAACCGGGACCGGATTCTTTCCAATACGCGACATAGTCTTGTTGCTCCTATCCCGCTACCAGACGAAGGCGAGGACTTCGCCGCCCACGCCTTGTCGAGCTGCCTGACGGTCGGTGAGCAGACCCGAGGACGTGGAGATGATCGCCACGCCCAGGCCGCCGAGCACCCGAGGCAGATTGGTGGACTTTGCATAAACCCGCAGACCGGGCTTGGACACCCGCCGCAGGCCGGCGATGCTGCGCTCACGGCTGGGGCCGTACTTGAGCGAAACAACCAGGGCCTTGCCGACGCGGGCGTCTTCGGTCCGGTAATCGGTGATGTAACCCTCGCTCTTGAGGATCTCGGCGATGTTGGCCTTGATCTTCGAGTGCGGGAGGGTCACCTCGTCGTGATACGCCGAGTTGGCGTTACGCAGACGTGTCAAGAAGTCTGCGATCGGATCCGTCATTGTCATGACAGGTATGTCACCTTCCTCGCGGCGGTTCCCTGATACTCGTCAGGGCCTGCCGCGCCCTTACTTGGTCTGTGGGTGGTTTTGGTTACCAGCTGGATTTCTGCACGCCGGGCAGCTCGCCCGCATGCGCCATCTCACGCAAGCAGATGCGGCAGAGGCCGAACTTGCGGTAGACCGAGTGGGGCCGACCGCACTTGTTGCAGCGGGTGTAGCCACGCACCTTGAACTTGGGCTTCTTGTTGGCCTTGTTGACCAGCGCTTTCTTTGCCATCTGCTCAGTTCTCCTTGAACGGAAAGCCGAGGGCCCGCAGCAGCGCTCGTCCTTCGTCGTCATTCGTCGCCGAGGTGACGACGGTGATGTCCATGCCGCGGGGACGGTCGATCGAGTCCACGTCGATTTCGTGGAACACCGATTGCTCGGTCAGACCGAAGGTGTAGTTGCCGGTGCCGTCGAACTGCTTCGGGCTCAGGCCGCGGAAGTCGCGGATACGGGGCAGCGAGATCGAGATCAGCCGATCCAGGAACTCCCACATCCGGTCGCCGCGCAGGGTCACCCGCGCGCCGATGGGCATGCCCTCGCGCAGCTTGAACTGTGCGATGGACTTGCGGGCCTTGCGGATCTCCGGCTTCTGGCCGGTGATCAGGGCGAGGTCGTTGACGGCGCCGTTGATCAGCTTCGCGTCGCGAGCGGCGTCGCCGACACCCATGTTCACGACGACCTTCACCACGCCCGGGATCTGCATGACGTTGGCGAAGTCGAACTCTTTTTGCAGCGTGTCGCGGATTTCCTCGCGGTAGCGCTGCTTGAGCCGGGGCTGCACCTTCTCGGTGGTTTCTGCGGTGGTCACTTCTGAATGTCCTTGCCGTTCGTCTTGGCGATGCGGACGCGCTTGCCGCTCTCTTCGTCGGTGCGGTATCCCACGCGGGTCGGCTTGCCGTCGGAGTCGACCACCATCACGTTGGACACGTGGATCGGGGCTTCCTGGGTGACGATGCCGCCCGAGGAGGCGCCACGCTCGGTCGACGAGACCGCGGTGTGCTTCTTCATCCGGTTGACACCCTCGACCAGGATGCGGTTGCGGGTCGGGTAGGCCTGCAGGACCTTGCCCTTGGCGCCCTTGTCCTTACCGGAGATGACGAGGACGGTGTCGCCCTTGTGAATCTTCATTTACAAAACCTCCGGGGCCAGCGAGACGATCTTCATGAAGCGCTTTTCGCGCAGCTCACGACCGACCGGGCCGAAAATACGGGTGCCGCGCGGGTCGTTGTCGGCCTTGATGATGACGGCCGCATTCTCGTCGAATTTGATGTAGCTGCCGTCGGCGCGACGGCGTTCCTTGACGGTGCGCACGATGACGGCCTTGACGATGTCGCCGCGCTTGACGTTGCCGCCGGGGATGGCGTCCTTGACCGTCGCCACGATGACATCACCGATGCCGGCGTAACGCCGACCCGAGCCACCGAGGACGCGGATGCACAAGATCTCCTTGGCGCCCGTGTTGTCGGCGACCTTGAGCCGCGATTCCTGCTGAATCACTAGATCTCCTATATTTTCCCAGCCCGCATCGTTCGGTCCCGGCCGAAACGAACTGGTCTTCCTCGTTGCGCACGCCAAAGATCCCCCGACAATCCCTGCATATCGGCCAGGGCATGCCGGAAAAACCTTGACGAGCTCGGTCTTCGTCACCGAAGGGCACGCGGGGCCGATGAAGCTCTCATCGACCGAGGTCTGCCCACGACAACCACTAGAGTCTAGGTGACGAGCAGCCCTGCACCAAATCTGCGCCGACAGCGCTCAGCCGCGCACACAGCGGAACCCGATATGGGTGGTCGCACTGTCCTGGGCCTGCGGGGATCTCGCGGCGGGCCGATAACGGTGACAGTACTCCGGCGCGCACAAATGCGAGCCGCCCTTCAGCACCTGGCTGACCGCGGGGTCCGGGTCCCGCGGGGGCGGGCAGCACCCGTTCTCGGGCGGCCGGCCGGGCCGGTGCCGGGCGGCGTATCGGGTGGTGGTCCACTCCCATACGTTGCCGATCATGTCGACGAGCCCGAAGTCGTTGGCCCGGAAGGTGCCGACCGGGGAGGTCCCGACCCAGCCCCGTGCGCCGTCGTTGCGATACGGAAACCGGCCCTGCCAGGTGTTGGCCATGAGCGTCCCGCCCGGGGCGGCCTCCGCACCCCATGCGTAGGTGGTGTCGGCGCCGGCCGCGGCGGCGTACTCCCATTCGGCCTCGGTGGGCAGCCGACGCCCGGCCCAGGCCGCGTAGGCCGCCGCATCCGGATAGGCGATCTGGACCACGGGGTGTTCCGGCCGGTCGGCGACGGTGCTGTCCGGCCCGAACGGGTGCTGCCAACAGGCGCCGGGCACCCAATGCCACCATTGCCGCCAGTCGCGCAGGTCGACCGGACCCGCGGTGGGACGGAACACCAGCGCGCCGGGCTGCAGATCCGACTCGGCCACGCCCGGGTAGAGCGCCGGATCCAGCGGGCGTTCCGCCACCGTGCGGTAGCCGGTGGCGGCGACGAACTCGGCGAACTGCGCGTTGGTCACCGGATGCCGCTCCACCGCCAGGGCCGCGACCGTGACGGGGTGGACCGGGGCCTCCTCGGGATAGAACGCCGTCGACCCCATCCGGAAGGTGCCGCCCGGCAGCTCGATCAGTTCGGTGAGCGCCACGGGATCAGGTTATCGGGGCGTCTCGGGTCAGTCCTTCGCGAAGGCCGCCGCGAGTTCGCGTTCGATGTCCACATACGGCGCGCCCGAGACGTCGACGACGGCCTTGGCGATGACGCCACCGGTGAACGGGTACGGCGCGGTATAGGCCGCCGAGACGGCTTGGCCGCCGTTGCGCCCCACCGCGAGCCCGCCCCCGGCCAACCCGAAGGTGCCGGGATGGGCGCGGACGTCGGCGCGGGTGGCCACGACGACGTCGTCGACATGCAGCGTGACCGTGCCCAGCGGCGTGTGGCTGCCCTCGACGGCCCCGGACCGCTCAAAGCGCACCCCGAACACGTGCTCGCCGGTGGCCACCACGTCGGGCGCCGCCACGGCCTGTTCGTCCTCGCCCATGAAGTTGTAGACGTAGTGCAGTGCACCGCCGGCGAGGTAGAGCACATGGCCGCCGTGCCCGGCGCCGTGCTTGACGAGCACACCCTCGGCTTCGGGGGTGTCCACCGTCACCTCGACCAGCACCGAGAACGATTGGCCGCGCAGTTCGACGCCGGCTCCGGGCCCGATCTCGGCCGTATCCGGGTAGTAGGTGAACCGTTGGCGCTCCCCGACCAGGTAGGGCCGGCTACGGGCCAGCGTTTCGAAGATGTTGAGGTCGCCCAACGGCAACCCGTTGTACTTGGCCGCCTCGCTGAACCACAGCGCCTTGAGCTCTTCGAGGCGCTCGGGGTGTTCGTCGGCCAGGTCGCGGCACTGACTGCGGTCCGATTCGATGTGGTAGAGCTCCCAGCGGTCGGTGTCGAAGTGCCCCCAGCCGGCCGGCGACGCCGCGTGCACGGTGTTGGCGAACCACCCCTGGTGCCAGATACCCCGGGTGCCCAGCATGGTGTAGAACTGCGTGTGCTTACCGGTCGGGAATTCCGGATCCTTCAGTGCCGCAGCGAAACTCACCCCCTCGAGCGGTTTCTGTGCGACGCCGCGCACGGTCGCGGGCGGGCAGATGTCCAGCAGGTCGAACACCGTCGGGGTGACGTCGCAGACGTTGGCGTAGACATCGCGGATCTCGCCGTGTGCCGCAATGCCATTGGGCCAGGCGATGATCGCCGGATCGGCGACGCCGCCCTCGTGGGAGGCGTACCGCTTGTAGAGCTTGTAGGGCGTGTTGAACGCCATCGCCCAGCCGATCGGATAGTGGCCGTAGGTCGAGGGCCCGCCGAGTTCGTCGTAGTAGCGCAGGCTTTCCTCGACGGTGTCGATGTAGCCGTTGAAGAACTTGACCTCGTTGACCGACCCGCTGGGCCCGCCCTCGCCGGACGCGCCGTTGTCGGAGATCACCACGATGATGGTGTTGTCCAGCTGACCCGATTCCTCGAGATAGTCGAGGACTCGGCCGATCTGATCGTCGGTGTAGCTCAGGAATCCGGCGAAGACCTCGGCCATCCGGGCGAACAGCCGCTTCTCCTCATCGTTCAACGATTCCCACGGCCGGACGGTGTCCTGCTCGGGCCACGGCTCGCCGCCGGGGCCGGTCACGTCTTGATAGGGGTTCATCGGGGACAGTTCGGTGTGCTGGGGCACCAAGCCCATCCGCTGCTGATTTTCCAGCACGACCTCGCGGTAGCGCTCGTAGCCCATGTCGAAGCGGCCCCGGTAACGGTCGGCCCAGTCGGTGGGCACGTGATGCGGCGCGTGGCCCGCGCCCGGGCACACGTAGGAGAACCACGGCTTGTCCGGCGCAATCACCTTGGCGTCGCGGATGAACTCGATGGTCTTGTCGGCCAAGTCCTTCGACAGGTGGTAGCCCTGTTCCGGGGTCCCCGGCGGGCTGACCGGATGGTTGTCGTACACCAGCTCCGGGTACCACTGGTCGGTCTCGCCGCCCAGGAAGCCGTAGAACCGTTCAAAGCCGCGGCCCAGCGGCCAATGCCGTTTGCTGGCAGCCAGATTCGACTCCTCCAGCGGGGTCAGGTGCCACTTGCCGACGCAATAGGTGTTCCAGCCGCGTTCGGCGAGGACCTCGGACAGCAGCGCTGTCTCGTTGGGAATGCGCCCGCTGCAGTTGGGGAATCCGTCGGTGAACTCCTCGATGGTGGCCATCCCCACCGTGGTGGGGTTGCGTCCGGTCAGCAGGGCGGCCCGAGTCGGCGAGCACAGCGCGGTGGTGTGGAACTGTGACAGCCGCACCCCGCGGTCGGCGATGCGGCTCATGGCGGGCATCTCGACAAGTCCCCCGAAGCAGTCCCAGGTCGCGATGCCGATGTCGTCCCAGACCAGATACAGCACGTTGGGCGCACCCGCCGGCGCGGTCGGGGCGGCGAACGGACCCCAGTCGGGCTCGGAATCCCGGATGTCCAGTTCGATCTTGCCGTTGAAGTCCGTGCCCATCGGTCCAACCCCTACCCTGTGATCACACCCGAATGTGTTCGGACCCTACCGCGCCGCCGCGCCGAACCGGCCCGAATCGCGCGGCGGATCACCACATCAGTCCCCGGATCAGCGCGGCTGGTGGCACATCTTCGATCGACAGCAACCCGCTGGGGGCGGCACAGATCCAGTCGATCGCGTTGACCACGCGGGCCGCCGTCGAGATGCAACCCGCGTCGGTGGTGTCCAGCCTCGGATGCGACACGTGGGTGTTGATCTCGACCCGCGGCTCCCCTTCGACCACGACGCGGTGTACGCCAGTGTGGTTGTCGGGCGGGTATTCCCAGTCCGGCGCGGCGGCCGCGGTCAACCGGGTGATGTGTTCCATCGTGATCACCGGCGTACCGTCGCGAACCCCCTCCACGGCGAACCGGATCGCGCCCATCTGACCCGGCTCCACCGTCGTCATGATGCATTCGATCGTGTCGGTGGCGTACCAGGGTTCGATGCGTTGTCGGACCTCGTCGAGTTCGATCCCGAGCAGGCCGGCGAGATTGCGGATCGGTCCGCTCCACAGGTTCGTGAGCACCCCGGGCAGGAACAGCGGGGGCGTCTCGTCGTCCGGACCGAGACCGAAACCCATTGTGGTGCCGGTGAACTCGAAGTCATCATAGTTGGCGTAGTCGAAGATCTCCTGGACGGTGATCGATTCGGCGCGGGTGACCAGGCTCAGCGCGCTGAACACCTCGGTGTCCCCGGAGTACCCCGGGTCGACTCCGTTGGCATACAGCGACGAATTGCCCTGCTTGCAGGCCTGCTCCAGCGGCACCCGCAGCCAGTCGTCGGCCAGGCGCGGCGCCACCAGCCACACCATCGAGGTCGACGCGACGTTGATGCCGGCCCGCAGGAACGTCGCGATCTGCTCGATCGCCGCCATCGGGCGGGTCTCGCCCTGCGCGGTGTAGACCACACAATCGGGCGCCAGCGCCACCAGGGCCTCGATGTCGTCGGTCGCGATGATGCCGGTCGGTTCGCTGCGTCCGCACAATTCGGCGGCGTCGCGGCCGATCTTGTCCGGACTCGCCGCGTGCACCCCGACCAGTTCCAGATCCGGCCGACCGATGATCGCGTGCAGCGAGTGACGGCCGACATTGCCGGTGGAGAATTGCACGACTCTTCGCATCCGCGGGGTTCGCTTTCGCTCGATGGTCACCGATCGCTTCAGATTCGCACAACTGCCGGCTCGCCGATGGGCATGTGGAGTTATCCGCGCCGACCTATATTGACTGAAGTCAGTGTCGTCAGCGTCGTGACAGCACCCGATCCCACCAGGAGTGGCCGATGCCGCAGCAGACCTACCGCGTGATCCAGTGGATGACCGGCGATGTCGGGCAAGTGGGTGTGCGACATTTCGCGAGCAACCCGGTGTTCGAACTGGTCGGTGTGCTGGTGCACACCCCGGACAAGGTCGGGCGGGACGCCGGCGACATCGTCGGTATCGCGCCCACCGGCGTCGTCGCCACCGACGATGTCGAGGCCGTGATCGCCCTCGACGCCGACTGCGTGTTCTACACGCCGGTGATCATGGACGTGGACACCGTCTGCCGGCTGCTCCGCTCGGGCAAGAACGTCGTCACCACCAGTGGGTTCTTTCACCCCTCGCCGGACTTCCGCGACGCCGGCGATCGCATCCGCGCGGCGTGCCGCGACGGCGGAAGTTCCTTTCACGGCGCGGGAATCCATCCCGGCTACGCCGGCGACGTGCTGCCGTTGACGCTGGCCCGGGTCGCGAGCCGAATCGACAAGATCGAGGTCTACGAAGTCGTCAACGTCCTGTCCGATGCGCCGCTGGATCACATCGACTGGCTCGGTTTCGGGAAGTCGGCGGGTGAGTTCCTCGGGGCGCCCACGATTCTGGGGCTCGGCGTTCCGTTCTTCGCCCAGTCGATGCACCTGATCGCCGACGGGTTGGGGGTGGACATCGACGAGGTGTCCGCGGAGGTGACGGTGGCCACCGCGACCGCGGACATCGCGCATGAACTGGGCGTGATACCCCGCGGCACCGTCGCGGCGCAGCATCACGTCTGGACCGCCTGGGTGGGCAGCGATCCGCTCATCGTCTTCCACGCGATCTACACCACGGGCGGGCCCGACGACCTGGAGCCGGCCTGGGACTGGGGCAAGACCCGGTACCGAATCGTCATCGAGGGCGATCCGGCGACCGAACTCACGCTTGCCGGCGTCGAGCGGCCGGACGGCACCATGAGCCACCCCGGCTACTCCTGGACCGCGATGGCGGCGACCAACGCGATCCCGTCGGTGTGCGATGCCCCGCCGGGCTGGGTCACCCACCTCGACCTCGGACTGGTCGCGCCCCGTGGTCTGGTGCGCCGGGCTACTGCTGATCGATGACGGGTTCGTTCACCCGATAGAGCCGCCAATCAGGCAGGCTGTCACCGTCATTGGGGATCTCGAGCTCGAGCGTGGCGATCTCGGCACCGGTCTCGTACAGCGTCGGGTAGCGCAGGTTCAGCGCATCGGAGACCCCTCGACCCTCCCGCGGAACCGCCAACAGGTACTTGATCCCACCCAGGGACGGATCGTTGAGCAGCGCGGTGAAGTCCGGATCCGACGGGATGACGAAGATCTTGGGCCGATCGGTGGCCGCCAAGATCGCGAATCCGTGCACGGTGTCGGTGATCACCGAACTGTCCGGCAGCCCGAGGCCCTCGAGGTAGTCGGAAATCTTGCGTTCGGTGGCGAAGCTCGCCGCGATGCGGCGCTGCAGCGCACTGTGTTCGGAGACGGCGTGGCGGTCCGGTGCCAGCACCGTCGCCAGGGCGTATTCCTGCGGCGCGTACTGCGGCAGGCTCATCCCCCACGCGGTCATCGGCAGGCTGACCGCGAACAACAGCGCCACCACGACGTAGCCGGTTCGGGAGTGCCTTCGGGTGTCGACCGGGGCCGGCACCGGCGCATACCGGCCCCGCCGCTTGGCGGCCGCCAGCGCCCCGTCCGGGACCGCGAGCATCGCCAGGCAGGCCGTCAACGGGACCGCGATGATGTAGAACCGCAGGAAGGGAAACGTCGACCCGGAGGCGTAACTGACTGCCTGAAACGCCAGCGCCGCACCGTAGATCGACAGTGGTACCAGCACCACCTGCCAGTTCGGGGTGCCCCACCGCCGCGCCACACACCACAACGTGATCGGCACCAGGGTCGGTGCCAGCAGCGCAATGCACGCAACCGCGAACAGCAGACCCGCGCCGAACGTCTGGGTGACCTGACCCGATTGCGCCAGGATCGCAGTGTTTCCATATTGCGAGGTGAACTGGGCGAAGGCCGCCCCGGTGATCAACCAGCTGACCCCCACCCAGCCGATGAACGCCACCGTGCCGGGGGCACTGACCATCACCGTGTCCAGCATGGCGCGCCGCAACCGCGGCGCCGGGCGCGCGCGACGATAGGTGGTGGCACCCACCAGCAGACCGGCCGCGGCGATGCACGCCACCGCGTCGTAGCGGGTCAGGTAGGCCAGGCCCATCGCGATACCACCGGCGGCCACCAGATGATGCACGTCGTCGTCGACCATCCACCGGATCAACCGGCGCACCGCCCAGGTCATGAAGAAGATGAACGGCGCCTCGCTCATCCCGTTGGAACCGTAGAACACGATCATCGGGTTCAGCGCGAACATCGCGGTGATCGCCAGCGCGTAGCCCCGGGGCAGGCCGCGGTCCAGGCCCATCCCGAGGATCTGGATGACGGCCCCGGCCATGAAGACCGCCGACATCAGGCTGCCCGAGAACGCTCGCTCGGCGATATCCGGCCACACCGGGCTCAGCAGGAGCGCCGGCACCTGCGCCAGCGCCGTCAGCGGGGTGAAGATGAACCCGATCGCCGCCAGGTGGGGGTCGCGGCTGAACAGCACCGATTGCGCGGCCGCCACGCGGGACAGCGCGTCGCCGATGATGAACCCGTGGCGGACCTGGAGCCAGTAGCCGACCGCGGCGTAGAGCGCGAAGCAGACGAAGAACACGGCGACCAGCAGACGTCGCCCCGACCAGCCACGGGCCACCGATCCCGGCACCTACTCGGCCTCCGCCTCGGTGGGCCGTTCGGCCAGACCGTGAAAGGTCTTCTCCCAGTAAGACGGGTTGCGGATCAGCTGATAGCAGCCCTTGGCCGCCGCGACACTCATCATCACCCAGAACAACGGCACCGTCAGCGCGGCCACCAACAGGTCGGAGCGGTCGTCCTCGCGCAGCGCGATGAGGTTCATGTAAAGCGTGGCGGCGTTGCCCAGCACCAGGGCGACCAACGCGGGAAAGTAGATGTACCACGGGAATACCGCCTCGACCAGTGCGGGCTGACCGAGAAACCACACCACGGTGATCAGCCAGAACGCCAGGTTCAGCACCGCGATGATCGGCGTGCCGGCCAACACCAGGTTGAATCGGACGAAGCCGCGGGGGCCGAGCGTGCGCAGCAACTGAACGGGCCGACGAATGTGCACCAGCCAGGTCTGCAGATACCCCTTGTACCAGCGGGAGCGCTGCCGCACCCAGTTGATCGGGTCGCTGTTGGCCTCCTCGAGCGTGTACGAGTCGATCACCGCGGTGCGATAACCGTTGGCCGCGATCCGCAGCCCCAGGTCGGCGTCCTCGGTGACATTGAACGGATCCCACGCGCCGATCTCGTCGAGAACCTCACGGCGGAGGTGATTGGACGTGCCGCCCAACGGAATCGGGGACGTCGAGCCCATCATGCCCGGTAGCAGATAGCCGAACCACAGCCCGTACTCGGCGGTGAACCAGCCGGTCAGGATGTTCTGGTGACCGTTGTGGTACACCAGTTTTGCCTGCACGCAGGCGACATCCTCGGGTAGGTCGCCGAACGCGGCGACCACCCGGCGCAGCTGCAACGGCTCGGGCAGGTCCTCGGCGTCGAAGATCGTGACGATGTCCCCGGTGGCAAAGTGCAGACCGTAGTTGCAGGCCTTGGGTTTGGTGCGCGGCTCCGCGGGCGGCACCAACAAGATGGTGATGGCATCGGAGTCCGCGCAGTCCTTCGCCGCGGCGATCGTGACGTCGTCGTCGGCCTCGAGCAACAGCAGCACCTGCAACTTGTCGCGCGGGTACTCCAGGGCCGCCATCGCCCCGATCAGGTCGCCGACCACCTCCGGTTCGTTGTAGGCGGGCACCAGGATCGTGTACCGGGGCAGGTCCTCATCGGGGGTCGCCCGGGCCCGCTCATCGGCGATGACGATCGCGCGCGACGCCAGTCCCTGCCGGAAGATCAACAACCTATCCCCCATGGTGAGCAGGTAGCCGGCCGTGCTGAGACCGATGAGCACCACGGCGGTGGTCATGGGTTGCCATGCGGCACACACGATCACGAGCACCAACAGCGACCACAGCGCCACCCGCTGCCACCCGATCACCGGGACCGAGGCCGAGCGCAGCGGATGGTCCTCACGCAGGCCGTTGATCGCCCGGTGCAAGGCGTGCTCGGTACTCATCGCGTCACCGCCACCGATTCGAATTGCGTCGCCACCAACTCCCGGCCGAACTCGGTGAGCAGTTCGGCGTCCTTGAAACTCGGGGTTCGCTCGTCGAGCACCGCGTTGCCACGGAACAGCAACGTGAACATGGTCCGCAGCGTCGAGGCCAGCGTGGTGGTCGGCTCCGGGAACGGCGCATCGGGCTCGTGGTTGTCGACCGCGAAAATCGTGACGCGCTGGGCGATCTCCTCGTCCGTGCCCCACGCGAATCGCAACGAGTTCCAGGTGATGAGCAGGTTGTCGTCGACCACCGACAGCAGGTCGCCGCTGACCCCGTGCCCGAGGTCGACGCGCCGAGGATCGCTGAGCCGGGCATTGGCCATGTTGTAGATGATTCGCCCGTGAAAGGTGTCGAACGAGAGCGGCCGTTGGCTCACGATACTGTCGACGACCACCGTTCGGGGCCGAGAGTCCTTGTCGAAGCGGGGATCTCCGGTGGTGGCGGTCATCTGCTGGCGCAACAGCACCGCGTGCTGGCCGTAGAACCGGCTCATGCCGTCATAGGTGTGCTGCTCGGTGGTGTCCCAGCCGGCCGGGGTGGCCAACGGACGCCCCGGAACGAGCTCGGCGGGCCCGGCATGGGTGATGACGGTCGCGGATGCTCCCGCAGGCAGCGGAATGAGTGCCAGTGCAATGGTCACCCCCACGACGAGCGGCACGCCCGCCCACACCTGATTGGCGGCCAACGGCTCGACCCTGCGGTCGAACAGCCGTTTGGGCTGACCGCGCCGGGCCTGCAGATACATGAAGACACCGACTGCGGCGATCGCGACGAGCACCGGAACCTCTTGGTAGACCAGCATCGGCGCATCCTCGAAGAACACCCCGATGAGGGTCAGGACGCTGAAACCCACCAGCCACGCATACAGGGAGCCGATCGCCCCGCGCCGCACGGTGGTGCGCACCGCGACGCCGGTCGCCACGGCGGCGATGATCATCGTGGAGGCGCCGGCGGCGAACTTGCCGCCGCCGAGGAACACCACCGACAAGAAGTACGGCAGCGTGAACACCATGAACAACAGCGCCCAGACGTGGCGGAACCGCATCACGGGGCGCAGTCCGAACAGCACGATCGCCGCCGAGAGCACGAACAACCACATCGCGACCAGGTCGAGTCGCAGCAGGTGGAAGTACAGCGAAAAGCGGGGCGCCAGTACGGCTTGGACCAGCAGCGCGAGAATCAGTCCCATGGTGCCGACGATGATGTCGGTCTGTCGGTCGTGGATCGGCAGCTCGGTCCGATCGCGTCGTGCCACGCCCACCGCGGCGAGGGCGGCCGCGCCGGGCACCAGCCACACGTAGCCGCCGATACCGCCCACGGCCGCCGTGTGGGCCGAGGTGGCCACGCTGTCGGAGAACGCCACGCCGGCACACCCCAGGATCAGCGCCCAGCGCAGTGCCAACCGATAGGGCGGCGACAGTGCCAGGTAGCGCTGCAGCACGGCGGAGCCCCACGACCGGCGCTCCTCGACCTCGGCGACCGTCAAGGCCGGCCTTCGGAATGCCTGCTGCGCCGGTAGATCACGACGCCGGCCGCTGCAACGAGCAGCACGCCCAGCGCCGTGGCGAGACCCA
This sequence comes from Mycolicibacterium sp. MU0053, assembly GCF_963378095.1. Lineage (NCBI taxonomy): Bacteria > Bacillati > Actinomycetota > Actinomycetes > Mycobacteriales > Mycobacteriaceae > Mycobacterium > Mycobacterium burgundiense. The sequence continues at coordinate 4,025,328 of NZ_OY726397.1, forward strand.
GATACAGCGACGACCGGTCCGCGGTCGCCGCGGCAGCGGCCGGCACCGACGGCGCGGTGGAGATCAGCACCGGTTCCCGGTCCGGCGCGGCGATCAACGCGGTGCCGGACAGCGATGACCACCGCTGGACGTCGTTGCCGAGCCAGCCGAGCAGCGCGTCGAGGCGCTCGGGGGCATTGTTGGAGGTCGCGATGAGCACGCTGCGCTCGCCGTCGTAGACCGTTTGCAGCGAGCCCCAGGCCAGGCCGGGGTCGAGCTCCAGGGTGCTCGCCACTTGGGTTCCGTCCGGTGGATCGGGGCGCTCGACACTGATCTCGCCGTCGGCACCGGCGGTGACGGGCAGGGTGATGCGCTCGTCGGTCCACCCCGCTGCGCTGACCAGCACCGCCGGGCCGGCAGCGTCGATGGCCTCGCGCACCGACATCACCGCGGTGTCGATCGGCAGCGCGCTGAGGCGCTGCAGGCCGGCCAGCAACACGACCGCCCTGCGGGCGTCGTCGAATCCACCGTCGACGCCGACGGCCGCGCGCGGCAGCAGGGCTTGCGGCAACGACTGAAACCCACCGCGAACCGGCGGCTCCGCGAGCCTGCTGTGCACCGGACTGTCGCCGTCGATGGTCAACGTCAGCGGCTGGAATTCACCACAGCGGCCGGTGTTGCCGCTGATGTCCAACCGCACACCGAGCGAGGTGTAGCGCTCCATCAGATGGTCGGGCACGTCCACCCAGCGGTCGATGTCGCCGGTGGCATCGGCCGGCCAGCGGTCGACGGTTTCGCCGCCGATCGAGGCGACCAGTTGCCCGGCGACCGAGCCGGGCAGCGGCGTGTAGTCGCCACGCAGGTGTACCCGCACATCGCGCACCGAGCGCCCCAGCCGAGTCTGGTCCAAACCGATCGAGACCTGGGGCGACATCGCGGTGGCATTGACCCCCGGCTGGCCGAGCCGACGCAGCGTGGTCTGGTCGCCGGGAAGTTGTGGGGTCGAACTGAGCGGACCCGCAACGGCTTTGGAGGCGATCGCGAGCCGGTTCAGATCGCTGGTCAGCAGCCGACTCTGGTTGCCCAACTCTTCGGCGGGGCCGGCCACCAGCAGCGCCGGTACTCCGCCGGTGCCTCGTAGGGACACCCCCGCCTCGGCGTCTTCCCGGATCACGATGTGGCGCTGCAGCGGCGCCGAGGGCGCCTCGGGCAGCAGTTGGCCGTCCCGCAACGGCAGCAGTTCGATGCCGGGATTCTGGGTCCCGTAATGCGCGGCAACGGCCGTCGCCAACCGGACCGCGGCGTTGGTCTCGGCGCGGGACGGATCGTCGTCGACGAAGATGCTGAGCTGACGTAGCACCGGCGGCAGGAAATCCGCCACCGCGGTGGGAACGTGCTCGACGCCGGCGAATGTCACGCCGGCCTCCGACAACCGCAGCGGGTTGGACGGGTCCAGACAGTAGCCGTCGAGGGGGATCAGATAGGTGCGCAACATGACGTGCGCCGCGTTGTCCACGACCCGGACACCTTCGAGTGGGATCACCACGGGCGCACTTTCGCCCGGCGGCATCTCGACCCGGCCAATCGTTCGGTCGTCCTGCATGACGGTGATCGCGGCGCTCCGCACATTCACGGGCAATTGCGTAATCGCGGTCAGCGCCACGGGATTCAACCCTGGGGGGACCGGGATTTCCAGGGATTCGGTGCCCTGCGTTCCGTAAAAGGCCAGCTGGGGCACAGCCCCGAGCTCGACCAAGGGCAGCGTCGGCGCGACGGAGACACCCAACTCCTCCGGGGGCTGACTCCTTGCCACCGGCGAAACCAGCAAAGTCATCAGTGTGATTGCCGCCAGCAACCTTGCACAGGCCGCGATAGATTGTTTCATCGCAGGTCAGCGTAGCCGCAACGCCGCAACCGCAAACATGAATGCGAAAACCCCCGTCGCCCAACCGGCGTACGGGGGTTCTGCGCGTAGCGCCTTGCGGCGCTACGGGTTTGGCTACGTGGCCTCTACTTCGCCTTCTCGAGGATCTCGACCAGGCGCCAGCGCTTGGTCGCCGACAGCGGCCGGGTCTCCATCAACGACACCCGGTCGCCGATGCCGGCGTCGCCGTTCTCGTCGTGGGCCTTGACCTTGGTGGTGGTCCGGATGATCTTGCCGTAGAGCGGGTGGCTCTTGCGCGATTCCAACTCGACCACGATGGTCTTCTGCATCTTGTCGCTCACCACGTAGCCGATGGCCGTCTTGCGACGGTTGCGCGGCTTCTCGGTGCGCGGGGTGTACTTAGGACCCTTGTCCTTTGCTTGTGCATCTGCCATTAGGAATCCTCACCCTGGGGTCCGGCGGCCAGACCCAATTCACGTTCGCGCAGCACCGTGTAGACGCGCGCAATTTCCTGGCGCACCGTGCGCAGCCGACGATTGTTGTTCAGCTGGCCGGTCGCATTCTGGAACCGCAGGTTGAACAGCTCTTCCTTCGATTCGCGCAGGCGCTCGGTCAGCTCGTCGTCGGTGAGCTCGCGCAGTTCGCCAGCGGAAACTCCCACTGCCATCAGAACTGCTCCTCTCGGGTAACGATGCGTGCCTTGATCGGCAACTTGTGGATAGCACGGGTCAGTGCGTCCCGTGCGGTCTTCTCATCCGGGTAGCTGAGCTCGAAGAGCACGCGTCCCGGCTTGACGTTGGCCACCCACCATTCGGGCGAGCCCTTACCGGAACCCATGCGGGTCTCGGCCGGCTTCTTGGTCAGCGGGCGGTCCGGGAAGATGTTGATCCAGACCTTGCCGCCGCGCTTGATGTGGCGGTTGATGGCGATACGAGCGGCTTCGATCTGCCGGTTGGTGACATAGGCATGCTCGAGCGCCTGGATCCCGTACTCACCGAAGCTCACGGTGGTGCCGCCGCTGGCGATACCCCGCTGCCTCGGGTGGTGTTGCTTGCGGTGCTTGACCTTACGCGGAATCAGCATGACTCAGCTCTCCGTTGCTTCCGGGGTGGCCGCAGCCGAGGCCACGGGTGCCTCGGTCGCCACCGGTGCCTCTGAGGCGGCGCGCCCGGCGTCGGTGCTCGTCGCAGTGGTGCCCGAGGCGCCGCTGCGGCGCGGCCGGGTGCCCGACGGACGCTCACGACGCGGACGATCGGCGCCGGCAGGTGCGGAGACGGGCAGCTCACGCTTGCCGCCGACGACGTCACCCTTGTAAATCCAGACCTTCACGCCGATCCGGCCGAAGGTGGTCCTGGCCTCGTACAGGCCGTAGTCGATGTCGGCCCGCAGCGTGTGCAGCGGGACGCGGCCCTCGCGGTAGAACTCCGAGCGGCTCATCTCCGCGCCGCCGAGGCGACCCGAGCACTGCACCCGGATGCCCTTGACGTTGGGCTGACGCATCGCCGACTGGATCGCCTTGCGCATCGCGCGGCGGAACGCCACGCGGTTGCTCAGCTGCTCGGCGACACCCTGAGCCACCAGCTGCGCCACCGACTCGGGGTTCTTGACCTCGAGGATGTTCAGCTGGACCTGCTTCTTGGTGAGCTTCTCCAAGTCGCCACGGATGCGGTCGGCTTCGGTGCCGCGGCGACCGATGACGATGCCGGGGCGGGCGGTGTGGATGTCGACCCGAACCCGGTCCCGGGTCCGTTCGATCTCGACATCGGCGATGCCCGCGCGCTCCAGGCCGGTGGCCAGCAGCTTGCGGATCGCGACGTCTTCCTTGACGTAGTCGGCGTACTGCTTGTCGGCATACCACCGGGACTTCCAGTCGGTGGTGATGCCGAGACGGAAGCCGTGGGGGTTGATCTTCTGGCCCACTACTGCGAGCCTCCCTTCGCTTCCTCAGAAGCCTTGGTCTTCGAAGTGGTCTGGGCGGTCTTCGCGCCGGCAGCCTTGCTGCCCTGCGCCCGACGCGAACGCGCGGCGCTGGCCGAGGTCCCGCCGCTCTTCTTCTTGTCCGGGCGGCTTTCGACGATCACCGTGATGTGGCTGGTGCGCTTGCGGATCCGGAATGCCCGCCCCTGGGCGCGCGGCCGGATGCGCTTGGCGGTCGGGCCCTCGTCGGCGTGGATGGTCGCGACCACCAGCGTTGCCGGGTCCAGACCGTCGTTGTTCTGCGCGTTGGCGGCTGCACTGGCGATCACCTTGGCGACCGGCTCGCTGGCCGATTGCGGCGCCCACCGCAGGATGTCGAGGGCCTCGGTGACGGACTTGCCGCGCACCAGGTCGATCACCCGACGTGCCTTGGTCGGCGAGATCCGCACGAACCGAGCCTTGGCCGTCGCGGACGGGTATTCAGTAACAACAGTTGTGCTCATCGCCGCTTACTCTTCCGGTCGTCCTTGATGTGACCCTTGAAGGTCCGCGTCGGCGCAAACTCGCCGAGCTTGTGCCCGACCATCGACTCGGTGACGAACACCGGCACATGCTTGCGACCGTCGTGGACGGCGAAGGTGTGGCCGATGAAGTCGGGGATGATGGTCGACCGACGGGACCAGGTCTTGATGACCTGCTTGGTGTTCTTCTCGTTCTGCACGTCGACCTTCTTGAGCAGATGGTCGTCGACGAACGGGCCCTTCTTCAGGCTGCGTGGCATCTGTGCTTCCTTTCCGGGCTAGCGCTTCTTGCCGGTGCGCCGGCGTCGGACGATGAGCTTGTCGCTCGGCTTGTTGGGCTTGCGGGTACGGCCCTCGGGCTTACCCCACGGGCTGACCGGGTGGCGACCACCGGAGGTCTTACCCTCACCACCACCGTGCGGGTGGTCAACCGGGTTCATCACGACACCGCGGACGGATGGGCGCTTGCCCTTCCACCGCATCCGGCCGGCTTTACCCCAGTTGATGTTGGCCTGCTCGGCGTTGCCGACCTCGCCGACGGTGGCGCGGCAGCGCACGTCGACGCGGCGGATCTCACCGGAGGGCATCCGCAGCGACGCGTAGGCGCCTTCCTTACCCAGCAGCTGGATGCTGACACCGGCCGAGCGGGCCAGCTTCGCGCCGCCGCCGGGCCGCAGTTCCACCGCGTGGATGACGGTACCGGCGGGGATGTTGCGCAGCGGCAGGTTGTTGCCCGGCTTGATGTCCGCGTTGGCGCCCGACTCGATCACGTCGCCCTGCTTGAGGCCCTGCGGCGCGATGATGTAGCGCTTGTCGCCGTCCAGGAAATGCAGCAGCGCGATGTTGGCGGTCCGGTTCGGGTCGTACTCGATGTGTGCAACCTTGGCGTTGACGCCGTCCTTGTCGTGGCGACGGAAGTCGATCAGGCGGTAGGCACGCTTGTGGCCACCGCCCTTGTGCCGGGTGGTGATACGGCCGTGCGCGTTACGCCCGCCCTTGCCGTGCAGCGGACGAACCAGCGACTTCTCCGGATGGTCGCGAGTGATCTCGGCGAAATCGGAGACGCTGGCACCGCGGCGACCGGGGGTCGTCGGCTTGTACTTGCGAATTGCCATGTCTACTAAGTCTTTCTGGTCTCTGCGTCCTGGCCGGCGGTTAGGCCGGGGCTCCGAACAGGTCGATCGGCTTGCTGCCGGCGGCCAGGGTCACGATCGCGCGCTTGGTGCTCTTGCGCTGGCCATAGCCGGTGCGGGTGCGCTTGCGCTTGCCCTGCCGGTTGAGGGTGTTCACCGAGTCGACCTCGACCTTGAAGATCTTCTCGATCGCGATCTTGATCTGCGTCTTGTTCGAATCCGGATGCACCACGAACGTGTACACGTTGTCCTCGATCAACCCGTAGGACTTCTCGGAGATGACCGGGGCCAGGATGATGTCGCGGGGGTCAGTCACGTTTGCCATCAGGCCGACACCTCTTCTTTCTCAGTCCCTGCAGACCTCGAGTTGGACTCGATGTAGGCGTTGAGCGCCTCCACCGAGAACACCAGGTCGTCGGCGTTGAGCACGTCATACGTGTTCAGCTGATCCGGCGAGATCACGTGCACGCCAGGCAGATTGTTGACACTTTTGGCGCTGACCACGTCGGCGCGGCCGATCACGACGAGCACCTTCTTGTGACCGGTGAGCGACTCGAGGAACTCCCGCGCGCTCTTGGTCGAGGGGGTCTGGCCGCTCACGATTTCGGTGACCGCGTGGATGCGCTGGTTGCGCGCCCGGTCCGAGAGCGCCCCGCGCAGTGCGGCGGCGATCATCTTCTTCGGGGTGCGCTGGCTGTAGTCGCGCGGCTTGGGGCCGTGGACGACGCCACCACCGGTGTACTGCGGCGCGCGGATGGAACCCTGACGGGCCCGGCCGGTGCCCTTCTGCCGGTACGGCTTGCGACCGCCACCGCGAACCTCGCCGCGGCTCTTGGTCGAATGCGTGCCCTGCCGGGCGGCCGCACGCTGCGCGATGACCACCTGGTGCATCAGCGCGATGTTCGGCTCGACGTCAAACAGCTCGGCGGGCAACTCGACAGTGCCGTCCTGCTTGCCCCCGGGGGCGAGCACGGAGAGCTTCAGAAAGTCTTGGCTGGCCATCTCTACTTCTCACCTCGTTTGATCGCGGTGCGAACCATGACCAGTCCGCCGTTGCGTCCCGGGATGGCGCCCTTGATCAGCAGCACGCCGTTCTCGGCGTCGACCTTGTGCACCTTCAGGTTCTGCGTGGTGACTTTGTCACTGCCCATCCGGCCGGACATCCGGGTGCCCTTGAAGACGCGGCCCGGGGTGGCGCAGCCACCGATCGAACCGGGCCGGCGGTGCACGGCCTGGGTGCCGTGACTGGCGCCCTGTCCGTGGAAGCCGTGCCGCTTCATGGTGCCCGCGAAGCCCTTGCCCTTGCTGGTGCCGGTCACATCGACATAGCCACCATCGGCGAAGATCTCGGCGGTCAGTTCCTGACCGACCTCGTACTCCGCGATGGCGGCCTCGTCGTCGAGGCGGAACTCGGCCAGGTGGCGGCGCGGGTTGACCCCGGCGGCGCCGTACTGACCGGTGACGGGCTTGTTCACCTTGCGTGGGCTGATCTCGCCGTACGCCAACTGCACCGCGCTGTAACCGTCACGCTCCTGGGTGCGGATACGCGTCACGACGTTGGGCCCGGCCTTGACGACCGTCACCGGAACGACCTTGTTGTTCTCGTCGAACACCTGCGTCATACCCAGCTTGGTGCCCAGAATGCCTTTTCTAGCCATTTCTGTGATTCTCCTGGGGCTTCTACTGGATGTTCACGTCGACACTGGCCGGCAGATCGATGCGCATCAGAGCGTCAACGGTCTTCGGCGTCGGGTCGAGAATGTCGATCAACCGCTTGTGTGTGCGCATCTCGAAATGCTCCCGCGAGTCCTTGTACTTATGCGGAGACCGAATCACGCAGTACACATTCTTCTCGGTTGGCAGCGGCACGGGCCCGACCACGCTGGCGCCGGTACGGGTGACCGTTTCCACGATCTTGCGCGCCGAGGCGTCGATTGCCTCGTGGTCGTAGGCCTTGAGCCTGATGCGGATCTTCTGTCCCGCCACGCTTCTCCTACCTCACTGTCGTGACCAGGCCCCGATTGGGACCCGGTCGAGCTCAAACTGTGGTGCCCGAACGCTCACGCGCTCTTGTGCCGCCGCTGTTTACCTGTCTCTGGTTCACCGGCCCCCGCGGTCGGGTGTGTCACCCTACGCAGCCTCGTGTCGCGCTGAATTTCTCGCCGCGATCGTAGATTGGGACCGGACGCGCCCGTACGGGCGCCGGTCGTCTGCCCGGGGCCAGTACCTGGCTCAGGGCAACCCGAATAGTATGCCTGAAGATCGCACGTCGTCCAAATTGCCGGACGACCTGGATTCCCGGCCCGCCGCGACGGGGCCCGCCGACCGAATCCATGGCCGCCGCCACGCCATCTTACTCGCCGGTAGGGTGGCGCTGTGTTCCCGGCCCAGCACCAGCCCAGCGGCACCTACCGGATGTGGCAGCGCCTCGAACGACTGCCGGCCGGCACCCGGCTGTTCTCGGCCGCCGCGATGGCCCGCGTCCCCTATTTCGCCTCGGTGCTGCCGCACGTCGAGCGGATGGAACCGGGGTTGGCGCAGGTGTCGGTGCCGAACTGGTTCTTCGTCCGCAACCACCTGCGCACGGTGCACGCGATCGCGTCGTGCAATGCGGCCGAGGTCGCCATGGGCATGTTGATGGAGGCCACCGTGCCGCGCAGCCACCGCTGGATCCCCAAGTCGATGACGGTGACCTATCTGGCCAAGGCCACCACGTCGCTGCGGGCCACCGCGCGGCTGGAACCGCCGGATTTCACCGCGATCACCGCGGGCGCCGAACTCGTGGTCCCGGTCAGCGTCACCGACCGCGCCGGCACCGAGGTCGTGCACGCCGACATCACCACCTGGGTGACGCCGGCCTAGGTGCGAGGTCCCGGCAGGGTTGTTCGCCGGCGGCGCTAATGCGCCAAGTCGGCCCAGAAGTCGCACTGGTGGTCCCGGTCGAACGTGGTGCTCACCCGGCTGCCGTCGGGCTGCAGCGACATCCGCGGGTCCGAGGCCTCGCTGAGCACGGCCGGCCATGCCGGCGCCCCGGCCGCCGCGGGGACCCCGGTGCTGACGAATTCGCTCCAAAATTCGACCATTTCGTCGGACAGTTCGCGCTGGGCGGGGCTGAGCGGGGCAGCACCGCCGACGTCGAACAGGTAACGCAGTTCCAGGGAATGGCTCGCGCCCACCGGAAAGGGCACGGTGCGCAACGGTTCCGGCGCCACCGCGGTGCGGTCGTTGAATTCGTAGGCGTACACCGCCGCGGGCGGCAACCCGCGCGCCAACCCGACGGCCATCCGGTCCGCCACGCAGGCGAACATCCCGTCGGTCACCGCCGCCGAATACGCCAGCGCCGCGCTGCCGTCGTACCGGTCGAGTGGATAACGCGCGGCGACGGCCCGGGCGTCGGCCCCAAACACCTCGGCCAGCTCGGCCGGATACTCCGCGGCGCTCGGTAGGCGTCTCTCGCGCAGATATTCCAGGGCGGTGAACAACGTGAACTCATCGCGCGTCGTCCCGATCAGCACCGGTACCCGCGCGATCTGCCCGCTGCCCAGCGCGGCGACGGGGTCCACCGGCAGGTCCGCGGTGCCGAGTACCGGGCCGCTGAGGCCGGCGTCGCCGATCCAGGCGTAGCGCGGGGAACCCGCCAGTTCGGCGGCCGGCAGGGCGCGCAGGCAGCGGGCCGCGGTCGCCGGTTCGGGACAACCCACCGAGCGCGCGTAGTCGAGGCTGGCGGCGCGGGCCGCGGGCAACCACGGCTGGCGCTGACACGGGCCGCTCTGGATGATCGCCGCCCGAAACAGACCCGCCGATCCGGGCGCGACCAGGTGGTCGCAGACCGACACCGCCCCGGCGGACTCCCCCGCGATGGTCACCTGCCCGGGATCCCCGCCGAAGCGCGCGATGTTGTCCCGCACCCACCGCAGCGCGGCCTGCTGATCGGCCAGCCCGTAATTGCCGTCACCGACGGCCGGGTGTGCCAGAAAGCCGAGCGCACCCAGGCGGTAGTTCAGCGTGACCACCACGATGTCGCCCTCGGTGACCAGCCACTTCGCGTCGTACTGATCGCCGCTGCCGTTCGCGAATCCGCCACCGTGTATCCACACCATGACCGGCCGGCCCGACGCCCCCTCGGGACTCCAGACGTTGAGCGAGAGGCAGTCCTCGGAATAGTCCTGATTGGAGCCGGGATCCAGCGCGACGTCCTGCACGCAGCGCGGTCCGGGGCTGCTGGCATCGCGCATCTGTTCCCACCGCGCCGGGGGCTGCGGCGGAGCCCATCGCAGTGCGCCGACCGGGGCCGCGGCGTACGGAATGCCCTCGAAAACCTGATACCCCGGCGCCACCTGACCCCGCACCGTGCCGGCGGTGGTGTCCACCACGCCGGCACCCAGACCGGGGGCCGCCGCGGGTTCGACATGCTGGGCGCCCGCGCTGCAACCGAGCAGCAGCAGCAGCAGCGAAGTCAACGCCAGCGCGCGGATCGATCGGCGTGGCACAACAAATCAGCCTACGGCAGCCGCGGACGGACGCCGCCGGACCGAAGTTGCTTTCGTGGGCCGAGTCGCGAAGTTTCCGAAACCGCTTCCGCTAAACGGATTTATCGACGAGACTGGTACCTGACACCTGTCAAATCTGCACTGTCGCAGACGTGAGGAGCTTGAATGACCACGCCGATGACCGACCGCCGGGCCAGCGAGCAGGCCCGGGTGCTCGCGGACCCGTCCGCCTACGCCGACGACGATCGGCTGCACACCGCGTTGACCTGGTTGCGGGCCAATGAACCGGTCGCCTGGGTCGACTTCGAGCCCTATCGCCCGTTCTGGGCGATCACCAAGCACGAAGACATCATGGACATCGAACGCGACAACGAACTGTTCATCAGTAACCCCCGGCCGCTGCTGATGCCGGCCGAGGGCGAGGACGTCATCAAGGCACAACAAGATGCCGGCATCGGGCTGCGCACCCTGATCCACATGGATGACCCGCTGCATCGCGATGTGCGCAAGATCGGGGCGGACTGGTTCCGTCCGAAGGCCATGCGTGCGCTGCAGGAGCGCGTCTCCGAGCTGGCGAAGCGTTACGTCGACCGGATGCGCGACATCGGTCCCGAATGCGACTTCGTCACCGAGATCGCGGTCAACTATCCGCTGTACGTGATCCTCTCGCTGCTCGGCCTGCCCGAAGAGGACTTCCCGCGAATGCTCAAGCTCACCCAGGAGTTGTTCGGCGGCGACGACGTCGAGCATCAGCGCGGCGACACCACCGAAGACCTCCTCGCGGTGCTGGCTGACTTCTTCGCCTACTTCAACAAGCTGACGACGTCGCGCCGCGAGACCCCGACCGAGGACCTGGCCTCGGCGATCGCGAACGGCACCATCGACGGCGAGCTGATGACGGACATGGACACGCTGTCCTATTACGTCATCGTCGCCACCGCCGGGCACGACACCACCAAGGACGCGATCTCCGGCGGCCTGCACGCGCTGATCGAGAACCCGGATCAACTGGCCCGGCTGCAGAACGACATGAGCCTGATGCCGCTGGCGGTCGAGGAGATGATCCGCTGGAGCACCCCGGTCAAGGAGTTCATGCGCACCGCGACCGCCGACACGGAGGTGCGCGGCGTGCCGATCGCCAAGGGCGAATCGGTGTATCTGGCCTACGTTTCGGCCAACCGGGACGAGGATGTGTTCGAAGACCCGTTCAAGTTCGACGTCGGTCGCGACCCGAACAAGCACCTGGCATTCGGGTACGGCGTGCACTTCTGCCTCGGCGCCGCGCTGGCGCGGATGGAGATCAACAGCCTGTTCACCGAGCTGTTGCCGCGGCTGGAGTCCATCGAACTGGCCGGCGAGCCGGAGCTTTCGGCCACCACCTTCGTCGGCGGCCTCAAGCACCTGCCGATTCGGTATTCGTTGCGCTGATCGGCCGGCCGTAGACGTGCAGGAAGCCGTCGACTGCCGCGCGGACACACTCGCGGTAGTCGACGTCGGCCAGCGTCGAAAGCTTGGCGGTCACCAGCGGACCCAGTAGCAACGTCATGGCCGTGGCCCGGTCGAACTCGACGAGTTCGACCGTGGCCTGCGGGCTGTCGAAGATCGCGTCGAACGGCGCGGCGTACTGCTGTGCGATCCGTTCCCGCAGGGTGCGCACCTCCACGCTGTCGGCGTCGCTGACCGAGCCGTCCTGCTGAGCATCCGGCAGGTGCTCGAGGTCGCGGCCCAGCGCCAACCAGTTCATCGCGGTCAGCAGCGCCGGCGCTTCGGCGATGTGTTCGGCCCAGGCCTCCATGAGCGCCATCAGCCGGTCCCGCAGCGATCCGTCCTCGGGCGGCATCGGGGCCGGCGGGATCAGGCTCTGGAACGCCGCTGCCAACAGATCGTTCCCGCTGGGAAAGTGGCGGTACAGGGTGGCCCGCGCGACGTTGGCCCCGCGCAGTACCGCATCCACGGTCACCGCACTGGGCCCGCCGGTGCGCAACAGCGTGGTCGCCGCATCCAGCAGGCGCGCGCGGGAGCGCGCCGGTCGCGGATCGGTCCGCCCCCTGGCTTTCGTGCGTTCGTCCTTGTCCAGCAACTGTTCACCGCTCTACAAGACTGTTAGTCTCGAAAGTTCATCCGCCACTGAAGGAGGTTTCCGAGGTGGTCGAGACTTCCGTTCAGCTTGATCAGCCTACCGAGCCCGCGACGACGGGGCTCTCGACTCGCGCAAGGCTGTGGACGCTGACCCTGGCCTGCCTCGGCGTGGCGCTCGTGATGTCGTCGATGGTCGCGCTCAACACCGCCCTGGGCGACATCGCCGTCGAAACCTCGGCCACCCAAACCCAGCTCACCTGGATCGTCGACAGTTACACCCTGGTGTTGGCGTGCCTGCTGCTCCCGGCCGGTGCGATCGGCGACCGGTACGGCCGCCGCGGCGCCCTGATCGCGGGCCTGGTGGTGTTCGCGCTGGCTTCGGCGGTGCCGCTGATCTGGTCCGGCGCCGATCTGCTGATCCTGGCCCGCGCGGCCGCCGGGGCCGGATCGGCGTTGGTGATGCCGGCCACGCTGTCGTTGATCACCACCGCGTTCCCCGCGCAGGAGCGCACCAAGGCCGTCGGCATCTGGGCCGGCGTCTCCGGCATCGGTGGCCTCGTCGGCATGCTCGGGTCCGGAATCCTGTTGCACTTCTGGACCTGGCCCTCGATCTTCTGGGCCTTCGCGATCTCGGCGACCGTGCTGATCCCGCTGACCATGACCATGCCGACCTCCCGCGACGACGACCCAAAACCGCTGGACTGGCTCGGCGCCGTCGTGATCGGCGCCGCGGTCGCGTCCTTCGTCTTCGGCATCCTCGAGGCACCCCGGCACGGGTGGGAACATCCCGCGGTCTACGGCTGCCTGGCGGCGGGCGTGCTGCTTGCGGTCGCGTTCTGCATCATCGAACTGCGTCGCACCCACCCACTGCTCGACGTCCGGTTGTTCGGCGACGTCAACTTCGCGACCGGGGCCGCCACCGTCACGGTGCTGTTCCTGGCGCTGTTCGGCTTCTTCTTCGTGATCATGCAGCACATCCAGCTGGTGATGGGCTACAGCGCACTCGAGACCGCGCTGGCCATCTCCCCGTTGGGCGGGCCCATGCTGCTGCTGTCGGCGACGTCGTTCTGGTATGTGCCGCGGTTGGGTCTGCGCACCGTGGTGTTCGTCGGCCTGATCCTGACCGCGGCGGGCTACCTCGGGCTACGGATGCTCGAAATCGACTCACCCTATTGGGATCTGGCGTGGCCCCTGGTAGTGCTCAGCTGCGGCATCGGGATGTCGGTCGCGCCCACCACGGCGGCGATCATGAACTCGGTTCCCGACGACAAACAAGGTGTCGCATCGGCGGTCAACGACACCACCCGCGAGGTCGGTGCCGCGCTCGGCATTGCGCTGGCCGGCTCACTGTTGGCCTCGCAATACACCAATGCCATTGCGCCACACCTGGCTTCGCTGCCCGAGCCGGTTCGGGGCGTGGCCGCGCGGTCGCTCGGCGAGTCGATCGCGGTTGCCGAACAACTCGGCGAGCAGGGCGCGCGCCTGATCGAGCTGAGCCGCGCGGCCTTCGTCGAGGGTCTGCACGCCTCGCTGCTGACGCTGGCCGCGGTGATCATCGTCGCCGCGGTGCTGATCGGCCTCTGGGCGCCGGGCCGCGACGGCCGCCAGTTCGCGCCCATTCGTCGACTCACTGCAGGACGAATTGCGCAGCCCGGTGCGCCAGCATCACCGTCGTCGCATGCGGACCGCGACTCGGAACCGACGGCATGATCGAACCGTCGATCACCCACAGCCCCTCGACGCCCCGGACCCGGCACCGCTCGTCGAGCACCGCGGCCGGATCGTCGTCGCGGCCCATCGGGACACTGCCGCACAGATGTTGCGATGTGGACCACGCCGGCTCACCGACACCGGTTGCAGCACCGGTGATCTCGCGGGCCAGCTCGGAACCCTCGCGCAGCCGCTGCACGTCGGCGGGTTCCGAATCGTAGCGGTGCTCGATGCGCGGCGGAACCGCGGGATCCGACGACGACAACGTCACCCTGCCCCGCGAACGCGGTTTCATCAGGGCGACACCGAGATGCGGCCAGTCGGGTGCTCCGCTGGTCCCGTCGCCGACCATGCTCACGAAACCACCGGTATAGGGCCGGATCTCCAGATCGTCGGCCAGGCTGAGCACCACTTCCAGCACCGGGCGGCGCGGTTCGACGGTCCAGGTGGTCGGCAACACCCACTCCGGATGGTCCGAACAGTGCGTGCCCACCGAATGCGATTGCACCACCGGTATTCCCAGCCGCCGCAGCGCCGGTGCGTCACCGATGCCGGACAGCATCAGCAGCTGCGCAGACCCGATGGCGCCGGCACACAACACGATCCGATCCGCGGTGAGCACCGCCGGCCCGCCCGGCCCGGTGACGTCCACGCCCACGGCGCGCCCGCCGGCGAACCGCAACCGCCACGCCCGTCGGCCCACCGACACCGCGAGGTTCGGCCGCGTCAGCGCAGGCGTCAAGAAGGCCGCGCCGGGTCCGACCCGCACCCCGTCGACGATGTTCAGCGGCACCGGTCCGATCCCCGTCGGCAGGTTCGGCACCGCGCCGTCGTTGAGGTCGGGCAGCCAGGGAAACCCGTAATCGGCCGTCGCCTGCAGGAAAAGCGCTGTGCTACCGACGATCTCGCTGGTCCGCCGGACCCGGATCGGCCCGCGCTCGCCGTGCCGCGGTCCCGCGAAGTCCAGATCGGTCTCGATCGCCAGGTAGTGCGGAAGGACGTCGTCCCAGCGCCACCCCGGCAGATCCCACGCGGCGAAGTCGCCCGGCAGCGCCCGGCAGAAGTAGCCCCCGTTGACGGCCCCGGACCCGCCCACCGTGGCGCCGCGGACCAGGTGCGCGGTCCGGGCCGGGGCATCGGTCAGCGTCGAGCGGAACCGCGCGACCAGCGGACTGCCCGCACCGACCGGGAGCACCGCGCCGTTGCCGGTCAGCGCCGCAACCCCGGGATCCGACGGGCCGGGACCGACCTCGAGTACCGTCACCGAGCACGAGGGATCTGCCGAAAGACGTTCGGCCACCACGGATCCAGCGCTGCCCGCACCTACCACCAGCACATCGCTGTGCGTCGGGGTCGCAGCGGATTCCAGTCCGGGGTTCACGCCCTGATCTGCGGCTTGAGCGGGCGCGGATTGCGCTCGCGCAGCGCCCCGTGCCACAGGCCCACCCCGTAGGCCAGGTCGTCGAGCCGTTTCATCACGACATAGGCGAACAGCCCGATCGGCTTGGTGTCGTCCCGGATGGCGCTGCGCCGCCGCGCCCACCAGTCGACGACGCCGTCGACGATGGCCGCGATCACGACCACCCGTCGCCAGCGCTGCGAGAACGTGGCCAACACCAGCGCCACCGGCCAGTAGTGCCGGCACAGCGCGGCGGCCAACTGCACGGCCGCCATCCCCAGTCCGCGCGCGGCCACGAACGCCACATCACCGGCCTGGGCCTCCGGGGCCCGCATCGACCGGGAGATTCGCCCACCGCTGGCCAGCGCGGCCAGCAGCGACCCGACGTAACCCAGCCGGGAGCCCACGGCCAGCATCACCCACGCCACCAGGGTCCACCCCGAGATCACCAGCGGTGCGGTCTTGTCCGGGTGCCTGCTCGACAACGGCGCCGCCGAACTTCCGTAGAACGCCTTGCGGCCCAACCAATCCCGAACACGGGTGCGATGTTCGTGGGCCACCAGCGCAATCGGTTCGTAGCGCAGCCTGGCCCCGGATTCCACCAGCCGCCAGCACAGGTCCACGTCTTCACCCGAGTGCATGGCCTCGTCGAAGCCGCCGAGTTCGGTCAGTGCCGAGCGGCGGCAGATGATGGCGGCGCTCGGGACATAGGACACCGTGCCGTAGGGCACCACGGGGGCCTCCCGCTGTCCCAGATCCAGCGACGAGCGCACCGCCTCGTAGCGGCCCACCAAGGTGTCCTCGGAGTTGAGGCCGATGATCCGCGGCGCGACCAGCGCCACCGTCGGGTCGCAGAAGTGTCCGAGCAGCGCTTCCAGCCAGCCCCGGCGCGGCACGACGTCGGAATCCAGGAACGCCACGAAGTCGGTCGTGGCCACCCGCAGACCGGTGTTGCGGGCCGCGGCAGGCCCCCGGCTCTGCTGGTGGTGCAGCACCTCGACGTCGCAGTGGGCACCGAGGAAGTCGGCGGGCTGCAGCGGTGTCACCGAGCCGTCGTCGACGAGCACGACCCGCAGCCCACGCAGCGTCCCGACCAGGCGCCGAACCCCAGACAGGTTGTCTCGCACCGGGATAACAACGGTTACATCGCGATGCGACGGGCCGCCGGCCGGCCTCGGGTGCGCCACCGTGGCATCCAGCAGGGCGCGGGCCAACTGCGCGCTGACGGCATCGCGGACCTCGAGGCGGCCGCCGGCGAGCAGGGTCTGGGCCGCCGGCGCCAGCCGTAGCAGCCGGGTCGGCGAACCGCCGAGCAGCGCCGAGCCGGAACCGAGCACCCGGACCCGGCGGTCGACCTGCACAGCAAAGCCGTCGGGCAGCCGGGTCTGAGTCATGTCAGCATCCCGTCGGCGCGTGGCGCCCACCGGAGGATGCGCTCGCGGCAGCCGACGACCATCTCGTCGAGCAGGCGTTTGCCCGCCGCTGCCGTTGCTGTGGTCGGGTCCCCCAACACTCCCACCTCACTCACTGCCGCCACTCCCCCGCGACGCATGCTCGGCATCAGGTCTACCAGCGGCGCGCAGTTTCCGGGGCGCGATTGGTCAAACCTGACCTCGGACGGCGAAATATGTAGCAATACAGACGTTTCAGTGTGCCCGGCGTGCGCGTCCCCGCCCTTGACGGTGCAACCGCACCACCCCGCGTCACGGCCCTCGGACCTCAGTAAACGCACGGCCTCGACCAAAGCGGCGACGTTGCCGCCGTGTCCGTTGATGAATACCAGCCGTTGCGCCCACCGGCTCGCGGACCGGCCGTACTCGACCAGCAGGTGCCGCAGCGCCTCGGTGCCGATCGAGACGGTGCCGGCAAAACCCTCGTGCTCGCCGCTGGCGCCGTAGGCGATGGGCGGCGCCACCAGGTACCGGGGACCGGATTCGATCGCGCTCTGGGCCTGCTGGACCACGGTCCGCGCGACCGCCTCGGCGATGCGGGTGTCGGTGTCCAGGGGCAAATGGGGTCCGTGCTGCTCGGTGGAGCCCACCGGCACCACCAGGACGGCGGATACGCCGAGCAGGTCGCTCGTTGCCGAGCTGCCCAACTCGCTACCCAAGTCCACCCGCCGATGGTAGGCCCAATTCACCTGGCGTGCCCCGATTGTTCAACAGGACGACCAACTTCTTTTCTTACAGTTCGGTAATGGTGCCCGCGGCGACCACGTCAGCCACGCCCGCCACGTCCGTACCAACGGTCAGGCTTCGGGGACCCCGAGCGCTCGGGTGAACCCCGCCGGAATCAGGATGTCCTCGGGGGTCAGGTCATGGATCGAGGACCGGCCGAGGCCCATCAACGCCGAGTCGATGCCCCCGCGCAGGATGTCCAGGACGTTCTCGACACCGGCCTGACCGTTTGCGGCCAGCCCCCACAGGTAGGCCCGCCCGATCATCACCGCGCGGGCGCCCAGCGCGACGGCCTTGACCACGTCACTGCCGCGCCGGATGCCGCCGTCCAGCAAAACCTCGACCTGATCGCCGACGGCGTCGGCAATCGCCGGCAGGCAGCGGATCGCCGCCGGGGTGCCGTCCAGGTTGTTGCCGCCGTGATTGGAGACCGAGATCGCCGAAACACCGGCATCCACAGCGCGTTTGGCGTCGTCGACCCGAACGATGCCCTTGAGCATGAACTGGCCGCCCCACTCCTCGCGCAGCCAGGCGATGTCCTCCCAGGTCGGCGGCGGGGTGCCCATCCATTCCCCGTAGGCCTGGAAGAACGGCGGGCCGGGCTCGCCACGGCCCGCCTGATTCGGTACGCGCAGGTTCGGCGGGCGCAGATGCTTGCCGAACCGCCACAGCCAGCCGGGCTTGGTGAACACCTCCGGCGACATCTTGAGCATGGTGGCCAGGTTCATCTGCTCCGGGATCTTCGGGCTGCCCCAGTCCCGGCCGTGCGAGAAGCTCCAGTCGGTGGTCGCGATCATCCCGACCGCGCCGGCCTCCTTGGCGCGGTGCACGCGCTCCGCGATCGCATCGCGGCCGCCGAGCCAGTAGATCTGGAAGAAGATCTTGTCGTTGACCGCGACGACCTCTTCGACCGGCTTGCTGGCGAACGACGACAGGCCCATGGCGGTCCCGCGGGCGGCGGCGGCGCGCGCCACCGCCACCTCGCCGTCCGGGTCGACGGCCTGAACCCCGGTGGGCGAGATCAGCACCGGCATCGAAATGTCTTGGCCCATCACGGTTGTGGCCATGTCCCGCGTCGCCGGGGCGCCCACCACATGGGGGGCGAATCCGAGTTCGCTGAACGATTCGACGTTGTCGCTGACCGTCAGGCCCTTCTCGCTGGCCGAAATCAGCGACGAGTAGACAGACTTCGGGAGCCGCTTTTTCGCCCGTTGTTGGGCGATGGCGACGGTTTCGAACCAGGTATCACGGGCCATGAACTCAGACAGGACTTTCGTTGCAGTACGCCTTGGGCGGCGCGGGCGGGGTGGTCAACAGCGTGAGCGGAATGGGGCCCGCCGGTGTCTTGCGCGCTCCGGTGCGGGAATGGTCGACGCTGGACTTCGGCACTTCGCGGTCCAGCGCCAGCGCGGACTCGCCATAGCCCTGCACGCACTCCGGGTCCGGCCCGTCCATCGGCAGTCCGGTGAAGAACTTCGCGGCCATGCAACCGCCGCGGCAGGCGTCGAAGTGGTTGCAGCTGGCGCAGGCGCCCGCCGACTGCGGCTCGCGCAACTCGCGGAACAGCGGCGCGTTCTGCCAAACATTCTGGAAGCCGCTGTCTTGCAGCACATTCCCCGCGAGGAACCGGTCATGGATGGCGAACGGGCAGGCGTAGACATCGCCCACCGGGTCGATCAGGCACACCACCCGGCCGGCGCCACACAGGTTGAGTCCGGCCAGGGCACCGGGCTCGCCGAGTCCGGACAGGTGGAAGAACGAGTCGCCGGTGAGCACCCGCTCACCGCGCGCCACCAGCCAGTCATAGAGCTGCACCTGCTGGGCCGCGGTCGGATGCAGTTCGTCCCAGACGTCGGCGCCGCGTCCCGACGGACGCAGCCGGGTGATGCGCAGGGTGGCACCGTAGCGGTCGGCCAATGCCTTGAAGTCGTCGAGCTGATCGACGTTGTGGCGGGTGACCACCACCGAGATCTTGGCGTCGGAAAAGCCCGCGGCAGCAAGGTTTTCCAACGCGCGGATGGCCATCGCGAACGAGCCGGGGCCGCGCACCGCGTCGTTGACCTCGGCGGTGGCGCCGTCGAGGGAGATCTGCACGTCGACGTAGTCGCTGGCGGCGAGCTTGGCGGCCACCTCCGGGGTGATCCGCACGCCGTTGGTGGAGAACTTCACCCCGACGTGGTGCTCGGTGGCATAGTCGACGAGTTCCCAGAAGTCCGAACGAACGGTCGGCTCACCGCCGCCGATGTTCACGTAGAACACCTGCATTCGTTCGAGTTCGTCGATGATGTCCTTGCATTGCTGCGTGGACAGTTCGCGCGGATCGCGTTTCCCCGATGACGACAGGCAGTGCACACAGGACAGGTTGCACGCATAGGTCAGTTCCCAGGTGAGGCAGATCGGCGCGTCCAATCCGCGTTCGAACTGATCCACCAGGCGCGGCACGGGCGCAACGGACGTCATGTGTTCTTCCTCGGATCGTCTTGGGGCACCAGCATGTTGGATGAGACCAGCACGGTGAGTGCGTGCAGATAGGGCTGCGCGCTCGATTCGTCGATCCCGGCGGCGCGGCACGCGGCGTGCACGTTGTCGTGCTCGTCGAGCGATTGCACCAGCGCCAGGACCGTGCGGTTCTTCAGGAACGACAGCTTGCGGGTGCCGAAGTGGTAGAGCAGGGCCCCGAAGGGCTCCGGGCGCACCGCCACTTGGGGGTGCAAACGCCAGCCGCGATCCGGATCGAACCGGTCGGGCCGGTCGATGTCATCCGCAGTCGCGGCCGGCGAGGTCGTCATCGTCAGTAGACGCCGCACATGCCGTCGATGGAGACCTCTTCGACGAGGCTCTCCGAGACGAGCTCGGTGTCGGTGCTGACCTGCTGATCGTTGTCCATGTGATTACCTTTCGTCGTGTGAGACTCGACACGTCGGGTCTGTGCGGGACAGAATATGGCATCGGGTGCCGGAACGGAAGTCCAGAACGAAAGTGGGTGGTGAACCGGTGGATCAGCACCTCGATCGCGCCTCCGCGACCCGGGTGGGCCGGCGCCGCTCGACCACGCGCGACCACATCGCCGACGTCGCGATCGATCTGTTCAGCGCGCACGGTTTCGACGCCGTCAGCGTCGACGACGTCGCACAGGCCGCCGGCATCGCCCGTCGTACCGTGTTTCGCTACTACGCGTCCAAGAACGCGATCCTGTGGGGCGACTTCGACACCCACCTCAACCGGCTCACCGAGTTGCTGGACGGGGTCGGCGGCGAGGTGCCGCTCGACGAGGCGCTGCGGACCGCGCTGCTGGAGTTCAACACCTTCGGTTCCACCGAGACCGCTCGGCACCGGGAGCGAATGCGGGTGATCCTGGAAACCGCGGAACTACAGGCGTATTCCATGACGATGTATGCCGGCTGGCGCGCCGTGATCGCCCGCTTCGTGGCGGCACGCACCGACACCAAGCCCACGGACCTGCGGCCGCAGACGCTGTCGTGGACGCTGCTGGGGGTGGCGCTGTCGGCCTACGAGTACTGGCTGGCCGACGAGTCCGTCACGCTCACTGGCGCCCTGGGCGCGGCCTTCGACGTGGCCTTCTCCCCCGTCTCCCCCGCCTCCCCGTCTCCCCCGCCTAGCGCCCCCTCCCCCGCCTAGCGCCCCCCTCCCCCGCGAGCGGGCGTGTCCCCGGCCGACACGCCGCCGGATTCTCGTAGTCTGCGCACCCTCGTGGCGGCCCGCGGAGTTATCCACAGCCATGAATACCGCGATCGCGCGGGACTCAGCACCATCCGAGCATGTCGGCAGAACTCGAAGCCCTCCTCGTCGCGCAGGGTGGTGTCGCCACCACCGGCCAACTCCTGGACATCCTCGGACGCGCCGCGTTCGAAGCCGGTGTCGGCACCGGCGCGCTGGCACCGGTGTGGACCGGCGTCTACAGCCGCGCCGAGCCCGATAACCTCATCCGGTTGCGCGGCCTTGATCTTCGCGCGGGCGAGCCGGTTCCGATCTGTCTCGGAACCGCCGCTGCCGCTTACGGTTTCGATACCGAGAACATCATCGACCTGCATGTCCTGACGCCCGACGGCCATCAGTTGCGCGCGAGCGACGGCCTGGTGATCCACCGCCGCGAGGGGGCGCCGCTGACCATGGTCGACGGCAGGCTCGCCACCGAACCGGCCTGGACCGCGGTCGAGGTGGCCCGAAGCCTGCGCCGGCCCCGGGCCCTGGCCACCCTCGACGCCGCGCTACGCACCGGCACGTGTGACATGCGTGGGTTGCAGCGTGCCGTGGCCCGCCAGGCCGGTCGCCGGGGCATAGTCCACGTGCGCGATCTGCTGCCCCTCGCGTCTGCCCTGGCCGAGTCGCCGATGGAGAGCGAGGCGCGCCTGGTCATGCACGACGGCGGGCTGCCGGCACCGGTCCTGCAGTTCGAGATCGTCGATCGCAACTGGCGCACCTGGCGCGTCGATTTCGCCTGGCCGCAGTTTCGAGTCGCCGTCGAGTTCGACGGATTCGACTGGCACAGCGACCCCGAAGCGTTTCGGCGGGACCGGCAGAAGCGAGCGGCGCTGCACGAGGTCGGATGGACAATGCTGTCGATCGTGGCCGACGACGTGCGTCGGTGGCCCATCGACACGGTGCGGCGGATCGGCACTGAACTGACCGCTCGGGCGGCGTGAAGGTGCGCAAACTACGAGGATCGCGCGGCGTGTCGGCCGGGGACCCGCCCGCTCGCGGGGGAGGTGGCACGGCGCCCGCCTGCGCGGAAGAAAAAAGTTTCTGCACAAGGCGTCGGAGTTCGGGCCGCTACGGCGACGATAGGGATGTGAGCCCCGAATCGGATCCACTGGGCGCTCCGCGGACACTGCTGGCGCTCTACGACGAGGCGCTGCCCGCGGTGTACGGCTACGTCGTGCGCCGTTGCCCCGACCGCGGAACAGCCGAAGACCTGACGTCGGAGGTCTTCTTGGCGGCCATGGACGCCGCCAGGAAGCCCGAACCGCCGTCGATCACCCTGCCCTGGCTGATGGGTGTGGCGCGGCACAAGCTGGCCGACCACTACCGCCGTCGCAGCGACAGGTTCACCGTCCCGGTGGCCGACGTACCCGAGTCGGATCCCGAATCCGACGACTGGGACGCCGAATTGGACCGCATAGTGGCCGAAAGCGTCCTGGCCCGGTTGTCCGAACCGCACCGCGTCGTGCTGGCGCTGCGCTACATGGACGACCGCT
This sequence comes from Mycolicibacterium sp. MU0053, assembly GCF_963378095.1. NCBI lineage: Bacteria > Bacillati > Actinomycetota > Actinomycetes > Mycobacteriales > Mycobacteriaceae > Mycobacterium > Mycobacterium burgundiense. The sequence goes on from NZ_OY726397.1 coordinate 4,047,834, forward strand.
CGGTGCCCGAATGCGCCGAGGTGCTCGGGCGCACGGTCCATGCCACCGAGGCGTTGCTGGTGCGGGCGCGACGGGCTTTCAGAAGGCAATATCCGGAAGGGGGTGCATCGTGAGTTCTCTCAACAGCTCAGACCCGTTGGACGTACTCGGCGGCGACGACCTTCCGGTCCGTCCCGATCCCGAGTTCGCGGCGCGACTGCGGCGACGGCTGGAATCGGCGCTGGCACTACCCCCAGGAAGCGAAGGAGTTGAAATGAGTGGCACAGATACCGTCCTTGCCGACCTCGGCACCCAAGAACCGGCCCCGCCACCGTTCGTGGTCCCACGTCCGGCAGCACTGCCGTATTTGAGCGTCCCCGATGCGCGGCGCGCGTTGCAGTGGTACGTCGACGCATTCGGCGCCGTGCGCATCGGCGAGCCGATTGTCATGGACGACAACAGGATCGGGCATGCGGAGCTGGGCATCGGCGGCGGCGTGCTCTACCTCGCCGACGATTTCCCCGAACTGGGCCTGCGCGCACCGGCCGCCGGCGCGACGTCGGTGAGCCTGATGTTGCCGGTCGCCGATCCCGACGCGGTCCTCGACCGGGCCCGCGCCAACGGCGCCACCGTCGCCCGCGAGATCGAGGAAGCCCACGGCTCGCGCGGTGCGACCATCATCGACCCGTTCGGCCACCGCTGGATGATCACCGGTCCGATGCGCGGCGCGGCGATGCCGATCCGGCACGGCGACGTCGGCTACGTGTCGCTGTGGACCCCCGACGCCGCTCGTGCCGCCGCGTTTTACCAGCACGTGCTGGGCTGGGTCGTGGACCCCGCCTACCACCGGGTGACCAGCACCGCCGAACCCGTCGGCATCTTCGAGGCGGCAGGACCGCCGACGCTGTTCTGCAGCTACGCGGTCGCCGATCTGTCCGCCGCGCGCGCGGCCATCCTGGACGCCGGCGGGACCGTCGGTGAGACGCGGCAGTTCCCGTTCGGCCCGGTGCTCGATGCCACCGACCCGCAGGGAATGGCGTTCGCGGTGTTCGAACCCACCACCGAGATCGGCCGGCCCGCGCTGAACGGCGCTGGGCCCGGCGAGCTTTCGTACATCACGCACTCCGTGCCGGATGCCCGCGTCAGCCGCGACTTTTACGGCCGGGTCTTGCACTGGAGCTTCGAATCCGGTCGGGTCGACGACGGGTGGGCGGTGCTCGGCTGCCACCCGATGACCGGCATCGGCGGCGGCGCCGAGACGGCGACCATCGTGCCGATGTGGACCGTCGACGACATCGACGCCGCGGTGGTGCGGGTGCGCGAGGCCGGCGGCAGCGTGCTGCAGGAGCCGACGCGGCAGGACTACGGGATGATGGCCGAATGCGCCGACGATCAGGGCGCGCGGTTCTACCTGGGGCAGTTCTAGCGGCACCTGGGCGGCGCGAGCGTGCGCAGACCCGCGATTTTCCACGGCGTGTCGGCCGGGAACACGCCCGCTCGCGGCAAAGGGGGGTGGCGGGTCGGCGTCAGCCCAGGACGTCCGAGATCGGCGCGCCCGCGGCGATCTTGGACCTGGCCTTCATCACCTTGCCCGGCATGCCGCCGCCGACCACACCGGCCACGACACCGTCGCGCTCGTAATAGGCCAGAAACTTGCGGCCGTCGTCCTCGACGATGTGGACGGTGTCGTCGGCCTCCGGCTCGCCGAGGCACTGGATCTTGACGTCGTACTGATCGCTCCAGAAGTACGGCACCACCACGGCGTTGGGCGGCTCCTGGCCCAGCAGCACCGGCACCAGCACCCGGGCCTGCTCGGCCACATTGCTCCAATGCTCAACGCGGGATTGGTGTCCCGTGGCGTCCCGCCACGACGCGACGTCACCGAGCGCCCAGACGTGCGGCGCGCTGGTGGCCCCGACGTTGTCGCAGACCACGCCGTTGTCCACGGCGATTCCGCTGCCCTCGAGCCAATCGGTGTTCGGCCGCGAACCGATTCCGACCACCACCAGGTCGGCGTCGAACTCGGTGCCGTCGGACAGCACGACCTTGCGCACCTTGGTGTCGCCGGAGACCTCGGTCACCCCGACACCGGTGCGGACGTCGACCCCTTCCGCGCGATGCAACCGGGTGACCAGGGCGCCGATCTGGGTGCCGAGCACCGAGGCCAATGGCTCGGGCTGCGGCTCGACCAGCACCACCTCGACGTTGAGCGTGCGTAGGCTGGCGGCCACCTCACAGCCGATGAAACCCGCGCCGACGATGACCGCGCGCTGCGCCGAACCGGCCTGCCGGCGCAGCGCCTGACTCTCGTCGTAGTTGCGCAGCACGTGGATGCCGTCCAGCTCGGGGAACGACGGGATGCGCCGCGGCACCAGGCCGGTGGCGATGATCAACTCGTCGTAGCCGATTTCGGTGCCGTCGGCCAGGGTCAGCGTCGAGGCGTCGGTGTCGACCCCGGTCGCGGCCGAACCCAGCAGCAGCGTGATGTTGTGCTCGTCGTAGTACTCACGGGGCCTCAGCGTCACGTCCGCGAAGTCGTGGCTGTCCTTGTGCAGGACGTCCTTGGACAGCGGGGGCCGGTCATACGGCAGGTGCGTCTCGTCGCTGACGATGACGATCTCACCGGTGTGCTCGGCTCGGCGCAGCTGTTCAGCCACCCGTGTGGCGGCCAACCCGCCGCCGACGACCACTACTTTTGCTTGCGTCTTATCCTGCATTGCTTCCTGCGCCACGAGCACTGTTCTTACACGATGACCCGGGCGCATGGCCCGCCACCCTGCCCTACGCGGGCCGGGCGACATCAGCGGTCGGGGCGGCCCCGGTCGATGATGTTGGACAACACCACAATGCTCTCGCTGCGCTCGATGTCGGCGCTGGAACGGATCCGCTCCAGCGCGGCCTCCAGATGACGCATGTCGCGGGCCAACACGTGCAAGATCGCGTCCGCGGTTCCGGTGACGGTGGCGGCGCTGATCACCTCCGGAATGTCCAGCCACGCCTGACGGAGCCGGTCCGGGGCGATGGTGCCGTGACAGTAGACCTGTACATAGGCCTCGGTGCCCCACCCCAGCGCATTGCGGTCGACGACCGTGGTGAACCCGCGGATGACCCCGCTGTCGAGCATGCGGTCCACGCGCCGCTTCACCGCTGACGCCGAGAGGTTCACCCGCAGTCCGATCTCGGCGAACGTCGCCCGGGCATGGTCGGCGAGTTCGAGCAGGATCCGCTCATCCGCCTCGTCGAGCCGGTCCACGGCCATCCTCCGCAATAGATCTACGCAATTCTCACTTATGCGCAACGGATCGTACCCCGAAACGCATGACAGATCGATTGTTTGCGTGTGTAGACCGCAATACCATCGATCTATGTCGCTTTCGGAGGTCTCGGCGCCCGGCTACCCGCCCGAACCCGACGTCGCTGCGCCGCCGTGGCGCCGCCGGGCCCGCACCCGCCACTACGCGATGACCCCACCCACCTACTTCGCAGTGCACTACGCCATCAACCCGTGGATGGACACCGGCACCCCGGTGAACACCGAACTGGCGCTGGCCCAATGGGATCGGCTGCGGCAGACGTATGTCGATCTCGGCCACACGGTGGATCTGATCGAACCGCGACCAGGACTGCCCGACATGGTTTACGCCGCCAACGGCGGGCTCATCATCGGGGACCGCGCGGTGGTCGCGCGGTTCAAGTATCCGCAGCGCACCGGCGAGGCGCGCGCCCACGCGCGGTGGATGAGCGCGCGCGGCCATCCCCCGACGCGGACTCGACATCGCAACGAGGGCCAGGGCGACCTGCTGGTCGTCGGGTCGATGATCCTGGCGGGTACGGGCTTTCGCACCGACGTCGAGGCGCACGACGAAATCGCCGCGGCCTTCGGGCTTCCCGTGCACACCCTGACGTTGGTCGATCCGCGCTTCTACCACCTCGACACCGCGCTGACCGTGCTCGACGACACCACCGTCGCCTATTACCCGCCGGCGTTCACCGCTGCCTCGCGGGACCGGCTGTGCGCCCTCTTCCCGGACGCCATCGAGGTCGGCAGCGCCGACGCCTACGCGCTGGGTCTCAACGCGGTCTCCGACGGCAGGCACGTCGTCCATCCCGTCGCGGCAACCGGTTTCGCCGACCAGTTGCGGGCGGCTGGATTCGTGCCGATCGGCGTCGACCTGTCGGAGTTGCTCAAGGGCGGCGGCTCGGTGAAATGCTGCACGCTGGAGCTGTTTTCGTAGCCGCCGCGCTGCTCAGTACTTCATCACGCCGCGGTCGACCGCGATCTGCGAGCCCGAGATCGTCATCGACGCGTCGTCGGCCAGCCAGGCCACCACATTGGCCACCTCTTCGGGGGCCATGAACTCCTGCAAGCCCGGTTTGCCATCGCGGGCAACGGGTTTGAGCGGCATGGGCGCAAAACTGTGCAGGAAGCTCGGATACTTGGTGAAGATCTCCGCCATGGCCTCCGGCTCGATCATCGGCGTTTGGATCGAGTAGGGATGGATGGAGTTCACCCGAATACCGAACTCGCCGGCCTCCAGCGCCAGCGCGTTGGTCAACGCCACCAGGCCGTGCTTCGACGCGGCATAGTGCGCGTTGCCCGGGGTGGCCTTCAACCCCGCCGACGAGCTGACGATGATGATCGATCCGCCGTTGCCGGCCTCGATCATCGCCGGCAGCGCCGCCTTGATCGTGCGCCAGGTGCCGTTGAGGTTCACGTCGATGACGGTGTCCCAGGCCTCTTCGGACAACTCCCAGATCCGGCCCCAGCTGAGGATTCCGGCGTTGGCCACGACGATGTCGAGTCGGCCGAATTGCGCGACGGCATCGGCCACCACCTCCTGCTGGGCGGCCAGGTCGCGGATGTCGACTTCGCGGGCGAGCACCTTGCGGCCGGTCGCCTCGACCTCGCGGACCGTCTCGGCGAGGTCGTCGGCGGTGGGCATCGGGTAGGTCACCGTGTCCGACACCGGCTTACAGACGTCGATCGCGACGATGTCGGCGCCCTCGGCGGCCAATCGCACGGCGTGCGCGCGGCCTTGGCCGCGGGCGGCCCCGGTCACAAACGCCACGCGGCCGTCCAGAGGTCCTGCTGCCGTCATCGCGGTTCCTTTCCAGTGGCGCGAACGTGCGCAGATCCGAACATCTGCGCGGCGTGTCGGCCGGGGACCCGCACGCTCGCGGGAGTGGGGGTTGTCGTGGTCAGGCTAACAGCAGAACTAGAACGCGTTCTAGCCGCTCGGCCATTCAGTGAAAAGCGAAATGGCGCCCACCCTTGCGGGTGAGCGCCATTTCGTGTGCGGTACGGGAACTAGATCACTTGACGATCTTGGTAACCCGGCCGGCGCCGACGGTACGGCCGCCCTCGCGGATCGCGAAGCGCAGGCCCTCGTCCATGGCGACGGGCTGGATCAGCTTGACCGTGATGTCGGTGTTGTCACCGGGCATCACCATCTCGGTGCCCTCCGGCAGCGTCACCACACCGGTCACGTCCGTGGTGCGGAAGTAGAACTGCGGCCGGTAGTTGTTGAAGAACGGCGTGTGACGGCCGCCCTCATCCTTGGCGAGGATGTAGACGCTGCCCTCGAAATCGGTGTGCGGCGTGGTGGTGCCGGGCTTGACCACAACCTGGCCACGCTCGACGTCCTCACGCTTGATGCCGCGCAGCAGCAGACCGACGTTGTCGCCGGCCTGACCCTGATCGAGCAGCTTGCGGAACATCTCGACACCGGTCACCGTCGACTTGATGGTGTCCGGGCGGATGCCGACGATCTCGACTTCCTCGTTCACGTTGACAATGCCGCGCTCCACCCGACCGGTCACCACGGTGCCGCGGCCGGTGATCGTGAAGACGTCCTCAACGGGCATCAGGAACGGCTTCTCGGTTTCGCGGACCGGGTCCGGAATCGAGTCGTCGACGGCCTGCATCAGGTCCTCGATGGACTTGACCCACTTCGGGTCGCCCTCGAGGGCCTTCAGCGCCGAAATCGGGATGACCGGGGCTTCTTCGTCGAAGTCCTGGGCGGCCAGCAGTTCGCGGACCTCCATCTCGACCAGTTCCATGATCTCTTCATCGTCAACCATGTCGGCCTTGTTCAGCGCGACGAGGATGTACGGCACACCAACCTGACGGGCGAGCAGAACGTGCTCGCGAGTCTGCGGCATGGGGCCGTCGGTGGCCGCCACGACCAGGATCGCACCGTCCATCTGCGCCGCGCCGGTGATCATGTTCTTGATGTAGTCGGCGTGACCGGGTGCGTCGACGTGCGCGTAGTGGCGCTTGTCGGTCTGGTACTCCACGTGGGAGATGTTGATCGTGATACCACGAGCCTTCTCCTCGGGAGCCTTGTCGATCTGATCGAAGGCAAAACTCTCGTTGAGATCCGGGAACTTGTCGTGCAGGACCTTGGTGATCGCTGCAGTCGTGGTGGTCTTGCCGTGGTCGACGTGACCGATGGTGCCGATGTTCACGTGCGGCTTGGTCCGCTCGAACTTCGCCTTCGCCACTTCTGTGTCCTCCTGGACTTGTTGGTGCTTTTACATAAGCATTTGTTGATGATTTTCAGTTGTGTGGTCCGCGACCACGGGATAGTACTCGCCGGAGGCGTTTACTCGCCCGTCGCCTTCGCGCTGCTTAACGCTCGGCTCCGTGCTCCGCTCGCTGCGCTCACTCGCCCGTCGCCTTCGCGATGATCTCCTTCGAAACCTGTGCCGGTACTTCGGCATAGGAGTCGAACACCATGGAGTAGTTTGCCCGGCCCTGGGTCTTCGACCGAAGGTCGCCGACATAGCCGAACATCTCCGACAACGGCACCAGCGCCTTGACGACGCGCGCACCGCTGCGCTCCTCCATGGCCTGGATCTGACCACGGCGGGAGTTCAGGTCGCCGATCACGTCACCCATGTAGTCCTCCGGGGTGATGACCTCGACGGCCATGATCGGTTCCAGGATGACCGGCTGAGCTTGTGCCGCAGCTTTTTTCATGACCTGGGAACCAGCGATCTTGAAGGCCATCTCCGACGAGTCGACGTCGTGGTAGGCGCCGTCGAGCAGGGTGAGCTTGAGGTTCACCAGCGGGTAGCCGGCCAACACGCCGTACTGCATGGCGTCCTGCGCACCGGCGTCCACCGACGGGATGTACTCGCGCGGGATGCGGCCACCGGTGACCTTGTTGTCGAACTCGTAAGTCGCGCCGTCCTCGCCGACGAAGGGTTCGATGCTGACGAGCACCTTCGCGAACTGGCCCGAGCCACCCGTCTGCTTCTTGTGGGTGAACTCGACCTTCTCGACCTTGCGCTTGATCGTCTCGCGGTAGGCCACCTGCGGCTTGCCGACGTTGGCCTCGACCTTGAACTCGCGGCGCATGCGGTCCACCAGGATGTCCAGGTGCAACTCGCCCATGCCGCCGATGATGGTCTGGCCGGTCTCGTGGTCTTGGTTGACCTTGAAGGTCGGGTCTTCCTCGGCGAGCTTCTGGATCGCCAGGCTCAGCTTCTCCTGGTCGCTCTTGGTCTTGGGCTCGATGGCGACCTGGATCACCGGATCCGGGAAGGTCATCGACTCCAGCACGACCTGCTGCGCGGCGTCGCTGAGGGTGTCACCCGTGGTGGTGTCCTTGAGCCCGATCACCGCGTAGATGTGACCGGTGGACGCCGACTCGACCGGGTTCTCCTTGTTGGCGTGCATCTGGAACAGCTTGCCGAAGCGCTCCTTCTTGCCCTTGGTCGCGTTGACGACCTGGGCGCCGGAGTCGACCTTGCCGGAGTACACCCGGATGTAGGTCAGCTTGCCGAAGAACGGGTGCGTGGCGACCTTGAAGGCCAGCGCCGAGAAGGGCTCGTCGATGGACGGCTTGCGGAGGATGATTTCCTCCTCCTTGCCGGGCGCGTGGCCTTCGGCAGCGGCAACATCGAGCGGGGTGGGCAGATAGTCGACGACCGCGTCGAGCATCGTCTGCACACCCTTGTTCTTGAACGCGCTGCCGCACAGCACCGGGTAGATCTCGGAGTTGACGGTCAACTTGCGGATGCCGCCCTTGATCTCCTCGACCGTGAGCTCCTCGCCACCGAAATACTTCTCCAGCAGCGCCTCATCGGTCTCGGCGACGGTCTCGAGCAGCTTGGTGCGGTACTCCTCGGCCTTCTCCACCAACTCGGCGGGAATGTCGACCACGTCGTACTTCTCGCCCATCTTGGCGTCGGCGCTCCACACCTTGGCCTTCATCTCGACGAGGTCGACCACGCCCTGGAAGTCGTTCTCGGCGCCGATCGGCAACTGGATCGGAATCGCACGGGCGCCGAGGCGCTCCTCCATGGTGCGCACCGAGAAGTAGAAGTCCGCGCCCAGTTTGTCCATCTTGTTGACGAAGCAGATGCGCGGTACGTCGTACTTGTCGGCCTGGCGCCACACCTGCTCGGACTGCGGCTCCACACCTTCCTTGCCGTCGAAGACGGCGACGGCACCGTCGAGCACCCGCAGCGATCGCTCCACCTCGACGGTGAAGTCGACGTGCCCGGGGGTGTCGATGATGTTGATCTGGGTGCCATTCCAGAAACACGTCACCGCTGCGGAGGTGATGGTGATCCCACGCTCCTGCTCCTGCTCCATCCAGTCGGTGGTGGAGGCGCCGTCGTGAGTCTCACCGATCTTGTAGTTGACTCCGGTGTAGAACAGGATCCGCTCGGTGGTCGTGGTCTTACCGGCATCGATGTGCGCCATGATGCCGATGTTGCGGACCTTGTTCAGGTCGGTCAGCACGTCTTGTGCCACGCTAAATTCCCACTCTTTCGCTTGCGTAGTTAGGTGCGGTGATGGCGGCCGACGGGTCCGTGAAGCCCCTCCGACACCACATCACCAGCGGTAGTGCGCGAAGGCCCGGTTCGCCTCAGCCATCTTGTGGACATCCTCGCGACGCTTGACAGCGGCGCCCAGTCCGTTGCTGGCGTCGAGAAGCTCGTTCGCCAACCGTTCGACCATCGTCTTCTCGCGGCGAGCCTTCGAGAAAGTGACCAACCAACGCAGCGCGAGGGTCGTCGAGCGCTCCGGACGAACCTCGACCGGCACCTGGTAGGTGGCGCCACCGACGCGGCGGCTGCGCACCTCGAGGGCCGGCTTGACGTTGTCCATCGCGCGCTTGAGCGTGATCACCGGATCGGTGCCCGTCTTGTCGCGAGCCTGCTCGAGCGCACCGTAAACAATGCGTTCGGCCAGCGATTTCTTCCCGTCCACGAGAACCTTGTTCACCAGCTGGGTGACCAGCTGGGAACCGTAGACCGGATCATTGACCAGCGGCCGCTTCGGCGCGGGGCCTTTGCGTGGCATTAGCTCTTCTCCTTCTTGGCGCCGTAACGGCTGCGGGCCTGCTTGCGGTTCTTGACACCCTGGGTATCCAGCGAGCCGCGAATGATCTTGTAGCGCACGCCGGGCAGGTCCTTCACACGACCGCCACGCACCAGCACCATGGAGTGCTCCTGCAAGTTGTGGCCCTCGCCCGGGATGTAGGCGGTGACCTCGACGCCGGTCGTCAACTTGACGCGCGCCACCTTACGAAGCGCCGAGTTCGGCTTCTTCGGGGTCGTCGTATACACGCGAGTGCACACGCCGCGACGCTGCGGGCTGCCCTTGAGGGCCGCGGTCTTCACCTTGGCCGCCTTGTCGTGGCGCCCTTTGCGGACCAGCTGGTTGATGGTTGGCATGTACCGGCTTTCTCTGCTTCTACTTCTGTGCTGTCACTTCTAGGTCTGTGTACTGCGGTTATGCCCCGGTCGCTTACCCCGCTACCGGGCGTGTCGCACGCGCCTAATGCAGAAAAATGCATTTCTTGCACTGCGAATCGGCCGGCGTGCGCCGCGCGCACCTGCTTTTTTACAGCCGCGTACGCCCCTGTCGACCAGGCACGAGCTACCACAATACCAGTCCGGCGCACCCCGACAAAACTTGCTCGACAGCAACCTTATTGCAGGTCAGCACGCGGGCTAACGGCGGTGCTCCAGCCCGGTCGTCAACCGGAGCACCATGTCGGAGAACACGGCGTCGGTGTCCACGTCATCCATGACGCCGGTCATTTCCAACAGTACGAAGCCATGCATCGCCGACCAGAACTCGAGGGCCGCATAGAACGCTTCCTCCCCCTCGAGTCCATAGGAGCCCAGCACGGCGATCACCGGACCGGCCGCGTCCTTGGTGGCCGCGGTGTATTCGGGGTCGTCATCCCCGAACGGCATCCGGGTGAAAGCCGAGTATCGCCCCGGGTGGTGATGCGCATAGCTGCGGTAGGCACCCGCCATCACCAGGACCGCGTCGTCGCGGGTACGGCCCTCCCCCACGGTGTTGAGCATTTCGATGATGTCGCCGATGACCCGCATCCGCACGGTACGGCGCAGATCGTCGAGGCTGTGCACATGGTTGTAGAGCGACGGGCCCTTGGTGCCGAGGTGATTCGCCAGCGCGTTGATGGTCAACGCATCCCAGCCCTCCCGGTCGAGGAAGTTCAGCGCCGCGTTGACGATGACGTCCCGGCTGAGCTTGGTGGACCGCGTCGGTGAGCGTCCGGCGGTACGCGACCGCCCACCCGCCTCGGACGTGTCAGGTCCTGCGGCCATGATCGGATCCTCACCTTGATTTGTGGTCCACGGGCGCCGGTCTGCACGCGCCTGGGTCAGCGATGAACTCTAATGGACCCGACCGGAACTCTGTCGGGACCGTCACCGCTCAACGTAGGCTCCCCCTACACGCGGCGACAGCGAGGCCGGCAACGCGCGGCTACCGCAGATCTGGAGGCAACACGTGACGAGGGCTAGCTGGGCGACCGCTGCGGCGGCGGCGGCGTTGTTGACCGGTATTGCTGCGCCGGCGACCGCACACGCCAACTATGACGTCCACATCACCGGCGTCGGCGTCACCCAGACGGTGGACTGCAACGGCGGAACCCTGTTCGTCAACGGTGCCAGCAATACGATCACCGCGCTCGGGACCTGCTGGGCGGTCACCGTCCAGGGCTCGACCAACACCGTCGTCGCCGACCACGTGGTCCATGACATCACCGTGTACGGCTGGGATCAGACGGCGTACTTCAAGGACGGCAGCCCGGCCTTGATCGACCGCGGCCGAGAGTTGGGCATGACCAACCGACTGGAACGCGTTCCGGCCTGAGTCCCGTGCACCGCGTTTCCTGTGTGGCGGCCCTGGTGGCGGTGGGCGCCTGGGGCCTGATCGGCTGCGGCTCCGATGCCGCGCCCGAGTCCGACCCCACCGCATCCGTCACGTCCACGGCGATGGCGCCGACCACCAGTGGCAGCGCGCTGCACTACAGCTCGTTCGGCACCGAGGCCGACATCGACTGTGGCGATGGCAGGCCGCTGAACATCGCCGGGTCGAACAACACCCTCTCCGTGACCGGCAGTTGCGCCTCGGTCAGCGTGACCGGCGCCGACAACCGGGTCCACCTCGAGAAGGTCACCGATTCCCTGGCGGTGGGCGGCCTGAACAACACCGTGGTCTACGACGACGGCGAGCCCGACGTCGTCAATTCCGGCACCGGCAACAACATCCGGCGAGCCTGACGACCCAGCGCCTCAGGCGCGCCGGCCGTGTCGGCCCGCCCCGTCGGCGAACCGCTTGGCGCCGGCCAGCGACTCGGCAGAAACCCGCGACAGGCTGCCGAACTCCTGGTCCATGGCCGCCGCCTCCGGCATTCCCCACTGGTCGCAGGCCGAGCGTCGGTCGGCGCGCAGACATTGCTGCGGCAGCGCCGCGAGTTCGGCGGCCACCGCCTCGGCCGCTTCGCGGGCCGATCCGCGCGGCACGACGCGGTTGGCCAACCCGATGGCCAGCGCCTCGCGCGCGTCGACCGCGCGGCCGGTCAGGATCATGTCCATCGCCCGGCTGTGCCCGATCAACCGCGGCAACCGGACCGTGCCGCCGTCGATCAGGGGCACCCCCCACCGGCGGCAGAACACCCCGAAGACCGCGTCCTCCTCCGCGACGCGCAGATCGCACCACAGCGCGAGTTCCAGACCGCCGGCCACCGCGTGGCCGCTCACCGCGGCGATCACCGGCTTGGACAGGTTCATCCGGGTCGGCCCCATCGGGCCAGGCCCGTCGCGGTGGGTCTGATTCATCTCCGGCGTGCCGAAGGCCTTCAGATCGGCACCGGCGCAAAAGGTTCCGCCGTCGCCCCACAGCACCGCCACCGACGCGGTGTCGTCGGCCTCGAACTCCTTGAACGCGGCGAATAGTTCAGTGGCTGCCGGACCGTTGACCGCATTGCGGGCCTGCGGCCGGTTCATGATCACCGTGGTGACCGCGCCGCTTCGCTCGACCCGCACGCCTGCACTCATGTCGTGGCCTCCTGTAGGGAATCGATCGGGTCCCGGCGCGCGGCCAACTCGGCCGCGAACGCGGCGTACGACCGCCGCAGCGCGGCGCCGGGCCAGTCGGTCGGCAACAACTCTTCGGGCAGCACCGGGTCGGTCAGCAGGTGGCGCACCATGGCGGCGGCGACCACGAAGCGGCCGGGAACATCAGCGGCGGTGGACATCTCACCGATCAGCCAGTGGCCCTCGCGGGCCCATCCGGGCAGGTCCCAGAGTGCCGCGGTCAACTGTCGCGGTTCGGCGTCGCGGCTGTGCAGGATCCGCACCCGGTGCAGCACCGCCGGGTCCAGCTCGGCATCAAGATTGTCCGGGCGTAACCACACCCCCTCGCGGAGCTCACCGAAGCGGCTGTCCTGCAGGGTCTTACGGAACTCGGACCGAGAACGGGCGTCGCCGCCGACGCCGGTCACCACCAGCGTGGTCCAGTCGCCGTTCCAGTCCCGCCAGCGCGGGGACAGCGCGGCGTCCTGTCGGGCCTGGCGCGTCAACAACCGATCCGAGAGCCGGTATCCGTCCGCGGAACGTACCAGGTCACCGGCGCCGACCATGCGGGTCAGCGCCACCCGCAGGGTGGACTCCCGGATGCCGAAATCCGCGGTGAGACGGATCAACTCGGCCGCCGAGGCCCAGGCCGGATGCGCCCCGAGCAGCACCGAGAGCACGACCGAGCGGGCGGCCAGCCGCGGCAATGCGCCCACCTCACACTCCCGAGGTTCGGCGGCCGAGGTCGCCGCGCGGTTCGTCGCGATGCCGGACGGCCTCGCGGAACCCGTGGGCCACGGCATCGGCAACGAAGTCGTGCCCCTCCGGCGTGTGCCGGGCGATCCCGTCGAACACCGTACCGACCATCCGACTGGTGGCGATCCCCTGCTGCCACAGCGCGGTGTTGCACGCCAGTTTCGCCATGATCAATTGGTTCAGCGGCATCGACGCGATCCGTTCCACCAGGCGTTCGGTGCGTTCGTCGAGGTCGGCCGCGGCGGGCGCTTCGATCGCCAGTCCCCATTCGGCGGCCTGGGTCCCGGAGAGGCAATCACCGGTGAACAGCAGCCGCTTGGCCCGCTGATCCCCGAGCCGGTGCGCCCACAACCCGGCGGCGGGCACGCCCCACACCCGCATCGGCGGATAGCCGATCTTGGCATCCGCGGCCGCGATCACCTGATCGGCGTGCAGCGCGATGTCCGTGCCGCCGGCAATGCAGTAGCCGTGGATCTTGACCACGGTCGGCTTGTCGGCGTGCATCAGGCTGGCAAAGCCCCGGACGAATCGGCTCATCATCTGATAGTCGATCATCGGGTCCCAGGGTTGATCCGGCCGATGGTTGATCGCCTGGGTCTTACCGGACAGCACGGTGCCGGCGTATCGCCCCGAGGCGCCGGCCGAGGTGCTGCCGTCGGCGTAGGCGCTCAGATCGAAGCCGCCGCAGAACCCGTCCCCGCGGCCCGAGACCAAGATGACGTGGACGCCGGGGTCCAGGTCGGCGCGTTCCACCAGCGCCGCCAATTCCAGTGGGGTGTCGGCGATGATCGCGTTGCCGGTCTCGGGGCGGTTGAACGTGATGCGCGCGATTCGACCGGTGACCTCATAGGTCATGGTCTTGAGGTTGTCGAAGTCGACCGCGGTCGGTCCGGGTCGGCCGCTCACCCCTTCACCAAGGCCCGCTCGAGGATCGGGGCGACATCCAGGCCGGCGGGCAGCGTGCCGTAGGCACCGCCCCACTGACCGGCCAGCCGGGTCGCGAGGAACGCCTCGGCGACGGCCGGATGGCCGTGCCGGACCAGCAGCGCGCCCTGCATGGCGAGCGCGATGTCCTCGGCGACCTTGCGGGCCCGGAATTCGATGGTCTCCAACTCGCCGAGTTGCTGCTTGAGACCGGCGATGTGGGCGTCCAACCGGGGATCCGAGCCGGCCGCCTGGCCGAGGTCGTCGAACAGCACCTCGACGGATTCCGGTCGAGTTGTCATGGCGCGCAGCGTGTCCAGCGCGCTGACGTTGCCGGAGCCTTCCCAGATGCCCATCAGCGGTGCCTCCCGGTACAACCGCGGCAGGCCGGAATCCTCCACGTAGCCGTTGCCGCCCAGACACTCCATGGCCTCGGCCGCGTGTTCGGTCGCACGTTTGCACACCCAGTATTTGGCGGCCGGTAGGCCGATGCGGCGCAGCAGCGCCTCGCGTTCGTCACCGCCCGCCGCGCGGTCCGTGGCACCGGCCATCCGCATCGCCACCATGGTGGCGGCCTCGGCCTCGACAGCCATGTCGGCCACGACGTTTCGCATGAGCGGTTGATCGATCAGGTACGCGCCGAAGGCCTTGCGGTGCGCCACGTGATGGATCGCCCGGGCCAGCCCGGAGCGCATGCTGGTGGCGCTGCCCAGCGCGCAGTCCAGCCGGGTCAGGTTGACCATCTCGATGATGGTCGGCACGCCGCGGCCCTCCTCGCCGACCAGCCAGGCGGTGGCACCGTCGTACTCGACCTCGCTGGAGGCGTTCGCATGGTTGCCTAGTTTGTCCTTGAGCCGCTGCAGGAACATTCGGTTGCGGCTGCCGTCCGGCAGTACCCGGGGCAGGAAGAAGCACGACAGCCCGCCGGGGGCCTGGGCCAGCACCAGGAAGATGTCGCACATCGGCGCCGAGGTGAACCATTTGTGCCCGGTGAGCCGGTAGCTGCCGTCGCCTTTCGGGACGGCCTCGGTGGTGCCGGCCCGGACATCGGAACCGCCCTGCTTCTCGGTCATCGACATGCCCGCGGTGAGGCCGGGCTTCGTCGTCGGCACGGCCAGCGCGGGGTCGTAGACCCGGCTGGTCAGCAGCGGTTCGTACACCGCCGCCAGTTCCGCGTTGTGCCGCAGTGCGGGCACCACGGCGTAGGTCATCGAGATCGGGCAGATGTGCCCGGGCTCCGGCGTCCACACCGAGGTCTTACCGGCACGCACCACATGGGCCCCGGCCCGGTCGTCGGCCCACGGCGCGGCATGCAGACCGTGCCCGACCGCGACGCGCATCAACTCGTGATAGGCCGGGTCGTACTCGACCTCGTCGAGCCGATGCCCGTAGCGGTCGTGGGTGTGCAGAATCGGCCGGTTCCGGTCGGCGAGTTCGCCCCAGCGCTGCGCCTCGGCGCTGCCGGACCGGGCCCCGAGCTCGGTGATCTCGTCCAGGCCCCATTCGCCGCCCTCACGGATGAGTGCCTCGATGAGCACCGGCGAGGCCGCCGGGTTGTGGTCCTGCAGTGGCGGCACCTGATTGGTGACGATATGGGTATCCGACATGCGCCCAGTGTTACATTTTTTCTACGTCTGGACAATAGATGTAATAGGGCGGCTACGGGTCCGGCGGGGCAGCCGTGGCGTGCGGGCTCAGCCGGTTGAGCGCGACCATCGCGATCACCGCCAACAACCAGCCGAGCAGCAGGTCCACCACGTAGTGCTCGGCCGCGTAGACCAGGGTGAAGGCCATGATGAGCACGTAGGCCGCCAACAACGGACGCCAGCCGCGGTGCACCCGGCGCCACAGGAACATCGCGATTGCCAGGCTCAACCCGGCATGCAGCGACGGGATGGCGGCCACCAGGTTCACGCTGGCCTGCCCCTGATCGATCAACGCGCGGGCGGTGTCGAGGTTGAGCTTGGCCCAACCCCGGGTCGAGATGCGCTCCACCCACGCATGCGCGCCGGGTTGGCTGGCGCTCATCGCGCCCAGGATGCCGCCGTCGGGCACGTCGCGGGCCGAGGAGAACATGCACCGCGGATCCGACGGACCGGCTTCGACGTCGGCGGCCGTGCAGCGCGCGGCCGCCCACGGCGGTGCCGCCGGGAGTACCGCGTAGATCACCAGCGCGGCGAACGAAAGCCCGACGAACAACTGCGCGAAACGTTTCCATTCATCGCGGTTGCGCAGCCACAGCACCCCGGCAATGGCGTAGGGCAGGATGAAAAAAGACATGTAGGTGGTGCTGATGACCACCTCCCACCACGGCGGATGCGGCTGTTTGAGGCGTTCCTGCAGCCACACCGTGGGCATGACCCCGAAGAACAGCCACCGGTCGGCGTCGGCCTGCCAGTGCCACAGGGTGGGCCGCCCGATCAGGTCCGCGGCACCGCGGGACAGGTCATAGACCACCAGCACCAGTGCGAACGGCAGCCAGTCCCGGATCACGTAGAGCACCTGCCGGCGGCCGATGCTGGCCGCGACCAGCCCGGTGCAGATGTAGAGCAGCAGCAGCTCGCGGTTGAAGGCCACCCCGGTGGTGGCGATCCGGTAGCCCACCACCGCAAACCAGGTGCCCAGGGCGATGCGCCGCAGCAGCGTGAGGCGCCGGTCCCGAAGCGTCGCCGCCACCTCCTCGGGTTCGCGGTCTGCGACCAAATGTTCGTCGATCGCAGACACGGGAACCTTTCGGCGGCGCGGGTGGTGCGTTCAGCCTAATTCGCCGACCAGATGCGCCGGGTTGGATTTTTGTTAACCGGTCGGCCACCCTGCCGGGCGTGGCCACCACGAAAAAGGCCCCCACCGAAGTGGGGGCCTCTTCCGAATTGAGTGACTACCGGTAGTCGCTGTACCCGTAATCGTCGAGCGGTACCGCGGCTCCGGTCGCCTGACCGAAGTCCGGGCTGTAGTACTGATCCTCGTAGGACGGGATCGTGTACGCCGCGGCGCGGGCCTCCTCGGTCGGCTGGACCGCGATGTTGCGGTACCGGTTGATGCCGGTTCCGGCCGGGATCAGCTTGCCGATGATCACGTTCTCCTTCAGACCCTGCAGCTTGTCGCTGCGGCAGTTGATCGCCGCATCGGTCAGCACGCGGGTGGTCTCCTGGAAGGACGCCGCCGACAACCACGAATCGGTGGCCAGCGAGGCCTTCGTGATGCCCATCAGCACCGGGCGGCCCGCCGCGGGCTCGCCGCCCTCGGTCACCACCCGCCGGTTCTCGGACTCGAACTCGCTGCGCTCGGTCAGCGACCCGGGCAGGAACTCCGTGGCACCCGAATCGATGATGGTGACCCGACGCAGCATCTGGCGCACGATCACCTCGATGTGCTTGTCGTGGATCGACACACCCTGAGCGCGGTAGACGTCCTGCACCTCGCCGACGAGGTGCACCTGCACCTCGCGCGGACCCATGACGCGCAGCACCTCGTGCGGGTCGGCCGAGCCTTCCATCAGCTGCTGGCCCACCTCGACGTGGTCACCGTCGGCCAGGAGCCGCTCGGAGCCGTCCTCGTGCTTGTACACCCGCAGGCGCTGACGACGGGAGAGCTTGTCGTAGACCACTTCCTCGCCGCCGTCATCCGGCACGATTGTGATCGTGTAGAACTTGTCGCTCTCCTCCAGGCGAACCCGCCCGGACACGTCGGCGATCGGGGCGCGGTTACGCGGAACGCGCGCCTCGAACAGCTCCTGCACCCGCGGCAGACCACCGACGATGTCGGTGCCGCCGGTGGTGCCACCCTGGTGGAAGGTACGCATGGTCAGCTGCGTGCCGGGCTCACCGATGGACTGGGCCGCGACGATGCCGACGGCCTCGCCGATGTCGACCAGCTTGCCGGTGGCCATCGAACGGCCGTAGCAGTACGCGCACACCCCGGTACCGGTGGTGCAGGTCAGTACCGAACGCACCTTGACCGAGGTGATCCCCGCGGCCAACAGTGCGTCGATCGCCGGGTCGCCCAGGTCGTGCCCGCGCTCGACGATCACGTTGCCCTTCTCGTCGACCGCGTCGGCGGCCAGGGTGCGGGCATACGCACTGGTCTCCACGTGCGGATCGCGAATCAGGGCCTCGGATCCGGCCTGCAACTCGGCGATGGTCACCGTGATGCCACGCTCGGTACCGCAGTCGGCCTCGCGGACGATGACGTCCTGGCTGACGTCCACCAGACGACGGGTCAGGTAACCCGAGTCGGCGGTACGCAACGCGGTGTCGGCCAGACCCTTACGGGCACCGTGGGTGTTGATGAAGTACTCCAGCACCGTCAGGCCCTCGCGGAACGAGGACTTGATGGGACGCGGGATGAACTCACCCTTCGGGTTGGTCACCAGACCCTTCATGCCGGCCAGCGTCCGGGTCTGGGTGAAGTTGCCCGTGGCGCCGGACTTCACGATCGTGATGATCGGGTTGTCGTCCGGGTAGTACGCCTCGAGCGCCTTACCGACCTCGTCGGTGGCCTCCTGCCAGATCTTGACCAGGGCCTCGTTGCGCTCACCGTGGTTGAGCGCGCCGCGCTGGTACTTCTTCTCGATCCCGTCGGCTTCCTTCTCGTACCGGTCGAGGATCTCTTCCTTCTGCGGCGGCACCAACACGTCGGCCATCGAGACCGTGACCCCGCTTCGGGTCGCCCAATGGAAACCGGCGTCCTTCAGCTTGTCGACGGTCTGTGCGACCACGATCATGGGGTAGCGCTCGGCGAGATCGTTGATGATCGCCGCCTGCACCTTCTTGTGCATCTGCTTGTTGACGAACGGATAGCTGATCGGCAGCAGTTCGTTGAACATGACGCGACCCAGCGTGGTCTCCGCGGTCCAGGCATCACCCGGCTGCCAGCCCTCGGCTCCGAACAGGTCGGCCTCGATGTCGGCCGGCGGACGCTGTTGCGTCAGCCGCACCTTGATCCGCGCCCGGACGCTCAACGCGCCGCGGTCCAGGGCCATGATGGCCTCGGCCGGCGAGCTGTAGACACCGAACTCCACCTGATCCTTGGCCGCCGGGGCGTATTCGCCGGTGTCCCCGGGAATCTCGGTGGTCAGGAAGTACAGACCGGTCACCATGTCCAGTCGGGGCATGGCCAACGGACGACCCGATGCCGGCGACAGGATGTTGTTCGACGACAGCATCAGGATGCGGGCCTCGGCCTGCGCCTCCGCGCTCAGCGGAAGGTGCACGGCCATCTGGTCACCGTCGAAGTCGGCGTTGAACGCCTCGCAGACCAGCGGGTGCAGCTGGATGGCCTTGCCCTCCACCAGCTGCGGCTCGAAGGCCTGGATGCCGAGGCGGTGCAACGTCGGCGCCCGGTTCAGCAGCACCGGGTGCTCACCGATGACCTCTTCGAGGACATCCCACACCTGCGGACGCTGACGTTCCACCATCCGCTTGGCGCTCTTGATGTTCTGCGCGTGGTTCAGGTCGACCAGGCGCTTCATCACGAACGGCTTGAACAGCTCGAGCGCCATCAGCTTGGGCAGCCCGCACTGATGCAGCTTGAGCTGCGGGCCGACCACGATGACCGAGCGGCCCGAGTAGTCGACGCGCTTGCCGAGCAGGTTCTGACGGAACCGGCCCTGCTTGCCCTTGAGCAGATCGGACAGCGACTTCAGCGGACGGTTGCCCGGCCCGGTGACCGGACGGCCGCGACGGCCGTTGTCGAACAGCGCGTCCACGGACTCCTGCAGCATCCGCTTCTCGTTGTTGACGATGATCTCGGGCGCGCCGAGGTCGATCAGCCTCTTGAGACGGTTGTTGCGGTTGATGACGCGGCGGTACAGGTCGTTGAGGTCGGAGGTGGCGAAGCGGCCACCGTCGAGCTGGACCATCGGACGCAGCTCCGGCGGGATCACCGGAACGGCGTCGAGCACCATGCCCATCGGCGAGTTGCGGTTGGTCTGGAACGCCGCAACCACCTTGAGGCGCTTGAGGGCGCGCAGCTTCTTCTGACCCTTGCCGTTGCGGATCGTGTCGCGCAGCGACTCGGCCTCGGCGTCGATGTCGAAGGTCTCGATGAGCTTCTTGATCGACTCGGCACCCATGGCGCCGGTGAAGTACTCGCCGTAGCGGTCCACGAGTTCCCGGTACAGGTTCTCGTCGACGATGAGCTGCTTGGGAGCCAGCTTGGTGAAGGTGGTCCAGATCTCGTCGAGCCGGTCCAGCTCGCGCTGGGCCCGGTCCCGGAGCTGACGCATCTCGCGCTCGCCGCCGTCGCGCACCTTGCGCTTGACGTCGGACTTGGCGCCCTCGTCCTCGAGTTCCTTCATGTCGGCCTCGAGCTTCTGCGCCCGGGCCTCCAGGTCGGCGTCGCGCTGATCCTCGACGGCCTTCTTCTCGACGACCATCTCGGCCTCGAGCGTGGACAGCTCGTTGTGGCGCATCTCGTCGTCGACCGACGTGATCACGTAGGCCGCGAAGTAGATGATCTTTTCCAGATCCTTGGGCGCCAGGTCGAGCAGATAGCCCAACCGGCTCGGCACACCCTTGAAGTACCAGATGTGGGTGACCGGCGCGGCCAGCTCGATGTGGCCCATCCGCTCACGACGCACCTTGGCGCGGGTCACCTCGACGCCGCAGCGCTCACAGATGATGCCCTTGAAGCGGACGCGCTTGTACTTGCCGCAGTAGCACTCCCAGTCGCGAGTCGGTCCGAAGATCTTCTCGCAGAACAGGCCGTCCTTCTCTGGCTTGAGCGTGCGGTAGTTGATGGTCTCCGGCTTCTTGACCTCGCCGAAGGACCAATTACGGATGTCGTCCGCGGTGGCGAGGCCAATACGGAGTTCATCGAAGAAGTTGACGTCTAGCACGTAACTCCCTTTCCCCTTTCGGGATTAGAAAACTTACTGGTGGCTGCCGACTGCACAGCCAGTTCAACGCCGCGGCTTCGCCGCCATCAAGCCAAGTCCTCAACCGAAGCGGACTCGTTGCGCGACAAGTTGATGCCCAGGTTCGCGGCAGCGCGTTCCAGGTCCTCGTCGTCGCCGTCCCGCATCTCGATCGCGGCACCGTCGCTGGAGAGCACCTCGACGTTGAGGCACAGCGACTGCAGTTCCTTGAGCAGCACCTTGAACGACTCAGGGATGCCCGGCTCGGGGATGTTCTCGCCCTTGACGATCGCCTCGTAGACCTTGACCCGGCCCACCGTGTCGTCGGACTTGATGGTCAGCAGCTCCTGCAGCGTGTAGGCCGCACCGTAGGCCTGCATGGCCCAGCACTCCATCTCGCCGAACCGCTGGCCACCGAACTGCGCCTTACCGCCCAGCGGCTGCTGGGTGATCATCGAGTACGGACCGGTGGAGCGGGCGTGGATCTTGTCGTCCACCAAGTGGTGCAGCTTCAGGATGTACATGTAGCCGACCGTCACCGGGTACGGGAACGGTTCACCACTGCGACCGTCGTACAAGGTGGCCTTGCCGTCGCCGTTGACCATGACTTCGCCGTCACGGTTCGGCAGCGTCGCCGCGAGCAGACCCTGCAGCTCCTCCTCCTGCGCACCGTCGAACACCGGGGTGGCGGTCTTGGTGTCGGCGGGGGCGCTGCGCAGATGCTCGGGCAGCCCGGCAGCCCATTCCGGGTTCGTCGCCAGCTCAACATTCCAGCCGGTCTTGGCGACCCACCCGAGGTGGGTTTCCAGAATCTGCCCGATGTTCATCCGGCGCGGCACACCGTGGGTGTTCAGAATGATGTCCACGGGGGTGCCGTCCGGCAGGAACGGCATGTCCTCCTGCGCCAGGATCTTGCCGATGACGCCCTTGTTGCCGTGACGTCCGGCGAGCTTGTCGCCGTCGGAGATCTTGCGCTTCTGGGCCACGTAGACGCGGACCAGTTCGTTGACGCCGGCCGGCAGCTCGTCGTCGTCCTCGCGGGAGAACACCCGGATTCCGATGACCTTGCCCGACTCGCCGTGCGGCACCTTCAGGGAGGTGTCGCGGACCTCGCGGGCCTTCTCGCCGAAGATCGCGCGCAGCAGCCGCTCCTCCGGGGTCAGCTCGGTCTCACCCTTGGGGGTCACCTTGCCCACCAGGATGTCGCCGTCGCGAACCTCGGCACCGATCCGGATGATGCCGCGCTCGTCGAGGTCGGCCAGCACCTCGTCGGAGACGTTCGGGATGTCCCGGGTGATCTCCTCGGCGCCCAACTTGGTGTCGCGGGCATCGATCTCGTGCTCTTCGATGTGGATCGAGGTGAGCACGTCCTCCTCCACGAGCCGCTGGCTCAGGATGATCGCGTCCTCGTAGTTGTGGCCCTCCCACGGCATGATCGCCACGAGCAGGTTCTTGCCCAGGGCCATCTCGCCTTCGGAGGTACACGGTCCGTCGGCCACGACCTGACCGGCCTCGACCCGCTGCCCGGCGTCCACGATCGGGCGCTGGTTGGCGCACGTGCCGTGGTTGGAGCGGGCGAACTTGCGCATCCGGTAGGTCTGGCGGGTGCCGTCGTCGGCCATCACCGTCACGTAGTCGGCGCTGACCTCCTCGATCACACCGGCCTTCTCGGCGATCACCACGTCACCCGCGTCGATCGCGGCGCGCAGTTCCATGCCGGTGCCGACCAGCGGCGCCTCGCTGCGAACCAGCGGGACCGCCTGACGCTGCATGTTCGCACCCATCAGGGCGCGGTTGGCGTCGTCGTGCTCGAGGAACGGGATCATGGCCGTGGCCACCGACACCATCTGGCGCGGCGATACGTCCATGTAGTCGACCTCGGCCGGCGTGACGTTCTCGACCTCGCCACCCTTTTTACGCACCAGGATGCGCTCTTCGGTGAAGCGGCCGTCATCGTCGATCGGCGAGTTGGCCTGCGCCACGATGTAGCGGTCTTCCTCGTCGGCCGTGAGGTAGCTGATCTCGTCGGTGACGACACCCTCGACGACCTTGCGGTACGGCGTCTCGATGAAGCCGAACGGGTTGACCCGGGCGTACACCGACAGCGAGCCGATCAGGCCGATGTTCGGGCCTTCCGGGGTCTCGATCGGGCACATCCGGCCGTAGTGCGACGGGTGCACGTCACGGACTTCGAGGCCGGCACGTTCACGGGACAGACCACCGGGCCCGAGCGCCGACAGGCGGCGCTTGTGGGTCAGACCCGAAAGCGGGTTGTTCTGGTCCATGAACTGCGACAGCTGGCTGGTGCCGAAGAATTCCTTGATCGCAGCCACCACGGGGCGGATGTTGATCAGGGTCTGCGGCGTGATCGCCTCGACGTCCTGAGTGGTCATCCGCTCGCGCACCACGCGCTCCATGCGGGACAGACCGACCCGGATCTGGTTCTGGATCAGCTCGCCGACGGTACGCAGCCGACGGTTGCCGAAGTGGTCGATGTCGTCGACCTCGACCGGAACCTCGCTGCCGCCGGGCGCCGTCATGCTGGCCTGGCCCTCGTGCAGACGGACCAGGTACTCGATGGTGGCGGCGATGTCCTCTTCGGTCAGCGTCGAGCTGGTGATCGGCTCGCCGACGTTGAGGCCCAGCTTCTTGTTGACCTTGTAGCGGCCCACGCGGGCCAGGTCGTAGCGCTTCTCCTTGAAGAACAGGTTCTCCAGCAGGGTCTGCGCGGACTCCTTGGTGGGCGGCTCGCCCGGGCGCAGCTTGCGATAGATGTCCAGCAGCGCCTCATCGGTGCCGGCGGTGGCGTCCTTCTCGAGCGTCGACATCATGATCTCGGAGAAGCCGTAGCGCTCCACGATCTGCTCGTTGGTCCAGCCGAGCGCCTTGAGCAGCACGGTGACCGGCTGCCGACGCTTGCGGTCGATGCGCACACCGACGGTGTCGCGCTTGTCGATGTCGAATTCCAGCCACGCGCCGCGACCCGGGATGACCTTGACGCTGTGCAGGGTCTTCTCGGTGGACTTGTCGATGCTCTCGTCGAAGTACACGCCCGGCGAGCGCACCAGCTGGCTGACCACGACACGCTCGGTGCCGTTGATGATGAAGGTGCCCTTTTCGGTCATCATCGGGAAATCACCCATGAAGACCGTCTGGCTCTTGATCTCACCGGTGTTGTTGTTGATGAATTCGGCCGTGACGAACAGCGGAGCCGCGTACGTCATGTCCTTGTCTTTGCACTCGTCGACCGGCGCCTTGACGTCGTCGAAGCGCGGATCGGAGAAGCTCAGCGACATCGAACCCGAGAAGTCCTCGATCGGCGACAGCTCCTCGAGGACCTCTTCGAGGCCGCCCCGGGGGTTGATGTCGCCGCGATCGACGGCCTTCTGCCGCCAACTGCCGGCCCCGACCAACCATGCAAACGACTCGGTCTGCACGTCGAGCAGCCCCGGAACCTCGAGCGGTTCACGGAGCTTGGCAAACGAAATACGGTTGGGTGCCCCAGGGACGGAGTGGTTCGTGGATTCTGACTTGCTCTGGCTAGAGACTGCCAAGATGCATCCTTCCAGCACCTCGTGCGGCTTCGGGGCGACCTAGTATGGGTCGGACCGCATCACCGCGCTATCTGCGTTGGTTCGGCTGGATGACTTCGGCCTGAACCATGGCACGCAACGAAGATCACTGAGCAATGCTCAGCAGGACCTACGATGTCGAGTGCTGAATGATGGGCAGGAGGCAGCCAGCGCAACGTCCAACAATAGCGCAGGACGGCGCATTCCTCAACTACCGCTCGGTAACCGCATGATCGCTCCGGTCTCCCGGAGTGAGTACTGGCTGGCGACCTGATTACCCGTTACGAACATGCTGCCCAACAGACTGGCCTGTACGGGCCCGTCCGTCAAGAGGTGACGCGCCTTAATTGTGCACCAAATCACGCCCGCGCGCGCGGGGACCGCGCACGCAAATGGCCCCGCACCTGTCGGCGCGGGGCCATCGCTGACGAGCGGAGTTATGCCTCGTGCTGCACCGGGATGGACGCCGTGGGCGTCTCGTCGGCGAAGCTGTGGGCCTTGTACTTGTGGGTGCCCTCGAGGTCGTCGCGGATGGCCTCCTGGGCGGCCGGCGGCAGGGTGTGCATGATCTCGCGCACCCGGGCCTGCCGACGGCCCACTGCCTTGCGCTCCGGCATGCCGGGGGTCGCCTGGATCTGCGGCGGCACGCCCTCGATCTCGTCGACGCCACCGTCGTGGTGTCCGGCGTCGGCCAGCGCCTGCTCCTCGGCCATGGTGCCTTCGTCCTTCTCCTCCGACATACCGATCGGACCGAGACGACGGCCGTTGAGGAACTGCTTGACGACCGGCTCGTCGCTGGTGAGCAGGACCTCGCGGGGGCCGAACATCACCAGCTGCTTACGGAACAGCATGCCCATGTTGTCCGGCACCGTGCGGGCGATGTTGATGTTGTGCGTCACGATCAGAATCGTGCAGTCGATCTGCGCGTTGATGTCGATCAGCAGCTGGCTCAGGTAGGCGGTACGGACCGGGTCCAGACCGGAGTCCGGCTCGTCACAGAGGATGATCTGCGGGTCGAGCACCAGCGAGCGCGCCAGGCCGGCACGCTTGCGCATACCGCCGGAGATCTCGCCGGGGAACTTGTTCTCGTCACCGGTCAAGCCCACCATGTCGAGCTTCTCCATGACGATGTCACGGATCTCGCTCTCCTTCTTCTTGGTGTGCTCGCGCAGCGGGAACGCCGTGTTGTCATACAGGTTCATCGACCCGAACAGCGCGCCGTCCTGGAACATCACGCCGAACAGTGTGCGGATCTCGTACAGCTCCTTGGCGGAGCAGTCGATGATGTTGGTGCCGTCGACGACGATCTTGCCGCGCTCGGGGCGAAGCAATCCGATCAGGGACTTCAGGAACACCGACTTGCCGGTACCCGACGGTCCCAGCAGCACGCTGACCTCGCCGGCCGGAACGTCCATCGTGACGTCTTCCCAAATCCGCTGGGATCCGAAGGACTTCGTCAGCCCCTCAACCTGGATGCCAATACCCACGCGAAATCCTTCCGATGCAATTCGAGACACCACGAGCGGCCCGCCTGTGGTTTGAGTCACTGTAGCGCACCCAAAACTTCAGCAGCTAGCTTGTGCCGATTCTGTGATTGATCAGCCTATTCGTCGGGGCACCAGTTGCCGTGGAACCCCATCGGAACGCGCTGCGGAAGGTGCACGGTCGCCACGGTCTCCAGGCTCGCGGCATCGAGGATCAGCAACTGCCCCTCGTCGCGTCCGAGGTGATGCCCGTAGCCCATCAGGACGCCGTCGTCCTCGGCCCGGGCACCCGGATTCGGCACGAAGGACATCTCGCCCATCAGCAGTTCGGCATCCAGGGGCGCCTGCTCGCTGCCACCGGTCTGGAAGTCCTGCTTGTAGACCGCGCTGCGGGGTCGCCCACCGCCGCCGAACGCCCCTTCCAGGCCAACCGTGTAGCCGAAGCGATGCTTGGCGCCGGTGAGCGTCTCGTTGATGCGCGGGAACTCCTGTTCGCGGTCGTCGCGTCGCTCGGTGCGCACCGCGCCGCTGCTCAGATCGATCTCCCAGCGGTCGAGCGTGGGATGCCCCTCGCCCGGTCCGCGCCGGTCGCGGTCGAACATCCGAGCGTGCCGGACCACATCGAGCACCAGCACCTCGTGACCGTCGCGGTCCTCGCTGTAGGCGTTGAGCGGGTGGAACACGTAGCACGGGTCCACGTCGAACCAGCGGATGTCGGCACCGGCGCCCTCTCGAGGCAGCACGCCGACGCGCGCCGGATAGGAGTCGTCCCAGGCGAACGGTAGCGACGAGATGGGGCGGGTGTCGCTGTTGATCCGCGCCGCCAGCGGTCCGGGCACCCGCACGCGACCGGCCAGCGATTGCAGCACCAGGCGCGCCGGAGCGCGCAGCCAGCGCGGCACGCTGAAGGGCAGGATCTGTGCGGCGTCGAAGGTGACGGGGAGGTCGTAGATCACCACGTAGCGCTCGGTGAGCGAGAAGTCGTGCATCATCGGCGCGCCGGTCACGTCGATGTCGACCGTGCGTCGAGCGTGCCCGGCCGCGTCGATCACCGAATACTGCACCGTGCGGCCACGTGCGAACGAGTACGAAACAGCGTGCAGTTCACCGGTTTTCGGGTCCCGGTGGGGGTGTGCGGTGTAGCCGCCGTAGAGGGTCCCGTCGAAATCGCAGGTGCCGATGGTGTCGAGTTCGTCGGTGAGTCGGTAGTTGGCGCCGCCGCCCTCGACCAACGCCAGGGTCTGTCCGGCATGCGTCAGCACGTTCGTGTTGGGGCCGATGGCGAGCATGCCGGCGCGGGGGTCCAACCCCGCGATGCGCGGTTCGCCCAACGCCCGCGAAACCCCCGGCGAGCGCACCCACCGGTTGCGGTACCAGCGCGCGGCACCGTCGCGCAGTGCCAGGCCGTGCACCATCGCGTCACCGGAGAACCAGTGATAGGTCGCCGGGTCGACCTCGGCCGCGGGGTTGGGGCCGTTGCGCAGGTAGCGGCCGTCGAGGTGCTCCGGGATGGCGCCGGTGACCTCCAGGTCCAGTGCTGTCACCTCCTGTTGGACCGGTGCGAGGAACCCGTCGAGATACGGGTTGGTGGTGTCGGCGTGGGGTTGTACGGCGGTCATGGGGTCACCCTCTCCGGTGTGCTCACGTGAGTGCGCATAACGTTGTTATGACGATGTTATGCAGACCGTACGGCACCCGTGAGACGATGGCAACGATGACTTCTGGGACGGCGTCGGCAGCCGGAGCTTCGACGCAGCGCAGCGTGCGGGACGAGCTGGTACACGCCGCGGTGGGGCTGCTCGACGATCACGGCCCCGACGCGCTGCAGACCCGCAAGGTCACCAGTGCGGTCGGCAACTCGACGATGGCCGTGTACACCCACTTCGGCGGCATGCGCGGGTTGATCGCCGCGGTCGCCCAGGAGGGGCTGAGCCAATTCGACGCGGCCCTGAGCATCCCGCTCACCGACGACCCGGTGGCCGATCTGTTGCGCTGCGGTGGGGCCTATCGGCGGTTCGCGATCAGCCGGCCCCACATGTACCGGCTGATGTTCGGCAGCACCAGCGCGCACGGCATCAACGCCCCGGCTCGCAATGTCCTGACGCTGCGGGTCGCCGATATCACCGAGCACCATCCGAGCCTCGCGCACGTCGTCCGGCATGTGCACCGCGCGATGGTGGCGGGCCGGATCAGCGCGGGCTCCCCCGACGACGACGCGGCGGTGCTGGCCATCGCATCGCAGTTCTGGACGATGATGCATGGGTTCGTGATGCTCGAACTGGCCGGCTACTTCGGCGACGCGGCGCTGCGGCCCGTATTGGGCGAGCTGGTGGCCAACACGCTGCTCGCCCTCGGCGACGCGCCCGAAGCGGTGGCGGCCTCCCGCTCCGCCGCGGCGCCACCGCTGTGAGGCAACGAGAAAGCCCCCGAAGATCCGCTGATCTTTCGGGGGCTTTCTGCTGAAGAGCTGGTACTACTTGACGGTCACCGAAGCGCCGGCGGCCTCGAGCTTGGCCTTGGCATCCTCGGCCGCGTCCTTGGCGACCTTCTCGAGCACTGCCTTGGGGGCACTGTCGACGAGATCCTTGGCCTCCTTGAGGCCCAGGCCGGAGACGATCTCGCGGACGACCTTGATGACGCCGATCTTCTTGTCACCGGCACCCTCGAGGATGACGTCGAACTCCGACTGCTCCTCGGCGGCCTCGGCGGCACCGCCACCACCGGCGGCGGGGGCCGCGGCGACGGCGACCGGAGCGGCGGCGGTGACCTCGAAGGTCTCCTCGAACTTCTTCACGAACTCCGAGAGCTCGAGCAGGGTCAGTTCCTTGAACGCGTCGAGCAATTCATCGGTGCTGAGCTTTGCCATGGTGGCAGTCCTTCCTGGATGTGTTTCCTACGGATGTGCTTGGTCGGGTTATTCGGTTGTCTCGGCGGCAGCCTCGACGGGCGCCTCCGCAGCCGCCTCGGCGGGTGCTTCCGCAGCGGCCTCGGCGGGTGCCTCGGCAGCACGCTTGTCCTGCAACGCGGCAGCCAGGCGGGCGACCTGCGACGCCGGCGCATTGAACAGCACGGCGGCCTTGGTCAGGTTCGCCTTCATCGCGCCGGCGAGCTTGGTCAGCAGCACCTCGCGCGATTCGAGATCGGCAATGCGCTCGACCTCGCTGACGGTCAGCGGCTTGCCGTCCATGTAGCCGCCCTTGATCACCAGGGACTTGTGGTCCTTGGCGAACTTCTTCAGCGCCTTGGCTGCGTCGACCGGCTCACCGTTGATGAACGCGATCGCCGTCGGGCCGACGAACAGCTCGTCGAGCCCCTCGACACCGGCATCTGAGGCCGCACGCTTGACCAGCGTGTTCTTGGCGACCGAATACGTCGCCGCGTCGCCCAGCGACCGACGCAGCTCGACGAGGTTGGCCACGGTCAGACCGCGGTACTCGGTGATGACGGTCGCAGTCGAGGCTTTGAACTGCTCGGTGATCTCTGCAACGGCGGTAGCCTTGTCAGCCTTGGCCATGCATGCCTCCTGATGATGTGTTGTCCAGCGTGCTTGCGTACGCCACCGCCCGGAAACGACGAACGCCCCGACGCAGGATGCGGTCGGGGCGTGAAAGCCTGCTTCTCAGCGGGCGTTGCCTCGTCCTCCTGCGTGGGCCGCCGGGATGTTCCCGGACCTTCGACCGATTGCTCGGTAACCGACGGTCTTCGGTGGATCGTCGACAAATATAGCGCGCGATGGGCCGATCGGCCAAAACGGCCCGCACCCACCCGGCGCGAGCGGCCACCCTGGTACAGAGTTCGGGCTGGAACCGTACAACGGTGGCCCGTCGCGTTATGAGATGTCGCGCAGCAGCGCCGCCGCACCCACCAGCCCGGCCCGCCCGCCCAGCTGTGCGGGCACCACCGTCAGACCGGCCAGGAAGCTCAGCCCCGCGAACCGCGTCAGCGCGGCCCGCACCGGATCGAACAACACCGGGCCGGAGCGGGCCACGCCACCGCCGATGACCACCCGGTCCAGATCGCAGACCGCGGCCACCGAGACGATCATCGCGGCGATCGCGGTCGCTCCGCGCTCGAAGGCCCGCAGCGCGACCGGGTCACCCGCGGCGGCGGCCTCCCCCAGCACCTTCGCGTCGGCGTCTTCGGCGGCGGCCCAGCCGTTTTCGCGGGCCCAGGCCACCATCCGCGGGCCCGCCGCGAACACCTCGACGCAGCCCCGCCCCCCGCAGGAGCACGCCGGTCCGGCCGGCTCCACCACCACGTGCCCGACGTGCCCGGCGTTGCCGGTCCGGCCGTCGTACGGCTTGCCGTCGAGCACCAGGCCGCCGCCGACGCCGGTCGAGACCACCGCGCCCAGCAGGAACTGCGTCCCCCGTCCGGCGCCGCGCCAGTGCTCGCCGAGGGTCATGCACAAACCGTCGCCGGCCAGCCGCACGGGCCGGCCGCCGAGCGCCGCGGCGACCCGGTCGCGGATCGGGAAACCTTGCCAGGACGGCACATTGAGGGGGCTGACGGTGCCGGCGGGCAGGTCGACCGGACCGGCCGAGGCGATGCCCGCCCCGCGCACGGTCGCATCGGTGGTCATCCGGGCGATGAGGTCCTCGACGACCCGCCAGATCGCCTCGGCCCCGACGGGTGGCGTCGGCAACCGCTCGGCGCGCACCACGGCGCCGTCGGGGTCGACCAGGCCTGCGGCGATCTTGGTGCCGCCGATGTCGAGGGCCAGCGTGAGGTCGGTCATCGGTGCCGATACTCCCCCACCTCCGTCGCGAGCGGGCCGGGACCACCCGCGTGCTGTCTGCACGCGCGGTTGGAACACTGTTCGGCAACCGTTCAGACACTGCTGACCTGCTCGGCATGCCGACCTCGCCATCTCGTGTCACAGTGGAATCACTGTGAGCGAGAACCTGCATATGCCCACCGAGGCCCACCGGAAAGCACCGTGGCGCGACCCGCTGTCGATCGGCTGGCAGGCCCACCGACGGCTGCTGCTGCTGCGCCTGCACTGGCACGATTCCTCCTCGCGTCGTCGCGACGGCGCGCAGACGACGGTATGGCGGCACCGCATCGGTGGCCACCAGCGCTAGAACGCGCGGGCCAGCCGCTGTGACACGGTCCGCGCGGCGGCGATGACCTCCGGCGGCCCGAGGATGTCGAAGTCGTGGCCGACCAGCGCCAGCCACAGCACCAACCGCTGCGGGTCATCGCCGCCGGTGGACACCACGCACGAGTCCGGACCCGCATCCTCGATGGTCACCGCACTCGGCGAGAAATGCTGTGCGACAACCTCATACGAGCAGTGATAACGCACCCTCGCCACATACCGGTAGGACGAGCTGCTCAACGCCCGGCTCACGAACGCGGCCGCGTCGGGCGCCTCGCGCGGCGCGAACGTCGTGCCCTGGGCCGTGACAGCGTTCATGCGGTCCAGCCGCAGACTGCGCCAGTCCGCGCGGTCGCGGTCATAGGCCAACAGGTACCAGCGCCGGCCCGTGGTCACCAACTGGTAGGGCTCGAGACGCCGATCGGTGCGCGCGCCGGCCGCCGACAGGTACTGCAGGCCGACGTGTTCGTGGTCGCGGCACGCCCGCGCCAGGGTCATCAGCGACACCGGGTCCACCGGGCCGTCGGTGCCGGCGGTCAGCGTCACCGTCGCGCCGTGCACCGCCGCCACCTGCGACCGCAGCCGTGCCGGCAGCACCTGATCCAGCTTGGACAGGGCACGCAGCGCCGACTCACCGACCCCGGTCACGCCGCTGCCCGCCGCGAGCCGCAGACACACCGCCATCGCGACGGCCTCCTCTCCGTCGAGCAGCAGCGGCGGCAGGGCGGCCCCGGCACCGAGCTGATACCCGCCCCCCTGGCCGGGACTCGCGTGCACCGGGTAGCCGAGGTCACGCAGCCGTTCGATGTCCCGGCGCACGCTGCGCCCGGTCACGCCGAGACGCTGGGCGAGCTCGCGGCCGGTCCACACCCGGCGCGCCTGCAGGAGGCCGAGCAGCCGCAGCACCCGGCCGGTGGTTTCGGCCACCAGAGGAGTATCGCGCAGGTTCTAGGACAGATGTAGTCCGCAATTGTTGGAAGGCTGGGCCCATGACCACTCCGACCCTGGTGAACTCGCTGGTGGACCAACTCTCGTGGCACTGGACGCAACAACTGCGCCCACGCCTGGACGGCCTCACCGATGCCGAGTACTTCTGGGAACCCGTGCCCGACTGCTGGACCCTGCACCGCGACGGGTCCATCGACTTCAGCTATCCGCCCCCCGACCCGGCGCCGGTCACCACGATCGCGTGGCGACTGGCGCACGTCATCGTCGGCGTGCTGGCCATGCGTAACCATTCCCACTTCGCCGGGCCGCCCGCGGACTATCAGAGTTGGGATTACGCCACCGACGCCGCGACGGCGCTGACCCAACTCGACGACGCCTACCGGCGCTGGATGGCCGGAGTCGGCGCACTGAGCGCGGCGGATCTCGACCGACCCATCGGGGCCGCCGAGGGGCCGTGGGGCCAGCGCCCGATGATCGACCTGGTGCTGCACATCAACCGGGAGGTCATCCACCACGGCGCCGAGATCTCATTGCTCCGAGACCTGTATGCGCACAACACCATTCGAGAGGACGACTGAACATGCCCGCTCTGGCACCCCCGGTCCGCGACGAACGCGATGCGCTGTGCGGCTTCCTCGCCTATCAACAGAGCGCATTCTTCGCCGTCGCCCACGGCCTGACCGACGAACAGGCCCGCGCCACCCCCGCCGCGAGCGCGCTGTCGATCGGCGGCCTGCTCAAACACGCCGCGGGCGTGCAACGCGGTTGGATGGCGCGCGTCGCGGCAGCGCCGGGAACCCCGCCGCCGGACGACCGGCCGATGGAGGACCGGATGGCGGGGTACGCCGACGAATACGTCATGGGGCCCGAGGACACCGTGGCCGGCCTGATCGACGCGCTACGCGCACAGAACGCCGAGTCGCTGCGCCTGATCGGGACCGCGGACCTCGACGCCGCCGTGCCGGTGCCGCGCGACGCGCCATGGTTCCCACGCGACGTCGAGGCGTGGTCGGTGCGCTGGGTGATCCTGCATCTGATCGGTGAACTGGCCCGGCATGCCGGGCACGCGGACATCATCCGCGAGTCGATCGACGGCGCCACGATGTACGAACTCATCGCGGCCGCCGAGCAGTGGGAGCCGCAACCCTGGCTGACTCCATGGCGGCCGTCGCAGTGAGCGCGATCACCCTCTGGGGGCACGCATTGGAAAGCCGCGCGGCGGGACTGGCACACTACAACAATGAGTTCGACCAATCAGCATCGGGAGGTCGTCAAGCTCGACCGCGTCCCGCTGCCCTTCGAGGCGGCCCGGGTCGGTACGACGGGCTGGCAGCTCACCCGCACCGCCGCCCGCGTCGCGCTACGTCTGCCGGGCCGCGGAAGCCTGCAGACCAAGGTCATCAAGGAGATCCCACAGGCCTTCGCCGACCTCGGACCCACCTATGTGAAGTTCGGCCAGATCATCGCGTCCAGCCCGGGTGCGTTCGGCGAACCGCTGTCCCGGGAATTCCGCACCCTGCTCGACGCCGTGCCGCCCGCCGACCCCGCTGAAGTGCAGAAACTGTTCAAGGAGGAACTCGGCGACGACCCGAAGACCCTGTTCAGACACTTCGAGGAGACACCGTTCGCCTCGGCGTCCATCGCGCAGGTGCACTTCGCGACCTTGCACAGCGGCGAGGACGTCGTCGTCAAGATCCAGCGCCCCGGCATCCGTCGCCGGGTGGCCGCCGATCTGCAGATCCTCAAGCGCTTCGCCCAGGTCGTCGAGTTCGCGAAGCTGGGCCGCCGGCTGTCGGCCCAGGATGTGGTGGCCGACTTCTCCGACAACCTGGCCGAGGAGCTGGACTTCCGCATCGAGGCGCAGTCCATGGAGGCCTGGGTCAGCCACCTGCATTCGTCCGCGCTGGGCAAGAACATCAAGGTGCCCGACGTCTACTGGGACTACACCTCGCAGCGGGTGCTGACCATGGAACGCGTGCACGGCGTGCGCATCGACGACGTGGCCGCCATCCGCAAGCAGAATTTTGACGGCACCGAGCTGGTCAAGGCGCTGCTGTTCTCGACCTTCGAGGGCGGCCTGCGCCACGGCCTGTTCCACGGCGACCTGCACGCCGGCAACCTGCTGGTGGACCGGCAGGGCCGGATCGTCTTCCTGGATTTCGGCATCATGGGCCGGATCGACCCGCGCACCCGCTGGCTGCTGCGCGAGCTGATCTACGCGCTGCTGGTCAAGAAGGACCACGCCGCCGCGGGCAAGATCGTGGTGCTGCTCGGCGCGGTCGGCACCGTCCGCCCCGAAGCGCAGGCGGCCAAGGACTTGGAGGCGTTCGCCCAGCCGCTGAGCATGAAGTCGCTGGGCGATATGTCCTACGCCGAGATCGGCAAGCAGCTCTCGACGCTGGCCGACGCCTACGACGTCAAGCTGCCCCGCGAGCTGGTGCTGATCGGCAAACAGTTCCTCTATGTCGAGCGGTACATGAAACTGCTGGCACCCAGCTGGCAGATGATGAGCGATCCGCAGTTCTCCGGATACTTCGCGAACTTCATGGTCGAGGTCAGCCGTGATCACCGCCAAGACCTGGACAAGTCCGACGAGGAGATCGAGGTTTAGTGCAGCCGGAGACCGTCCGGTGCGGCACCGCCCGCTCCGGTGACCTTGACATCTATTACGAGGACATGGGCCACGCGGGTGACCCGGCGGTGCTGCTGATCATGGGGCTGGGTGCGCAGCTGCTGTTGTGGCGCAAGGCGTTCTGCCAGAAGCTCGTCGACCGCGGCCTGCGGGTCATCCGATTCGACAACCGCGATGTCGGGTTGTCGAGCAAGCTCGACGGTCAGCGGGTCGACGGCTCGCAGTACCCGAGCATGGTCCGCTCGGCGCTGGGCCTGCGCAGCCCGGCGATCTACACGCTCGAGGACATGGCCGACGACGCCGCGGCGCTGCTCGACCACCTCGACATCGATCGGGCGCACATCGTCGGCGCGTCGATGGGCGGCATGATCGCCCAGGTGGTCGCCGCGCGCCATGCCGAACGGACCCGGTCGCTGGGCGTCATCTTCTCCAGCAACAACCAGGCGGCGTTGCCGCCGCCGGATCCGCGGGCCCTGTTCGCGGTCCTCAAGGGCCCACCGGTGGACGCGCCGCGCGAGGCCATCATCGACAACGCCGTCCGGGTCACCCGGGTCATCGGCAGCCCGGCCTACCCGGCCGCCGAGGCACAGATCCGCTCCCAAGCCGCCGAGGGCTACGACCGCAGCTATTACCCGGTCGGGGTGGCGCGGCAGTTCGGTGCGATCACCGGCAGCGGCAGCCTGCGCCACTACGACCGGCGCATCAGCGCACCCACGGTGGTGATCCACGGGCTCGCCGACCGGCTGATGCGCCCGTCCGGCGGTCGCGCTGTCGCCAACAACATCGCCGGCGCCCGCCTGGTGCTTTTCCCGGGCATGGGCCACGACCTGCCCGAGCCACTGTGGGACCCGATCGTCGACCAGCTTGACCTCACGTTTTCGGCCGCCGGCGGCTGAGAACGCGGCCCGTCAATCGATGACGGGACTGTGACGGACCCCCGTCCACCGTTGCCAGCCCGCGGCCCCGCCCCCAACCATGTGAATTGCTACGGGGGTGGAAGCACTGATTCCGGGGGAATCAGTGCGCCTACCCCTTTGACCATGACGAAGGGGAGCCCCCGGCAATGCCCAAGGCACTCGAGCCGCACTTCGAGGACGTGCAGGCGCACTACGACCTGTCCGACGACTTCTTCAGCCTGTTCCTCGACCCGTCCCGGACCTACAGCTGCGCGTACTTCGAGCGCGACGACATGACGCTGGAGGAAGCTCAGCTCGCCAAGATCGACCTCGCCCTCGGCAAGCTCGGACTCGAACCCGGGATGACGCTGCTCGACGTGGGATGCGGCTGGGGTTCGACGATGAAGCGCGCCGCGGAGCGATACGACGTCAACGTCATCGGGTTGACGTTGAGCCGCAACCAGCAGGCCTACGTCGAAAAGCTGCTCGCCGACGATCCCAGCCCGCGCTCGAAACGGGTGCTGCTGCAGGGCTGGGAGCAGTTCTACGAACCCGTCGACCGCATCGTGTCGATCGGCGCCTTCGAGCACTTCGGCCCCGACCGCTACGCCGACTTCTTCCAACACGCCTACAAGGCGCTGCCCGACGACGGGGTGATGTTGCTACACACCATCACCGCGTTCAATCCGAAGACCGCCCAGGCCGACGGCATCCCGCTGACGTTCGAGCTGGCGCGGTTCGTCAAGTTCATCCTCACCGAGATCTTCCCCGGCGGCCGGCTGCCGTCGATCGAACTGGTGCAGGATCACGCGGTCGCGGAAAGCTTTGAGGTACAACGTGTTCAGCCGCTGCGGTTGCACTACGCCCGCACCTTGGACCTGTGGGCGCAGGCGCTCGAAGAGCACCGGGACCAGGCAATCGCGCTCCAGTCGCAAGAGGTTTACGACCGCTACATGAAATATCTCACCGGGTGCGCCAAGTTATTTCGCAACCGTCACACCGATGTTTGCCAGTTCACTTTGAAAAAAATCTGATCCCGATTTTCCGAAGGCGGCGCGCTTCTGACGCGGTCCGAATGGGCTAGCGTTTAGGAGGGATCACGAGTGGGTGGGAGTTTGCACCGATGTCAAATCTGAAACCAAAGTACGAAGAACTGCAGTCCATTTACGACATTTCGAACGAGTTCTACGAACTCTTCCTCGGCCCGACGATGGGCTATACCTGCGGTTATTTTGAGCGCGAGGACATGACGGGCGACGAGGCCCAGATCGCGAAGTTCGACCTGGCCCTGGGCAAGTTGGGCCTCGAACCCGGGATGACGCTGCTGGATGTCGGCTGCGGCTGGGGCGCCTGTATGCAACGCGCCATCGAGAAATACGACGTCAACGTCATCGGGCTGACGCTGTCCGGTGAGCAACGCAAGTACGCCATCGAGAAGTTGGCGAAGGTGCCCACCCAACGCAGCATCGACGTCCGGTTGCAGGGCTGGGAAGAGTTCGACGACAAGGTCGACCGCATCGTGTCGATCGGCGCCTTCGAGCACTTCGGGTTCGAACGCTACGACGACTTCTTCGACATGGCCTACACGTCGCTGCCCGACGACGGCGTGATGTTGCTGCACTGCATTACCGGGTTCGACATGCGCAAGGCCAAGGAACTGGGTCTACCGATGACCTTCGAACTGGCGCGGTTCGCGAAATTCATCATGACCGAGATCTTCCCGGGTGGTCGGCTGCCCTCGGTGGAGAAGGTGCAGGAGCATTCGCAACGCGCCGGATTCGAGCTGTCCCAGCTGCAGGAGATCGGCCCGCATTACGTGCGGACGCTGCAGATCTGGGCCGAGCAGCTGGCGGCGCACCGCGAAGAGGCGATCCGGGTGCAGTCCCAGGAGGTCTACGACCGGTACGACAAATACCTCAACGGTTGCGTCAACCTGTTCCGCGTCGGCCACACCAGCGTCCACCAGTTCACGCTGCGGAAGTGATCAGCGCAGCGGCACGTCCAGCAGCGGGCGCGGCTCGCGGGCACCGGGGCCGTCGAAGTGCCACCATTCCCCGTCGTAAACGGTGAAGCCGCCCGCGGTCATCGCGGCACGGAGCAGGGCCCGGTTGGCCTGGGCGGCGGGCGTCACACCGGCGGTGGCGTACGCCGGCGCCCGGGGTGAGAACTCATCGAAGTCGGTGCCCATGTCCAGCAGTCGGCCGGTGCGGTCGGCAAGCGTGACGTCCACCGATCGACCCGCGGTGTGGCTGCGCGCCGAGGTGCCGGGACGGGCCACCCAGTTGGGGTTCGGCACCACCTCGAACATCCGCACCTGCACCTCATGCGGCCGGTAGCAATCCCAGAACACCAACCGATTGCCTTGGGCGCCTGCGACTTCGGCCGCCGTGATCAGGCTCGCCACCAACGATTCATGAACCAGGCAGCGCGCGTCGGCCGGATAGAGGCGGACGCCCAGGAAGTTGTCGGCGGTGGCGTAGCGCAGATCGACGATCGCATCCGGGAGCACACCGCGCACGTCGACGAGGCCGGCGCGACCCGCCGCATCGACGGGCCCGGCCGGTTCGGCGTCGGCGCTCAGCGGGGTGGCCATCAATAGCGCTCCCAAAACGAAGGTGGACCCGATGCGCGCGAGTCGAGGGACTCGGCGCATCAGGTCCACCTGTGCAGAATCTGTCTACGCCTCGGCGAAGTTGCGCGTGATCGACGGGTCGACCGGGATGCCCGGGCCGGTGGTCGTCGAGACCACGATCTTCTTCAGGTAGCGGCCCTTCGAGGACGCGGGCTTGGCGCGCAGGATCTCATCGAGCGCGGCGCCGTAGTTCTCCACCAGCTTGGCCTCGTCGAAGGACGCCTTGCCGATCACGAAGTGCAGGTTGGCCTGCTTGTCGACGCGGAAGTTGATCTTGCCGCCCTTGATGTCGGTCACGGCCTTGGCGACATCCGGGGTCACCGTGCCGGTCTTGGGGTTCGGCATCAGGCCACGCGGACCCAGCACCCGGGCGATCCGACCGACCTTGGCCATCTGATCGGGGGTCGCGATGGCGGCGTCGAAGTCGACCCAACCACCCTGGATCTTCTCGATCAGGTCGTCGCTACCCACCTCGTCGGCGCCGGCGGCCAAGGCCTCCTCGGCCTTCTCGCCGACCGCGAACACCACAACGCGGGCGGTCTTACCGGTGCCATTGGGCAGATTGACGGTGCCACGCACCATCTGGTCGGCCTTGCGGGGGTCGACGCCGAGCCGGATCGCGACCTCAACGGTGGCGTCCTGCTTCTTCGACGACGTCTCCTTGGCCAACTTGGCCGCCTCGAGCGGGGAGTAGAGCTTGTCGCGATCCACCTTCTCGGCGGCTTCGCGGAAGGCCTTGCTGTTCTTGCTCATTGGTATCCAATCAATTGTCGTTGGTTGTGGTTGTCGGGCCGATGCCAGCCCTCCCACTACAAGTCGACTACTCGACTTCTGTCCGGTCGATCGGCAAGCTACTCGACGGTGATGCCCATTGAGCGGGCGGTGCCGGCGATGATCTTGGCGGCAGCGTCGATGTCGTTGGCGTTGAGATCTTCCTTCTTGGTCTCGGCGATCTCGCGAACCTGGTCCCAGCTGATCTTGGCGACCTTGTCGGTGTGCGGGGTGCCGGAGCCCTTCTGCACGCCGGCGGCCTTAAGCAGCAGCTTGGCGGCCGGCGGGGTCTTCAGGGCAAAGGTGAAGCTGCGGTCCTCGTAGACGCTGATCTCCACGGGGATGACGTTGCCGCGCTGCGACTCCGTCGCCGCGTTGTACGCCTTGCAGAACTCCATGATGTTGACGCCGTGCTGACCGAGCGCGGGACCCACGGGCGGGGCGGGGTTGGCCTGCCCGGCCTGGATCTGCAACTTGATCAGCCCGACGACCTTTTTCTTCGGGGCCATGGGTGTGGTGTTTCCTTACTTGCTTGCTACTTGTTCGATGGGCGCGTTCGCACCCGCTTGCTAGCCCGGCGGACCGGACTAAATCTTGGCAACCTGACCGAAGGTCAGCTCGACAGGTGTTTCGCGGCCGAAGATGGACACCAGCACCTTGAGCTTCTGCTGCTCCGCGTTGACCTCGCTGATGGAGGCCGGCAACGTCGCAAACGGACCGTCCATGACGGTGACCGACTCGCCGACTTCGTAGTCGACCAGGATCTCGGGACGCTCCAGGCTGGCCTCACTGGAGGCACCGGAGCCGGCGGCCGCGGTGGACTTGGCCGCCTTCTTGGCCGCGCCCTGCGGCAGCAGGAACTTCACGACATCGTCCAGCGACAGCGACGTCGGCCGCGACGTGGCGCCGACGAAGCCGGTCACACCGGGAGTGTTGCGCACCGCCGACCACGAATCGTCGGTCAGATCCATCCGGACCAGGATGTAGCCCGGCAGCACCTTGCGGTTGACCTGCTTGCGCTGGCCGTTCTTGATCTCGGTGACTTCCTCGGTCGGCACCTCGACCTGGAAGATGTAGTCGCCGACGTCGAGGTTCTGCACCCGGGTCTCGAGGTTGGCCTTCACCTTGTTCTCGTAGCCGGCGTAGGAGTGGATGACGTACCAGTCGCCGGGCTTGGCGCGCAGCTCACGCTTGAGCGCGGCGGCCGGGTCCTCCTCGACCTCGGGCTCCTCAGCGGCCGCAGCGTCCTGCACATCCTCGGCCGGAGCTGCATCCGCGGACGCCGAGTCTCCGGGCGTATCGGTGATCGTCTCGTCGATGATGACGTCTCCGTTGTCGCCCGACTCACTCGCGGGCGT
Source organism: Mycolicibacterium sp. MU0053 (assembly GCF_963378095.1). Taxonomy (NCBI): domain Bacteria; kingdom Bacillati; phylum Actinomycetota; class Actinomycetes; order Mycobacteriales; family Mycobacteriaceae; genus Mycobacterium; species Mycobacterium burgundiense. Next base: position 4,088,097 of record NZ_OY726397.1, read on the forward strand.
GTCGCCCTCGAAGCTAGTCACGGTTGTCAGTCCTTCCTCACGTAAAAATCGTCGGTTCTAGCCGAACACCAGCAGAACCAGTCTGGCCAGCCCCATATCGGCCAGCGCAATCATCGCCACCATGAACGCCAGGAACAGCAACACCACCGTCGTGTAGGTCACCATCTGCTTGCGGTTCGGCCAGATGACCTTGCGCAGCTCGTTGACGACCTCGGTCAGGTAGGTCCAGACGAACTTGAATGGCGCCAGAACACCGCCACCGGATGCGGCCTTGGCCTTCTTGGCCTTGCTGACCTTGGCGGTCTTCGCGGGGCCCTCGGCGCCCTCGGTGTCCGCGTCGGCCTCGGCCGCGGTCGTGCTCAGCGCACGCTGGCGGGACCGCTTGCCGGTCGGACGCGCCGGCGCAACGACCGCCGTCTGGCCGCCACGCTGGGTTTCGGCCGCATCGGCCCGGGCGTCGTCTTCGGCGCCGTCGCTATTGGCGTCGGCACTGTCGCGCTCGTCGCTCACCGCACGCTCCTTAGCTCCATCCGCTGCCCGCCGGGCCCGTTACTTCGCATCTCTCCAGTGTCCACCATTGCCATATTCACTTGAGCAGGGGCGACAGGACTTGAACCTGCAACCTGCGGTTTTGGAGACCGCTGCTCTGCCAGTTGAGCTACGCCCCTTCGAGTCCCTGCGGCACTCCTCACCGTCACACGCTAGTTTGTCTCAGTTCGTACTAGCCGCAAGAGCCCCACACAACTCGCGCGCTCTCCGAACGGTCCTTGGCGAACCGACGGACAGCGCGCTTGTCTGGGAGAACCCCGAGGTACGAGTGTACATCGGGGAAACTCGGTTCCACTAATCCGCGGTGCGGGATCGCGCTAATCCGCCACCCGGGTGACCTGACCGGTCGCGACGTCGAATTTGACCTTGGCGGACTCGTCGCCCTGCTGGCCCATCAACGTGGTGAACGCTTCCAGGACCACTTCGCCGTGCTGGTTGGTCAGCGTGTTTCGGGTAACCACGATGTCGGCACCGAAGCGCTCGACCACCGACTGCACGGTCATCACGGGATGCAGGTGATCGCCGACCTTGATCGGCTGGTGGTACACGAACTGCTGATCCACCTGGACGATCTGCATGGTTTCCATGCCGACGTCGACTTTGCGGAAGAAGTCCTGCTGCACGATCAGCGCGACGGTCGAGACGAAGGTCAGCGGGGCCAGCAGCGAGTCGTAGCCCAGTTCGGCCGCGGCCGCCTCGTCGTAGAACGACGGGTCGTCGTTCTTGACCGCCTTCGCATATTCGCGGACCTTTTCCCGACCCACCACGAAATAGTCGTCGTACTTGTGGACCATGCCACGGATATCGGTCTTGAGCGCCATGAGTTGAACCGATCCCCGACTAGGCCAGCGTCGCCGTGGCCACGGCGCGCCCGAAGATCTTCTTGCCGCCCGTGGTGGCGCTGATGGCGATCGTCACCGACTTCGTCTCGGGTTCCACCGACTTGACCCGACCGTTGAACACGATCTCGGCGCCCTTGGCGTCGTTGGGGACCGGCACCACGGCGGTGAAGCGCACGTTGTACTCGGTCACGGCGCCCGGATCACCCACCCACGACGTCACGAAGCCACCGCCGAGGCCCATGGTCAACATGCCGTGCGCGATCGCGGTGTCCAAGCCCACCAGCTTGGCGGTCTCATCGTCCCAGTGGATCGGGTTGAGGTCGCCGGATACGCCAGCGTAATTCACCAAGTCCTGCCTGGTCAGCGGGATGACCTTCTCCGGCAAGGTATCGCCGACCTGGACTGAACTGAATTCACGCAGCGCCATCGTTGAAGCCACTCTCTCCGTTTTCCTCACTACGCCCCGCAAGGGTGGTGTAGGTCTCCTGAACTAACTCGCCATCCTGATTGGTGATGATGTTCTTGGTGACAATGATGTCGGTG